>CAWKIX010000008.1:0-304433 GCA_963849775.1 uncultured Prolixibacteraceae bacterium | reverse complement strand
TTAAAATTAACCTGAATAGAAGCAGACCTACTATTCACAGAAGTTTCCATGCTTTCAATTCCTTCCATTGTTCCAATGGCTCCTTCAATAGGAATCACTGCCTGTTTCTCCATAAAGTTCGGGTCAACTTCATTCCTCGAACTAATAGAAACACTTAGTGTAGGAAGCTCAGCATTTGGCATTAACTCAACAGGAAGTTGTTTGTACGAGACATACCCAAGTAAGGTAAGCCCGATGAACAACATACTGATGAGTACTTTTCTATTTATGATGAATTTCATCCTTTGAAAATTCTTTTATTATTATTGAACTACCACTGTTTTTTTCCTTTTAACAAATACATCTTTAAATCTGTCCAAAACATCGTAAACACAAGGAATTACAATAAGTGTCATTAATGTTGAGGTTATTAACCCGCCAATAACTGCAAGAGCCATCGGAGAACGCAACGAAGCACTCTCTCCAAATCCTATCGTTAATGGTAAAAGGGCTAAAATGGTAGTTAAACTTGTCATTATTATTGGCCTGATTCGCTGTTGCGCAGCTTGCAGAATTGCATCTTTTCTATCCATTCCATCGCGTATCAACTGATTTATCCTGTCAACCAGAATAATTGAGTTATTAACGGCAATACCTGCCAACATAATTATTCCGATGAGTGCCATGATGTTAAAGGTTTTACCCATTATAAGGAATGTAATTATACTTCCAACAACTGCAAGCGGAATAGTTAGAAGAATTGTGAATGGGTGTACCAAAGACTCAAATTGCGATGCCATTACCATGTAAACAAGAATTACAGACAATATCAAAGCAAAGCCAAGGTTTTTCATTGAATCCTGTCTTTTTTCTTCCTCGCCGGTAACTTTAATGCTGTAATCAGGACGTAATTCAATATTTGCTGTTTCCTGTGCAATCTTTTTCGAAACCTGATCCAAGGCTACTCCGGTTGCCATTTGTGCAGTAATCTTACCAATTCGGGTTTGATTTCTTCTGAATATCTCTTTAGGTGAAACACTGTAGGAAATATCAGCAATTTCATCAAGCCTGAATACCTGATTGCCCGAAGTAATCGTCATTTCATTAATTTCAGATAAACTTTTTTCAGGAACCTTAATAACAATATCCTCCATTTCTCCATTTGATTCCAACTGACCAGCTTCCTGACCTTCCAATTGAGATTGTAACTGGCTAACCACATTTGAAACGTTAATATTATAAACGCCGGCTCTCATCCGATCAACTTTTATTTCAATTTCGGGAGCGCCATCTTCGATTGAAGTTTGAACGTTAAAAAGTTCATTCATTTCCAACATTCGTTGTTTAACCTCGTTTACAATCTTTTCAATTTCATCCATCTCTTCACCACGAACCTCAACAACTACAGGGGCTTCGTTGGTTCCTAATATAGTTTGCAAAGCACTTTGTTCCTGTGAGAAGTTAACTTCAAGTCCTTCAATCCCTGAAGTCATGTTATCAATTGTCTCAATTACCATGTTAGAAGTAATTGGTGAGTCTTCGTTCAGGGAGATCATAATCTGTGCAGTATTATCACCCTGAAAAACCGCATTTTCATCGCCCTGAATACTTGACGTTGGTCCAACATGAGAATAAATTAATTTCAGATTATCACCCACGTATTCTTTTATAATTGCCTCAATATTTTTCACCGTTGCATCTGTTCTCTCCAATTCAGTTCCTTCCTGCAATTTCAAATCAATGGTAAACTCATTGGTTTCTGCTTTTGGCATAAATTCGGCACCAATCCTCGGTATTAGCAAATAAGCTCCTGCAACAAGCAATGTAGCTACAATAATTACAGGCCATTTTACAACCAAGACTTTTTCAAGAAAACGGGCATATCCGCCAAGTTTTACCGATTTATGTTTTACCACAATCTTTTTATTTCGGTAAAGTCGGTGATACATCATCGGGATCAGGAAAATAGCTACAAACAATGACGACAATAATGAGAATGCCACTGTCCAGGCTTCATCTTTAAATAACTCACCCGAAGCACCATGCAGATATACAATTGGCAGGAATACAACGATTGTTGTTAAGGTTGAGGCTGTAATTGCCCCACCAACCTGCGCAGTTCCGGTTATTGCTGCATCCTTAACACTCATACCGCTTTCATGATTTCGGAAGATACTCTCCATAACAACAATCGCGTTATCAACAAGCATACCTGCTCCAAGTGCTAAACCGCCCAAAGTCATAATATTAATGGTCAGGTTATTGAAATACATCAGATTAAATGTGGCAATAATTGAGATTGGAATTGCAACACTAACTATTAATGTAGTTCCGATTCGTCTCAGGAACAGAAATAAAATGAAGACTGCAAGTAATATACCCAGCAATGCTGAATTTTGCACTTCCTTAATGGCCTGGCTAATAAATTTACCCTGGTTTGATACCAATGTTAGTTTATAACCCGGCAATGCTTTTTCAATACTAACCAAAGCATTATTAATTTGATCTACAGCTTTTACTGTATTGTACTGCGTTTCTTTATAGATTGCCAAACCAATACAACGTTCTCCGTTAATATGAATAATATTGGTTGGTAGTTTATTTTCTTTTCGAACAGTGGCAACATCCTTTAAATAAATAGGTGCCATTCCAACTGTCGATTGTCCAGTAGTAGTTTCAGTACTAACAGCTTTATATCCAACAATTAAGTTTTCAAAATCTTCTGTTGTTTGCAGCAAACTAATACCTTTTACAATGTATTGCATGCCCAACTCACTGATTCGCCCACCTGAAACACTCCTGTTAAATGCATCAATCCGTGAAGAAATATCATCAACAGAAAGATTTTGAGCCTCCAACCGGTATGGATTGGTTTCAATAATAAGCTGGCTTTCCTCCTGTCCGGAAAGTTCAACCTCAGCAACACCTTCAAGACGTACCAATTCATTTCGAATATAATTTTCAGCGACTTTTCGGATTTCGTTCATATCAGTTACCTCATTATGAGTTAACCCGATAATCATTACTGGTGTAGTATTTGGATCGTGTTGTGTAATCTTCATATCGTCCAGCCCACTGATGGAATTCAAAGCTTTCTGCAAATCAAGAAAAGCTTCATCCATGTCTTTGTTCCAGGCATACTCAACAGTTATTTGTGCCGCACCTACTTTTGAAATAGAAGTTACCTGAACAACATCTGCCTGGCGAATTGCCAATGCCTCAATGTTTTCAACGTATTGTTTTTCCATTTCCTCTGGTGGCCGTTCACCAGACTGAATTTCGACAAATATTCTTGGCGAGTTTAAGTCCGGAAACAAATCAATTCCCAATTTATCAAAAGATATGTAGCCTAAAAGAATAACTCCCAGCACTACCATCAAAATGGTTATCGGGTAATTGATAGAAAATTCAGTTAATTTCTTCATGTTAATCAATTTTCTAATATAGATCCCCAGGGAAGTCTTTATTGTACTATAGTAATTTTCGAACGGTTACGCAGAGTTTCAAAACCTTCGGTTACAAGAACATCGTTTTTAGAGAGGCCGTCAATAACTTCAACATCGTCTTCATTTTGTAAACCAATACTAATTCTACGCTGCTCTGCTGAATTATTATTGCCTACCACAAATACATATCTACCACGGTTATTCGATAAAATAAGATCTTTAGGAATTACAATGGTACTGTCTTTTTGAGCGGTTATAATATCAGCTTTAACAAACATACCCGGACGCAATTTCAAATTCGGATTGCTGATCTGAATTGTTCCTTTAAATGTTCTGGTTTCTGTACTAATCATTGGAGACAATTCGGTAACAACGCCTGATAAAGTATCTTCAGTTAGCGTATAACTTGTAATTAGTGCTTTCTGTCCGATTGCAATTGTAGGAATATTTTTCTCTGGCAGGTTAATATCAAGAAACATTTTACTGTAATTCATTATTGTAGCAACCTGTGTTCCTGAAGATACGTTTGTTCCAACAGTATAATATGGAAGATCAACAATTACTCCGTCGAAAGGGGCTTTTACATCCATTTTAGCCAGATTGCTTTGTGCTGTCTGATAGCTCTTTTGCGCATTTAATTTTGAAATTTCAGCGTTTCTTACTTCATATTCTGTAACGCCACCTTTTTCAAAAAGCGATTTTGTATTGTTATACTCGTCTTCCGAAATCTGCAAGTTCAGTTGCACAGCGTTAATCCCGATGTTATTTACATATTCATCATCCTCTAAATGAACAATGACTTGCCCTTTACTAATTTTATCACCTATTTTATACGTTCTTCCGGTAGCCGGATTTGTGGCAATTGTATATTCACCTGCCATTTCAGTGCTCAAGGTTACTTCTGATGCAGCTTTAGCTGTTCCGGTAGTATTAATATATTGCCTGATACTTTGTAATGAAATGTTTTCAACGGAAACAGGAGAAGCTGGTTCAGTACTCTGGGTTACAGTTTGATTGTTACATGAAATAACTGCTGCAACAACACTTAACAGTAATAATAGTCTAATATTTTTCATCGTATTTAAATTGTTTGTTTTTATCTTTTTTATTTGAAATTCGTCCTGTTTAACAGCACTGGTTTCAATTAAATGGTTTATTTCTTGTTTCGTATTATTCATCTATTGTATATAATTCTCTGGGCAATATTGGTGTATTTGTTTCGTAATCGTACAATGTTTGAATTTTAAGATTTAATAATTCAATTTTATAATTGATTTGCGCCTGAGCATACGATATTTTTGCATTCGAAAGCTGTTGCTGCTGCAAATTCATATCCATACCGGTTAATTGACCGTTATTATATCGCTCATTATTAATTTCATATGTTAACTGAGCATTTTTCTGGTTTAATTCAGCGATCTGAATTTGATCCCATTGACTGTTAATACTTCTGTAAACATCACGAATAGAGATAATAATATCTTTTTGTTGTTCCTGGTAATCAATTTTTACTGACTCCATTGCCGCTTCCTGCGCTGCAATTCTTGCCTTTTTTTCACCCCAGTCGAAAATTGGAATGTTAAATGAAAGAGATATCGATGGATTATTTACTGTATTTTCTTCTTTATAAATCCGTCCAAGATTTGGGTCATCTCCGGTTATACCCAATCTTAAATTAATATCACCTGCAAATTCATTCTGAGCTTTAGTCTGAATCATCGAAAATTCACTGTTTTGAACGCTAATCTCCCTTTGCCTAAGTTCCATCCTGTTCTGAAGACCGTTTTCAATTGCCTTATCCAAATCAACTTCAACTTTCTGTTGAGTAGAAATATCAACATTAAGAATTGTAAAGTCAGCATAAAGGTCCATTCCCAAGGTTAACTTCATCTGGTCTTTTGCAGTTTCATAACTCACTTTTCTGTCCTCTACGGTTGACCTTGACTGCATCAGGTTTAGTTCAGCCTGATAACTTTCCTCTAATGCAACTAATCCGGCATCAGCTTTACTTTTAATCAGATCATAATTTTTCGTCGTATTATCTAATTCAGCCTGAGCAATAGCCAAATTTTCCTGCTGCATATAAACCTGGTAAAACTGTTGTGTTACGCTTCTTTCCAAATTTAATCTTTGCAAAGCATAACTTATTTTAACATTTTCAAAGTTTAACTCCAATTGCTGAAGCTGCATTTTTAAACGGTTATAGGTAAATATTGGTTGGCTTACACTTAAATATAGATTATTATAAAAAACTTCATTTGGAGTAACTACACCACCAACTTCCGACTTACTTTTTTGCCATCCGAATTCGTTATTCAATGAGATAGTACCATCTGTAAATAGTATTGGTTGTGAAATTCTAAGGTTTGTACTTGAAGATTGATTCTCGCTGGTGTACCAGTCAGCAAACCTTGTGTCGTATCTTCTGTTCCGGCTAAAGGACCACGGATTTAGTTCAAGAGAAAATCTTGATTTTAATGCTGCTCTTTGAGCTTCCAGATTTTTTTGCGCTTGTACAATGCTCAATTTCGATTGAATAATACTTGGGCTGCTGGTTTCTGCTAATTCCAAAGCTTTTTCAAGTGTTAATAATTGCTGTGCCTTTGTAAATTGGACTCCGAAAAAGAGAACAAAACCCAGTAGTGCAATTTTTTTCAATGATTTAGTTTTTAAAGGATTCATTTTCTTATTGTTTTTTATTGTTTAACGAATTTCACGGCATCGGCAAAAACCGTTGTTAATTCAGATTTATTTGAAAGTTCAACCAAAGCTGTATCAGAAGAAAAGTTATACGAACCTAATAATACCCATCCCTGCTCTCTTTCATCAACATCCAAAGATTGTTCAACTTCACCCTGATCGCTTACAATGGTGAAATTGTATTTTCCTTCGGCACGGGCTCTGTTGTCCCAACCGCCGCCACCGCCGCCACCACCGCCACGGCCACGTGAAAAATTCCTTGCAACGTAAACGTGATAGTAAACATCGTACAAACCTTTGGTTTTTATTGGCACATGCCATTTAGCAACCTGAGAACCATCGCCACTTTTAACGTAATATGCTGAAAGTATATAATTTCCATAAAAGTCAGCATTTGTAACCGCTGTCCAGTTACTTGGAGGCCGAATACTATTTATCGATTCGTACCTTGCATCATCTTTGTCTTTATCAATCAACCATTTTTCAAGCAGATTTTCCCTGTTATAATGTGTAATTTCAAAACCAGGATCTTCGTTATCAACAATAATTTCACCCGGACTAACAACATTAACAGGAACATCGGTAACTATTTCTCCTTCATAAGCTATGGCTTTAGGGTCTTCTTCAATATCCCTGAAATTTTCATTCAAAACCGAAGGAATATTTTGCGAAGTCATCGTATTGATCATAATCATTCTTGGTTCGCCTTCAAGAAGAAAGCTAATATCTTTCGTTTGATTTGGTTTAAGATAAATCAGTTTATTAATCATATCCTCAGAGCCACCAAACCCACCAAATCCACCACGGCCGCCACCGCCACCTCCGCCACCAAGACGGAAAGTGAGTTTTACCAATCCCTCAACATCTGCAAAATTAGTGGTTTTAAGTTTAATCATAGTTTGCATTGCGTCACCAGATTTTACAAGTACTGCCGAAACAGGTGAGAACAAGAAACCAGGTAATCGCTTTTCTTTAAACCAATTATCCATTATTGGAGACAGTTCGGTTCCGAATTCTTCATTTAGCTTTTGATCAAATTCCTCGAAAGTGATATTCTTAAACCGATATTCACGCAGTAAATTATTCAGGAAATTTGAAAATTCTTCTTCACCGGCAACATACTGAACTTTAGAAAAAAGAACATCGCCTTTAAGTTTTATTACGTTATCAATAATATCTTTTTTATCTGCATCGGCAAGAATTTCTTCAAATGAATAATCCTGCAAGGCTATATTTGCCATTTCATCTTCACTTAACCCTGTCCCCGACATATCGCGCATAAACACCGATCTCATATCAGTTGTCTGGTTCTTTAAATAAGCCTCAAAAATGCGGTTCATTATCGGCCATTTATCAGATTTAATATTGTTCTGAAAATTATAGATCATTGGAAATATGAAGTATGGATTTGCTGTGGAAGAAACATTGAAATTACCGCCAGACGTTACCATTTGTGCTCCGCTAAAATTATTACTTTCTGATTCTGTAAAAGTTCGAAGAAAACTTCCGAAAATTCGTATTTGCATCTCTTCAGGTGAAATTTCACCCCCACCGCCGCCGCCAAATCCTCCGCGGCCTCCCATTCTTGAGAATCTTTTTTTCATTCCTTCAAAATCTGCCTGGCTCATTAAATAGGCTTTTTCAGGAATAAGAACCTGTTCGGGTTGTACCGTTTCCTGCCTGGATGTCCATATTCGCTCGTATGTTTTAAATTGCGCCGGCACTTCAACTAAAGAAATTCGATTAAAAGCATAATCAAGGTTATATGTTCTTTCAAAATCTCCCAAATATTCATCTAACAACCCTGGAATGGTATCTTTCATTTCCTGAAACTCAGCGGAGAAAAAATCATGACCATCAATATACCAAACTCCGTATTCAATGCTATCTTTCTCTGTTTTTACATGTTTGTAATCCCCAATGGCTAAAGAGAGTTGCGTTAATGGATGTTCATTGCTAAACTCAAATTCTCCTTCTGCAGTTTTTGTAATTTTCCCTTGTGAAATTGCCTGCAAGCCAGCTTCGGTTTTCACTTTCAGATCGAAGTTAACAAATTGGTTATGTGCCCAGCTCACATCTATTGAACTATAGGTTACACCAGCTCTTACGTACCAATTTGATTCCGGAGTTAGCAGAACATAATCGGGTTTAATAAAAGCATATCTTTTATCAACATTTATTACAAAACTACCATACTTTTCCTGCATGGTTTTCTTGTCAATATCAAGATAACATAAAGCTTCATTTATTTTTCCTGAGTATTCGATATCCAATGTAGCTTCTTCATTTGGGTCAAGATTAATATTATCAGAGATGATGATTAAATGCTCCTTCCGTTCAAAATTCTTTTCTGCCCCATTAATATTTAATACTGGCAATTTTCAACCCGTTGTTTAATGTAAAAATCAACTTTTTTAGTGGAGTATCGTTTTCATTGACTATTGTTAATTTAGAACTTACACTAATATTTGTTTTTTTATGTTCAAGTACAATTGAATTATTTAATATACTTGGCACATTTTCTTTTACATACTCATTATTCAATGCCATAACTTCTGTCCGCAATTTATCAGCATTTTTAAACTTGCTTACATGGTTGAATGCCATTAAACCACCTATTCCAACAAAGACAATTCCCATAATTAACGAAATTGCAGTCATTGATTCTGACTGAGGCAACCGTTTAAGCAAATAGATGGTAAAAAATATAAAACCGGAACCTAAAAAGAAATATATTCCCCGGTGGTTTAAAATAACATCAAGATTACCAAAACCAATTATATCAGAATTCAACATCGGGATGTTGAATGCCATATAATCAAACAAATAATAAAATTTTGATTGCAGTAGGAAAAGTGTAATACCTATATATCCCAGGATAAGTACAAATGTTATTGCCTGATTTCTGATAACGCTCATCAACAAAAACGACAAGCCCATTATAAATACAAGTGTTGGAATACTAATTGTTAAAAGGTAAAATGCATACGATTTCCAATCGATTGCGGTATGTTGAGCCAACACTATTAAATATTAAGGCAAGAATTACAACTAATATATTTAATAACATAAACACCTGCATATTCCCAAGTGTCTTCCCCATAACATATTCGCTGTTGGTCATTGAACGCATATAAATTACTTCGGTAGTATCGAGTTTTTTATCGCGTTTAAGAAAATCAGATGCAAGAAAAACGGCAATAACCGCCTGCGCAATATTTAATATCAACAGGTTAAAATAGGGTATTGAACTGGCAATGCTGCGAATTGCCCAACTTTCGGCACCTCCACCTTCAACAACCATCCCAAAGTTCAATCCAAAAAGAACAAGCAATGAAAGCACACTGAAAATACGGAAGAACCAACTTCTGAAAAGTGTTTTTCGTTCGTATTTGGCAATAGAGAATATACTATGAAAAGATATCATTGTTTTATGTTTTATCAATTTATGCATTTGACCATTGATTCAAATTGTTTTCCATAAAATGAACATAGGCATGTTCAAGATTAGGAGTAATTTGTTTTCCGCTGTACCCGTTTATTTCATCTGAAACTACCTGAACTTCCCAGCCATTTGCCGTTGGTATGGTTGATATTACGGGATACTTTTCGTTGATCTCCAGATATTCCGCTTCGGTTGCCTGAATTAACCAAACTTTTCCTTCAGCTTCTTTCACCAACTGTTCAGGTGATCCGGCAAATGCAAGCCTTCCCCTGTTAAGAAGAGCCATATTGTCACAGGTACTTGAAATATCGCCAACAATATGAGTTGAAAGAATAATAATTACGTCTCTTGTACTTAAATTGGAAAGTAAATTCCTGAAACGAATCCTTTCTTCAGGGTCAAGACCGGTAGTAGGTTCATCAACAATAATAATTTTTGGATCGTTTATTAATGCCTGCGCAATTCCTAACCGACGTTTCATACCTCCGGAAAGTTTGTTCGCATTTCTGTCACGCGCTTCAAACAAACCAACTTCTTCCAACATTTTTTCAACGGCTGTTCGCCTTGCTGCAGCATTTTTCATACCGGCCAGCCGGGCAACATAATCCAAAAACTCATAGGTTTTAAGTTTTGAAAAGAAACTAAAATCTTGTGGAAGATATCCCAGCATTTCGCGAATCTCGCGTCTGTTCTTTGCAAGATCAAGTGTGTCGTTTACCGTAACTTTACCATTTGTTGGTTTCATTAAAGTAACCAAAATTCTCATCAGGGTTGATTTTCCGGCACCGTTGGGTCCCAACAATCCAAACATTCCGCTTGGAATATCAAGGCTTAGGTTATTTATTGCGTAATTACCCCCCTTGTAAATTTTGTTCAGATTTTCAATTTTTATATGCACAGTACAAAATCTTCTAATTTATTAAACATAGACTTGGACTTACACGGAATAAAATAGTTTAAAACGATTACTGATTAATAAAAATTTATTTGAACTCGGGGCTAAACATAAAAAAAGGCCCCTGCAAACAGGAGCCCAAAACTAATTGCCAGGTTATTTTCTTTTATTTACGAACAGTAAAATGATGTTCTGCAAAAAAATCGCTAAGAACTACATCGTATTCGCCTTCATTTAAGTCAGCTAAACTGAACATCTTTTGCATATTTAAATTTGTGCCCATGTAAATTTGGTTAATAAGCTCATTATTTTGATACACTTTAAAATAAACTTCTTTTTGTGAAGCATTAAGAAACGACAGCTTAAGTAAATCATCTTTATAATAAAAATAAGGTTTGTTTGATCGAATTTCGGGACCAACAATGATACCTTCTCCGGTTACTTTCAATTCACGGCTAATACTATATTCGCCATAATTAAGGCATACATTGTATTTTCCTTCTGTAAGTTCTGTTAAATCAAAAACCTTTGTCAGCTTTTCCACAGGTGTTTTACTCTGCCATTGGTACAAAATTTCATCCCTTTCATACCTGAATGTTATTTCGACAGGAAATGCAGCTTCCGATTGAAAACTTAGAACATTTTTATTTTTCCCTAACGTTTTGATATCCATTTTTGGATTATTAGAGGCAAATCCTATTTCACTAATAAGGATTGCAAGGATTATTAAAATCCGGAACTTTGTCATCATAGCTTTTAAATTAATTGTTTGTTCAAAAGACTACATACCACATTGTTATGTTACATTCCGGCAGTCATTATTTGACCAACTCCAATAATCTGTAAATCAACTTCAATCCTGATTGTACCAACAACAAAAAAAAGCCGCCGGAACCACCCGACGGCCATTAGACCAATAACATTTTCTAACCTATTTCTCTAATGTAAACTTAAATTCATTGTTTCTTGATGACAATACCACATTATAATTTCCCGGCTCTAAAGCTGCCAAATTATAACCCGACTGAATATCAAAGTCTTTCCCAAGTGTTGACTGATAAATCAACCCATTTTGGTCATAAAAGCTCAACTTAAGATTTTCATTGTCAAAGTTCAAATACGATACTTTTAATACATTGTCAGTGTAAGTAAAATACGGATCGAATCTTAATTTCGAATCTTCATCAACATTGATTCCTTTTGAGGTAACTTCAAAATCTTTTGATAAACGGGTATCATTTACCCTTAAATTCATTGTGTAGTTTCCGGCTTCAAGATTTTTAAAATCAAAAACTTTCTGATAATTGTTAGCCACTTCTGTTGATTGTTTGTAATATACAAGGTCACCATTTTTTGCATAAATGCTAAGTTCAAACAATGCTGCGTTTTCATTTTGAATTGATACAAGAGCTCTGTCTGGTGAGATAGGTGTAACAATCATTTTCGGTCTTTCCACTGCAGTCGCAATTGCTACAATTGCCACCGCCAATCCTGTTGTAAATAATTTAATTGTTTTCATAACCATTCAATTTTTAAAGTTTAACATGAATGACAGTACAAACATATATGTTTTGATACATAAATGCTGTAAAACATGCGTTAAGAAACTTTTAATTAAATGGAAACTAATCATTAAATTGAATAGTAAACATAAGCACAATTGTAATTATTTGATTTTATGTGTGTTGCGAAATCATTTTAAAATTTTACAATTTTCATGCCATTTTAATAACGGTCGCTTATGTTAAAATTGATTTAACAAACCAAATGCCATTTGTAACTACTTTTTTTAACTTCATGCATTATTCTGAATGACTTCAGACGGGTTATTTGTATATGAAAATAATATCAGTACTCACATTCCTGATGCTTCTGTTTTGCCTGAAAATCAAAGCACAGGAAGCATTTAGCATATCCTACAATTACGGACGTATTGTTCCCCACAACACCGAAATAAAACCGATTATAAAAGATCCGGTGCATGGTTTTACGTTAAATTATTATTTCCCCAACCGTATCGGAGAAGAATGGCGAAACTACTTTAATCTTCCAAACTATGGATTAAGCTATAATTTTAAGTCATATGGAAACCCTGAAGTACTTGGCAATTCACATTCCTTAACAGCATTTATTCAAATGTCTTTACTCCCGCGGCGACGTTATTTTGATGTTGGGGTACTTGCCTTTTACGGATTAGGTTATTTTACAAAGAATTATGATCCTGTTGAGAATCCTGAAAATAAAGCCATAAGTTCGCATTTTAATATCAGCGCCGATCTTCGTGTTTATACAAAAGTTCGCTTTCATCCCTTTTTTCTGGAATATTCACTTGGATTGAATCACTTCTCAAACGGATTGATAAAAGCGCCAAACCTGGGCGTAAACGTAAGGAACAGAAGTTTTACTTTGGGGTATGAATTTGAAGATCAGCCGGCACACAGAAAGATTCCCAAATCGGAAAGAAATCTTGATCCCCGTAACGAATTCTGGATTTACGGCGCAAGTGGAATTAAAGAAATAGATGGAATGGAACAAAAAACCTATGTGCCACTTAATGCTTCCATAAATTATACCTACCGTACTTCGGTAATAAATAAAATGGGTATTGGCCTGGACTTCGTCTATGATCCGTCACTCGAAGATTTTGCTTCTATCAATTACAATTATCACGGAGAGCCAGACTTGAATTTCAGGTATGGAATAAGTTTGCACAACGAATTTATTTTCGGAAGAACAGGTTTGTTTACTTCGTACGGATTGAATTTGCAAATGAATGAATATTACACACGGCAAAGGTATTATAAAGTAGGCTTTAAATTTTACTTCAAAAATATTATCGGAGTTGCATTATTAAGAGCAATTCCTTTATTTCGGGCTGATTTGGTAGAAATTGGAATTGGATACCGCATTTCGCCAAAAAGCAAAAAACACGAGGAATGAACATTCAAATACTTCAACTTCTTGAAGGAGCGAAAAATGCAAAAGGGTTAACTGTAATTATTGATGTATTCCGTGCATTCTCAACTGCCTGCTATGCTTTTAATTTTGGGGCCAAAAAAATCATCCCGGTAGGAAAAATTAATGATGCGCATCACTTAAAAACTCAACATCCTGATTATGTGTTGATGGGTGAACGAAACGAACAAAAACCGGAAGGATTTGATTTTGGGAATTCACCTTCTTTATTGATTAAAGAAAAAATCGCTGGGAAAACAATCATCCACACCACCAGCTCGGGCACACAGGGAATTGTAAATGCAGTTAATGCCGATGAAATTATTACCGGTAGTTTTGTAAATGCAGGCGCAATTACCAGGTACATAAAAATGAAAAAACCGGATAAAGTTTCATTGGTTTGCATGGGTTATGCGTGCGAGTATCCAACTGATGAAGATACACTTTGTGCAGAATTCATTAAAAATGATTTGGAAGGAGAAACCAACAATTTTGAAAAAATGGTTGAAACAATTAAAAATGGTTCAGGAGCCCGTTTCTTTGATTTGGATAAACAAGATTGGTCGCCGGAAAAAGACTTTGAATTATGCCTGAACCTAAACCGTTTCAATTTTGTATTAAAGGTTGAAAAAGAAGGCACCTTCAATTATCTTCGGAAAATTGATGTTTGATACATATATATAATGGTATGAAAAAATACGATTTCGATGAAATAATTCCCCGCGAAGGAACAAATTGCATAAAATATGATGCCCTTGAATGGATTTTTAGAACCAACGACGTTTTACCATTATGGGTTGCCGATATGGATTTTCGAACTCCTGACTTTATTGTTGACGCAATAAAAAAAGGGCGGAACACGAAATATACGGCTACACTTTTAAACCGGAGTCATTTTTTCAGGCGGTAATAGGTTGGATGAAACGCCGCCACAACTGGGATGTTCAAAAAGAATGGATTTCTTCCAGTCCCGGTGTGGTTGCCGGATTAACGCTTGCAATTGAAACATTTTCAAAACCAGGCGATGAAGTAATTGTGCAACCACCTGTTTATTTTCCATTTTTCGATTGTGTTAAAGGAACCAAACGAAAGATGATTGAGAATCCGCTTATTATAAAAAACGGAAGATACACTTTCGATTTTGATGACTTAAAATCTAAAATTACTGAAAACACAAAACTTCTGCTACTGTGTAATCCGCAGAATCCGGGAGGAATGGTATGGACTGAAAAGGAACTGGAGACGCTTTCAAACATTTGTCTTGAAAATAATATTATGGTAATTTCAGATGAAATCCATTCTGATTTGATTTTTGACAGAAACCGCCACATTCCGTTAGCCACCATTTCTGATGAAGCAGCAAAAAACTGCGCAGTTTTAATGGCTCCAAGTAAAACTTTTAATGTCGCGGGGCTTTCAACATCGTTGGTAATAATACCCGATAAAACAAAATTCAAGAGATATGAACGCACACTTGGCGTTGGTCATTTAGGAATGGGAAATATTTTCGGATCGGTAGCGCTGGAAGCTGCTTATACAAAAGGCGAGGATTGGCTGAAACAAATGCTGGAATATTTATGGAACAATTTTATCTTCCTAAATCAATTTATCGCAGAAAAAATACCATCAGTAAAAGTAATGAAACCTGAAGCTACTTATTTGGTTTGGCTCGATTTTACTGCTTTCGGAATGAATGATGAAAAACTTAATGATTTTATTATTAAAAAGGCAAAAGTTGGACTAAATAACGGTGGCCGGTTTGGAACAGGCGGCAATGGATGGATGCGGATTAATATTGGTTGCCCGAGAAGTATTCTGGAAGAAGGACTGGAAAAACTGGCCAGGGCTTTTAACAAATAATTACCTGAAATTTGTATTTACCCATTCAATGGCATCTTCAGCTTTTAAATCGTTCATGCACCTGAAATGCTTTTTCGGACATTGCTGATAACCGAGTTTTGAACATGGCCGGCATTTTAAATTTTCAACCTCCAGATGTTTCGAAACTGAATCGGGTTTGTAAGGAACCATTCCAAAATCAGGAACAGTATTTCCCCAAAATGAGAGAATTTTCTTTTGAAATGCTGCCGCAATATGCATTAACCCTGTATCATTCGTCAATACAACTTTAGCATCTTTCACCAACGAAGCCGATTGGTTCAGACTGATTTTACCTGCATAATTCAACACATTTCCTTTCGACTGTGAAAGAATCTTTTCACCATCATCAAACTCTTTCTTTCCACCAAGAAGTATTACCGGATAATCAATTCCCTGGCAAATCTCAGAGACCTTTTCAACAGGCAGTTTTTTTGTGTAATATGTTCCGGCTATTACAAAAGCAACATATCCATTCCTAAACGGGGCAGGCAAATCATTTATTGAAAATATATCTTTCCCGGGAATATAATAATCAAGTCCTTTCTCATCTTTTTTTACTCCCAGAGAATCAACAGTTTCGAGGTATCTGTCAACAATGTGTTTATTGGGAAGCCGGTTTATTTTAAATTTTATCAGCAGTAATTTCTGCCAGTTCAGTTTATCCACTGAAAACGAGGTACAGTTCAGGCTTCTCTTTATTCTGTTGCTTCTGAAATTTTGATGTAAATCAACTACATAATCAAACTTTTCCTTTTTAAGTTCTTTAATAAGATCGGCAATATTTTCATTTAAAACATGAACCTTATAAATATGTGGATTTGACGTTAGAATTGATGCGAATTTATGTTTCGTTGCAAAGTGTATTTCTGCATTTTCAACCTGATTCTTCAAGCAGCGAATAACCGGTGAAGTAAGAACAACATCGCCGATTGAGCTTAATCGTATGATCAGAATTTTTACTTTCATTAATAAACTAAAATCCCCGAAGATAGTAACCTTCGGGGAAAGCTATATCGCTAATTTTTTTTAAGCAGATTCAACAAGCACAATAATTTTGTTGTCTTTATTCTCTACAACACCACCATCAACATCAAAGAAATACTCTTTCCCGGTTTCATCTTCCACTTTAATAATTCCTTTTTCAAGGGTTGAAATTATGGGTGCATGGTTCTTTAATATTTCGAAAGCTCCCTTACTGCCCGGCAATTGAACCAGTTTTATCTCTCCTTCAAAAACCTTCTTTTCTGGTGTGATGATTTCTAAATACATAAACTTTGTTTTCAGTATTAATTATCAGCCAGCAAACGTTCACCTTTTTCAATAGCTTCCTCAATGGTTCCAACGAGGTTAAATGATGCTTCCGGATATTTGTCAACTTCACCATTCATAATCATGCGGAAACCTTTAATCGTATCTTCAATTGAAACCAGTTTGCCTTCAAGACCGGTAAATTGCGATGCCACAAAGAACGGTTGAGAAAGGAAACGTTGTACACGGCGGGCACGGTGAACCACAAGTTTATCTTCTTCCGAAAGCTCGTCCATACCAAGAATGGCGATAATATCCTGCAATTCTTTATAACGTTGCAGCAACATAATAACATCCTGCGCACAATTGTAATGCTCGTTTCCAACAATTTCAGGGGATAAAATCCTGGAAGTAGAATCCAGTGGATCAACAGCAGGATAAATTCCAAGCTCTGAGATTTTACGGCTAAGAACTGTAGTAGCATCAAGGTGGGCAAATGTTGTTGCAGGAGCAGGGTCGGTTAAGTCATCTGCAGGCACGTAAACCGCCTGAACGGATGTAATTGATCCATTTTTTGTTGAGGTAATTCTTTCCTGCATAATACCCATTTCGGTAGCCAGTGTTGGTTGATAACCTACTGCTGACGGCATTCTGCCCAGCAAAGCAGAAACCTCAGAACCTGCCTGGGTGAAACGGAAAATATTATCGACAAAGAAAAGAATATCACGTCCACTTTCTGTTGAACCGTCACCATCGCGTAAACTTTCGGCAATTGTTAAACCAGAAAGCGCAACACGGGCACGGGCTCCGGGAGGTTCATTCATCTGCCCGAAAACCATAGCCAGTTTCGAGTGTTTCAGTTTTTCAGGATCAACTTTTGATAAATCCCAGCTACCTTTTTCCATCGACTCTTTAAACTCTTCGCCATAATCAACAATGTTGGCTTCAATCATTTCACGAAGCAAATCGTTTCCTTCACGGGTACGTTCACCAACACCGGCAAAAACTGAAAGGCCACTGTGCGCCAGCGCAATATTATTAATCAATTCCTGTATCAATACTGTTTTACCAACACCGGCGCCGCCAAAAAGGCCAATTTTCCCTCCTTTTGCATACGGTTCAATCAGGTCGATTACTTTAATCCCTGTAAATAAAACCTCTGTTTCTGTTGTTAAATCTTTGTATTTCGGAGGTTCATTATGAATATTTAAGCCATCTTTTGGTAATGCTTCCAAACCATCAACCGGATTTCCAACCACATTAAGCAGCCGTCCAAGCGAAGCCTCACCTTTTGGCATAATAATCGGACTTCCCGTTGATGTCACTTTCATTCCACGGCGCAAACCATCAGTTGCATCCATGGCAACACAACGAATGGTATTTTCGCCAATGTGCTGCTGACATTCAATAATTAAATGCTCCTTACCTTCCCTTTGAACTTCCAATGCGTGATTTATCGCAGGAAGATCCCCGCCTTCTCTTTCAAAACTAACATCGACAACAGGCCCGATTACCTGTATAATTTCACCAACAATTTGAGCCATAAATACTTAGATTTTAGTGCGGTTTATTTTTTCTTAAGATCAACAAATTTAATATTGTTTTACATTTGAACAATCAAAAAAAGCCTATTTTGAAACATATTTAATATCCTATTTGTTTCGTTTCAACATGTTGTTGCTCAATGAAAGAAGGCTTTCTTTTTTTATTTCCTCTATCTGAATATTATTATAAATTTCCTGTGTACTGTTGAAATAAAACCCGATTTTCTTTTCAACTATTTCCTTAATCTTTAGCTGATTATATATTTGAGTAACTGCTTCAATCTTTTCCGCCTGCCGGAATTCCTTCTTATCTAACCAACTCAGTAATTCCGATTTTATATTTCCGTTAGCACTTTCAAGCGCCTTTATCAACAAAAATGTTTTTTTATTGGCTAAAATATCTCCGCCAATACGTTTTCCAAATGTTGCCTGGTCTCCAAAAGAATCCAACAAATCGTCCTGAACTTGAAATGCCAATGCCAAGATTTATTCCAAATTCATACAATTGATCGGCAATCTCATACGTGGCATCTCCAAGCAACGCTCCGGCTTTTAAACTGCAAGCCAGTAAAACAGCCGTTTTTAGCCTGATCATTTCCAAATATTCCTCTTCTGATACATCAAGCCGGTTTTCAAAATCCATATCAAATTGCTGACCTTCACAAACTTCAATTGCTGTACTGGTAAACAATTCAATGGTTTCATTTAATTTTTCAGATTTGCATTCCAATAAAAGCTGATAAGCCAAAAATGCCATCGCATCGCCAGATAAAATGGCCCCGTTTTCATTAAACTTCTTATGAACAGTTGGCTGGTTTCGGCGAACATCAGCTTTGTCCATAATGTCATCATGCAGTAGGGTGAAATTGTGAAACACTTCAATAGCAATGGCAGCAGGAAGAACTTTTCTTACATCGTTATAAAACAAATTGTAACTTAATAAAAGTAAAACAGGGCGCAATCTTTTACCTCCCATCCCCAGTGAATAATCAACCGGAAGATACAGATTTGAAGGGGTTAGGTTTTTTAATCTGACCCGACCGAATAGCGATTTCCTTTTCAACAATTTCCTGAAGTTCTTTTATTGAGTACATATTACTTTGTTTCTCCTTCTTCATCGTGTGAAATTTCAAGCTCTTCCATCTCAATATCATCATCTTCGTCATAAATATGCAACAACGGTTCTTCAAAAGATCGGGTTGTTGTAAACCGGTCGAGGCCAAGTAATAACGATGGTAACAAAATTAAATTCGATGTTACAGCAACAACAAGTGTTAACGATACCAAAACCCCCATTGCCTGTGTTCCTCCAAAGTTTGAAAGGGTGAAAATTCCAAAACCAAAAAATAAAACGATCGATGTATATAACATACTCACTCCCGTTTCTTTTAGTGCCAAAACAGCCGATTTCCCAATATCCCAATTGGTAACTTTTAACTCTTGCCGGTATTTGGCCAGAAAGTGAATGGTATTATCAACCGATATTCCGAAAGCAATACTAAATACAAGGATTGTAGATGCCTTAATGGGAATTCCGGAATAACCCATGAATGCAGCCGTAAAAATGAGGGGAATTATGTTGGGTGTGAGCGACATAATAACCATTCGCCACGATGAAAACATAATTGCCATGAATGTTGAAATTAGTATGAAAGCTAAAATCAAACTTGTAAAAAGGTTTTTCAGTAAATATTCAGTTCCTTTAAAAGAAGTAATACTTGAACCTGTTACTATTACATTGTAATCATCATCAGGAAAAACCGTTTTAATATCTTTATAAAAATCGGTATAAAGTTCGTCCATTCTTTTTGTTCCCACATCTTTTAACCGAATACTGATGCGTGTAAACTGCCGGGTACTGTCCATAAATGAATGAAGGAACTGTGCATTTTCTTCACCCGTTGAAACGTATTGCAAAATAAAATTTTTCTCCCGGCTATTTGGCAAAGAATAATACTCTTCTCTTCCGTTATAATATGCCTGCTTTGAAAATTTCAACAAATTTAGCAACGATGTTGACGGAGATAGCTCAGGATATTTTGAAAGCGCCTCTTCCAAGTGCATCAATCTTCTGAAATGTAGAAAGTTGCATTACACCGCCCGGCTTTTTTGTATCAATCATAATTTCGAGCGGCATTAGTCCTTCAAAGTTATTTTCAAAGAATTTCAAATCTTTATAAACCGGATCGCTTTTTGGAATATCATCAACCATGTAGCCCGAGCTTTTCATTAATGTAATTCCAAATAATCCAACCCCAACAATAACTACTGCAATTATATATACAACTTTTCGGTTGTGTTGCGTAATTTTTATCAACCCGTCAATTATACGTGAAACAAAACCACTTTCCAAATGACGGACATGACGTGCCGAAGGGGGTTCAATAAAGCTGAATATGATGGGAATTAAAGTTATGGAAAGAACAAACAAACCCAAAATATTGAGTGATGCTATTATACCGAATTGACGAAGAATTTCACTCTTTACAATTATAAATGTTGCAAAACCAGAAGCCGTTGTAAGATTGGTTAGAAAGGTGGCATTGCCAATTTTAAAAATCACCCGGTGTAAAGCCTTTATTTTATTTCCATGGATGACAAATTCATGATGAAACTTATTCAACATGTAAATGCTGTTTGGAATACCAATTACGATGAGTAACGGTGGAATCATTCCCGAAAGAATAGTAATCTTGTAGCCAAACAGATGTAACATTCCTATCGACCAGACCACCCCGATCAGTACAATTAAAACAGGATAAAAAACTGCCTTAAACGACCTGAAAAAAATAAAAAGAACAATGATACAAATAACAAGCGCCAATACGCTAAACAAGTATAACTCGCGCTTAATTTTTATTGAATTTACCACCCTGATATAAGGCAACCCGGAGTAGTGTAATTTAACTCCCTCTGACTTTTCGAATGCGCGGCAAATTTTCTGAATTGATGTGATCATCTGCTCCCGGTTCCGGGTATGCATTTTATCCTTATTTACGGTAATTGCCAGTACATAAGCATTGTTGAGTCGTTATATAAAACGTTTTGATAAAATGGCAGCGACTTAAATTCTTCAACTGCTTCATTCAGTTGATTTTGTGTTTTAATGGTATCTGAAAAAACATGTTCAATTTCAAACTTTTTCTCTTCTGTATTTTTTACCAGGTTATATGAATTGGTAACCGATAATAAATTCTCAACACCTTCAACTTCCGAAAGCTCATTACAAAGTTCTTCCCACTTTTTAAATTTATCAATCTGAAAAAACGATGAATCCTGGAATCCTATAATTATCAGGTTTCCTTCTTCGCCAAAAATTTTTGTAAAATTCTGGTAATCTTTATAAGCCTGGTCTTTTTTGGGAAGCAACATCGCATAATCGTATGACATCTCCACTTTTGTGGCATGGTATCCAAAAAAAACAGTAATTACCGCCATAACCGACAGTAATAAAATTTTGTTTCGGAGAATGATACGGGAGACTCTTACCCACATACGTTGAAAACTTAGAAAGCACGAAAATAAGACATTTTATCGGATTATGAAAAGCTGGCATTGAGCATGATGCCCTACAATAAATCCTTTACATTAGTTTAAATTAACACATCAAATCATGGAAAACAGATAAGAATTTAACCTGTCTTTCAATCATTCATTTTTCCCCTTCTTTATTCGTTGAATTCAGCTTATCTAAAAGATTATATTTTGTCTGCCGGGTTTTCCATCGTTCGCGGGCATATTTTTGCATATCGGTAACTGTATCTTTTTCGTCAAGAATTTCGAGCCCCAATAATGTTTCAATAATATCTTCCATGGTAACAATTCCATCCATACCGCCATATTCATCAACTACAAGTGCAATATGTTCTTTTTTTTCAAGCAGGTTTTCCCATAGTGTAAATAATACCATCTGTTTTGGGGCAATAAATATTTCTCTTTTAATATCTTTTAACTTCATTTCATGCCTGTCTTCCGCCAGTTTTTCAAATACAATTTGCCTGAAAACATAACCGGTAATATTTTCATCGTCACCTGAGTAAATTGGAATTCTTGAAAACTTCAGGTAATCCTTATTTCTTAAAAAATCATCGAGTAACAGGTTTTCGTCGGCAACGGCAACCACAACTCGGGGAGTCATAATTTCGGTAACCTTCACATTTTTCAGCCGAAGAATGTTCTGAATAATTCTATGTTCTTTTTCAGAAAAAACACCTTCATCGGCCCCAATACTTGCCAGCGCTGCAATTTCCTCTCTGCTGGTTGTTTGTTCAGCTTTATTTTTCGAAAATATTTTCGTAATAAATGCAGCCATTAAAACCAACGGATAGGTTAAAAAAATCATGGAATGAATAATAAAGGAAGTAATCTTTGCCAGGTTTCTCCAATATCTGGCACCAATCGTTTTAGGAATGATTTCGGTAATTACTAAAATCAGAATGGTTAATATTGCCGAAATGATTCCAAAAGACGCTTCGCCAAAAACTTTAACTGCCTGCGCTCCAACACCGGCCGCACCTATGGTATGCGCAACTGTGTTCAACGATAAAATAGCCGATAAAGGTTTGTCGATATTAGCTTTTAAATCATTGAATGTTTTTGCCCATTTATTCCCCTTTTGCTCTTTAACAATCAGAAAAGATTGCGGCGTTGAGAGAAGCACCGATTCCATTATTGAACACAGGAATGATACAAACAGCGCCAGAAACAGATATGCAAAAAGTAAAAACATTTGTTTGAATTAAAAACCAGTTATAAATCGAGGGTATAAAATACGAATGAGAATTGATCATTACAAATACATCCGTAAATCTTTTCCCAATTCTGAATGAATTTGCACTTTGTAAATTATTTTTTTGAAATTTACCAGCAATTCAATCCATTTTCATGAATACTAAAACTGAAAATAAAAGAAATCCGTGGCTTTGGGTGCCTTCGCTCTATTTTGCTGAAGGGCTTCCATACATATTGGTTATATCGGTTGCCGGCATTATGTACAAAGTGCTTGGAATTTCGAATGCTGAAAACACGCTTTTTACCGGACTGCTTTATCTTCCGTGGGTAATTAAGCCAATCTGGAGTCCTATTGTAGATGTTACAAAAACCAAACGTTGGTGGATTTTACTCATGCAACTTATTATTGGATTGGCACTTTTTGGTGTAGCCATGGTTATCCCAATGAACAATTTTTTTAAGTACAGTCTTGCATTTCTTTGGCTGCTGGCTTTTAGCTCTGCAACTCACGATATTTCTGCTGACGGGTTTTACATGCTTGGGCTGTCAGAGCACAAACAAGCCTATTTCATTGGCATTCGGAATACATTTTACAGGGTTTCGGTTTGGTTTGGAACAGGGGTGCTGGTTTTTATAGCGGGGAAATTAGGTGAAATGACCGGTAATAATGCATGGTCATGGAGTATTACTTTCTTAACGGCTGCCATTCTGTTTATTTTGCTGTTTATCTGGCACACATTTATTATTCCGCGCCCTGTTGAAGACCTGAAACACACAACACATTCCTTAAAACAGGTTTTTAGTGGATTTGGCAATACTTTTATTACTTTTTTCAGGAAAGAATACATTGGAGTTTCCATTATTTTCATCCTGATATTTCGTTTGGGAGAGGCACAATTGGTAACCATTGCACCATTATTTATCCTCGACAATGTTGAAAAAGGAGGTTTGGGCTTAAGCGAAATTCAGTTTGCATCAGTTTACAGTACAGCAGGAATTATTGCGTTGTTAGTTGGTGGAATTTTAGGTGGAATTGTAATTGCCCGCCAGGGTTTAAAAAAATGGATGCTGCCCATGGTTTTTGCCATGAACCTCCCAAATTTAGTGTACGTTTTCCTGTCATTTACTCAAATACAAAATCTTTGGATAATTACTTGTTCGATCATTATTGAACAATTTGGATATGGTTTTGGGTTTACTGCATTTATGTTATACCTTATTTATATATCAGCCGGAGAATTTAAAACTTCACATTATGCATTGTGTACCGGACTTATGGCCCTTGGAATGATGCTACCAAAAATGGTTAGTGGATGGATTCAGGAACAAATTGGCTACCAACTCTTTTTTATCTGGGTAATGATATCAACCATTCCTGGCTTTATTGTAGTCAACTACCTAAAATATAATCCTGACTTCGGAAAAAAGAAAAAGCAGTAACAAAGATGCTGAACTATCCCGAAGAATCTGGAAATTTCAGGATCTTGATTAAAAATCTGTTATTGGTACGAAATGAGCCCGCTTGCCAGCGGGGCAGGAAATCTGTTAAAATTTGACCGGACAGTAGTGAATTTTTATAGATATTTTATGGTTACATCCATCTTTTGGTAAGCTCATTTTAAAAAAACTTATACATGAAAAAAGATTTCTGCAGTTAAAATCCGCTCGTATATTAAGTTAATGCTAACAGAATTATTCTAAATAATAATGACTACCAACCTCATGAATTAAAAAAATAATGAATCTAATTTCAAAAATATATTTTGTATACTATTGAAAATCAATTTATAATTCAATGCAAAAACCGCACATTTAAAATCGATTTTCATCGTTCACAAAAACCTGTTATATAACATCTTAACCGAATCATGACTTTTTTCAGTAACAACATATAATTTTCATTTATAATTTTGTCCTATCAATATTATAGGATTAATAGGAATACAAATTATGAGAAAATTAAATTTTAAATACCTGCTTTTAAGTGTTATTATTTCAACACACTTAATCAGTTTTGGACAAACATCGTTCAAATTAAATGAATCGGAAAGCAAACTTGTTATTTCAGGTACTTCAACCGTTCACGATTGGGAAATAGATGTAACTAAATTTACATGCAACGCTTCTCTTAATCTAAACGAAGATCAGCAAATTTCAATCGAAGGAATTAGTTTTATATGTCCGGTGAAAAACGTAAAAAGTGATAACCGGATTATGGACAATAAAACGTATGACGCTCTGAAAGGAGATGATTTCCCTGAAATCAAATTTATTGCTTCTGAAAAAGTTACGGTTCCACTCTCAGAAAATGGTTCAAAAATTAAAGGGAAACTATCTATTGCCGGAAAAACAAAAGATACAACCCTTCAATTTAAAATCAATGCCGACGGCCAGAATCAAATTCAAGTTGAAGGCGAAACCAAATTGAAAATGAGCGATTTTGGAATTGAACCGCCAACCGCAATGCTGGGAACATTAAAAACCGGCGACGAGATTGTAATTACATACAACATTATTCTTCAAAGAACACAACAGGTTAATTAAGCTGAGTAATCAGCAATTTATATATAGTGAAACATTTAATTCAATTTACAATGAAAAAATTTATTTTATTAATCGCAGCTGCATTTGTTAGCATGGTGACTTTTGGACAACAATTTGAACAAGCCAAATTGAACCCAAATGAGTTTGAGAATGTGAAGGTGAAAGTTGGGGCAGATTTTGCAATTCAGTTACAAATGCTTGATCATGAAGCTGATGTTGAGTTGATTGATTTAAAAAATAATTTCAACCTACCAACCGCGAATCTTAACCTAACGGCTGATCTGGCTCCTGGAATCCAGGTTTTTATTAACAATTACATGTCATCAAGGCATCATAACGAGGCATGGGTTGAAGGTGGTTATCTTATTATAGATAATTTACCTTTTCTACCTGCAGCCAATAATGTTATGAAATACCTGACAATTAAAGCAGGTGTAATGATGCCGGATTACGGTGACGCTCATTATTTCCGTAGTAATAATGCGGATGTTATACACAATCCATTTGTTGGAAACTGGGTAATGGATGCTTATACAACCAATCCTGGTCTTGAAGTTATGTTCAGGGATAAAGGTATTATTGCTTTGGTTGGAGCCAACAACGGGAGAATGAATTATGGCCGGGGAGGCGATCTTGGAGATGACCTTGTTTTCAACTGGAAACTTGGGTACGATAAAAATATCAATGAAAACCTTAGAGTAAGAGGAACGGTTTCGGGTTACCATGTTGGTGAAGGACACAGCGGATCAACATTGTGGGGTGGCGACCGCGCAGGCGCACGTTATTACAATGTAATGCAACTGGCTTCTGCTGAAGGTGACAATTTCCGTTCAGGACGTTGGGATCCGGGAAGTAATCAATCACAAATGAACAGTTATATGGCGAACCTTTTCTTGCAGTTTCACGGATTGGAAATATTCGGGATTTATGAAGACATGAAAGGGATGAAAGGTACTAATGACCAACATTTTACTCAAACAGCAGTTCAGGCTATTTATCGTCTTGGAAGTTTTTATGTAGGAACACGCCTAAACCAGGTTAGCGATAATAATGACTCAAAAGTAAATCGCACAAACATTGGCGGTGGCTGGTATATGATAGATAATGTGCTGATAAAACTTGATTATGTGAATCAAAAATATGATGGTCCGGCACACGGAGAAATTGATGGGGGCAAATTTAATGGATTAGTGCTTGAAGCAGCTATTTCATTTTAAGTGTTAGGGAGTGAAGGGTTGCCTGGAAACAGGCACCCTTTTTTAAAAAAAAGCAAATGAAAACAATGATCAAAAAATGCATCATTCTTATTTTTCTGTTTCAATTAATTGGAAATACTTTTGCTACAGAAAAAATAAAGGCCGGTGAATTGGCTGATTGTACAAATTATGTCATTATTAAAGGCTCATCAAACATTAATAAATTTGAATTTATTAATTATCAACCCAATGTTACGCGTGATTCAGAAACTAAAAGTTCTTACTATTCAGAACAAAATATTACTATTCCTGTAAGAAAGTTTTCAGGCCCAAATAATATGATGCTGAAAGATTTTTATAAAATGCTTGATGCTTCAGAATTTCCGAATATCAAAATTGAAATTGAGCCCATTGCAATGGCTGATTTTGATGAAACAACCGGGCAAACAAATTTCAAAACACAAATTTCAATTGCCGGCAATACGCATAACTACATTGTTCCATGTGAGCTTGCCGATTGTGAAAATTCGGGCAAGGTGATTAAAGGATATATGGAGCTGGAACTCTCTGATTTTAATATTGATCCACCTAAAAAAGTATTTGGAACAGTTAAGGTAAATAATGAGGTTTTTATTACATTTGCTTTTCATTATCAATAAAAACTACAACTAACTGCTTTGAAATTCAGTACAAAAACCAGGTATGGGGTTCGTGCCATTCTCGAAATAGCTTTAAATGATTCTGAAAATGGAATCTATCAAAAAGCTATTGCTGAAAATCAAAGTATCTCTTACAAATATCTCGATCATATTATCAATGCCCTTAAAGTTGCCGGATTGGTTACAAAACCTGCCGGGCGAAAAAGTGGTTATGTATTAACACGAAAACCTTCAGAAATAACCATTAACGATATTCATAATGCCTTTGAACCGGGCGTTTGCGTAGTAGATTGCCTTTCACACAATTATACCTGTAAACGTGAAGGAATTTGCGTCTCTAAAGGTTTCTGGGGGCAATTGAACAATAAGATCATTGAGTATTTAAAATCAACAACCATACAAGATTTAATGGACGATCAGGTAAAACTCGATGATGCTATTATATAACCTCTTCGGCGCTAATTTTCTTTTTTGATCTTCTTTTTTCCATCCAGTAATAAATTATCGGAAGTACCATTAGCGTTAAAAAAGTTGAAGTAATTAAACCTCCAATTACAACTGTTGCCAACGGACGTTGTACTTCGGAACCCGGACCTGTATTAAATGCCATTGGGATAAAACCTAAACTGGCCACAAGCGCTGTCATTAAAACAGGCCGTAACCTGTCTGAAGCCCCGTCAACAATCAAATCTTTTAATTTTCCTTTATGCTCTTTTCGCAATTCATTGATATGGTCGACCAAAACAATCCCGTTTAAAACTGCCACCCCAAACAACGCTACAAAACCGATACTTGCCGAAATAGATAAATACATTCCACGCATCCAAAGTAGGAACACACCGCCTGATAGTGCAAACGGAAGATTTAAAAGAATTAAAATGGCGTATTTCATTTTGCCGAAATTCAGGTATAATAATCCAATAATGATAAAAATAGAAAGTGGTACTACCAGCAACAAATGACGCATGGCTCTTTGCTGGTTTTCAAATGTTCCGCCATAACTAATAAAATAACCTGATGGAATTTCGGCATTCGATTGTATCACTTGTTGCAAATTTGCCACGTAAGTTCCCAAATCAATATCTTTGATATTAATTCCGACGATCAATCGTCGCCAACCATTTTCGCGCTGGATTTCACGCGGCCCTTCCTGGAGATCAATTTTTGCTATTCTCTTTAAAGGGACAAACTCACCATTAGCCAAATGTACCGGTACATCCTGAATTTTGTACAATTCATCACGAATGTCGGCCGGGTAACGAACAACAATTCCAAACCTGCGCTGGCCCTCGTAGAGCTGACTAACTTCTTGCCCGCCAATTCCGGCTTCAATAATTTTTTGCACATCATTCACATTTAACCCGAACGATGCCACAGCCTCGCGATCAATTTCAATGGTGACATAAGGCTGGCCTACAGTTTGTTCCACATAAAAATTAGCAGTGCCTTCCAAATTGGGCAACAACGCAGAAATTCGCTCACCAATTTCACCCAAAGCATCCAAATCTTCACCATAAATTTTCACAGCTAAATCCGATTTTACACCACTTGTCAACTCATCAACACGCATGGCAATTGGTTGAGTAAAATTATACGCCAATCCTGGTTCTGTTTTTAAATACGGTTCAATTTGCTCTATAATATTTTCCTTGGTTACTCCTTTTCTCCACTCTTCCGTTGGTTTCAAAACTACCCAAACATCTGTCTGGTGAACCCCCATCCAGTCGTTAGCTAAATCTGATCGCCCGGTTTTTGGTACTACTGTTTGAATTTCAGGAATATTTTGAACCAGTTTGCCGGCAAGCCAGTTGGCATTTTCAATCGATTCATCCAATGTAACTGATGGCATTCGCACCTGTTCAATAAGAATTGATCCTTCATCCAATTCAGGAAGGAATTCGGTTCCCAACTTTGTCATCAGAAAAACTGAAATGCCAAATACGATTCCGGCACTAGCCACCACAATCCATTTTCTCTCCATGTACATTCTAAGTTGGCTCGTATAAATCGGCCGCAACCAGTTAATAAGGCGATTTTTGCGCACTTTCACCCCTTTACGGAAAATAATGGCTGATATTGCAGGAACAAAAATTAATGCCAGTAACAGCGAACCTAAAACTGCAGCTGCAACTGTTATCGCCATGGGTCGGAATAAAATGCCTTCCATTCCGCTGAAAGTCATGATGGGAACATAAACCATCAAAATAATTAGAACACCAAAGAAAATCGGCCGAGCAACCTGTTGGGCTGAATTATGTATTACTGCAATTTTATTTGCTCTTTTATCTTTTTGCAACCCGTGAACAATGTTTTCCACCATTACCACAGATCCATCGACAATCATTCCAAAGTCGATAGCCCCCAGGCTCATCAGGTTGGCGGCAAGACCAAATTCGCGCATCCCAATAAATGCAAACAGCATGGATAAAGGGATTACCATTGCAACAATGAGCGCACCTGATATTTCCCCAAGTAAAAGAAGCAGAACTACTATAACCAAAAATCCACCTTCCAGAAGATTAGTAGAGATGGTTTCCGTTGTTCTGTTAATTAAATCTGACTGGTCGTAAAATTTTTCAATTTTAACCCCCTGTGGCAGATTTTGATTGATTTCATCAATCTTTTCTTCGATGGCTGAAATTACCATTCTTCCATTTCCACCCCGCAGCATCATTACTATTCCGGTAACAATTTCACCTTTCCCATCCTGGGTTACACCTCCCTGCCTGATTTGTGTGCCTATTTCAACCGAAGCAACATCGCGCACAAAAACCGGTTTATTATCAATATTAGTAATAATGATATTTCTTATATCATCAGCTGTATTAATTTGACCAAAACCACGAATAATAAATTGCTCGCCGTTATGTTCCAGATAATTCCCTCCTGATACGCTATTGTTATTTGAAATAGCATCCATAACTTCGGAAATACCAATCCCAAACAATCTCAACCTTCCCGGTTGAGCCATCACATTATACTGTTTTACAAATCCTCCGAAAGAATTTATTTCGGTAACCCCTTTCACAATTTTCAACTGCGGCGCAATCAACCAGTCCTGAATCTCCCGTAATTCGGTTAACGAATAATTTTCGCCACGAACCACATATTGATAAATTTCGCCAAGAGCGGTTGTGATTGGCCCCAATTGCGGGCTTGAAACATCGGGTGGTAATTCATCGGAAATGGATTGCAGTCGCTGGCTTACCATTTGCCGGGCAAAGAAAATATCCGTTTTTTCTTCGAACTCAACAGTAACGGCCGATAGTCCAAATTGTGAAATGGATCGAACTTCTGCCACATCGGGCAAACCGTTCATTGCGGTTTCAATTGGATAACTAACCAATTTTTCCACATCAAAAGGAGAATATCTGCCGGCTTTTGTAATCACCAAAACCTGGACAGGAGTAACATCGGGCAACGAATTTATTGGTAACTGAATAAGCGAGAAATATCCTGCAACACCCATGAGTACAACCAATGACAATGCCACGAATTTCTGCTTAACACTGAAAGATATGATACTTTTTAGCATTTTTCCCGGTTTTGTGGTTTATTCTTCTGCGATGATATCGAAACGTGATAACGCTTTCAAACTAAAGATTTGTGTACGTGCAATTAGATCATCATTATTTAATCCGCTGTTTACAAAAACATATTTGTCCCGGATCTCGGAAACCTCAATCGGACGTTTTTCATAAATGCCATTCCCTTTTTTCACAAAAACTACGGCCTGATTTCCATCATAGGTGATCGATTCTACAGGGATTGCAATAACTTCTTTTTTTGACGCAGTAGTTATATCAAGCCTGACATTTTCACCTGGTTTAGGCCAACCATCAACAGTTGGTAAAACAATATTTACAATTACTGAACGACTGTTTTCATCCAGTCCCGGATTTAGAGATTGTACCATCGCTCTTGCTATTGTTGACTCATTTTCTCTTTTTGAAATAATTACTGAATCGCCTGCCGAAATTAATCGGGCATCGTCAGGCGACAAATAACCCCGAATTAATACAACCCGGGTGTCAAGCACTCGCGCCATATTATCCAATGCATTTACCGACTGCCCCGGTTCAACAAAAAGCCGCTCGATAACTCCGTCTATTGGAGCGTGAATTTTCAAAACCGGATTGATACTTTCAGCACTGATAAGCATTTGAATATCATTATCGTCAACACCTATCGCCTTTAATTTCGAATAAGCTGCCCTTTCGGATGCCGATGCTCTTGAAAATTCAGACGTGGCACGTTCAAGTTCATTTGAAGAACTTATATTTTCCTCCACAAGTTGTTCCAGCCTTGACAGCCGGTTTGTTTGATAAAGCACTTCGGCGTTTGCCTGCAGGTACTCTGAAACCAAATTTCCAAACTCGAGACTTTGAACGTAAAAAATCTCCTCTCCCTTTTTTACTCTGCTACCTTCGTATTTGTTAATCCGGCTAACCTGCCCGTTGATAGGAGCACTAATTATACTTGAATGTTCGGGAGCATTAAATACTACACCCGGAGCCGACACCGAATAATCAATAAAATTGCTGCTAACATTTACCGTTTCAATATTCAGTTCATTTCGTTCCTGATCTGTTAGTTTTACATACGAAACCTTATCGTTACCGATTTGCAATGATGGAGGTAACTCTGTTTGATCAGTTACCTCTGTGTTATTTCCTTTTTCACTATTACATGAAATGAACAGTACTATTATTAGAACAAGTACTACTAATTTTGGTATTAAATATTTTATTTTCATGATTATGTTGATTTTCTAATAAACAAGTTCTCTGTCTAAATAAATTTCAAGGGCTACCAGTTGCAAATAGTAATCGCGCAATGCACTTAAATATCGTTGTTCACTTGCAAGATAAGTTTGCTGTGCATTCAACAGGTTAAGCAAATCGATCTCTCCAAGTTGGTAGGCTTTTAAAGTCATCGACTGAAGCTGTGAAGCTTTATTTTTCATGGTTTCATTGTACCGGTTAATTATTGACCGGCTAACTGAATAATTATGCCAGGCATATTCAATCTGGCGTTTCATTTTCAGTTTTATCTCTTCCTGTTTCCATTGGATCTCTGTTTGTTTGGCAGTTGCCATTGCAATTTTACCTTTTTGTTCAAGTGGAAACCAGATTGGTATTTGCAACCCAACTTCAAAACCATTGAAATTGTAACCCGAACCAAAATTTTGTTTGTAAAGATCAAGTGTGATATTGGGTAAAATATTGCTTTTGGCTTCTTTTATATAATATTCCGAAGCATTTAATTCGTGTTGTGCTGCCTGATAGTCAGGTTGATTTTCCTGAACTGCAAGCGCAAATATTTGAGAAATTTCAATGTCTGAAGCTTGTAATGTATCTGAAAACTGAATGGAATATTGTTGCTCTTCAACCGGAAGACCAATAACATAAAAAAGGCTGTATCTGGCTTTATGCAATATCCACTCCGACTGATCCAGATCATTTTTTGCCTCTTCCATCCGAAGTTCAGCATTTGCCAAATCGATTCCATTTCCCATTCCCGTTTCAACCTTTGTATAAACTGCATTATACAGGTCTTCAGCCAGTTTAAGCTGATTTCTTTTTGATTCCTGCAATTTCAGTGCGTACAAAACTTCAATATAATAGCTTTTTACTTCCGCTTTAATTTCCTTTTCTCTTGATTGAATTTGAAATTCAAGCGCCCTTACTTCTTCTGAAATTCCCTTTTGCCGATAAACAGTTGTTAACGGAAAATCAATCTCTTCAGAAACTGTGATTCTTTTTTCGTCATAAGGATCGCCGGGACCTGAACTTATGCCTTCTTTGAAATAACTTACAGATGGTGCCGAAATTCCGGTCTCTGTTCTCCATACATTTTTGCTTTGTTCAAGTTGTGCCCTTAATTGCTGCAATCCGGTATTTTGTGCGTAAGCTGTTTCAACAGCCTCAGCAATGGTAAGTAAACTGTCATTTTGTGTAAACCCATGTAGGGTGAAAAACATACCAGCGAATAAAAGTAGTTGTCGAGCGTTCATCGGTATTTTTGATTTTTTTGTACAAAGTTATGGAACAATAAACATATTAACTCAGTGATTCGGATATTGTTTAACATATCACAACAGGTTTTTTTCAGGTTTTTTACTATGATATTTCAACTTTCGAATTTCAGCCCATCCTTTCGGCATATTTATTATGTACCCAACATACTATAAACACTGCTATATTTGACACTTACATTCCAATTGCTTTAAATTATAAGAGCAAATGCTCTTTTAAACATTAAATTAACATTGACATTTCTTTTCTTTTTTTTGTGAAAAGTTCTTTAATTTTGTATCCATAAATCTATATATTTAGATGTATTAGTAAATCAACTATCAGATAATATTTTAGCTATGGAAAAAATAGTAATAATTGGAGGAGTTGCTGCCGGAGCAACCGCAGCAGCCAAAGCACGACGCATATCACCCGATGCACAAATTACAATGCTGGAGGCTGGCCCGGATATTTCGTTCGCTAATTGTGGCTTGCCTTATTATATTGCCGGAGATATCGACAGTCGCTCCAAACTTATTCTTCAAAGCCCGGAAAGTTTTAATGAGCAATACCTGGTAAAAGTATTCACGCATACTTCTGTTAACTCAATTGAAAGAGATAAAAAACTTGTGCACACAGTTAATAATCAAAATGGATCAAAGCAAACTTTTGAATACACAAAATTAATTTTAGCGCAAGGAGGAAGACCAATCAAACCGGAAATTCCGGGAGCAAATGCCGATCATGTTTTTAGTTTGTGGACACTGGAAGACATGGACAAAATCGATAATCATTTAAAAAATAATGCTCCTAAAACTGCTGTTGTTGTGGGCGGCGGATTTATCGGACTTGAAATGGTTGAAGCACTGGTTAAGCGAGGATTGAATGTTCATGTTGTTGAAAAAATGCAGCATGTAATGTCAATTATGGAAGCAGAAACTGCAGGATTTATTACCCGCGAATTAAAAGCTTTTGGAGTTGGTGTGCATACGGAAACTGCAGTCACAAAAATAAATTCAGACTCTGTTGAACTTGACACTGGAAAAACGCTGAACGCTGACATGGTATTACTTTCAATTGGAGTTCGCCCAACTTTACAACTGGCAAAAGATGCTGGTCTTGAAATTGGTGAAGCCGGTGGTTTATTGGTAAATGATAAACTACAAACATCTGATTCCAATATTTTCGCAGCAGGTGATATGGTGGAAATTGAACATCGAGTAAGCGATAAGAAAGTTCGAATTCCCTTGGCCGGGCCTGCAAACCGCCAGGGACGAATTGCAGCTGAAAATGCACTCGGTGGAAACCACAGTTATAAAGGTGCAATTGGTACTTCTGTTGTTCGTGTTTTTGATGCAGTTGCCGGAACAACCGGACTTTCGCTGAAACAGGCACGTGCGGCCGGAATTGATGCCGATGCTGTTGTTGTTCATAAAGAACATCATACATCTTATTATCCCGGAGCTGAAACCGTAAGTGTAATGATTATTTACGATAAAAAAACAGGAGTTGTACTTGGCGGACAAACAGCAGGTTACAAAGGCGCCGATAAACGACTGGATGTAATTGCAACCGCCTGTGCGGCAAAACTGCCGGTTAGCGAAATTGCTGATATCGATTTTGCTTATTCACCGCCAATTGGAACTGCTAATGATGTCATGAACATGGCTGCTTATGTTGCCGAAAATAAAATGTCGGGATTTGGCCCATCTATTCTTGTCTCTGAAATTGATGACTATATTGAAGAAAAAAAGCAACTGATTGTTTTGGATATCCGCGATGTTTTTGCCAATCAAAAAAGCAAAATGAACGGAGCTCATCACTTACCTCTTGAAATGCTTCACGAAAATCTGGACAAAATTCCAAAAGATATTCCTGTTTTGGTTTATGATGAAACAGGCAAAAAAGGCCATCAGGCAGTTCGTATGTTAATGGGTGCCGGATGCCGGGAAGTAAAAAATATTTCAGGCGGACATACCTCTTTGCAACGTCACGCAATTACAGCCGGGTTTAAAACAATTCAGATGATTCCTCTTCCAATTGAGAAGAAAAGTATCGGCGAAAAAGTAATGGAAGAAACAGAAACCAATAATAATGTAAGCGCCAGCGAACTGGAAAGATTGGTAATTGATGTTCGCACCCGGGGTGAATATATGAGCGGCGCTTTCCCTAACGCCATTAATATTCCGTTGGATGATCTGATGTCAGGAAATGGAGATTTAGGTGATAATCCTGATCGTGAGATTATTGTTTATTGTGCATCCGGAGCTCGTTCGGCTTACGCAAAGCAGGTGTTGCAACAGCGTGGTTTCTCTAATGTTGTAAACGGCGGTGGAATTTCTGCCATGATGTCGAAATACTAAGAAAAAATTCATACTAAATAGAAGAGGCCACTCAATTGAATGGCCTTTTCATAGTATTTAGATTTCCTATTTCACAAACTTTGCTTTATCCAAATAAGCATAACACTGTTCTACACCTTCAAATTGTGTCATTCCATTATTAATTCCCTCAATTTCAACATAATATTCATCCAACCCATTTTCATAAGCTTTGGTAAAAATAGATTCAAAATTCATCATTCCTGATTTGCCAAGAACAGCACGATCTTTTATGTGAAGTAACGGGAAACGTCCTGCATATTTCTCAAAATATTCAACCGGATCTGCCTGTCCCATAACAGTCCAGTAAACATCCATTTCAAAGAATACCAAAGCCGGGTCGGTATTTTGTAACATTGTATCATAGATAACAACACCCTGTCTTTGATTTTGTCCGCCACCAATACGTTCAAATTCCCGGTTGTGATTATGATAACCCCATTTTATTCCTGCAGCATTAGCTAATTCACCTGCTTTATTAAATACTTCGCCAACAAATTTAATGTCATCTTCTGATTCCATAGTCGGCATACTTGGCTGAACAATGGTTTTAACTCCGCATTTCAAGTTATCATCAATCGCCTTTTTCCAAAAATCAGCTACTTCTCCAGCATTTTCCTTTGTATATTTTCGAATTGATGGACTAACATGCGATCCTGTAATTTTCAAACCTGCATCATCGGCAATTTTCCGAAATTCGTTCATTTCGTAATTATAAATTTTCCCGTTGCTGTATCCTGCAGCTTCTCCGGAGGTAAAACCAATTTTAACAACTCGTTTTAAGCCCGCCGGAACATCATCCGTAAGTTCACTTCCTAAAGAATAAAGTTGTAAACCAACACTTTTCCTTGCCAGAAGGGTTGAATTTGTTCTAGGAGAAGCAGCCTTAGCCATTGATCCTCCTACCATACTCCCCACGGTTAGGAAGCCAAGTTTTTTCAAAAATTCTCTTTTAGTTTCCATAATAATAAATAGGTTTATTGGTATTATTTAAATTTCAGAAAAATTACCAGAAGCTTATTCACACAAAATAAGCATTCTTTTCAAATCATTCCTCTGACAGATTATTTTTTTTAGTGAGAACGAAAACAGGGTTCACCAAAACACCTTTTAAATGAGTTAATTATTTGAAAAAGAAGGTAACTTTCATGTAACTAAAAATCAAAATCAATTTTAAATTGTTAAATTGGTGGTATGCCAACAGTTTTACACATAAAAAATATGGTTTGTCCGCGGTGCATTGAAACCGTTAAGCAGGTTCTCACTGAAAAAGGATTTAATGTTCAATCCATAAAACTGGGTGAAGTGGAAATAGACAATACACCTTCTGCTGAACAAATTTCGGAACTTTCAACGGCACTACAGAATCGTGGATTCGAACTTCTTACCGACAAAAAAAGCCAGATAGTTGACCATATAAAATCGGAAATTATTAAACTTGTACATCACAGCGAAAATAAAATCCTGAATGTGAACCTTTCCAGTCATCTATCCGGATTAATTGGCGCTGATTATTCTTCTATCAGCAATCTTTTTTCCACTTCCGAAGGCATAACTATCGAGAAATTCACCATTCTGCAAAAAACAGAAAAGGTAAAGGAACTACTTTCCTACGGCGAACTAACCGTTAGTGAAATTGCCTGGAAAATGGATTACAGTAGTGCGGCGCATCTTTCGTCACAGTTTAAAAAAGAAACCGGAATGACACCCGGACAATTCAAAAACCTGAAAGAAAAGGAGAGGAAATCGCTGGATGAGATTGGGAAATAAATCCCACATTCTCTCAAAATCTTACAAATCTTTTCAAAAATTATATAAAACTCGACTCTCTTTACACTTACCTTTGTAAGAAATATGGAATAAAATGGAAAAAGTTAGTTTTAAAAACCGACTTAAGTTGTATGCACTGTGTAATGAAAGTGGATCCAATTTTAAAAAATACAACCGGGATTGCTGACTATTCAATTGATTTGCAGCATCCGGACAAATTGGTGACCATTTCATCGGAAGGTGCAGATGTTAACGAGATAATTTCAAAATTTAAAGATGCAGGATACAGTGCACAATTAGTTTATAATTGATAAAAATTAGCGGTTATTGAACTCGAAAAGAACATTTTAAAAAAATATTCGTTCTTTTGTAGAGAATAAAATAAGGTAATGTTTAAAATTTTCTCACATACAATTTTATCCGTCGTATTGTTGGTTTCAACAATCGGGTTAGTTGTGTCTAAACATTACTGCGGAGGTGAAATTGTTTCTGTTTCAGTTTTTCAGGAAGAGGAATCCTGTTGCGATATGGGTGATTGCTGCAGCACTGAATCGCAGACTTACCAGATTAAAGATGATTTTTCAACTCCTGCAATTACAGTATTGCCGTTATTAGCGGAAATTGAAATTCTCGGTCATGATTTATTCGGGACCGAAGATGTACCTAATTTCGAAGAAGATAATTCAGAATTATTTGTCTCTGATTCTCCGCCGCCCAAAACCATTCAAACTGTACTTTCCCTAAAACAGGTATATCGTTTATGAATACATTATGATTAATTGAGTCTTTAATGAAAGATTCTAACTGGTTATTACTGAATAAGTTTTAACCAAATATTTTAATCAATAATAATTCATAACTGAATTTGATATGCTTAATAAAATTATTCGCTTTTTTCTTGAGAATAAGTTGGTTACCATGCTTGTACTTATTCTGTTTGTAAGTTGGGGAATCGTAACCTCACCATTTGGCTGGGACACGGGTGTTTTACCCAAAGATCCCGTTCCGGTGGATGCCATTCCCGACATTGGCGAAAATCAGCAAATTGTATTTACGCAATGGCCGGGCCGTTCGCCGCAGGATATTGAAGACCAGATTTCCTATCCGTTAACCACCTATTTGCTGGGAATCCCCGGAGTGAAATCGATTCGGAGTTCATCCATCTTTGGCTTTTCCAGTATTTTCATCATCTTTTCGGAGGATATTGAGTTTTACTGGTCACGGTCGCGGATTCTCGAAAAGCTGGCTTCGTTGCCGTCCGGATTACTGCCGGAAGGAGTCCAGCCTGCACTTGGCCCCGATGCTACTGCCCTGGGCCAGGTTTACTGGTACACCATCGAAGGGCGTGATAAAAATGGCAATCCCACGGGAGGCTGGGATTTGCATGAAATCCGTACCGTCCAGGATTTCTATGTAAAATATGGCCTGAATGCCACCGAAGGGGTATCGGAAGTAGCATCCATCGGCGGATTTGTGCAGGAATATCAAATCGATGTAAATCCTGATGCCCTAAAAGCATACAACATTCCGTTGCATAAAGTAATGCAGGCAGTGCAGAAATCAAACAGTGATGTGGGCGCTAAAACCATCGAAATCAACCAGGCCGAGTACCTCGTGCGTGGGTTGGGCTATGTCAAAAAAGTGGAAGACATTGAAAATGCCGTTGTGGCGGTGCAGGAGAATGTTCCGATACGTATTCAGGATATTGGCATTGTTAGTTTAGGCCCCGCTACCCGGCGTGGAGCGTTGGACAAAGACGGTGCCGAGGTGGTTGGAGGTGTAGTCGTCGCCCGGTATGGTGCAAATCCACTGGAGGTGATTAACAATATAAAAGATAAAATAAAGGCGATTGCTCCCGGGTTACCGAAAAAAACGTTGGACAACGGTGTGGAAAGCCAGCTTACCATCGTACCTTTTTACGACAGGTCGGAACTAATCCATGAAACGCTGGGGACCCTGGAAGAAGCTTTGTCCCTTGAAATCCTGATAGCCATTTTGGTAGTTATTGTTATGGTGCTGAACCTGAGGGCTTCATTATTAATTTCCAGTTTACTGCCTATTGCCGTTCTGATGGTATTTATTGCCATGCGCTATTTTCATGTCGATGCCAACATTGTAGCCCTGTCAGGTATTGCTATTGCAATCGGTACTATGGTCGATTTGGGTATTATTCTTTCTGAAAACATCATAAAACACATTGATGAAGCGCCACCAGGGCAAAAACTTATAACCACTGTATATGATGGTGCCGCCGAAGTTAGTTCAGCCATACTTACAGCAGTTTCTACCACCATTGTCAGTTTTATCCCTGTATTTACCATGCAGGCTGCCGAAGGGAAACTTTTTGGACCGCTGGCTTTTACCAAAACATTTGCACTGATTGCTTCGCTTATCGTGTCATTGATATTTCTGCCATCTTTTGCTCATTGGGTTTTTGGCGCAAAAATCAGGAAGAAAAATATTGTCAGGTGGCTGAACATTGCCATTATCCCACTCGGAATAATTGCACTTTTTGCCGGTTATGTATGGGCAGGCGCCATTCTGATTGCTTTTGGGGTCTCAGGGTTGCTTAGTCAGGTTTATAACGACAACGAAAATATTACCGAAACAGAAAAAAATTCATTTACCGGTTCGCTGAAAAAATTCGGGTTGTTGGTGTTAAAACACGCCAGCATAATAATTTCTGTTATTGCCGTAATCTGGTTGCTGGCAAAATACTGGCTGCCGCTGGGCGCTTCAAGAAGTGTGGTGACCAACTTTATTTTTGTTGGACTCCTTGTAGGAATTATCCTGGGAGGTTTCCTTCTGCTCGAACATTCCTACAAACGTATTTTAACCTGGTGCCTGGATCATAAAGTGGCGTTTTTGCTTATCCCAACTTTCCTTATTTTGGTAGGAATTACTTCGTGGATAGGATTTAGCAACCTTTTCGGTTTTGTGCCAAAAGGTTTCGATAAACTGGAATGGAACATCCGTACCACAAAAGTCTGGTCGGGACTAGCTCATTCCTTTCCGGGAATCGGTAAAGAATTTATGCCATCGCTCGACGAAGGAAGTTTCCTGCTGATGCCGACCGCAATGCCGCATTCCGGAATTGAATTTAACCGCAAAGTGGTTGGACAGCTCGACATGTTGCTGACCAACATCCCCGAAGTAGAACTTACTGTAGGTAAATTGGGAAGGGTGGAATCGGCCCTTGATCCCGCTCCGATATCGATGTATGAAAATATTATCAACTACAAGCCGGAATACATGCTGAATGCAAAAGGGCACCGTGTCCGGTTTAAAGTGGATAAAAAAGACCGGTTTATACTTGCCAGTGGCGACACCCTTTCCAATGAAGAAGCATTAATTAAAAGCGTTCACGCTGAGGATTTGATTCCGGATGACCATGGGAATTTTTTCCGCAACTGGCGGCCGCACATTAAATCGCCGGACGATATCTGGAATGAAATTGTTAGCGTAACCAAAATTCCAGGCGTTACATCTGCACCGAAATTGCAACCCATTGAAACCCGTCTTGTGATGCTGCAAACAGGTATGCGCGCGCCAATGGGGATTAAAGTTTACGGCCCCGACCTTGGCACAATTGAACAATTCGGTTTAAAACTGGAGGAAATCCTGAAAGAAGTTCCATCGGTGAAAGCCGAAGCAGTATTTGCCGACCGTATCGTAGGGAAACCATATTTGGAACTAAATATAAACCGCGATGAAATTTCCCGTTATGGTTTGAATGTGGAAGACGTGCAGCAAACAATTGAAACGGCTATTGGCGGGATGAAAATTACCTCGACCGTTGAAGGCCGGGAACGTTTCCCGGTTAGGGTGCGTTATCCGCGCGAACTGCGGGACGATCCGGAAACATTAGGCAAAATACTGATTCAAACGCCTACCGGGGCACAAATCCCGCTCAAGCAAATTATTGATTTTGAATACAAGCGCGGACCACAGGCTATTAAAAGCGAAGAAACATTCCTTGTTGGTTATGTTCTTTTCGATAAACGGGATGGTTTTTCGGAAGTTACGGTAGTTAATGACGCTCAAAACACCATTCAGTCCAGGATTGATTCCGGGGAATTGAATGTTCCGGCAGGAATCAGTTATAAGTTTTCGGGCAGTTATGAAAACCAGGTCCGGGCAGAAAAAAGACTGTCGATAATCGTTCCTATCGTTTTAATGTTGGTATTCCTGATTCTTTATTTCCAGTTTAAATCGGTCTCCACTTCGTTGATGGTTTTCTCCGGAATTGCCATGGCCTTTAGCGGAGGATTCCTGATGCTTTGGTTGTACGGGCAAGGTTGGTTTGCTGATTTTTCTGTATTTGGCACCAATTTTCGCGATCTCTTCCAAATGCATACCATCAACCTCAGTGTTGCGGTGTGGGTGGGTTTTATCGCCTTGTTTGGTATTGCCACTGACGATGGTGTCCTAATTGCAACTTATCTCGACCAGAGTTTTGCACGTAACCGCCCGGGTAACCTGAAAGAAATCAGGGAGGCTGTAGCAGAAGCAGGATTAAGAAGGATTCGTCCGGCATTAATGACGGTAGGAACAACAATGATTGCTTTGTTGCCGATACTTACCTCCACAGGCCGGGGATCCGATATCATGATCCCAATGGCTATACCATCATTTGGTGGAATGGCCGTGGCGCTGATTAGCATTTTTGTGGTACCGGTGCTGTACAGTTTCAGGGAAGAACAAAAAATTAAAAAACAGTAACAATGGGAAAATATTATTAAAATAATTACGATTGGAGAAAGTATTCTTCAGAAATTCGGCAATCAGAATTCCCCGCCTGTTTGGCAGACAGAGACTTCGCTATCAATGACAGATTTCAATTTTTTCCTGTCATCTCGACGAAGGAGAGATCTGCCAATCGAAGAGATTTCCTGCCCGCCCTGGGTCAGGCGGGCTCCTCGTTCCTCGTCGAAATGACAGCCCTTTTTGTGAGATCTCACAGTGAGCGTAGTCGAACTGCGGTTAATAATATTGTTCGAAATTTATTTCATCAACCTGTTTTAATAATAATTCTGTTGCTGATGAGTTTTACGGTGCAAAGTCAAACCCCTGAAAGAATATTTCCGCATGGCAGCCGAAAACAATCCCGGCCTGCAGGCCAAATACAAGGAATTTGAAGCAGCATTGCAAAAAGTTCCGCAGGTAAGTTCGTTGCCCGATCCAACATTATCATTCGGCTATTTTCTTTCGCCGGTGGAAACACGGGTTGGACCGCAACGGGCGAAGTTCTCTTTGAATCAGATGTTCCCGTGGTTTGGAACGCTTGATGCGAAAGCCGATGCCGCATCATTAATGGCTGAAGCTAAGTACCAGGTTTTTCTGGATGCACGGAATAAATTGTATTATGAAGTATCGGCAGCCTATTATCCGTTGTACGAGTTGAACCGAATGAAAGAGATTGAGCAGAAAAATATAGACATCCTGCAATCCTATAAAAACATTGCAACGTCGAAGTTTAAAAATGGCGCTTCACCAATGACAGATGTTTTGCGGGTAGATATCATGCTGAAAGATGCACAAACAAACCTCAGCATTCTGAATAAAAAAGAAAAACCGCTACTCACGGCATTTAACAACTTACTCAACAGAGATGAAAATGAAACCGTGGTTGTTCAGGATACATTGCCAGCGGAATTATTGCCCGAGAATTTCAGAAAAGATTCGCTGCTGACTAATCCAATGCTCAATGCACTGGATTTGCAAAGAAGAGCCAGTGAAGTGAATGAAACCGTGGCGCAAAAAGAGGGGCTTCCGAAATTGGGTGTCGGGATAGATTATGCAATCGTGGGCAGACGTACAGATATGGAGGTCGCTGATAATGGGAAAAATATACTGATGCCGATGGTTTCGGTGAGTGTTCCCATTTTCAGAAAAAAGTACGACGCAGCCGAAAAAGAAGCGCAACTAATTCAGGAAAATTATTCCCTTCAAAAGGAGGAGACCATCAATTCGCTCACTTCGAATTATGAAATGGTATGGTTCCAGATTCAGCAACAGCAGGAATTATTAAACCTGTATGACGAACAAATTCTGGAAACCAACCAGACCCTGAACCTGTTGTTCAGTGCCTACGGAAACTCAGGAAAAGATTTCGAGGAAGTTCTGCGCATGCAGCAACAACTCCTGAAGTACGAAAAAATGAAAGCCATGGCTGAAACAATGTATCAGACCGCTTTGGCAAAATTAAATTACATTACTGCAAAAACATATTAAGAATGAAAACAAATCAAAAAACAATAATGATAGCCGTATCAACACTGGCAGTGGGTTTATTGCTGGGTTGGTTGATTTTTGGGGGTTCAGAAAGTAAGACAACAGATGAACACCAGCATGATGCAGAAGAAGTTACGGCTGAAACTATCTGGACCTGCTCCATGCACCCGCAAATTAGGCAGAGTGAGCCGGGGGATTGCCCGATATGCGGCATGGATTTAATTCCGCTTGAAGGTGAATCAAATGCATCGGTGGACGCTTCCGCAATCAGCATGTCGCCAACAGCCATGCAACTTGCCAATATCCAAACAGCAGTTGTGGGCAATATGGCGCCTGTAAAAGTAGTCAGGTTGAACGGAAAAATACAGGAAGATGAACGGCTGGTTTTCTCGCAGTCGTCACACATTCCCGGAAGGATTGAAGATTTAATGGTGAATTTTACCGGCGATTATGTTCAGAAAGGGCAGGTAATTGCTTCCGTTTATTCGCCCGAAATGGTGACAGCGCAGGAAGAATTGTTTGAAGCGCAAAAAATCAGGGAAACACAACCACAGCTTTTTGCGGCCGTCAAGGAAAAACTGAAAAACTGGAAGCTTAGCGATGACCAAATCAACCGGATTTTATCGTCAGGAACAACAAAAGAAACATTTGATGTCCAGGCAGATGTTTCCGGTTATGTGACCGAAAAAAAGGTTAACACCGGAGATTATATTAAAAGGGGTGAAGCAATTTACCAAATTGCTGACCTTTCACGGGTGTGGGTACTTTTTGATGTCTATGAATCGGATATGGCATGGCTTAAAAAAGGCGACAAAGTTTCGTTTACCGTTGAATCACTTCCGGGCGAAACTTTTCAGGGAACTGTTGACTACCTCGACCCGGTAATCGATCCGAAAACACGGGTAGCAAAAGCCAGAGTTGTGAAATCCAATCCGGGCCTTAAGCTGAAACCCGAAATGTTTGTCTCCGGAAAAGTGGAAGCAAAACTGCCACAGCAAACCAATGCGGTTGTGGTTCCGAAAACCGCGGTAATGTGGACCGGAAAGCGCTCCGTTGTTTACGTTAAATCGAAAACAGAACAAGGCGTTAATTTTATGATGCGTAAGGTGACTCTGGGACCAGCATTGGGTGAAAGTTACATTATTGAAGATGGATTGCGGGAAGGCGAGGAAATTGCAGTTCATGGTACCTTCAGCATTGATGCCGCAGCACAGCTCGCTGGGAAACCAAGCATGATGAGCCCCGAAGGTGGCCCTGTTTCAACCGGGCACAACCATGCAGGAATGAACATGGGATCAGAAACAATGACTGAAAACCCGGTGGCCGTGGAATCAGTTGAAACCGACCCAGAATTTACGGCCCAATTGACCAGTGTATTTGATAACTACATCAAAATGAAAAATGCTTTTGTGGCTTCCGAACCGCAGAAAGTCAGTCAGGAAGCAAAAAAAGTAGAAAATGCAATTCAATCGGTTGACATGGAATTGCTGAAAGGCGATGCGCACATGGCGTGGATGGATCAGTTAAAAACACTGAACAGCGAAATAAAAACAATCGCCACTTCTTCCGATATTGAAAAACAACGGGCTGCATTTTCAAAATTTAATGAAGCTTTTTACAAAAGCCTGAAAAGGTTTGGTTTGAAAAGCGATACGGCCTATTACCAGTTCTGCCCCATGGCCAACAACGAGAAGGGAGCTTACTGGCTGAGCGAGACAAAAGAAATTCGAAATCCCTATTTCGGTGAAGATATGCTGGGATGTGGAGAAACAAAGGAAACGATAAAATAAATTCAATTTATTAACCATTTAAAATTTAATGAGATGAAAACAAAAGTTTTAAGTTTAGTTGCGATTTTTATGTTAGGTGCTGTTACCGTTTTTGCCGGAAATAAAACGGAGAAATTTAAAGTGTATGGAAACTGCGGAATGTGCCAAAACCGTATTGAGAAAGCTGCCAAATCAGTTGATGGCGTTCAGTCGGCCGACTGGAACAAGGAAACCAAAATGATGGAAGTGACTTTTGACGATGCAAAAACCGATGTACACAAGGTTCACATGGCCATTGCCAAAGTAGGCCACGATACCGAGATGCACAAAGCAACCGATGAAGCATACAACAAGCTGCCATCGTGCTGCCAATACGATCGTTCTGCTGAAAAGGCTGAGCCGATGAAAGACATGCACGAAGGGAACATGAACTAAGGTCAATTTCGTCTTAATTTTCGAAAAGTTTAATCAGCGCTGTCATTTTGAATCTGAGGCACGAAGGTGAGAAATCTGTGTAACAACAGATTTCTCCTCCTGCGTCGTCGAAATGACAGTCGGCACGAGAATGAGGAAGAATCTTTTTTTGCAATGAAAGATTTCTCTCTTATATGTCAAAAACAGATTTGTTTTTTTATGTCATTGCAACTCACAAAAATATTTAAAAAATGAAAACGAAAATAAAATTATTGTTTGCAGGTGCACTTATCGTTGCAGGATTCACTGCCTGTAATAAATCGGAAGAAGCACTCCCCGATAATTCCATTGAAGGAAAATACGTGGGCACCTTAACCACCGAAACATTGAAAAGCGCCACCGGGGTGATGCCGGGAAGCACTGGTGCAACGGCAGATGTAACAAAAACCGGCGACGGTGAAATTGAAGTTCACTGTTACAGCGATGAACTTGGACACCACCTTTATGCTCAATTATTTCGAAAACCATGACAGTGTGATGGTTTGCCTCACCGGCGACGCATTCGAGGAAATGTATGGACACATGATGGGCGAAGGCCACATGGGTGGCGGAATGATGGGCGACATCAAGACGGAGAAACCGAATGGCAGCACCACATGGACGACGAACATCAACCCGGAGACGAACATTTTGGCGGGTTCGATATGGGAAACCACTCTTTTGGGTACAGTTTCCAGATGATGGAAGGAGGTAATCATACATGTTTACTTTCAGGGAACAAAAACCCGTTAATGTATTAGATTAAAATGTTGCAAATCATTTTAAAAATAATGTAACATCTGAAAAGCATAGTTTTGTAAATTTAAGTTGAGGAAAGGTAGGATGAAGATTTCCCGGAACACTTTGTTCCGGGTGCTTCTTCAAAAAAAGAAAGGAGTACATTATGTTTTTAAAAATTTTAATATTATCGGTTATCCTGGTTGCCTTTACCATGTTGGCGCTGGGAGTAAAATTACTGTTTAACAGGGATGCGACTTTTATCGGATCATGCATGTGCCGCTGGAAGATGAAGAATTAAATAATGTTGGTGGTTGTGCTGGCTGCGAAATTAAGGATACTGGCCAATTGTGCTGAAAAAGAAAGTTGAAAGTTATAAGACCGGAGCAGGAAGTTGGATAGCAGGGTTGAAACTTCGGTCTTGGCTTCCTATATTGGAAACCCAATTAAAATTAAGAATCATGAAACTAATAAAAGCTTATATCAGACACAGAAAGACTGAAGAGGTTTACAACGCCCTAAAGGATGCAGGGTTTTGCTGCATGACCTTTGTGCAGTGTGAAGGTACAGGACAATATTCCGACCATGAAAAAGAACACATCAGTGATAAATACCCGTTTGCCGATGCATACCGGGTAATTAAACTGGAAATGCTGGTGGCAGACGAACATGTGGAACCGGTGGTAAAGCTCATTCGGCAGCATGGCCGGACCGGTTATCGGGGCGATGGCATGATTATCGTTTCACCGGTGGATGAAGTGTATAAAGTACGCACAGATGAACAGGGAATATTGGCCATATAAATTAAAACAGAACCCATGGAAATCAACATTAAGAATATGGTTTGCAACCGCTGTATTATGGTGGTTTCGCAAATTTTCGATGAGGAAGGAATCGAGGTCGAAAACATTCAGTTGGGAAAAGTGAAAACTACCGGAGAAGTAGAGCAGAACAAATTGGAACTGATTAGCAATAGGTTGAATCGTGCAGGATTCGAAATCTTAAACGATTCAAAAAGTCGTTTAATTGAAAAAATAAAAAACATTACCATTGAATACGTGTATAACCATACCGGCGAATACACAATTAACTTTTCTGAATACCTGACCGACAGGCTCAACCTGGATTACCCTTACCTGAGTACGCTATACTCATCGGTTGAAGGAACAACCATTGAACAACAGCTCATTCACCTGAAGATTGAGCGGGTTAAGGAATTACTGGTTTACGATGAAAAAACGTTAAGCGAAATAGCCTGGGAGTTAGGATACAATAGTGTAGCCTATTTATCGGGGCAGTTTAAAAAAATTACCGGATTCACTCCTTCTAATTTCAAAAAACTAAGGGAACAAAATCGAAAATCGATTGATAATGTTTGAAAACCTGATAATAGTGTAAACTATTCAAGGAATTGTGTAACAATCAAATAACATGATCAGGTTACCTTTGAAGTGGTTACATTTAAAAATTACATGTCATGAAAACACTAAAAGGATTTTTTACCAAAGAAAAGAAAAAGGAAATTGAGGCAACAGTGGGCCATAGCGATGGGAACACACTTTTTGCCGGACCAAAAACCCGGTACCAGTGCCCTATGAAATGCGAAGGGAAGATAACATATAATGAACCCGGAGATTGCCCTGTATGCAATATGCGCCTGATGCCGGTGAATAAAACAAATTCAAGTACAGATCAACATCATTGCTGCTAAAAAACAATTAACAATTATTCAATAAAAAATAAAATCTTAATATTTAAAAATTATAGTCATGAAAGCAATAACATTAATAATTTCATTGATAACATTTATAGTCATTAACGGGTACAGCCAGGATATAAATGTTAATGACCTTTTGGAAAAAAAGGAAACAAGAACAGAGATTTACAACGCTATTTTAAATAACCATGAACATATGCAGGATTTCATGAATTCAGCAAGGGGAAACCAGCATGCCCTGATGATGATGAACATGAACAATCAGATGATGAAACAAGCAGATAATAATGAAGGGAAAAACGAGAATCAAACAATGGGGCATGACCAGATGATGGGAATGAATAAAGGAGATATGATGAATTCAAATAATATGGAACAAAACCGAAATCAGATGATGGATAATAATCAGATGATGAATATGATGAATGATAATCCTGAAATGATGCAAAAAATGATGGGCAATATGATGGACATGTGCGAAAAGGATTCGGTTATGCGCAACAAAATGGCGGACATGATGACCGACCACCCTGAAATGATGCAAATGTGCATGAAAAAGTTGAAGGAAAATGGTATGATGGCACCTGATAACTAAATGAAAATAATGGATGTGAAAGTAAAATCAAAAGAAAATAAACATACTTATTAAAATTATAAATCATGAAATATAATATAAATAAAACCATTTCAGCAGAATTCAACATTACTGTATAACTGGTAACAGAACCATAAAAAAAGAGAGGAGTTTATTATGATGAACGGATTTGAAGGACACGGATGGGGAATGGGCTGGTGGTGGATCATCGGCCTCATTATTGTTGTCGCTGTTGTTTGGATGTTAATAAAATCGATGAATACAAACAGCCGTAGCTACATGCCCTCCGGTAAATCAGCCCTTGATATTTTAAAGGAACGATATGCCCGGGGTGAGATTGACAAAGAGGAATTTGAGGAGCGAAGGAAAGACTTATTGTAAGATTTTTTTGCAAGTTGTGTATGGGTGAATACAAAAAAAACAGTCTTTCACTGACAGGGGCAGTTTCTCTTGGAACTGGTGTTATGATTGGCGCAGGCATTTTTGCTATACTTGGACAAGTTGCAGAACTTGCCGGTAGTTTATTTCCGTACGCCTTTCTGGCGGGTGCCATAATAGCCGGATTCAGTGCTTACTCCTACATTAAATTATCCAATGCAAATCCATCTGCCGGTGGTATAGCCATGTATCTAAAGATGGCTTATGGCAAGGGAACTTTTACCGCTTTTGCTGCGCTTTTAATGGCTTTTTCAATGATCATTAACGAGAGTCTTGTAGCCCGCACATTTGGAACATATACCCTGCAACTCTTTGATGTTGCCCGGAATAGTATTTGGATACCCATACTGGGGGTAATACTGATTATTGGTGCAGTTCTCGTCAATATTTCGGGAAATAAATTTATCGAAAAATCTTCATTTACCATGGCCATCATAAAAGTTGGTGGTATTTCAGTTTTTGCCATTGTTGGGCTTTGGGTCGCAGGTTTTAATTTTGAAAAAATGGCACCTTCAACTATGCCTGATAAATCGACGGTTGACTTATTGGGAGCATTAGCCCTGTCTATTCTGGCTTATAAAGGTTTCACAACCATAACCAACAGTGGAGGCGAAATTAAAAAGCCGCATAAAAATGTGAGTCGGGCAATCATAATTTCACTGATTATTTGTACAGTGGTTTATTTACTTGTAGCTTTTGCGGTTTCGTCAAACCTGTCAATAACTGAAATAATTAAGGCTAGAGACTACTCTCTTGCAGAAGCAGCCAGACCAGCCTTTGGTAAGTACGGGCTTTGGTTTACCGTTGGGATTGCCATTTTTGCCACTATTTCCGGAATAATCGCCAGCATTTTTGCTGTATCCCGCATGACTGCCATGCTCACCGACATGAAATTAATTCCACAAAGCCACTTTGGTATGCCGGGAAGCATTCAACAACACATGCTGGTTTATGTTGCAGTTATTGCTATTGTATTGACTGTGTTTTTTGACCTGAGTCGGATCGCATCATTAGGTGCAATTCTATATTTGGTTATGGATATCGGTATTCACTGGGGAGTGTTTAAATACCTTAGAAAAGAAATCAATGCAAACCCCTTCATTGTTATAACAGCTATTGTTTTGGACTTCATCGTTTTAGTGTCCTTTTTGTGGATCAAAGTTTCTTCAGATATTCTGGTTGTTTTTGTTGCATTTGCTTTGATGGCTTTGATTTTTGCCGGAGAAAAATGGTTTTTAACCCATAGCAATAATTTATTGGATAATAAAAATGGATAAATCATGAAAAATAAATCTGTTCAAAAACAACATGAAATACACACCCACAAATCAAAAAGCCAGGGCAAATATTTCTGCCCCATGAAATGTGAGGGTGACAAAACTTACGACGAACCCGGAGATTGCCCGGTATGTAATATGCACCTGGTTCCTGTTGGTGAACAGCCCGAAAAATCCAATGGACATCACCACCACGAACACCTTCAGAATAACAAGACAAATACGTCAGGCGGCAAAGGAAAATATTACTGCCCTATGCGCTGCGAAGGCGACAAAATGTATGACAAGCCCGGCGACTGTCCGGTTTGCGGCATGCACCTGAATAAAGAAGAAAGTCGACAGGCAGGAGGTAGTAAAACCATTTATACCTGCCCGATGCACCCGGAAGTGAAACAAGATCATCCGGGAAGTTGCCCCAAATGCGGAATGGACTTGGTACCGGAAAAAGGAGCAGAGGTGAGCGAAGAAGAAAAGGCCTATAAAAAAATGGCCCGAAAATTTTGGCTGGCTGTAGCATTAAGTTTGCCGGTGTTTGTGATTGCCATGTCCGATGTATTTGGGTTAAACCTTGAAAACATCGCTTCAAAAAAAGTGTGGAGCTGGGTAGAATTTGCCCTGGCCACGCCGGTAGTTTTTTACGCAGGCTGGGATTTTTTCAAACGCGGCTGGAGTTCCGTCCGGCGCCGCAGTCCCAATATGTGGACACTCATTTCCATTGGCGTGGGAGCTGCCTACATTTTTAGTGTGCTGGCTCTGCTGATTCCCGGCGTTTTCCCTGCACAGTTTAAAGATGCACAGGGAAATGTACATGTTTATTTTGAAGCCGCTGCCGTAATCTTAACCCTGGTTTTGCTCGGACAGGTACTTGAATTGCGGGCACACAGCAAAACCAATTCTGCCATAAAAGCATTGCTTGGCCTGGTTCCCCCAGTCGCACGGGTAATCCGCAATGGTGAAGAAGTGGAAATTCCTTTGGAAGAAGTCAACCGAAGGCGATATTCTGAAAGTAAAACCGGGCGAAAAAATACCGGTTGACGGGGTAATTACCGAAGGAAATGCAGTGATTGACGAAAGCATGATTACCGGCGAATCCATTCCGGCAGATAAAACGGCGGATGATAAAGTAACCGGCGGAACCATTAACGGCAAAACGGCTTTCGAAATGAAAGCCGAAAAAGTGGGTTCGGATACCCTGTTGTCGCAAATTGTTGAAATGGTTAATGAAGCCGGACGTTCCCGCGCACCCATCCAGAAAATGGCCGATGTGGTGGCCAAATATTTTGTACAAATTGTGGTTAGCATCGCCATTCTCACCTTTATCGTCTGGGCCATTTGGGGACCTGAACCGGCTTATGTTTATGCGTTTGTAAATGCCATTGCCGTATTAATTGTTGCCTGCCCATGCGCTCTGGGACTGGCCACACCCATGTCGATTATGGTGGGCTCGGGACGGATGGCACAGTCGGGTGTGCTGGTAAGAGATGCCCGCGCCATTGAAGAAATGAACAAAGTAGACACGCTGATTATCGATAAAACCGGTACCATTACCGAGGGCAAACCTTCACTGAAAAATTACAAATCGTTTGGTAAAATGAGCGATGAGGCGGTGCTGAAACTGGCCGCTTCCATTGATGCCAACAGCGAACATCCCATTGCTGATGCGATTGTGAAAGGCGCCAAAGAAAAAAATATTCAACTTGAAAAATTAGAAAGTTTTGAGTCGGTAACCGGAAAAGGTGTACAGGCGGTTTACCAAAAACAAAAAACAGGACTGGGCAACCACCGTTTGCTGGAAGATTTTGGAGCCAGCATTAACGGGGAAGCGCAAAAAGAAGCACAGAACTGGCAATCCACCGGACAAACGGTAATGTACCTGGTTTCAGGGAATACAGTGGAAGGAATAGTAAGCGTGGCCGACACCATTAAACCAACCTCTGCAAAAGCCATTAAAGAACTTCAAAAAATGGGCATAAAAGTACACATGCTTACCGGCGACAATAAATTTACAGCCAAAGCTGTGGCTGACGAGCTCCACCTCGATGGATTTGTTGCCGATTGCCTTCCCGACGATAAATATAAAAAGGTAAAAGAATTGCAGGAACAGGGTCACATTGTTGCAATGGCCGGCGACGGAATTAACGATGCCCCGGCCTTGACCCAGGCCAACATCGGAATTGCCATGGGTACCGGAACCGACATTGCCATGCAAAGCGCTGAAATTACGCTGGTAAAAGGCGACCTGAATGGCATAGTCCGTGCCCGCGAGCTAAGTCATAAAGTGATGCGCAACATCAAGCAAAACCTGTTTTTTGCCTTTGTGTACAACTCACTGGGCGTACCCGTTGCGGCAGGAATATTATTCCCGTTTTTCGGCGTTCTGCTGAGTCCGTTAATTGCAGCAACAGCCATGAGTTTTAGCTCGGTTTCAGTGATTGCAAATGCATTGCGATTGAGAAAAAAATAAATGAAGAGAATTATACTGCAATCAGTAATTATGTGTCCGGAATGCGGTTTCGGGAGGGAGGAATTATGCCCGAAAATTCCTGTCAGTTTTTTTATGAGTGTACAAATTGTAAAGCAATTATAAAACCTTTGCCGGGCAACTGTTGTGTATTTTGTTCTTATGGCTCGGTAGAATGCCCTCCCAAACAGGAAGGGGAAAAATGCTGCTAAATTCTTTTTAGCAAAATATTTTTTTATAATAAAAATAAGTAGTTTTGTCCTATAAAAACGATAGGACGAAATTGCAGATACTATTTATTTATTTTGGGTGTTGTTTCATTTTTTCGACCACTCTAAATGACTTTAAAGTTGATGCAGGTTATAAATCTGTTAAAGCGTTTTTTGTTTTGTTATTTAGATTAATTATTCTTAACGCTTCATTGACATATTTCATAACAAATAAACATTCAACTATATAAATAATTCTATAATTTCGCGCAACTTTTGAATTCTTATGTAACGAATTAGAACTCATTTAGTCATGACAAGTGAAAGTTTAATTTTATTTTTTATTGTTGGATTCGTACTGGTTGGAGGCGCTATCCTTTTTTCTTCATTTATTGCCCCAAAATCAACCAACCTTCAAAAATCTGAAACCTACGAAAGTGGAGTACCTACCAAGGGAATTACCTGGTTGCAATTTAATGTCGGGTACTATTTGTTCGCGTTACTATTTTTGGTTTTCGAGGTGGAAACGGTATTCATTTTCCCCTGGGCTGTAGTAATGAAACAGATTGGAATGGCAGCTTTTATTGAAATCCTGATATTCTTTTTCATTCTTGGGCTTGGATTATTGTACGCCTGGAAAAAACATGCATTGATATGGGAATAAAATCGATGAAGGAAGAAGACTTCAAGGATAACGAAACCCTTGAACTCTTTAAAAAAGAAGGTGGAAACGTGTTACTTTCCACCGTTGACGCCCTGATTGACTGGGGACGTTCAAATTCAATCTGGCCGCTGACATTTGCCACGAGTTGTTGTGGTATTGAAATGATGGCCGCCGGTGCTTCGCGGCACGATTTTGCGCGTTTCGGTATTGAAGTGTATCGTGCCAGCCCACGCCAGGCCGACGTGATAGTAGTGGCCGGAACCATTACCAATAAAATGGCACCAGTGCTCAAACGGTTGTACGACCAGATGGCTGACCCGAAATATGTGATCGCTATGGGTGCCTGTGCCATTTCGGGTGGACCGTTTTTTTACAACTCGTACCATGTAATTAAAGGGGTGGACCATGTAGTTCCGGTTGATGTGTATATACCCGGTTGTCCGCCGCGACCTGAAGCGTTACTTTACGGAGTGATGCAGTTGCAGCGCAAAATTCAACTGGAAAAAATTGGCAAAAAAGACGAACCTGCCGTTCATTTCACTTACCTGCACGACAAAAATGGAAAATGAAAAATTAAAGGAGTTTATCCTTAAAATAATACCCGATGCGGAAATCGAGATCGACAAACAATTTCTAACCGTATCGGTACAAAACGAACAAGTGGTAAAACTCGCGGAATTCCTGAAAAATTCAAAAGAAACCGCTTTTGATTATCTTTTTTGTGAAAGTGCTGTTGACAACAACGATCATTTTCTGATGGTTTATCATCTCGATTCAACTACGCACCGTCATCAGATGGTCATGAAAACCAAAATTACAGAACGCGAAAATCCGGCAGTGGATTCGGTTTGCAGCGTTTGGATTGGAGCAGAATACCATGAACGCGAAATATTCGACCTGTTTGGAATTCGCTTCAACAATCACCCCGATTTACGGAAAATTTTCCTCGACAACGACTGGGTAGGTTTTCCGTTGCGTAAAGATTATTCTGACCCAATTAACATTATTGAACGGTAAAGTTATGGCAGAAGAAATTGTAAAAGGGCAGTTGGAAGAACAGGAGTTTACCTTAAATATGGGGCCACAACACCCTTCCACACACGGTGTTCTGCGGCTTATCCTGAAATTAAAAGGTGAAACAGTTGAGGAAGTAAAACCGCAGTTGGGATACATTCACCGCGGGGTGGAAAAAATGTGTGAAAAACTTACATATCCGCAAATTATCCACCTCACCGACCGGCTCGATTATTTGTCGGCACACATTCTGAATGAAGCGGTTTGTTTAACGGTGGAAAATGCACTGGAAATTGAAGTTCCGGAACGTGTGAAATACATTCGGACTATTATGGATGAATTAAACCGTCTGGCATCGCATCAGTTGTGGTGGAGCGCTTTTGGAATGGATTTGGGTGCACTCACCACTTTCTTTTACGGCTTACGTGACCGCGAAAAAATTCTCGATATTTTTGAAGAATCCTGCGGGGCAAGGTTACTTTTAAGCTACAATGTTCCCGGTGGATTAATGTACGATATACACCCCAATTTTCAGAAACGGGTGAACGATTTTCTGAAATATTTCAAAAAGAAATTACCCGAATACGATGCGTTGCTCACCGGAAACCCGATTATGCAGCAACGAACAAAAGGAGTTGGATTGCTGACCAGGGAACAGGCAATTGCCTTTGGCGTAACCGGTCCTTCCGGTCGTGGTTCCGGTTTTTCGTGCGATGTGCGCAAACACCAGCCTTACAGCGCGTATTCAAAAGTGAATTTCAACGAAATATTATATAACGAAGGCGACACTTTTGCCCGTTATAAAGTACGCATGGACGAAATGTTGGAATCCATGTCGATAATCGAACAGCTGGTAGACAATATTCCTGATGGTGATTTTGCAGTGAAAATGAAACCTGTCATCAAATTGCCGGTGGGCGAATTTTACACGCGTGTGGAAGCAGTTCGTGGAGAATTTGGTGTGTACATAGTCAGCGACGGTAACAAAACTCCTTACCGAATGAAATTCAGATCGCCCAATTTTAGCAACCTGGCTGCTATTGATACCATGGCTGCAGGACAAAAAATTGCGGATTTAATTGCCATTGGCGGATCCATGGATTTTGTAATTCCTGACATGGACAGATAATTTGAAATCAAAGAGATACGCGATATGAAGTTTAATATTTACGACTTTTCGACTTTCACCAGCAGTCTCGACCAGTACCTTACAAGCCACTTGACTTCGTTCTGGGCGGTGACCATCGAAATGGTACTCATCGGTCTTGGCATATTGCTGTTTTATGCCCTGGTAGGTTTGTATCTGGTATATGCCGAACGAAAAATCTGTGCATTTATGCAATGCCGCGTGGGTCCAAACCGGGTTGGTCCATATGGATTCTTTCAAACCATTGCCGACCTCATCAAATTATTGATGAAAGAATTGATTCCAATTAAAAATGCCGATAAATTCCTGTTTAACCTGGCTCCTTTTATCGTCATCATCGCTTCATTTATGGCCATTGCCGCCATTCCGTTTGCAAAAGGATTGCATGCCGTTGATTTTAACATCGGCATATTTTATATCATGGCTGTTTCATCTGTTGGAGTTATAGGAATTTTACTTGCGGGTTGGTCGAGCAATAACAAATATTCGCTGCTTGGCGCCATGCGGAGCGGAGCCCAGATTGTGAGTTACGAGCTTTCGGTCGGTCTTTCGCTGGTAACCATTGTAATTCTTGCCGGAAGTCTTCAGCTTTCCACCATTGTGGAAGCACAGGCAAACGGGTGGTTCCTGTTTACCGGGCATGTTCCCGCAATTATCGCATTTCTTGTATTTTTAGTGGCAAGTACTGCCGAAACCAACCGCGGACCTTTCGATCTTGCAGAAGCAGAATCGGAACTAACCGCAGGGTTTCATACTGAATATTCAGGAATTAAATTTGCCTTCTTTTTCCTGGCAGAATACATGAATATGTTTATCGTGGCATCAATTGCCGCTACCGTTTTTCTTGGAGGCTGGATGCCGTTTCACATTGGCGGATGGCAGGCTTTCAACCATATTATGGATTTTATCCCGCCGTTTTTATGGTACATCGGGAAAACCGCTGTAGTAATTTTTATTATGATGTGGTTTAAATGGACATTTCCGCGGCTTCGTATCGACCAGTTGTTAAAACTGGAATGGAAATACCTGCTTCCGATTAACCTGTTTAATATTCTTCTTATGGCTTTTGTAGTATTAATGGGCTGGCACTTTTAATTATGAAACGAGCATGATAAAAATATCAAAAAGGAATACAGTTAATGTTTATGCGAGTTACCTGTCTGCCGACAAGGCAGGCATCGAATACCTTGTAAGCTATCAATTGTAATAAGATGAAAAGTATTATCAATTATCTGAAAGAAATTTTTGGTGCCATTGCTGCCCTGTTGAAAGGGATGCGGGTAACCGGATATTACTTCTTGCACCCGAAGGAAATTGTTACCCAGCAATATCCCGAAAACCGTGACACACTCAAAATGTTCGAGCGGTTTAAAGGCGAAGTGGTAATGCCACACAACGAAAATAATGAACACCGCTGCACTGCCTGCGGAATCTGCGAAATGAACTGCCCGAATGGTTCCATCGAAATTATTAGTGAAACGATTTTGACACCGGAAGGAAAGAAAAAGAAAATTTTATCAAGACACATTTACCATTTGGGAATGTGCACATTTTGTAATTTGTGTGTAAAAACCTGCCCGTCGAATGCGCTGAAAATGGACCAGACATTTGAACATTCCGTGTTCGACCGTTCCAAACTCACAAAAGTATTAAACCAACCGGGTTCGGTATTAACGAAAGGAACTGAATAATGAGCATCAATGAAATCATGTTTTATCTGTTCTCGGGAATGATTTTGCTCTTCTCGGTTCTTACCGTAACCAGCCGCCGGATTTTACGCGCAGCCACTTACCTGCTGTTTGTGCTGATTTCCACTTCAGGAATATATTTTATGCTGAATTACCAGTTTCTTGCCGCGGTTCAGCTCACCCTTTATGCCGGCGGAATTGTGGTTCTGATTATTTTCTCCATTTTGCTTACCAGCCACATTAACCATAAATTCGAACCCATCGGTTTTAAGAAAATCTTTTTTACTGCTATCGCAGTAGCTGCTGGCGCCATACTCACCATTATGACGGTGGTAAATTATGGATTCAATACCGTTGTCAGTTTCTCCGAAAATCCTGATATGGAAATAATTGGAAAGAGTTTGCTGGGTTACGGCAAAAACGGGTACGCACTGCCTTTCGAAGTTATCAGTATCCTGTTGCTTGCTGCCATTTTTGGTTCGGTTGTAATTGCAAAAAAAGAAAAATCAAAATAATATGCTGTCAGAAATTCCATTATCCTATTTTCTTGTGGTCAGCACCCTGATGTTTTTTATCGGCATCTACGGATTTCTTACAAGAAAAAACCTGATTACAATTTTAATGTCGGTCGAATTAATTTTGAATTCGGCGAACATCAACTTCGTGGCTTTTAACCGTTACCTGTTTCCGGGACAACTCGAAGGACATTTTTTCTCGTTGTTCGTGATTGCTGTTGCCGCTGCCGAAGCTGCCGTTGCAATTGCGATTATCATCAGTGTTTACAGGCGTTACATGAATATTGATGTGGAACGCGTGGATACCATGAAATTTTAAACCCAACAAGTTATGATTGATTTCAGTTATACCATATTAATCCCGCTGATTCCACTGGCGATGTTTCTTCTTCTCGGTCTTTCGAGTGGAAAAATGAAACCGGCAATTTCGGGTTATCTCGGAACACTGGCGATGTTTGTTACCACTTTCCTGTCGTATTTTACGGCGTACCAATATTTTATTAACCGCACAGAAGGCAGCGATTTGTTTGAGAAGATTATTCCGTTTAATACGGTTTGGCTTCATTTTACCGAAAAACTTCATGTTGATTTAGGCATTTTACTCGACCCGATTTCGGTAATGATGCTGGTGGTAATTACAACCGTTTCGTTAATGGTTCATATTTACAGCATTGGATATATGCACGGCGATAAAGGTTATTCACGATTTTATGCTTTCCTGTCGTTGTTTAGTTTTTCCATGTTGTCGCTGGTGGTGGCAACAAATGTTTTTCAAATGTACATGTGCTGGGAACTGGTAGGTGTTTCATCCTATTTGCTCATTAGTTTTTATTATGAAAAACCATCGGCAGTTTCTGCAGGGAAAAAGGCATTTATCGTTACGCGTTTTGCCGATCTTGGTTTTCTGGTTGGAATACTGACACTTTCTTACATGAGCGGAACTTTCGATTTTGTAACAATGACAGACCCACAGGGCGCTTTAATTACACAGGGAACCACGCTTACATTTATGGGAATTTCTGCTTTAACCTGGGCATTATTGTTGATTTTTATGGGTGGAATGGGAAAATCGGCCATGTTTCCGTTACACATCTGGCTTCCCGATGCCATGGAAGGCCCAACACCGGTTTCGGCATTAATTCATGCTGCAACCATGGTAGTTGCAGGGGTTTACCTGGTAGCCCGGTTTTTTCCATTGTACATTTTTGGCGCTCCCGATGTGCTGACCATCATTGCATATATTGGCGGTTTTACTTCGCTTTTTTCCGCGGTAATTGCCTGCACACAAACCGATATAAAACGGGTACTCGCCTTTTCAACCATGTCGCAAATTGGCTACATGATGCTGGCTCTCGGTGTTTCGGGTTATGGCGAACATCATGGGCTGGGTTTTATGGCATCCATGTTCCACCTGTTTACACACGCCATGTTTAAAGCCTTGTTGTTTTTGGGTGCCGGGGCAATTATTCATGCGGTACATTCCAACAACATGAACGAAATGGGCGGATTGAGGAAATATCTTCCCATCACACACATAACATTTCTAATTGCTACATTGACGATTTCAGGAGTTCCTCCGTTTTCAGGGTTTTTCAGTAAAGATGAAATCCTGGTGGCAGCTTTCGAACACGACAAAATTCTTTTCTTTATTGAATGGGCGGTTGCCGGTATAACAGCATTTTATATGTTCCGCCTGTATTTTAATGTTTTCTGGGGAAAAGAAACACATTATCATCATACACCGCACGAATCGCCGCTGACCATGACCATCCCGCTGATGATTCTGGCTGCAGCTTCCATGTTCACCGGATTGATTCCGTTTAACAAACTGGTAACTTCCGACGGTTTGCCCTTTGAACTGCACACCGAATGGATTGTTGCAATTCCTTCTGTTTTGATTGGGCTGGTTGGAATTGCAGTAGCCTGGGTAATGTATAAAAAACCTGGCAACATTCCTGTACGGATGGCAACTTCGATGAAGCATCTTTACCAATGGTCGTTCAACAAGTTTTATATCGACGAGGTGTATTTGTTTGTGACGAAAAAAATCATTTTCAATCATATTTCGCGCCCGGTTGCATGGTTCGACCGTAATGTTGTTGATGCCACAATGAATGGCATTGCATGGGTAACCAACACAGTTTCCTACCGAATTAAAGGATTACAATCGGGGCAGTTACAGAAATATGGTTTTGTGTTTGTGTCAGGGGTAGTTTTCCTGGTTGTTGTATTTGTTTACGTTTGGTTTAAATAAGAAATAAAATGGATTTTTTAACGCTATTTGTTGTGGTCCCGGTGCTGACAATACTGGGAATTGTGTTTACAAAAAACATGAAACAAACCCGTATGATTTCGGCGATTGGCATGGGTATTCAGTTATTTCTGGCAGTTGCCCTGGTTTTTATGTATTTAGCTGAACGCAAGGCAGGAAACACCGCCGAAATGCTGTTTTCGCATTCTTACCTTTGGTTTCCGAGTTTAAACATTCATTACAATATTGGAGTTGATGGAATTTCAGTAGCCATGATTATGCTGACTGCAATTGTGGTATTCACAGGGGTTTTTGCCTCGTGGAATGTTGATTTCCTTTCCCGCGAATTTTTTATCTCGCTGATCTTTCTTTCTACCGGGGTTTTTGGATTTTTTATTTCCATCGACTTGTTTACCATGTTCCTTTTTTACGAAGTGGCTGTTATCCCCATGTTTTTACTGATTGGTATTTGGGGAACCGGACCGAAAGAATATTCGGCCATGAAACTGACACTGATGCTGATGGGAGCGTCAGCCTTGCTGCTTGTGGGTATTTTAGGCATTTACTTCAACTCGAATGCAGGCGGTGGCGACCTTACGTTTAACATCCTTGAAATTAGCAAAGTAAAAATCCCGATGTCGGCACAGCGCATGTTTTTCCCGATGGTATTTGTCGGGTTTGGCGTTTTGGGTGCTTTATTCCCGTTTCACACCTGGTCGCCTGACGGTCATGCATCAGCGCCAACTGCGGTTTCAATGCTGCACGCCGGCGTACTTATGAAACTCGGAGGTTACGGCGCTTTTCGTGTAGCCATCTTTTTGTTACCCGATGCTGCACAGGAAATGTCGTGGATTTTCCTGATTCTTACCGGAATTAGCGTGGTATACGGAGCTTTTGGAGCCATTTTCCAAAAAGACCTGAAATACATTAATGCCTATTCTTCGGTGAGCCACTGCGGGCTGGTACTTTTTGCCATTTTAATGATGAACAAAACAGCGCTAAATGGCGCAGTACTTCAGATGATTTCACACGGATTAATGACAGCTCTTTTCTTTGCCTTAATTGGAATGATTTATGGGCGTACTCACACCCGGATGATAAACGAACTTGGCGGCCTGATGAAAGTGATACCAGTACTTTCGGTTTCGTATGTAATTGCAGGTCTGGCTTCGTTAGGATTACCCGGATTAAGTGGTTTTGTAGCTGAAATGACCGTTTTCTTTGGTGCTTTTCAGCATGAAGACACATTCCACCGCATTCTAACCATTTCCGCTGCTGCTTCAATTGTGATTACAGCCGTATATATTTTACGTGTGGTTGGGCAGATTTTGTATGGTCCGATTAAAAACGACCATTATTTGAAACTCGAAGATGCTCACTGGTACGAACGTCTTTCAACCGGAATGCTGATTGTTGCAATTGCAGGAATTGGTATGGCTCCGCTTTGGCTTTCAAACATGATTAACGACAGTTTAAACCCGATAGTTCACCAAATAATGCAGGTGCTGGCTAAATAAAACAGTAGAACATGACACTTGAAAATTTCCTTTTAATGCGGCATGAACTCATGCTCACCCTGGCGCTGGTAGTTATTTTGATTGCCGAATTATCGACAGAAAACAAAAAAAACATTGTCAACCTGGCTCTGGGAATTTTTGGCTTAATTACCATCGTTGGTTTTCTGCCCGTTCCCGAAGGTTCATTGTTTGGCGAAATGTACACTACCAGCCACACTACTGTTCTGATGAAAAATATACTGAACATCGGAACACTTATTTTGTTTTTCCAGGCGGCTGAATGGATTAAACAACCTGAATACCAAAACAAAATCAGCGAATTTTATCTACTCATTCTTTCCACTTTAATTGGAATGAACTTTATGATCTCATCCGGACATTTCCTGATGTTTTATCTTGGACTGGAACTGGCAACCATCCCGATTGCGGCTTTGGCTGCTTACGACCGTTTGAAAAACATCAGTGCCGAAGCCGGAATAAAACTCATTCTTTCGTCGGCATTGTCGTCAGGAATTTTGTTGTACGGACTTTCCATGTTTTATGGAACTATTGGCACACTTTATTTTGCCGAAATGTCGGTAGTGTCAATGAATTCACCGCTGCAGGTTCTGGCTTTTATATTTTTCTTTGCCGGAATGGCGTTCAAAATTTCGCTGGTGCCATTTCATTTATGGACCGCTGATGTTTACGAAGGTGCGCCAATCAATGTTGCTTCCTATCTTTCAGTGATTTCAAAGGGAGCTGCTGCATTTATTTTCACCATCGTTTTATACAAGGTTTTTTATTCCATTGCGCCGATGTGGAAAAACCTGTTGTATGTAATTGCAGTGATGACCATGACCATTGGTAACCTATTCGCTCTTCGCCAGAAAAACATAAAACGTTTTCTTGCTTTTTCATCGATTGCTCAGGCTGGTTTTATATTGCTGGGGATTATCGACGGGAGTGAAATGGGCATGGCTTCAGTAATTTATTTTGTACTGATTTATATTTTTACCAACCTGGGAGCATTCGGAGTGGTTTCTGCCATTTCGGTTGTAACGGGAAAAGAAAATATCGACGACTATGATGGATTATATAAAACCAATCCGAAACTTAGTCTTCTGATGATGCTGGCGCTTTTCTCGCTGGCAGGAATTCCGCCGGTTGCCGGTTTCTTTGGAAAGTTCTTTTTGTTTACTTCAGCCGCACACTCCGGATATTTCTGGCTGGTATTTATCGCTGTTATCAATGCCACCATTTCGTTGTACTATTATTTGCTGGTGGTAAAAGCCATGTTTATCAACAAAAACGAAAATCCGATTGGTCATTTTAAAAGTAACTGGACCACTCGTGTTGGGTTACTAATGTGTCTTGCCGGGATTTTTTCCATTGGTTTGTACAGCCCGGTTTACGAATTTATTCGATATTTCAGTCTTGGAATGTAATCTTTAAAACCAGAAAATTATGGCACTCACAAAAGGGAAACATGTTACACAGGAAATTGACAGTGTTTATTGTACGCTGGTTGAATCGGGAATCAGCGCTGAACGTTGTTCGTTTTTAAAGAAACTGCTGGAATTTAATGGTTTTGAAGTAAAAACCGAAGAAGTACCGGGCACCGATGACCAATCTCCGACATTTACCATTGGTGTTACCGATTTGGTTTTTAACCCAGTAATTGCGGTTTACGAACAGTCGTTGAATCGCCCCGGGGGAGGAAAAGTTTCACCCGTTTACTGGAACCAGCAACCTGAAGTAGAGAAGCTCCCCTATTTCGATTACCGCGAGAAAAATCCGGAAGCCAAAAACGAAGACGATTTCCAGATAAATCCCTGGGCTTACCGGACAATGTGAAGATTAAGATTTTATATTATTGGCAATTAAAAGTCAACGTTGTTAGTTTACAACTGCTTTTAATGAAATCTAAACCCGTCTGAAAAGGAAATTCCAAAGTACAAATAGCTGAATTTTTCGTCTAACCCTGCCCCGCATTCAAATTTCAGGAAGGATAAAAGAAAGGGCATACACAAAAACAAACTCAGCCATCAAAGCATTGCCCGGCTTGGTTCCTCCGGTGGCTCGGGTCGTTCATAATGGTGAGGAACATGAAATTCCGCTCGAAGAAGTAAAACCGGGTGATAATCTGAAAGTAAAGCCGGGAGAAAAGGTTCCGGTTGACGGAATTGTTACGGATGGAAATCCGGTTATTGACGAAAGTATGATCACCGGGGAATCGATTCCTGTTGATAAATCAGTGGATGACAAAGTTACCGGCGGAACCATTAACGGGAAGAAAGCATTTGAGATGAAAGCAGAGAAAGTAGGAGCCGATACGCTTCTTTCACAAATTGTGGAAATGGTCAATGAAGCAAGTCGTTCACGCGCGCCAATTCAAAAACTGGCTGATGTTGTGGCAAAATATTTTGTTCAAATTGTAGTGAGTATTTCCATTCTGACTTTTGTTGTTTGGGCTATCTGGGGGCCTTCGCCTGCTTATGTTTACGCGTTGGTCAATGCAATTGCTGTACTAATCATTGCCTGTCCTTGTGCTTTGGGATTGGCAACTCCTATGTCGATTATGGTTGGCTCCGGCCGGATGGCACAATCAGGAGTATTGGTTAAAAATGCAAGTGCCATTGAGGAGATGAACAAAGTGGATACCCTAATCATTGATAAAACCGGCACGCTTACTGAAGGAAAGCCTGCGCTGAAAAATTTTAAATCGTTTGGAAAAATGAGCGGTGACGAAGTGCTTCAACTGGCTGCATCAATTGACTCAAACAGTGAACACCCGATTGCAGATGCTATTGTAAATGGAGCAAAATCAAAAAATATTCAGTTAGAAAAAGTTGAAGATTTTGAATCTGTAACCGGGAAAGGTGTTGAGGCTAAATATAAAAAACAGAAAGTTGGCCTGGGAAATAATCGGTTACTTGTAGATTTCAATATTAAGTTGTCCAAAGAAGTTGATACAGTAGCTAAAGAGTGGCAGTCGAAAGGACAAACGGTAATGTATCTGCTGGTTGAAGACAAAATAGAAGGACTATTAAGCGTGGCCGATACCATAAAACCAACTTCGGTAAAAGCCATTCGTGATTTGCAGAAATTAGGAATTAAAGTACACATGTTAACAGGCGATAATCAAAATACAGCGAAAGCAGTGGCTGACGAACTAAAACTTGACGGATTTACTGCCGACTGTTTGCCTGATGATAAATACAAAAAAGTAAAGGAATTACAGGAACAGGGTAGAATTGTTGCAATGGCCGGTGATGGAATCAACGACGCTCCGGCACTCACCCAGGCTAACATTGGGATTGCAATGGGAACTGGCACCGATATAGCTATGCAAAGCGCCGAAATTACATTGGTAAAAGGCGACCTGAACGGAATTGTCAAAGCGAGGGAATTAAGCCACAAAGTCATGCGCAACATCAAGCAAAATCTGTTTTTTGCTTTTCTGTACAATGCACTGGGTGTGCCAATAGCAGCCGGCATTTTATTCCCGTTTTTTGGGATTTTGCTTAGCCCGATGATTGCTGCAACCGCCATGAGTTTCAGCTCGGTTTCGGTAATTGCAAATGCGTTGCGGTTGAGAAAAAAATAAAACTACAGCCTCTCCCTTCCTCTCCAAAGGAGAGGAGAAAGAATACTTTAGGAAAATTATGGAGATGGAATAAGAATAGATTTATAGAAAATAGATATTGAGAAATAAAAATTTAATTATTAACCATTAATATTCAAAAATGATGAAAACAAAAGTTTTAAGTTTAGTTACCCTTTTTATGATGGGCGCATTTACCGTTTTTGCAGGAAATAAAACGGAAAAAATTAAAGTGTATGGAAATTGCGGAATGTGTGAAACACGTATTGAAAAAGCCGCAAATGCAGTTGAAGGAGTTTCAAAAGCCGACTGGAACAAGGAAACCAAAATGATGGAAGTAACATTCGACGAAGCCAAAACCGATATTCACAAAGTTCACATGGCGGTTGCCAAAGTTGGTCATGACACTGACATGCATAAAGCAAAAGACGAAGTATACAACGACCTTCCATCCTGCTGTAAATACGATCGTACAGCTGAAAAAGCAAATGATATGAAAGACTTGCATAAAGAGCAAATGAATTGATTTGGAATTATTAATTTATGAATTGGAGAAACTGTTGCTTTTTGGGCGACAGTTTCTTTTTATTTGACATGAAACGACCATGCAGAAATGCTTCACAAACAAGCATTATTAATCCCGATAATTATCGGGAGGGAGTTACATCGAATACATTTTATAAGTAACAATTTTAATGAGATGAAAATAATCGTTCAGCCATTAATAACTAATCCAGATTTTCTTTCTGCTTTTACCTTATTATTTAGCCGGGAAATCCACATCATAACTGTGGAGAATACTCACCATAAAAAATCAACGATAAAAAGTCTGTTGTCTTTAAATCACATTTTGAGTTGATAAGCAAAATGTTTACAAGCAGGCACTTTTCATTGTTCATTCAAGGTTGAAAAAGCGTTGATTCATCATTCTGGCATGAATTTAGGCCTTTGTAAGAATATTGGATTAAATGTTTAACTTTTAAATATTACAATATGAAAAGGCAATTAAATTTATCGATTGTTTTAATTTGCGCTACATTAATAATTTTATTTGTCGGGTCTTGTTCAACTTCCTCAACTGTAATTACGGGTAAATGGGAGAAACCAATGATTGAGCAAAACTATAACGACATTCTGGTTGCAGCGCTTGTTCCCACTATTAGTTCGCGCTCTGTAATAGAACAACACATGGTTGAAGATCTGAAAGAGGAAGGAGTGAATGCCACACAAAGTATTGACAGGCTTCCTCCGCAATTAATTGAAAACGAGGATACGAAACAGCAAATTATTAATTCCATTCGAGGAGACGGAGTGGATGCTATTTTAACGGTTTCTTTAATCGACAAAGACACAGAAACCAGATTTGTACCGGGTTCCGAACCATATTCACCATATCCGTATTACAGCTTTTACGGCAATTTCTGGGGATACTATGACTACTGGTACCCGCGCTTTTATGATTCCGGCTATTACACCGAGGATAAAATTTATTACATAGAAACGAATTTGTATGATGCCAAATCTGAAGAGTTGATATGGTCTGCCCAGAGTGAAACATATAACCCTGTAGATATTGTTACATTCTCAAGCGAATTTGCGCATGAAATAGTGCGCGAGATGAAAAATGAAGGGATAATTTAAAAATGCCAAATACCTGAACTGGTAATATTCATGAAATCCGGTTCAGGACAATTTATGGATTTGCCATTATTCAATCCCTGCAATAATAGAAGGTGTAAAAATTGTTATAAATTCATATTCTTTAGGAAAAAGAGAATTGCCGGTATTTCAAATAACACTATATGAAATGCCTCAATTTCGGTTGTCACGGTTTTTGCCCAGGTGTGAAATCTTTCTACAATCAATTGCACATAACGCTTTTACATAAAGCTCTTGTACGTATTCCTACGGTTGATATCCCTAAATTTAAATTATCGGATCACAAAATGGTATAAATTTTTCTGTGTCAAAAAAGAAAATTTATAGTTATGGATATACCTATTAATAGTTTCGAGAAGATTGCCGGATTATTGGAAGATGACCAGCATAATTTACTAAATTACCAGTCGCGAACCATTCCATCAGAAAAACTTCATAAAACCGGACCTAATCATATCGACGATATTTTTGGAAAAAGTGACCGGAATCCGCAGGTACTACGAAATCTATTCAGTCATTGCATAACTCTGGCCGTTTGGGAGGTTCGGGTTATCTTTCTATTTTACCTGTCGACCAGGGAATAGAGCACACCGCAGGAAGTTCATTTGCTCCGAATCCGGATTATTTCGACCCGGAAAATATTGTAAAACTGGCCATTGAAGGCGGGTGCAATGCTGTGGCCACCACATTTGGCGGACTGGCTTTGCTTTCGAGAAAATATGCCCACAAAATTCCGTTTATTGTAAAATTGAATCACAACGAATTACTCACCTATCCTAATAAATACGATCAGGTAATGTTTGGTTCGGTAGATGAAGCCTGGAATCTTGGCGCTGCTGCCGTTGGTGCAACTATTTATTTTGGCTCGGAAGAATCGAACCGGCAGTTGATAGAAGTTGCACAAGCTTTCGAACGTGCTCATGAATTGGGGATGGCGACCATTCTTTGGTGCTACACCCGCAACAATGCATTTAAAACAAACGATGATGGATTACCACACTGCCGCCGATATTACCGGACAGGCCAACCACATTGGTGTTACCATAAAAGCCGACCTTATAAAACAAAAGCTGCCCGATAAAAATGGCGGTTTTGAAAGCACTTGGCTTTGGAAAAACTCACCCTGACATGTACGACAAACTCGCAACGAGATCATCCTATTGATTTATGCGGTACCAGGTAATCAATAATTATATGGGGAAAATCGGCCTTATTAATTCAGGAGGCGCATCATCCGGTGAATCTGATTTTAAGGATGCTGTGAAAACCGCAGTAATCAACAAACGGGCAGGTGGCACAGGATTAATTATCGGGTAGAAAAGCTTTTCAACGCCCATTCAAAGAGGGGGTTGAATTACTGAACCTCATTCAGGATATGTACTTGTTACAAGAAATTGACCTTGCATAGTGCAACATATATTACAATTCAAAAAAAATGTCATGAATAAAATCAAATATACAAAACAACCGGCTTTGGTTGTGCTATTTGTTTGCTGCCTTTGCAACTTGCTAGCTCCGAATATTGCAACACCATGCATGACAGCACCTTGCACCAGACAGAAGAAAGCACCAATGTTTTGCCTCAGAAGAAGGAGGTTCCGGGGACACAGCAGTCAGTATTTGCATCGTTCAATGACTTTCCCAACTTGCATCCGCTGGTAGTACATTTCCCGATTGTGCTGTTATTCCTTGCATTTTTCACTCAGCTTATTGGATTTTTTAAGTACAGAAAAGAATCCAGTTGGATAGCTTTATTTTTACTTCTTGGTGGATTTATTGGCGCAGTGCTGGCAACGCAGGTATTCCATGCGCATGTCGCGGAAGTGAATGAGCAGGTAAATAAAATATTCGAAACCCACGAATATTATGGCAAAACAACTTTGCTTCTTTCGGGTATTGCACTGGCGCTAAAATTATAAGCCATTTTATTCTGAAACGGAAATTCTGGGCTGAAATTATTGTATTTCTTGTTTTAACATGTTCCGCAATTACTGTTGGTCTGGCAGGGCATTTGGGCTCGCAACTGGTAATCATTGAAAATGTTGGTCCGCAGGGTAATCACCTGGAAAAACATCATCATGAATAAGACTTTCTCTTTAAAAATTCTCTTTAAATCATGCATTAGTATATCAATGATATATTATATACTATAGCTGATTTAATGTCATCTGGTGAACTTTTCTCTCTCCGTACAAAATCTTCCGGTTTCAAATCATCATTGCCTTTCACTTCAATAAATAATTGTACCGGAAGCTTCGCTAGCAGGCCTTTTTCAATTATCCTATCGATAAAAATTTATCATTTTGATAGCTTGTTCCTTCCCCATAAAATCACTAATCTTCTCTATTACAATACTTTTCAGTCTTCAATTTATTGTGGAACTTACTTTGTCATTTACATTTTTGTAATCATGAAGCAGAACTACAGTTAACTCCCTGGTTACAGACGTTTTTTAACACGTTGTTTTTTACTCAGACAACAATTTATTAATTAAAAAAATTATTACCATGAAAACAAAAATTTTAGGCATAGTTGCCTTCTTTATGATCGGAGCATTATCCGTTTTGGCTGAAAATAAAACGGAAGAAATTAAAATTAAAGGTAGCGATTGCGATGAATGCAAAGCCTACATTGAAAAAGTTGCTTTGGATGTTGAAGGGGTTACCATGGCCCATTGGGATGTGGAGACACAAAAACTGAAAGTTACTTTTGATGACGCCAAAACTTCTTCAAAAGACATTCAAAAGGCCATAGCAAAAGGTGGTATTGATACACCAGACACAAAGGCAGAAAAAGAGGATTTAGATAAAGTTCCGGAATGTTGTAACGATACAAAGGGTGAAGGAGTTAAATCAGGCGGTACAGTGCCAGGCGGTACAATGCCAGGTGAAAATGTACCAAATAACAATGTGCCTGAGGATGTAAAATAGTTTAATTACTATTTGAATTTTGGAAAGGGTGCAATCCGCAACGATTGCACCCTTTCTTATATTCAACTCTATCGCTCTTTTCTCTGCATCATGTTTTGGGTTGAAATAATAATGGCAATCAAAATGTATTTGTTTGAAATAAAAATGAAATGGATTTTTAAATGTTTTAGACTGGATTATGCGACAAATATAAGGGCGATTCAACCATATCATCTTATGCTTTTCTATCAAAATGATAATTTCATTCAAACATCTTGAATGGTAATCTTTTTTATATCAATTGGTTGCCTGAGTGGCATGAATTTAGCTGACATTCCGTAATTCCTTACCAAAATTATGTACAATGAAAACAAAGATATCTGGTCTTAATCCTATGGATGAAGAAAATACGAAAAAAGGCAGTTTTCCAGGCGAAAGTATCGGGATGATTAAAGTAAAGCAGCGGTGCGAAAGTTGTGACAAACACATCCTTAAAACTGCCAAATCGGTTAATGGTGTAAAAATGGCTAATTGGAGTATCGATTCAAGTGTACTGATTGTTGAATTTGATGAACGAAAAACCAGTTTAAATATAATTGAATGGGAAATTGCAGAAGCTGGTCATGATACTCCAAGGCATAAGGGAAATATTAAGTATTATTCTCTGATTCCCAAATGTTGCCAATACCATGAAGAATTGAACCGCGAAATTTAATAATACACACTATGACATTTTAAAAGAAGACTGCCAACGCAGTCTTTTTTTAGCTCAAATTTTATATCAATAACCGAATGCGAATTAAAAACAGAAGCCAATTTATCAAGGTATATTTTAGCTGTAATGAATACGAAAAAATTTCCGGGGAGTTCAACAATTAAGGCTATCATAATTATCTTAATGATAAAACTATATCAAAATGATTGTCATCATTCTCTTAACAAAAAATGCTATTCTCCAATAAAACAATACATTATCTCCATAAAACATTCATGGAATTCTATTTGAAACTAATTACCTGAGATTATAAGAAATTGATGCGTTCATTATCATACTGGTATTTACAACTGTGCTTTATTGCCAACACAGATTTAATTAAATTTATTACCATGAAAACAAGAATTTTAAGCATTACTGTTTTGTTAGTGTTTGCCTCTTTTATAGCACATTCCGGGGAAATAACTGACACTTTCAAGGTTAAAGGCGGAGATTGCTTTGAATGCAAAAAACAAATTGAAAGTGCAGCTTTAAATGTAATTGGCGTTTCAATGGCGAATTGGAACTCAGAGAAACAGGAGATACGAATAATCTTCGATGAAGCAAAAACCAAAGTGGAAAATGTTAAAAAGGCTGTAGCAAAGGCAGGTTATGATACAGATAATTTTAAAGCTAAAGAAGAAGTTTTTAACAAACTTCCTGAATGTTGTAAATATGAACGGGATGAGAAATAATACCTGAAAGTAGCAGAATTGAGTCTTTGAAGCACATGCTCAAAAACTCATCACTGCTTTGCAGGTATTAACCATTGTTATTTAAAGTTTCACATAGGTTTTACTTTAAAAGGCAATTCGGTAAAACTCAAACCGTGAAGTTGAAAAGGGTGCAACCTTAATGGTTCACCCTTTTTTTTGGTGTATTATCTTTTAGTTTTTCACCATTTTCCCCAAAATAATTTTAAGTAAATATTTTTCAGGAAGCACATAGTGACGAAGCAGATAAAAATTATCTCCCGGAAGTACAAGATTCAGATTATGAATTCTTTCGTAAGTGCGCTTTGTAAACCTTTGCCAGTCGGTTACAAAGTTATTCGGAGAATACGTTGTATCAACAACCTCGGTAGCCACCACTACCATTTTGTTTTCCCGAATATAAATTCTCACCTTATTATCTGAAAAAAGTAGTGATGATAAAAGAATGATAATTTGTCCCTTATCCAAATCGCGGGTATAGTCAACCAATTTAACTTCTTTGCTTGCATCAGAAGCGTTTGAATAGACATTAATATCTGTTCCCAACTGGCTGATATCATTGGAAAAATTTGTGTATGCTTTCATGATTAAAATTTTTATAGTTAAAACTCCACTTTAAAAAGAAATATAAACTCTTTTAAAAAGAATATAATTCAACCTAATAATCACGAAAAGCTTGGAGGCGGTAAATCAGATATTAGTGTAATAACTTCGAATTTTGGTGCGAACAAAATTTCCAGATGAATTGGACATTCTTTGTTATTCAATCGCAATGATTGAATTTCCGGTTTGTCAACGAAAAAGCTGAATCCATTAATTTCGCTGGTTTCCTGATCATCAATAATAAATTGATCAACTAAAATCGTAAAAGAACCGTAATTATCTAAATTGGAAATCAGATGTTCCGAATTCGTCAGTTTATTAAAACTAATTTCCCTGGCATTGCTGTTGCCTGTGAATAAAGCAACGCAAAAAAGAGATATGAAAAACAGTTGTTTCATTTTATAAACTTAACGAGTAGTAAATGTAGGGAATAATTCACGAGAAGTGTATTAACAGATGTTAATTGATTTAAATGAAATCTTAAGGATATTAAATGAAGTGTTAATATCTGCAACTATTTCATTAGCACAATTTTTTGTGCAAAGTTGCCGCTTCTGATCAAGAATATTCCCTGCACGAAATCACTTATATCAAGTTTTGGATTGGCCGCGCTAATTACTTCTGAACGAAGCTTTACACCAGATAAATTAAAAATATCAACCGTTGTATTATTTGGTCCCAGACCTAAAATATTAATAATTCCTGTGGTTGGATTAGGAATGGTTAATGGAGACTTTATATTTTAATCAGCTATCCCGGTATTTGGATCGTTTGGCGTAATAAAACTGACCATATTAGTTGATGATGAATTCATAAACCTGGAAGCTGAACGCACTCGGTAAGAATACGTTGTGTCGTATAATTCGAGGCTCTCAACATAATGGTAAACGCCCGTTTCTTTTTCTGCAGCTATTTCCCAATTTCCTTCCCCGATTTTGCGTTCAATGATATAGCCAACATTTTCATCACTATTATCGGTCCATTCAAGTCTTACCCTCATCCTGTCAGAGCTGTATTCCAGGGTCATTTCTTTACCTAATGTATAATTCCTTCTAAAACTTTCCTCTTCAATTGCCCAGTCATATAATCTAAGCTCATCAATAATACCTTCAAAATGCTCCGTGTTATTATTTTTTGAACCCACAGTAAGTTTGTTAAAGTTTTGAATTGTGCCTACACCAGTAGCAATTGGAACTGAATCATCGACATACAAACGGTAAGTTACACTATCTCGCTGGATTGCAACAAAATGCCAAATGCTGTCATTCACTGTCTCCGAACTAACCAAATCTTCATCAAGACCAATTTCTGAAGCATATAAAACAATTTTCCCTTCATTATTGATTCCAACTTTTAATCCTGAATTGTTGTCGGTAGCCAAATCCGCAATAATCCCGGGCTTGCTTGTTGTAGTATTCACGAAAAAACAAATGGTAAGATCTCCGGGTATCGAATCGGATAGAACGCCTGATGTGATATTATCATCAACTCCGTCAAACCGCAGTGCTTTCTTTGTAAAGCCGTCTACAAATTCAGGCGTATTAAAATTATTTAGTTTACCGAAATTATTGTATTTCATTACATCTGGCATGGTATCGCTAATTGCTGAATTCATTTCCCAGTATAGAATTGAGCTCATATCAATAAGAGCTTCTTTAATACCGTCGTATGCTGGCTTTGCCTCAAAATTTTTGGTATATGGAAATGCTTTTTGATCAGGGCGCCAACCATCGTCAATAAAACCCCAGGTTTGAAAATCACTTGCTCCTCCCCTGATAGCCGCTGTAACCAAATTGTAATATTGCTTTTTTTGCATTTGTGCTTTTTCCTCTGACCAATTTTTGGCTGCATCACCAATATCAACTTCCGGAATTATTACCTCGTACCCAAGTGCACGATACCGTTTAATATTATTGGTATAACCTTCCCAGTCATAATTTTTCTCAATATCAATATGAGTTTGGAATCCTATCACATCAACCGGTACATTCATTTTTTTCAGATGAACGGCCAATTGGTAAAAAGCATTGTATTTTGCGTCTCCCGGAAATTCGAATCCGGAATCGCGAAGCTCAAGTTTTTTATTGGTAAGTGTTCGAGCATATTCAAATGCTTTACGGATGTACACAGGATGTTCGGCATTCACAAATTGATTGCCCGTTAATCCTGATGCATCAGGCTCAAAACCCAATCTTTGCAATTCGCAGGCATCGTTATAACTTTCGTCAAACAATGGCCAGTAGCCACCTTTTCCATCCCAGCTAATCGCCTCGTTTACAACATTCCAGATATCAACTAAAGTATCATTCCCCTTGTAAGTGATAATTCCTTTCAACCAGCTTTTCATAATTGCCTCAACTGTATCAGCAGGAAAATCTCCTTTTTTGTACCATTCTGGAAAGTACTGATCCCAACCGAGCAACATGTGCGCAGTTACCGTCATATTTTGTTGCTTCATTTCTTTTACGCGGTTCGTAAATTCATCAACATGGTAAACATGGCGCTTTTCTTCGTCCCAACGTCCCCATGCGGGATAACATTGAATGGTTACCGTATTGCAATCTTTTAAAACCTGTGCTTTTGCAGCAGCATTCGTAAAATAATTCTTGCCTCCTTCAGTTACACAACCTCCAACCAGCATGGATGATTTTATGTCTTTCCATCCTTCACCTTGCTGTAAAATATCAATAATAGATGCAGATTCAATTAACTGAACATCGTCGATGATATAATCGGAATAAACATCATTAACACTTTCATTTTCAAAATAAAGGTTCGCTCCAAGTAAATTTCCGGTCCAGTCGAGGGTAAAAGTTTCAGTATAATAGGCATAAGACCCGATCACCGGATTATTGTCCCACAAAAAATTATGATACGATAAATCTCCATCTACATTTAACTGAATTGTAGCCCTGAAATTTACAGCCGGATCAGGAATTTTAACCCATGCGCTTAATTTATAGGTTTTACCACTCTCAATTATATTTTTCAAATCTATTGCTATTGCATCCCACGGATTGTTACGGTTGCTAACTATAGCAGCAGCATTTCCGGAGTGTGCATCAGTTGAGGTTGCAATTGTTGAACCCATGGCTTTCCATCCGTCTGTGCCATTTTCAAAATCGCCATTGGCAATTATATTCTCTTGTGCGTAACCAAATTGTATAACCGTTAACAGAAATGGGATTAGTAGTAATTTGGATTTTCCGAATTGTAGAAATATATTTTTCATACAATTAGTTTTGTTGATTTCAGGTTTAATTAAATTATTTTGAATATTCGTTTTGTATCCTATTTTACTTTAAAACGTCATGCTGAACTTGATTCAGTATCTATCACGCAAGATAATCAGCTATTTGCAAATAAGACCCTGAAATAAATTCAGGGAGACGCCCTAATTAAGATTAATTCAGAACATTCAATTAATTATTGATAAAATTACTATTACTTATCAATTTTCGATGAAACTAATTTTCATCTAAATTAAAATATTATTCAACTCAATCGGTAAAACCTAAAGCATATTTTTGGGGATCGTACTAAACTCAATCTATCGATGGAACTATTTCATTAATATTACTCTACTTGAATAATTTCCACATTTGAATAAATAAATTCCCTGTTGCAAATCTTGAATATTAATGCGCGAATGTTTTGAATTTACAATTTGCGATTTTACCAAACCCCCGGTAAGATCATAAACATTTAGCATCATTTCTTTATCATTTAATCCTGAAATGGTAAGATTTCCGGTGGTTGGATTTGGATAAACATTAATGTTATTTGAAACTGTTGTTTGATCAACAAAAACCATAACATCCAGATTTACCGATTTCCAATTCGCTGCAAAATGATTATCAAGATCAGCTGATTTTAATGTGATCGCCTCTCCATTTGCAATTTCGGGCCACGGAGTTGTATCCAAAAATTTTACTTTATCAACTACAATACCTTGTGGAGTTTCAAGTTGAATTGATTCTCCTTCGTCGGCTAAACGGCCACTTTCCCACTGAAAAACCTTTTTACCTGTGTTTTGCCAGTAATCTAATGATGAGTCATAAACCACATAGATTTTTTCTCCGCCATTAATAGCAGTTCCTTCGGGAAAAGTGAATGTTATTCCTTTTGTATACGAATAACCTGAAATATCAACCGATGAAGTCCCTGCATTTGTTAGCTCAACAAATTCATTTACATCCGAAATCAAATCAGACTTGTACGCAATTCCACTGATAAAAAGCAAGTTAACTGTTGGCAGATTTTCGATGTTTGCGCCAATATTTCCATCTGTTCCGGCTGCTATACAGGCTGAACCCGGATTTAAGCTGAAATCAAAAAGATTTGGATTTACAAATTTCGGTTCGGTAAAAATATTATGATTCCCTGTCGGTAAAGTCTCATTATCTGATGCAGAATACGAAATTTTTATCGTTGATTTTGAATCACTTGAATAGCTGGCATCGTAAGTGTTCGACAAGATTGAATTGGTTACAATTGCATTTCCACCTGCATCGCCTTCATTTTTCTCATAACAGGCAATTGATGTACCGTTTCCATAATAGGTACAATGATCAATTGTAACATCACTCGAATCTTTTAACCCGGCTCCAAGATTGCAATTCACAAAAACAGAATTCGAAATATTAACTGATGATTGCTGCCCAACGGAAACGCCTTTATCGGTAATATTATAAACCACCATATTTTCAATATTGATGTTTTTTGCCTGTTCGCCAATATCAATGGCATCGCTGTTAAAACCGTGGAAATCACGAATCAGGCTGTTTTTTATCACTCCATCAGTTACATCATCGTAATCAACAGCATCGGTATCGGGCATATCGTTCCCAATAAATGTACAACTGTCAACATATCCTTTACCATATTTAACGTTGATTAAATCGCCTGTTATTTCGGAATGAAGCCGGCTATTTTTTAACGTAATATCAGAATAGCGCCCCACGATTGGATTTTCGAAAACATTTTCAATAACAGCACCATCAATTACAATTGTTGAATGAAATGCTGAAACTGCTGCAATTTCGCGCAACGGATGATAACCTTTTGATGCATCTTCGATAATCACATTTGTTAAATAGGAGGTGTTGGCATTTACAAAATTCAGGATTCCCCATTTATTTTCTCCGGGCGCTGCTTTAAAAATAACAGGTTCAGTAAATGTACCTTTTGCATCTAACGCTCCGTTAACCTCGATGGAAACACCATTCGACATCCATAATTCCACACCAGGTTCAATAACCAGTTTGCCAGTTGGAGTTACAGTAACATTATCAGGCACTTTATACGGAGAACAATCTTTATTCAAAATCATTATATCACTTATTTCTTCGGGGAGAATACAACTTCCATCACTTTCATAAACAGCTGTCCATTCTTCATCCGAAGTGTGTGTGAATGATATTTCAGGATTGGTACTATAGTAAGAATTCTGATTATCAACCACCGACGAAATTTCCATATCAAAACTTATATCGCTACTAGTTGGGTTAACCTGATGTATTTCAACTGCGACGATGTTTTCACCCTCAATTAAATCGGTATTATCCACGGCATAACTTGTAAAGTTTGATTCGGCGGCACCACTAACTCCATCCAGTGCTTTGGTTAAGTAATTTATTTCACCTTCAGGCAAATTTTCTCTTACAACCTCATTTCCATTTAGGTAAACAACAGCTCCATCGTCGCACCTCAACTGAATATTTAAACTTTTTATGGATGAAATATTTTCAACCTGAAAAGTCTTTCTGAAGTAGTAGGTAATAATTTTGTTATTATTATTTCCGCCATAACTTATTTCAGTATTTTCGTTGCCATCGCCATAGCCCAATTCAGCTTGTCCTTCTTCCCAGGCCGAATCATTAAAATCAGAAATATTCCAGGTAGCTGCTAATTCATTACCAGCATCATTGTACTTCCAAACCTGTTCTTTTTCCACCAAAATAGCTGATCCTAAACGCCTCCATCCTTGAAAAACATATCCATTTTTAGCATTAGCTTTTAAGGTAATTTCTTCATTTACCGGATAACCACCTCTTGTAGATGAGTTATACATTTCGATACCATTAAAATCAACCGTACCGGCTTTTTCAGGATAAGTAGAAACCGTTAGCGGCTGGCTCCCCTGAAAACCGTAATTTTTGAGGTCATTCAGCAATGCCGATGGTCTGTTTTCGGCAAATACTTTCATTTTTGCCACCTCGTTTTCCCAGTAATTTATTGAAGGAATCGGATTACCGTAACTTGAACTTGTTCCCTGCCAGCGTATAATATGTTTCGGAATTTCATCGGCAATTTTTGCACTGAATTCATCAATTACCTGCTTTACATGTTCGGGGTCGAAAGTGGTAAAAAGATGATCTGCCAGCCTTCTTCCAAAATAGTGTTTATAACCATCATTTTTAAGAAGGTTAGTTAAAGGAATAACATCGCGGTTGGAATAAAAGTTAATCATATTACTGCCTGCGCTAAAAAATCCGCGGTCCAAATCATTTACAACCCATTTCCATTTTCCCGATTCCTGCGGTTTCCAGGCCATTATATTATGATCAACGGAAGTATTCTGCGAATAGATTTCAGTAACCATAAAATCAGTAAAATTTTCAATGTCCATTAATTCCGCCACAGCATCATAATTTTCCTGAACTGTAAGATCTTTATGGTATATTGCCTCAAAAGCTGCATACTGATCAAGAGATCCGGTTTCAACATAATCTTCATTTTCAATCATGTCAATTTTCTGGTCTCCCAATTTATGATTCTGAACAATAAAATCTTCATTTATTTTCGACCTTATATTATGAATGCCCATGTATTGACCATTGATGAAAACCACACAAGCACGGCTTCCCTGAAAATCAACATCCATATTTTCACGGGTTAACGATTGTGTCATAGCATCGCGAAACAAGGTATATGCCCAATCGCTTCCCGAAGCACGCAACGCAAAATCATCATAAGAATTTCGGTCGCGGTCAAATAACAAGGGGTAATCAAGTTTTCCCTTCCCATATTCCTTGCGAAAATAAACACCAAGCATTTTTTGAGGTAACTGCCACGAATACAAGCCATTTACTTTTACACCGGCAGGTTCATTAAAACCTGCACGGTCGCTGCCATCGTTTTCAAACAATTCTATATTTACCGGAATTTCCCATTCAGGTTTAAAATCCTGGACATAAATTCCTTTATCTGAATCCCAAAAATTATCGGGATCGGATGACAATGAAACTACCGGAAGATCTCCGATTGCATTTTCTGTATCAATAAAATAAGTGTTTGTAATTGTTGGCCCCGGAATATGATTTTCCTGAAATATTTTTGCCCGAACAACAGTTGTTTGCTCGACAAAAATATCACTATTTAAAATTGGTGAACTTTCTGTTGGCTCCGATCCATCTAGCGTATAATGAATGTTGCCACCAAAAGTATTTGTAATCGAAACGGCAACCGGACCATTAAAAATTCCACCCAATGGCGAAAAACGGGGAGTGCTTTTTACAATACCTTCAAAATTGTCCGAGTATTATTTGACTCTCCGGGTGATGCTTCCGAAAAAAATTGCCATTCAGCTCCACCATCCGGTTTTCGTCCCATCGAAATGTTGGGTTCCTGAATACCAAATGAAACTGAATCAATAAAAGTGCCCGTGGTATTAAGAATTGCCAGTTCTTCTCCATCTGCTGAAATTTTAAAACTGGTATGAAGACCTGAATCATAACCATCGGCCCAAATAATTAAAAAGCCTTTCGGATCAATCTGAGTTCCTGAAGGTATCTGCCATTTTGTTGGATCATTGAAATTATCAGTCAGATACAATCCACCAATATTCGCAACAGAATTTCCCGCATTGTAAAGCTCAACCCAATCAGCGCTTTCATTATAATCCGGATCAACTATTATTCCGGTATTGGAAGCCTGGAATTCATTAATAAATACTTGTGCTTTCCCTCCTTTCACATTCAAAAGAGAAAAACCTGCTGTAAATAAAATAAAGATTAAATAATACTGTTTCATTGTATCAAAGCAATCAAATCTAATGTTTACCATCAAAGTTAATCATCAAAAAGCTTTCAAAAGTAACTAAATTAAACATCAGGATTTATAAAAAATTCGTATTTTATACTACATAAAAACTGATAACTTGCTGATTTGTTTGGTCTGTTTGTTCAATATCACAAAAAGCTGCTCAAATGATTTTTTGACTTTTATAAATCCAATGTTTTCTATTACTTTAGCTTACCTTTGAAATTCCTGTGCTAAAATTACAACTCATGAAAATGAATTTTCTGTTTGCTTTGGTAGTCATTATAATTCACCCATTTCAACTATTTGCTCAACAACACGATCTTGATTTTTATATAGAACAGGCTAAAAACAACAGTACTTTAATTCATCAAAATCAGAATGAAAAACAACTGGTTCAGCTTGATATGGAACAAATCAGGAAAATTTATTCAAAACCAGAAATTACTGTTGATGCCAGTGTTTTATTTGCACCGATTATTTCACGCGATAATGGTTCAAAGCAGTTTCGTTTGGTTTCGAAAGACGCGCAAAGATATACCGGTTATGATTTAGCAGGAACCGATGGAGGCCAGTATCTGGGGACTGTTTCGGTAACCCAGGGTTTGTTCAACAATAAAAAAATAGAAACTTACAAAGATAAAACAGAAATTCAGAAACGAATAAGTGATAATAATATTGAACTGACAGAACATGAACTCGAAAATGCAGTCAGGCATCAATACCTCCTTTGTTTAAAAAGCCGCCGTCAAGCGGATAATAATCTTGAACTGATAAAAGAAGTTGAGTCGGAAATTTCGCTGATGAATGAACTGGTGCAACATGCTATTTACAAACAAAGCGATTTGAAAATTCTGGAAATTACCCGACAGAATTACGAGCAAAATTACGAAACCTATAATGCTGAATACCGCGACAACATTTACAATCTGAATCTTTTATGCGGTGTTGATGAAGGCGCTGATGTAGAAGTTGAGCCTGTGGAATTTCAATTGAATAAAAATGCAGTTGCCAATTCACGCTTTCTGACTTCATACTATTTGGATAGTCTTGCCATTATTGCCGATTTAAAAATAAACGAACTGAAATATCAGCCACAGGTAAACTGGTTTGCAAATGCCGGAATGAATGCTGTTTATATTCCTTCATTTAACCGTTTGGGCTTCAGCACAGGAGCCACTTTTAACCTGACGCTTTTTGATGGAAATCAACGAAAAACTGAATTACAGAAATCGCAGATCAACCTTGAAAACCTTCAGTTTGATAAACAACAAACAAAGATTCAAAACCGGATTCAGAGAAATTTTACAATGGATAAACTGAATTCACTCGATAAAAGAATTTCGCTGACAGACAGCCAGCTGGTACAATATAACGATCTGCTTAATATGTATAAAAGTTTGCTTGCTCAGGGTGATATTTCGGTGATGGATTACAGTTACATGCTCAAAGATATTTCGGAAAAAAAACAGGAGAAACTGCTTTTTGAAATGGAAAAACAAATGGTTATTAACGCTTATAATTACTGGAACTATTAAACCGGAACAAATGAAAACAAACTCGATTTTACTTTTTCTTGTCGCTTGTCTTATTATTTTGAGTTCGTGCAAAAATAAACCGGCTGAAAATGCCGAAGAAGAGGTTATTTCAAAAGCTGCGGTTTCGGTAACACACGCCCGGATGGGAACTATCGAGGACAAAATAACGCTCAACGGACGAACAGTTTTTTTAAATAAAAACCATGTTGTTTCACCTATTTCGGGGTATATCACTGCCATTCATGTAAAATACGGTGATATTGTTGAGGCAGGACAGGCGCTTTTTGAGATTCAAACCCGCGAAAACAAGGCATTGGAGCAGTCAACAACAGAAAATTCAGGACTTAAAGGTTTCGGTAGAATTAGCGTTACAGCCACTACTTCCGGCATTGTAAACGAACCGCTTTTACTGGGACCCGGCGCTTTTGTTCCAGAGGGAAATACATTATGTACCATCGCCGATTTTAAAGATTTACAGGTGCTTGTTAATGTTCCGTTTGAATATCACAATCTAATTAAACCAGGTGGAAAATGCACACTTCTACTTCCCGATAATACTCAAACTTCGGGAACTGTACTCAACATCAGACCTTTTGTAGACGAAAATTCGCAAACACAGGAAGTTTTCGTAAAACCTTCGGGCAACAATGCCTGGCCCGAGAACATGAATTTGACTGTTTCATTTCGAAATGAAAAGAGTGATAAATCTCTTCTTATTCCAAAAAAGGCTTTGTTAACGAATGAAACTCAGGATAATTTTTGGGTAATGAAAGTGGTACAGAACGATATCGCTGTTCAGGTTCCTGTAGAAACGGGAATTAAAAACGATAGTCTGGTGGAAATCAATGCCGGTGCAATTACCGAAAATGATGTGATTATTCTTGAAGGAGGCTACGGACTTGAAGACAGTAGCCTTGTAAATATTGTAAATTAATTATGAAAAATATTTTTACCCGCTTTAAAAGTCCTGTTTCTGTTATTCTTTATTGATTTTACTGGGTGGAGCATTTTGCATACAAAAATATGAAAACATCACTTTTCCCGATGTTACTTTTCCAAAAATCAAGGTGATTGCCGATAATGGAGAGCAACCTGTTGACAAAATGATGGTAACAGTCACCAAGCCACTTGAAAATGCCATAAAACGGGTTGAAAAATTATCGATGATCCGAAGTGCAACCAGTCTTGGGAACCTGCGAAATTTCAGCTTTTATGGAATGGGGCGCCGATATCGATCTTGCCAAACAGCAATTGAATCACGAATTAACCAGATTAAAAATACACTTGCCCCCCGATGTTCAGATCACCATTGAAAAAATGAATCCGTCGATTCTACCAGTGATGGGTTATTCGCTGCAATCGAAAACAAAAAACCCGATTGAACTGAAAATGATTGCCGAATACCTGGTGAAACCCTATTTCTCTCGTGTTGAAGGAGTAGCCGGAGTGGATGTTATTGGAGGAAAAAATAAGGAATACCATATCATCCTGAATCAGGAAAAGATGAGTACGCTGCGCATCAGCCCGCAGGATATTGAAAATGCATTTCAGCAAACCGACTTTATTCAGTCGAACGGATATACTATTGATTATAACCGGCTTTATCTTACTGTAACTGATGCTACCATTCATAACAAGGAAGAGCTGGAAAATCTTGTACTTTTTAACAATGCTGCCCGTAAAATAAAGATGAAGGATATAGCTAAGGTTGAAATTGCAGAACAAACGGAATATGTAAAAATTAAAGCCGATGGAAATGATGTTCCGCTGGTAGCCGTTTTAAAACAACCCAATAGTAATCTCATCGATGTATCGGGCGAGGTGACGGCAAAAGTGGAAGAACTTAATAAACTTTTACCAGCAGGCGTAACACTGGAACCTTATTATAACCAGTCAGAATTTGTAAACTCCAGTATCCGCAGTATAATTGATGTACTTTGGATTGGACTTTTACTTGCAATTGTGGTTGCTACTATTTTCCTGAAATCAGGAAAAGCCAGTGCAGTTATACTGATTACGATTCCAATAACACTTGCACTTACATTTGTTGTTCTCACTTTTATTGGTTATGATTTTAACATTATGACCATTGGCGCCATTGCTGCTGCTATCGGTTTAATTATCGACGATGCAATTATTGTGGTGGAACAAATTCACCGAACGCATGAAGAACATCCTGAGCAGAAACCAAAAGAACTGGTTGGGAAAGCGATTCAATTTCTGTCTCCCGGCAATGGTAAGTTCATCTTTGAGTACCATTGTTATTCTTATTCCTTTTCAATTGATGACCGGAATTGCAGGTGCCTATTTTAAAATTCTGACGCAGACCATGATCATTACACTGGTGTGCTCGTTTTTGGTCACCTGGATTGGGCTACCGGTTATTTATCTTTTGTTTTCAAAAGATCAGCATTTGGGGAAACAGCTTCACGGAACTGATTTAAAGCAAAAACACTGGGTTGGTTTTTTTATCAGAAAGCCGTACATCAGCGTTCTGGTTGTAGCAGGATTAATAACGGTTATTTTAGTTTTGGTTCCACGGCTGGAAACCGGATTTCTTCCGGAAATGGACGAAGGTTCTATCGTACTTGATTATAAAACACCACCAGGAACGTCACTTGAAGAAACTGACCGGTTGCTTACACAAATTGATAATATTCTGGAATCGGTTCCCGAGGTTAAAACTTATTCACGCCGAACCGGAACACAAATGGGTTTTTTTATTACTGAACCCAACGACGGGGATTACCTGATTATTCTAAATAAAAACAGGGGTAAAACAACAGAAGAGGTCGCTGATATTATCCGAAAACAAATTGAAAAGTCGATGCCGTTTATGGAAACTGAATTTATGCAGGTAGTAACGGACATGTTGGGTGATTTGATGGAAAGCGGTAATCCAATCGAAGTAAAACTTTTTGGAACCGATCATGAAAAAATACAGGCTCTTTCGCGACAGATAGCCGACAGCATGGAAACCATTAACGGAGTTGAAGATATCTATAACGGGATACTTGTGGCAGGACCAATGTTCAGCATACTTCCCAAAGAAGATAAACTGAAACAGTTTAATCTTACATCGGATGATCTGCATTCGCAGGTACAAACTTACCTTGAAGGCACTGTTATTGGTTCCGTTCCCGAGAAGGAACAGTTAACAACCATTCGGATGATTTACCCTGAAAATAACCACACTCCAATTGAAAAACTTAAGGATGTAAAAATTAGCACCCCATCAGGAGTTTATCTGCCTCTCAACTTTTTTGCTGATTTTTCAATTAAAAGTGGTGTTGCAGAAATTGACCGCGAAAATCTGCAAACCATGAGCATGATTACAGCCCGCCTGAATGGCATCGACCTTGGAACCGGCATGAAAGAAATTCAACAGAAACTGCAATCAATCAGTCTGCCACCTTCTTATCAGATTATATACGCCGGATCTTATGCCCAGCAACAAAAATCGTTTGCCGAGTTATTGAAGATTTTAATTTTTGGTGCCTTACTGGTTTTTACCGTGGTATTATTCATGTTTAAAAGCCTGAAAATTTCACTGACTGTTTTATTTCTTAGTCTGCTTGGAATTTCAGGAAGTGTTCTCGGTTTGTATTTCACAAAAACACCGCTAAATGTTGGGAGTTATACCGGGTTGATTATGATTATCGGAATAATTGGTGAAAATGCCATTTTTACAATTCAACAGTTTTTGTATGAACTGAAAAAATCGAACGTAAACAATGCACTTGGATTTGCAATTTCTGCACGTTTGCGCCCGAAACTGATGACTGCTTCAGGCGCTATTATAGCTCTAACTCCGCTTTCCATTGGAATTGGTTCCGGTGCAAAGATGCACCAGCCACTGGCAATTGCAGTTATTGGTGGTTTAATAATTGCTTTGCCGTTATTGTTAATTGTTCTCCCGGGGATATTAAAATTACTTTATAGAAAAAAATACGAAAATTAGATCAACCCTTAGTTTTCTTTATTGCAGACCTGTACAAACAAATTATTTTTTACTCATTTCAACCGCACAACCAATTTTGTATTAAACAGAACTTCCCTAAATTTTTTAAATATTACATCTTCTCTACCTCCACGAATCGATCCTGCAAAATAAAGCTTCATGTAATGCATTTTTATTTTTTATTCGGAAAGAAAACTTCTGGCCCTGATTCACCTTCCTCAATCCGAATCCGTTTTTTTGGTAAACTATCGGGGTAATTTTTTTGAAGAAACTCAATGAGTTTCTCACGGATAAAAACTCTTAAATCCCAAGCAGAAGGGGAGTCTTTTGCGCTCATCAATGCACGCAACTCAACACAATTTTCTTTTGAATCGGTAACCTGAAGTACATTTACTTTTTTATCCCAAAGTGGCGTACTTTCAAGCAAACGGGTAAGTTCATTCCGCACAGCATCAAAAGGAACATTGTAATCGGCATAAATAAAAACAGTGCAAAGTAACTCTGATGTAGTTCTTGTCCAGTTTTGAAAAGGTTTTTCGAAAATATAGGTGGTAGGAACAATTAATCGGCGTTTGTCCCAAATATTAACAACCACATAAGTGAGCGTTATTTCCTCAATCCTTCCCCATTCATTTTCTATTATAACCACATCGTCTAAACGAATGGGTTGGGTAATTGCAATCTGTAATCCGGCCAGCACAGCGGCAATAACCTTTTGAGACGCCAGCCCGATGATTATCCCGGCAATTCCGGCCGATGCAAAGAGTGTTGTTCCAAGCTTTTTTACATCATCAAAAAGCATTAAAATTAATCCGATACCGATAATAATAATCATGAAAACGATGATTCGTTCCAGTAAATTGAACTGGGTTTGAAATTTTCTTGACCGGAGATTATCTTCTTTTGAAATATCGTATTTTTCGAGAAACAATCTTTTTGAAACCCTGATTGATACGATAAGCATCCAGGCAAAACTAATAATAAACAGAACTTTTCCTGTTGTATTAAAAAAATCAACGTAATCTTCCGTTTCCAGGTAATTCTGAATAAAAAAGCTGAAAAATATTGCCGCCAGAAATAGAAAAACCGGTACTAAGAATCGTCTTATTAATCTCGTAATTCTTTTTAAATTCATTCTTTGCATTTAATTTGTTTATAAACCAGTATCTGTTTAACAAATACCGTTGTGTTAATATACAAAATAGAAACATTATTTCAGAAATCTAATGAACTTTACATCCGCAAACCCGAAAGATTTACCAATTATTTATCGAACTTATGAAAAATATACTTTATTGGTTCCCAAGAATACTGATGATAACTTTCATCCTATTTATAAGCTTTTTTGCTTTCGACTTTTTTGATGGAGAAAAATCATTCCCTGCAAAACCTGCAACATTTCTGATTCATCTTATTCCTTCCGTTTTGTTAATTGTTTTGCTGGTTCTTAGCTGGCGACGTGAATTGATTGGCGGAATTTCATTCTTTTTACTTGGAATAATTTATATCCTTATTGCCTGGGGAAAATTCTCGGTCTATACCTATTTGATTATTTTAGGACCAATGTTTATTGCTGCCATCCTGTTCATTATTAACTGGGTAAATAAAAAAATGCCGGACTTAATCGTTCACTTTAAAATCCAAAAAAAAGGAGACTCAACCGGCCTCCTTTAAATAATATCTTTTGAATATTTATTATTCGTTTGTTGTTTTCATTGCAATAATGCGCCCAGTCTCAAAATAGCCGCGATAAGCTGTTGATGAATTCAACTCATCCACTGCTTTTTGAATTCCTTTGTCGCTATGAATTGCAGAGCGAATTGCACCTTTTTGATAGTAATATCTTGATACAATTTCATCTTTCAATAATTCGCTGATTTCTTCTCTGAACAACTCCAGGTCATTATCAAGATCAGGTGCAAGCTTTGCCTGTAAAGCATTAAATTCATTTTTTGCCTGTTCGTAGTATTTGTCTTTTTTAGCCGATTTTACTAATTCATCCAGTTCATTTTTTGATTCAGCTTCATACTTAAAATTGTTATCTTTTACAAATTCAACAAACTGGTTGTAAACATCGTCAGTAATCTCAAATTTCTCAGGTTCGGGAATCGTTTGATTTTCATTTGCAAATTCAGTGGCAAAATCAAAAGTAAGAAAACGGGTAACTAACTCTATACTCAGGTTACTAATCTCATCGCCAGTAATTTTTATATCGGGCACAACCCCGCCACCATCATAAACTTTTCTTCCTTTAAGAGTTGTAAATTCCGAGATCAGCGAGTCAGGCACGGTTCCCACACTACCATCTTCATTACGGTGCGAATAGTCTAACGCCTGAATACACCTCCCACTCGGAATGTAATATTTTGCAATTGTAACTTTCAATTTAGTATTGTAGTTAAGATCGCGGGTGGTTTGCACCAATCCTTTTCCAAAAGTACGACCTCCAATGATTAAACCCCTGTCGAGATCCTGAATCGCTCCGGCAACAATTTCTGAGGCAGAAGCTGAACCACGATTTACCAAAACCCCAATTTTTATTGTAGTGTCTATTGGGTTTGAAGTTGCTTTATAAATCCTGTTATTTTGGGTTATCCTACCTTTGGTACTAACTATTTCCACTCCTTTCGGAACAAAGAAATTAACCATATCTACAGCTTCGTTTAGCAAACCACCTGGATTTCCACGAAGATCAAGAAGCAGCGATTCAGGATTATTTTTTTCAAGTTCTATTATCGCTTTCTTCACTTCATTGGCACTACCTTGTGTAAATTGAGTTAATCTTATATAACCTGTTTTACTATTAAGCATTCCGTAATATGGCACTGCTGGTAATGAAATTTTTTCGCGTATTACTTCAATTGAAACCGGTTTTTTTTCTCCCGGTCGTTGAAATTTTATTTTTACCGGTTTGTTTGCCGGCCCTTTCAGAAGATTGCTTACATCTTCTGTTGTCATGTTTTCCGTTGATTTATCAGATACTTCCAAAAGAATATCACCTGCTTTTAGTCCGCTTTTTTGAGCCGGAAATCCTTCATAAGGTTCTGAAATCAAAACTTTATCATCACGCTTGGTAATTATTGCACCAATACCGCCATATTCACCTGTTGTCATTAAATTGTAATCCTCAATCCGATCTTCAGAAATATAATTGGTGTAAGGATCAAGCGAACTCAACATATCGTCGATACTTGTTTTAACCAAATCAGTTGGGTTAATATCATCAACATAAAACATGTTCAGCTCCCTGAAAAGCGTTGTATAAATGTCGAGATTCTTTAATATTTCAAAATCTTTCTGGTCACGTTCAAAGCTGAAGAAGCTCGTTCCTGCAACCATTATGATGATAAATGCTATCCAAATTTTCCTTTTTCTCATCTTTCCTGTTTTTTAACTGATTTCAATATCAGTAATTAATTCAAAATAATTCGCCAAAATTAAAAAACTTAACCAAATAGGTATTCAAATCTAATAACGCATTAAGTTAAAATATATTAATCCAGATCGTTCAACAATAACATTATTTACAGCAACTGGTTTTGTTAAAGGTCGTTAAAATCAAAAATATTTTAAACTCTTATCTATTTTCAAAGTCGAAAACCTTGAAAACAGAAAATTATAAATTCAAATTTAAAGTCATGAAAAGAAAACTTTTTGGAATCGTAATTATTGCTACAGTTTTAATTTCAACTTCAGCAATAGCACAACAAAGACCTGAACGTGGAAGAGCTTTCGAAAACAGAGGAGAAACCCAATTACAGCGCAATCGTGAGGAGAATCCGCGGGTTCAAAGAGCTCCGTTATTCACTGATGAACAGCAGGAATCTATTAAAAATATCAGGCTCGAAACAGCGAAGGAAGTCAAACCACTTCGAAATAAACTGAACGAATTGGCAGCCCGGCAAAAAACGCTGACAACTGCCGAAAAAGCTGATATGAAAGCAATTAACAAAAACATTGAGGAAATTGGTGATGTTAAAACCGAGATTGCTAAAATACAGGAAAAAGAACGTCAGGATATCAGAAGTCTTTTAACCGAAGAGCAGTTGTTAAGTTTTGACAATTCACGTGGAAATCGTCCAGGCAGCGAAATGAGAAGACCCGGGATGAACAGGATGAACCAACCGGAAAGATTTGGCAGACGACCTTTCGACAGAGCAAATTAGATGAAACATTCTTAATATCAAGCCGGCAATTGCTGGCTTTTTTTATGCCCGTTCACCGATAAATTGCCCATGTTTAGCGAAATAAATGGCTTTGTTTTAATTTCACAACTATCTTTGAAAGAGAAATTTAAGCTACTCAAAACAACCTGAAAAATGAAAAATAAGATCCTACCTGTTATTTCACTTGTCTTTTTGCTTTCATCAGTTACATCGTGCATTCCGGGGCCAACGGTTACCGGAGATGGAAATATTACCAAAGAACAACGTGATGTTGATTCATTCGATAAAATAAAAGTTACCCGTGGGTTGAATGTTTATCTGTCGCAAGGTGATGAGCAAAAACTAACGGTAGAAGCTGATGAAAATCTTATGGAATATATTGAAACTGAAGTTGATGACAATACACTGACTGTTAGCTCCTCTGCAATGATCAGAAGAGCAAAATCGTTGAAAGTGTTTGTAACCATAACCGATTTAACAGAAATCCGTGCAACTGCAGGTAGCAATGTAAATTCGGAAGATATTATTTCATGTAATGATTTGGATATTTCAGGTTCGGCAGGGAGCAACATTAAATTAAAAATTAATGCTGATGATATTGATGTTTCAGCATCTTCTGGTTCAAACATTACACTTGAAGGAAAAGCTGATGGTTCGGAGTTAAAAGCTTCGGCAGGTTCCAATATTAAAGCGGAAGAATTAAAGACCGGCGAATGTGAAGCCAAAACCAGCAGTGGCGCCAACATATGGATAAAAGTAACAGACGAGTTTGAAGGTCGGGCAAGTAGCGGTGGAAATATTTTTTATTATGGAAATCCGAAAACAACAAACATTGAAAAATCTTCCGGTGGAAATGTTATTCAACGAAACTAAACTGTAAAAGCCTCCCCTGACCCCTCCCAACGAGGGGAATAAAAGGAAAAACTTTGTAACTTTTCCATATTTGAAGCGTCATTTAAAAGAATCTAAATTCACATTCATGAAAAAAATAACAACCTTTCTTCTAATTGCTTTAACTGCAATTAATCTTTTAGCATTCTCGGCTGATAACAACAAAACGGAAAGCAGGAATCTTAAAAATTTTCACGCGGTAAAAGTTTCCTCGGGAATTGATCTTTATTTAAAAATGGGTGAAAACGAGGATGTTAAAGTTGTTGCCGATGATGACGAAATTGACAGGATTATTACAGAGGTGAAAGACGGAACCCTTCGCATCTATATGAAAAGCAACTCCATTTTCAATTTAAATTTCAATTCAGGTTCAAAAAAAGTTTATGTAACTGCAAAAGAACTGGATGAAATTAATGCCTCCGCTGGTTCCGATGTATTTTCTGAAAATACGTTGTCAGGAGATCAGTTGGATGTTGATGCAAGCAGCGGAAGTGACATTAAAATTGACATTGTTTACAAGAATTTCTCGTTGGATGTAAGCAGTGGAAGCGATGCAAAAATAACCGGAAAAACAAAGAATTTTTCGGCCGAAGCAAGCAGTGGCAGCGATATAAATGCAAAAGACCTTGAAAGTGTAATTTGCAGGGTTAAAGCAAGTAGCGGATCAGACATTTCTGTGAATGTTTCTGATGAAATGTATGCCCGTGCCAGCAGCGGAAGCGACATAGACTATTATGGAAATCCACAAATCAAAGATATTGACGAATCGAGCGGTGGAGATGTAAATAGAAAATAGTTTAAATAGTACAGCTTTAAAATCTGGCAGATTTATATCTGCCTTTTTTGTTAATCAATCCTAAAAAACGCAATATTTGCATCTCGGTTCAGCAAATAATATAAATTTGCATGCAGTTGTTGTATAAGTTTAAAAGCTATTATTTAATCGATTAAATGAAATTTTTAGTTTTTTTATTTTTGGTGAATTTCCTTCGGACCGTTTTAATTATTCTCATAATTTATTACGGAATCCGCATCATTTCAAAATATGTGTTGCCTTTACTTATTGATAAAGGAGTAAAGAATATGCAACAAAAAATGCAGGATCAGTATCGGCAGCAAAATCAAAAACCATCCCGACCACCAGGAGATATAACCATTGAACGCGATCAGACCAATTCACGGAACGGCGAGCGCGACAAAGGTGAATATGTTGATTTTGAGGAAGTGGAGTAATCAAGGTAAAAGAAAATTGAAATTTTAATCGCTGACACTGAACTTTGAACCTTGAACTTCGATCAGTTCTCAGGACTCCTTTCAAATAAAAAAAATCGGTTACATTTGTGCTTCAATTTAGAATCTTAACAAAAATGGCACAGGAAGATATTTTCAAAAAGCTGGTTGCACATTGCAAAGAGTACGGTTATGTTTTTCAGTCGAGCGAAATTTATGATGGACTGGGAGCGGTTTACGATTACGGGCAATATGGTGTTGAACTAAAAAATAATATTAAGAAATACTGGTGGGACAGCATGGTTCTTCTTCATGAAAATGTGGTTGGAATTGATTCTGCCATTTTTATGCACCCTACTATCTGGAAAGCTTCCGGCCATGTTGATGCATTTAACGACCCGTTAATCGATAATAAAGATTCGAAAAAAAGATATCGTGCCGATGTTTTAATTGAAGATCAACTGGGCAAGATTGAAGATAAAATCAATAAAGAAATTGAAAAGGCCAAAAAGCGTTTTGGCGACAATTTCGATGAACAACAATTCAGAGAAACCAACCAGCGGGTTTTGGGTTATCAGGAAAAATGGGATGCATTTACACAATCGTTTTTCAAAAGCTTTAAATGATGGCAATCTTGGTGGAACTTCGCCAGATTATTGTTGATGAAGAAATTGCCTGTCCGGTTTCAGGAACCCGCAACTGGACCGATGTTCGTCAGTTTAACCTGATGTTTGCCACCGAAATGGGTTCTACAGCCGATGGCGCTTTGAAAGTTTATCTTCGCCCTGAAACTGCACAGGGAATTTTTGTAAATTACATGAATGTGCAAAAAACCGGGAGAATGAAAATTCCGTTTGGAATTGCACAAATCGGGAAAGCATTTCGTAACGAAATTGTTGCCCGTCAGTTTATTTTCCGAATGCGCGAATTTGAACAAATGGAAATGCAGTTTTTTGTTCAGCCCGGCACCGAACTCGACTGGTTCGAAAAATGGAAGGAAACCCGTATGAAATGGCACCAGGCTCTTGGTTTTGGCAGACGAAAATTATCGTTTCCACGAACATGAAAAACTGGCTCACTATGCCAATGCTGCTGTTGATGTTGAATATAAATTCCCGTTTGGATTTAAAGAAGTAGAAGGAATTCATTCGCGTACCGATTTTGATCTGTCGCAACACGAAAAATTCTCGGGAAAAAAAATCAGGTATTTTGATCCTGAACTGAATGAGTCGTATGTTCCTTATGTTGTTGAAACTTCAATTGGTGTTGACCGCATGTTTTTGCAGGTAATTTCAGCTTCTTATTGTGAAGAACAACTGGAAAAAGATTCACGCGTTGTTCTGAAAATTCCGCCTGTTTTGGCTCCGGTAAAACTTGCAGTTCTTCCACTGGTTAAAAAAGATGGACTGCCTGAAATTGCCCGCCAGATTATTGATGATCTGAAATTTGATTTCAATTGTCAGTACGATGAAAAAGATTCCATCGGGAAACGTTATCGCCGGCAAGATGCAATTGGAACACCTTTCTGTGTTACCGTTGATAACCAAACACTTGAAGATAATACTGTTACCATTCGTTACCGCGATTCGATGGAACAGGAACGGGTTGCAATTGAGGAAATTGGAGAATATTATTAAAGAACAGGTAAGTTTCAGAAAGCTATTTGAAAACTTGAAATAAGATTAATTCCGGTTCATTTTTCTGATTATTTCAGGAATAACCATTGCTGACTTATGAAAAAAGTTTTGATCATCACTTATTACTGGCCGCCAAGCGGAGGTGGTGGTGTAATGCGGTGGTTAAAAATGTCAAAATACTTCCCCGAACCAGGTTGGCAACCTATAATTTATACACCGGAAAACCCCGATGCTTCGGTTGTTGATGAGAGTCTGCTTAATGAAATTCATCCGGACATTGTTGAATTGAAAACGCCGATTTGGGAACCATATAACTTTTACCGGAAACTAGTCGGGGAAAAAACCGAAACAAAATTTAAAGCCGGTTATATTTCAGAAGCTTCTTCAGGCGATTGGAAAAGCAAACTCTCGGTTTTTATACGTGGAAATTTTTTAATTCCTGATCCACGAAAATTTTGGATTAAACCTTCCATAAAATATTTATCTCAATTTATAAACGATAATAAAATAGATGCCATAATTTCAACGGGGCCGCCACACAGTATGCATCTTATAGCACTTGGATTGAAAAGAAAATTTAACATACCATGGATTGCTGATTTTCGAGATCCATGGACACAAATCGATTTTTATGACAAACTCAGATTAACGCGATGGGCCGACAAAAAACATCATAAACTTGAAAGAGAAGTTTTGAAAAGTGCTGATCATGTGGTTACTGTAAGTCCGGGATGCGCTTTAGATTTGAAGAAAATCATTAATAAAAACATTGAGATAGTCTATAATGGTTATGATCCGGAGGATTTCAACTTTAAGAAACAGGAACTTGATCAAAATTTTACAATAACACATTTCGGTTCATTTAACAAAGACCGAAATCCAAATTCTTTGTGGATAGCTTTAAATGAACTTGCATCAAACGATGATCAATTCAAAAAATTACTTCGAATTAAATTAATTGGTCAAACTGATATTTCGGTTATAAATTCTTTAAAGAAAAAGAACTTATATAACAATTTGATTTTACAGGATCATTTACCACATAAAGAGGGTTTGATTGAAATCAGCAAATCACAAATACTGTTACTCCCAATTAATGATGCACCAAATGTTAAAGGTATTTTAACCGGGAAAATGTTTGAGTATATTGCCACTCAAAGACCGATACTTGCAATTGGACCGACTGATGCAGACTTTGCAAATATTATCCGCTCCACCCAATCAGGAGTTTCGCATGGTTTTGATGATACGCAGGGAATTAAAAAAACCCTAACGAATTATTTTGAATTGTTTCTTCAACATAAATTAAACGTTGGCACAGGTTTCTATGATGAATTTTCAAGAAAAAATCTGGCGAAAAAGTTTATTGATTTACTCAGTCAATAATTTATAGTGCATTTTTCAAAAACGGATGGTAATCTCCCTTTAATCCTAATGGTTTGGTATTTCTCACATAATCAGTTAAAACGATGCTTTCTTTGGCATCGTCAATTCCAAATCCATTTCCATTTAAGATATTCTCATAAGTAACGGTATGCAAATCGGTAAATCCTCCGCTAAATTCAACTTCATCACCATTTACAGATATTGACCGAAAAGTTCTCATCCCTTTATCTGTTGCTACTTTTGGGAGATCCTGGTAATCTAAACTCAAAAACCAACGAACCCTGGCTTTTTCCAGTTGCAGAAACCCTGCAGCTTTATCCTGATTATAAACATGCACAACATTTTTCTTTACATTTCCAAAAATCCAGGTAATCATGTCAAAGAAATGAATTCCAATATTAGTGGCAACTCCGCCAGATTTTTCGATTTCACCTTTCCAGCTTTTTAAATACCATTTTCCACGGGTTGTAATGTAACTTAAATCAACATCATAAATTTTATCGCCACTTTCATCAATTTTTTTCTTTAAGGCAAGAATTGTTGGATGATAACGCAATTGAAGTACCGTATTAACCTTTTTACCTGTTTCCTTCTCAATATCTTTAATAATGTGCATGTCTTCAGGATAAATAACCAGCGGTTTTTCGCAAATGGCATTGGCACCATTTCGCAAAGCAAAACGAATATGCGACGGATGCATGTAATTGGGCGTACAAATACTTACATAATCAATGGGTGCTTTTTTCATTCGCAGGTCGTCCATAAACTTATCCAGGTTTTCATGTTCCATAAAAAATTCAGCATCTGGAAAATAGCTATCAATTCTTCCCATAACATCAAATCTGTCTGAAGCACAAACAAGTATATTACCGGTTTCTTTTATCGCTTTCATGTGCCTGTCGGCAATATATCCGGCCGCCCCAATTAATGCAAATCGTTTCATTCTTTTTAGAAATTTATTTGTATCGAGTTCTTTGAATTTATTTTACTGGCTCTATAAATCCATCCACCAATTTATATTTTTCGCCTGTTTCCGGGCAAATTAAATCCTCTTTTAAAACATTTCCCGACCGGCTAACCCATCCTTTTTGCCGGGCGGGGACGCCAGTCATTAACGCATAAGGTTTTACATCTTTTGTTATTACTGCCCCTGCTCCTATAAAACAATATTCTCCAAGTGTAATTCCGCAAACAATCGTTGAATTAGCTCCTATTGTAGCTCCCTTTTTCACCAAAGTAGTTTTGAATTCATTTTTGCGATTTACCCCACTACGTGGATTAATTACATTGGTAAAAACCATCGATGGGCCTAAAAATACATCATCTTCGCATACTACTCCTTCATAAACCGAAACATTATTTTGAACTTTAACATTGTTCCCCAGTTTTGCTTTGTTACCAAGGAAAACATTTTGTCCGAGTACACAGTTTTCACCTATTTCCACGGTTCCCATTACGTGTGAAAAGTGCCAGATTTTTGTACCGTTTCCGATTTTGGCTCCTGCATCTAAAACGGCAGTTTCATGTATAAAAATATTATTCATAGTTTATTTTTTCTCTCGCTGAGGAGCAAAGACGCTGAGTTTTTCTCTGTTTCTCTAAGTCTTTGTCGTAGCTATTATTTATCTGCAAAAAATTCTTTAATACTCTTTACAATATGTATCAACTGATCCTCTGTTAATTCAGTATGCATTGGCAATGAAAGAACGGTCTCTGATAACTTTTCAGCAATTGGAAAATCTCCTTTATTATAACCCAAAAACTGATAAGCTTCCTGCAAATGTATTGGTTTTGGGTAATAAATCATCGATGGAATTCCTTTCTCACCCAGACACTTCTGAAGTTCATTCCTCTTTTCAGTTTGAATAGTGTACTGATGAAATGTGTGCGTACTGTAATTCACTCTTGCCGGTATTTTTATTTCTTCAATTCCGGCTAATTTATTGTCATAATATTGAGCCGCTTTTTGTCTGGCTTGAATATGCTGATTAAAATATTTTAGTTTTACACCCAATATTGCTGCCTGAATACTGTCTAATCTGGAATTTACACCAATTCTTTCATACTGATATTTTTGTTTCATCCCATGGTTGGCAATTGAACGAATGACTTCTGCCATTTCGTTATCCCCGGAGTATATCGCCCCTCCGTCACCAAATGCTCCCAGGTTCTTCGATGGAAAAAATGAATTGCATCCAATCTCACCAATAGTTCCTGCCTTTTTTACTGTGCCGTCAGAAAAAATGTAATCCGTTCCAAGCGACTGGCAAGCATCTTCAATAATGAAGGAATTATGTCTTTTCGGCAATGTTTAAAATCGATTCCAGATCGGCACACTGGCCAAATAAATGCACAGGCAAAATTGCTTTTGTTTTAGCGGATACCGCCTGTTCAATTTTTGACGAATCGATATTGAAAGTATCAGGCAAAACATCGACAAACACAGGTTTTAGCCCCATCAGAACGGCGGTTTCAACTGTTGCAATAAATGTAAACGGAGTTGTTATAATTTCATCGCCGGGCTGCAGATTAAGAGCCATAAATGCAATTTGAAGCGCATCGGTTCCGTTTGCACATGAAATGACATTTGTTCCCAAATAAGATTCCAAGTCTTTTTCAAACTCAAGTACTTTACCACTTTTAATAAACTGAGTGGATGTAATTACTTCCTGAATGGAATTATCGATTTCGTCTTTCATAGTAAGGTATTGTCCATACAAATCGGACATGTGAATGGTTTGCATAAATGATTTTTTTTATACTAAATAACTTAGGAAAAATATTGACTAAGATAATCTGCTATTTTATTTGCAGCATCGCCATTACCATAAGGTTTTGCATTAAAAACTGTCTGATTTCTCTCAATATACTTTGCCCTTTCCAAAATTTTTTCCTCAGTAGCTCCAACAACAAAATTATACCCCAACTCTACTAATTCAGTCCATTCTGTTTCTTCACGTATAATCAAACAGTTCTTATCGAAAAAGAAAGCTTCCTTTTGCAGTCCGCCACTGTCGGAAACAACAAATTTACAGTTTTTCAATAATTCAATAATATCAAAATACCCTACCGGATCAATTAAATTAAAATTGAGTTTAATATTCTCTTTTTCAATGATTTTTCGGGTGCGTGGATGCACAGGTAAAACAATTCTATATTGAGAAGAAAGCTTATTGAAAGCACTTATAATTGAGTTAAGCCGAACCAGATCATCCGTATTCTCCTGACGATGAAGTGTCGCCAAAAGAAATGGTTCTTTAACTAAATTCATATCTGAAATAATTGAAGATCGATCGGCAGAAATTTTACTGTAGTACATTGCCACATCATACATCACATCGCCCGAAATTACTATTTTGGAATCGAAGTTATCAAAGCCTTCATTTTGTAAATTTTCGACTGCTGTTTGCGTTGGACAAAATAAAATATCAGAAATACGATCTGTCAATATACGGTTAATCTCTTCAGGCATTTTCATATTAAAACTTCGGAGGCCTGCCTCAATATGGGCTACCGGAATATGTAATTTGCTTGCAGCCAAAGCCCCTGCAATGGTTGAGTTTGTATCTCCAAAAACTACGACAACATTTGGCTTCTCTATTAGCAGAACTTCTTCTATTCCTTCCAACATCCTACCAGTCATTGCCCCGTGCGATAACGAATTAATTCCTAAATTATAATTGGGCTGCGGAATGTTCATTTGCTGAAAAAAAATTTCAGCCATATTTGCATCAAAATGCTGACCTGTGTGCACCATTACCTCTTCTAATCCAGCCAATTTTAATTGCCGACTTAATGCTGCTGCTTTTACAAACTGTGGCCGGGCTCCAACTATGGTAAGAATTTTTGGCATAATTTTCGAAATTTATAAGTTTTTAAGGTCTCAAAAGTACTATTTTTGAGCGTGAAAATCTGATATGGCAAAAAAGATACTATTTATATATACTAACTACTCTACGTTTGTTAAAACCGACTTTGAAATCCTTTCATCAGGGAATGATGTAACAAAATACCAGTTTAAACCGGTAAAAGGGCTTTTCAAAACCGCTTTTCAATTTATAAAACAATTGTTTTATCTTTCATTTAACATCTGGAAATTTGATGCTGTATTTATTTGGTTTGCTGATTATCACTCATTTCTACCTGTTTTTTTCACAAGATTAACTGGCAAAAAATCATTTGTAGTAATTGGTGGATATGATGTGGCTAATTTATCAGAAATTAATTATGGCTCACTTAGTCGTCCTCTAAGAAAAAGACTAACATTATTTACATACTGCAATGCAACTTTATGCTTACCAGTAGTTGAAAAACTGGAAGAAAAACTAAAACAAATCTGTCCAAAAGCAAAATGCCTAACCGTTCATACCGGTTACCAGTTTCAGTCAAATGAGAAAACAGACTTTAAAACACCTCGTGAAAATATTATTTTAACAGTGAGTATAACTGGCAATTATCAACGATTTATTGTAAAGGGGCTCGACCGTTTTAGGGAACTTGCCGAAAATCTACCAGATTACAAATTTATTATTGTAGGTGTTAAGGACGCAGCAAAAAGTTTGTTTGAACCAATTCCTAAAAATCTTTTTCTTTATCCTCCTGTTGAACAAAGCAAATTAATAAGATTCTATGAAATTGCTTCTTATTATGCTCAGTTTTCCCGAAGTGAGGGCTTACCTAACGCCCTTTGTGAAGCTATGTTATATGGGTGTATTCCTTTAGGAATGAATGTAGGGGGGATCAAACTCGCAGCAAATGGACACGGCAAAATTATAAATAAGTGGAATGCAAATTGTATAAAAGAATTTATAAACCTATCAAATGACATTACAGAAAGAAATAAAATATCAAAATCGGTACAAGATATGTTTCCAATAAGTGTAAGATATGATCATTTATTTGAAATAATTGGACAACAGTTGTAAAATATAGTAAAAACAGAATATTATTTTACTTAATAAGTTACAGAAGTGAAAACAGGTGTTATTTTTTATCCAGAAAGCCAAAACCTAGGGGATGATATTCAAACCTATGCAGTATCTAAATTAGTCAAAGATCCTTTATTCATTGACCGTGAACACCTTAATGAAATTTCAGAGCCCTTGAAAGCCATTATCAGTGGTTGGTTTATGACAGATCCAAATAATTTTCCTCCTTCAAAATATGTACATCCGCATTTTATATCATTTCATGGTAAAGCCTCAGTTATTAAAACTGATCATTACGAGTATTTTAAAAAATATGAACCAATAGGCTGTCGAGATTATGATACTTTAGCACTTTTCGACGAAATTGGGATTAAAGCATATTATTCAGGTTGCGCAACTCTTACTATTGATGCTCCCGATAATTTACCAAAGGAGAGAGAAGATATTATAATTGTTGATATTCTCAGAAATAATTACACCTCAGCTTACAGGGAATTTATTAAAGAAAATATCATTCCAAAAGCTATACGTGATAAAGCGAGTTATTTTTCACATTTTATTCCTGAATTACGTTTTAAAAATGTTGACGAAAGAATGTTAATGGTTGAATCTGTTTTAAGAAAATATGCAAATGCCAAACTGGTAATAACGTCGCTGATTCATTGCGCATTACCATGTTTGGCAATGGGAACACCTGTCCTTTTTATTGACATTGGATTTGACAAATCACCTGTAAAACGAGATCGGTTTAAAGGTATCACTGATTTGATGAATGTGTATTCAGATTTGCAAATTCCTTTTTCAAATCGTAACTTTTTTCATACAAGCTTACGTTTATTACGTTTTCACCATCTTTTTAAAAATAAAGTTGATTCCATTCCATTATCAGTATTCACTGAATTACGGGAGAATGAACCTTTTAATGAAGATATGATTATCAAAATGAAGAAATCAATTTCAGATTTTGAGCGAATTCCCCTTCCATAGTTTATACTTAATATTATGAGCAATTTTATGTACCAACTTCATGGTTGTATTGGCTTCCTTAAATCGTAAACCTTGCAGATAATGATCAATAAATGTCCCTTGTGGCTTTCGAAAGGCTTCTTTATATGGCTGTTTAAAAATATATTGGAGTTGTTTAACAAAAGCATCCTTTTGTCTTTGCAGCAACAATTCCTGTTCTTCTGTTCTCATAGGTTGAGATAACATAGATAAATATTTATCGTCATTATTATCTAATTCAGTAACCCGCTGAATAACCTCATCAAAAGTTTTATAATGATGAACATTTATAAAAGCTTCTGGATTAAAATATTTTTCAATGTCAGGATCACCCCAATAAATAGGAATTGTTTTAGCTAAAAAAGATGAAATTATTTTTTCTGTATTATAACCTTTAAATAATGCATTTTCAAAAGATATAGAAAATTTATATGGAATTTTAGCTTCAACCGATTGCTTAAAAAAATCCGTTCTGTGTCTATCTGCTATTGAGAATGTTACATTCCGTAAATGTTTTCCAATCGAATCGACATTTTTGTATTCATTCAAATTATAAAAGAATTTATCTCTATTTGGATGTGCTTTAGGATTAGAATAAATAAAGTTACAAAACCTATTTTTACGGTTTATTAATTCTTTCAGGTCGAAATTTTTCACATTGTATTCGTAAAAATATTCCTGATAAAAAATCTGCATATATCTGTCACCCATGTCTATTAAGTCATAGCCAAAAGCATAATCAAATAGATTAAAATCTGGGCTAAAAGCCTCACCAGTTATGAATATTAATATCTTATCTCTAAATTTTTTCGAGATAAGATATAACTCAGACAATAAATTAGGATACAAAATAAGATAATCTGCTTCTTGAGGATTAATCTTCAATGAAATCCTTAAATCTTGCTCCAATAAAAACTCCAGAAATGGGTCCTTACGATTAGTTTTTAGGAATGGAGAATTTGTGAAGCATATATTATAGGTATTCATGCTTTGAAAAGGATTTAAAAAATTACGTACAAATTTGGCTAAAAATAATACAAACTCTGGCTTAGGAACTTTCCATTTCTATCCAATGTATCTTCATCTTACTTTACATGTTTTCGTGTTTTAATTGTTTATTTTAGTTAAAAATCTTCTCACTAAACTCTCAACATCTTCTGAAATTCTCAAAAAATAAATGAGTAAAAGATAGATAGTTGTAAAAACAGCACTTCTAAGTAGAATGTCAGGTAATAGCTTGAGCTGAGGTACAAAGACAGATGTGCCCCATGAAATTGCAAATGCCAGCAACACAAGCAGAAATTTAAATGTGAATGGCTGCATTCCAAATTTTATTTTAACAAAAAGAAATTTCATGAAATTATAAATAAGAAATGCAAGTGCAATTGCAGCAGCAGCTCCAACAATTCCCCATGTTGGAATTAACAGGAGCATTAGAACAACCACTATACCTACCAGGATAAGCAATAACCATAACGCCATCCGGTAATACCTTGAATAACTTATAATATGACCATTTGTCCCGGTTGCCATATCAATCAAATAACCCAGTCCAATAAAAAAGATAACCCATTTTCCGTCGGCATAATCAGGCCCGAGAATTTTAAGAATATTATTGATATTGATCCAGATACCACCAAAAAGAAAAGCAGCAATAATAAACTGATTGATACAACTTTTTCGGTAGATATCTGTAATAGTTTCAAGGTCACCTCTTTTAAATGCATCGGCGATCAAGGTGCCAGATATTCTAAGAAGTGTACGTGAAGGAATTACTACCAGTGTACCAAAATAAAAAGCAATGGAATACACTCCGGTGGCATTCAGACCCATCACCTGATTAATAATTATCTTATCAATTTGAAAAACAATACTGCCTCCAATACCCGCCAAAATACTGTAAATTGCAACACTAAACATTTCTCGTTTTAAGCCTGGATCGATAAATTTGATTTGTGGCCGAAAGTTGAGCTCTTTCCTGAATAAGAGATAAAAAAAAATAAAAGCTCCTTTCAAACCTATGGCTCCTGCATAAGCAAGAATTAAGCCATGAGGGGTTATCCAGCCCATAATGTATAGCAGAATCATCAGCATGATTAGAATTCGCTGAATAAACTCATTTAACAATGCACCTAAAACTGCATCGTATAACATTTTATTAAAACTGTCGAGAAGCGTGAAAAGAAGGGCAAAAAAGGTTAGTGGCACCAGCAAATTAATATATTCTGCAAACAAAGTCGATTTTTCGAGATTACTCTCAACAAGCCAGGGCTTCATAAGCCAAAAGGCAATAAGAAACAATATGAAACCTGAGAACATAACCATAAAGGCGATAAAAACAAATCCGTTGTGCTCTTTTTCTATGTTACGAAACTGTGGGAACAAACGGGTGGTAACACCATGAAATCCTAGTGCAGAAAACTGTGCAAATAAATTTGACCAGGCTAGCAGTAAGGCAAATAAACCTACTATTTCAGGAGTCAGATAATTCGGATATAGATATGCAGTAGTTACAAATCCTATTATAACACCTAGGTATGACCATAAACTGCCTTTAATACTTTGTTTAATGATTATTCCCATTTAAAACTGTGAGAAATACTTTAAATCGTTAATTTTGTTCGATGTAGAAATTGATAACATTAATAATTTAATGATGTCAAAGATAACCGACTCTTATAAAATTTTACTGAAATTGGCTATAATTCTTTTATTTCTGAAACTGGGTTATATTTAGCTAAATAAACTAATAATCTATAAAGTAAACTTGGCATGTTATAAAGATTTACGATTCATTATTATCTTTATAGCACCATTCATACATATAATTAATAGATTGAGGGAAAAATTATCTTGATTCTGATAGACTTCTTTTCGATTCATTTGTTTCTCAAATCCCAATTTTGGTTATTGGATTATATTAAAGCTTTTAGTTTTATACCAGATCTTAGGCAATATGATTCTTTCACGGTCTGTATTATCAGTGTCCAATGGATGTGGAAACTGTAAGGTCGGAGATTTAAATTTTATTCTATCATTTCTTAAAAAAGTAACCTCAATAGTTGGGACAATTTCAATGTCATTGATTTTAACGATTGAACTTGTATTATTGGGATGAATATGGACGCAACTATGATGTACAAGTAGTTTATTGAAAAACGCTGATGCAGTCTGAAAAAATTTTTCATCCCAAAGACAGTCTAAATGATGAACTTCCAAAACAATAAGCCTAAAACGCATCAGAAGGTCGTTAGATGTATTTAAAAGTGACTGATATTCAAAACCCTCAATGTCCATCTGCAAGAGTAAATCAGTTCCATTTGATATACCGGAAGATTCGACCCAGCTATCTAAGGTCATATATTCTTCATCATCATAAGCACCAATAAATTTTTTTGTAAAATGTAATTGATCATTTTCTATAGATAATCCATTTACAGAGGCATCTGCAAGATAAGTTTTCATTCCATAACTTAGGCAATCCTCTTCAAATTTACTTATTGCTCCAACACCTGGGGAAAAACATGCTTCTATCCCTTCTAAGTCATTTGGGACTAAATATCCTCCGTCTCTGATTGCCCCAATTCTGATTAATTCCTTATCTGTTGTGTAAGGATGAAGATTCTTTATTAAGCTCTTAATTTGTTCTTTTGGGGTTGCTTTTCCAATGTAATAACCCCACCCTGCAAATAATTTTCTTAATTTTCGAAAGCAAAACCTTTCAAGCTTCTCTTTGAGAAAATCTACCATTATATTTTAAAATGTTATTGTTTATCTGAAATCTCTGACAATGAATTTATAATTGTTTATTTAAAAATAAAATATATTTCTGTTTATTTTAATTTTTTCTTTATTGTATTATTTGTTAGCCATCATTTACAATTTCAATAATCTCTATGTAAGTTATATAGTCAGAATTAACATGAAACATATCTATAATTTTTGAAATATGTTAAGTAAGCCTATGCCTGCTTCTTTTCTTAAAAAATTGCATTTAATTCAATATCTAAAATTAATATAATGTTTCGTTTATCTTTTTATTTGAATTGGATTCAACTCCTTTTTAACATTAACTGAAACTCAAAAAAATCTTAATACTTTTAGAAGTACTTCACGAATTATAAAATGAAATTTAAATCTCTTCAGATTGAACAAAAAATAAATCATATTATTTATTATCAAAGCTACAGAAACGGTTCAGGTGTCAGGAATTCGGATAGAGATAAGCAGTAGTTACAAACCCGATTACCAACGCCCAGGTATGACCATAAACTTCCTTTAATACTTTGTTTAATGATTATTCCCATTTAAAACTGTCAGAAATACTATAAATCGTTATTTTTGCCCGATACCGAAATTGAAAACATTAAAATAAAATCGATGACAAAGATAACCGGCTCTCGTAATATTTTACTGAATTTAGCAATAATACTTTTTTTCTTTGTACTTAGCTATTCTTATCTGTTCCCATTACTGGAAGGGAAAGTTATAAAACAATCCGACATTACTCACTTCCAGGGAATGTCGAAAGAATTAGCGGATTACAGGCAAAAGACCGGAGACGAAGCTATCTGGACAAACAGTATGTTTAGTGGAATGCCTGGTTATATGATCTCCGTTTTGTATCCCGGAAATATTGCCACATTCGTTCATCGAACTCTAAATAAAACTTTTTCGATGGCTTGGAAAGTTATTTTATATTTTTTTGGATTCTATATTTTGCTTCTGAGCTTAAATTTTAATAGGTGGATTAGCTTTATAGGTGCTGTTGCATTTGGGTTATCTTCCTACTTCCTGATCATTCTAGCAGCCGGCCATAATTCCAAAGCGGATGCAATTGGATATCTTCCAATCGTAATTGCCGGTTTTCTAATGGCATTTAAAGAGAAAAAAGTTGCAGGGACACTTCTTTTTACTTTTGGCTTATCTTTAGAAATTCTTGCTGGTCACCCTCAAATTACCTATTATGGATTAATACTTCTTGCCATTTACGGAATAGTGGAATTGGTTAATGCCATAAAAGAAAAAACTTTTCAGCCGTTTATTAAATCGGTTCTTTTTTTATTGGCAGGAACAATTATTGCTGTTGGAATGAACTTTTCGCGTCTTTATACCACCTATCAATATTCAAAAGAAACAATTCGGGGGCCCTCAGAACTTTCAACAAACGATGAAAATAAAACAACAGGTCTTGATAAGGATTATGTTGTACAGTGGAGTTATGGAATTGATGAAACGCTAACGCTTTTAATCCCGAATTTTAAAGGAGGTGCAACTCAAATTAATGCAGGACTTGATTCCAAAAGTTATGAAGCACTTCGTCAGCACGGAGCTCAAAATCCCAGGCAGGCAGTACAGGGAGTTTCAATGTACCACGGAGAACAACCTAGTACTGCAGGCCCTGTTTACGTGGGTGCAATTATTGTTTTTCTGTTTTTTCTTGGGTTGTTTGTTGTTAAAGGTCGATATAAGTGGTGGTTGCTTTCGGCAACGATTGTTTCCATTGTTTTATCGTGGGGTGGAAATGTAATGGGACTTACCAGTTTCCTGCTTGATTACTTACCCATGTATAATAAATTCAGGGCGCCAAGTATGATATTGGTAATTGCTGAAATAACAATGCCTCTTCTGGGTATCATTGCATTAAATAACATCATAACCGGTAAAGTAGATAAAAAAGAATGGCTGAACGGTTTAAAGTGGGCAACAATAATATCTGGTGGAATTTCACTCCTGTTTGTTGTATTTCCAACAATGATCGGAGATTTTAGCAGCCCTTATGACATCAGACAACAATTTCCTGATTGGTTAATTGAGGCTGCTAAAGCAGATCGTATTTCTGCATTAAGGTCCGATGCATTTCGATCACTTTTGTTTATCGCATTGGCCGCAGGTTCTCTTTATTTGTGGCAAATCAAAAAAGTGAAGACAAATATGTTGTTTGTTATTTTAGGTGTCCTGATTTTGGTTGATTTATGGTCGGTTGACAAGCGTTATTTAAATGACGAAAATTTTGTTTCGAAAAGGGAAGCTACAAATCCATTTCCTGAAACTCCGGCTGATAGAGCTATCCTGCAAGACAATGACCTTTACTACAGGGTGCTCCCGCTCCAGGGCGATGCATTTCAGGATGCCAGAACTTCCTATTATCATAAAAGTGTCGGTGGTTATTCTGCAGCTAAACTCAGGCGATACCAGGAACTGATCGATCATCATATATATCCTGAGATGCAGGAAATGGCTACTAAATTGCAAAGTGGCACGCAGCCCGATTCTGTTTTCAAAGATTTGTCGGTAATAAATATGCTCAACACACGATATGTTATTTATGATCCTAACAGTAATCCACTTAAAAACAATAATGCTTTCGGAAATGCATGGTTTGTAAATAATTTCACTGTCGTTCAAAATGCTGATGAAGAAATTGCTGCGCTTGAAAATATCGATCCTGAAAACACAGCTTTAATAGACCAGCGATTTGCAAATTATGTAGAAGGAAAAAGCTTTCAGAAAGATAATAACGGAAGTATTACATTGACTGAATACGAACCCAATTATTTAAAATATTCAGCAAAGGCAGGCACAGAACAGCTGGCGGTATTTTCTGATATATACTACGCTGATGGATGGAAGGCATACATTGATGGGAAGGAAGTTCCTCATTTCAGGGTTGATTACGTGTTAAGAGCACTCGTTTTGCCAGCTGGTGAACACACCGTTGAATTTAAATTTCATCCTGATTCATATTATACAGGAAATAAAATTTCCCTGGCGAGTTCGCTCTTGTTACTTCTTGCAATAATCGGATATGCATTTTCTGAATACCGTAAAAGATCTAAAAAAATAGCTGACGACAAGAAATAATAAATGCCTGAAAAGTTAACAGATTTATTCTTCCAACGTGATGTTTTGGAAGTTGCACCTGAGTTACTTGGAAAAATTCTTGTCAGGAAGTTTGATGATGACCGGATTGAAAAGTACAAAATTACTGAAGTAGAAGCATATCGGGGCTCTGAAGACATTGCGTGTCATGCCAGTAAAGGAAAAACTTTGCGAACTGAAGTGATGTTTAACGCTGGCGGGTTGGTTTATGTTTACCTTATTTACGGCATTTACTGGATGCTTAATATAGTTACAGGGAAAGTTAATGAACCAACAGCTGTATTAATACGTGGTGTTGAAAACATATCCGGGCCGGGCCGGGTGGGAAAAGCTCTTCAACTGGATAAATCTTTTTATGGCGAAAATTTAATGACCTCAAAAAGAATCTGGGTAGAAAATACAAACCTGCCTGTAAAATTTATTACTACTCCGCGAATCGGAATTGATTATGCAGGAGAACCCTGGATTAGCAAACAATGGCGTTTTCTAATTACGGATTAATCACAATAAAAATAAAAGAGAGAAAATGGAATTAAACAATTGACCACGCTTCAAAAAAACAGATTCAAATGTCTGACATTTTATAATTTAAAGATTATGGTAATCATAATTATTGCCATAATTACCAGGAATAGCATGATGAAAAAACCCACTACCCCAACACTAAAACCTTTCTGCATTTTTTTGTTTTTAGTAAATGCCATAGCCTGTTCAATAGCTTTTACCAAACGCGCCGGAGAACTTTCATTTTTTACGATATAATCAAATGCGCCTATTTTCATAATTTTAACCGCCACTTCAACATCATTCTGTCCACTTAGAAAAATAAAATCAATTTCCGGATTTGTTTCTTTCACTTTTCTCATAAACTCCAAACCGCTCATTCCTTCAATTGAATAGTCAAGAATTATCAAATCAGGTTTTTGTTCCAATTCCTTTATGCATTCTCCACCACTTTTGAATATTTTTATATTGCTGAATTTCTTTGACTTTAAATGACCTACTATCAGATCTTTATAGACAACACTGTCTTCAACAATAAAAATTAATGGATTCTTTGTATTTTGCATAAAACGGCGATTTATAAGTGAAAGCTAGTGAGACATAAAATAACGCATTTTTTATCAGATTTCAAACTCAATTTTTTAGTGAATTTTCCGCTGTAATTGAACTATGAACGTATAAATTCGTAATTTATTGAAGCAACTGCAATTCTTTTTAACATTTTTGTAAATAAATTTAATGATGTAACCCAGGAATCGAATAAGAGGAAGTTCCTATTTACATAGAAAAACAAAATTTATGTTACTTGCAATCGACATTGGTAATACCAATATTGTTTTTGGCGTTAATAGTAATGCTAAGTGGATTAATTCATGGCGAATTCAAACCGATCCGCGAAAGATGGCGGATGAATATGAGGTTATTTTCCGCTCCCTGTTAACATCAGAAAAGAATTTACTGAGCCAAATTCAACAGATTGTATTCAGCAGTGTTGTGCCAGCATTGGTTCATCCGTTGCTGGACATGATAAAAGTAATTTGTCCAGGAGCAAATATTATTTTAGTTGGACCCGACCTCTATTCAAAGTTGCCCATTAAAATCTTAAATCCGTATCAAATTGGTTCCGATTTGGTTTGTAATGCTCTTGCCGCATTTCATAAATATGGCAAACTAACAACTGTAATTGATTTTGGAACAGCTCTTACTTTTACAACCATCGGTAAAAACAGTGAGATTTTAGGAGTTGCCATTGCGCCAGGATTGCAAACAGCAGTTAGCGCTCTTGCCGGAAATACAGCACAATTACCTCAAATTCATCTTACGCCTCCTCCATCGGTTTTAGGCGAAAATACGATTCATGCCATCCAGTCGGGGATTGTTTATGGCTTTACAGGTTTGGTTGATTCAATAATTGAACGCACTGAGGTAGAAATTAACGAAAAACTAACGGTTGTTGCTACCGGCGGGTTAAGTTCTGTTATTGCTCCGTTAACTAAACATATTAAAACTATTGAGCCACTTTTAACACTTGATGGATTGGCATTAGTAAGAACATTTTGTGAATAACATACCACAATGACAAATGAGGCTAAAGCCTGATTATTTTAATGTCTAATGTATCCGTCAGCTAAAGCTGACGGCAATAAAAGAGTAAACTAACCATGTTTTATTAAAAGAATTGCCGTTCACTTTAGTGAACGGATTTTATAAGCAACTGATAAATTGGATTTAGCCTCATTTACAATATTGTTTTGAATACTGATCAGGTTATTATTCTCTTAAAATCAAGGCCATCTAAATTGCATAATCTTCCCCAAAATTCACACTTCCTCGGAAATGTATTTTAGTAGGTTGCTTGCTGCGCTATATTTGGACTAAAAACCTAAATTTAGCATCATGAAAAAAATCATCGTCCTTTTTGCAGCATTCTATTTAATCAGTTTTCAAACCATTGCAGAAGAGACGTCTCAATTTGAAGATTTAGCATGGAAAGTAATTAGTGAACGGTTATTTAATGGGAAAAATTCAAAAGCATTTCGGTTCAAAGGTGAAATTCGTTTTCAATTCGAAGGTGAGCCAAACAGGCAAGATTCAATGGTTCTTAATGAAATCATTTATAGGCTTAATTTTATAATGAAGGATACAAACACAAAATTAGTTAATGCTGATGGTAATTTCGTTATAACAGTATTTCCTCCTAATAATGGAACCAGAGTAAGTACAAGTCAAAAAATAGCTCAGTCTGAAATTACATTAACTGAACTGGGGTTTGGTCAAAGTACAATTTCAACAATCGAAGAAAAAAGAGATTATTTCTATTACTATATCATACGACATCTTACCAAACTTTATACTCCACGTTATGGAAGTTCCTATTACGGCGGCATTTTAGACAAAGAAGAAATGTCTGATAAAGTTACATTTACAGAAATTGATAAGGAAATTATTCGTCTATTATACTCAAAAGATTTTTATAAAAATTTAAAAAAGAATGTTTCGAATCAAAAAGGTTATCTGTTCTATCTGAATATGAGATTTTAGAATTTGGTTAAAAGAATATCTATGTCAATTGCTATTATTATTATTGATTTTTATTTTCAAGAAAACCAAATCTAACTTTAAAAAAGGCATAAATCGTACTCTGGACACTTCTGTTAATATTATTTCACAGTCAATATATGCGTTACACTCATTGATACTCCGATCATAAAATTTCTGATGAACCGGTAAATTGCAAAACCCTCTGCACGACAAACTTCAAATTTTATATGGCAACGATGCAGTTTTAAACTGGCAAAACGGCGAGAATAAAAATATTCAGATAACTTTGAAAAACCAGTTTTAACCATGACTTTAAACCAGCCATATAAAACCATAATTATTGATGACGAAGCGCCTGCCCGGTTGCGAATAAAAAATCTGGCCGGCGAATTTCAGGATGTTATTGAAATTGTTGATGAAGCTGAAAATGGAGTTCAGGCTGTTGAACAAATTAATCGTTTAAAACCCGACCTTGATTTTTCTGGATATCCGAATGCCGGGAATGGACGGACTTGAAGTATTAAAACAAATCAATCACATTCCAACGGTAGTTTTTTGTACCGCTTATGATGAATTCGCGCTTCAGGCTTTCGATTCATTTTGTATCGATTATCTTTTGAAACCGGTTACCAAAGAGCGATTTGCACAAACCATTAATAAGCTAAAACTAATTAATAGCCAGCAATCTGAATCAAATATTCGCGATCTGATCAAGCAACTTTCATCAACACTTTCTTTCGCCTATGTTTCTACCCCTTGTAACTCCATCGTTTATTCTCGATTCGAGTCTTGAAAAACGACAAATTACCCCAAGTACACAAAACTTTACGAGCCGTTCTCATCTCCTTAAAGAAAGCTTTGTAAATTATTTCTTTTTGTCATAACAGTTTAAAACTATCACGGTATTCTACTTTTAGATTGTCCGTGGGGGGTTACTTTAGTAGGGGATTGCGAGCTTAATATATAACAAGGCACAAGATTTTTAGATGCGGGCTACTGCGCCTCGCAAACCACTGAAACTCTCATTTTCTATATCGCGTGTTGAGTAGCTATTTTACTGCTTCGACATATAAAGAGCGACAATATTCATTAGCCTCTGACGGAAATGTCCCTTCAAATGAAAAATAATCGCTTTTACTTTTCTGAAAATCCATTTTGTATATTTTCTCAGTATTAAATCCAGCTGTTACTAAATCCGAATGAATTGTTTCAAAATCCCAAGCATTTTGATGAGCCAAAGAGTTTTCACCTAAAAGTCGAGTCTGTCCGCTGGGAGATAAGAAGTCTTCTTTCATACATTCAAATATTGTGTAGTCTCTGTTGTAATTCTTTTTTGCTCTATCTTTTCTCCTTTTAAATAATTCAAAATCTTTATTTCTATCTACATATTCTTTTATACTCTTTTCTGCATCAGGAAGTATTAATCTTAAAATTCCGTCTTTCTTTAAAACTCTGTATATCTCCTTGAATATTAAGGGGGTTTTAAAAATATTCATGTGTTCAAAAACATGGGAGCCGTATACACACTCAATAGAATTGGTTTTAAGAGGGAGAGCTTTAAAGTTCTGAAAATTAACAACGATATCTCCTATTTCCGGGTCTATATCTACACTATACCAATCGTTACCACTTTTTTTCCAATTTGGTCCTGGACCAAAATTCAATTTTATATTTTCGATAGAATCAAATTCTAAGTCTGGCTTACTTATTTCATATGCTTTACGACTTACTGAAATTTCAAATTTATAACTTCCTAAAGTTATTTTTTTCTTCATATCAAGTTTAATTATCTACTATAATTAATTTTTAGATATCTGCAATCTTCATAATTACTCACAACAATTTCTTAATCTACTTTCAACTGCGACTGAACACTGCGACTGAACACTGCCAACTCATTCATTCAGTATCAATAATCTTCAACAATTCATCCAGGTTCGGTGTCAGAATAATTTCAGTACGTCGGTTCATTTGTCTTGATTCTGCAGTATTATCTTCTGATAACGGCAAAAATTCGCTGCGTCCGGCAGCAATAATTCGCTGCGGGTCGATCTGTGCATTTTCAGTAAGGATTTTTGTAACCGCCGTAGCCCGCATTACACTTAAATCCCAGTTATCTTTTACTTCGCCTGAGCCGTGCATCGGAACATTATCTGTATGGCCCTCCACCATAACATTAATGTCAGGGTTTTCTGCCAAAACATTTCCTAATTGCCTGATTGCACGTTGACCGTTTGGATCAACATCCCATTTTCCGGTTTTGAAAAGCAATTTTTCGTCCAGCGAAACATAAACTTTTCCGTTTTTTTCATGTACCGTTAATCCGTTATTGTGAAATCCGGTCAGGGCGTCCATTACTTTCTTTTTCAAGGTTTGAACGGCCTCATCTTTTTGTGCCAAAACATTTTGAAGCTCGATTAAACGAGCGTTTCTTTCTTCAAGTTCCTTTTCGGCAGCACGAAGTTTATCCTCGCGGGTATTTAAATCATCCCGAACATCATTTAATTCAACCAGGAGCTTTTCAATTTCCTCAGAACTTCCCGAGTTTAACGCATCCATTTGTTTTCGCAATGCATTTATTTCACGCTGCAACCCTGCAGCATTTTCTTTTTGAATTGTCAACTGGTATTCAGCATCATCACGCTGTTTTTCCAGCTCTTTTAATTTTGATTCGAGTTGCCCGTTCTTCCCTTTTAGTTCCGTATTAGCGGTTGTTAAATCCATTTTCTCTTTCCTGAGCATCTCATTTTCCTGTTCAACACTACCCACTTTCTCATTAAATTCTTTTGTTGTCACACAAGAACCTAAAAGAAATATTAAAATGCAGATGATAATCAATTGTTTGCCTGTTTTCATACTTTTCCTGGTTTCAAATTAAAATAGATGTGCAAATTAATCAAAATCCTTCTTTTTTTGAATGAAAATAATTCAAGGATTCAAATCTTGTTACCTTTGTTTTCTAAATGTGCTTATCTATATCTATTATTTTGGTGAACCGAACCAAATCACATCTTGTTTGACTGTTGGCTCGATTCAAAAAAATAACGAAAAAGAGTACAGGAAATTTTTATATTTGAAGACATTTTTTCGCACATGAATGAGATTAATGGGACGATTACTCGAAAAAATAAACGAACCATCGGATTTAAAGCAATTTAAGCCTGAAGAACTTCCGGAACTATGCGATGATCTCCGTAATTTTATTATTGATGAAGTTTCAACGAATCCGGGGCATTTTGGCGCCAGTTTAGGAGTTGTTGAACTAACAGTTGCTCTTCACTATGTTTTTAATGCTCCATACGACCAACTGGTTTGGGATGTTGGCCACCAGGCTTACGGCCATAAAATTCTTACAGGAAGAAGGGAAATATTTCATACAAACCGCAAATACAAGGGAATTAGTGGTTTTCCAAAAAGACAGGAAAGTGAATATGACGCATTTGGTGTGGGACACGCCTCAACTTCCATTTCAGCTGCTTTGGGAATGGCAGTTGCTGCAAAAATAAAAAAGGAACCCGATCGTAAAGTTGTAGCTATTATTGGCGACGGCGCAATGACTGGTGGAATGGCATTCGAAGCTTTGAATAATGCTGGCGCTAATCATAACGATTTGCTTGTTATTCTGAATGATAACAACATGGCCATCGACCCGAATGTTGGGGGTATTAACCAGTATTTACTGAATATTTCAAAATCGCACGCATACAACCAGTTTAAAAAAGACGTTTGGGAAGGGCTCGGTAAACTGGACGGATTTGGTAAAAAAACAAGGCATTTTCTTCAAAAGAACCAACACGCAATAAAAAACTTTATCCTTCAGGAAAACAACCTTTTTGAAGCATTTGATTTCCGGTATTTCGGTCCGATTGACGGTCATGATGTTGTATATTTAACGAAAGTTTTAAATGATCTGAAAGAAATTCGCGGCCCAAAACTTTTGCACATTATAACTAAAAAAGGAAAAGGTTTTAAACTTGCCGAAATCAATCAGACTAAATTTCATGCTCCCGGTATTTTCGATAAAAAAACGGGCGAAATTTATTCTTGTGATTGCCCGATTGACAGAGCACCAAAATTTCAGAATGTATTTGGGGAAACATTGGTTGAGCTTGCTGAACAAAATGAAAAAATTGTTGGTATAACACCCGCAATGCCCACAGGTTGCTCAATGAACCTGATGATTGAAAAAATGCCAACCCGCGCTTTTGATGTTGGTATTGCAGAACAACATGCAGTTACTTTTTCTGCTGGTTTAGCTACCCAGGGGTTGATTCCGTTTTGCAATATATATTCCACATTTATGCAGCGTGCTTACGACCAAATCATTCATGACGTGGCATTGCAAAACCTGCATGTGGTATTTTGTCTCGACCGTGGAGGTTTGGTTGGCGAAGATGGACCAACACACCATGGAGCATTCGACATTGCTTATATGCGCACTGTGCCTAATATGGTTGTTTCGGCGCCAATGGACGAAATAGAACTGCGAAATCTGATGTACACAGCACAATTACCAGAAAACAACCAGCCATTCTCCATTCGTTACCCCCGTGGATGTGGAATAAAACCAAGCTGGAGAAAGCCATTCGATAAAATTGAAATTGGAAAAGGACGCAAATTGGCCGATGGAAAAGATGTAGCCCTGGTAAGTATTGGTAAATCGGGAGTGTTTGCTAATCGGGCGGTAAAAAGTCTTGAAAACAGGGGAATTTCAGCAGCACATTATGATATGCGTTTTATAAAACCTTTGGATAAAATATTGCTTACTGAAATATTCCAAAACTTTAAAACCATAGTAACTATTGAAGACGGTGTCATTCATGGAGGTTTTGGGAGTGCAGTTCTTGAATTTATGGCTGAAAATAATTTTGCTTCAAGAGTAAAAGTACTTGGGATTCCCGACAAATTTATTGAGCACGGAACACCGGATGATTTATATAAAGAATGTGGAATTGATACCAGGGGAATTGTTGAAACTGTAGTGGGTTTACTTGGGAAATAATATTTTACGGCTTCCCTCGTTTTCAAACTGTCATACAATAAAATTATCAACATTGGACATTTACCAAAAAAGACGTCGTGGAAAAATTTTCTTTCTTTTAATCGCAATTGTTATTGGGGTTGTTTCACTATTATATACCAACTGGCTAACACAGAAAATGGCCGAGGAAGAGCAAAAAAAAGTTGAACTCTGGGCCGAAGCTTTAAAACGCCAAAATGAAGTATCAATTATTGCAAGAAACGACGAAGGCGAAATCATTACCGAGTCAGGAGCAATTGACACAAGATCAATTTCAAATAGTGACGAAGAAATAAGAACCAATTATTTAAGTTTTTTGGATTTTATAAACCGGCAAAACACTACAATTCCAATGTTGCTTGTAGATTCATTGCAAAGGTTCGCACTTGATTTAAATATAAAATATAACACAGAAAACCGGGACCAGGCACTTGCAAGAGAATTGGCAAAAATGAAGGAATATGCTGATCCCATTCGAATAGATATTTGGGATGGCGATTACCAGCTGTTATATTTTAATGAATCTGATATTCTTAGAAATCTTCGTATATATCCTTATATTCAGCTTTTTATAATTGTAGTTTTTATTGTAATTGCATATTTTGCTTTTGCGGCTACGCAGCGTGCTGAGCAAAACCAGGTTTGGGTGGGAATGTCAAAAGAAACAGCCCACCAGTTGGGAACTCCTATTTCATCTCTTATGGCTTGGATTGAAATATTAAAACTTCAAAAGGTAGACGAAAAACTTGTACAGGAGTTCGAAAAAGATACACAGCGTTTGGAAAAAATAACTGAACGTTTTTCAAAAATTGGGGCAAAACCTGAGCTACTTCAAACAAATCTTATTGAAGTATTGCATTCTACAGTCACCTATTTGAAATCAAGATCATCAAGTAAAATAGTTTTTGAAATTGGTTTTTCAGAAACCGATTTGGTGCCGGTACCACTAAACGCAGCTCTATTTTCATGGGTAATCGAAAATCTGTGTAAAAATGCTATTGATGCCATCGACAATCACGGAACCATTTCAATTGCTTTAAAAGAAAAAGATGATCAGGTATTTGTTGATGTTTCGGATACCGGAAAAGGCGTTCAAAAATCACAGTTCAAAACCATATTTCAACCCGGGTACTCTACAAAAAAACGGGGCTGGGGATTAGGCCTCTCTCTTGCAAAACGAATTATAGAAAATTACCACAATGGCAAGATTTTTATCAAATCTTCAGAGATTGGAAAGGGAACAACGTTCAGGATTATTTTGAAAAAGTAATCTCTGGAAAAATCATTCCGGAAAATTTCATTTTCTCATTCTTAATGGATTCTGAAATAATCATTTAAAATTTTCTGTGTTTATAAAAAATTTATACTTTTGCATCCACTTTTTAGGAACGTGAACTGGAAATTGAAATACAATATTGAGTTTAAAGGCCTTAAAGAAGGACTACATGAATTCGATTTTAAGGTTGACGGTAAGTTCTTTGAACATTTTGAGGGAAGTTTGGTTGATAAGGGCGAAATAAAAGTAGTTGTACTTTTAGAAAAAAGAAGTTCATTTATTAAAATTCACCTTAAAATAAACGGTTGGGTTGAACTGGTTTGCGATCGTTGTCTGGAAAACTACAGGCAGGAAATTACAAATGAGGCTGAGTTGTTTGTTAAATTTGGCGAAGAGACTTTTGATGATGGCGAAAATGTTATTTGGGTTTTGCCCGAAGAACATGCAATTAACCTGGCACAACCCATATACGAATATGTTTCGCTTGGTATTCCGTTAAGGCATATTCATCCAAAAAATGAAAATGGAAAACGGGAATGTAACCCTGAAATGTTGAAGAAAATAAAGAAATATAAGTATTCAAAAAATGAGGAAAATGAATCAACAGATCCTCGTTGGAATGCACTAAAGAATTTGAAAAATAATAATTAAAACAAAATAAAATGGCACATCCAAAGCATAAAATCTCGAAAACGAGAAGGAACAAAAGGCGCACGCACCACAAAGCTGTGGCACCTACTTTGGCTACCTGTTCAAATTGCGGAACAACAGTAAAATACCATACTGTTTGTCCTGAATGCGGATATTACCGCGGGAAACAGGTAATTGTTAAAGAAATTGCAGTATAAACCAGGTTTTAATCCTGGTTTTTTTGTCTTTAAACTTTACGATTAAAACATCTAAATCGCTTCAGTGGATCGTTTATTCTGTCATTTGATTTTTCGACTTTATGCATTAATTGTTCAGTAGCAAAGTAAAGTTTTATTCATTCCTGTTTGTCATCAACTAAATATTCTTTGTTTACCACATCTTAAATGATATCTTCACGCGAATTTTTTAAAACCAATTTAAATCTTACGGGTTATTAAGTAGAAAAATGGCTAAAGTCAGGGCAGCAATTACAGGAGTTGGAGCATATCTTCCGGAATATAGGTTAACTAATGAAGAATTAAGTACAATAGTTGATACCTCAGATGAGTGGATCATGCAGCGTATTGGCATTAAAGAGCGACGTATTTTAAAAGGAAAAGGCAAGGCCACCAGCGATATGGGAACTGCTGCAGTAAAGCAACTTCTTCAAAAAACAAATACTACGCCTGAAGAAATTGACATGCTCATTTGCGCAACAATCACTCCCGATATGCCTTTCCCGGCTACTGCAAATATTATAGCCAGTAAATCCGACATTCACAATGCCTGGAGTTTTGATATAAATGCAGCTTGTTCAGGGTTTATTTTTGCACTATCAACCGGGGTTCAGTTTATTGAATCGGGCAGATATAAAAAAGTAATTATTGTTGGGGCCGATATGATGTCGGCGATTACAAATTATAAAGACAGGACTACCTGTCCGCTTTTTGGTGATGCCGGAACCGCTGTTTTACTTGAACCAACAACTGAAGAAGTTGGAATAATGGATTATATTAACAGGGTTGACGGGCTTGGTCGCCATCATCTTCACATGAAAGCCGGCGGATCTCTGCACCCCGCATCTATTCAAACTATAAATAACAATGAACACTTTGTTTACCAGGAAGGACAGGCAGTATTTAAAGCCGCAGTTTCAAGTATGGCTGACGTTGCTGCAGAAATCATGAAAAAGAACGGTCTTTCTGCTGACGATATTTCATGGCTCGTACCTCACCAGGCAAACATGAGAATTATTGATGCCACTGCACGCCGAATGGGACTTGACAGAGATAAAGTAATGATCAATATTCAAAAATACGGCAATACTACAGCTGCTACAATACCGCTTTGTTTATGGGATTATGAAAAGCAGCTTCGAAAAGGCGACAACATTGTTCTTGCAGCTTTTGGTGCAGGTTTTACCTGGGGAAGCGTTTATCTGAAATGGGCATACAACCCGGCATAAAAATCAAAACACAACTTTTCTGAGATTACTGTAATCATGCTTTGCTGAAACAGTAAAAAATTGTAATTTCAAACCGCTGAAATCCCAGGCAAAATTGTGTTGTTCAAAATCATAAATCTAAAGTGACTAAAGATGGCAAAACAGGTATCAAAACCATTTAACGAAAATCTTAATCAGGCGATCAACATTATTAGCGAAGGGACTAAGATTAAAGGAGATATTATTTCTTCGGGGGATATCCGCATTGATGGTGAGTTATCCGGAAACATTTCAACAAAAGGAAAATTGGTTGTTGGTCCGAACGGTAAAATCACCGGAGAAGTAGACTGTAATAATGTTGAAGTTTCAGGGTATATTAAAGGAAAAGTTAATGCATCCGAGTTGCTGAATATGAAATCAACCTCACAAATTGAAGGTGATATAATCGCAGGAAAACTTTCAGTAGAACCCGGATCATTATTTACAGGAAGTTGTACCATGGGAACACCAAAACACCCCATGAATGAATCAGCAAAAGAACAATAAAAGAAAGTTCGATAATTTCATCCGTTATTCCGGATTAGGTTTCGAAATGATGGCAATAATAGCCATTTTTACATTTGCCGGTTATAAAATTGACCAGTGGATGGAAAATGAATTTAAAGGCTTTACCCTTGGATTAATGGTATTTTCAGTAATTATAGCTATAATTTACGGCACAAGAAATTTGCTTAAAAAGAAATAAATTAAAACTCCGGTTTAAGCTTCAAACTTTAACGAAATGAAACAATTTCTTTTAAAAATAATTGGGATTTCAGTAATTCTGGCATTATCAGGGTGGCTGGTATTCACTTTTTTTATACCGGAATATTACATTCAGATTCTTCCTTTTATGTTACTTTTTTTCCTTATTGTAACTATTTTGGTTCATGCATGGCAGGTTAAAATGGCAAAAAAAGATATTGCAAAATTTACAAGAAGCAACATGGTGTTAACCTTCGTAAAACTGATTATTTATTCCATTTTCGCGATTGCTTATATTGCTGTTAAACCAGAAAATGCATTGATTTTTGTTATAATATTGTTTTTATTATACCTGGTTTTCACTTTTTTTGAAGTTGTTGAATTAAACAAAATTTCCTCCAAAAAGTAATTTTTTTCTGAACTTACAAATTCTTTCTACCGGGTATTATAAAAAAGAATGTGCTTCCCTGCCCTGGAATGCTTTCTACCCAAATCTCACCTCCATGTTTGGTAATGAAATCTTTACATAATGAAAGGCCAAGGCCTACACCTTTTTCGCCGGATGTTCCTTCGGAAGACTCAATCTTCTTGTCAATATCAAAAATAGTTGATGCATAGTCGGAATTCATCCCAATTCCAAAGTCTTTTATGGAAAATTTCACCTTATTTTGTTCAACACCAACTGCATCAATAATTATTTTGCTATCACTGCTGCTAAATTTTATTGCATTCATAAGCAGGTTTCGCATTATAATGTTAATCATGTTCAAATCAAAAAATACAGCCAAATTATCATCTTTCAATTTATTTTCAATTTGAATGTTTTTTTTCTGTACAAAAGTGGAAACATCTTTTAATGTTGTTTTGAAAATTTCAGAGACTTTCAAATATTGAGGATTTAATTCAATTCTCCCCTTTTGGCTTCTCGCCCAATGCAACAAATTTTGCGTTAGATCAAAGGCTTTATTTGATGAATCGTTTATGTAGTTCAAAAACTGAATCCTTTGCTCTTCATCCCATTGATGGTAATTATTGATTAATTCCCTTGAGAATCCAAGAATAGCGTTAAATGGGTTTATTAAATCATGTGCGACTATAGAAAATAGCTTATCTTTTGTTGCATTTGACATTGAAAGATCAGCGTTAATTTCCCCGAGAGTTTTGGCAGCCTCCTTTATTTTATCAGATTGTTGTTCAATTTGCTCTTTTTGTTGTGTTAGTAACAAGTTATTTCTGTTGAGCTTATCCTTCTGTTTCTTTAGTAAAACATTTTTATCATTAAGATTTTGTGTTCTGATTTTTACCTGTTTTTCCAGTTCAGCTTTTTCAGCCTCTAATTTGGCTGTACGAATTTTGAAGATCAAAATAATAAACAAAACAAGAAGGATTACATCAATGGAGATACACCACCATGAAAACCACCATGGTCTGTTAACAGTAATATTTATTGAGGTTCCTGTTTTATTCCATAAATCATCGTTATTTGCCGTAACAACTGTAAAGGTATATTTTCCCGGTGGCAGGTAATTGTAGGTTGCCTGCCCTTTTGTAGTTTCAATCCAATTTTCATCAATGCCTTTAAGTTGGTACTTAAATTTGTTTTTTTCAAGGTTTATATAATTTGTCGATGAAAATTCAAACCCAATTGAACTTTTCTTATAGTTAAGTTCAATTTTAGGATTAGAAATAATATTATACGGCAATAGTTCGTCGTTGCCAAAATTTAAAATTTTTTGATTATCCAGGTAGAAACTGGTGAAATAAACCTCTGGTATCTTTTCGTTAAATACCAATTTTTCGGGATTAAAATAAACCAATCCACCATAGCTACCAAAAAACAGTACATTTTCATTGTTTTTAGCACTTGCCCTGTTATTAAAAATCTCTTCCGGCAATCCATCATATTTGTTTAGATTATGAATTACTTTTCCGGTTTCAGGATCAAATTCCGAGATGCCAACAAGTGTACTAATCCATAAATTTCCGTTCGTTCCCTCCTGAATGGCACAAATGTTCTGGCTTTCAAAATCCGAATGATATCTAATCATATTGTCAGATTGTGGGTTGTATCTGCTTAATCCGTCAATCGTCCCAATCCAGATTCGTTTTTTTGAATCCTCATATAAACAATTTACATACGCATTACTAATGGTATTCGTATCATTCGCCTCCCAACTATAAACTTTAAATGTTTTTTTTCCTTGTTTTAAGAAACTGACGCCCCATGCGCTTGCTACCCATAAATTTTTATTAGAATCAATTAATAACTGAAAATCCCAGTCGTTACTCAAACCACTGTTTGCATTTGTATAATGATAAAATTTTTGTTCTTTGGTATTAAAATAGTCCACCCCATTTCCATGTGTAATTACCCAGAAATTTCTTTGCTCATCTTCCACAATTCCGCGGATATCGTTATTTGCAATTGAAAATGGATTCCCAGGGTTATTAACATAAGACATAAACCTGTCATTTTCTTCATCATAATATTGAAGGCCGCCTAAATTGGTTCCTACCCACATTTTGTCCCTGCTATCCCTGTAAATACTAATAACTGCACCCTTCCCCAGACTGTAAGGGTCATTCGGATCGGAATGATAAATTCTGTGCTCGTTCTTTTTAACATCAAAAACGTCAATTCCGTCATTTCCATTACCTATCCAGTAAGCCCCATTCTTATCAAATGCAATTGTGGAAATGTTATTGTTAATTGTATGCCAATATCTGGAAGTATCATCGTTGTATCTGCGTATTCCCTTGGGTTGAGTCCAGAATCCGGCACCTCCAGGTGTATAAATTGTCCAGTAATTTCCTTGCCTGTCCTGCATTATCTTTGCAGGATATCGCTTAAAAACATCCGGTCCTGTTTCCGGAGTTTTCATTTCATGAAATTTGTCACTGTCCCTGTCATACCATTTCAACCCGTTCATATCACATATCCACAAATTATTTTGATTGTCGAGATAGGTGCAAACAATATAATTTGAATAGGAATCAGATGCGTGGTACCGTTTAATTTCCCTTGTTTTCGTATCGAGTTTGGTTACTCCTCCTCCGTACGTCCCAATCCACAGTATGGAGTCTCCTTCAAGTGCAATATCTTTTATCGAATTGTTTCCCAGGCTGTTTTCGTTCTTTTCATCGTAAATAAATTTTTCTGTCTGATTATTTAAATGATTGTAGAAATAGAGTCCACCATCATTTAATGCTGCAATCCAAAGGTTATTGTTTTCATCAAAAACAAATTCACTTATTGTTAACGAATCGTGTTCAAAAAAAGGAGTTAAGGTTTTTGAAGTGGGGTGATACTGATAAACGGATCCATATATGGCTATGAACAAATTATTATTACGATCCTGATGTACCGCAGAAAATTCCACATAGTAACTATCGGGATAAACAGACTCAGCGGAAATACGTTCAAAATTATCCATCACCCTGTTATAGGTACAAAGTCCTAAATCTGTAGTAATCCATAATTTTCCGTTGCTATCCGTAAAAAGATACTTAACATAATTACCAATAATACTGGTGCTGTCAGTCGGATCGTTTTTATAGCAGACTAATTTATTCCCGTAATAACAGTAAAGACCATCATTAGTCCCAATCCAAATAAAACCCAGATTATCCTGTGCAATACAAAAACTGCTTTTATTATTGAATTCCTTATCATTTATAGGATCCTGAAACTGCAAGTCAACTGGCTGACTATAAGACAGAGATTGCATGCAAAACAGGAAAAAAGAAGAATGCGATTTTAGCCACAAAATTAATTTGATTCATTGGTTTTTTTACGCTGACACTTTAAAGAAAAACAATTGACATAAATCGTTGGACTATTTAAAATATAAACATCCGTTCGATTTATTTTAGACCCATATACACTTTACACGAAAATAAATCTTTTACTATAAATGCAGCTAATTGAAATAACTATTTCTTCTTCAAAAAGGATTATTTTATACTTCAAAAAGGATTATTTTTTTAACAAAGATGAATGCGCTTATATTTGAATCATAAAACATTCCTTAAAAAAGAATTAAATCCTCCAAAATGTATTTTTAAACATGGTTAAATATGATTTGAAAACTTGTTTTTTGACTTCTTGTTAAATAAATAATTTTATTTTTGTGGATGTTAAAAAACTTAGAACGACAATGCTGAAGATTGCCAGACAAATTCGCTTCTTTTTTATACTCTTGTTTTTCATATCCGGAGTTATATACGCTCAGCATGAGCCAGAAAACATAACTGAACATTCAACTGGTTCTCATGAAGCCGAACAGCTTGAAAATAAAGAGTTTGATGCTGGTGAATTTGTTATTGAACACGTGTCAGATTCTTATGAATGGCACGTTGCTACATTTGGTGAAAATCATGTCAGTATTCCGTTACCAGTAATTCTTTACAGCAAAAATCCGGAATTGCATGAAGGCAAAAGTTTTCATGTATTTATGTCATCAAAATTTCATCACGGACATGAAGATTATGAAGGATTTCGCATTTCAGAATCAGAAGAATTTAAAGGTAAAATAGTTGAAGTTGACGCCCACGGAAATGAGTTGGGAAAACCTACCGACATTTCCATTACAAAAACGGTAGCCGGAGTGTTTGTTTCAGCAATCCTTTTATTGTGGTTAATGTTTTCTGTTGTCGGCTCAACAAAAAGAAATAAAGGGAAAGCACCTCATGGAATGCAAAACCTTGTTGAACCAGTTGTTTTGTTTATTCGCGATGAAGTGGCAAAGCCAACAATTGGAGATAAGAAGTACGAGAAATTTATGCCTTTCCTGCTCACGCTATTTTTCTTTATTCTGATAAACAACTTTATGGGCCTTATACCAATTCCGCCATTTGGTGCCAATGTAACAGGAAACATTGCAGTTACTTTGGTTTTGGCGCTGTTTACGTTTGTTATCACAACCATTAACGGGAACAAACATTACTGGAAAGAAATTTATAACCCTGATGTTCCATGGTGGTTAAAATTCCCCATTCCGTTAATGCCCATTGTTGAACTCACGGGAGTAATCACAAAACCATTTGTTTTAATGGTCCGACTTTTTGCCAACATGTTGGCAGGTCACATGATTGTAACCGTGTTTGTTAGTTTGATATTTATTTTTGCCAGCCTTTTTGGCCCGGCGGTTGGACTGGCTGCCAGTCCGGTTTCCATTGCATTTTCAGTATTTATTTTACTGTTGGATGTGCTGGTTTCCTTTATACAAGCTTATGTTTTTACGCTGTTGTCGGCGCTCTATTTTGGAATGGCGACAGCAGATCATCATTAATAATTATTTAAATTAAATGCTATGTTATCAGCAATTTTAACCGTTTTATTACAGGTAGTTGATGCAGCAACAAGTGTTGAAGTTGCCGAAGCAACATTTACCGGTGTTGCAAAAATGGGTGCTGCTTTTGGAGCAGGGTTAGCTGCAATCGGAGCAGGTATTGGTATCGGTAGAATCGGTGCCAGCGCCATGGAAGCCATTGCCCGCCAACCTGAAGCAACCGGCGACATTCGCTCAAACATGATTGTAGCCGCAGCTTTGATTGAAGGTGTTGCCTTCTTCGCGGTAATCATTTGTGCGCTTGTACTATTTGTTTAGCAAAAAATTTGGCAACCACCTTCGGGATTGCCGGAGGTGCAGTTGCCGTAATTTAAAAAATTAAGTTATGGGATTAGTAACACCAAATCCGGGAACCATATTTTGGATGATAATAATTTTCGGAGTCGTACTCTTTGTACTTCGGAAATTTGCCTGGAAACCAATTTTAAATGCTTTAAAAGAGAGGGAAGAATCGATTTCCAATGCATTGCGTTCAGCCGAGCATGCCCGCAAAGAAGTTGAAGGATTAAAAGCCGATAATGAAAAAATTATTGCAGAGGCCCGGAAAGAAAGGGACATCATTTTAAAAGAAGCAAAAGAAATTAAAGAGAAAATAGTTGCCGAGGCAAAAGAAAAAGCAGCCCAGGAAGCACAGAAAACCATTGATCAGGCACGACAGCAAATTCAGGCCGAAAAAACTTCTGCTATTAATGATATCAAAAAACAGGTAGCTGAACTATCGGTTATGATAGCTGAAAAATTAGTCAAGAAAGAATTGGAAAAGAAAGGCGAGCAGGAAAAAATGGTTGAAGGTTTAATAGACGATATAAAACTGAACTAAAGGCATGGATCTGAGTACGATAAATGTGAGATATGCGAAAGCCTTCTTTTTAACGGCAAAGGAGAAAAAATTACTGGATACATTCAAAACAGACATTCAGTTAATATCTGAGGTTTGTAACAGTTCCACCGATTTTATTCTTTTGCTGGAAAGCCCGGTGGTAAAAATCTCACTCAAGGAAAAATTGGTCACTGAAATATTTAAAGGCAAAGTACACGAAACAACCCTGAATTTTCTGATCTTGATTATTCGAAAAAAAAGGGAAGTACACATTCCCGGAATTTGCAGAAATTTCCTTGAGCTTACAAGAAAAGACCAGAATATTAAATCTGCATTATTGGTCACAGCCACAGAAGTTCCTGCTGCTATGATTGACAAAATCAGCTCGTTGCTGGAAAAACAATTAAAAAGCAAGATAGAACTTTCCGGTAAAGTGGATGAAAACATTATTGGAGGAATGGTACTTCGCCTGGAAGACATTCAATATGATGCCAGTGTGGCAACTCAGATTAAAAAAATAAAACAGAAATTACTTGAATCTGAAATCAATTAAAATATTCAAAAGCGTAAAATAAGTTTAAGATGGCAAATATAAAACCTGCTGAAGTATCACAAATTTTAAAGCAACAACTTGAAGGATTCAAATCGGAAGTTGAACTGGAAGAAGTTGGAACCGTTTTGCAGGTAGGCGACGGTATTGCACGTATTTATGGGCTTTCGAATGTGGAAGCCAATGAGATGATTGAGTTCGACAGTGGCGTTAAAGGTATTGTACTTAACCTTGAAGAAGATAACGTTGGTGTTGTAATTCTTGGGCTTTCATCGTTAATTAAAGAAGGAGATACTGTTAAACGTTTAAATAGAATTGCCTCTATTATGGTTGGAGAGCAACTTCTCGGACGTGTAATAAATACCATTGGGGAACCTCTTGATGGAAAAGGCGCCATTCAGGGCGAATTGCTTGAAATGCCTTTGGAAAGAAAAGCGCCGGGAGTTATTTTCAGGCAGCCGGTTAAACAGCCGCTACAAACCGGTTTAAAAGCTATCGACGCAATGATACCGGTTGGCCGTGGGCAGCGCGAATTAATTATTGGCGACCGCCAAACCGGAAAAACAGCTGTTGCCATTGACACGATTATCAACCAGCGTGAAAATTTTGAACAGGGCAAACCTGTTTACTGTATTTATGTGGCTGTCGGACAAAAAGGTTCTACTGTAGCAAATATTGCTGCTACACTTGAAAAACATGGCGCCATGGATTATACTGTAATTGTTATGGCTACAGCGTCTGACCCGGCAGCATTACAATATTATGCACCTTATGCAGGAGCTTCAATTGGCGAATATTTCCGTGATACTGGTCGTGATGCTTTGATTATTTATGATGACCTCTCAAAACAGGCAGTGTCTTATCGCGAAGTTTCATTGTTACTTCGTCGTCCTCCGGGTCGTGAAGCATATCCGGGTGACGTATTTTATTTGCACTCACGTTTACTGGAAAGAGCTGCAAAAATTATTGATTCTGATGAAATCGCTCAAAATATGAACGACCTGCCCGACTGTTTAAAAGGCAAAGTAAAAGGTGGCGGTTCATTAACAGCTTTACCAATTATTGAAACGCAGGCTGGTGACGTTTCAGCTTATATTCCAACCAACGTAATTTCAATTACCGACGGTCAGATATTCCTTGAATCGAACCTGTTTAACTCAGGTATCCGTCCTGCAATTAACGTAGGTATTTCGGTTTCGCGTGTGGGTGGTAATGCCCAGATTAAGGCAATGAAAAAAATTGCAGGTACACTGAAACTTGACCAGGCCCAGTTCCGCGAACTGGAAGCATTTTCAAAATTTGGTTCCGACCTCGATGCCGCAACAATGCGTGTACTCGACAAAGGGCGGAAAAACGTGGAAATACTGAAACAAGGTCAGTACAATCCAATGAAGATTGAGCACCAGATTGCTATTATATATTGTGGAACAAAAGAATTACTACGGGCAGTACCAGTTGAAAAAGTTAGAGAATTTGAGGCTGATTTCCTTGAAATGATGGAAGTTCAGCACCGAAATATTTTAGATGAACTAAAAGCTGGAAATTTAACTGCTGAAGTTGAAGAAACAATTCGAAAAGTTGCAACCGAAGTTGCATCAAAATATAAAAAGTAAAGACTGAAAGATTGAAGGGCTGAATTACTGAATGATCAAAAACATATGAGTATTTCAAATACAATCAGTCCATCAATAAATCAATCGTTCAATCATTAGAAATTATGGCTGGATTAAAAGAAATACGAACCAGGATATCATCGGTAAAAACCACGCGACAGGTAACAAGCGCCATGAAAATGGTTTCGGCTGCTAAATTGAAGAAAGCACAGGATGCCATTCTACAGATTCGCCCATATGCCGATAAACTTCATCAAATTTTGATGTCGTTGAGTGCAAGCCTCGATAACGTTGAGGATTCGGTTTATACGCAACAACGTGATCCTGAAAAAGTGTTGATTGTTCTTGTTTCTTCCAACCGCGGTTTATGTGGCGGGTTTAATGCAAATATTACCAAAAAGGCAGTTGAACTTGTTGAAACAAAATATAACCGGCAACTGAAACTTGGGAAAGTAGATGTAGTTTGTGTTGGTAAACAGGGAATGCGCCAGGCAAAATACAGAGGACTAAATGTGGCAGGAAACCATAACGATCTTTTCGATTCCATAAATTTCCAAAGTGTTTCTGAAATTACGCATCAATTATGAAGGCTTTTACGGATAAAGAATACGACCGTGTTGAGTTGGTTTACAACCAGTTTAAAAATGCGGCAGTACAAATTCAAACTACCGAACAATTTCTTCCGGTAGAAATATCGGAAGAGGAAGCCGGTAAAAACAATAATTATGATTTCATTTTCGAACCTTCACAGGAAGAAATCATTCGTGAACTTATTCCACGTTCGCTGAAAATTCAGTTTTACAAAGCCATTCTCGATTCTAACGCTGCTGAACACGGCGCCCGGATGACGGCAATGCACCAGGCAACCGATAATGCAACCGAGTTGCTGAAAGAATTGACATTACAATATAATAAAGCACGTCAGTCAACCATTACCGGTGAAATATTGGAGATTGTTAGTGGGGCTGAAGCTTTGAAAGGATAGTATTCAAATCCTTATGATGCAAAAAGAACCGTTCTTTTAAATAGAGAACGGTTCTTTTTTTGCCTGATAGTTTTCCCTGTTTTCCGCTATGGGACACCCGGAAAATTTTTCAAGATAATTTGATATAGCATTGCTTGCTGGTCATCCATTTTAAGGAGCTGTGATCTGGAATGTTTTGATTCGGGTAACATATATGTGATTTGGTACATGTTATGTGTTAACTCTGCCGCTTTCTTTAATGACAAGTTCGACTTTTCTTTATAAAGTACCCTTTCCAACTCTTTGTAAATACAATAAGCCGTAAATGATATACAAATATGTGCTTCGATCCGATGTTTGAGCCTGTGATAAATGCGGCGTATACGCAGATCAGTTTTGGACATCCGGAATGCCTTTTCAATGTGCCATAAATTTTTATAACTCTCTATTACTTGTTTATCCCTGAGTTTCGTGTTGGTAGTATATCCTTTCAGTCCGTCCCAAATTTTGTCCTCGTTGAACTTGTCGTAATCAATTTCGTTTGTCACATCTCCTTTTAACCGCAGGTATTTATTGTAACCCTTATTGTTTATATTCGATTTGGTGAGTTTCCCAGCCTTAACCCGCTTTTCCAACCTTTGCAGTCCCCGGATGCGGTTATGTTCATCTTTCACGGCCCTGTTTGTTTCATGCTGACCAATCGCCAGTTCGGCCAGCCTTCTTTATCCTGACGGTCTGTCCTTCTGAAAACTGGATTCCCAAAATCTGGTTTTTTACGTTATCGGATTCATCTTTTAGCCTGGCGTCTTAATGTACTCGTACCCCTTGTGTTCCAATGCTTTTATATTGTCGTTCGACAAAAGCCCGGCATCAGCAACTACGATAAGCTGCTTCAATTTAAACTTCACACTGATTTTTTCGATGAAAGGAATCAGTGTGTGCCCTTCGTAAATGTTACCTTCAAAAATATCGTACCCGATTGCATAACCGCCCAGACCAACAAGTAAGCCAATATAAATTTGTGGATTCTGATGTTTCCCGTCTTTGCTAAAACCGGTTTTTCTTAAGTCATCTTCATCGCCCGCTTCAAAGTAAAGTGTGGTCATGTCGTAAAACACAATGCTGATATTGCCTTGCAAAACTTTTAAAGTGTGTGCAAAAGAAATCTGTTCAACGCGTTCTTTTAGTTTACTGTTCCATTTATCCAGGAAACGGTATACCGTGTCTAAATCAAGCATAACTCCCTGGAAACGGTAAATGTATTCTATTGTTTTCAGCTTGCTCAAAGGGAAAGCCAGTCGGGCAATGATCAAATGACGGAAGAGTTCTTCCTCCAAAATGCCAAACCCAATACTGTCGTATATCTTTCCAAAAACAAGCTCTGGGCCAACAGTACGAATGCTGGAATTGCCCATTTCAGAGAAAACTTGTTCGACAACTGTATCTTTTTCGGATACAAATAATCCAGACTGGGAATCTAATCTTTCCACCTCTATTTTGCCCAAATAAAGTAACTTCTGCACTTCCTGCTCATTGCAACTGCACCCAATGCTTTTAACAACCTTATATTTACCACGGGACTTTGTGATAATTTGAACCGAAGTACTGCCTGATGGATTTAACTTCTTTCGTACAAACATGCCCAAATTTACTAACGGTACACCCATTTTCAAAATCATTCCCTGTAAAATCAAGCATTACAGAAGGCTTTTTTTGCAAGTGCGGAAAACAGGAGTTGGTTTACAACCAGTTTAAAAATGCGCAGTACAAATTCAAACTACCGAACAATTTCTTCCGGTAGAAATATCGGAAGATGAAGCCGGTAAAAACAATAATTATGATTTCATTTTCGAACCTTCACAGGAAGAAATCATTCGTGAACTTATTCCACGTTCGCTGAAAATTCAGTTTTACAAAGCCATTCTCGATTCTAACGCTGCTGAACACGGCGCCCGGATGACGGCAATGCACCAGGCAACCGATAATGCAACCGAGTTGCTGAAAGAATTGACATTACAATATAATAAAGCACGTCAGTCAACCATTACCGGTGAAATATTGGAGATTGTTAGTGGGGCTGAAGCTTTGAAAGGATAGTATTCAAATCCTTATGATGCAAAAAGAACCGTTCTTTTAAATAGAGAACGGTTCTTTTTTTGCCTGATAGTTTTCTATCCGATTTTTCTTCCAACCACCACAATTGCTGATGCCTGCTGGATTCCATGAATCTTAGCCAATTTAATGAATTCAGAAACCTGGCCTTTCATCTCTTCATACTCAGGCTTCTCTTTTATTTTTTCAAGCATTTTTTGCATTACATCGGCACGCTTCTCTATTTCAGTTATTCCCTTTATTAAAGAGTTCATTGTTACTTTCAAAGAAAAACTGAATTGAAATACCAGCATCCTCAATCATTTGTATTACCTGATCTTTTGTAAAGGTTTCATGATGGCTAATACCCAAAACGCGATCTATCCGGCTGCGAAAATGATGGCTACATTTTATGCACTTCCTGTGCAGGGTTTAAATTATCGCTGATAATTTCATTTACTATAGTCCATCCGCCTGCTTTTACCACACGTTTCATTTCACGCAATCCTTTGCTCACTTTTGCAAGATGGTGAAGAGCAAAAGAAATGCTGGCCACATCAAACGTTCCGGCTTTAAAAGGAAGCCGCTCCGCTTTTCCCTGTAAAAACTGAACCTCAGGATAATTTTTTTTAGCTTCTTCCAGTGATTCACTTAAAGGATCGATGCCAACTATTTTTGCCAATGGAAAAGCATTCTTTCAAAACCGGAATAAATTTTCCCGGCCCGGTTCCAACATCCAGAATATGCTCACAATTTTTATCCAGAAAGAAATTGGTTAATGCTTCCATAATTTTTTGTACTTCATATTCAATTTAGTTTATTTCGTAAAAACAGACTTCGACTACGCTCAGTCTGACCGTCACCCTGAGCGTAGTCGAAGGGTGTTTAAAATATTTTACTTAATTTTCATCCTTAACTAAACAACATTTGATTCATTTTTCAAATTAACAGTAAAAATGCCGATAATGCCGTGACGATAATCACAGCGGCGCGATAAATTTTATCAGAAAGTTTTTTTACCAGCCAGATTCCCAGAAATGCACCAACTGCAATTCCTGGTAAAAGTGTAATATCAAGTAAAAGTGTGTTCCATGAAATCGTTTTCCAAATAAACAGGTGCAGCGGGAATTTAAAAAAATTGACGATAAGGAAAAACCAGGCACCTGTTCCGATAAAATTATTTTTGGGAAGATGCATGGCTAAAAGATAAATAGCAAAAATTGGTCCGGCTACATTACCTATCATAGTTGCAAACCCGCCAAGTATTCCCATCGAAGCAGCAAACCACCACGTATCCGGGAAAAAGTTACTTCCCTTTTGACGATCTTTCCAAAGCATAAGCGCAATGCAAATAAATACCAGAATTGCTATGATATTCTTAAACCATTCATCATTTACAACCTCGCCTACCCAAAGAGCAATACCAATACCGGCAAATGCCCACGGTAACATTTTCCATAGGTATTTCCATTCAGCATGCCGGTGATAATAACCCACACCAAAAAAATCGGCCATTAGTAACATGGGCAATAAAATTCCGGTAGAAGCTTTTCCTCCAAATATAATTGCAAGTATTGGCACAACCACCATTGCAATTCCGGGGACTCCAACTTTTGACATCCCCACAAAAACGGCACATAATGCAAACAAAATCCACTGTAGTGTTGAAAAATCAAGTCCGGTCATTCATCTTGTGTTAAACTTCAAAAGTAAGCATAAAAAATAGCTGGCCGAAGCCAGCTATTCAAAACAGTTAAAAGTACTGTGCAATTGTACTTTCAGAAAACAAAAAACATGTTTGCAATTAAAACATATAAAAACCACTTTTTCGTCTTCCTTTTATATCGATATTAAACTATCATATATAAGTCTCGACATATATGTATATTCAAAGTGAATGCCAAGGTTGTAAAAGATAGGCACGTTAACATTTTATTTACATACAAAATTGAGCAAAATAATTGAATGTCAGCAGTTAACTGTGAATGGAAGATGTCGGTTATCTATTTTAATTCAGCTTATTTTCCAGATCATCAAGATCGGACTCATTAACATTTGAAAACCATTCTTTAATTTTGATACGGGCTTTTTCTTTTACTTCCGGTGTAATACTTGAAGCAATTTGTGTTAAGGCAAATATTAAAACACCTAAATCATCGGAATAACCAATAATTGGTGTTAAATCGAAAATAGCGTCGGTTGGCAGAATAAAATAACCCAACGAGGCTGCGATCAACACCTTATTTTTTATGCTTACATTTTTGTCGCCCATGGCATAATACAGTAATAAAACAGCATAAACAACCTTGGCGCCAGCCTCTTTTGAAAATTTGCGAATCTTTTCCCAAAGCGACTTATCCGAATAGTATTTTAAAAATTTATTGTCCATTATCCTAAATCTGAATTTGAATGATCAATTGTTGTATTTCCATATATATCAACAATCGTATCTAATATTTCGTTTACTTCATCACTTGTTTCTGCGCGTAGTAATTTAATTCTTAATTCTCTGAAATCTGGTAATCCGGGAAAATATTTGGCAAAGTGCCGGCGAAGCATCAGTATTCCAACCTTTTCATTGTCTCTCCATTCAAGATTCATTTTCATTTGGTCGCGCAAAATTTCTGTAACTTCTGAAACGGTAGGGAGAGGTAATTTTTCACCTGTTTTTAAGTAATGTTTTATTTCTCTAAATAACCATGGTCGCCCAATTGATCCTCGTCCAATCATAAGTGCATCAACACCGGTTTCATCCAATCTTTGTTTTGCAATTTCACCACTGTTTATGTCTCCGTTACCAATAACAGGAATTTTTATTTTGGGATTGTTTTTTACTTCACCGATCAACGTCCAGTTGGCTTTCCCAGTGTACAATTGTTCACGTGTTCGTCCATGAATTGCCAATGCTGCAATTCCTGCATCCTGTAATCGTTCTGCTATTTCAACCGTTGGTTTATCAGATTCGGCCCACCCCAACCGGATTTTTGCCGTTACCGGAACCTGGACAGCCTTTACAATTTCAGCAGCCATTTTCTGCATCCTCGGAATATTATTTAACAAAGCTGCACCGGCACCATTTTTTACTATTTTTTTCATGGGGCATCCAAAATTGATATCTAAAAAATCAGGTTTTGCTTCTTCAGCAACTTTTGCAGCTGCAACCATTGCGTCAATATTGTGCCCGTATAATTGGATGGCTACCGGTCTGTCGAAATCATACAAAATCATTTTTTGTTTTGTTTTCTGAATATTTCGTATTAAAGCCTCCGATGATACGAATTCAGTGTACATAACATCGGCGCCAAACTTCTTGCACATCCATCGAAAAGATTTATAAGTTATGTCTTCCATGGGCGCTAAAAAAAGCGGTATATCTCCTAAATCCAGGTTGCCAATCTTCATTTTAAAATATTCTACTATGCAAATTTAACCATAAACGCAACTTTTTTCAGATTTTGCACATCTATTGCTAAATTTAAGTCATGAAACTACTATATATATTTTTAGCAATAGTAACTGGAGTTCTCATCTATTCATGCGATAAAGAAAAGGTTCCGGTTGACGATAAAGAAAAGACTCCTGTTAAATTTGAACTTGGCATTGAGAAAAGTTTTAAGATTAACGGAAAATATCAATCTGACGATTATTCTTTAAAATTTAAGTTGACTGAGATCAATGATTCCCGTTGCCCAACCGATGTTGTTTGTGTTTGGGCAGGAAAAGCAGATGTAAAAATCGAGGTTGAAAGTCCTGTTGCAGGCAGTATTGTGCTGAGTACAATTAATAACAACTATAATAATAGTATTGATACTATTGGAAATTACTCATTTGAATTAATTGATGTTTTACCATATCCAATTTCAACTCAAAATACTGAATTGGAAGATTATGATGTAAAACTTAAAGTGAAAAAACTGGAACTTTAACCTTGAGTTTTAAAACCACAAATTCTCAACAAGAATTTTAATTCCTATTAATGTGAGTATTATTCCACCCAAAATCAATGATTGATGACTGCGCTTTGCCGGAATATTTTTACCGAAAAGCATTCCGAGCATCGAAGCAATAAATGTAACTCCACCAATTACTATTACCGGAAAAAGAATAGGTATATTTAAAAACCCAAAACTAACCCCAACAACCAAAGCATCGATACTGGTTGCTATTGAGAGCCCAATTAGTACCCTTAATTTGAAAGGGTTAAATTTTTTCAACTTCCCGTCGGGTTTTATTCCTTCAATTATCATTCTAACTCCAATAAACGCAAGTAGTCCGAAAGCAATCCAATGATTGACAGCAGAAATCAAATTTTTGACTGAATTACCGATAACCCAACCCACAACAGGAAATATAGCCTGAAAAAAAGCCAGGGAATTTGCAACAACTGCTGCTTGCATAAAACGTATTTCACGCTTCATTAAACCGCAGGATACTGACACTGCAAATGAATCAAAACTCAATCCAATGCCAATCAGTAAAAAAGTAATTAGCTGCTCGAAATTCATTTTCTAAAATAAAATTGCAAAAATAAAGATTTATGACAAAGGAGAGCATCGATTGAAGAATTCCAGCAAAAATGTAGTTTCTAAAAATAAATCACCCCGATTGTTATAATTTAGATCAAGAATCGTCTATATTTTCAAATGACAGCCGAAGAGTTTAAAAATAAAGCGTTGCCTTACTCAAAAAAATTGTACCCTATGTTATTCCGAATTCTTAAAAATCAGGAAGAAACAAGGGATGCTTTGCAGGATTTAATGGTAAAGTTGTGGGCTAAAAAAAACGAACTTGAGAACTGCTCCAACCTGAACAGCTATATATATACTATGGCTAAAAATCTCGGCCTCGATTTATTAAAAAAGAAACGACCATCGGTAATTGGGATAAATGAAGAGCATCAAATTTTGAACTTTACGGAAGAAAACCAGGAACAGGATGCTATTGAAAAACTGGAGCACGTTCGTCGGGTTATTCAAAAATTGCCCGAAAAAATGCGGACAGTTATCGAGATGCGAGATATTGACGGATTCACTTTTGACGAGATAAAGGATATTACAGGATTTGAGACAGCACACATTAGGGTAATACTTTCAAGAGCAAGAATGAAAGTTAAAAATGAAATTGAAAAAATATATGAATACGATGAAACTGCAGGAATTATTAAATAAATATTACAAGGGAGAAACTTCGCTGGAAGAAGAAAAAGAACTTAAAATAAACTCGTTTGACTTTCAAAAATCTAAAGTGGAACGTGATGTGTTTTCCTTCTATAAAAAAGAAGGAGATATTCCGGAAGATTTAGAACAAAGCATATTTGAGAAGTTTGACAAGCAACAAAATAAAGGCAGAAAAATAAATTTATTATTGTTACGCTCAATTTCTGCTGCAGCCGTAGTTCTTATTGTCATGTCTGTTTTTATCAAGCTTCACAATGCCCGAAATGAGCGATTGGAATACAAATTTCTCACCATGGAAAATGCGCTGTACCAGGTAGCTGAAAGTCTCCAACCCGAAGAACAGGAGGAAATGATGGTTCTTTGGGTAGATGATAACGTAGAAATTATTATTTATTAAAATTAATAACATGAAAAGAATTATTTTAATCATGCTAATCGCAATTTTGACATTGCCGGTTTTAGCACAAAATAAAACATTGTTTGACCAACTTACTGAAAAGTATGCTGACAAAACCGGATTCAGTGCAAGTATGCTAACGAGCGATCTTTTTGATCTTTACCTTAAAAAGAAAGAAATTGACGAGAAATCGCCCGTTTATGCAGCACTAAAAGAGTTGGATGCAATTATTGTAGTTTCACAAGGTACATACGAACAAGGATTTTTAACAAATCAGGAATATTATGTGCCAAATGCGGGTGCTGATAATAATCCGGTTGCCAGTTCGATTACCAGTAATTCGAAAGAAAAGGATGAAAAGAATCAGGCACAAAGAAAGGAGAGAGAACAGCTTTTTAACGAAATCGCCGACTATTACAAATCCAATCAATACACCCTTTTTAAGACAGAAAATCAACTGGGTGAAGACTTAAAAGTTTATCTTAAAAAAGAAAACGATTTAATCACTTCATTGGCACTAATTACAAATTCGGCTGCATCAACCACCCTTGTTGAATTGGATGGAAACATTGATTTAACCACTGTTGCCGAACTCAATAAAGCACTTAATTTAAAGGGGTTGGAAAAACTTCACAAACTTAACAACAGCAACAACCTGTATACTGGAAATTATGCTGTTACCACAAGAAACGGTATCGCTTTTGATACCGAAAAAATGAATGCCCTTCAAAAAGAATTGATGGAGCAACAGAAGTTAACAAAGCAACAAAGAGCAGCAATAGAAGACCAGGCCCGAATGGCGATAAATGAAACCCAGGCTCAGATGGTCGAAAAAATGCGCCAGATGTCGGAGATTTATGGCCGGCAACCAATACTTTTAAGCGCTCCGGGCGATACAAATACGGTGTATTATATTAACGGTAAAAAAGTTAAAGCTAACGAAGTTAAGGAACTTGATAAAAAAACAATTTCAAGTATTGAGGTAAAAAATCCGGAAAAAGAAGACGACAAAACAGAGGTAAAAATTAAAACCAGAAAATAACTCTGAGAATTAAAATGGGATGACTAAACAATCATCCCATTTTTATATTAGTTATTAAACTTAGAATACGTAATAAGTAGTTTAATCCCGTCAGAACTTTTACTTCCTTTCAGAACAACCCTGTTAACCCGATCTGCAACTCGCCCCGGAGTCAAATAAAACCCTAGGTTTTCTGTACCTTTTATTATGTTCTGCAGGTGTTGCGTAATGTTAAACCTATAGGTATAATCATCTTTATTCAAAGCTCCTCCATAAAAAGCAGCACTAAAATTATAATCATCAGGTAATAATTCAACGCCTGATGTATCAATATAAGTAAGATAAAGCTGATTGGGAGGCGGGAAAATATCTACCTGCGATAAAACTGTATCAACCTGAAAAATAAGTTCAGCTTTATTAATTGCTGTATTAGCCGAATCTGCCCATGAAGAAAGATCATCAATTAAAATTTTTGACTTTAACCCTGAGGCCTGCACAAATATTAATGAATCTTCAAATTCTTCTGAATCCAGTTGTCCGTTAAACAGTGTTCCTGAATAATCATGGGCAACACTATTAACCCGGGCGCTAAAAGGTGAAATCAAATACGGCTCAATAAGAGATGTGTCTGCCGCAGTGGTATCATTACTGTAATACAGTAAAAGAGCAGATCCAAGAAAACTTCCTGAATATGTTGCTTCCAATGATAGTATTGTTCCTCCCTCACCTTCAACTGGTTCGCTCTCAATTAATAATCCTTTGAAATAATCAAGAAACGCATCGTTACTTACCATTGTTAATGAATCTGCTGACATTAGCTTTTCACCCAATGAATTATCAATTGGAATAGTGAACAACTGGTACAGTGTATCAGAACTTGCTGAATCAAGGCTAACTCTCGGTAAATATTCTTTTTCTCCTATAAGTTGAGTAGAAGCCAAAGCCTTTAAATCAATATCCTTTGTATAATTGGCATCAACATCCAACCCCGATTCCAATTCATAAACTTTAAACCTTTGGGGTGTAACTGTATCACCATAAATTCCACTATAATAGATATACAATTTAACGGAATCAACAACAGGATTTGGTCCAAAATCAGGAAATTCAAGCAACCTGTACTGTGATGCAAAATTAATATTTGTCTTCCCAAACACCGGGTCGTTAAAACTTCCCAGCAGGCTATTTGAGATTTCGTCGGTTCGAATTTTATTTTCGGTAAAAGTAAATGCAGAAATATCGTCTTTAATAACTTCACCGCGAATGGAAATCAAATCATCAGTAGGAAGTATCTCTAAACCTACATCAGATATTTTATTGCAGGAGGTTAATGAGGCAATAACAAATAACAGAACAGCAATTAAACTGTAAATATTTATTCTATTTCTTTTCACAAAATTTTCGATTAATTATTGTTTATGTTTTCCGGTTCTTTTAAACTTCACAAACGTATTAAAAAACAATGATAACTGGCTTGCAATAACTGTAATTTTGGATTTTTAAACTATAATTTGATTCTTTTAACAAACTTTGTCGTAAAATTCATTATAAGCATCAATATATGTTTCTTTTGGGTGATATTCCAGAACAGGTTTATCCATCGTTTGAATATACTGATCAACTTTCTTGTTTATTTCCTGAGCCCCTTTTATCACAGCATCAGAATACTGAAGCGCCAATCTGCTTACATTCACAAAATCAGGCGTTTCAATAACCGAAACATCGTCCTTTGTTATACCTTCCACCAACAGCTTTTCGCTAAAACCGGCATCCAATGATTTTTTAAATTCATCATTATATACCGAATAAACAACTTTTGAGTTTTTAAAAAGCGGATTATTATGATAGTACTTTTTAATGTAAAGCGGAACAAGCGAAGTTAACCATCCATGACAATGAATAATGTCAGGCGCCCAACGAAGTTTTATTACCGTTTCCAAAACGCCTCGGGCAAAAAACACAGCCCGTTCATCGTTATCATCAAATTCTTTCCCGTGAGAATCAGTCAAAACATGTTTTCTCTGGAAATAATCTTCATTATCAATAAAGTAAACCTGCATACGTGCAGCTTGTATTGAAGCCACTTTTATAATTAGCGGATGATCGGTATCATTAATTACCAAATTCATCCCCGATAAACGAATCACTTCGTGTAATTGGTTACGTCTTTCGTTTACATTACCATAACGGGGCATAAAAGTCCTGATCTCTTTTCCACGTTCCTGTACTCCCTGTGGTAAATACCTTGATATTTCCGACATCTCAGTTTCAGGCAAATAAGGAGTAATTTCTTGCGAAATATATAGGATCTTTTTCTTTTCCATTGACCAATGAGCGCAGTTTATGAACGGCTGCAAAGGTAATAAAAATATCCTGAATATTAAATTTAAGCGAGTTATGCTTGCTTAAAGCAGGCTTCATACACCACTGAAATTTCATGTTTTGCCGATTAATTTTATTTACTTTGCATCGCGAAAATTACGACAGATGTTTTTGGTTAAAACCATAGAAGATTTACAGAATAAACTCAACCCATTCCGTTCTTCGGAAAAAAGCATTGGATTTGTGCCAACCATGGGGGCTCTCCATGCAGGACACATTTCGCTTGTAAGCAAAGCGCTGAGCGAAAACGAAAAAGTTGTGGTGAGCATTTTTGTAAATCCTACTCAGTTTAACGACCCGGAAGATTTAAAGCGATATCCAAGAACTCTGGATGCTGATTTGAAGTTGCTTGAGAAAACGGGTTGTAACATTGTTTTTACGCCCGATGTTAAAGAGGTTTATCCTGAACCGGATACCAGAAAATTTAATTTCGGTGAACTGGAAACTGTAATGGAAGGCAAACATCGCCCCGGACATTTTAACGGTGTTGCCCAGGTAGTTAGTAAACTGTTTGTAATGGTAAAACCTGACAAGGCTTATTTTGGGTTGAAAGATTTTCAGCAACTTGCCGTAATTAAAAATATGGTGAAACTACTGGAGATTCCTGTTGAAATTGTTCCATGCCCGATTGTTCGCGAAGAAAACGGACTGGCAATGAGTTCAAGAAATGAATTGCTTTCGGCAGAAGAACGTAAAAATGCTGCTGTAATTTCTGAATCGTTATTTGCGGCAAAGGAACTTGGAAGCCAAAAATCCGTAGAAGAACTCGCTGAGTGGATTGAAGAAAATATCAACAAAAACCCGTTTTTAACTGTTGAATATGTTGAGATTGTTGACGACGAAAAACTTCAACCCATTAAAAGCTGGAACGAAAAAAACACAAAGGTTGTCTGTGTTGCGGCTTATTGTGGAAAGATCAGATTAATTGACAATATTGTTTTAAACTGAAAGGAGCAAAATGATGCAAATTGAAGTTTGTAAATCGAAAATACATAAGGTTACGGTTACCGAAGCCAACCTGCAATATGTGGGGAGCATTACCATTGACGAAGATTTAATGGATGCGGCCAATATAATTGAGAATGAAAAAGTTCAGGTGGTAAATATTAATAATGGCGAACGTTTGGAAACTTACGTTATTAAAGGCGAACGCGGTTCAGGAACCATTTGTTTAAACGGGCCTGCAGCGCGAAAAGCAGCCGTTGGCGATGTGGTTATTATTATTGCTTACGCCCACATGGATTTTGAAGAAGCCAAAACCTTCAAACCCTGGATTGTATTTCCTGATACCGAAACAAATTCAATTGTGTAATTCGAGATTTATCCAACCCCAGCCTGGAACATGGAGTTTCATTTTATTTTTATCCAATTCGTAGCTTTTTACCTTTGGAAGCGTGGAGGCAATTTTTTCTGAATAATTGCTGTCACAGCAAACGTATGTACAACCTGTTGCTGATAGTTCAATACCATTCCCTGAAGAAATATCAAAACTTCCTATGCAACTGTTCACGTCAAGTTCCAGCGTGTAATTTCCATTTTTATGAAACTGAATGATGGGATTATAGCTATTATTTTTTGGGTAAGCGACAGACTCAACCGACATGAAATCAACCATTTCCCACCGGTTGTAAATGTCGTTTGCAATTTTTTCCTCTTTCTCACAGGAAACAAAAGAGAACAAAATCAGAAAAACAAGCAATACGAATTTTTGAAATATTAAGCATAATTGACATGTTTTCAGTAATGATGAATACCCGGTGAAGAAGGTTGCGTTTTTAACAAAAACATTCGAATTCCTACCGTTCCTCCAATATCACAAAATACAATCCAAGCCCTTGTCGTTAATATTTATATTTTAAAAAGAATAATATCGTCCTGGTTAACCATTGGATATCACCCTTTTTTTAAATCTTAATCATTTATTGGCTCTGCATTATTATAATCTTCTTCGGTTATTGTGGCAAAATGAAAACCTTGTAATATTGAGTGGTAATCAGGGCAGGGATAAATATGACTACTCAAAACGAGCTTTTTTTCTTCGTTAAAGAAAACCTCAACTGAATCAACACTAGAAACAGAAAAAAAAGTTTGTGAATTGCCTTCACCTCCTCCTGAAGTTAAGTGAAGAAATCGGATCCATATAAATGGGTATCTGCCGCTGCAAAAGAAATATGACCACTTTGCATTCTGTAACCGTAAATTTCCAGGTTATAGCTCGTAGAGTTTAATATTGTATAGGTATCATAAATAGGGCGGCATCCAAAAACCATTAAACCTAAAAAAGCCAATAATAATAGTTTAGTTTTCATATTTCTTATTGAAATTGAATGAAAAAAAGGATGACATCTTCCTGACCTAACTTTGAGTATCATCCTTTTAATCTTATTCATCTTTTGGCACTGCATTATCGTAATCTTCTTCGGTTATTATATAAGTATATTTGTATCGATTATTACCTTGTTTAGTTACAGTATAATCCTGCCTGTTATTATAATTCATAATATTTCGGCTAAATTCACATGCAGCTCCAGCTCGGGCATCGCATCTCTGTATAATCACTTTGTTATTATTAAAAACTATTCTTACCGAATCTATTTCCCCATCTTTAAAAATTCCAGGTACATCTGGATGAAAACCAGTACCTTTAAAAATGGAGTAGTTTCCTTTTGGGGCAATTTCAAAGGATTCATGTATTAATCCTGATTCAACATCAGTATCGTAAGCATCAATTAAAACCTGATGATTGGTATCGTTAATTACAACAAACTCCTGATACCAGGTTCTTTCGCACGAAGCCAATAGAACTAATAAAACTCCAAAAATTATACTCTTATTTATATGTTTGAAATAAATAGTCAACATGATTTTCTGTACTGTTTTCAAATTTCTTATTGTAAAAAAAGGATGACATCTTCCTGCCTAACATTGGATATCATCCCTTTAAAGCCTACTCATTCATGGGCACTGCATTATTGTAATCTTCTTCGGTTAAAGTGTAGGTAAATCTGTATTCATTTTCATTGGACGACCTTCCTGTTTTCTTTCTAACATATTCTGTTTCATAGGCTACAATATTTCTTTCCAACTCACAAACCCTTAACGAATATTCATTGCAGAATTGTACAATTACTTTTTCATTATCAAAAATGATATTCACTGAATCGATTTCAAAATCTTCAAAGATACCTTCTGTGTCAGGTTGAAATCCTAGTGCTCTTCGCACTGAAAAACTTTCATATGGCTCAATTTCAATCGATTCAATTGATTTATTGTAGTTACTTAACCTGTTCCCGTTCCAATCGAATCTATCAAATCCCTTAATTAATACATTGGTATTTGTTTCATTTTGAATAACATATTCCCAGTAATATTCTTTCTCGCAACCGCAGATAAGAATGAATACCAAAATAACAAATTTCAAATTCTTCATAATTATTAATTAAATGATTGAAACAAAGCATCTAAATTCTGTTCAGTTGGGTTATCAAATAAATCCCTGATGTTGTTTCTCCATCCCCACCAATTACCAGGGTCAATCATCAATGCTAATTCTAATTGACGAAGAGTATAGCCAGAGACCTGATCATTAGGATAATATGCTCCCCAAATTTCTCGTTGCGGATGATCGTCAATTAAATCTTCAACAATACAAGTGTACCCGTCACTCATCCTTGAAATTGTATAATGTTGATAAAAATCATTGTAATCAGGACTGTTGTATACATCTCTTGTTAATATTGTCTCAACTCCAACTGCCCAGCTTTCCGGAAGAGTAGCAGAATTAAAAATATAATTTACAATGTATTGACCCGTTGAATAACCAATCTCCCAATGTGAAGCATGTGCTAATTCATGTATAGTTGTGCCAAAAATTTGTTGGGAATTCATACCACTTGAACCAACTATTACCTGAGCTAAAAATCTAAATTCTAAAAAATCCAAATACATTGATCGGCCATTTGGAACTCCGGCAATGTGAAGTCGATGGCCCAAAGTTCCCAAAATACCATCTCTGCGCGGAGGTGCCTTTATTCCCCATTGATCATGTTTATAATAGTAAGTATGTGCAGCCCTGAAAATATGAGCAAATTGGTGAGATTTAGGGGTATATTGTCTTTCAATATCTAAATTCCATTGCCCAGTTTGTTTAGGGCCATTGTAATAGGCTTGAAACTGTAGTCCATCACGAATATCAAAGTCCCACCTTTCCCATTTTATACTGTAATTGGCATCTGAAGAAAACGTGCCATCGCAGGTAAAATTACCGTTTGCGTCAGCATACCCTTTATGTGTTGTAAACCAGCTTGTGGCTCTTACCTCAACTCCTTCAAGAGGTATAAAATGGCTGTTTACGGTATTGGTTTCATATCGATATACCGGCCGGCTGCAAATATTTTCAGTCGGAATCTCAGGATCATCCAATCTCTCCGTTGATTTCAGGTACGGGTCATTTGGGTCGCCAGGATCTTGGGTTGGGTCATCTATCCTTTCACCTGTTTCACAATTATAATATTCATAATGATCAAATACTTTTCTTGTTGCAGAATAGCTATTGACAACGTCATCAAATACCCGAATTGTGCCGGAAGGCCTCCAGCTTGTTCCTTTGGTTCTTGGCCCTTCCGATTGTTCTTTTAAATTACCTGTCATTTTTAGTGCCTCATACTCGATCGTTCTCCAGTCCAAATAGTTTATATCTCCGCTTTTTACCTCTAAATATTCATTTTCTTCATCAAATAAATACAGGTCGGCTAGTTTCTGGTATTGTACATCAGGAAAGGTGTAATTAACAGGAACAACTGTGTATTGCCATGTAATTTCATTAGCAGGGATAGAAGGATCATGATAGTGAGTACCTCCCCTTTTAATTTCTACATCCAAAGGATAATCATAAACATCTAATGTAGTGTCTCTTGTAATTAAATCAAGTTCCTGATAATTTTTAGGCCGAAATCTCACATAATAATGTGTTGTTTCAATTTCAACTCCTGATTTCAGTTCGTTTCTCTCAACAAGGTTTTTGTATGCTTTCGACATACTCTCGACAGAATATGGATTATTAAGTTTTTCACCAAGAAACATTTTGCCTTCACTGAAACCAGGAGGTTGTTCAACAATTATTTCAGGACTAACTTCCATAAAATCATCTTTCCGGCACCCATTAAAAATACTCAAAATGGTTGCCACAATAGCAAAAACAATTAATTTTTTCATTTCTTTGTTACGTTTTTTGGAATGTAAGGCTCGGAAAACTTTCATTCCTGATTATTAAAAACAATTACTTCAACCCGGTTCTTTTAAAGGGCTGGGTTGATTTTTGCCCTTTGAGGTTATATTTATCTATAAGTTTTCTCTGAAATTGATTATTTGAATTTTCGGTGCTTGTTGAATACACATTGATTTTGGTTTAACTTAAATCAAAAGTAAAAAAATATTCTTTACATAAGTTAAATTCCCCCCCCATGTAATTTAAAACCAATACAAATAAGTTTTTATGGTGTCAAATAATTTGTTGACTACTTCCCTAATTTAGCTAAATAGTGGAACCAAACTTCCCTAATTTAGCTAAATTTGGAAACTAAACTTCCCTAATTTTCATTTTTTATCAAAATATATTTAATTTTGTGTATTCTTTTAATGAATATTATATGGAAAACTGGTTTCAAAGATATCTTGAAAATCGAACAAATGCAATGTTTATGAAAGGAAAGGTTTTTGTTTTATACGGCCCGCGCAGGGTTGGCAAAACAGAACTCTTAAAAAAAATAATCGCAGAATATAAAGGAGAAGTTTATTCAGGTACAGGCGATAATCTTGAGCTACGTGAAATTTTATCATCACAAAATTTAAACAGCATAATTACCCGTTTTGGAAAATACGATTTGATTTTTATTGATGAAGCGCAAAGAATTCCGGAAATTGGATTTGGTTTAAAATTACTGGTGGATCATTTCCCCGAAAAAATGATAGTTGTTTCCGGTTCATCTTCGTTTGATTTGTCAAATAAAATCGGAGAGCCACTAACCGGCCGGAATATCACCCGAATTTTATATCCTTTATCGGTATACGAACTTTTTGCTCAGACCGGCGGAATGAATGTGTTTGAACAACTAGAAAATCTGTTGATTTTTGGCGGTTATCCTGAAGTTCTGAATGCAAGAACTTTAGAGGATAAAATGGAATACCTTATTTCGTTACGTGATTCTTATCTGTTTAAAGATGTGCTGGAACTGGAAAATATTCGGAACCCGTTAAAACTGACAGAACTATTAAAACTCCTCGCATTCCAAATCGGGAATGTTGTCTCTCTGAATGAATTGGGGAATAACATCGGAATTGCAAAGCAAAGTGTTGAACGTTACCTCGATTTACTTGAAAAGGCTTTTATTATTAAGCGTGTGAATGGATTTTCACGAAATCTTAGAAAAGAAGTTATAAAATCTCCGCGGTACTATTTTTGGGATGTTGGAATCAGAAATGCACTAATCAATAATTTTAATTCGCTAAATCAAAGAAATGATGTAGGCATGCTTTGGGAAAATTTTCTTTTTATGGAGCGGTTAAAAACCAAACACTACAAACGAATTTTTTCCAATGACTATTTTTGGAGGACTTACGACCAGCAGGAAATAGATTTGATTGAAGAGCGCAATGGTAAACTCTTTGCTTTTGAGTTCAAATATTCACCGAAAAACGCCAAAGTGCCTAAGGCCTGGAGAAATGCTTACCCTGATTCTGAGTTCCAGGTCATTTCAAAAGATAACTTTCTTGAATTTTTAATTTAACGTTTTCATGCCGAATAAAGTCAACATCCATCTTCAACCCATAAATAAAAATATTGAAGTAAATCAAGGTACTCCATTAATTGATGTGCTTCATGATTTTGGTTTAGAATTTCCCTGCGGTGGAAAAGGAACTTGCGGCAGATGTAAAGTAAAATTATTGGATGGCGATTTAATAATGGATGCTGTTCAACAACAAAAATTGGAAAAACTTAATCTGGAAGAAGAATGGCGCCTGGCCTGTTTATGCAATGTTGAATCGGATATTACACTTGAAATTTCACAGTTTGAAAATATTATTCTTGCTGATAATTCAACCTTCGAGTTTCAACCTCAAGCCGGATTTGGAATTGCTGTTGATATAGGAACAACAACTGTAGTTGCTCAGTTAGTTAAGCTTGAAAACGGGCATGTTGTTGACTCAATTTCCGAAGTAAATTCACAAGCAAAGTTTGGCAGCGATTTAATCTCGCGGATTCAAAATTGCCTCGATGGAAAACAAAACGAAATGCAGGAAATTATCCGAAACCAAATCGGGAAAATGATTGAGACGGTTTTGAAAAAGCATCCGGCAGAAGTTTCGAGAATTATTTTGGTGGGAAATACAGTCATGCATCACATTTTTTCAGGATTAAATGTTCAGCCACTTTCATTTTATCCATTCAATTCACCAAATCTGGCGATTCAAATTTTCTCTGCAAAACAGTTAAACTGGAAACTTCCTGTTACAACAGAGGTTAAGTTTTATCCATCAATTGGTAGTTTTGTTGGTAGTGATATTCTCGCAGGAATTGCTGCTACAAAAATGGCTGAACAAGAAAAATATTCAGTTTTAATTGATCTGGGCACAAACGGAGAAATTGTGGTTGGAAATCATGATAAAATTATTTGTGCTTCCACTGCTGCCGGGCCAGCTTTTGAAGGAGCAAAAATCAGCCAGGGAATGCGGGCAACAAACGGAGCAATTTCTTCAATAAAGGCCTCCCCTAACCCCTCCGAAGGAGGGGGATTAGGAAATAAAAACCTGCAAAATAATAACATTCAACTTAACTGTCATGTTATTGGGAATGGAAAAGCCAAAGGAATTTGCGGCAGCGGGTTAATTGATGCAATGGCCATTTTAATTGAACAGGAAAAAATAGGCATTTTTGGAGAATTCAACTCGGGCGAAGAAAAAATTAAACTTACGCCAAATGTTTATCTCACACAACAGGACATTCGCGAATTTCAACTGGCAAAAGCAGCCATTGCTGCCGGATTACAAATTCTGCTAAACCGCCTGAAAATTACTTTTAATGAAGTAGGAACCGTATTTATTGCCGGTGGTTTTGGTAATTTCCTAAATATTGAAAATGTAATCAGAACCGGACTAATCGAATGCAACGAAGAAAAAATTGTAAAATTCGGAAATACTGCTCTTATTGGCGCTAAAATGTTTTTGTTTAAAGAAGAAGATTTTATTCAAAAGCTATTGGCAAAAACTACACATGTTAATCTTGAGGCTGACCCAAATTTTCAGGATATTTATATCGAAAAGATGATGCTATCTGGATTTTTTTCATCATGAAAAGATTTAAGAACACAATTTTAAAATTAAATTTTACACCTAAATACTTTTATAAAATCTTTATGTAAAAGTCTATTATATTAATAAAATCTTGACATCATAACTATTTCCTTTGCTTAGGAAACTTCTATAGATTAAAGTATGTCTTCATTTTGGGATATAATTGGAATAATAATCCTGATACTTGCGTTTATCTTGGTGCTTTCCGAAACGGTCAGAACGTTAATTGATTTCTTAAAGGATGATAATTAAACTGCATTCAGATATTTAAGCATAAAAGCTTATATCCAAAATTAAGCATTATAAAATTGTGTTGGATATTTTATGGAAAAAATCATAAATCTCAAGTTAATATCTAAAATACTGAGCAGAAATTTATTTATTTTATCAATAGCTATTTTATTCTGCTGCATTATTGCTTCAATTTATGCTGAACCGATATCTCCTTTTTTGCTTTCATTTATTATTGCGCTGGCTGTTGGTTTATTGCTTTTTTTTGCCTCTAAACCTGAAAAACAAAACTCTGAGTTAAAAAGAAAAGACGCCTATTTTACCGTTACAACCTCCTGGATTTTAATGACTCTGATTGGTAGTCTGCCGTACCTGTTTTCCGGATCAATACCTTCGTTTATAAATGCTTTTTTTGAATCGGTATCTGGATTTACAACAACCGGTTCATCAATTCTCACCGATATTGAAGCGCTTCCAAAATCGATTCTATTCTGGCGGAGTTTAACTCACTGGATTGGTGGAATTGGGATAATCCTGCTCGTTATACTTATAATGCCAACATTACAAATAGGAGGATACCAGTTGTTTACACTGGAATCTTCATTGCAGGAAAAAATCCACCCCAAAATAAAATCGGTCGGAAAACGCATTCTTGTCATTTATGTACTTCTTACTGTTGCCGAGATTATTTTATTAATGGCCGGAAAAATGAATTTATTTGAAAGTGTATGTCATGCTTTTGGAACTGTGGCCACCGGTGGGTTTTCTCCGAAAAATACAAGTATTGCCGGGTACTCGCCCTACATTCAATATGTAATAATGGTATTTATGATACTGGCGGGTACAAATTTTGTAATCCACTATTATTTACTCAAAAGAGAAATCAGCAAGGTAAAGGAAAATGAAGAACTTAAATTGTATATTTTAACTGTACTGTTCATCGGGTTTATCATTACCCTGGCCTTATTTTTTAAGATGAACAAGTCTTTTGAAGAAGCTTTTCGTGAATCTTTTTTCCAGGTTATTTCAATTATTACCTGCACAGGATTTGCTTCGGCCGATTACTTACAATGGCCACCTTTTGCCTGGCTTATAATATTTTTTGTGATGTTTTTAGGTGGAAGTACCGGTTCCACTGCCGGTGGAATTAAAATAGCCCGCCATCTTGTACTAATGAAAAATATTCGTCGAAACTTCCGGCAGATTCTATATCCAAATGCCATTTTACATCTGCAAATAAATGGCAGATCAATAAATGACAATACAAACAATATGATTCTAACCTTCATTTCTCTTTATTTTGCTGTTTTTGTTGTTGGGAGCATTCTAATTATGGGCACCGGAGTAGATATACAAACCGCAAGCAGCTCGGTTGCCACCTGTATGGCGGGTATAGGACCGGGCATTGGAACTGTTGGCCCTGCAAGTAACTTTTCCCATTTGCCCGATATTAGTAAACTAATCCTTTCATTTTTAATGATTATTGGGAGGCTGGAAATTTATACAGTTATTATCCTGTTTACGAAAAGGTTTTGGGAACAATAAAACTCTTTACAAAATCTTTATTTTCATGAAACAATCTTAATATAACATTTATAAAATCGTGTCCACCTTTGCTTTACAGATTCTAATACAATGGAACTTACAGGGTGGGATATTACAGGAATAGTTGTTTTGGTACTGATTTTTCTATTCATACTATTGAAAGCTGTATGGCTTTTAATTGAATATTACTCGCGTAATAAAAAGAGTAAGAATTAAAGGAATAATTACAAAAACAGCACCAAGTTCAAAAGGAATTATGTATTTAAAATTGAAAAATACAAAAGGAATAATCTCTCTTTTATTCATTGTTGAAGGATTTTTATTCCTGTGCTGTGCACCAATTGCATTAAGTAACAATGAACTTTTATTGCCATTCATCATTCCCTCTGTAATTTCATTTTTTGTTGGTGGTTTTATGTTTTTCTTTTCATCAAAAAAAATTGACAATATCACATCGAATAAGGGAAATATTCTTCTAATTATTTTCACCTGGATTGTTGTTGTTTTTGCAGGAACCTTACCTTTTTTGCTAAGCAATTCAATCCACTCGTTTGCCGATATATTTTTTGAAACTGTATCAGGATTAACTTCAACAGGTACATCCATCTTGTCAAATCCCGAAATGTTACCCAAATCAGTTTTATTTTGGAGAAGCCTTTCGCAATGGTATGGCGGCATTTTAACCATTATAATGTTACTTGCAGTTTTCCCGGAAATTAATATCGGCGGTTACAAAATTTTCTCCATTGAAGAGAACAAGTTATACGTGATTACCCGGGTTTTCGTGGTTTATTGTGTATTGACTTTTATACAGGTTATATTTTTATTTGCAGGGGGAATCAGCTTGTATCAAAGTTTTTGCATCTCATTTGCAACACTATCTACCGGTTGTTTTTTACCGGATAAAACAGCAGTTGCCAGTTTCACCCCTTACATTCAATTGATAATGACTGTTTTCATGATTTTATCGGGTTTTGGCGGCTTGTTCTATTATAAATTATCCAGGTTGAATAAACCGGTCTTACGGAAGAATGAAGAATTCAGATTTTTTATTCTTTCATTTCTTATTATTTCAATCCTGTTTTTATGTATTTTACATTATCGCGGAAATTTCAATCCCGGGAAAATAATCAGGGAAAGCATTTTTCAGGCAGCTTCATTTCTTTCCTCTTCGGGTTATTCAGTTTCAGAGTACAGTCTGTGGCCAAATTATTTTCAGCCATTATTATACCTTTTAATTGTTGTTGGAGGATGTACAAACTCATCAAGCGGTGGTATAAAAATGTCACGCTTTTTAATCTTGTTCCGAAACATTAAAAGGCAGTTTAAAAATCCGTTAAGCGATTCTGATGCATCAGAAATAACACTCAACGGTAAAAAAACGGGCAAAGAAATAAATCTTAATATTCTTTCTTTTATTACCATTTTCGGATTTGTACTTGTTTTTGGCGCCCTTGTTTTAACGTTCATTACAAACGATTTGGAAAAATCAGTTTTTCTGACGGTTACAGCTTTATCAACCTTTGGGCACAACATTAATTTATCGAATTTACCGCATGCCGGAAAACTTTTGCTAAGCCTTTTAATGCTGATCGGACGCCTTGAAATATTTCCCTTTTTGGTTTTGCTCATTCCATCTTTTTATAAAACACCCCGAATATTACTGAAAATTAAAACAAATAGAAATGGTAAAAACCATAGTTAAACAAATAGGCAGTTTGTTAAAAATACTCGGGATTATTGAACTAATACCTTCTTTAGTGGCCGCTATTTACGGAGAATGGTATTCAGCTGGTGGCTTTGTATTATCGGGAATAATAATATTTTGCCTGGGCGTTAGTTTAAACTTACTATTTACTAATGCAGAAGAACCCCGGCACACACAGGCATTAATTATCGCTTCCTCGGCCTGGCTGGTCCTTACATTTTTTGGAGGGTTACCCTTTTTTATAATCGCCCGGATTACGCCTTTAGAGGTAATGAATGCTTTTATTCCTCAAGACGCCAATTATAATTTTTCGAGCCTTGTTTACTTTAAAAAACCGATCCATTGTTTTTTCGAAAGCATGAGCGCTTATACAACCACCGGATTAACCATGACTGTACACGAACCATCTGTAGGGAAAGGAGTGCTGTTTTACCGCCATTTTGCTCAATGGATTGGAGGTGCAGGTTTTGTTGTAATGGTACTTGCCATTTTCAAACAACAATCGGGAAAAAGTTCGCTTTTACTGTATGGTTCAGAATCAAGCATTGAAAAACTGAAACCAAGAATCATCGATACTGCACGGGCTATTTGGAAAGTTTACCTTGTATTGACTGTTTTTTCAGCGCTCTATCTTATAACTGGCACTTACCTGATTTTACCCAATTATCCGATAGGCGAAAATATTTTCGATTCCGTAAACCACGCGATGGCCGGACAGTCAACAGGTGGATTCAGCACTTTAGATGACAGTATTGCAGGTTATCATTCCGCTAAAATGGAAATGCTTTATTTATTGCCTATGATATTGGGATCTTTTTCAATCCCCTTTTTTTACAAAGTAATTTATGAAAGAAAAATCAGTGAATTCTGGAAAGACGCCCAAACCCGGTCATTAATTGTTGCATTCATTGTGGGAAGCATTATTCAATCAGTTTTACTTTTCAGGGCTCAAATTGTTCCAACACCGGTTCGTGAAGGAATCTTCCAGTTTATCAGCGGAATGTCGACTACAGGATGGCAAACTTCAAATATTGGAATATGGGACTGGAAATCTATACTTTTCATTGTTGCATTTGCCATGTTTATTGGCGGGGCTTCGGGTGCAACAGTTGGCGGTACTAAAATGATTAGGGCAATAGTAATAAAAAAGGGCGTTTTCTGGCAAATCAATAAAACGTTCTTTTCAGAAAATACAATTCGAAAAGTAAAGATTAACCGCAAATCACTCCTGTCAGAAGAAATGAACGAGGAGTTTACAAAAGCTGCCGCATTTGCAATCCTTTTTTTCCTGTTGATTATAATCTCAGCTTTTTTAACAACCTATTTAACCGATGATCAATTTCGTTTTACCGATGCGCTGTTTGAATCAGCTTCAGCCCAGGCTACCGTGGGACTTTCGACAGGAATCACAGATCCTTCCATGTCCACTTCGCTGGAAATCATTTATATTGTTCAAATGTGGGCCGGGCGACTTGAAATTTTTCCTGTGTTAACTCTGTTTAGAGCGCTTATCGTTGGATGGCCATCAGGATTATTTAAGAGGGCCAATATCTTGTAATTCGTTAAAATTAAGGTAATTTTATTGTTTCTTCTTCATAAAGAATTAAAACTGTTCAGTTAAAATGAATGCCGGTAACAACTTAAAAAATAGCGGATTGGCGCAATTGTCTGCAAAAATCAATCATTATTTCCTTTCTATTGTAATTATTGGAGTTACAGCGCTAATTTGTATTCCGCTATCAGATTCCCAAAGCTATTATGTAGTTTCATTTATTCTTCTTTTTGTTGTATCATTTCTTGCAACATTTATGGAAATTGGTCCTGTGTTGTTAGCTGCGTCGCTGAGTGCGCTGGTGTGGAATTTTTTCTTTATACCTCCGCATCATACATTTCACATTGAAAAAGCTGAAGATATTTTAATGTTTGGAATGTTTTTCATTATTGTTCTTTTAAACGGCATACTCACAACCAGGGTAAGGAGACAGGAACAGCTTGCAAGAGAAAAAGAAAAAAGGACAAATGCTCTTTTTCAGCTTACCAAAGAACTTTCGAAGGCAAATGGAATAAACGAGGTGACAAAAGTTGCCATTGAAAATATAAGGCACTTTTTTTCGATTAATTCTTTTATTGTTTTACAGGATGGGGAAGGAAACCTTCAACCAATGAATCTTGTACAACACACTGAAAATTTTTCATTAAAAGAGTATGAAATAACAAAACAGGTTTTTACTAAATCGATAAAAGCAGGGAAATTTACCGATATCCAGCCCGATAATACTTTTTCTTTTTTCCCGTTAAATGGCACGCGCTTAAATCCGGGAGTTATCATTGTTAAGCTGAATGATACATTTAAAGGCACCAGAAAAATTTTATGGGATACATTTTTAACCCAGATAGCCAATGCACTTGAACGTGAGTTTCTGGGTGAACTTGCACAAAAAGTCAGGTTTCTCGATGAATCGGACAGGCTTTACAAAACACTTTTTAATTCCATTTCTCATGAATTGCGTATCCCGGTTTCAACAATTATGGGAGCTTCTGATACCATTATTAATTCTGAAAATTCAGAACAGGTACAAACCGAATTGTGCAGTGAAATTTTTACTGCCTCGCTCCGTTTAAACAGGCTAATCGAAAATCTTTTAAACATGTCGCGCCTTGAAAGCGGCCATTTTTCAGTTCGCCTCGATTGGTACGATTTAAATGACCTGATCAATAAAGTAACTCAATATCTAAGCGAAGAATTAAAACCATTTTCGCTAAAAGTAAAAATTAAGGAAGATATGCCTTTGGTAAAAATCGATTTTGGACTGATGGAGCAGGTATTGTACAATTTGCTTATTAATTCAACCCAATATGCGCCGCAAACAACTGAGATTATACTTAAGGCAAGGTATGAAACCGGAAGCCTGATTTTGGAAGTAATTGACAGCGGCCCGGGATTTCCGGAAAATGAACTAAAAAATGTATTTAAAAAATTCTTTAAAGTTAACAGCAATAAAACCGGGGGGCTTGGACTTGGTTTATCAATAGTGAAGGGATTTACCGAAGCCCACAACGGAACAATCAGCGTTGTAAACAAAAAGAATGGAGGAGCAAAATTTACTATTCGGTTACCTTCGGAACAGCCGGTTATTGAAAAACATGTTAATTCACTTTATGAATGAAAATGAAAAAATATTAATCGTTGACGATGAACTTCAGATTCGTCGCTTGCTCGAAATAACACTTTCTGCCAACGGGTATAAAATAATTCAATCGGTAAACGGTAAAAATGGATTAATTGATGCGGCAACATGTAACCCTTCATTAATTATTTTGGATTTGGGGCTACCCGATATCGATGGACAGGAGATACTTGAAAAACTAAGAGAATGGTTTAACAGGCCCATTATCATTTTATCGGTAAGAGATTCTGAAGAGGAAATCATCAGGGCGCTCGACAACGGCGCCAATGATTATCTTACCAAACCGTTCAGGACCGGAGAACTGCTTGCCAGGATAAGGGCAGTTATTCGTTCAACTGAAAATACAACCGATTCAGCATTACTTGAATTTGGAACTTTAAGTATTGACATGGTGCGCCACATTGTGAAAAAAGACAATGAAATTTTAAAACTGACCGCCACTGAATTTTCGTTGTTAAGTTTATTTGCTAAAAATACAGGCCGTGTACTTACACATCAATATATTCTGAGGGAAATCTGGGGTTTTGGATACACCGAACAAACCCAGTATTTAAGGGTTTTTATCGCTCAAATCCGAAAAAAAATTGAAGTTAACCCTTCAAAACCAAAACTACTTATTACTGAATCCGGAATCGGGTATCGATTTGGTGAATAAGCGGGTAATGAAAATATTTTCTGCTGAACCCGGTTTTTTGAGGTGGTCTTGTTTTTTTCAAAAAACATACTGCCAGAGTTAGTTTTTCACCAACTCTTTAGTTGAAAGCAACCCACAAGCCGCATAAATATCCTGCCCGCGCGAAGCACGAATAGTAGTAAGAATGCCTTTTTTATTTAGTTCATTTTTGAAACGTTGAATGGTTGCATCATCCGGGCTTTTTAAAGGTGTTCCCGGAACCGGGTGAAACCGTATTAAATTGATTCTGCACTTTAAACCCGAAAGAATTTTCGACAGTTCTTTTACATGTTCGTCAGTATCATTTAACCCTTCAAAAACAATGTATTCAAATGAAACTCTGCGCTGCCGGCCAAAATCCCAGCGTTTGATTTCTTCAACCACATCTTCAATTGGGTATGCAACTTCCACAGGCATTAATTTACGTCGTTCTTCATTAAACGGGGTATGCAAACTAACTGCTAGATGTGCCTCGCTTTTCTCAAGAAAAGTCAGCATCCCGGGAATAATTCCAATGGTTGAAACTGTGATTCTTCTTGCACTCATGGCAAACCCCCACTCTGAAGTAAAAATTTCAATGCTTTTTAAAACCTCATCCAAATTATCAAATGGTTCGCCCATTCCCATATAAACAATATTTGAAACTTCGCCTGCCTCATTGATGCTTTTTATTTGATTTACAATTTCACCGGCTGTGAGTTGACCCTGAAAACCCTGTTTTGCCGTAAAACAAAAAAGGCAACCCATTTTACAACCTACCTGCGAACTAACACAAACCGTTTTTCGGTCGCGTTCAGGAATCATGGCGGTTTCAACAAATTTATTTTGTGCCGTTGGGAAAAGGTATTTTTTTGTTCCATCGATGCTTTCCTGCACTTTGGTGGAGGCAATCAATCCAAATTCATATTTTTCATTTAAAAGTTCACGTGCTTTTTTGGAAAGATTGGTCATTTCATCGATTGATGAAACATTTTTTTTGTAGAGCCAATCGGCAATTTGCCTGGCGGTAAACTTTGGCTGTCCCAGTTCCGTAACCAGTACCTGCAATTCATTTAATGTCTTTCCGAAAAGTTTTTCTTTCATCTCCAGCATTTTCTGTTGCAAAGATAAAGTGATTTGTCATTTCTGTGGAGCATACTAGGAGAAATCTCCGTAACCTAACAAAAGATTTCTTCCCGAGACTTCGGGATGCCTCATTGGACACTCAGGATTGGGTGAAATTAGCTGTTGTATTTATTAAACGAAATGTTACATCACTTTGCCGGGATTCTTTTTTACAAAGTCACCCCAATTTTTGTATTCTTTTGATTTTTGAGGTTTATCCATCTGAATAAAATGACAAATGGCTACAGCAACAGCATCGGTTGCATCAAGCCCCTGTTCAATATCTTTTAGATGATATACTTTCTGAAGAAAATAAGCTACCTGTTCTTTGCTTGCCCGCCCCATTCCGGTTATTGCCTGTTTTACCAAAAGAGGCGCATATTCAAAAATCGGAACTTCGTGCATTAGTGCAGCAGCCATAATAACTCCCTGTCCGCGCCCCAGTTTAAGCATCGACTGGACATTCTTTCCATAAAACGGCGCCTCAATTGCCATTACATCGGGCTTGTATTCACGAACCAAATGCAAGGCCCTTTCATGCAGCACCTTTAATCGCTGATAATGATCAGAAAATTTACCTGGCTTTATTTCTCCCATGTGAAGGATTACCGGCTTTTTTTCGCGGATTTCTACCAAACCATATCCGGCAATAGTTGTACCGGGATCAATACCTAATATTCTAAGCGGTTTTTGATTCATTATAAAATTTAAGTCCACTAAATTAATGGATTTATTTGCCTGATGAAATTGATTGACAAAAACAAATCAAGTAAAACTTTAACATGCCTTTGAAGCCAGCTTCCTCAACCTGCGTTTGTCGAGTTGCTGAACTAAAACTCCCGAAATAATAAAAGCCAATCCAATAAACGTGGTAATGTAAATGGTTTCTTTTAAAACATAATGAATAAAAATCAACGAGAGAAAAGGTGTAAAAAAAGCAATATTCCCAATTTTTGCATTGCTTGTGGTAAGATTCATTGCTTTTAGCCAAACAATATATGTTATTCCAACTTCAAAAATTCCGGTGTGTATAACTGCTGCCAGACTAATTCCGGTTGTAATATGAAACGATGAGAACAGAAAAACAATTGGTAAAAGATAAATAATGCCAAAAACAAAGTTGAGAAAAAGTTTTACTACTTCGTCGCGTTTGTCGCGAACATTAAAAATCCAGTAAAGCGACCAAAGAACAGAACTTCCAACAGCCAGAAAAACGCCAAGCGGATTTGTATTTCTGAAACCGTCTAATCCGCCCTGCGATGAGATAAAAAAAACTCCAACAAAACTAACTATTAAAGCTACAAAACTATGCCACCCTATTTTCTGCCGAAGAAGTGGCACCGATAACAATGCCAGCGTAATTGGCCAGATCATATTCAATGGTTGCGCCACCTGAGCCGGAAGTAATGAATATGCTTTAAAAAGCACCAGGTAATATGCGATAGGATTTAATAATCCCATGAGTATTGAATAAAACCACTGTTGTTTGGTTTGCCTGAAAATTAAATGAGTTTTCTTTTGAAATTCGAGAATTAAAAACAGTAAAACAACAGTGACAACCGAAGCATAAAAAATAAGCTGAATAAAATCGTACTCGCGTAACGCCAGCTTAAATGAAGTTGCAACTGTTGACCAAAAAAGAACAGAAAGACCGGCAAAAAAATATGCCCTGTTATTAGAATTCATCGGAATTGACTCTATCTTTCATAAAGATTTTTTCTTCATCCTGCTTTTCCGGTTTATCCGGATAAACTTCACGTAATTCACGGTACCTGGTCCTCGACTCTTCAATAAAAACGCTGCCGGGATGATAGGTTAACATATCTCTGTATAACCCTTTTGCTTCCTCTTTTTTGTCCATTTGGTAATCGTACAATTTGGCAAGCATAAACATAGCATCATCGCCAAGCAAATCATAACTAAAATCATCGATAATTTGTTTCAGGTATTTCGCGGCAAGTGTGTCGTTATTATTTTCAATTTCAATTTTAGCTTTTCGAAATAAAATGTCATCTACCAAAGAATTGTAGGGATAGCTCTCCATTAAACCATCCAGTACAACCATTGCAACATCCCCTTTATTTTGAAAAAAAAGTAAATCGGCTCTGGAAAACATGGTTAACGGAATTTCGGTAGTATCAAGATTAAGATTATTTCCAATAAGCAATGAAAGATCCATCGCATCGTTTGCTGTTAGTTTTGATGTACTTGCCTTTAAAACATCAAGTTGTGTTTTTGCCCATTCAAAGTTGCCTGTGTAATAAGCCAGTTTTGCTTTTTTGAGCTTTACCTCATCACCCAGTGAATTGGTTTTATTATCTTCAATTACCTGGGAATAAATTAAAGTAGCTTCCCACGGATCATCAGAATAAACATAAATATCACCCATTTCAGCTTTTAAAGTTCCGCTCTCGTCTGGTCTTAATTTAGGCAATGCCAACCCCTTATTAAGAATCTCCTTTGCCTCATCAGTTTTATCAAGATGGAATGCGAGTAAATGAGCATATTCCTGAATAAGATTTAAAACAGAAACCGAGTATCCAATATATTGGAGGCCATCTTTAAATTGCTGAGCCAGCGCTTTACCTTTCTCCAGGTTTCTACTAAAATCAGTAACATATTCTTTATAGGAAGCATGAATATTTAACGCATAAGCCTGCCTGTAATAGGGAGTTTCTTCTCCTTTTTCCATAAGATATTCAAAAGCTTTTCTGGCATCTTCATAATCGTGGTTATTCAGAGCCATGCTTCCCAGCTGTACAATTTGTATGTCCTCAGTTCCGGTTCTTCTGTCGAGCGCCACAGATTGCCGCAAAGCAGGAGCAAACTTCTTTTCCTGAAGAAAAAACCATATTAAAAGACGGTTATACCCAATTACATCTGGTTCTGCCTGAATGCGTTTTAAAATCTGCCCACGAAACTGATCGCGCAATTCATCGTCAATATCAAGTCGCATTGCGGATGATAATGCACTTTGAACCCTTGACAACTGATCTTCATTCTGCCGGAGTAAATTAAGGTATTCCTCCAGCATATTTTCATAATCGCGTAAATACAAATAGGTTCTGGCCAGCTCGTAATTAAACTGTTCCGGCGCCAACACATCGCGCCCTTTTAAATATGTTTCTCTGGCATAATTATATTCTCCCCAACTTATAAAAGCGTTGGCTGTTAACAAATAACTTGATTTTGAGTTGGATAGATTATTAATAGCTTCCTGAAACTTTTGGTCTGCCTCCTCATCTCTATTCTGTGCCCTGAGAATACGTCCCCAGCTAACATAAAATTCAGGCCGTACAGTATTCTGTTTTCCAATTTCCTTTTGAACCTGGGCTTCAGCTTCTTCATATCGCTCCAAATTCAGCAAACAATCAATGTAATACCTGAAATAGGTTTCATTTTTTGATTTTTCATAAACTGATAAAAGCAATGAAACAGCTTTATCATAATCCTTGGCATTATAATATTTTATTGCCAGGCTGGTTTGCTGCAAATCATCCTGAATATTTTGAGCTGAAAGCCAGTTAAAGCTTAATAAGATTACTATAATGAAAACTATACCTCTCATTGCTTGTTAAAATAATTTACAAAAATAACACTCTGAGATAAAGAAAGGTTCTTTTGCCAACAATTAACATTTCAGTTTTATGTTATGGCTTTAAAACTTAATTTTGCACAAATTATTTTGATTTAGCATGGCACATGAGTTGAAAGACAGGCAGAGATTGCCAAAATGGATGAAGATGAAAATGCCAAAAGGTGAAAGCTATTCTATGGTTAAAAACCTGGTTGAAAGGCATGGTTTACACACCATTTGCACCAGCGGAAATTGTCCGAATATTGGAGAATGCTGGAATCGGGGAACAGCAACTTTTATGATTTTAGGTGATATCTGTACGCGGCGTTGTAAATTTTGTGCAGTAAAAAGCGGGCAACCGTTAGCTCCCGATTTAAAAGAACCTGAAAAACTGGCAGAATCAGTTCGGATTATGGGAGTAAAACATTGTGTAATTACCTCGGTTGACCGCGATGATTTGGATGACCAGGGTGCAGGAATCTGGGCTCGTACCATTACCGAGGTAAAACGGGTAAATCCCGAAACCAAAATCGAAGTTCTTATTCCTGATTTCAGGGGAAAAGAAGAATTAATTCAGCAAGTAATTGATGCCGGGCCGGATGTAATTTCACATAATGTTGAAACGGTTGAACGGCTTACACCTTTTGTTCGGTTTGCTTCAAAATACCGTCGAAGTCTGGAAGTAATAAAATATGTTTCTGAAAATTATAAAATTGCCAAGTCGGGGATTATGTTGGGATTGGGAGAAACACATGATGAAATTCTGCAAACCATGGACGATTTGCTGGAATCAGGAGCAAAAGTGATGACCATTGGACAATACCTTGCACCAACCATTAACCACATGCCGGTTGTTGAATATATTACACCAGAGAAATTTGCAGATTACCGGAATATTGGAATCAGAAAAGGATTTAAATTTGTGGAAAGTTCGCCGCTGGTGCGGAGTTCGTACCGGGCAGAGGAACATGTGAATGCTTAGCTCGTCATTCCGAACTTGTTTCGGAATCTGAAAATAAGATGCTGAAATAAATTCAGCATGACGTTAATAAAAACATCAATGGCAGATTTCAATTATATCGATTTAAAAATAAAAGACTACAAGGAATGCTGGGATTACCAGGAGGAATTGCTGGCAGAAGTTGTTGGAGATAAACGATCTTCAGGAAAGCCATCTTCAAAAAACGCATTTTTATTGGTTGAACATCCACATGTTTATACATTGGGAAAAAGTGGAGATGAAAAAAACCTGCTTGCCAATGCCGAATTTCTGAAAAAGATTAACGCTACTTATTTCAAAATAAATCGTGGTGGAGATATTACCTATCATGGTCCCGGACAAATTGTGGGTTACCCGATTATTGATTTGGAATATTATAAAATTGGTGTTCGAGAATACATCGAAAAAATGGAAGATGCCATTATTGCAACTATTGCGGAATACGGACTGGATGGAGGCAGAAAAGAAGGTGCAACCGGAGTTTGGTTGCAGGCCGGTCATAAAGTGCGTGCACGGAAAATCTGTGCAATTGGTGTTCGCGTAAGCCGCTATGTTACCATGCACGGTTTTGCACTCAATGTTAATACCGACATGCGTTATTACAACTACATCAATCCCTGTGGTTTTGCTTCAAATGCTGTTACTTCAATTCAACAGGAGTTGGGAAAAGAAATTCCGATGGAAGAAGTGAAAACCATTTTAAAAGAAAAGTTTATCTCCATCTACTAATTTCAGAAATTTCAGAATTCATATTTATCTTGATAATATCTATTATTGAACCATTCAAAAATTTCCATTTGTTTTTTTGAATCTAATTTTACAATTGCCAGCAATAAGTTTTATATTTTTATCATTTAAACTTAACTGAATAAACCTGTAATGAAAAGAATTCTCATAATCATTTTATTACCCTCCATTTACTTTATGTTCAATTCCTGCACTAAAGAAAAGAAACCTCACGATAATTCAGCAATTCATCCGTGGGAAATGAAAGAAATTGTTCTGAACACGAATAAAGAGTATAACAATTATTATTCTGATGTAACATGCTGGGTTGATTTAACCGGACCTGATTTTTCAAAAAGAATTTATGGATTTTGGGATGGTGGCGACACATTTAAAGTAAGAATTCTTGCAACAAAACCAGGAACATGGAATTGGACATCCGGATCAAATCAACCGGATGACAATGGATTAAATAATCAGTCAGGATCATTTAATGCTGTTGCATGGACGAAACAGGAAATGGATCAAAACCCAAACCGGCGTGGTTTTATTCAACCAACTTCAAATGGCCATGCACTTGAATATGCTGACGGAACTCCGTTTTTTCTTGTAGGTGATACCTGGCTTGCTGCAAGTACCTGGAGATTGCCCTTTAGAAATGCAATCGCTTCTGATAATTATGTTCCGGGACCGGGGATTGGATTTGAAGATGCGGTGAACCTCAGAAAAAATGAGGGATTCAATTCCGTCAGTTTTATCTCCTGCTTTCCGAGTTGGGAGGCCGATGAAAACGCCAATACTTATGCAGATGAGAATGGTATTTACATTAGAAATGCATGGGAAAAATTCGGATACTATGTTGACGAGGAGCATGTTACTGCAAAAGATATGCGTGATGAACTTGGGAAATAAACCCTTTGAAATGTCGGAGGAACACAAAGGAGTTCCGAATTTTGACCGAATTATACCTGAGTATTTTCAAAGTCTCGATAAAAAAATGCAACATTTATCTGATGTTGGTTTTGTTCCGCTGCTTGAAACTGTGCGACGCGATATTTGTCCGGCGTGGAATGCCTATTTTGATTTTAATGAATCGTATTCCCGCTTTGTTCAATATTTGATTTCGAGATACGGGGCTTACAATATTCTTTTCAGTGGTATTCATCTCGACTGGATACCCAAAGAATACAGCCTCACTGCCGATGAATTCAACGAAGCGCTCACCTATCATTTAAATAAATACGGGCCGTTACCATTCGGAAAAATTCATACCACGCTTATAAATAATTCAACTTACACGCAATTTGGCCACGGTGATAATTGTCCGTGGCTGACCATGCACAGCGTAGGCAATAAACCACGCGACCACAGTGTTTCGCCAATGATTGATACACTTTTTAATTTGGAACCGCCCTATCCAGCAATAAATTTTGAGCCTTATTATACAGGTTGGGATCACGAGATTAATATGCCTGGTGGCGAACGCCCACCTGCAAATTCTGAACGCGATAATTATTTTTCACGCGCTATGATGTATTGTAGTGTTCTTTCCGGCGGATTATCTGGCCATGTACACGGAACGGCTGCTTACGATATAACTTCAACTGGTGAACCTGCCGGTATGCGACCTCATATCTGGGATGCTTTAAAATATGAATCGGCAGGTTATATGCATTTGTTAAAAGAATTTATTCTTTCGGAAGGAAATAAATATCAAAACCTGAAACCAGCCCACGATGATATAAATCCACGAAAAGCGCCGGAAAGTCCGGGTCGGGGACTGGATGGATGGTCATACATGATGCGAACTGAGGAAAAAGATTTTGCCTTACTTTATTTTGAAAATCAGTCGGTCTTACCTGAATTAAAAGGTTTTAATCCAAACACTTCCTATTCTTTAAAATGGTTTGACACAGTAAACGGGAACTGGGATAAATCGCTAACTTTAAAATCAGATGATACAGGAAATATTAAATTACAGGAATTTCCAAATGGTGAAAATCCAACAACTATTGACTGGGCATTAAAAATTACAGAATCAAGATAATTTTCAAATTGGAACGGGAAAGAAATATTTAGTGACGCTCGTCAAACTTCTTTATCTTTTGAATAACAACCGGTTCTGCCTGATCGTACATATCGCGAATAAAGGGATCGTTAAATGGCATTGTGCGTTCTTCAAAAGGCATTTCGCCAACCCGGTCAAAGAGTCTCTCTTTTGCAGCCTGAATATCTTTTCCATAAATATGGAATGAGTCGGCTTGCCAGTTTAAACGGCCAAGTTTTACAGTTTTCCCTGTTTTTTCAGATATACCAGCTGCAATTACTTCTTTATTAAACTGAATAAAACCAAACATATTCATAAAACTGGCACCCCAAGCATCATTGCTCCTAAACCGAATGTTACAATTTAGCCAATAAATACCTGCTTCATCTTCCAGAATACGGTACCAAAGCGACTGTAAACAAGGCGGATCATAACAATCGCAATCCAGATTAGGCATCCATGTAATCATTTGTGCCTGTCTGGTAAATGGCTGATCTGAAAGTTTATTTATCACACTTTCAATCTGGTCAACTTTAAACGGGCCAGTCTCAACCGACTTACCCTTTTGCAATTCTTTCCAAACGCCATAATTTTTTATGCGTCCATGATAGGTATATTCCCAGCGGGTATCTTTTTCGTCATTTATATTTTTTACCCAATGATCTTTGAAACCTTTGAGTTCCAAAACATATTCCTTTAAATCATCAATTCCACCGGGAAATGCCATGTGGATCATCGGGTCCGTTTCCGGTTCCAGAATTGTCAAATTCATTGTACAATCAATACTTAATGGATCGCCGGGTTTGTCGTATTGCGTTTTAAAACGTGTTCCTTTTTCATATAATTCGATAAGTGCAGACTCATACGTTTCTGCAAGTGATTTCCCGAAAACAGTGATAACAGGAATATTCTTCATGGTTAAAAGTTTAGTTTCATTAAGAAGGTTTTAAAGGTATAAGAATGTAGATTTAATAAAAGCTTACTGATCCGTTATTTTTCAACATTTCATCTCATTAAAATTGTTAGTTATTAAATGTATTTATCTCATTCCAGTAATTATTTTCAGGGTATGCGAGAGAATTCGTAAGCTCATTTCGATGTAACTCCCTCCTGATAATTATCGGGATTAATGATACTTGTTTGTGAAACATTTCTGCTTGGTCGTTTCATGAACTGTATTATTAATCACAAAAAAAACCGCTATAGGAAATCCCAAGCGGTTTTACTATGATGTATTACTAATGTATTAGATTGAATTAATTGCGTTTAAGTCTTCAAATGCAACCATTAAACGTGCTATCATTGCTTCTTCGCCTTTTCTTACCCAAACACGTGGATCATAGAATTTTTTGTTTGGTTTATCTTCACCTCCAGGATTACCAATTTGTCCCTGAAGATAATCATGATTAGCTGCTTCAAAAGCACGAACGCCATCCCAGTATGCCCACTGAGTATCGGTATCAATATTCATTTTGACAACGCCATAGCCAATTGCTTCGCGAATTTCGGCGTGTGTTGAGCCTGAACCGCCATGAAATACAAAATCAACTGGTTTTTCATCGCTCAATCCCAGTTTGTTTTTAATATATTCCTGCGAGTTTTTCAGGATAACAGGCATCAGTTTTACATTACCTGGCTTGTAAACACCATGAACATTACCAAATGAAGCAGCAATTGTAAAGTTTGGACTGATCTTGCTCAGTTCTTCGTAAGCATAACAAACTTCCTCAGGCTGGGTATATAATTTTGAACTGTCAACACCCGAATTATCAACACCATCTTCTTCACCACCGGTAATACCAAGTTCAATTTCAAGAGTCATTCCCATTTTGCTCATGCGCTCCAGGTATTTTTTACAAATCTCAATATTTTCTTCCAGCGGTTCTTCTGACAGGTCGAGCATGTGCGAGCTGAACAATGGTTTTCCTGTTTCAGCAAAATGTTTTTCACTGGCATCCAAAAGACCGTCAATCCAGGGCAATAATTTTTTTGCTGCATGGTCGGTATGTAAAACAACATAAGCGCCATAAGCTTCAGCCAACTCGTGAATATGTTTTGCACCTGCAACAGCGCCCAAAACAGCTGCCTGCTGGCCTTCCATTTTTAATCCTTTACCTGCATTAAAAACCGCACCACCATTTGAAAACTGGATCATAATCGGAGCTTTTGCTTTTACCGATGCTTCCATCACTGCATTTACAGATGATGATCCAACAACATTTACTGCCGGCATGGCAAAATTATTCTCCTGTGCAACTTTGAAAATAAACTGTAGATCAGAACCGGTGATTACTCCCGGCTTGATATTTTCTGTTATTTTACCCATAATGATTTGTTTATATAAATTTACTATTTGTATGCCGTTTTAAAAAAGCCAAACAAAATTATCATTTCGAGGCAGGCGAAACAAAATTGCTCATTTAAAGATGTTTAAATTCTTTATAATTTAATATTGTATGTTACGGTTATTTATCTACTGCGTTTCATGCATTCACACAGATTTTAAATTATTAAGGACTTCGTTAGTTTTGAAATAGTAAATTTCCCAAATAATGGAAAAGCTTTTCAAATAATGTTAGTCTGGTAAAATAATATCCATATGATCCAAATGCGCAGCAGCGATGACCATAACTTGGTACTACAATTTGCGATATCAAAATTTTAAAATATTATTTAAGCACTGCATAAATGACAACCAAATGACAGAAAAAAAGAATTATAACTTAATGCTTCCTGATGAAATTATTATGAGTAAGATTTATTTTATCAGGGATCAAAAGATGATGCTTGACACTGACCTCGCAGAATTGTACGAAGTTGAGACACGACATTTAAACGAGCAGGTAAAAAGGAATATCACAAGGTTTCCTGATGATTTTATGTTTCAATTGTCAGAAATTGAGTTTGAAAACTTGAAATCGCAATTTGCGACATCAAGTAGGGAGGTCGTCACTTTGTTACCGTGTCTCGAATAATCGGAATGTAATCCGTCCGTACTTTGTTTTTCAAAATCAAAAAAACGACATCCCAAAGCTTAAAGGAATGTCGTTAAAAACCAATAAACACAAGTTTCCCCTCATCAATTAATCAAAATGATTTTTAATTTTTTATATGTCAGTAAAAACTAAACCCACTCTTCTGCCAGCACATCTCCTTTTATTCCAATCACTACTTCTTTTACCGGTACTTTTCGGGTTGCCCGTTGAGTTGCCATTTGAACCATTTGCGACAGGCCTCCGCAACATGGAACTTCCATAATTACAACAGTTATCGTGTTTACTTTTGCTTCATCAATTAAACGTATCAATTTCTCAATATAAATCTCTTTTCCCTGGTCCAGTTTCGGACAAGCAATTACCGCTTTTCTACCTTTTATAAAATCCTGATGAAAATTGCCGTAAGCAAAACCGGCACAATCGGCAGCCACCAGCAAATCGGCATCCTGAAAATACGATGCTGCCGGATTTATCAGATGCATTTGCACCGGCCACTGTGTTAATTCCGAAGGAATTTCGGTTGTGGGTTCAGCCATTTTTATACCTGCCACATTAAACGATTGTGGTGCCGACCCCGCACAACCACAACCATGCTGCATGTTTGTGATTTTGTTCTTTTTCGCCGTGAAACAATTCATGCACTTCGCTTATTTCGAAATGGCATTGCATTGCGATTGGCTTTAATAAAACTTAGCGCTTCATTTAAAAATCCGGTTTCGCCATGTTCCTGTAAATGTTTCAGATGGGCAAAAACAGTGGCTTTGCCACTTTTTATCATTTGCGAAATTACCGCCACTTCGTTGTATTCTTCTGCTTCTCGTTTCTCAATGGTAATTGCACCCTGCGGACAATGACCGAGACAAGCTCCCAGCCCGTCACACATTAACTCGCTGATTAAACGTGCTTTCCCGTCAATAATTTGCAATGCTCCTTCATGACAGTTTGGAACACAATCGCCACAACCGTTGCAAAGTTCTTCATCTATTTTTACAATTTCACGTATCATCTTTCTAATCTTTTAAAACAAAAGTAGAGGCTGGGCGTTTCTGAAATTGTATCATTTGTTACAAACGCACAAAAAATGATCAATTACCAATTAATAGCTCAGTGTCCGGTTTTCAGGGGATTTCGGAAAAAGAAACCGAACATTCTTTTAGAAAAAATTCATTTTCAGATTAAAAATTTTGGTAAAGAAGAAATTGTTGTTGGTTGCAGGCGAACCTGCAAGAAATCTTTACATTATTATTTCGGGAAGTGTAAAAGGCGAAATGATTGATTATTCGGGAAAAACCATAAAAATTGAAGATATTGAAGCACCAAAACCTCTGGCAACTGCTTTTCTTTTTGGAAAAGAAAATAAATTTCCGGTAACGGTTACGGCGAATAACGAAGTGAAAATCCTTTCAATCCCGGTTTCTGAATTTTTGAAATTGCTGCAAATGAATCAGCAGATTTTGAAAAACTATCTGAATATTATTTCTACCCGCGCCCAGTTTCTTTCGCAAAAACTTCATTTTTTGAGTTTTAAAACCATAAAAGAAAAAATGGCTCATTTCCTTCTCAACAGGCAGGCGAAATGTTGCATTCCGTTGAAATTAAAAATACCCAGCAACAACTGGCCGATCTTTTTGGAGTTACCCGGCCTTCGCTGGCACGGGTTTTTGGTGAAATGCAAAGAGAGGGCCTGATTAAAATTGAACAAGAAAACGGTAACATTGCTTGATAAAGCAAAACTTAATCAATTATTGCACATGGATAATATGAACAAGTTGTACAATATCAGCTTTTTGAACCATTTAAAAATCTGGTGGCGTTTACAACAACACGTCAAACTTTGGAGATTGAAAATCCGCGTTTTACCGGCGACTTGCCAGGGATGTTTTTAAACTCACGAAAATTACTTGCTGAAAAAATTGGAATCAAAACTGAACAATTGATTTTCCCCCGACAGGAACACACCAATTGTATTGCTGAAATACGACATTCCTGATGTTGAAATAAAAGCAACTGATGCATTTATTTCTGATAAAAAAGGAATTTGTCTTTGTGTTCAAACTGCCGATTGTGTGCCGATTTTGCTTTTTGATCCGGTAAAAAAGGTTATTGCGGCCGTGCATGCCGGGTGGCGTGGGACTGTAAAAAAATTGTTTCTTTCACCGTTGAACAGATGATCACAAAATTCAATTCAAATTCAAAAGATATTCTGGCAGTAATCGGCCCTTCCATCGGCCCGGAAGTTTATGAAGTAGGAGATGAAGTTGTTGCAGCTGCAAGAAAATCTTTACCTGAACCAAAGAAAACACTGAAGTTAAATATATCAGGGAAATATCATTTCAATCTTTGGGAGGCCAACCTGCAGCTTTTGGTTTCAGCCGGAATTCCAAAACAAAATATTGAAATTTCTGGAGAATGTTCGTTTAGTAACCCACATAAATATTTTTCAGCGAGAAAAAATGGCATTGCAACCGGAAGAATGGTTTCGGGAATAATGCTTAAAAAGTTAATAAACTGCTACTGTCTAAAAAAATTTTAAAAATCATTTCCGTTCTTCCATTTTGTTGCAAAACAACTATCTTCGCAACTGTTAAAATTTCAGACAAATTAATTGAAAGAAAATATCATCAGATGAAGAAATACAATTTGTACAACAATGTGTTCGGCTGGATAAGTTTTGTTATTGCAGCCATTGTTTATTTAATGACCATTGAGCCAACCGTAAGTTTCTGGGATTGTGGTGAATTTATTACAACCTCCTTTAAACTTGAAGTTGGGCATCCTCCGGGAGCACCGTTTTTTATGATTATGGGACGTATCGCCACTCTGTTTGGCGATGCTGGCAATGCAGCCAAATTGGTAAATACATGTCGGCGCTGGCCAGTGGATTTACCATTATGTTCCTGTTTTGGACGATCACTCATCTAATTAAGAAAGCTTGTTGAAAAAATGGGGAATTTACTATTGGACAAACAGTTGCAATTATGGCAAGCGGACTGGTTGGTGCGCTGGCCTATACTTTTTCTGATACTTTCTGGTTTTCAGCAGTGGAAGGCGAAGTGTATGCCACTTCGTCGTTAATGACAGCCATTGTTTTCTGGGCCATTTTGAAATGGGAAAATGTAGCTGATGAAGCACGTGCAAACCGCTGGCTGATTTTTATTGCATACATCATCGGTCTTTCCGTCGGTGTTCACCTGTTAAATCTACTTGCAATTCCGGCCATTGTATTTGTTTATTATTTCAGAAAATATACAGCTACACGAAAAGGAATGATTACTGCATTTATTGCGTCAATTTTACTACTTGCTGTTATCATGTACGGAATAATTCCGGGCGTTGTAGAAATTGCATCGTGGTTTGAATTATTATTTGTGAATACGTTTGGGTTACCTTATCATTCCGGCGTACTTTTTTATGTGGTTGCACTTATTGCTGCCATTGTTTTTGGAATCAGGTATACAGCAAAAAAAAGAAAGTTGTCTGGAATACAATCATTCTTGGATTAACGGTTATTTTAATCGGCTACTCATCATTTGCACTTATTATTATACGGTCAAATGCCAAACCACCAATGGATCAAAACAGTCCGAATAATGTTTTTACTTTGCTTAGTTATTTAAATCGGGAACAATATGGAGAAAGGCCACTTGTATACGGACAATACTTTAATTCACCTTACAATCCACAGGAACGTTTTACTGAAGGAAATCCTGTTTATAGCCAGATTGATGGAAAATATGTAATTACAGATCATAAGGTTGTACCCAATTATGATGATAAATTTAAAACCATTTTCCCAAGGATGTGGAGTACTATGGAAGATTACCATGCCAATGACTATAAAGAGTGGGCCGGGATAAAAGGCACCCGCGTTCCGCACCGCAATGAACAGGGCGAAAATGTGATTATTATGAAGCCTACATTTGGCGAGAATCTTCGCTTTTTCTTTCGTTACCAGATAGTTCACATGTATTGGCGGTACTTTATGTGGAACTTTGTTGGCAGGCAAACCGATGTACAAAGTCATGGTAGTATGCTCGATGGAAACTGGTTAAGTGGAATAAAATTTATTGATGAGGCCCGATTGGGTAGTCAGAAAGATTTACCAGCCCGTTTTGCCCATAACAAAGGAAGAAATACTTATTATTTTCTCCCGTTTTTGCTTGGACTTCTCGGTATTTATTTTCAATACAAAAAAGGAGTAGAAGGGAAAAAAGGATTATGGATTGTTTTCCTCATGTTTTTAATGACTGGCCTTGCCATTGTGGTTTACCTGAACCAGTATCCGCATCAGCCACGCGAACGTGATTATGCTTATGCCGGATCGTTTTATGCCTTTGCAATTTGGATTGGCATCGGAGTAATGGCACTCTTTGATTTACTTAAAAAAGTAATGCCCGAAACAGTTGCAGGCGGTATTGCCGGTGTTGCAACTCTTATTCTCGTTCCGGGAATTATGGGAGCACAAAACTGGGACGACCATGATCGTTCCAATAGATATACAGCCCGCGATTTTGGCGCAAATTATCTGAAAACATGTAAGCCGGAAGGAATTATTTTTACAAATGGAGATAACGACACTTTCCCATTGTGGTATAACCAGGAAGTTGAAGGGGTGAGAACCGATGTTCGCGTTTGTAACCTTAGCTACCTGCAAACCGACTGGTACATAAATCAGATGCGCAGAAAAGCTTATGAATCTGATCCACTTCCATTTTCAATTTCATCCGAAAAATACCGGCAGGGAACACGCGATATTATTTATTTGATTGACAATGAAAGAATTGCAAGAAAAACGGTTGGATTAAAAGAAGCGCTCGATTTTGTTGCCGATGATAATCCTGCAACGAAAATCCAACAGAGCGGGAATTTGGCTTACATTCCAAAAAAGATATTGAGTTTTAAAGTAGATAAAGAAGCCGTAATCAGAAACAAGGTAGTTCGCCCGGAAGATTATGATAAAATTGTTGATACTATAACAATTGATTTGAGCAACCGCTCTTACGTTTCAAAAGATGAGATGATGATTCTCGACATGCTGGCCACAAATAATTGGGAACGTCCGATTTACTGGTCGATTACTGTTGGCAGGGAAAAATACCTGAACCTGGAAGACTATTTTCAGCTGGAAGGATTTGCCTACAGATTTGTTCCGATTAAAACACCAAGCAAACCTGAGAATCTTGAATTCGGTGGTGTTGCAACCGATTTAATGTACGATAACCTGATGAATAAATTCGAATGGGGAAATATGAACGCTACTGATGTGTACATCGATGAGAACAACTCCCGAATGATGACAAATATTCGAAATAATTTCAATCGTTTAGCAGGGGCGTTAATCAACGAAAATAAAAATGATTCGGCAATTGCAGTTCTCGACCGTTGCATGGAACTCATTCCATTTGATATTGTTGAACCTGAATATTTTGCGACCCAGATTGCAAACAATTATTTTAAAGCTGGTGCTGCTGAAAAAGGATTAAACATTCTTGAAAGCACGTTTTCTACTTTTGAAGATGAATTGAACTATTACTTCTCTTTAGATCCGAAATTCATCAATTCAAAAAGTGTTGACGAAGAAATACAACGCGACATATTTTACTTGCAAATATTAGATCAGGTTGCCAGAACAAACGGACAAACTGAATTTTCTGCCAAAGTAAATGAGTCCATACAAATGTATTTTGGGAAATACAGCAGTTAACATTAAAAAGTAAATAATAGCAAGCCAGTTTGAATCAACTTCAGACTGGCTTTTTTATTGAATATCATTTTTTGGTCAGCGGTATTTGTTTTTGAATGAAAGCGAATAAAAACTTATCTTCACGGCAAAATTCAATCACTTTTAAAAATGAATATTTTAATCATCGGATCCGGGGGCAGAGAACACGCTTTAGGTTGGAAAATTGCGCAAAGTAAAAAATTGAACCGGTTGTTTTTTGCGCCTGGAAATGCAGGCACCTCAGCAATTGGAACTAACCTGGATGCAGGAGTAAGCGACTTCGGAAAAATAAAATCAATAGTTATTGAAAATCAAGATAGATTTAATGGTTATTGGCCCGGAAGTACCCCTGGTTGAAGGATTACATGATTTTTTTGCAGCTGATGATGATTTAAGTTCTGTAAAGATTGTTGGCCCTAAAAAAGGGGGCGCCATGCTGGAAGGAAGTAAAGATTTTGCCAAAGAATTTATGATGAAAAATGAAATTCCAACGGCCCGATATTTAACCGTAACACCTGATAACCTGGAAGAAGGATTCTCATTTCTCGAATCGCTGGAAGCACCTTATGTGTTAAAGGCAGATGGACTTGCCGCAGGAAAAGGCGTGCTTATTCTTCCTGACCTTGAAGAAACACAAAATTCGTTAAAAGAAATGTTGGATGGCCAGTTTGGCGATGCCAGTAAAAAAGTGGTGATTGAAGAGTTTTTAAGTGGCGTTGAATTATCGGTTTTTGCCATTACAGATGGAAAAGATTACAAAATTTTGCCCGAAGCCAAAGATTATAAACGAATTGGCGAAGGAGATACCGGATTAAATACCGGAGGAATGGGAGCAATTTCTCCTGTACCATTCGCCGACAAAGAGTTCATGAAGAAAATTGAAAACCGCATTGTTAAACCAACCATTGAAGGCCTTCAGAAAGAAAATATTGAATACAACGGATTTCTGTTTTTTGGGTTGATAAATGTGAAAGGCGAATCCGTATGTTATTGAATATAACGTCAGGATGGGCGACCCTGAAACCGAAGCGGTGATGTTGAGAATAAAATCAGATTTTGTTGATTTACTTGAAGGTGCAGCAACCGGAACTTTAGCCCGCAAAACAATTGATATTGATAAACGTGTAGCTGTTACTGTAATGTTGGTTTCGGGCGGCTATCCGGGTGATTACGAAAAAGGGAAAGTGATTACAGGAGTTGAGAATACAAATGAAAGCATTATTTTTCATGCAGGTACTAAAACTTCAAACGGACAAATTGTTACCGCTGGCGGACGTGTTATTTCTGTTAGTTCTTATGGAACAACCTTCAATGATGCGCTTCAAACCTCTTATAAAAATGCTGAAATCATTCAGTTTGACAAAAAATACTATCGTACAGATTTAGGTTTCGACTTGTAAAATGATTTTACGTATATTAAAATCGAACCGTGGTATTAATCTGATCCTCTTTCCATTGATTGGAATATTGCTTTGGGGAAGAAGCTTGATCGAACCATTTTCTTATCCTTTTTATTTAGGGGAAAATAATAATATTCTCTTTGCTCCAATTTTTAAACTTCTTAATCAGCAAGTATTTCTACAGGTTTTGATTTCACTAATTCTTGTTGTTTTTGCAGGTTTTCTTATTCAGCAGGTTAACGATAGATTTGGTTTTATACGGGCACGTACCAAACTACCAGCCACCATTTTTGTAATTTTAATCGGCGGTTTTATAACTATGCACACGCTGCACCCGGTTTTTTTTGCAGGTATTTTTCTGATTTTTGCTATTCACAGTTTATTTGCTGTTTTTGATAACCCGAATATCTTTCCGCAGGTTTTCAATGCCGGCTTTTTTATCGGAATTGGTTCACTGTTTTATTTAAACCTGATTATTATTTTACCTGCATTCTTAATTGGGATTATTATTTTGTGCCGTGATTTTCACTGGCGGGAATTTGTAATTATGATTATTGGAGCCATTGTTCCATTTATTTTTGCTACCAGTTACGCCTATCTTACAAATCAACTTTTAGAATATCTGTACACTTTCGAACAAAACATTCTAACGCCTGTCAATCATTTCAGAACGAATTACGTTTTACAGGGATTTCTGGGATTTCTGATAATTTTAACCGTAATTGGAAGTGTTAAGCTTCTTCAACAATATGACACAAGGAAAGTAAGCAGCCGGAAATATTACCTTGTTTTTCTTTTTATCTTTACTTTCTCTTTAATAAGCTTTATGTTTATTCCTGCTGTTTCCATGGAAATGCTGGTGATTTCGATTATCCCAATTACGTTTCTGATTTCCAATATGTTTGTTTCCATAACATCGCGTTTTTGGAGCGAATTGCTTTTTACCTTGTTGATTTTAATCGTAATTTTTGTGCAAATTTCCGATTACTTTATTCCTGGATAAATTCAAACCAACCCATGTAATTTTTGGGATTCAGGAATGAATTGTTTTATAAGTGCACAACCACAACCTTGCTTTGATGCAATTTGGTTTTATTTAATATCCAAACAGGTGATTGGCAAACTTTAGAAAACTTTAAGAAGTTAATTTTGTTTCGGAATAAAATTTTGTAACTGAAGGTTTCCAAAACAATTGGATAATTTTGCAATAAATAATTAAACAAATACAATGGCGAGTATTTTAATGATTGAAACATCAACCGAAGTTTGTTCGGTGGCGCTTTCAGAAAACGGGGAATTAAAATTCAAAAAAGAGAGTCTGGAAGGGTTAAATCATTCTGAATTACTTACCGTTTTTATTGAAGATCTTTTCAAGGAAAATAATATGTCATTTTCGCGAAATTAGCGCAGTTGCAGTTAGTAAAGGCCCTGGATCATACACCGGTTTACGAATTGGCGTTTCGGTGGCAAAAGGGTTGTGTTACGCTTTGGATGTGCCTCTTATTGCAATCAATTCACTGGATGTTCTTGGAAAATATGCAGTTCAAAATGCAAATGAGTTTTCAACCATTGAACCAAAAGAAGATCTTCTTTTTTGCCCCATGATTGATGCACGAAGAATGGAAGTTTACACAGCTCTTTATAATTTTCAGGAAGAAATAATCAGGCCGGTTTCAGCAGAAATTATCGATCAGAACTTTCTTTCTGAACATCTTGTAAAACACCCGGTCTTGTTTTTTGGAAACGGCGCCAAAAAATGTGAAAACATAATAAAACATAAAAACGCTGTTTTCAGCGGGCCCGAAAAAACTTCGGCACAGTTTATGCAAAAAATTGCCCATAACAAATACAACAAGAAAGAATTTGAGAACGTTGCTTATTTCGAACCATTTTATTTAAAAGACTTTGTAGCAACTGTTCCTAAAAATAAAATTATTTGATGACTAAAAACATCCTAATATTTTTCTTCTTCTTCATCGGCCTGAACAATGTATTTGCCAAAGAAGAGAAACTTTTGTTCGACCTTAAATTTGCTTTTGCAAAAGGTGGTGAAGCCGTTTTAACCATTAACGATACAGTTTTTAACGGAAAACCCGCGATCTTGTATTCATTTGTTGGCAGAACAACAGGAATTACAGACAAACTGTTTGGAGTTGACGATGCCTACGAAACCATTGTTGACGCTAATACTCATCTTCCGCTCAAATCAATTCGAAATATAAAAGAGAAAAAATACCGTTGGTACAACGAAACATACTATTTTCATGATGTTGACTCAATTATTAGTCAGAAATCAGGGCCAAGGGCAGTGCCGCATAATCTTGTTGATATCATTTCAGTTTTTTTTTATTTTATCAATGAACATTTAGTTGATGATATCGGGCAGGGGCACGCTGTAACTTTACCAACTTTTCATGCTGATAAAATTTCGAATGTCACCATCAAATATATGGGAGAGGTAACCATTGAAACCGAGCTTGGTAAAATCAATTCTCTTATTTTAGCTCCAATTGTTGATAAAGGCAAATTGCTTAAACGTTCCGATGGTTTAAAATTCTTTATATCTAAAGAAAAGAAAGTTCCGGTGCTCATCGAATTCGACATGAAACTTGGATCTCTAAAAGCCGAATTAAGAAGTTATAAGATTGACGGCAAAGAGCAAATAACAAAATAATACTTCCATTTTTTTAGTAAAATTTTTTCAGAATAGATTGATTTATAATCGATTTGTTTATTTTTGCGGCTTAATATTAAGAAAATAAAATTTCATGGCATCAACAGCAGATTTTAAAAATGGCATGTGCTTCATGTTTAAGGGAGAAATCTATTCAATTGTAAGTTTTCTTCATGTTAAACCTGGGAAAGGGCCTGCATTTGTTAGAACAAAACTTAAAAATGTTAAAACCGGAAGGGTTATAGATAACACCTTCAATTCGGGTGTTAAAGTAGATGATGTTAGAGTAGAACATCGCCAGTATCAATTTTTATATAAAGATGATTTGGGTTTGAATGTGATGAATATAGAATCATTTGAACAAATCAGTATTCCGGAATCTATGATAGAAAATGCCGATCTGATGAAAGAAGGGCAGATTATTGAAATTAGTTTCCATGCAGAGGAAGAAATACCTCTTACGGCAGAAATGCCTGCAACAGTTGAGTTGGTTATTACTCAAACCATTGAAGGTGAAAAAGGAAACACAGCAAGTTCAACTGCTTTAAAACCAGCTACCGTTGAAACTGGTGCAGAGGTTATGGTTCCAATGTTTATTAACGAAGGCGATATTATTAAAGTTGATACACGCGACAGATCTTACAAAGAACGTGTAAAGTAGATATCTTCAATTTCTCCGATAGAAATAATCCGGTCAAAATGAGGCCGGATTTTTTTGTGCTTTTAATTGATTTCGGGAATAAATATCAATGGCTACAATCATTGCAGTAAATCCCCAAAATGGCACCGACAATTTATCGGTATCCAGGAAATTATTCAGGAATCCATGCGTATAATAAGTTACCAATGAAACAATTGCTGTTAAAACGATGGCTTTTAAACGCTTATCATTTAGTCGCATGTAGGTATGAATGGCGGTATATAAAACAGTTCCAATAATTATAAGAAAGGTAATTAACCCAAGAACTCCTGATTCTGAAAGCGGACCAAGGTATTCGCTGTGGGCATTACCGCCGTCTGCTGAATTGGTACTGATAATTGTCCTGTCTTTATTTAGCTGGTATGGAGCATATTTAAACATATATGTTCCGGGACCGTAACCAAAAAACGGTTTGTCTTTGAACATTCTGATTGCACAACTCCAGCGGTTGATTCGTTCCAGATTAGATGCATCGGATGATATGTTTGCCATGGAAGAAATATGCGTTGCAAAATCAGCAGAAGATTGTTCTGAGTTCTCTTCCAGTTTCATAAATATCTGGTTCTGGAAAGTCAGAAATAATACCACAACTGAAATAATTACAATTAGAAGCGTTTTAAACCTGATTTTTAATTTGATAATTAACATAAACCCCAATAGCAGCGATCATACTCAACCAGGCAGCACGGGTATAAGAAAGAATAAAACCCATCAAAAGAATGCCAAGGAAGAGAAACGATACCAGTCTTTCTTTCAATGGTTTTAAATGAGTAAATGCAAACATTACTAAAAACGGAATATACATGGCAAGCGCTGCTCCATACGAAGTATGATCTTTATAAAACGGCGACGGCACAAAATTGGCTACTTCCTTATTATAAAGCCCGTAACCCAAATGCCGGTAAACGGTGTAAAAAACCACAACCGACAATGCAATAACGTAGACCCAGACGTATTTTTCAATGTTTTTCCTGTCGGTAAATATTTTGGTTGTTAAAAAGTATAAGCCTGCCACAAACCATATTCTCGACAATAAAAACTTAAACGAAACTATTGGCATTGTACTGGTTAAACTGGTAAGAAAAATCCAGATAAGGTTTATATAGATTGCCATTGAAACCGGATGAATAAGGATTTGCCGGTCGAATTTTCTATCGTAAATCAGTTTCAGGATAAACACGATTAGCAGTCCAAATAAAAGCGGTTCGGTGGGCAGGTACATATCAAACCCGAGGCCTGGCATAACCTCCGACAATGGAATGGAAAGTGGAGCAAAAAAGGCGATGAGATAAACAATAATATCGAACGAAAAAATGGCAATTAAAACAATGGAGAAAATAATTGGCAATGCATTCACAACCATCATGTCCTTTTTCACTATAAACCATAGATTTAGCAAAATAAACCCTATAGAAATAAGATAAAAAAGTGATGATTTTATGACCGCATTCCGAACCACAGCTAATCTTCTTTTCGGTAATCAAGAACCAAAAAAACAAGTAGCGCCAGAAATACGGCTGAAAAAGTTGAAAAGGCAACAATTAACCAACGTACCGGGTATGATTTTTTATCGGCAACAATTGGGTGTTCTACTACGTGGCTATAGGTGATATCTTTTTCATATTCTATTAAATATCTTTCATGTAAAACAGCAACCGAATCTATTTCATTTATTGTCTTTCTGTTTTGATTCTCGAGCCATTGTATTTCAGATCCCTTTTCAGCCAAATTATTATATAATTTTTCTATTTTCTTTCCATCATTCGAAGCACCCTTTCCTGTATTGAGTGTGTTCATATAACCGCGGGTAATCTCTGGAGATTGTGCATTAAAACTAAAAATACCTGATTCTGCCCGTATTTCATTTAACCTCAACTTTAGCGAGTCGTACTCAACGTGTTTTTTATATAGAAGATTTTTCGTAATCTGTACCATTTCCAAACTTTTCGCTTTGTGCATTGCTCCCACTTTCACGTTATAAAAGTGAATTAATGAATCACACATTACTTTTGCCCGTTCCGGCTCATAATCCATTACACTTATCTCAACTGTTTCATATTCCGTTTTCGATGTACTTACATTTTTGTTGTAAATATCGAACATGTACGAAAGATAATGAGGATCATCTTTTTGAATCTTATAAACTGAACCCAGGTCAAACGTATTAAACATTTTCAGCTTAATGTCATTTGAATTCATAATTTCCAGCATCTGCTCGGTTTCCGACTCATCACTTATCGTACTGATGTTTGTTGGATATACTCTTGCAACCGATTTAAACATTGGTCGAATAAAAGTTGGTCCTGAAAAAATAGCCGAAAGTACAATGGCAATTATACCAACTATTACGAAATGAATTTTGCGTTTCCAGATGAGTGTGAGGATTCGCTGGTTATCAAAAAAATTGTTCATAGGTGTGGTTTCAATTTGATCGTTCATTTTCAACGAAACGGAATGAATTTTAGTATCTGTTTTTAGTTATTTCGAAGGATTATTGAGCAATTATAAGGAAATAATTTTTCTTCCCTTTTTGTGCCAGAATATATTTATCATTTATCAGGAAATTTTCACCAATAACAAGATCAGGATCAGCAACTTTATCTTTATTTATGCTCAATCCGTTACCACTTATTGTTCTGCGTAATTCCCCTTTTGATGAAAATACTTCTGTTTTCTCTGCCAACAAATCAATTACATTAACACCTTGTAGTATTTCATCTTTTGCTATTATAAATTGTGGTACACCTTCAAAAACAGACAAGAAAGTGCTTTCATTTAACTTTCGCAATTGCTCAGCGGTTCCTTTCCCAAACAAAATCTGCGACGCTTCAACAGCCATTTCGTACTCTTCTTTTGAGTGTACCATGGTGGTAATTTCCTCAGCAATTTTCTTTTGCAACAATCGTACGTGTGGCGCCTCACGATGTTGATTGATTAAAGCTGAAATCTCATCCTGCGAAAGCAGTGTAAATACCTTAATGTATTTCTCTGCATCTTCATCGGAAGTATTCAGCCAAAACTGGTAAAACTGATAAGGAGTGGTCTTCTCGGGATCGAGCCAAACATTTCCATGCTCCGTTTTTCCAAATTTTCCACCATCGGCTTTTGTAATTAACGGTATTGTTAAAGCAAATGCTTCTCCTGAAGCTTTCCTGCGAATAAGCTCTGTTCCGGTTGTTATATTTCCCCATTGATCGGAACCTCCCATTTGGAGCTTGCAGTTCATGTTTTCATACAACCATAAAAAATCGAAACCCTGCACCAATTGATAAGTAAATTCGGTGAATGACATCCCGGTTTTAGATTCAGAACTAAGCCTTTTCTTCACAGAATCTTTTGCCATCATATAATTTACGGTGAGGTGTTTGCCAACATCACGAATAAATCCTAAAAACGAGAGTTCCTTCATCCAATCGTAATTGTTGACCATTACTGCGGCATTTGGTTCTCCTGAATCAAAATCAAGAAATTTGGAAAGCTGAGCTTTTATTCCGTTCAGATTTTTATTCAGAATCTCCTCATTTAACAGATTTCTTTCCTGAGATTTACCTGAAGGATCTCCAATCATACCAGTTGCTCCACCAACCAAAGCTATTGGTTTGTGCCCTGCCAACTGAAAGCGTTTGAGTAACATTATCTGTGCAAAGCTGCCAACATGTAATGAATCGGAAGTTGGGTCAAAACCAATGTATGCCGAAGTCATTTCTTTTTGTAATTGCTCTTCAGTTCCCGGCATCACATCGTGCAACATGCCTCTCCAATTCAAATCTTCAACAAAATTCATGAAATAATCTGTTTTAAAAATTTGCGCAAAGATATAAAATGCTGAATGTTATACTGATTTTAATTCAATAAAAAACAAGAAGCTAAATGATGCTTGTTGATAAAAATAAATGTTCTAATACCGGTTTATAAACTTTCGGTTAAACGTTGACTATGCTACTTTTCCATCGGAAGAATCATCTGTTTTTTTGTCGTTCCAGAAATTTATAAATGGGAGAATTGAAGGCGCAAAATCACGAATTGGTGCGTACATTCTCGATTCATTTTTTGCCTTATCGGATAATATTTTTACATCTTCATCAATAAAATCGAACACCAAAAGAACAATACTAAGAATAAGTGCTGCTTTCAAAACACCAAAAACCAAACCTGCCAGTTTATTAATGAAACCCATCATCATAGCCTCGGCCATTTTATTCACCACATTTCCAACAACATGAACAAGAATAACAATGACAACGAATGTTACAATAAAAGAAATAATTCCCAGGTGATTTGTTTTCAGATTCAAGTTCTCAACTAGAAAATCAGCAGTAACATAAGAAAATTCGATGGCACCCCAAATTCCAAGAACCAATGCAGCCAGCGAAACTACTTCGGCTATTAATCCGTTCCTGAACCCACTGATTGCTGCAGCAACCAACAGTATAACAAGAACTATATCAATGTAATTCATTTTTTTCTGGTTAAAGTTTGAATATTGGTAAGTGGTTCAAATTAAAAATTACAGTCGGGTTTTTAACCATACGCTAAAACTGTGAGAATACAAATTTAAACGAAAAAAGTATTTGCATAGTATTATTTATTTTAGTTAAGACTTTTAGTAAATTTTCATGTTTATAATTTGAACCGATATCCCACAGAAAACCTGAAAGTATGATAATCATAATCACGAAAACCGGTTTGATATTCCAGTTTCCATTCAAAACGTTTTCCTGTTTTCATTAATCGGCTACGATAAATAAGCGGGTCGTTATCGCCAGTAATTCCAATATACTTGTAAACATCGTATCCGCAATAACCTCCCATTTCATTTATCCATGAAAATTGTCCCGACCTGAGAATCAACCCAAATTCATATAACGGTCCCTCATCCTGAGCCATTTCAACTTTGTTCGTTTGCCAAACGTAAAATCCTGTCATAGCAGCCAACCGAATTTCATCCAATAAACCTTTTTTTGGAAAGACAGACTTGCCAAAAGAAGCATAATAATAATTGGCAGCTCCATCGGTATAGCGGGCGTGAGTTGCCCACCCTGTTGTAGTTTTAGCCGAATAATTAAATGTAATATCAGGTAAAAACTTCTTATCCTGTATAATTTGTATAAATGTACTTATCCACAAATCACCCGGATTAGTCATCCACCCGGTATCGTCCCAATATATCTGTCTTTCATCGCGAACCGAATTATCCATCCTGAAAGTCTCAGTAGGGAATGCCCAAAATTTAACTCCTACTTTACGTGGAACAATAGTCCATTGAAAACTAAGGAATGAATTTATGGCCTGATCTCCTTTCATTGTATGACTGTGAACTCCAACTTCAAAGTTTGAAATTGTATCAACCAAAGCATAATCCATTTCCGGCACAGGCAAAGCGTTAGGGCCCATTTTACCAGGTGCAATCTGAAGCCACTTGTTAACATGAACACTGCGAAAATCTACCCAGTCTGCTGTACTTCTCGATTGGCTAAAACTCAAAATTGGAAAAAGTAAAACTATAATAGAAAAAAGAATGCGCATAAGAATTTTTGAGGATGTAATATTATAAAAATGATCTGAAAATCGCTTTAATCAGGAAAATAAAACTGTTTAACAAAAACATTTTTTCTCGTAAAATCAAATTTCGGAAATCTTTCAAAGGAAAAACAAACAAAAAACTGTTTACTTTGAAAATAAACACATGTGGAATTGAAAGCAAAAAAATCATCAAATAAATGGATTATTGTGCCGGTTTTGGGAATATTGGTATTTCTTATTACCAGAATTGCCCCACATTTTCATTCTTTTATTGAAAAATGGTATTCTCAAAAATTATATGTTGGTATAGCAAAAACTTTCTCTTCAATTAGTTCCAAAATACCTTTTTCTCTCGATGATCTTTTTTATTTTATTCTTTTCATGATTATACTACTTTATTTGGTTCTTCCTTTTTTGAAAAAGATTTCAGTTGGAAAATCAATTAAATTTATACTGAATATTTTGGCATCCATTTATATTCTCTTTTACATTTTATGGGGCTTTAATTATTTCAGAAGCGATTTGAATGAGCGGCTCGGCATTAAAAAACAAACGCCCGATACCGGATTATTCACGGATGAACTCAAAAGTCTTATACAAATAACCAATAAAACTTATATCACGTTTGATGATTTTGATAAGTCTGAAATTGATTTATTGATTGAAAATTCCTATAAAAAACTGGCGCCAATGCTGAAGATAAAATATCCGCAGGGTAAAAGAAGGCCCAAGAAAATTACTTTCAGCCGCTTTTTTGCCAAAGCCGGAATTTCAGGATATTACGGCCCGTTTTTTAACGAGGTTCATGTAAATAAATTTGTATTACCTGTTGAATATCCTTTTGTTCTCGCTCATGAAAAAGCACACCAGTTTGGAATTACAAGCGAGGCAGAAGCCAATTTTTATGCCTGGCTTGTTTGTGCAAGTTCTTCTTCAGAAAAACTTAAATATTCTGCAAATATGACATTGCTTCGGTTTTTTCTTTACCAGGGTTCAAGGCTTGAAAATTACAACGATATTATAAAAGAATTAAATGATAATGTAAAGGCTGATTACCTAAAAATTAGTGAGAACTGGCAAAAACTTAGAAGCGAAAAAGTGGATAAAATTGCGACGAAAGTAAACGACACTTACCTGAAAACCAATCAGGTTGAAAAAGGAATTGATGATTATGATGGCGTGGTTCAACTGGTAATGGACTTTTCAACAGACTCCGCATTTCAAAAGAAGAATAATTTAATACTGCATTAAAACCGTTACTTTTGTTTGTATAAATTATGAATAATGAAACTGATTTCTATTTCGGCCGGCACTTTTCATTGCGATGGTGGAGCCCTTTTTGGGGTAATTCCAAAAAAATTATGGAATAAAGTTTATCCGGCAAACGAAAATAATTTTATACCAGTTGCATCACGCTGTTTGTATATTGAAAACGGGAATCATAAAATTTTGGTTGAAACGGGAATTGGCAATCATTATTCAGAAAAATACTTTGAAAATAATGGATTCAAACCCGGGAATTATCTGGAAGAATCGTTGTTACAAAATGGCATTACTCCCGATGAAATTACGGATGTTTTATTCACCCATTTACATTGGGATCATTGCACCGGTGCAGTGAAAAACGAAAACGGGAGTTACCGGCTAACATTTCCAAATGCAAAACACTGGTGCAGTAAAACGCAATGGGAACATTCACACATTTCAAATGCACGTGAAAAATCAGCTTATCATCGTGAAGTGCTTGATTTTATGTATTATTCAGGCAATTTTATTTTATTGGAAAAAGAATGTCAGCTTTTCCCAAATATTGAAGTTAGGTTTTACAATGGGCACACTCCCGGACAGGTAATTCCATTTATTCAAACTGAAGATAAAACGGTGGTTTATACCTCCGATTTTATTCCGACAGCTGCAAATATTCCATTATTATGGATTGCTTCTTATGATTTATATCCGGTGAAAACAATGGAAGAAAAAGAGCAGTTTTTGGAGGAGGCAACTGTAAATAATTACCTGCTTTTTTTTGAACACGATTATTTTACTGAATGTGCAACTGTTCAGAAAAATGAAAAAGGTGGATTTGGAGTTAAAGAAAGATTCAACCAGGCTGACAGATAATTTACTATTTTTATACAAGTAAGATAAAGCATGGAATCAAAATTCAACAAAAAAATATTTACTGATTTTGCATCTTTTGAAACAACGCTGAACGAGTGGAAAGAGAATAAAGAAATAGTGGTTTTCACTAACGGTTGTTTTGATATTATTCATCATGGGCATGTTGATTCGTTGCAAAAGTGCGCAAAATTGGGAACGAAATTAATTGTTGGATTAAATTCTGATGAATCAGTTAAAATTCTGAAGGGCGAAGGAAGACCGGTTATTGATGAAATGGGGCGGGCACAGATTCTTGCTGCGTTTGAATCTGTTGATGCTGTTATTATTTTCAGTGAAGAAACTCCGGCTGAAATAATTGCAAAGATTATTCCCCAGGTTCTTGTAAAAGGAAAACAGTACGAAATTCATGAAATTGCCGGACATGATACCGTTTTGGAAAATGGCGGAAAAGTTGAAACACTTGAGTTGGTTCAGGGAATTTCAACAAGTGATATCATTCAGAAAATTAAAAACCTGCGTTAATGGCTCAAACAAAAACAATATACACCTGCCAGAACTGTGGCACTCAAGTACCTAAATGGATGGGAAAATGCCCCACTTGCAATGAGTGGAATACATTTGTAGAAGAGCTGGTAGTTAAAAAACAGCAAACCGGAAAATTATCTGCTCAACTCACAGGAAGTCAACCAATATCGCTCGAAAACGTTCAATCAGTTGGTAATCAAAGAATTCCAACAGGAATAAATGAATTTAACCGCGTGCTTGGCGGAGGAATTGTTCCGGGTTCTATAATCCTTTTAGGTGGCGATCCCGGAATTGGAAAATCAACGCTGGCGCTTCAACTGGTTCTTCAATTAACCGGCCGAAAAATTTTATATGCCTCCGGCGAGGAGAGTTTACAGCAAATAAAACTTAGGGCAGAACGACTCAATTTGCAGAACAATCAGTGTCTGTTTTTAAGTGAAACATCGCTGGAACATCTAATTGCGCAAACCGAAAATGTTCAGCCTGATTTATTGGTAATTGACTCCATACAAACCATTTCAACTGAAACTTTGGAATCATCTCCCGGATCGGTTTCACAGGTACGCGAGTGTACATCGGCAATTTTAAAACTGGCAAAAAAGAGCGGGGTTGCTGTAATCCTCATCGGGCATATTACAAAAGAAGGAAGTTTGGCAGGGCCCAAAGTTTTGGAACACATGGTAGATACAGTGCTGCAATTTGAAGGTGACACCAATTACATGTACCGAATATTACGCTCAAATAAAAACCGTTTTGGTTCAACAAATGAACTCGGAATTTTTGAAATGGGCGGCGGCGGACTAAAGGAAATTACAAATCCGTCGGAACAATTAATTTCTAAACTGAGCGACAACGTAAGTGGAACTGCAATTGCAGCAACTGTTGAAGGAATGCGCCCCTTTTTAATTGAAATTCAGGCTTTGGTAAGTTCGGCTGCATACGGAACTCCGCAACGATCTTCCACAGGATTTGATCTTCGAAGGTTAAATATGCTGCTGGCTGTTCTTGAAAAAAGAGCAGGTTTTAAACTCATTCAAAAAGATGTTTTTCTGAATATTGCAGGTGGGTTGAAAATTAATGACCCGGCAACCGATCTGGCTGTAATTTCTTCCATTTTATCGTCAAATATTGATGTGGCGATAAATCACAAATATTGTTTTGCAGGCGAGGTCGGACTAACCGGGGAGATAAGGGCGGTGAGCCGCATTGAACAACGAATTGCTGAAGCTGAAAAACTTGGGTTCAAAAAAATATTCATCCCAGGTCATAACAAGAGTTTTGATGAATCTAAATACAAAATTGAACTGGTGCGCGCCAACCGTGTGGAAGAAGTTTTTAAAGCGGTTTTTAGTTGACCCCGGTTTTCTTAATCAATATTAACAACATTTGTTTTGAATTGTGAATTAACAATCTTTATTTTGGCGATGAAAACCTGCAACAAATGGCAAAGTTAAATACAATAGCAACCTGTTTAATCCTTCTGATTATTCTATTCTCTGCATGTAATAAGGAAACCACACCTTTTGATAAACCTAAAAAACTGATCAAGGAAAAAGAGATGGTTAATATGTTGGTTGATATGCATCTTGCCGAGGCAACTTATAATCACTTTCGTAACGATTCAACTTTCCAGAATTTAACTTCATCCGTTTTTTACTACTCCATTCTCGACAAATATCAACAGCCGGATTCTGTTTTTGAAAAATCGTTTGTTTATTACGCAAGCAATCCCCGGAATTTTGAGAAAATGTACCGGAAGGTAATGAATAAAATCAGTGAGATGGAGCAGGAATTTTCAGGTAGAAAACTGGATCCTCTGGAAATTGATCCTACAAAAATGAAGTGAGAAAAATTGCTGCAACATACCTTTTCACCCCACAAAATCAACTCATTAAAAATGCAATTTTAATTTGCGAAGATGACGGCACCATTATAGATTTAATTGCCAGCGGAGAAAATATTAAAGAACAACCAGGCCTGGAATATTACAGTGGTGTTCTGGTACCTGGTTTTGTGAATGCACACTGTCATCTTGAACTTTCACATCTGAAAGGTAAAATTGATGAAGGAAAAGGGATTGGTCATTTTTTGAAAGAATTAAATGAACTGCGAAATGAGAGCAATGGAAATTTAAACTCTGTTTATCAAATCATCGATCGCAAAATGTGGGCAAACGGAATTGCCGCCACCGGTGATATTTCAAATACTGCCGATACAATTCCGGTTAAAAAGAAAAGTAAAATCTACTATCATACATTCGTTGAATCTTTTGGATTTCATCCTTCGAGAGCTGAAAGAGCTTTTATACATATCGAATATCTGAAGCATCAGTTTGACAAAAACAAACTTTCCAATTCAATTACACCACACTCTGCCTATTCAGTTTCAGAACTGCTTTTTACCAAAATTAAAGATAATGCAGGTGCAAATAAAAGTGTGCTATCAATTCACAACCAGGAGAGTAAAGCTGAAGCACAATTTTTTGAACTGGGGATCGGACCAATTGCAGAACATCTTCAGAATAATTTGGGAATCGATATTTCGCATTGGAAGCCAGCGAAAAAAAATTCGTTGAGTTTTATACTTGATTATATTCCTTCAGAAAACCAGCTACTTTTAGTTCATAACACTTTCATGCAGAAACCGGATATCGATGAATTAAAAAAGCGTCGAAAAACGGATAACACATTCATTGTTTTATGCCCAAATTCAAATTTATTCATTGAAAACCAGCTTCCTCCGGTAACTTTATTTAAAACAGAAAACCTAAACATTTGCATCGGAACTGATAGTTTAGCTTCCAATCATGAAACTATCCATTCTTTCTGAGCTGAAAACTTTGCAAAATCATTATCCTGAAATATCACTTGAAGAATTGTTTACCTGGGCATGTGTAAACGGCGCCAAAGCATTAGGAATTGAAAACCGGTTTGGCAGTTTTGAGCCAAACAAAAAACCCGGCATCAATTTGATTACCGGGATTGACTTCAAGACCAGAAAGCTTACTTCAAAAAGCAAGCTAAAAAGGCTTGGTTAGTTTGTTTGCAAGCCATGTACTTTTTTAGTTTTGGCCTACAAATGAACGGAACATCCAGAAATACTTCTCTGTTTGTTTTAATGTTTGTGTCAACAAATCAATTGTTGAAACATCCCCAATTTGATTGGCAAGATCAAGTGCATCAACCATTTGTTTTATCAGCACTTCGAAATCACCCAAAATTGAAATTACCATTTCATTTGAATCAGGAATTCCAACTGGTTCTTTTATTTTTGAATTCTCCAGGTATTCTTGTAAGCTCGCCATTGGCCTGTCTCCAAAAATGCGAATTCGTTCTGCAATGTCATCAATATTTACCATTGAGAAATTATATAATTCCTCAAATTTATTGTGCAATTCAAAAAAATTCTCACCTTCCACATTCCAGTGAAAATTTCGTAATTTCTGATAATGCACATGATAACTTGAGATTAGCAAATTCAACTTACCTGTCAACTCTTTTTTATCTTTGTGATCAAACCCTAATTTATTTAGTGTCTTTTCCTTAGTTTCCATCTTTTGTTTTTTTTTTAATGATTATCTTTCATGATAAACCAGCAACGGTTTATCAAATTTTGAGAGAACGCTTTTTGTGTTGCTTGAAGTAAATACATCCACGAAAAAACCTTTCTTCTCGTTTAAAATAACAAGTAGATCCGGGTCGTTTTCCTGGTTATATTTTTCCATTCCCGTTATAAAGTCCTTGTCATTTTTTAGTGTAAAATCAAGTATTCCATTTCCAACTTCAGCCTGAAGTATATCCTGAAATCCTGTCCATTTCAGGTGAGCTTCAAAATCAAAGTTTTCATCAATATGAAGTACCGTAAGTTTCGAATTTTCAGATTGTTTTAAAAAACCCGCCAAGTGCTTTATTGAACGAATATCTTCCGGATTATAATCAGTGGCGTAAACAGCATTGTTAAATGCAACATGATTGAGCTCATCAGGCAAAATCAATACAGGACATCTTACATGTTCAATAAATTTAGGATAAGATACCAAACCTCCGGTAATTTCAGAATATCTCTGACGATTGCTGATTAAAACCATCATATCAGGATCATCCTGCAATTCACTGTTAATAAGATCAATTCGGTTGTTTTTTGATACATTCACTTCAATCGAATAATTTACAGGATATTTTTGAATACAATCTTCGACAACCTCCCTTATTTTCTTTTCTGCATATTCATAATCTCTGAATATTTCCTTTTCAGCATCTACAATATTAATACTTGCAGTACCTGCACCCCCGGCCATTGCTGAATGTTTCATCCAATCGAAATCTAAAACATAGGCAATTTTCAATCTTCGTTTATAACGTTCCGAAATTGCGAGTGCAAATTGCACCAAATCTTCTATTTTTTCGTGGGAATCAACTAAAAGCAAATTCGTTTCCATGGCTTAATAAAATTTACAGTTAATACTAATATTAGTTTTCTGATTTTGATTTTTTCTTGTGTTTTCTAAAATCAAACAGATACTGAACTGCGTGGACGCCAAAATCGAAAGCAAAATCCTTTATTCGAACTACAAAATGATCCGTTAAATCAGCTGTTGAGCCAATCAGGTTTTTTTCAAGTAATAATTCTTTATATTTCAGTTTCTGCCTCAATAGGTCCAGTTCGGCCATATTTTTTATTCTCTTCATAATTCGTCTTCTTTGTCTTCTTCAAAAATCATTTTTGAATAATTACGTAAAACCGGGTTAGTCACAATACTCTTGCGGAATACAATAAAGAGTACCAAAATCAATATTAAAAACCCTATGGCGAGAAGAAAACCTACCAAATAGTTATCGTAGGTTTGTCCGTACCAAACTACAAATGCAGCAACAGCAAAAACTAATATCCACGAAATTATTGTTGCAAAAAACCAGAAACTAATAAGTGCTGCTGTGAAGTTGGTCATTTTTGCCAATAACGATACCTTCAATAAATCCACCTTTGTTTTCAGGTAATCTTTCGCGGCATCGTTAAGGTTGGCAAAATCTTTTACTAAATCGTTACTCATATTTAATGATTTATCGATTACTGAAATTGATTAGCTACTGGAAGCTTTAGCCTCTTTTTGTGCTTTTTCATTCACTTTGTGTTTTACTTTTTCTTCTACTTTTTCAACTTTGGTACGCATTTCATTTACAACATCAGTAACCTGATCTTTAATACTGTCTACCTTTTCGTTGATTGAATCTGAAAAGTCTTTAGTGGCCTTTTTTGCTTTCTTTGAAATTTTTTTTCTCGTTTTATATCCCTTATCAGGGGCCAATAAAACTCCTGTTAGTGCACCGGTAGCCGCTCCGGCTACAAATCCTAAAAATGCATTTCTTGTTCCTTTGTTCATGACATTTGTTTTTTAAAAATTGATAACTCTTTTATTTAATATAACTCACAATAAACATGTGTAATTAAACATTTCCGATACCTATTCATCGTAAATGCAATCACTAAGTTTGATTTTAGATTAAGCGTGTGTTTCGATTGTTCAGTAGTTTGGGTATCATTTAAATTATCCGTAACGTTCTGTTGAAATAAGGAAATGTCCCTATTATATTTTACCTGTTAAAAGGAAACACACAGATGAAAATATAAGGATATTTTCTTGAAATACCAAATAAAAGGACCTCTATATTATTTACTCTGTATAAATGTTATGTTATAAAAAACGAAGCTGCTATCTTTGCAAATCAATTTCATAATATGTCAACTTTCCTTTTTGATGAAATTATTTTTGGCCCTGTAAAAAGCCGGCGGCTTGGGGTATCGCTGGGCATCAATCTTTTGCCAACCAACATAAAAGTTTGTTCTTTCGATTGTATTTATTGTGAATGTGGCTGGACTCCCAAAAAGTATTCTGAAAAGGTGAAGCTTCCTTTAAGACGCAATGTAAAAGAAACGCTGGAAGCCAAATTAACAGAAATGGCAAATAAAAATGAGTTGCCTGATGTAATTACTTTCGCAGGAAATGGAGAACCAACACTTCACCCTGATTTTGCAGGAATAATTGAGGATACAATTAATTTACGAAACAAACTTTCACCCAAATCCAGGATAGCCGTACTCTCAAATGCCACTATGTTGCAAAAGCAAGATGTTTTTAATGCTTTACTAAAAGTGGAGGACAACATCCAAAAACTGGATTCAGCTTTTCCTTCAACCATAGAAATTATGGATTGCCCGCGTGGAAATTTTAATCTTCAAAAAGTAGTTGACCAACTTGTTTCTTTTAATGGTAAAGTGATTATTCAAACCATGTTTATTAAAGGTACATTCAAAAATGAATGGATTGATAATACAACTGAAATTGAAATCTCTGCCTGGATTGATTTGCTAAAAAAGATAAAACCAGCGCAGGTTATGATTTATACCATTGCACGGGATACTCCCCTTGAAACAATTCAAAGAATTTCATTGGCTGAACTGAAAGCACATTGCCGCAAGGGTGGAAAATGAAGGAATTCCAACCCAGGTTTCCGGGTAATCGATTTAAAAGATTTTTATTTGTCTAAAGTAGTTTTATACCATTCAGAACTTCTGCCTAGCATACGGATACCAGCAACAAATCCTTTTAACTTCAAAAGATCGTCATTTTCCAGCCATGCATAACAATCGTAAGTATTGCCTGATTTTGGATCGTAAATCGTACCGTCTTTCCACTCTTTCTTTTTTGCATCATAAACAAAATCTTTCAGAATTTGCAGTCCAATAAGAGACCTGTTTCTTAATGACTCATTCGGATTGTTATCGTCTTTGGGAGGCTGTCCGTTTTCATATTTTTCCGGATTCATGTAAACGATGGTTCCGGTAAACTTTCCATTTACTTTTTTAACTTCAATCTTGGTTGTTTTCTCATCATTCCACCAAATACCAATAATTTTGTCAGCTTCCTGGGCAATTCCTGTTAGCGAGTAAATCACCAAAAACAAAATAATAACAACTTTTTTCATATTTCAGGTTTGATTTTTGTTTGCATTAAATATACTAATTAATCAACTCCGCCTCTTCCAACTTTTAAAGTTTAGACGATATTTATAAAAAATCGGTTTTCGTAATCACGACTATCCCGCGTAATTCAATTAAAATTTCCAAAGATTAAAAAGCTTATTAATCAGATAAAAACCCGATATTTACAGTACTTTTTGCTTCAAAACATTTTGGTATGCGTCTTAGTAAACTTTTCACTTTTTTGTTTTTTTTACTGATCATTCAGTTATCAAACGGACAATCACGTAAAATCATTCATGTTCCAAATATTCCGGGATATCAAACCCTGAAGTGCGATTTTCATTTACATACTGTATTTTCTGATGGAACAGTTTGGCCCACCATTCGGGTAGAAGAAGCATGGGAAGAAGGATTGGATGCAATTTCAATTACTGACCATATTGAATACCGGCCACATTCCAAAGATGTTGTTGCCAATCACAACCGATCTTTTGATATCGCGGAACCATTGGCAAAAGAGCTCCGGATTATACTTATAAAAGGCGCTGAAATTACACGAAGTATGCCTCCCGGACATTTAAATGTTCTTTTTATTTCTAATGCCAATTTACTGGAACGCGAGGATGTTTTTGAAGCGCTTAAAGAGGCCCGTGACCAGGGAGCGTTTATTTTTTGGAATCATCCCGGCTGGAGAGCACAACAACCTGACTCAACAGTTTGGTGGAACGAACACACAAGACTTTACAGAAACAAAATGCTCCAGGGAATAGAAGTTTTTAATGATAAGGAATTTTATCCTGAAGCAGTAAAATGGGCGGGAGAAAAAAAACTGACTGTTTTTGCCAATTCTGACACACATGGTCCAATGAGAATAGAAAACGGTCATCGGCCTATGACTTTGGTTTTTTCAAAAGCCAGAACTCAGACGGGAATAAAAGATGCACTGTTGGCTCAAAGAACGGTTGGTTGGTTTGGTAATACACTTGTCGGAAATTCAATTTATCTCGACCAATTGTTTTTTGCATCACTTGAATATGACAATTCTCCTTTACGACTTGAAAACAACGTTAGAAAATATATCAACATAAAAAACAATTCCGATATTGATTATGAACTTGAGCTGGTTCAGCCAGGTATAGGATTCGATGCACCAACAACATTAAGTTTAAAGGCTCAGCATGTTGCACAACTCGAACTAACGGGCAATTCGGACGAAGTAAAAGAAATGAAAAGCCTGGATGTATATTATCAGGTTAAAAATTTGATTGCCGAAAATGGCGAACCTCTTGTAATCACATTTTCTATTCAAAACAGCCAGTAGAACGTTAAGAGTTTCATCCATCATTAATTATCAGAAATGCAGGAAATACAGAAAACAGTGCATGAGCAAAAGCTTTACAATGCAACTTTAACAAATAATATTGAAATTTCTCCCGGAGTACACGTTATCTCCTTTCAGCGAAATTTTGATTTTATACCCGGGCAAGCAATAAAAATTGCCATCGACTCTGAGCATCCACCACGTATATACAGTATTTGTAGTGGAAACAAAGAGGATGAAATAAAAATATTGTTCAATATAAAGGAAGACGGATTTTTAACGCCTAAACTTGCAGCTATGATTTTGGGTGATAAAATATTGGTTTCAAAACCCTACGGAAGTTTTCTTGGAACAAAAAATCCTGCATATTTCATTGCCACAGGAACCGGTATAGCGCCTTTTTACAGCATGTTGAATTCAGGATTCGTAAAAAATAAAACGCTTATCCACGGAGTGAGATACTTAAACCAATTTTATTTTGAAGATGAAATGGAGGAAATGCTTGAGGAGAATTATATCAGATGCTGTTCGAAAGTATCATCGTGTAATGTTTTTTCAGGCAGAGTTACTGATTATCTTAAAACAATAGAAGTTCTTCCAACAGTAAATTATTTTATCTGCGGTCAGGCATTAATGGTGGTTGAAGTACGCGATTTACTAATTGAAAAAGGAATTCCTTTTGAGAAAATTTTTGCAGAAATTTATTTTTGAGATTATGTTAACAATTTTTGAAACGCATTTTATATTAATTCAACAATAATTAAATAATATTTCAATGAAAAAACTCACTTTAACAACAATGGTAATGGTATTTGTAGTATTGGCAAATATTGCCGGTGCACAAACGCTTGATGATATCCTAAAAAAACATTTTGAAGCTGTTGGACAGGAAAAGTTAATGGCTGCAAAAGACATCTATATTAAGGCTAAAGTAAGTCAAATGGGAATGGATATTCCTATGGAAATGAAAGTTAAGCGACCTGATAAATTTTTAATTACCATGGAAGTGCAGGGACAAAAAATAACCCAGGCTTTTAATGGTGAAAAAGGGTGGTTAATAGCTCCAGGGTTAGCTTCAGAACCTCAGGAATTAACTGGCGATATGTTAGAGCAGGCAAAACAACAACCCGAAACGCTGGTGGAAGGTGATTTATACAATTACAAAGAGAAAGGAAGCACAGCCGATTTTTTAGGAAAAGTTAATTTGGATGGCAACGATGCCTTTAGAATTAAACTGACGACGAGCGATGGAAATGAAAGGGATTTTTTTATTAATGCAACTACTTATTTAATTGATAAAGCGAATGCAACAATATCTTCCGGAGGCCAAAGTGTTGATGTGGAGCAAACTATGAGTGACTATAAAACAATTGATGGTATTACAATGCCTTTAAAAATAGTTCAAAATTCACCAATCGGTAATGCAATAATTGAAATTGAAGAAATAAAATTCGACGAAAACTTTGATAATTCGATTTTTGAAATGCCTAAACAATGACCGGATAAATTATTGATTATTCATTTGAAGTTATTTCTCAAATGCAACCAAACATATGCTATTTACTAAATAAAGGAATGACTAAATATGAGCAATCTTTTTCGATACTCATATTTTAACTTTTGAATCTATTATTCGAATAACAACTGGCTTTTTATTCAAAATATGTTAAAGAATATTAAAAGGTCTTTTTTTATTGATTAGGAACAAATCCTTGTTTGAGCACTTAATCACACTAACGCTATCAATTCATTATCTTTTAGGCCTAATTACTATCAATTTAAATTATATATAAATATTTTTATTACTATTCAACACCTCATAATATTTCTGAACATTAATAATATGTTGTAAAACATGTTTTGGTGTCTGCAATTGTAGGAACTTGTTTAAAAATTTCAAAACAACATCAAAACAAAAAATTATGAGAAAACTTGTATTAACATTTGTAATTATTGCAACACTAGTGATAAACGCCTTCTCAAAAGGCGATTCTGACATTCCATTAATTGGGTCAAAGGCTCCTTCTTTTACAGCGAAAACTACACAGGGCAAATTAAAATTCCCTGATGACTTTGGAACACACTGGAAAATATTGTTTAGCCATCCGCAGGATTTTACTCCTGTGTGCTCTTCCGAGCTTTTGGAAATGGCTAATTTGCAAAAAGAGTTTGATAAGCTTAATGTTAAGGTAGCAGTAATTTCTACTGATAATGTCGAACAGCATCAACTATGGAAAGAGTACCTCGAAACAGTTGATTATAAAAATCGGGGACAGTTGAAGATTAACTTTCCGATTATTGAAGATACGAAGGCAACAGTTTCTGAAACATACGGAATGTTACATCAGCCAACCAGCACAAACCGGGATATTAGGGGTGTTTTTATTATCGATGAGAACAACATAATTCGGTCAATTAATTTTTACCCAATGGAGGTGGGCAGAAATATGCAGGAAATAGTACGAATAGTTGAGGCTTTGCAAACAACATCGCAAAATAAGGTTCTTACACCGGCAAACTGGATTGCAGGAGATGATGTTATGGTACCCTATTTCCCATATACTAAAGAAGAACTGGCTGCTGACCCAAGCCTTAAAGATCAATATTATAATGTTGGCAACAGGTTATGGTTCAAGAAAATGAATAATTTGGTTAGTAAATAAGGGATTCGGATTTTATTATTTTTTATCATAGAAATAGTTAATTAAACAGCGCAAAGGGAGCAGAGGCTCCCTTTTTTATTTAAGGAAAATCTATCAGGAATTCTAAATCAGTATTGCCCGGAAATTGATATTTTAGGTCAGGTGGATTCCGTAGAATCGGGAATCTCAATAATAAAAGACGGTGCTCCCGACCTGGTTTTTCTTGATATTGAAATGCCAAAAGCCGATGGATTTCAATTGCTTGAACATTTTAAAGATTTTCATTTCGAGGTGATTTTTGTAACTGCCTTTGATAATTATGCCATTAAAGCAATTCGTTTTTCGGCTGCCGACTATATCTTAAAACCTATAAATGTTAATCATTTAAAAGATGCAGTTGATAAAGTAGCCAAACGAATTAAGCAAAAAGAAGAAAACCAACGAATGAAACAGTTGATTTATAATCTCAGACAGCCGGGAAATCCGCGAATTGGATTGCCAACCGGAGATCGAATCGAGTTTGTAGGTGTAGATCAAATCATTCGATGCCAGGGCGAAGGAAACTATACCCACATCTACTTTGAGGGAAAAAAGCATTTACTGGTTTCTAAAACATTGGTTGAATTTGAAGATTTATTACAGGAATATTCTTTTTTAAGAGTGCATAAAACTCATCTCGTTAATTTAAAACATGTAACTGCTTATTTAAAAAATGATGGTGGAATGCTTCAACTAATTAACGGTGATTTTATTTCAATTTCGCGCCGCAGAAAGGAAACTGTTCTGCAACAAATAAAAATGATAAGATTATAAATGTAAGTATTTAATTCTAATTTAATAAAAAAAGCAGGCACCTTCGAGCCTGCCTCAATATTTTAAGAACCTGATATTCTATTTATTAAAAGGCAATATCATATAAGTATAAATCATACAGCCTACACAAACTCCCAATGCAAATTCAAGTGTTGCAAAAAACACAAGAATACCAGCAACTACCATTGCAGCAATACCCAAATTCAGTAAAAACAACAATGTTATTGCCAGGGTCATTACAAACCCCATTCGGGCAGCAAAAATTTTCGGCGCTTTGTCAATTTTTATTTCAGAAACGTTCAAAACTTTCAATAACGATCTGCTAATCATACACAAGGGACTGTATTTTCCTTTTGTAAATGCTCTTATAAAAAAGTCGATTACCAAAAAGAATAAAAATACCGGCGTATTTAAAATAAATGACAAGGAAGCCAGCAAAACAGTAAAAAAAGCATTTAGTCTCGTCAGACGTTCATTCGTCTTTTCGTTCGAAACCGGACAAATTAAATCTATCATATTATTTATTTTTCTAATTCATTAATTGTTTATTATCACTCGAGAAATACAATACTAAAGTATCTGTTTCACTTTTTTAAACTTAAATTACATAAACAATAAATTCAGTCACAAGTTCAATACAGGATTTCTGTTCAGGAAAATATTTGGCACTAAACTTGCTTTGACAAAATCATATTTTATAAATTTAATACAATAACCATGAAAACAATTAAAACAATTTTACTTTTATCCATAGTAATAGTTTTTACTGCATGTGAAGGGCCACAGGGTCCTCCGGGTGAACCAGGCACAAATATTCTTGGCTCTGTATTCGAAATCGAGGGCGATTTTACTCCGGATAACGATTATTTACTTTACTATGAATTCCCCAATGATTTTCAAATTTATGATTCGGACGTTGTGTTGGTTTACATTTTATGGGAACAGTCGGATGGTACTGACATTTGGAGACTTATGCCACAAACTGTTGCATTAAAGAACATTTCAGATAATTGGTCAGACACAGATGTTTTGCAATACAACTTTGATTATACGAATAGTGATGTTCAAATCTTCCTGGAAGGAACCATGGATTTAGCAACACTTCTACCTGCTGAAACAGATAATCAGGTTTTTCGGATTGTTGTATTACCAGCAGATTTTATTTCACAAAAATCAGCTGATATCAGCGATTTTAATTCACTTATGAAAACACCAAACCTGGAAATTAATTCATTCAAAAAAGTTACTCCAAAAAATTAAATAGAATTCAATATTTCACAGAAACCGCTGGCATTAATTTGTTAGCGGTTTTTCTGTATTCTCATTGTGATATTTCTTATAAGTAGTGTTCAATCAAAATTTCCGATTGCTTCCCCCGGCAATTCAGTACAAGCAATCTATGAATGAAATTTCATATCTAACGGATAACATTGATTTCTTTGGAAAAGACAATAATAATTATATTTATTATGATCTTTTGTTCATTTTAATGTATCTTTACAATATGTTATTATATTACCTGAAAACTAAATTTGGTCACAATGAAAAAAGTATTTGTTTTGATATGTTATCATTTGGGATTGTGGGGATTTGTAGGTTTTGTTATTACTTTAATTATTGGTTTTATTGCCTGTTGTGCAAATCTTTCAGTAACCACTTTTTACGTATTATTAGTAGCATTTGCAACAATAGCGATAACAGTAACTACATATTGTATTATCAGAAAATGCAAAAAAGATGATGATGCATTTTGCAGAACACAGAACTAAAAAAGAATCTATTTTTAGTTTAACTCAAACTTCTGATTCTAACCTCCGTATCCTGGATATTTTTCATTAACTCTTTAAAATGATCTATATCTGATCTTCCATAATGATACGGATATAATATTTTCGGATGAAATGATTTTACAGCTTCAACAACCATCTCAGGAGTCATAGTAAAAGGAAGGTTCATGGGCAAAAAAGCGATGTCAATGTTTTTCAAATTTGCCATTTCAGGAACATTTTCAGTATCACCTGCAACATATACTTTCTTGTCTCCAAAATGAATCACATAACCATTTCCATTTCCTTTGGGATGATATGGATTTCCGGGACTTCTTACATTTTCTATATTGTAAGCGGGAACCGCTTCCACCTGAATTCCGGCAAATGTTCTGGAATCGCCGTTTTTCATAATCTCGCCATCAGGATAGCTTTCAGCACATTTTTCTGTTAAAACTACATTTGTTCCCTGCTTTATAAGAGATTTTATAGCATTGGCATCCAAATGGTCGCCATGCTCATGAGTTATTAAAATCAAATCTGCCTTTGGAAGTTTACTGTAATCGGCATAATTCGCTACCGGATCAATGTGAACTGTTTTTCCATTAAATTGCATCATTAATGTACCGTGTCCAATAAAAGTAATTGTAAGTTCACCTTCTGATGTTGAAAAATTATCTTTTTCGAAAGTTTGGGCATGAGCAGTAAAAGCAAATAAAAAAATCCCAAACATAATTGTAGCCAGTCTTTTCATTTTAATCTGTTTTATTTATCAACTTTTTAAAATACGTAAGTCAACATTAAAATATGTTGACCGAAATATATTCTCTCTGTTTTCCCAAGTTACAAAATTTCTACGCTTCGTAAAGTATTAAAACCATTTTAGTAAGAAATCTTAATAAAATATACATTCTGTTTTATGAAAAAGAATAATTAAGGGTGGCCTGAACAACCACCCTTAATCTAGTATTGCCTTTATTGGCCATTTAATTGATGAGGGCCGGATTATAAATTTGCAATACAACTACAAACTCATTTTCCGAATATTTTCGATTTAACTGTTTTCTTTTATGCCCTAAATTACAATGAATGCAAATTTCCTCCTTTTGAAACAAAATGTAACCATTAAATCGTAAAAAGATATTTTAAATTGTAAAATTCGACTGGAATTGCCTAAATTGCTAAACGTAAATTTAGTATTGTTAATCAGCAAAGCATCCGATTTGATTCATGATTAAGGAAATTGCAATATTCACACCCATTTATATTTCTATGTTCTGGGCACTTGTTCTACTTATTCAGGTAGGTGAAAAGAACAAGGCAAAACGGCACCTTGGCTTTCTAATGATTGCCGCTTTACTGTTATATTCCTGTCACGCAATATTTTTCAGCAACCGCTATCATTTGTATTCTTCGGTTGAGTTCATTTATGTTTTAACCATGTTATCCATTTATCCGATGTATTTTCTATATTTTAGAATGATATCTTCGGATTGCTTCAACATCAAAAAACATATTTCCCACCTGCTTCCAGCCTTAATCTTTAGTGGTTTAATTGGCCTGTTAACTTTAATTTTAACACCTGAAGAGAGAATTCAGTATGTAAAAGAAATATTGATTGAAAAAAATCTCAAGGAATTGAATTTAAAAACACTGACGGGTATTAAAGGCTTACTATTTCTTTTAAGCAGGGTTTTTCTCTTATTTCAGGTAACCTATTATGGAACAAGGGGAATTATTTTGGCAAATCGGCACAATGAAAAAATTGTAAATTACTATTCAAATACTGAAGGTAAAACATTAAAATGGGTCCGGTTAATCAATATTATTTTTTTTGCAGCGGCAATATCAAGTATAACGTTGGTTTTTCTCGGAAGGGGTTTTTTTTCACAGCATGAAGTTTCACTCATCATTCCTTCAATCATATTCAGCTCTATATTTTTTGTAATTGGGTTCAAAGGAAATCATCAAAGAATAATTTCTACGGATTTTATCGATTATAATTTGGATGTATTGGAAGCCCCCGAGATGGAGGACACGCCTAAAAGAAGACTTAAATCAGACCTGCTTTTACTATTTACCAGAAAAAAGCTATACATAAAACCCGATCTTCGAATTACTCATTTATCTGAACACCTGAAAACGAACCGGACATATATTTCAAAAATGATTAATGAAGAGTTTCATATGAACTTTAACGAATTCGTTAATCAATACCGGGTTGAAGAAGCTAAAACATTATTGAAAGATCAAAATTACAGGTATTCTACGCTTGATGAAATAGCTGAGAAATCGGGTTTTGGTTCGCTAAATTCTTTTTCCAGGATATTTAAGGAAAAAACAGGCAAAACCCCGGGCAAATATCGCGAACAAGCAATCACGATTTCAGATTAAATACTTTTCTTATAAAATGAAAAACCGCCCCTGCTCTCAGAGGCGGATTCAATCTTAAGTAAGCTGACTTTTTCTACTATTAATTAGATGAGTGCAGCTTTATTTTTAATTCATTTTTATTTGGAGAAACTTCCAATGTTTCCGTCTTTTTCTGGTACGAAATGTAGTTGGCAATAACTTTATATTCGCCTTGTTTTACATTATTAAAAGAGAAATTACCATCAAAATCAGAGTAGGTTTTTAAATCAGTTCCTTCCAATTTAATTTCAACACCAACCAATGCTTCTCCAGAAACTTCATCAGCCACTGTGCCTTTTAAAGCCACTACTGCTGCTGATTCGGTATCTCCGGTTTTATTCTCCTTTTCTTTTGCCTGACCAATGAAAACTGTCAAAATTAAAGCTATAATAAAAAATCCTTTTTTCATTTTTTTGTTGTTTTTGATGTGAGTAATATTCATTACCAAAAGTATTATTTGATAATTACTGTGGCGTTACAGAAATATTACACTTTTATTAAAATTAAGACAGGAAGGTTTTTTATTATTCAGAGATCCCGGAAGATGCGCTACTTGCTTAATCTACAAATCAATCAGTATTTTCGTTCACTAATCAATTCTCCTTTTTCATTGTAATTCTTCCAGATCCCGGTTTTCTCACCGTTCAGATAATGTAACTCATAAATAAGATTGCCATAATCATTCCAGATTAACCATTTTCCATTCTTTTTACCATGCTTATAATGAGCAACAGATATCTTTATATTATGATTATTGTACACTACCCATTTCCCGTGCATCTCATTTTTTTTGTAAGAACGAACTTCATTTAATTGGCCATCTTCAAAATAGATTAAGGTTTTGCCGTTTTTTAATCCGTTTTTGAATTTTGCTTCCATCTTAACATTTCCATTGTCATAATAAGTTACCCATTTGCCTGAATAAAGTTCTCCATCTAACAAATAGATTCCGTCTTTCTCAATCAATTCCTGAGCATCAGAAAATAAATTAGACAACAATGCAAGAAAAAAGTAGTATAAATATCGTCTGTTTCATAATGTATAAAATTACAGTGTTTGATCATAATAATGTGTGTTTGTGGGTAAATTCTAAGCATGTTTAAGTGTTTGATAAAAGCCCCGGATTGCTCCGGGGCTAAAGACAGCTTTTCGACCTGTCTTTATCAAACACTGCAAACTAAAAATGAACTGTAGTTAATACTCCAGATTCATTCTGCATAATTAAAATCCATAACCTGTCCAACTGAAATGCTGATACTGATGCACCAGTGTTTCCACCTTCAATTGCAACATTTGGATAAGTTTCGTTTGCTTTAATATCTCCTGAAGTACTCACTGCATCTTGCACGGTAAGACTGATTGCAGTGGCTGTAGTGCATCTCCTTTACTATCGGTTACGTCGATAAGATTTTTTGCTGAACCACCAATAAGTAATGCATTTGTTATGGTAGCTGTAGCCCCACGACGAACCTTTATTCCATCTTCCATAACATAGTCAGAATTATTTCTGATGGTTATATTACTCATTGTAAAATTTGATTGACCGCTATGTTCCGGATGTTCACCATCAAGATTACCATCCGATTCAACACCGCGGGGATCATCTTCTGTACTTGTGTATCCATCTTCCCAAATTCCATAAGCGTTATCAAGTGTTCCACTCCATCCCTGAGTTACATCAAACATGTCATCATCACAGTTTACAGCCAGCATGTTAGTTACATTTACCGTGCCTCCAAAAAATTCTACTGCATCATCTGCACCATCATAAACATAAATATTTTCAATTACTGTAGCGTCACCAACTGCATCGAGGGTTAAACCATTATGCTCCACATTTTCACTTGACTGTGCACCGGAATAAGCGATGATAACATATTTTAAAACGCCTGAATTATCATGAGGGTCAGTTCCGCCATAAGGAAGTGTGGCATCCACCTCAGTGGCGCCAGTGCCACCTCCTGAAATTGGAGCTTTTCCGTTAATCCATATTCCACCCCAGTCGGCTGCAGCCGGACTTGCTTCACCTGATGTAAAAGTAATTGGATTGCTTGCAGTTCCTTCAGCCATAATTTTACCACCTTGTTCAACAATAATATAGTTGCTAAAACCTTTATTGGCCTTAATGGTAGTTCCTGCCGGAATTCTTAGGATTCCTCCATCTTTTACACTTAAGGTTCCTGCTAACTTATATTCATTGAAATCATCCAATGTAACATCTGATGTAATATCACCACTAAGTTCTTGAGATGGTTCCGGAGTTGGCTCCGGATCATCTTTTTTACATCCTGCGAAAAGAATCGCAAAGATTGAAATTGCAAAAAGTAATTTTTTCATTTTTCTAAGTATTAATTTTAAATAATTTGAAGTTGAATATTTGTTTAAAATTCATATGAAATGCCGAGGCTAAAACTCAAGCCTTTTTTATAGCTGTTTAATACAATCAGAGCCGACTTTTCGGTACCTGGCTCCCGTGTTAATTTATATTCAGGATCAAGTAGATTCTTTGCTTTCAGCTTAAAAACCCAACGTGATTTTAGCTTTACTGAAGAGATAAAATCAAGCGTAGCAAGGCCATTTTCTATAATATCATTATAACCGTTAACACCAACTGAATAAATGCGATCGCTAAAGTAACCGGCCACAACTGAAGCTACTATTTTAAAGCCATCATTTTGGAATTGGTAAGATAGATCTCCATTTGCTATTACTGGTGCAGCACCCTCTAACCTGGTTTTGTCATTTGTAAAATTCAGAGTAGAATTTTCATTATTGTAAACATCTACCCCGGTGCTTAAAAATGAAAGGTTTATTCCGGTACTAAGTTTACTTTTGGTATTTATTGAAAAGATGTTTTTTCTTAGCTCAACCTCAACACCCGAAAGAAGAGCCTGGTCGGCAATGTTTGCATAAGATAAGAATCCGTTCGCGCTGTTTATTTCAACTCTTGAAAGCGGTTCTTTTATAACTTTTCCGAAAACAGCAACAGAAAAAAGTTCACCGGGTGCCAAATAGAAATCCCATTTCAAATCGAGGTTATAATTGGTTGATGGAAGAAGATCGGGATTCCCCTGAGAACTCCATTGCGGACCTTCATAAAGCAGTGGCGAAATTTCTTTTGACTGTGGCAGGGTGTAAGTGCGGCTTGCACTCATTCTTAAAACATTTTTATCGCCTAAACTATATTTCAGATTAAGATTTGGAAGAACGTAAAATTCACTAAAATCATTCGAACCTTTTTTTGCTCCGCTGTTTACATTATAATTTACGCGCAACATTACATAATCCGTTTTTATCCCGGTATTTACAATAAAATCGTCACCAAGTTGAAGAGTTAATTGAGCGTAAACTGAATTTATGATTTTATCTACCTTATAATCAGAAACATTGTATTCTTTATTTTGAAAATGACCCTGTTCAAATTCTTCCTGGTTAAAGATTGAATTAAGTGAGAAATTGCCAGAATCAAGTTGTGGCAAAGTTGCCAGTGTTCTGGTATTATCCCAACTATTCGATTTATAATCATCTGTTAAAAAACGTCCTTTATATCCAACTTCAACGAATGAAACATTTTCCTCATTGGAAGTCAATTTATAAATAACATTTGCCAGCGCATTAAAATCATTTTCGTTAAGATTACCATAATAACGATGCTGGCGTCCTGCCCCGCGAAGAGGCTCCAGCGTTTTATTTCCAACATAAGAAAGATAATTGACCCGCCGATCGGGTTCTTTACCATTCGTAAAATTATATGCAGCACCAATTTCTGCCGACAGGCGATTATTAAATGATTTGTTTATCTGAATCTGATTTACAAGCAACGTATTGTCATTGTTTTGCTGACGCCTGACAAGACCTTGATAACCATATTCTGAAGAAGATTGAAATACTTCTCCATCCATACCGAAATCGTCTCGCAATATTTCTGTTGCTGTATGGATTGCGAGCAAATTGTAGTTGAAATTGTAGCTTTTTAAGTTGTAACTTAAATTCGCCATTGCTAAATGCAATGACTTCCTCTCGTATTTTTTGGTGTTTTGATCACGGAAAATAGTGCCGTTTGTCGTTGTTTTACGGGTAACACCTTCGGTAAAACTAAAGTCGTTTGAATAATTGCCAATAACATAAAACGTTAATGGATTATCCTTTGAACCCAGGCCATAACGTTTTCCACCCGAAAATCCAACACCTTTGCCTAATTGAAAATCTTGTGATGAAGGATCCAGAGAGTTCTTAAAAGCGTAAGTTTCCTCACTTGTTGGACTTGATGTATTTTGAGCGAAACCAAAATCACTAACACCATCAGGAATAAGAAAACCTGTATTCAACGTTTCAGTGTTTGCTGAGGCAGAAATTTCAATGTTAAATTCAGAGTCACCTACCAATTCCTTTGAATTAATATTGATCTCAGCTCCTGCTACATCACCCGGTTTCTCTCCATTAAATACTTTGGCAACATCAATTGCCTTAATCATATCAGAATCAAAAAAATCAAGCGAAATGTTTTTGTATTCAGGATCTTCCGATGGAACCGGAAATCCGTTTAAAGTGGTAGCATTGAAACGATCGCCTAGTCCACGGACAAAAACGTTTTTCACACCTTCCTGTTTCGAAATACCTGAAACTTTTATGACAGCAGCCTCCGCATCGCTGGCGCCTTTACGTGAAATTTCCTGAGCCCCGATTGCCTGGGTTGAAATAACCGAATTCTTCTGTTCCAAAAGTAACATGCTCTCCGACTCCCGGTTCGCTTTTGCGACAACTTCAACACCTTCAATTTCCAAAGTGGCTGGTGAAAGTTCCACATTCAGCATTGTTACTTCGTTGGCGTTTACATCAATAATAAATTCCTGCTGATCGTAAGAAATGAATGAAATGATCACCGTGTCTTTTCCGACCGGAATTTTAGTAAGCGTATAATTACCGTCAAAATCAGATGTTGAGCCCAGTAAAGTTCCTTTAATTACGACTGTTGCACCAATAAGCGATTCCTTTGTTTCAGCGTCGGTTATTGTACCTTTAATAATTCCTGTTTGTGCCTGAGTCAATACATTTATAATTATTAGCAGCAAACTACTTAAGAATAGTCTTCTCATTGTAAAAAATCTTGCAGTGTTCTGATTTAAAATACAATTCAAAGGAACCTTCAAATTGTTACAGCTACATTAACCTTCTTTTAATGTTGTATTACATTTGTTTAATAAAAATGTAATATCATTGGTCGGAATTTAAATAAAAAGAGGTTGTCCAAAAAGTCTTTTTTACAGTCATTCTGAGCGATCCCGAAATTTCGGGAGAAGAATTTGTTGTCTTGAAATACAGATGTTTCGACTACGCTCAACATGACAAAGCCGAGTAAGGCTTAACTTTTTGGACAACCTCCGAACAATTAATATGTTATTTCTAATTTTTTGCGAGCGTAAACAAAAATTCAATTCCGCCACCTAAACGATTCCTGGCTGAAATTTTTCCTTTATGCAACAGAATGGCATTCTTAACAATGGAAAGGCCCAATCCGGTTCCACCTTGTTCTCTTGTACGGCCTGAGTCGATTCGGTAAAAACGCTCGAATATCCGGTGCAGGTGCTCTTCCGGAATACCAACCCCAGTATCGGAATAACTAAAATAGTAGTATTTTTTGTCCTCCAGGTAATTTGTAATTTCTATTGAAATGTTTTCTCCCGCGTAATTAATTGAGTTCTCAATCAAATTCTGAAAAACAGAAGAAATCAATGAATCATTTCCGTTAACAATTACTTCATTATCAATATTCAGTTTGCACCTGATATTTTTTTCTGTTAAACGACTTTCGAGATTTTCAATAACATCGGTGATTATATTTTTTACTACAACTGGTTTTATTTCAAACAACTCACCGGCGTCTTCAATATTATTTAATAACGAAATATCATTTAATAACAAGTTTAATCTTTCAGCTTGTGCAAAGGCACGTTCAATAAAATACACCTTTTTTTCCTCGCTTATTCCACGGTTGTTCATTAACGTTTCAATGTATCCTTTTATCGATGCCAGCGGCGTTTTTAACTCGTGAGCAATGTTTGATGTGAGTTGTTGCTTGAGCAGCCTTCTCTTTTCGGGTCTTGTAATGTCTGTAATCAGAATTTCAAAACTCTTGTCGGCAAAAACAATACTGAGAATTTTGAAATAGCTTTCATTTCTGTTAATTGTATATTCAATTTCCGGAAGATCATTGCTGGTAAACTCAACATCTTTCACCAAATTTTTATCTAAAAACTTATTTATCCTGGCAAAATCGGGTATTTCAAAAATATGTTCAGCCGATACTGTTGAAGTATTGGAAATTATGCTGATATACTGAATGAAATGACTGTTTGCAAGCATCTTTTCTTTATTTGGTCTGAAAAAAGCAATACCTTCATTTAGCACATTCATGTGGTTGAACAAACGGTCTTTTTCAAGGGCAACATCATCTTTTGCCTTTTTAAGCTTATTGTAAATTTTAATGATTTGAGAACCAATTTCTCCAAGCTCATTGTCGGGAAATTCCACGTCTTCGTCAATGGGCTCGTTTCTGCCCGCTTTAATGGCAAAATCTTTTAATTTGGTAATTGAAATTGACAACCGTTTTGTAACAAAATTGATTAACAGCCAAATTACCAGAAAGATGCCGATGATAAAGAAGATAAAAAAACGTTCGGCTTTAAGAAAATTCTTCACATCAATATCGTACAACATTGCAGCACGTACAAAATAATCGTCGAAATTGTGTGCATAATAATAAAACATTTGGTTTGTTGTTGCCGAGCGCCGGATATTTGAACCGGTTCCAGAGTACAAGGCTTTTTGCACTTCCGGGCGTTCAAAATGATTTTCCATATTTTCATAATCATCAACAAAGCTGTCGTACATCACCTTGCCTTTTTTGTCGATAATTGTAATGCGAATATTCTTTTGAGGAACAAGGTAACGCAATGTATCGGCACGGTTGAAATCACCGGTTTTTGAAAGCTGGTAAACCTGAATATAATTATGTGCCACTTCCGCCACATTTTCCAACGTATTTTCAAGCTGAGCCGATTTATAATGCTTTTCCCGATTCAGTTGATATAGCAAAATCGCACTTGTAAATACCAGGAAAACAGCAATAAAATATATAAATATTGTTCTTCTGAATGATTGTTGTAATGGCACTTTTTGCTACAATTTAAATGGTTTAACTTATTGTATTTTGAAACAATATCCGTAACCGGATTTTCCTTTAATAGCACTTCCGTATTGCCCTATTTTTTTTCGTAACCGGGCAATATTTACATCCACATTTCGCTCTGTAACAATTACATCATCGCTCCAAATACGATCAAGAATTTCGTCTCTTCCAATATAATGTCCCTGGTTTTTAAGAGTAGCGCTAAGAATTTCAAACTCTTTTCGGGTAAGATTTATCATTTCATTCCAATGGAAACTGTTTTGCTTGCAATGTCCAGTTCCAGGTCTTCAACTTTTAAAATATGATTGCCGCCAGTTTCATTTATCCCTCTTTTCAGAACAGCCTTCACTCTTGCAATTACCTCTTTTATTGAAAACGGTTTTGAAATATAATCATCGCCACCAACGTTGAATCCTGTCAACAGGTCATTTTCGGAAGTTTTTGCAGTTAAAAAAATAATCGGAACAGAAAGCTGCATTTCCTTTCTTACTTTTGCTGCCATTTTATAACCCGACATTTCTCCCATCATCACATCAAGTAAAATCAAGTCGAATGAATCCAATGGTTTTTTTAATGCTTCCTCCGCCGAAAAAGCAACTTCGGTTTCAAAACCTTCGCTTATCAGGTTAAACTCCAGAATTTCGCATAAATCCTTTTCGTCGTCAACTATTAATATTTTCTGAACTGAATTATCCATTTTTCATTCTGAATATTAATAGGTTTATAGTGTGCTGTTTTTGTAACTTGTTATTCAATTTTTTTATTGTGTCGAACATCTTTCCCTTCAATTGAATAGATTGCTGCTTCAGCAATATTTGTTGCATGATCGGCAATTCGTTCAATATTTGTTACCACACTGTTCATGCTGATAAAGCTTGTTAAAAGCCTCTTTTCCTCATCAGATCCACTACTTTTTTTAATGGCCTTTTTCATCATTTTATGATTGATTTCATCAACCACCGCATCATTTTTAATGGTCCAAATGGCATATTCCTTGTCATCCATAGTAAAAGCAAGCAAAGCTTTATTTACCATATTTGCACTGTTAATCACCATATTGGTAATAACATCATTTAAATCTGAATAAATTTTTACGGTTTTAATGTTTTGAATAAAATTCAGAATATTAACAACCATATCTCCAATTCGTTCCAAGACTAATAACAATCCGATAACAGGCAAAAATTTTACGGATGTCTGAAGCTACCGGCTGATATAAAACAATGGTATTCATTATTTTATCGCTGATTTTTACCTCCATTTTATCCAGCTTTTTTTCATTTTCCATAATTTCCTGTACTTACTTCATTCGTTATTTTCGTTTCTCCGGAAGTAATTATTTTCTCCAGCGAATCGAGCTGGTGCAAAACCAAATTTGCGAATTCCTCGAACTCGCTCATTATATTGTTTATTGCATCGTCTTTCTTTAAAGTCATAACTTTCAGAATTTTAGTGAAGTTAAAAAATTTAACCAAATTTTCCCGTCAGGTATTCTTCTGTTCGCCTGTCTTTTGGATTGGTAAACATATCTTTTGTTTTGCCATATTCCACCAGTTCGCCAAGGTACATAAACATCGAATAGTCTGAAATTCGGGCTGCCTGCGACATGTTATGTGTAACCATAATAATTGAATAATTCTCTTTTAGTTTCACCAGCAAATCTTCTATTTTGGCAGTTGCCACCGGGTCGAGCGCTGATGTTGGCTCATCGAGCAAAATAACTTCAGGGTCGAAAGCCAACGCACGGGCAATGCAAAGTCGCTGTTGCTGCCCACCCGATAAAAATGTCCCCTTTTTATATAACGTATCTTTTACTTCGTCCCAAAGCGTAACATCGCGTAACGACCGTTCAACAATATCATCGCGCTGGCTCCGCTTCATCCTTATACCATTCAGTTTATAACCGGCAATCACATTGTCATAAATGCTCATCGTAGGGAAAGGGTTGGGCCTCTGAAAAACCATTCCGGCTTTCCGCCTTAATTCAATGGGCGCCATTTTAAAAATGTTCTTACCATTCAATATAATCTCCCCTTTTATTTCAATATTTTCATACAACTCGTGCATCCGGTTAATTGCCCTAAGCAGCGTACTTTTACCACACCCTGAAGGCCCCATAATTGCAGTAACACTGTTTCTCTTAATATCTGCTGAAACATTTTTTACTGCATATTTACCTTTATCATAAGCAACATGAAGATTCTGGATGGTAAGAACCGGATCTTTAATATGGATTGTTGTATCGTTCATTATTTATTTTGATCTTGAAGCAATTTGTTTTGATATAATATTCAACGCCAACACCATAAACATTAATAACAGCGAAGAACTCCAAATTAAATCAACCATATTCGGATCGTTATAAAATTCCCAAATCAATAACGGAATTGCACTTGTTGGTTTTGATATATCGAAATTAATAATCGAACTACCTAAAGCTGTTAACATAAGAGGCGCTGTTTCTCCTAACACTCTTGATATTCCCAGTAAAATTCCGGTTAGCAAACCACTAAAACCGGTTGGTATCAGAACCTTTAAAAGTACTTTGTAATATGGAACACCAAGTGCAAGAGCAGCTTCTTTTATGGTTTGAGGTATCATTTTTAATGTCTCTTCCGTTGACCGCACAATCATTGGAAGCATCATTATTGCCAACGAAACGCTGCCTGCAAGCGCTGAATATCCGTTTGTTATATGTTTCACCACCCAGATATAGGCAATCAACCCAAGCACTATTGAGGGAACTCCCTGCAAAATATCTGAAGTATTCCGTGTTAAATTGGCTAAAAATTTGCCCTGATTTTCGTAAAGATAAATGCCGGTAAGTACACCAACCGGTATTGCCATTAGTGAAGCAAGCACAACCATTAAAATCGTACCTGTTATACCGTTGACAATTCCCCCTGGAATAAGCTCATTGTTCGAGAGGGCTGTCATCGCTTCAAAGGTGCTGGGAGGCGTTTCTAAAATAAAATCGAAGCTGATCTGTCGAATTCCTTTTTCAATCAACTTATATATTATCAGAACAATAGGTGAAATCGTGATGATTGAAAAGGCAATAATAATTCCTTTAATGGCCCGATCTTTTATTGTCCGGTATTTTAAGTTTGTAATCTCTATTTTCTGAGCAGTAGTCATATTATCAGGCCATTTTTTTAATAATAAATTTTCCGATGGCATTTATAATCCCTGTTATCAGAAACAATAAAAGACCTATTGCAATCAGCGAGCTTAGTTTTAACCCGTCAGCTTCTCCAAATTGATTGGCAATAACGCTGGCCATTGTATTTCCGGTGCTAAAAAATCCGCCAGGAACAATGTTCGCATTTCCTATTAACATGGTAACCGCCATTGTTTCGCCAAGTGCGCGACCAAACGATAATATATAACCTGCAATAATCCCTGATCTGGCTGATGGAACAATAACATTAAAAATAACTTCCGATTTTGTAGCCCCCAGCGAATATGCTGCTTCTTTTAGCTCATTGGGTACCATCATGATAATTTCGTTGCTTAGCGAGGTTGCGTAAGGAATAATCATGATTGCAAGAATTATACTGGCAGTGAAAATTCCAAATCCCTGGTTTGGCAATCCAAGATCGACCAAAAGAGGACGTAACACATAAAAACCCCATAAACCGTAAACAATAGATGGAATTCCAGCGAGCAAATCAACCATCATACCCAACACTTTTGCCATTTTTGTTCCCCGATAATATTCACCTAAAAACAGCGATGCTGAGAATGATAATGGCAGGCTAATGATTAATGCAGTAACCGAAGTAATCAGCGTACCAGCAATAAATGGAAGCGCCCCGTAATTTTCTTTTCCCCGGGTCGGATTCCAGTTATTACTGAAAATAAAGTTCAGCCCAAATTTTTTAAAAGCAGGAATTGCACCTTCGATAAGCGATAATGCCATTCCTCCCGCAACCAACAAAATTATTGCTGATGAAAATAAAAGGACCCCCTTTGTTATTTTGTCGCTGTTCATTTGAAAGCCACATGGCATTTATTAATGTGAATACTTGACAGATTAATAGATTTCTCCTCGACCACTCATCGAAATGTCAGTGGAATGTTCAGCACTAATTTAACAATGGTGATCCATCGTAAGTAACCGTGCGAAGAATAGCTTTTGCTTTTTCAGCAGCAGCTTGTGGTAGTGGTGCATAATGCACTGTTTCAGCCTGACTTTGAGCTGCATCACTTTCCAGCCAATCAAGCAATTTCAATGTTGCCAATGCCTGCTCTTTACTTCTTCCGTTATAGTTCTGTTCTTTGTAAAGAATAATCCAGGTAAATCCGCTAATTGGGTATGATTCCGGATCATCAGAATTAGTAAGCATAATTCTTGTATCATCAGGAATATCGCCTTTAGCAGCGGCACTAACAGAAGTAATTGAAGGAGTAATGTAATTTCCGGCGCTGTTCTGCACTTGGGCAGTTTGTATTTTTTGCGCAAAAGCATATTCAGAACCAATGTAACCAATTGCTCCTTCGGTTTGAGAAATGGTTCCGGCAACTCCCGGATTACCCTTTGCTCCCATTCCAACCGGCCACTGAAGCGATTTTCCGGTTCCGACAACATCAGCCCATTTTGAACTAATTTTTGTCATGAAATCGCTGAAGATAAATGTAGTTCCGCTACCGTCAGAGCGATGAATGAATGTGATTTCTTTATCCGGAAAATTCAAACCCGGATTATTTTGTGTAATCAATGGATCATTCCATTTGGTAATATCACCCATGAAGATTTTCTCCAGCAATTCATTGGACAGTTTGAGTCCGTCAGCGCCGGGAAGATTGTAGGCAATTACAACTGCCCCCAAAACGGTTGGAATATGTACAACTTCTGAAGGCATTTCAGCAAGTTGCTCATCATCCAAATAAGCATCAGTAGCGCCAAAGTCAACCACTTTATCTGTTAAACTGCGGATACCGCCACCTGAACCAATTCCGCCATAAGTGATCTGAACACCTGTTTCATCGGAATACTGATTAAATACCATGTTGTAATATGGCATCGGGAAAGTTGCACCTGCAGCTGTTATTGTCAGGTCGGAGTTGGCTGCCGATTTTTCATTGCCATTCTTCTTTGAAGAATTGCTGCATGCGCCAAGCAAAAAAACGGCTAAAACTATAATTACAATTTGTTTCATTTTCAAATTCTTTTATTTTGTTTAAAACTTAAATTCGAAATTTAAATAGGCGAAAGAGGTTGATGGCGAATTATTTGCCGGATTCCAATATCTGAAATTCGGAGCAATATTAATTCCTTTCACCGGAGAGTATTCAACGCCTGCTATAATTAGCTGTCCATCTTTATTTAAATTCCACGGATCATTTTCACCTTCCGGTGTTACCGATTTTAAATCATCAAAACGACCAAAAAGCATAAATTTCTGACAAGGTTTATAGAGTGCATAAATTGACGTTCCATAAATATCATGTCCCTCCGTCATCCCCATATTTTTCTGGTAGTTATACTCACCTGCAATGGTAAATTTTTCGCTGCTATAAGCTAAAAAAGTAGCAAGTGAAGATTGAACCGAATCTTTTCCCATAACATCGCCATAAACCCGTGCGGTAATATTTTTAACCGGAGTAATCGTAATCCCGGCGCCTGGCCTTACATAATCATCACTTTGCACTTTTTTGTAACCCTCGCCGTTAACCACCGAAAAATCAGCACTGATAAAATCGGCAAATTGATAATCGATATTAAATCCAAGATCGGCGCTTGCATTAAATTTATAGGCGTCCTGAAATGATTTTTCAATGTACCTTAATCCCCATATTTTTTCTGACACTTTAAACTGAGTAGTAGAAATCATTCCAAACTGCGCGGTAAAACCGTTATTCTTATATTGCGCATAAGCATTTTTCAGATAAGCTGTCATTTGCAATTCACCGGCTTTTGGATCGCCAACATCGAATACCACTTTTGCATACCATTGTTTACTAAAATTGTACTCATATCCCAAATAAGTACGTGTAATCTCAAAAGCTTTTGCTGTTTCTCCGTCGGAAAATGCTGTGTTGAAATTTGCGAAAACCAGTGCCAATGGTTTTCCACCTGGTTGAAACTCGTTGGTTTCCTGGCTGAATCCTTTTATAGCAAAAATTGTGATCAATAACAGAAAGATAAATTTTTTCATTTTTACTTAAGATTGAATTTTGTTACAGGGGCAAAAGTGATGCAATAGAATTACAATCAGATTAACAAAATATTACAAAATGATTAATTCTTCTGTTTTTAAAGGAATAAATAATCTCATAAACAGTCATTTATGTGCTGTAATATTTTTGTAACATATTTGTAATGGCAGTACTTTTCAGCAGTACTGCGAATAGCTTAGAATTTCCCTGGCCGGTTTATGGTTAAACAGTAATTTTGATGCATTGCTGTTGTAGAATTGCTGAGCATTCCTGTAGCTTAAAAAGCTTCCAATTGTTTTAATAATTCTTATTCTTTGTTCCAGTTTATCAACACATTCCTTGAATTCTTCCAATTCATGTTCCCTGTTCCGCAAGTCAAGAATGGTGTCCGATTTATAATCATACCAAAAATCGAGATGCGATGCAACAACCCATTCGAATTCGTTGCGGGTTAAACCGTTTTCTTTCTCACGAACAAACAGTACAACAATTTTAACCCCTGGCAAACCATAAAAATAAACCGGCAAAAAAGTGCGGAAACAAGTATTGAATGATTTGTAAATTAAACGTGCATTGCCTTTCATATTCTTCAAATTTTATTAATGCCAATTACGTTCAAATACATTGCTCACCCATTGTAAAACGATTAATTTTTGATTAATGAATAATCAGTTGTACGGTTTGGGTCTTTTCAATTAGCTGTGTCAGCTTAATTGCAACCGGTGCCGTAACTATTTTTTGCTTTTGCAAAGCAAGACACGGTTTGCATCCCGAATCTTCGGGACGCGCCAGCGGAGGTACAAAAATCTATTTTTCTGTACCGACGTTAGTATTATAGTTTTATTTGATTAGGATTTCCAGAATCAAGATAATTGAGTAAATTCGCTGATAGAAGAACAAAATGAGTCAAGCTGATTACATAAAGGATATTGCAAGGTTTGGTCTTGAGAATGATCAGGATCAACTTCTCGAGGTATTGAGTAAATTGATAGAGCATTCACGGCAAACTAAAAAAGTGAATTTTGCTTTACAGTTACAATCAATACTTAAGGAAGGATTACGTGCACAGCAAACTAAAGGTTTAGCTACCGTAGGTTCCAAAAAATATTTTCTGAAAGAGGATGATCGGGCAATGAATGAATTGATCATTGAAAAATTGACCTCAGATTATTCCTTTGAAAATTTGGTTTGTTCTGCTGATATCAAAGAGGAATTAACCTATTTCGTTCAAGAGCATCGTGATGTTGAATTATTAAATAAGTTCGATTTACCGGTATCCAATCGTATTCTTTTTCATGGACCATCTGGTTGTGGAAAAACACTGGCTTCGTACGTACTAGCCGGTGAGTTGGATAAGATGATGTATGTGGTAAATCTGGGTGCAATTGTTTCATCCAAACTTGGCGAAACCAGTAAGAATCTGTCAAAACTCTTTAGGCAGGCATCCAGTGAGAATTGCATTATCTTCTTTGATGAATTTGATTCTATTGGCAAAGTGCGTGATTATAGTCAGGATCATGGTGAAATGAAGCGGGTAGTAAATACCATCCTTCAATTATTTGATTATTTGCCACAGGATAGTATTGTTATTGCTGCAACGAACCAAATGCAAATGATTGATGATGCTTTATTGCGCCGATTTGATATGAAAATTAATTTGGGACTACCTACCAATGCTCAAATACAAGAGTTGATTGAAAAAACCTTATACAAATCACCTTTTAAATTTCGCACTAAAAAGGAACTATCTGAAATTATTAAGTTGTCAGAAGGGCTATCTTTTTACTTAATTCAGCGTGCAATTATTACTGCAATTAAACGTACATTGTTTAAAATGAATGACAATGAGAAACCAAAGTTGCAGATTGACTTTAACATTTTAAAAGAGTTAATCTTAAAAGAAAAAAACTAGACTTCTGCTTCCAGGTCGGCTTGTGCTATTGCTTCCAAATTATTAATTAACTGTAACTCATTGTAAAGAGAATTAAGAGTTTCATTTTTTGCAGGAATCTGCTCAATTGTAATCACTAAATTATATGGGATTGCTTGTTGAAATGGTTCTTTTTCAGCTTCTGTTAGTAGTTTATTAAATGCCGCATTAATGGCAATTTTGAAACAATTTCTTTCATTGATAATATTCTCACGTTTAATGTTAAAACTTATTTTTTGTACATTGCTAACCAACTTGCTTTTGTAATAATAATCTTGTACCCATCCTTTTGAAGATGAATTGAGTTTAATTCCCTTGCTTGAATTTCCATTGTACCCGTCAGGCACAACAATCTCTCTTTCATTTCTATTTTCTGAAATTTTGGTTTCTACGTGATTTTCATTCAGCTCTAAATTTTTACCTATCGCAAATGTGACATGATAAGGACAATACAATAATTGATTATCTTGCTTTGGTGGAAACTTGAAACAAAGTGTTGAAGTGATTATTAATAGTCCATTTTTCCTTGTTGCTTCGTTTAAATATTCAGGGAGATATACTGGATAGGATTTTATGTAACCGGTATAAATTTCATCTTCGATTATTAATGTTGCTTTATTATCATCTGAAAAAAGAATAGTATCAACATTAGGAGTGCCATATCCCATTATTCGTTTCTTTTGATTATTGGAAAAAGCTGGAAATTCAGAACCTGTTTCGATCTCACTTGAACCATTTATCAACAAGGCCTTTATTGTTTGCATGTCGAGATTAGGGTATTGAGAAACCAATTTTGCAGCAATGTTTGCAGCTATTGGAGTAGCATAACTCGTGCCTATTTGTTTAAATGTTCTTTCATGTAAGTCAGATGACAAAATTTCTATTCCTGCTTCACTTCCATTATCATAACCAATTTCTCCCAACATTCGAACTTCAGTATAATCACCCCCAGGGGTTAGAATGTCGGGTTTTCGGAAATAATGATTTGCTGTTTGGGCATTAAATGTGTCCTTGTCATCAAAGTTATAATGTAATTTTCTTGAATAAATTGCAGGAAATGTTTTTGAAAGCGAAAAGTTTTGACATTCATTGTTTTCGAAATTATCAGCAATTGCTCCAATTGTAATGTTATTCATACTTTCAGCTGGTGGAGCAATATTTGCATTTTGAGACTGAAATTTTACTGGGTAATCTTGAACGCCTTGAATTTGAAAAATGTGATTTGTTGTAGATATGAAAATCAGAATGTCTAATTCTGAAGAAATTTCATCTAACATTTTGGCATAAGATGAAAATTCCTGATTGTCTTTTAATGGGAAATCGGAATAACCAATGGTTAAAGTAAAAATTCTGACCTTATATTCTTCATGAGCTTTTCTAATTAAATTTATTGTTGAGGTTTGAGAAATTGCCCCTCGTTTTCCATTGAGTATTTTTATCGAAAGCAATTTTGCATCCGCTCTTACTTCTCCTTTATAATCTGGAATAAGGTTATTCCCAAAGGCCGCAAATGCAGCAACTCCTGTTCCGTGATCACTTTCATCAACAAAAGAACCAGTTCCCGTTGTGTCAAATTCTCCATTGCCTCCAATTAATATACTTTTTAATGGCGTTTGAGCTGAAACGCCTGTGTCAATAATTCCAATAATGGGTAAATTTTCGTTTGCGTTGATTATTTTAAACCCAAACTCTCGTGAAGGTAAACTAAATCTGCCAGGCAATATTACTGCTCCAGAACCGGAGCATGTAGCATATATAAAATCAAAGTTATTTACTATTTCAATGATTGTTTCGAATGAAGTATCAAAGAGCTCGGCATTATCTTCTTTTAGTATAAAGTTAAAGTTTTTACTTTCCAGATATTCCCTGAATGCTGCCTTTTGGGGACTAATGAATTTTCTTTCCATTAATCCTTTACCCATGAAGGTAAAGTGAACACTCTGATAGTTGTTTATGGTACAAAGCATGTCGTTTGATGAGAATAATCTAAAACTCTTTATAAACAATATTTTCCCATCAAAATATGTGTTAGCTTGTTTTAGCTTGTTTTTAATAAAGGCCAGAATTTGGTTGTCGAAGAATCTATATCGTTCCTGATCTTCGATTGCAAATATTGCATTTTTGTTGAAGTTTGACAGGTGGAGGAGCGCAAGTCCAAATATTTCGAGATAATAGGTTTCATATTTGGGCTGGTCAAATGCAGCAAAAAACTCCAATTCAATAAGATCAAAATGAACTGGCAATTCAATTGTCCTATTTGAATGTCTTAATTCAATATCAATATTAAATTGTCTTCTACTTTCTGCAAATACCTCAGCCATGTATGAATAATCCGGTTCTTCTTCCTGATCTTCATCGTCATTACCATTACCACCACCGATTCGAGATTTGAATTCAACTAATCCTTCTTGAGGATTACGAAAGTATAAATGAGGTTTATGATTCTCTGCCATGGTTGTTAGGTTTCATGAGTATTTTTATGCTAAGCTATCTTGCATTTTGAAATGTTCGAAAAGCAATTATTTGGTTTTTAAAAAGTTAATTAGAAAACCAAAGATACAACTATCTATGAGTGTGAGGGCAAAGAGAGTAGAGAATTTAAAGCTGTGAACTACGAGAGGCGAACTGCGAGTAATTAATAACAGGTTTATTTTATTCTTTTCAATCCTCCGATCCCGTCGTTGACGGGACCACCTCCCCGCCTGAATAACACAGTCGGGCAGGCTTTTCTTAGGAAGACGAGCAGCCCGGAAGAGTTCTGCAACAATTAACAGGTATCAAGTATCAGCACGAAGCAGCAAGCTCTTTTTAAAGTGGTTAGTGCGATTCATCCAATAGAATAAGTTTCTTCGTTTCCGTAAATGAACCTGCCTGTAATCGATAAAAGTAAATTCCACCCGGTACTTTAGCCGCATCCCATTTCCGTGAATAATGTCCTGCAGCGATTTCTTCGGAGACAATTGTTGCCACTTCTCTTCCCAGTTGATCATATATTTTCAAGGAAACAAACGATTTAGAAGGAATAATAAATGAAATATTTGTTGATGTATTAAACGGATTCGGGTAATTCTGTTTCAAAGTAACTGTTTCGGGCACTGAGATTTCTCTTTCTACATTTACTAAAGTGGAAGAACCTGTAACCCAGATACCAGAACTTGTTCCGGCAAAGATACTATCGCTGCTTACGGCCAGGGACCAAATACGGGTGTCGCCAGGCATCCCCGGGCTGTATGAAGACCAGGTTATGCCCTTATCCGCTGAGACAAAGGCTCCGTTATCATCAGTCCCGGCAATTAGCTTGTCATTTACAGCGACTAAGCAATTTACATTCTCAAGGCCGGAATTGTCTGCTGCCCAGCTGGTGCCGCTATTGTCGGATAGATAAACACCGGTCAAAGTTACCGCGAATAATTTATCATCAAAAACCACTAGCTGCGAGATGTGTTTATCGGTAAGGTTAGTATTAATTGCAGTCCAGCTTGTTCCGCCGTTTGTCGATTTGAAAACACCGTCGCCGGCACTGCCTGCAAAAATATCGTCCCCGCTTGCAACAATTGAGGTAATACGGGCATTCACTGCTATTCCCGAACTAATTTCGGTCCAGGTAATCCCGTTGTCTGATGATTTATAGATATCACCAGTTGTCCCCGCAAAAAGGTTAGTATTAATCATCACAATGGACCAGATGGCAGTGTTAGCAGGTATACCAGCGGGTGTGAAAGCATCCCAGGTTGTACCGTCATCTGTGGACTGAATAAAACCATTCCATGTTCCGGCAAGAATTCCGGCGTCCAGCATTACGATGGATAGAATTTCATTGCTGCTATCTGCAGAAGCGACCTGGGTCCAGTTCGTGCCATCATTGTTAGTAAGATACATGCGGCCGCCGTTGAAACTGTCCCATATCCGTGCAAAGACCTTGTTTTTGCTACTGTAAAGATTGAAAAAACTGTTGCCTGCCGGCCAATTTGTTTGTATCCATTGGCTGGCGAGCGGGAGAGCATCGGCCGGCTTGTCCGCCGAAACGTTAGTTGAGGTGGGATTGTCGGCATTGACATGCACATTCGCTTTAGCAGAAGGTGTAAAACCAACCGCTGCATTTCCAAATGACAATACGATGGCCATCAGGACCGCAAAAAACCTAAACACCTGTTTCATCTCTGTTTTATGCTTCATTATTTACAATTAATCATGAAGTTTGATCGGATTTTTTATTTATAAACAATATCATATTAGGCTTCATCCTATGTCAATGGTTTCCATAAGTCACCTGTACTTCCCCAAGGACGATGCGCACTCATTGTCGCATCGTTCGGCGTTATGCCCAGTCCCGGCCCATCCGGTATCTGCACGTACCCATCTACCATCAATGGCTTTGGAACACCGTCAACCAGTGCGTCATACCATGAAATTTCGGGATAATGGTGTTCGCAGGAGAGAAAATCAGGAATACCTGCCGCAATGTGTGCGCACATCATCATGGCAATCGGTGAGTTCGACTGGTGAAGCGCCGTCCTAACGCCTTTTTCATGCGCCCACATGGCTGCAAGTCTGCTCTGTTGCACCCCGCCGAAGGTGGTAGGATCGGGATGGAAATAATCAATCGCACCCGCGTTGACCATTTTCTTTAGCTCCTCGAAACCAAACATGTCTTCACCGGAAAGAATCGGCATATCTGTACCGGCAATGATCTGCGCCGCCTCGGAGTAATAATGCCACGGTATTATGTCTTCCATCCATCCTCCCTTTGTTTTATCAAAATACCCTGGCTCTGCCAGGTAATTGGAAAGCTGAATTGCCGAGGCAACATCGAGTTGATTTCCACCGCCTCGGGGAGACCAGGGGAAAAAATGATCACCTGAGAGAGGTGCGTCACCTATCATCGATCGAAAAGACGCAACGTAATCACGAAATTTAGTATAGCCGGAATCTAAAATACGTCTGGCTGTGCCACCCGATTCGGTGAAGGGGTTGGGATCGGGTGACGTTGTATAATCGGAACTGGTTAAAATTCCGTTTAAATCAGTTTTAAACCAGGTGAATCCCTGATCTATTCGAGTCTGAATTTCAGCCTGCCTTGAGGATAGATTCGTTCTGGTCGGAGTGTCGCAATACATGCGCATACGGTCGTTAACCTTAGGCCCAAGAAGTTTCCAAATGGGAACATTATTCACCTTGCCGGTAATGTCCCAGCAGGCACACTCAATCGCGGCAATGGCTCCTGAAGCGTAAGTGATCACCTTCCAGTCCTTGGTCGGATTTAAAGCTGCGGTAATCGTATCGAAAACTTTGTCGATCTGTGTCGGATTCATGTCCAATATAAGAGGAGCACAGATATTCAATTCGTTAGCTGCATTGGTGTCTTCAACCCGGCATTCTCCATAGCCGGAAATTCCCTTGTTCGTATCTATCCTTACAATCCGGGCAGTAGTATTCAAACCACTGAAGGCTGCTACTGACACTTTTGTAATATATATGCCCTGTTCTCCGGGGCTTATTGCAGCCCTGGCAAAGCTAAAAGGATCGAATATGCCCGGAATCCCTGTTGTTGCTATAGCAGCGACTCCAAGCTTCTTTAAAAAATCTCGTCTTCTTGTAGATGAGTATCTGTTTTTATCTCCAGAATTGTTGTTCATATACGGTAAACTTTATTGGTGTAAATCTAATGTCTGGCACTTAAACTCCGCCATAATCCCAACAAGAAACAAGGAGTGCTGAAATGCGCAAACAAAAATGCAAACAACACGCTGTTGATGAATTTGAATTTTAATATTAACAGTCCAGGTTCAAGCCGATAACAGAATTAGTTAGTACCAGATGGTTTTAAGTACAAACTTAATAATAAAAACCTAAAACCAACTTAAGTCATGAATAGCACACCTAATACTTTTAAATTGCTACACAATTCTTGTGATAATAACTCGAATAAAGTCTGCGTAATTGTTGGCGTACACTTTCGTGTGAATGCTTTTCTTCACTTTTATTTGTTCTATTAAAAATGTTGTCAAACATAAAACAGCCTAACGTCGTGGTATGTTAAAATCCAATTCTATATAATATAAATCTCTCCGATTACTATTACTTTCATAAATATTTCATCAATACCTATATTGATGAATTAATAATACTTTATGCGGATATTCTGTTATAAGTAAAGGCGATGTATTCATCACTGTATATTCCAACTAACACAAGAAGTAAAATTCATAAAAAGGAGGACTAAAAATCCTCCTTAACATGCATTTATCTGCTGTAATATTTTTATTCGACCCAACAATCAATATTTCGGCAGCATTTCCAGTTTGCTGCCATTTTAAAGATTTTTACTATATTTGTTTTTTTAAAATAATAGCCATCGCAACAGAGAAATTACATATTGAAGAATTAAAGAAAGAATTTAAAGATATGCAATCTTTAAATACTAATGATATTGTTAAGTTCTATAGAATTTATGAACCAGAATTAAAAACTACAACAATAAATTGGAGAATTTATGCTTTGGTTCAAATGGGTGTATTAGCCAGAATAGGAAGAGGTAAATTTTCTTTAGGCGAAAGGAACATTTTTATTCCTGAAATTAATAATAAACTCAAAACAATAAACTCAAAGTTGAAAAAGGAATTTCCTTTTTTAGATATATGTATATGGAATACATCCTCTTTCAATGAATTTATGATTCATCAACCGGGTAGGTTTTATATTCTGATTGAAGTTGAAAGGGATGCTACTCAATCTGTTTTCTTCTTTTTAAAAGAGGCAAAGTATTCAGTATTTATTGATCCAAATAAAGATTTGCTTGAGAAATATCTTCCAGACGAAAAAGAGACACTTATTGTGAAACCATTAGTTACAGAAGCACCTATACAAAACATTGAAGGATTAAATACCATAACCCTGGAAAAAATGCTGGTTGATGTATTTTGTGATGATGTAATTCTTTCTGCTCAACAGGGTTCTGAGACGAGAACTATTTTTCAGGAAGCCATGAATAAATATACCATTAATGAGAATCGTATGATTCGATATGCTGACCGAAGAAGAAAAAAGGAAACTTTTATGAATTATTTAAGTTCTGTTTCAAATTTACGGCAGCAATAGCAGCATGCTGCCAAAATATTGAATATGATTGATAGAGAAAAAATAACTTTGGAATGGATTGAAAAAGTCTCGAAAGCAAACCGAAAAGCAGATAAAATTTTGGTTGAAAAGGTTATTAGAGCTTTATTACTTGTTGAAGGACTTGTAAAGCAAAAACTATTTTTTGTTTTCAAAGGAGGCACTGCATTAATGTTACACTTAAACTCTGTAAAAAGATTATCTATTGATATTGACATTATAATGCCTGAAAAACCTGATAGCCTGAATGAAACTTTGGATAAAGTTGCAGAGGAACAAGGTTTTATTAGAAAAGAGAAACAAACAAGAAAAGCAAATACAAAGATTGAGAAAGCACATTACAAATTCTTTTACACACCGCTTCATAAAACAAGTAAGGATGAAGAATATGTTTTACTTGATATTCTTTTTGAAGTGTTGCAATATCAAAAATTAGAAAACATTAAAATTCAATCTTCTTTTGTTCCGGAAAAGGAAGCTCCCTTAACCGTAAAATCACCATGTTTAGCAGATATTACAGGAGATAAATTAACTGCATTTGCTCCAAATACTACCGGAATCCCTTATTTCAAAAAGGAAGACAGTAAGAGTATGGAAATTATAAAACAGTTGTATGATATTGGCAACCTTGCTGATAATGTTTCCGATATGGCAACTATCAAATCAACTTTTAAAACTTTTGCAACAACTGAGCTTTTATATAGGGAATTAAATAGTTTAACGGAACAAGATGTAATTGAAGATATTTATCAAACATCCCTTTGCATTGTGACCAGAGGAGCTGATGACAAAGATAACTTTGAAGAATTACAAAAGGGTATTCAAAGAATCAGCCGATTTATATTTTCAGAAAGTTATTATTTAGAAAAGGCAATTTCTCATGCTTCGAAGGCTGCTTATTTAGCAACTTTAATAAAAGCAGATGCAGCAAAAATTGAAAAATTTGACAATCCACTGCAAATGAAAGAGTGGACTATTGGTGAACCAATGAATGCAAAGCTTAACAGGTTAAAAAAATCAAACCCTGAGGCTTTTTTCTATTGGTATAAAATTTATGAATTAACAATTAAACAAGATTGATGGGAAGATCGACAGTACATAATAAATTATGCCCTGCAGGAACAAAAATTCGTGTTCCGTTGATAATTTAGTACTGATGGGAAATAACTATAAATCAAAATAACTGACAGACATATAAAAATTGAACACCCGCAAACATCAATGTGTCGTATGTAATTGGGTAGCAAGTGGTAAATTGAAACTTGAGAACATTTAGCCAACTTTAATAACTGTTCTCACAACGAGGGTTTTTTGTCCGATAAAATGGTTCTGATTTCGGCAAGTAATTTTTCCGGATCGAAAGGCTTAATAATTTTCCCATTGAACAAGCCCGAACTCACGTATTTATTAACGCTTTCAGTTACATCGGCGGTTAATGCAAATATGGTTTTGTTCTTGTAATCCTTAATTTTCCTGATTTTGGTGGTTGCTGCCACCCCGTCCATTTCGGGCATATGAAGATCCATGAAAATAATATCGTAGCTGTTTTTCTTTGCCATTTCTACAGCTTCCTTACCATCGAAAGCATCATCGTGTTTCAGGTTCCACAAGGTGAGCATCTGGCCCAGCATTTTCCGGCTGAAATCGTCGTCTTCCACAACAAGTAAACGAGCGCCATTAGCGTTCAGTTTCACCTGTTGTTCCTCCGTATTCTCTTCAACTACTTTATTTTCCCCCGCTTCTCTTACCAGCAGTTCAAACCAGAAACTAGATCCCTTGCCGACTTCACTTTCTACGTTTATTTCGCTACCTAAAATTTCGAGGTACATTTTTACAATTGATAGCCCGAGGCCAGTGCCTTTGTAAAGTTTTGCCGCCGATTGATCGGCCTGGCTGAATTCTCTAAAAATATGTTTTAAATGCTTTTTTTCGATCCCAATGCCGGTATCGGTTACCGAGAACAGGAGCCATAGTTTATTGTGTTTCCGGCGACTAAGTCTTACTTCCACTCTTACTTCGCCTTTATTCGTAAATTTAAGCGCGTTGCTCAGCAAGTTGTTTAAAACATGCATCAGCTTTGTTTCGTCAGTAATTATTTTTTCGGGTATATTTTCGTTGTATTCGGTTTTCAATGAAATATTTCTTGCATTAGCCGCGTACATGTGAATAATTACCAGGTCGTCAATACAATTTTTCAGGGATATTGTTTCGTTGTTGAGTTTCCATTTTCCTGCACGCAGCTTGCTGTAATCGAGGATGTCGCTTATCAGTTCGTGCAAATTTTCAGATGCTGTTTTAAGGTTGTTCAGGTTTTCTTCCTGAATTTTATCATGCGGCAGTTCTTTCAACAAATGCGCCAGTCCAACGATAGAGTTTAGCGGTGTTCTTATTTCGTGGCTCATATGTGCAAGAAATTCCTCTCTTATCCTTGCTGCCTCTTCGGCTGCCTCTTTGGCTAATTTTAGTTCTTCTTCATCTTTTAATGCCTGGGTAATGTCTTTAAACAGCACTGCCACTCTGCGCTCTTCGGCTTTTCCTATTTTGAATGCATATACATCAAATGATTTTCCGTTTATAAACTTTGCTTTTTGTATAAATCGTTCGGCTTTCCCTGTTTCAGCCACTTTATTGTATGTTTCGAACCAGTAATTTTCATGATTGGGTACCAGGTCGCGCATGGTCTTACCTTCAACATTTTTCAACCCCGACTGTTTTTCAAAGGCCGAATTTATTTTCAGGAACCTGTAATCAAGCTGTTTATTTTTGGCTGAATAATCCATTTCAATTATACAAAACCCTTCATCAATTGATTCGAAAAGCGTTTTATACTCTGTTCGGCTAGCCAATAGTTCACGTTCTGCTTTTTTCTTTTCCGTAACATCTATACAATATTCAATAAAAGTTCCGTCGCCCATGGAAGCTCCGGCAAACATCAGCCATATTCTTGATCCATCTTTTTTGAAATACTCTTTTTCGTAAGGTCCGATTTTGCCAACACGATGAAGCTTATCCATCTGTTTTTCACTGATCTCAATATATTCTTCAGGTGTGAAGTCTCTCCATCCTAATTTTTGACTTTCAAATTCTTTACGACTGTATCCCACCATTTTCAAAAAGATGTCGTTGGCAAATTGTAGTTTGTCATCTGCAATGGATAATACACCTACCTGCTCCACGTTCAGCATTTTTTCCATCCGCTCTTCGTGTTGCTTTCTGTCGGTAATATCGCGTATTCCCAACAATATAAATTCTACATTTTCAAGCCGGCGGGCATTGAGCAACATCACTTTTCTGCCGATGAATTCAAAATTGTGTTCTATTTCAAAATCTCTGATTACAGCGTTTTTATGCATCACATCCTGAAGCAGGATTTTAAGTTCAGGAATATTCCATTGGCTGTTATCAAGGTTAAAAACCAATTGCCCGATAGTTTCTTTCGCTTTTATTTTAAACCCATTATAAAAGGCAGCATTGGCCGATCTGACTGTGAAATCGGGATTCAAAACCAACAGGGGTTCATGAAGTGTTTCAATAATGCTTTCTGCATATTTTTTTTCCTTCTGTAACTTATGTTCCGCTTCTTTGTGTTCCGTAATATCCATTGCTGCTCCAATCCATTCGCGTATCTCCCCTTTTTCATCCAGTAGCGGAATTGCCCTTGAAACAATCCATCCTAAATTTCCTTCAACACGAATAACCCGATGTTCCAATGCGAACATTTTTTTGTTTTTAACTGCCTGAAGAATTGCCTTTGTTACCAATTGCTGATCATCGGGAGGAACATATTTGTCCATCCAGTTTTTATCGGGTTTTATTAAATCTTTGAGAAAATTTTTCCCTTCCAGTTCAATCATTTCCGACCAGTCAGGGTTCATACGATAAAGCATGTTGAACATGGTGTTTGCCATGGCCCGGAAACGTTCTTCGCTTTTTTTGATTTTTATTTCAGAATGTTTTCGTTCCGTAATATCGATAAAGGTAATAACAACGCCATCAATCTTATCTTCGGAACTGCGGTAGGGCATCAATCGCGTAAGATAAAAATTGTTTCTTTCGTCAGAAATTTCATTTTCAATGGTAAGTAGCTTATCAAGTACTTTTTTTGCGTCGGCGACAAGGTTGTACCCAAGTCGGTTTGTGATGTCGGAAATAGGACGTCCGTGGTCAGCCGGGCGAATGTTAAAAAGTTCGCTAAGTTTGGGAGTATAACGCATGATGCGCAGGTCGCGGTTAATAAACAAGGTTGCAATATCAGTAGCAGCCAGCAGGTTTTGCAGATCGTCGGATAACTGGCTCAGTTCTTCCACCTTATGTCGGTTTTCCTGGTTCAGTGTTGTCAGTTCCTCGTTTACCGATTGAAGTTCTTCTTTGCTGGTTTCGAGTTCCTCCATGGTGGATCGCAGCTCTTCGTTTGCCGATTGAAGTTCTTCGTTGGAAGCCTTCATCTCTTCGCGGCTGGTTTCATACTCCTCGATTACGGTCTGTACCTGCTGGCGTTTTTCACTCAGCTCGTTTTCCAGGATTTCGGTGCGTTTTATCAGAAGGTCATTTGTTTTTGTAACTTTTATTTTTTGAACCGAAAATAGCGGTTCGTCGTATTCTTCAAACATAACAAGTATAGCCTCATCACTGCTTTCTTCAATAACCCGGGCAGAAAGAAATACCTGCTTTTTTATGCCATCGATGGAAAAATGAATGGGAAGCGACCTGACCGATTTCTTATTTTCCTTTGAAGCATGAATGGCTGTACGCAGTTCCAGCGCCATTTCTTTACGAATGAGCCTGAAAATATCGCGACTGGGTTGCCCGCCCGGCATTTGCAAATACCTGCCAGCTGTTTCCGAAACATGAATTAGCTGGTAATCGGTACTAAGCAGCAGACTGGGCGGCCCAAACCTTTCCACCAATTTATGATGCATTTCGCCAACGGTAACATAATCGGCTGGTTTCATTTCTGAAATTTCTTCCTTGGTACGGCTCCTTATTTTTGGAAATACAGGAAGACGGGGCTCCGGCCCATCTACATTTTTCCGGATATAAACTGAAATATCTTTATTCTCAACCGAAAACAATTCAGCATTATCGATGCTTTCAGAAGGTCCAAGAATTAAATAGCTATTTGGTAGCAAAGAATAATGCATCAGTTCGAAAACATCTTTTTGTACCCCCTTTTGCAGGTATATCAACAAATTGCGGCATACCAACATATCGAGCTTCGAGAAAGGCGGATCGTTCAGCAGGTTATGGGGAGTAAAAATTACCATTTCGCGCAGTTCTTTGCGAATCCGGTATCCGCCGTCTTCGCGCGTAAAGAAGCGGGTTAAACGATCGCTGCTGACATCGGCTTTTATGTCGCCGGGAAAGAATCCTTCGCGTGCTTTTTTGAGAGAAACTTCATGTAAATCGGAGGCAAAAATCTGCACTGAAGGAGGTGTATCCATTTCTTTAACAGCTTCCATAAACATTATGGCCAGAGAATAAGCTTCTTCTCCAGTAGAACAGCCAACAGACCACACACGAACCTGCTCATCGGGCTTTCTTTTTTTAAGGATTTTCGGAATTATGTTTTCCCCGAGGTATTCAAAAACCTGTTTATCCCGAAAAAAACTGGTTACGTTAATCAGGAAATCATCAGAAAGAGTCTGAGCTTCTTCGGGATTTTTACGCAGCAATTCAAGGTAATCTATTAATTCCTCGACTTGATAAATTTGCATGCGACGTTCCATGCGGCGAATTATGGTTGATAGTTTATAGCGGGAAAAATCGCGGCCTGTGCGTGCACGTAATTGTGCCAATATTTTCTGAACCAATTTGTTTTCTTCGGTGCCTGGTTCTTTTCCCTTTTGAAGAAAAGAAATTCGGGGTGTAGTTTGAGCGTAACTAATAATGTGTGTCGGTATTTCTTTAAGTGGAAGAATAAGGTCAATGATTCCAGAGGCAATAGCGCTCCGGGGCATTCCATCGTATTCTGCCTCCATTGGGTCTTGTACAATTGCCAAACCCCCATAAGCTTTAATTTCTTTAATGCCTAATGTGCCGTCAGATCCTGTACCAGTAAGAATAACACCGATCGAATTTTTTCCATGGTTTTTTCCCAATGTGCGAAAGAAATAATCGATAGGGGCGCGTTCGCTGCGGTTTTTTTCCAATTGCGAAAGCCGCAGATGCGTGTCTATCGTTTTCAGATTCGCATTGGGTGGTATCACGTAAACATGATTTGGTTTTAGTTCTTCTGATTTTTTTACCTGCCATATAGGCATTTTTATATGAGGCTGTAACAACTCAGCAAGAACGCTTTTGTGTTCTGGTGAAAGATGGACTACTATTACATATGCAAGACCGGAGTCTTCCCGCACATGACGAAAGAATTCTTTCAATGCATTTAATCCCCCTGCAGATGCACCTATTCCAACAATGGTCAAAGATTTTTTCTTACCTGGTTGCTTTTTATCTGTTTTTGTGGTATCAATCATACTATTGCCTGCCAATTTATTGCGTAATGTATTCTTGTAAAGGTAAAGAAATATCCTGAAACAAATGAGTTTGCCTGTCAGGATTTGGAATTGGCAAAGCATTGATTTTGTCTGAAATGTAAACTGAATGACAACTGTTGGAAATCGGTTGGATTGGATATGGTGAAACCGTTTCAGATATTGTTGATCAGGAAATAAACATCTGTAATGCAAACAAAGGCTTCATCTGAGTCCACCAAAGTTGAAATAGATCCGCTTCCCACCGGACAGGCTCTCACAACGAATCGGGTTTGGAATGACAAGGCTTTGGAATGTTTGCAATGTAAAAATTAATTGAATTTTGAAGGGTGTTTAAACGATTTTTAATTGCCATATAACTTTGCCTGTTACTTTTACGTTCTGAAAAAATTAGAAAACATTATTTTTGAGAACAGCATTACGAACCATAAAATCCCTCGTTTACCGAATTTCTGATTTAACGCCTGAAAAGAAGGCGTTATCAATAACTTCGGGGATTTGCCTGGGACTGTTTCCATTTACTGGTGTTACCACTGTTCTTTGCCAGTTGGCAGTTTTAAGGTTAAAATTAAATACCTTATTGGTGCACAGCATCAATCTTGCCCTGGCCCCTGTGCAAATACTTTTAATGTACCCAATGATGAAAACAGGTAGAGTTCTGTTTTATGATGATCACCACGTAATTCCGGAAATATCATCGTGGTTTGAAGGAGAAATTTCCACTTCAGATATGATGCTTTACTTAATGCAAACTTTATTTGCCGGCGCGGTGATATGGAGTTTATTTGTTTTGTCAACCGGCTTTTTTATGTATCGGATATTACTGCGGGTAATTTCTTCCAGCTAAAATGGTACGATTCCATTTTCAGATTCCCAATGTTGGCAGGTGTTTTACTTTGTGATACATTAATGCAGCTTTAACACAAATTTTTAATGCACCAACCGGAATTTCTTTATTCAATCGAAATATGATTGCTCTTTTTCCTTCAAACTCAAAAACATCATTAAAAACCATTTTAAAGGTTGGAACAAGTCTGCTGGTGCATTGAAAATACATGGCATACTGATCGGGAGTTTTAGGTTTCCAATCCATTCTAATGGTACTTCCGTATTTTGAAATATAACCTGGCTCGCCCCATCTCAGCGTTTCTTCCAAATAAGTCAATCCGTCCGTTTCTTTGGCAGCATCAATAACTGTTTTGCGCAGAACAAGCATTTTATCTCTTACAAAATCAGGATAATTTTTGAAAATACGTTCAACTTCAGGGTTGGTTTTTATTCTTATTTCCGGCATTATGAACAGGATTATGAAAAAAAGGATTTAAATTATCAAATATAACGTTCGCTGAAATGGTTAGTTCATAGCAGTATTTTTATTCTGCCTTTAATAAAATGAAAATTAATTTGAACTAACATCTATTTCCACCCATTTAGCAATTTTGAAATATAAATGTTGTCATCAATGGCATGGGTTGCCTTTGGTATTTTGTTTAATGTGGAACGCGGAAATTCAGCTAAAAGTAATTCAACACTTTCAATGGGCACATTTACATCGTCTTCACCATGCCACCAGTCTATTTTTAAAGAGTCGGTATTTACTCCGGAAAACAGGCTATCTTTTAATATAAAATTGAATTCATCATAACATGCCTTTAACGCAACCTTCTTTGAACCGGCGCCTGCCTGTTTTACGATTTCTTCCAGGTTTGGGAATTGTAATGCCGAAGCTTCAAAATCTTCATAATCATTCAAAGCACTTTCCATCACTGCCTTCGTAATTGCTTTATCAGCATATTTAAAATAGGCCTCTTTTGGAACCATTCCACTTATGATTCCGCAATGCTTTAAATTAAACTTTGATGCAATTAAAATTGCGAGGGACGCTCCCCCGCTAATTCCAATTATGCCATAATCGTTCTCTTTCAACCCGGCATCTTTTGCCAGTTGGTATAGCATTTCCTCTGTTAATTCCTCATTTGGTGAACCTCCAAAACCAGGCCTGTTAAACGAGATAAAATTGTAATCTGCTTTTATGGAATCAGGAATCAGGTTTACTATTTCTTTTGTTGAAGGTGTGCCTCCCAAAATACAAATGGTTGGATGAACATCCGGGGTATTTTGTTGGGATCTGTTACATCCTGCCAGTAAAAGTAGCGCTGCAATTGATACTAAGAAATTTATTTTCATCAGTTATAAAATTTAGTGCCAAAACACAAGAATCAAGAAAAAAGACTACGGATACGAATTATTCCCGTTCATCTGCTAATTCTTTATATCCTTGCAATATATATAACTCAATGAAATAAAATAAAGTATTTATTTATTCTGTCTCCACGACATCTTTATATGGTTCCAGTTCTTCTTTAAATTTTTGAATCAATTTCTTTAACGATTCCATATCTGTATCACCACGGCGCAGCATTTCTACCTCCCAGGTTGGTGGTATCCTCATGGCTGTTAGTTCTCCGGCTTCCAGTAAATGTGCCCCGGTTTCAGCAATATCCAAGCCATTTTCCCAGGTACTTTCTGGATTTTTTAACCATTGATTGCTTTGATCAACCACCTTTGTAACCCAACCTTCCTTGTCAGGGTCGGCTGGTAGAATATCAGGTGAACGTTTCCTGAAAAATCCCATAATTGCTGCTGCTATTGAAGGATCACGAACGGTGCCATCACCATAAAATACACCATGCACAGTCCCCCAGCCTTCGCGAACAATCATTAATTCCCAAATGTACCATCCTACATTTGCATCCATGTGTTCCTTTAGTGTAATATCATACGGATTTGCCCTTGCAATACAACCAAGTTCTCCGTTGATCAGCGGTTTGTTTACTTTGGCAGCAAATTCTTTTGCACGCACAATATTTTCGCGTATCTGAGCTTTTGTTTGCATATAATCGTGAAATTGCAGCACATCAACATAGTCGGCCAACTCTATCATGCCATCAACAAATGCCATTCCTATGGTAACCGGGGTATTTTTGTCTAATTCATGAAAAGTATTTGCCATAAATTTTGCATTCTCAAATTCACGACGAACCAGTTCCTCAGGTTCCGTTGGCCAGTCGGGTTCATTCATAACATCCCACATTACAAGTCCCGGTTCGTCAGAAATTGCGTCGATTAGAAATTGAGCCCACTCGGGAGCCAGGTTACGTTGTGTTGTATCTCTTTGCCATGGTCCGCTTCCAACAACAGGCATTACTCCAATTCCTCTTGCATCGCATGCCCTGATAAAATGCCTCAACTTAGCTGGTAAAGCATCTTTATCTTCCGTGTAAACTGTATAAGGAACAAATACACGAACCTGGTTCAGTTCTAGTTTTTTTGCAAGATCAAGATCGAATTTAATGGTTGCTGAATCGTATTTTACCCAGGTGTCAACATGATGCCGGGGTGCTACCACATTTGCAGGGGTATAATTAAATCCTCTGATTAAAGACGGGTCCTTCGAGCCTGTAAAATCAAATTTATCCGGATGATTTTCAGTTTTACTACATCCGGAAACTACTAAAGCAATAATGATAATTAAATTTTGAATCAGCGTTTTCATAAGTCAGGTAGTTTAAGTTAGCTGATCAAATTTATTAAAATATGATGAACTACTGTGCTAAAAACCAAATTTTTACCAGACGGATGCCAATGCACAAATCCTGGTAAAAAAAAATTTCATTCTACCGCCGTACAAAAAGGGCAAAAAATGTGCTGATTTAAATTTATTCCATAAACTCCATCAGTCCAAAACGGTAGGGAGGATGCACATCCAGTCTAACATCGTAAGTTGGGAAAAGTGTTGATGTTGAACGGAAACGGTCATTCACCTGGTTTCTGTCCTGGCGAACCGCCTGAAATGCCCATTTATTACCTGCAAGACTGCGTGTGTTAAAACCACTGAAAACTTTTAATGGGATCACATATTCCATTGTCCAGCCTTTATCTGTGTCTGATTCATCGTTAAGTGTTCCATTAAGGGTTACGCCAACTTCATATTCAGGATTATAATCGGGAATAAAAATACTCCTGTTATTCACAAATTGCCAAAGTACAATATAGTCAAACTTAACTTTGGTAATATTAACCTCAAATCCAAAGTGCATATACAAACTATCGGCCACCGGAAGACAGAAAAATTCGGCGCAGTCGTCTAAATAAGTAGCTCCGTCGTAGCGTGTTTCGCGTGCAGTTAACGAAGAATCTTCCATCTCATAAAAAAGATAAAGATTGGTATCGTCCCAAAGCATCCTGAATGTACCATTCTGCTTTTCAAGTGGTTCGTTTCTTCTGAAAAAATAACCCAGCGACCTTACTTCAGCATCTTTCCAGCCTGGTTCATCCATTTTTCCGTCAGCAACAATGGGACCTTTTGCTTTTGCCACATGATAAGTAGGTTGTTCGCCAATTACCAGTTCTTTTTCGTTTTGAGAAAACAGAGATAAACTGGTGGAAAGTAAAACCAAAAAAACGGTAATAGTTTTTAGGTTTAATTGGTTGAAAAAATTAACGTTCATTTTAAAAAATTAATTTGATTAATAGTTAAAAACATTCTTTATCTAAAAAGTGAAAAGCAATTACATGTTTATTTCTCCCTGCCGTTTTTTTATGGTTCTGACACTGTAAATTGGTCCGGCGGAACTCCCTTCCCGGGGAACTACTTTAATTAATAATCTGCCTGATTTAGCCTTCACCTCTATTGGAATTTCATAGCTTTTATGAATAAAATCGGTATTGCCAATAGTAAGTTCTTCAGAGGCAACTAAATTATGGTTCACATAAATATCAAAAAGGCTTGTTCCCCTTAAACTGCCACTATATTCAAATACCAAATCAACCGGTTGTTCATCAATTGCCATTTCAAAAGTAAACCAACCATCCAGTCCTGCACTGCGATATTTTTTTTGTTTAAATGTTCCTACCCTGCTTCCTTCACTTTGAAAATTATGTTCGCGTTCGGGTTGCATTTCGCCTAACTGGAAAAAATCAACCGTAGCAGCTTCCAGCCTTTTCATTTCCTCCTGTTGTGCAATATATTCAGACTCCAACTTCCCCCATTTCTCTTGATTAAAAATATCAAAATATACAGAATAGCGACGATTGTGAGTTTTATAAAAGGGTTTAAATTCAATCTCTTTGGGTTTACCGGTTTCTTTTGTTAGAAAAGTATTTACTTCACCCTGAACAGGATTTATCCAATCTTGCGGATTTCGGTCTTCGGTTAGTAATACCGGGACATACAATGGATCTGCTACATTCGGATCATCTTCGGGGCCTAAATCTCCGGCCATAACCATTGGCCCATACATTACCGCTACCCTGTTTTCATCATCCGGCATAGTTTCCAACCGAATTGAAAAAGGGAATTTTACTTCCAGAATATCTCCGTCTTTCCATTCACGTTTTACAGCCACAAAACTTCCCGGTTTTTCTTTCACTTTCAACGCTTTACCATTAACATTAATTTTTATTCCTTCCTGAGCCCAGTATGGATACCGAATCTGTAAAGTCAATTCAACAGGTTGTTCGCAATTAAAAGTTAAGGTTGTTCCTTGTTCTTCAGGATATTTTGTTTTCTGTGTAACCACCAATTCTTTGTCTTTCCAATTAAGTTCTGATGCAATAAACTGGCTTACAAAAAGTTCCTCATTGTTATGAAAATAAATATTTTCACAATATTTCGAATGGTTTTCCATTCCGCTTCCCACGCAGCAGGTAAATCCTTCGGGATTCTGATACACTTTGTATCCGCCCATTTCGAGCGACAAATTATAGATTACCCTTCCATCGTTTGGATTTTGAGAAGACAAAATATGATTAAACAAAGCCCGTTCATAAAAATCGGCAACTTCAGGTTTTGCCTCCCACATAAAAAGATGCTGTGAAAGTTTCAGCATGTTGTAAACATTACAGGTTTCCGATGTTCGACTGGTTAAACGGTCGCGCAACGAATCAGGAGCTCCAAAATGCTCACCTTCGCAATGACCGCCTGTAACATACGAATGATGATTTACTACACGATCCCAGAAAAATTCTGAAGCGCTTCTGTCATTCAAATCGCCTGTTAACTCATACCGGCGTGCAGTACCAACCAGTTTAGGAATTTGAGTATTTGCGTGTTTCCCCGGCAGAATATCTACATGATTTGCCAATGGTTCCAAAATTTCTTTGTGATGAAACATTCTCGACATTTCCATGTATTTATCGTTTCCGGTTACCGAATATAATTCAGCAAGGACATCGTTCATACCTCCATGTTCGCATTTTAAAATTTCCTGCATTTGATCTACGGTCAGATCATCAAGAATTGTATACAACCAGTCGGAAAATTTTACAGCAATATCAAGTGCTTTCTGGTTTCCGCACAGTTCATATGCATGCAATAACCCGTCGTAAATTTTATGCTGGGTATAAAACGGAACCCACAAACCATTTAGGTCGAATCCCTGAGAACGAATATCTCCCTTTGCAATTTCTTCTTCATAAATTTTTTTGCCGTTTTCAAAAGCTCCTATATACCCATCTCCATCTGCTGCCTGGCATTCGGCTAACTCATCAATTATATAATTAACCCGATTCAGGAATTCTTCATTGCCGGTTGTTTTATACATCAAACTTGTTGCAGTTATATAATGTCCCAAACTGTGCCCAGCAATGGTTCGTGCTTCCCATCCTCCATAATGTTCGGCACGTGGTTCAAATCCTGCCTCAATTCTGAATTTTGCCAGAAAACGATCCGGCTCATAATTTAACAACTGACTGAATATTTAATTCAGTGGCATCTTTAAAAGGGCCATCCAGCAATTTTACGTCATCCATATCAAAAGGAAGAGCGCGAAAATCGACGACCTCCAAACCCTTTGTTGTAATTCTACTCTCTTTTTTATTTTCACAGGCTGAAAACAGAAATGCCAAAATTATCACAGAAGGAACCAGACATACAATTCGTTTCATAAGATTATTGCTAGTTTTTTCATTACTATATTAAATGGCTTGAGCACATAAAGTTAAAAATTATCCTTTGAAATCATCGATAATAATCTTAAACAGATACTACATTTCAATTGCAGTTAATTCACTATTAAAATTCATAAACTGAACAGCTTTTTTTAATAATGATATTCTTATTGTTCAATCGATTATAAAATATCGTTAATTAAAAAAATACACATTGAACCTTTTTCAAATTAAAATGAACTCCAAATTATATTATGAATATTAAATACTATTTTTAATTTTTGAAAAACTTCAAACCTTTACGAAATGAAAATATTTACGAAAACTTCAAAATTTATCGTTATCCTCCTTAGCTTTTTAATACTTTCCTGTACTGAAAAACAAGTCAGTAATTCCATTCCACGAAGTACACCTGAAGCGGAAGGCATTTCATCGGAAGCAATTTTGGATTTTGTAAAAGCTGCAGATGAATCAGAAACAACCGAATTTCACAGTTTTATGATTATACGGCACGGTAATGTTATTGCCGAAGGCTGGTGGGATCCGTTTGGTCCCGAATTAAAACACACGCTATATTCGGCAAGTAAAAGTTTTACAGCAACTGCGGTTGGACTTGCCATTGATGAAGGCAAACTCAGCCTGGATGATAAACTAATATCTATTTTTCCGGAATCCTTGCCAGATACTGTAAGTTCAAATCTTGAAAATCTGAAAATACGAGATCTGTTATCCATGTCTGCCGGGCAAAGACGCGATTCTCCAATAGACGTTGAGGACTGGATTAAAGCCTATCTGGAAAATCCGATTGAAATTGAGCCCGGAACAAGATACAGGTACAGTTCGCTGGCCTCATTTATGTTATCGGCAACGGTACAAAAAGTTACCGGCGAAAAGGTAATCGATTATCTAACTCCAAGACTGTTTGAACCTCTTGGAATTGAAGGTTATGACTGGGAAACAAATCCGCAGGGAATAAATACCGGAGGCTGGGGATTACGGCTAAAAACGGAAGATCTGGCAAAATTCGGGTTACTTTATCTTAATAAAGGAAAATGGAACGGAGAGCAAATTTTACCCGAAGCGTGGGTAGAAGAAGCAACTTCTGTAAAAATTCAGCAGCGACCAAATATGACGCAGGAAGAGCGGGATGATTCAGATGATTCAGTACAGGGATATTGTTTTCAATTTTGGCGCGCAAAACATAATTCATACCAGGTAAATGGTTACGCCGGACAGTTTGTTCTTATTGTACCGGAAAAAGATATGGTTGTTGTTTTTACTGCCGAATCAAGAGACATGTGGGGCGAACTGGGCATGGTTTGGGAATATATTTATCCTGAATTGCAAGATGAGGCACTCCCGGAAAATAAAGAAGCTGTTGCTGCATTAAAAGAAAAAATTGCCTCTTTGAATATACCGGCACCTGAAAAAAGTACGAATGAAGAAATGATCTCAAAAATTTCAGGTAAAACAATCAGTCTTGACGAAAATAAGTTGGGTTTTCAAAATATATCCTTGCAATTTTCTGATGATATCTGCCAGATGAATTTAGAAACGAATGATGGATCTTACGATATTTCTTTTGGTGCCGGTGAATGGAAATTTGGTGAAACTACCCTGCATGGGCCAACCATTTTCCCGCAGGCAGTAAATGCTTTGAACGGATTGCCACCATTTAAAATTGCAGGTGCATATGCATGGACAAGTGATAACACTTTGGAATTAACCCTGAGATACCGGAGTATGCACATCAAAAAATACATCATTCATTTTAACGAAAACGATGCAGTGACTTTAGATTATTCTGAAAGCATTAATTGGAGGCCTACAATTATTGAAGGTAAAATAGAATAATTTAATCAGTCATACAAATACAACTTTGATGTGGCTAAAGCCTTAATTCGTTCGTAAAATATTTTAACCGCCAATTAAAGCAGACGGCAAATAATACGAACAAATTGTAATTAGTTTATTTTTTATTGCCGTTCTCCCGAAGCATCGGGATTAGTGAACGGATATTGATAGATGCCAGAGAATATTGGGTTTTAACCCCATTTAATCTGTTAATTACAAGGTGTCTAATTCAATAGAATAATTGAATGTCGGAGCTAAAGAAGCTGTCAAAAAAGTCATTTCTACTGTAATTCTGAGCGAAGTCGAAGAATATTTTGCCATGAAAAACAGATGTTTCGGCTACGCTCAACATGACAAGACCGCGTAACGATTAACTTTTTGGATAGCTTCTTCATCTGTCCGTTATTGATCAACCTTATTTAATTTAGGAATTTCACCATCAAAACTAAGTTTAATGGCATAAGCCAGTTCATCAAAAGTACGATCAGGCAGACTTATTTTTAATCCATCTGTGCCTTGATTATATTTAAGTGGAAGATAATTTCCTGTTTCACCGTTAATCAGTTCCACCGATTTCAGGTTTGCAAGATTAATACTATCTGTTGCCAGCGAGGTAAGTATCGCCTCCTTTTGTCCATCATCCCAACCCAGCAAAATGGCATACAATGTTGAGTTGTCTTTTGAACGCGAAAAACGGACATCTTTTGAAGTTCCCTCAGCCGGTGCGGTAAACACACCATGACCCGATCCCATTAATGTTGGGCCTTCGCCATATTTTTCCCAGGCACGGGTTGCATAAACCGCCTCGCCATATTTTTTTAGCCAGTCGCCCATGGCAAGCAAAACATCCTTTTGTTCCTGCGGAATTGAACCATCCGCTTTTGGAGAGATATTGAGCAGTAGATTACCATTTTTACTTATCCGGTCAAGAAATCCGTGGAGTTCCTGTTTTTTTGAATAGTAACCAATTCCTTCGGTGTAACACCAACTTGATGAACTGATTGCATCATCTGTCAACCAGTAATTTTCAGTCAGATCAGCAGGGCCGCCACGTTCATAATCAAGAACTGCGCATTTTGTGTTTAATGCGTCTTTGTATGTTGCCACAACTTCTTTTCCCCATTCATCGGCCTGATTATAATAGTAAGATAAAAATCCCAGGAGAACGGTATCTGTGATTTTAGACAAGTTAAAATCCTGCCAAATAATATCCGGCTGGTAATTGTCAATGATTTCTTTATGCTTGGCAAGCCAGAGTTCCTCATTTTTTTCTTTTCCCTGTTGTCCGTAAAGAATTTGCAACTTTGGGTCATCGGTTTTCGGAACTGCTTCATAAAATCCGGTAATATTAAATGCGTGGTGCATCGATAGTATGACTTTCATATCCTGCTTACGAATTTCATCGGTTAACAAACCAACCAAATCCAGTTTTGGTCCCATATCTTTTGCATTCCAGGGATTTACCTTGCTGGCCCACATTGAAAATCCATCATGATGTTCGGCAACCGGACCGGCAAATTTTGCTCCGGCATCGGCAAAAAGTTGTGCCCATTCAGCAGGATCAAATTGCCCGCCTTCCGATTTCAGTTTAGGTGCAAACTGTTTAAAATTGCCTTGTTTATCGTTTGCGCCGGTTATAAAATTGTCATAAGGCCATTCAGTTGGATCACCATAAACTTCAATATGGTGTTTGTTTTCCCTTGACCCTTTGATGTACATATTTCTGGGATACCACTCGTTTGCAAACGCCGGAACTGAATAAACTCCCCAATGAAAATAGATTCCAAACTTGGCATCTTTAAACCACTCGGGAGCCGGATTCACCTTTTCCAGCGATTCAAAAGTAGCTTCATAAACCTGTTTTTTTGGCTGGGTTTTGGTGGTGCAACTTATACTTGTTACCAGAACAAGAAAAAGAAAGACAGTAGTTGTTATTTTCATTTTAGTTTGATTTCGTTTTCCTCAAAGTTAATACATTATTAATCAGTAATTAAATCAATTTCAGCATAACCAATATTGTTATTGTTCTCTGTATTTTTTAGCGCTCTAAATTTGATGTATCGGGTATTTACCACATCAAAATTTTTGGTTTGCCACAACGGATTGTTTTTGATGTTTGAAAATTCACCATCGCTAACCCGATTCCAGTTTCGGTTATTGGTTGAAACATAAAACTCATACTCGGTAATAATTCCGGGGCCCCATAAAGCCTGATCCGGGAAATAACTGAATCCCGAAATTTTTTGCTGTTTTCCTAAATCAATAACAAGGTCGATGGGCAGATTTTGCCTTTGGTTATTTTGGTGCCAGACGGTAGATTGGTTACCGTCAAGAATTGCATAAGCCTTTTCATCATCGATACCAACAATTTTCCAATCGGTGCGTGGAAGATCAAATTCTTCAGAAGTAACAGCGCTGCTTTTCCCTGATTCGGCCTCAAATGAAATGGCACTAACTTTCAGCTTACCGTCTGTTTCAAATTCACCTTCATATTTTTCTGAACTGCTGGTTGGCTTTGACCCATCAAGTGTATAATATATTTCCGATTCTGCGTCAGCCGGAATGATGCTGACTTTACCCGCCTGATTTCTGATAATGGTTGGTGGAGTTAAAATTTGTGGTGCATCGTAAACGCCAATATTTGAAATTACAGGGCAAGCTTTTGAATCGCTTATATTAAAACGCATTTTTGTTGCTGTCACCGTTGGAAAACGTAGAATACGTTTATAACCGACGGTAGTTGCTTTTGCAATTTCTTTCCAGTCACCATCAACAAAAGCATCAACAGTAAAAGCTTTTACTCGTTGTCCTAAACGGATGTATTCCTGTGCCATAAAACGGTTAAATGTGGTTGGCGCTCCAAAATCGATGGTTAACGAAGCGGTTTTCACACTGTCATTGGTTGCCCAGTAGCTTTCTTTATCATCATCAATTGCATTTTGTGTTCCAAATTTCTTTGAATTTCCGCGTGTGTCTGATGCTTCGGCTTTTGCGTTTTCAACGAGATTTTCATCAAAAACCTCTTTTACTGCTTTTGCTAAATCAAGGGCTGCTTTTTCATCGTTTGGATGAATTAATCCGTTTGGCATAATCGGGAAATTCAGCAAAAAAGTTCCGTTGCGCCCGATAGAATTGTAATAAGTGTCCATCAATTGAGGCAATGTTTTCACTTTACTGTTTTCGCTGGAATGATAAAACCATTCTGGTCGGATGGAAGTGTTCACTTCTCCGGGAACCCATGAATCACCATCTTCAACACCATAATGCAACATATTAAATGGTACATCTCCGGTGGCATTCAACAAACTCCAGTTGGTTTCACCAACAGAACCACCCTCGGTGCCTACCCAGCGTAAATCAGCACGCTCGCCGCCGTCATTCCAGATTACAATATTGGGTTGTAGTTCGCGTATCATTTTGTAAGTCAGCAACCAATCGTAATATTTTGTTCTGTCAATTTTACGGTTTTCATCTGCACCTCCATAATATCCGGTTCCGCCATTTGCGCCATCAAACCAGATTTCAAAAATATCTCCATAGTTTGTCAACACTTCTTTAATCTGATTTCTGAATACGGTGATATATTCCGGCTTGCCATAATCCGGATTGTTTCTGTCCCACGGCGAAACGTAAATGCCTAATTTTAATCCATACTCTTTGCACGCATCTGCCAGTTCCTGAATCACATCGCCTTTGCCATCTTTCCATGGTGCATTTTTTACCGAAAAATCCGTCGTTTCAGTGGGCCAAAGACAAAATCCGCAGTGATGTTTTGCAGTTATGATAATTCCTTTCATACCTGCCTCTTTACAGATTCGTGCCCATTGGCGAGCATCTAATTCAGTAGGATTAAACAGGTTTATGTCTTCGTTTCCATAACCCCACGACTGATCGGTGTAAGTATTTAATGAAAAGTGAATAAACGCGTAATATTCCATTTCCTGCCATCGCCACTGATTTTCAGAGGGTGTTGGTCCAAATGGAGCAGGTGCTTTTGTTTGTGAACAACCAAATAAAATTGCACTGATAAAAAGGATAGCTCCAAACGGAAAGTAACGGTTCATAGATTTAAGTTTATTATGTTTATTCTAATCATTTACACCTTATTATAAATGACGATCAAAATTAGGAAAATCAATTTTGATTGATGGGTTAAATCAAAAAAAGGTTGTTCAGGAGATTTTAATCTTCCCAAACAACCTTCCATTTATTTGAATATTGCCTCTTTATTCAGGTACTGCAGTATTCGCAGAAGTTGCATACAAACCAAGCAAGCAACCTGTAAAACCACCGGCTACATCAGTAGAAAGAATATCACCGGAAACAGTTCCGCCAAGATCAGTAAAATCATTTCCATTGGTTGAGTAGCTGAATTTATATTTATCGCCTTCAGCTTCTATTTTCAAACGAACAGGATTGCTGATATCTATTTTTGTGCTTCCTACAATTGTCGAATTAATTTCCCGGCTTCTTCTTGGCCTTTCATTTCTTTGCAACAAAAGGTAATAATCATCTCCTTTTTTAGTAATTCCAAAAACATAATTATAACTTTCACTTTGCATGGCAACCAGTCCGGCCAAATCTTTTTCAGATGCCGGTTTATAATTCATTGTTGCTTCGTAAGAAAAGTTTCTGTGTTGTTGACGCAGAAATAGGGTTGAAGTTGGTTTCAGTTCTTTCATGTTGGCTTCGAATGGTTTAATTTGCAAGCCACTTTTAACTTTTGAAATGAAAGCTTCGCGCGGACCTCTTAACCCAATCCAGTGGTAGTCCAATTTATCGGCAGTAAAATCATCTTTAATCGTAAAATTACCGTTAGGTAAAAAGCCATTTTCGCCTGTTTTATTGGTAACTCCTTTTGGCATTTCCAATTTTGGTTTCAAAGGAATTAGTCCGTTTTCGAAAACCGGGAAAGTACCCGACCAGTCAACCGGTAAAATAAACGTTTCGCGACCGGTATTTACACGTCCTTCCTCATTTGGGCGAACGGCAAGAAAAACACCATAATATTGTCCATTAGGACCTTCAATTAAATCAGCATGACCAGCCCAATCTACCATGTTTTCGCGGTCACGTGCGAAATATCTTTGGGTTAATATTGGGTTGCTTGGAGCAGGAATATATGGTCCTTTTGGGTTATCGCTGATAAAGATTACTTCACTGTGCCAGTCGCCGGTTCCACCTTCAGCACACATTAAATAATATTTTCCATTTTTTTTATAAAGGTGCGGAGCCTCAATCCAGATTGGTTGCTCTGTAATATCAACACCACCATCAACAATAATTTTATCTGTTCCTTCAATAATCTGGTCTTTTTCAATATCGTATTCCCATATTTTTATCACACGGTGACCGTTATACAACTCTTTTCCACGGTCGGGTGGATCATTATGAACGATATATGCTTTTCCGTCATCATCAAAGAAAATAGAAGGATCGATACCTCCAAAACCAAGATTAATTGGTTCGCTCCAGCCTTCTTTAGGGTCTTTGGTTTTAACGATGAGATTACCATTTATAGGATTGGAAAACGCAGTTACGATCATATAAAATGTGTCGTTGTATTTATTGTAAGTAATCCCTGGTGCGTAAACACCATTACTAATTCCCGAATTGGATGGGTCAAGTTGAGAAACGCGATCTAAAACCCCACCCAGCGGTGTCCAGTTTACCAAATCTTTGGAATGGAAAATTGGTACTCCCGGGAACATGGCAAACGATGAACATACTAAATAGTAATCGTCACCTTTTCGGGTTATAGCTGGATCTGGAAAACAACCTTGCAGAATAGGAGTATAAAACTCATCAGCTTCAAGCGGATTATCAATGTAAACCTGATCTTTTCCCTCGTAAACAAACTTTGAAAATACAGGTGCGTTTGTAGCCGAATTTTGGCCGTGTGCTACCGAAAATGATAGCAGGAGTAAAAATGCAGCAAATAAACGAGTTAAGCTGCTATTCATTAGATTGAATTGGAATCGATTTTTCTTCATTTTATAAAATTTGTAGTAATTAATTGATCAATTTTATTCTCTGATTAAACGGACGTAATAGATAGAACTTGTTGAATTTCCTTCGGTTGATTGAAATTTCACCGTGATGTTTTTCTTTCCTTTAATCATAGATTCATCTATACCATATACAACTTCCTTAAAAATATTTTCATCCCACTTTCCTGTATTATCAACTGAAACCAGTTTTTCGTCATCAATAAGAATATCGAATTTACGTGGACCACGTTCGGCTCCACGGTAGCGAACCATCAGACCCAGGTTGGTTTCAGAATTGGTGGCTAAAGTATAACTAAAATAGCCATCGTTTCGAACGCTTCGCCAAAATGCATTATCATTATTTCCCGATCTGGAATTCGATTCTTTCATCAAGTGATCAGCTTCCGGTTGTTGTTCACCAGGGGCAACAAAATCAACCGTGCGTTTTTGTAACGCCAGTTTTGCTGCTTCTATTACAGCCAGAGAATCGAGATATGAACGATACTCATCGTTTGTTAAGGTCATCCAGTAAATCTCGTAACGGGCATCATGAATTTTATTAAATGGAATAAATTCATAATTACCGCCGTTTACCATTTTTAGTTTCGGAGCTGTAAATGTTAGTGGTTTCCCCTTTAACCGGAACTAACAGATCAGCAATTTCTGATTGATTATCTTCAATAATGATTGGCGCTTTGTCAATCGGAAGTTTTTCGCCACTGGCAATATGTCCCCAGCGACTGTCATCGGCAACCAGGCCTTTTAAATCTTCCGTTCCAGTTATAGCTCCCAGTAAAATGGGACCATGTGTAATTGCAACATAATTTGATACGTTAGGTAATTGTTCAACACTATTATGCATTGGCAATTGTATTTCAACTACGTCGCCTTTTTTCCAGTTTCTGTCGATTGTAACAAAAGATGAAGGATGCGAGTCTATATTCACTTTTTTGCCATTTACTTTTATTTCCAGTTTACCATCTTCAACCCACGACGGATAACGAACCAAAAGTTTAAGTTTGGCTGATCCATCGGTAACAGTGAATTTTGTCTGTTCTTCATCAGGGAATTGAGTTTCCTGTTTGAATTTTATTCCTTTTTCTTTCCAGTTTAATTCAGAGGCAATAAAAAGATTCAAAAACAGTGAGTCGCCGCTATGGGTATAAATGAGCTGATTATATTTTCCATGATTTTCCATCCCACTTCCAACGCAACACCACATCGCTTCGTTTGGTGCCGAGTAAACCCGGTAGTGACGTGGGCGGGCAGGGGTGAAATAAACATACCCACCGTGTTCGGGATGTTGAGTTGACAAAATGTGGTTATACATTGCTTTCTCGTAAAAATCGACATATTTAACTTGTGGATTAACCCGAAAAAGACCTTCGGTTAACCGGAGCATGTTGTATGTATTACACGATTCCGGACCTTCAACATCGTTAACAAAATCGATGCACTCTTCTGCACTTGGAAAAAATTCCCTGCGGCTGTTTCCCCCAAAAGCCAGTGTTCGGTTTCCGGTCACTGTTTCCCAAAAGAAACTTCCGGCTTCCTGGTATTTTTGATCATTTGAAAGTTCGCCGATACGTTGAAACCCTATTGCTTTTGGAACCTGTGTGTTGGCATGTTTATTATCCAGATTATCAACATCATCAGCCATTGAATCCAGTAACATGTGATGTGAAAATCGTTTGGCGGCATTCATGTATTTTTCGTCGCCGGTCATTTGATATGCGTCAGCAAAAGTTTCATTAATTCCACCGTGCTCCATATCCAACATCGATTGCATTTGTTCTTCAGAAAGATTTGAGGTGATATTTATACCCCAATCGCAAAAATCGAGAAAGAGTTTTTTTGCTTCTTCACTTCCTGCATAAACCCATGCATCACGCAATCCGGCATATAATTTATGAACATTGTACCATGGCACCCATGCCGAACGGTATGCCCTGAAATTGCCTTCTTTTAATGTTGACCAGATTTGGTCGCTGTTAGGTACTCCGCCGATATATCCAACTCCCCAATCGGGATGATTTTTTGCATTTGCTTCCTGGCAGGCTTTAAGTTCAGAAAGAATATAATCCATTCTTTTTTTACACTCAGCATTACCGGTTCCTGCATAATTCATGGCCATTGCGGTTAAATAATGACCGGCAACGTGTCCGTCCAAACCTTCCCAATTCGGAAAGAGTTCTGCCTTTTTTGGTAAGCCAGCCTCTTTTCTGAATGTAGCCATCAAACGGTCTACATCATATTCCAACAGAACCTGAATATTTAGGTCGCGGGCATGTTTAAACGGACCATCAAGCAATTGAACATCACTAAGTGGAAATTCATTTTTGTAAAGCTCTTCCTGTGCATTAACATTGTTTAGCAAAACGGTAAAAAAAGCAATCAGGATCAGCATTGAATATTTTTGTTTCATTATTATTAGAATTTAGTTGCAATTTTTTTTGGGGAAAATACAAAAACAAAAAGTAATTCTTGAGAATAGTTTTAAAGGGATTAAAATTAATACCTATTTAATTCCCTCAATAGCAAGCATTTTGTTGGCGTAATTAGTTCCAAACTTCCGGTAACCTGCCGGATCGAAATGTAGCGGCGGCCTAACAGCTGTACAACCAGCCGAGGAAACGACATAGGAATTTGGAATAGTTTTCGGAGTTTCATCAATGATTTCATTCATGCTTGCACAAGTACCATTTTGATCGGCATTTACAACTTCGCCAACAAGTAGACGGAACCTCATCTGCTTTAAGGTTCAGATCCTTAATCAGGTTTTCATAAATAGCTTTAACTTTATTTGGCCATTCTTCATCTCCTGTATTAGATTCTCCCTGATGTAAAAGAATACCCTTAATTACACCAGACTTTTGAGCCAGTTTACCCATATCAACCAAATATTGATATGGATTGCCATCATAGGTTGTAATGATGTTTTTCATCCACGGTGCTGCAGTTTCAGCAACAGATTGAAAATTATCTTTATCGAACAACTCAATTTTGCAACCGGCAACAGCTACATTCACAACTCCAACTTTTATATTTTCGGGAAGATTGGCAACCATTGTCCGCCCAAAATAATCTGCCGGACAAATACCACAACCCGGACGGCAGAGTGGCGGAACAGCTGTGTACCAATTTCCTTTTTCTCTACCCATATCGGGAAAATCAACTGCTGCCAATAACTGAAAACGTTCATCCACGCCAGTTTTATCCTGTTCCTGCAAACCCGGAAATCCTTCCATATTTGATTGTCCAAAACAGAGGTAAATATGGAAATCAGGATCCTGAGAGAACGCTTTAGTTCCGAATAAAAGGAATCCTGCAATTACAATTAATCCAACTTTTATTTTCATCACATTATGTTTTAAATTTCTATTTAATTTTTATTCAACTTCAATTATTTTAGTTCCTTTCGTTACACCATTTTCATTAAACACATCAATCGTAAAATAGTATTTTAAATTACTGTTCAAGCTACGAATTGTAACTGATTTTTCACCGAGAACCTGATAGTTATGATATAATTTATCTTTTTGTGTACCGTACCGAATGTTATATCCAACAGCATCAGGCGACTCTGTCCAATGCAAATCAACAATACATCTGTCGGCAAGTCGTTCAACACCAAAAGTACTGACGTTGGAAGGCATTTCACCACCCGCATTACCGAAAACCCGCAATCCTGCCAGAGCAAACGTACCGCTTCCGGGCATTTTATAATTGGTTAGCCTGATGTATTGTGCCTGCACCGGATTATTTAGCTCCAGATAATCATGCGGAACATCGGTTGTATCTTTTGTTTTATCTGCCAGGGTAGTCCAGGTTTTGCCATCGGTTGAATATTCAAGAAGATATTGATAATATATTCCTGATTGACGGCCGAACAAGTCCATGTTGTTTTCAGCATAATTTATCTGGACAGCATTAATTGTACATTCTTTTTCCAAATCCATTGAAATCCATTCGCCTTTGTTACCGGTTTCAGCACTCCAATAAGTTCTGATATCTTCGTTTGTTGCAAAACTTTTTTGATGATCCTGAAGTTCGGAAGACACTTCTACAGGTTTGTTGTAGGATAGTAACATCCACCCGGTGGCCAATTCATCCGGGCTGTTTATTTTTTTCGTTGGAATTTTATATGGAAAATCACCAAATCCGGTGTAAGAATACAATGTGCTATCCTCATCAAAAAATGTCGGAAACAATCCTAATCGTCGTTCGAACATGTGCTTTTGAGAAATGGTCATTGTTCCAATATGCCAGTAGTTACCGTAAACATCCTGAAAAGTACTGCCATGACCGGCAGCGGCAGCAAATCCTTCAGGTTTGTATGCTGAAGGATTATGATCAGCAATTTTAAATGGCCCCAGCGGATTATCTGAAACATAAACGGCGTCACTATAACTCTTATATTCTGTTCCCGGACCCGCATATTGCAGGTTATATTTGCCATCTTTTTTAATCATCCAGGCACCTTCAATCCATGGCCGAGGTTCGGTTTCATTATAATCACCTGCACGTTCCCACCCATAAATTTCTTTATTGCTGTTAAAAAGAATAACCGATTCTCCGATCGGATTCAAGGTTTTTGTATCCAGTTCAACACCTTGAATTGGATTTACATTGGAACATCCATAGTAAAAATATAAACGTCCGTCTTCATCCAAAAACAAATCGGGATCGGTCATTGCAATCGGGAATTTATCGTTTGCAACTTCCCAGACTCCAGACTTCGGATCACCTGTTTTATAAATGGTTAAAGGCGGCACACCTTTCGAAGCTAAAAAATAGATGGTATCATTCATTACAACTGCCGTTGGTGCATAATCTTCTAAAGGAAGATCATCTGTTTTAATCAGATCCCAGTTTATCAAATCGGGTGAATGAAAATATCCGCCTGATTTTGAAGCAAAGAGATAGTACTCATCTTTAAATACCACCATCGTTGGGTCGGCAGCTTCACGTCGCGATGGTTTATCGAGACTGAACCTGTAGCTCAAATCAACCGGGTTGCAAATGGTTGTCTGTTCAGATTGAGATACAACTGTCGATTCCTGTTTCTGATTACATGCGAATAATAAAAGCATGAAAGCAAAGAATGCCGCGAATTTTATTGGTTTTTGGTTCATTGATTTTAAATTTATTTAAATAATAATTGTGCAAAATTAAACAGGTTATTTCTCCAAACCGGCCATGTGTGACCACCGGGGTATTCACTGTATTTGTATTTAATACCGTATTCATCAAATTTTTCTTTCATGGCCTGTCCATTTTTCCAGGCAATATCTTCTTCCCCACCTTCAGAAATCCAGAATTGTTTTAAGTTATTGTTGATCAGATCGGCATTGTCCTTCATAAATTCATACTGAGGATCGGCTATTTTCTGCAGCGTTGGATAAATCCACCCGGAACTAAAAACTCCAAGATATGAAAAGATATCTGTATTCTTAACGCCAACATAAAGCGTTTGAATACCTCCCATTGATAAACCGGCAAGAGCCCTGTTCTTAGAATCTGCTTTCACTCTATAGGTTTTTTCTACAAACGGAATAACACTTTGTTTCATTTCCTTTTCAAAAACCCTCAACACTTCTTCCCCTTCAGTCCATGAAAGAGGTATGTTTCCATCTGGCATAACAACAATCATAGGAACTGCTTTTTTCTCTGCAATAAGATTATCCAATATCAGATCAGCTTTTCCTTGATTTGCCCAACCTCTTTGGTCTTCGCCACCTCCATGCAGAATATATAGAACCGGATACTTCTCACTGGTATTTTCATCATACCCCGGAGGTGTATAAATGTAAAACTGGCGCCATGTATTTAACACATCAGAATAATAACGTTTTATCCTGATCTCGCCATGCGGAACATTTCTAATTTCATAATAAGCATCGCCTTTAAACGGAATTTCTATGCCACTTGCCATTCTATCCATGCCAAAAAAAGTTTCGCTATTCGGATCAGCAATAGCAACATCGTCGAGTAAAATGGAGTAGTAATGAAATCCTTCACTTAACGAATCGGTAGTAACATACCACAGCCCGCGGTTATCTTTTTGCATGTCATACGTTTTACCGAGGCTGAGTTGTACTTTTTTTGCCTCAGGTGCACGAATGGTAAAAAGAGCTGTCCCATCTGGATAAATTTCAGGAATTTCTTTTGCCTTGACAGTTGTTTCAGCAGGGCGACCTGCATTACTAATTTTCCCAAAAGCTTCAGGATTAAGATTTTTGAAAAGTAACTGTGAAAACATGTAAAGACTGTTACTCCAAACTTTAAAATCATGGTAGCCGTGATCAACGTAATAAATGTGCGGAACGTCGTTTGCTTCCATATAATCATGTGTGCGCTTGCTGTTTGTAATCAGTCCATCTTTATCACCACAGGAAATCCAGAGAAGCTTAATCTTTTCTTTTACTTCTTCAGGTTTAGGAGCCAGTTCTTTTGGTTGTTTTGTATTTGGCGCCGAAGAAAATCCACCCACCCATGCAAAAACATCAAGGTTTCCCAAACCAAAATTCAACGACTGGCCTCCACCCATTGATAATCCGGCAATAGCACGATGTTCGCGATCTTTAATGACCGGATAATTTTTTTCAATAAAAGGAATCAAATCTTTCAGTAAGTCTTTTTCAAAGTTTGCAAAAGCGGCCACTTGTTCCGCTCCATAAATGTTACCTTCAGCCCGGTCATTTTTCATTGCTCTGCCGTTCGGCATAACTACAATCATCGGAGCTACTTTTCTTTGGGCATAAAGGTTATCTAATATTAACTCCGGATGGCCGCCACGCAACCATTCAAATTCATCACCACCAATACCATGTAATAAATATAGTACAGGATACTTTTGATCTTCTGAATAGCCGGGCGGGAAATAAATTACTGCTTTCCGTTCCGTTCCAACAGTTTTTGATTTATAGGTAATTGTATCAAGTTTCCCGTGTACAACATCCTCACGATAAATATCATAACCCACCTTTGCCGGACTTACTAACTGAGCATAAGATACCGGAATAAAAAGGGTAATTAAAATCAGAAATAAAAATGTTCGTTTCATTATAATCACATTACGTTATCTTCAAAAATTTATTGCGGTTTAATAATATTGTATTTCCCACTCAAGTGCATTAAACTGAAAAGATATAATAATCCATCGTAATACGGATCAAAATAACCATCTTCATAAGGTTCGAGTTTTGAATTCCATAATTCACGCACAAAATCATAGTCATTGTTTTCTGTAATTAAGGAAGTTGATGCAATGGTAGATACCAAACCAATTGAATGTCTTAAAGTACGAAATCCACCCGCCTGAAGAATAACCTCAGGCAGTGTGCCATCAGGGTTAAACTGATCCTCGAATTTATCAATTCCTCTTGATCTCATAAAATTCTGAATTCGTGTAGCATAATCTTCCTGCCATTCTTTATCTTTTCCAAACCAGCAATAATCCATGGCAATATTCATCGGAACTCGCCATGAATCGTATCTGAATGCTGTTGGAATCCATCTCTGTTCTATCGGGTTACCGCTAAATTCAGTGTAATCATAATTTATGCCGGTTACCGGATCACAGGCCCTGTGCAGGAAAATACGTGAAGTGTCGGCACAGTCCCTGTAAAATTGTTCATGCCCATCATTTGCATATTCGGCCCAAACTTCATAAAAAGCCGGTAGATGATACGATGGATCTGTGTAATTATAACCACTACCCTCTGGCACAAAACTTATTTGTTTGTGTTCAACATTAATAATATTAAAGATATTTCCTGTACCATCTTTTGCCCACATATTATCCAGAATATATCGCGCTTCCCCGTAATAATCAATTCCGGTATCATTCCCCCACTGATTTGAAGCAAAGAGTAATGCAGTAACGAAATAAAGTTCCCCGTCGGAGGCGGAACCTTGTGAATTTACCCGCTCTCTTTCTGGGCTATAACTCCATGCAAAGTAGCCTTCTCTTGGGCCTTCTTTATGTTGAAGATAATGTTTTGACCACCTCCATATACGATCAAAAACATCTTTTTTATTCAACTGAACTGCCACCATCAATCCATAAGAAACACCCTCGGTTCGCACGTCATGGTTTTTTATATCAGAAACATAACCCATTGAATCGCCCACCTCGAAATATACTTTATTGGGTCCTTCAAATAAATCGTAGTAAGCCTGTTCCACTTTCTTGTCAATCTCTTCTTTACTGTATCCGGCATCAAGAAAAATGTTTGGATATTCATTCGTATAAAAGGCGCCTTTGTCCTTCTTATTTTGACATGAAATAGTGCCAAAACAAAAGCCAAGTAACATCAAGACAATTAAGGCCTTCATTTGTATGTTCTCATTTGTTCTCATAATAAATAGTTCTTAAGGTATATTTGCAGAAATAGTTAGCGGAAAATTTGCTGTAGTGTTTTAGTCAGGTATTTTTTACAATTCATCCAGGTATGTCCGCCATCAACAATATAACCTTCCACTTCAATCCCTTTTTCTTTGTACATGGCAATGTTTTGTTTTACGCTCTCATATAAAAAATCATCGGTGCCAACGCTAATTGTAAAAAGCTTAAGCTGCTTATTTATCATGTCAGCATCTGGCGTATAGTTTGCAAAGTTATCGCGAAATTCCTGTGTTGCCGTGTATGGAGCATACGAGCAGATATAAGCAAATTTATCGGTATTTGTTAGCCCAATATTCAATGTTTGACCGCCACCAACTGAAAAACCAGCCACTGCCCGGTGATCACTATCAGAATAAACCGGATAATTGGTTTCAACAAAAGGAATGACATCCTTTATAACATCAGGAGTAAAATCCTGCATGGGGCCTGGCCGAACATTAGCATAAGGCATTACTATAATCATCGGCTTCATTTTTCCCTGTGCAATTAAATTGTCAGCAATCAGGTTTGCACGGCCTACTTTTGTCCAGGTTTCCTCAGTGTCCGATCCTCCGTGAATCAGGTAAAGCACCGGGTATTTTGTATTCCCGTTTACATCAAATCCAGGAGGCGTATAAACAATCAAAGGTCGTGTTGTTTTTAATGTTTGTGAATTGTAATACCTGTACTGAAGATTTCCGTGGGGTACATCCTGCATGGAATGAATCAGCGGTTTATCGCCCTGTACATCAACCAAACTATATTTGAATCGTTCATTGGCGAACATCAGCATATTATTTGGATCGGAAACCTGAATTCCATCAACCCAAAAACAATAGGGATAAATATCGGGAGTTACCGGACCGACTGTTACGCTCCAAATTCCAGATCCATTGTTTGTCATCGCTGTATTTTCAGTCAAAAACTGTCCTTCCAAAAGTACTTCTTTGGCATTTCGCGCATTAAAACGAAAAGTCACTGTGTTATCGTTATGTACTTCGGGAGATTTTATTTGCGGCCCCTGCGCAAATACAGAAGAACAGACAACCAAAAGTATTACTATTAAAAGTGTTATGTTTTTCATGTGTTTAAAATTGTTTTTTTAATAAAGTAACACATGTAATTCGCATAATTTTAATCATTCTTATTCAGTATGATTTATTCCTATGCTCATTTCATGATCAATTCTTGTTTTATCTGAAAAGTAAAGGTGCAGATTCGGAAAGGAATAGTTTACAATTCATCCAGGTATGACCTCCACTAGTAATTAATGTTTTTGTATTGATTTTTTTCTCCTTCAATAAATCCATAAATTCTTCTGCCTGCTGAAAAAGAAAATCTTCGTTACCAACACTTAACCAGAAAAGCTTCATTTTTTTATTTGTCTCTTCCGGATTAGCATAAAATGAGCTGAAATTGGATTCGAAGTCATCTTTTGTAAGGTATGCACTGTATGAACAGATATATGCAAATTTATCGGTATTTGATAAACCAGCCCATAAAGTTTGTCCGCCGCCGCGCGAGAAACCTGCCACTGCACGGTGTTCCCTGTCAGCAAGAACGCGGTAATTATTTTCAACAAACGGAATAATATCGGTTATAAAATCTTTCTCAAATGTTTTGTACATATTAACCACACCCGGGCCAGATGGGCCGCTAACTGTAATTCCATTAAATCCGTAAGGCATTACAATAATCATCGGAACAGCTTTTTGTTGTGCAATCAGGTTATCAAGAATCAGATTGGCTTTTCCAACTTTAAACCATGTTTCTTCAGTATCAGTAGTTCCGCTAATAAGGTAAAGAACCGGGTATTTTTTATCCGGATTTTTTTCATACCCCGGTGGCGTGTAAATTACCAGCGGCCTGAATGTTCCGTTCATACTTATCGATTTGTAATTACTGTAAGTAATGGTTCCATGTGGTACATCCTGCATGGAATGAATGAGTGGTGCATCGCCGGGAATGTCAACAAGGCTTTCCTTAAAAAATTCGTTGGGGAAGAAATCTTCATTTGCAGGGTCCTGCACCCTCGTTCCGTCAACAATAAAATTATACGGATATATATCCGGTTTAACAGGTTCAGTTGTTACGCTCCAGATTCCATTTGCACCTTTTACCATTGGAATCCGGGATCCAAATTGCGCATCAAGCATTACTGATTGTGCATTTGGCGCATGATAACTAAATGTTACTGTATTATCTGAATTCACGCGTGGTGACATAACATACGGACCTGTTGGCGGTTGTGCTTTTGCAATGCTGCAAATTATTAGCATTGAAAACAGAATGGAAAAGCATGCTATATTTTTACAGTTCATCATCATTATAATTTCATCAAAGTTAGTTGTTAGCAACAAAAATTAGTTAGTTACCGGAATTGCAACCTGTGCTGGCAAAGATCCTGCCGGTTTGCCAAAAACGGTAAATTCAATAATTCCAAGTGGTGCTGTTTTTGGCCAGTCGGTCATTGTAAGTCTCACGAAACGGCATTTTACAGGCGGAACCTCCTCAAAAATAGTATTTCTCGAAATATTGTTATTTGTTTGATCAAGCGCTGTAGTATAGGTTTCTCCATCCATTGAAACTTCAATTTTATATTTATAAATATCTGCCGGTGGTTGTGCATTTCCGGCCGGTCTTCCAAAACCTCTTCTTCCGCCATTAAACATTAACCGAACTCCGTCAATAGTAAAAAGTTGCACCACATCAAAACGGGTTGCAGGTGAAAGTTCAACTGTTAAAGTTGGTTGTTCATCGCCTGGTTCCGGTTCCCAAATTGTACCGCTTGAATTATCAACTGCATAAGCTGCATATCTTCCCGGTTGTTCTGATGAGAATTTAGAGAGCGCATTCATCGCACGAATTTTATTGATAGTAACAGGCAGTGAACCGCTATTCCCTTTTGTGGGATCATTAACAACATTTGGCGCCCATTGAGGTGTGTCAGTTATTTTAACCGACATGTTTCCATCTTTGTCAAATATAATTCTGTCCATTCCTATCCGACGTCCACCGGGAGGATTTGAAAGCACAATTGTATAAAACTGCCAAAGATTTCCGTCTGGTCCTTCAACAATGCTACCATGCGCAGTTCCTGTAACCAATCCTTCTGTTTTTCGAAGTAATGGATTATTTGGAGCGTAAGTAAATGGTCCCATTGGCGATTTTGAAGTGTAATAACCTTCAGCATAAGTTTTCCATTGTGTTCCGGAAGCAGAATATTGCAGGTAATAGGTTCCGTTATGTTTTTGCATCCATGGCCCTTCAACCCAGGCAACATCAGGGTATTCATTCATTTCTCCGTAACGTTCCCAAATGTGCTCATTATTGAAACCAAAAAGATGTTTTACCGGACCGGCAAATCTGCTCAGGTCATTCGGATCGAGTTCAACAACATAAATACCGCTAATTCCGCGACCCGGGTAATAAAGATATGGTTTATTGTCATCATCAATAAAAATATCTACGTCGAAAGCGCCATTCCAGCCACCTTCAACATCAGGAGTGTTTTTCCATTCGCCAATACTTGTGTATGGTCCTAGAGGATTATCAGCTTTATAAACGGGGCCATCGTTACCACACATATAAAAACTACCGTTGTATTTTACAACATCAGGAGCAACCGGCACACCTTCCACACGCTGGAATGTCCAGTTCAGCATATCATCAGAAACCCAGGCACCACCACCAGTGCAAAACATGTAATATTTGCCATCTTCTTTAATCACTGTTACATCACCTGAGGCATTTCCTCCCGGTCCAATAACCATGGGAAGCGGATTGCAATACCGTGCAGATTTACCGATTTCCGGATTACTCTGTGCATACGAAATAAAAGTGCCCGAAACAGCAGTAATCAGCAAAGTGTAAAACAATATTTTTTTCATAATAAACTGATTTTAGTTAGTTAAAAATTAAGGTCCGGTAAAAATTATAGTTTCTACATCATTTAATCAATAAATTTTGATTCTTTCAGCCATTCAAACAATGGTACAGTCCATGAAGGATGGCGGAAAACAAAGCCATGGTTTCCTTTCTGGTAAATATGCAATTCAGCAGGAACTTTATGATGCCTCAACGCTTCGAAATAATTAATACTATTATCAACATCGACGGTTGTATCATCACCTGCGTGTGTAATATAAGCCGGAGGAGTATCTTCATTCACCTGCAATTCGTTCGAGTACAGATTAACAATTTCTTTGGTAGGATTTTCTCCCAGGAGCTTTTTTCTTGAATCGGCATGTGTTAAGTCTGCCTGCATTGAAATAACAGGGTAAACAAGTATTTGAAAATCGGGCCTTAAACTTGTATGATTGGCATTTTCTATTAATGCATTTTTGTAATGAGTGGCCGCTGCTGAAGCCAGGTGACCTCCAGCCGAAAAACCAACTATCCCAACTTTATTTGGATCAACTCCCCATTTTGCAGCATTTTCACGCACAACTTTAATCGCTTGCTGGGCGTCCTGAATCGGTGCGATTGTTTTATCCACTTCAATTGATTCATCGGGTAACCGATATTTTAATACGAATGCGGTAATTCCGTTTTTTGCAAATTCTTTGGCTGTTGAAACTCCTTCTCCCTGAAAAACAATCATGCTGTAACCGCCACCGGGACAAATAACTACAGCACAACCATTTGCTTTTCCTTCTTCAGGCTGATAGATTTCGAGGCTTGGATTATAAACTTTTCTTATCATTCCGGGACTTCCCTCAAATCCATGCCCTTCAGGAATTTCTCCTTTTGAATTCGGAATTGTTCCCTGATAAAGATTTATTACTTCCTGTGCATACGATGAAAAGGAGAATAGTATCAGGATTAAAATAACCGTTTGTAATTTTTTCATTTTATTTTGATTTAAGCTAAATATCAATTTATAGCATGATTATTATGATATTATTTAAAAAGCAATTGAGCAAACTGGTATAAAGATCGTCTCCATGTTAGCCATTCGTGGGCAGTTTTCGGCGATTCATAATAAACATGATCAATTCCAGCTTCCACCAGTGCATTATGAAACCTGTTTACTGTTTGATACATACCAGCTGGTTCATCAGTTCCGGTGCTAACAAATACTAATTTTGCCTTTTTGTTAAAATCGGCAGGATCAGCCCAAACGCCATTATAGAGTGTGCCAAAATCGCTGTCTGCCTGCATTAATCCCGCACCGCTGAAGCCACCTATATAAGCAAATTTGTCGAGGTTTGTCATTGTAACCTGGAATGATTGAAATCCACCCATTGAAAGGCCCGTCATTGCCCGGTGATCACGATCAGGAACTGTTCGGAAAGTTTTGTCAATCGTTGGAATTATTTCTTTTATAAAAACATCCGTTAATGTATTATTCAGGAACATTCCTCTCATACCACCTTCCGGCCTGGGGGCATCAGGATCGATAGCTGCACCGCGATCCATTACAATTAACATTGGCAAAGCTTTACCTTCTGCAATCAGGTTGTCAAGTATTAAATCCACTTTACCCTGGTTTGGCCAACCGGTTTCGTCTTCACCGCCACCGTGTAACAGATATAAAACCGGATATTTTTTATTTAGTTCTGTGTCGTAACCCGGAGGTGTGTAAACAAATGCTCTTCTCCATGATTTTGTGATAGCCGAATAATACCGAATTTGACGAACCTGCCCGCGCGGAACATCTTTTTCAGAATAAAAATCAACATTTTTTTCAGGAATCTCAATTCCGCTAGCCCATCGGCTCATTCCGTAAAAAGTTTTACTTGCAGGGTCGCAAACAGAAACACCATCAATTACGATGGAATAGTAATGAAATCCTTCAACAATTGGGTCTGTTGTTACTTCCCAAACTCCCTGATCATTTTTCAACATGTCAAACTTCCTGGTTACATCCACCTGGACAGTTTGAGCATCAGGAGCATCAAATCGAAAAACAACCCGGTTATCAGGAAGAATACGGGGATATTGTGCACCAGAGACATTTGTTGATGCCGGAACTCCCGGAGCTGAAACGGCTCCCATAATTTGAGAAAACGAAAAGTAGCTTAAAAAAATAGCAGCAATAGTTAAAAGGAATTTTATTTTCATCGCAATTTTCTTAGGTTAATTTATAATGCGATAAAATTAGTAAATATTAAAAAGGATTCATAAACAGATTTGAAGGTAAATGGTTTTTATAACAGATCACTATAAATAAAAAGGAAAAGCGCCACTTAAAAAAATGACGCTTCACTCATGCTAACTAAACATAAATTACTACGAATAATCAGAAAATAAATAAGCTTATAAATTGGTTTCTTAATAATTATGCAACCTATTAGCTTTCATATAAACTAAATAACAATCTATTAATAACCCGGATTTTGATATAAATCTTTTTCTTCATCAGACATTTCCATTGCATCAATCTGACCTTGTGGAATTGGACGCAGGTATAAATAAGGTTGAATATTTCGTGTAACTGTTTGCAACGTATGGTCTCCTTTTGTGCTTGAAGCTATTTGGTAAGAACCAGCAAGTTCACTCCATTTTTGCGTACGCACTAAATCGAACCAGCGAAATCCCTCACCATAATATTCACGAGAACGTTCAGCCAAAATATAATTTATATCAATTGTAGCTGGTGTTGCAGCTATCATTTCAGCGCTATGGTCTTCAACTTTTGCCATATCATCAGTTCTGTCATACTTCCATTTTCCAGCTCTTGCACGAATAACATTTATTAAATCTCTGGCAGATTGACCAGATTTTGTTGTTGCACCCTCTACCGCTGCTTCGGCAGCAATAAAGTATAACTCGGAAAATTTTGCGATTACAAAAGGACGGGTAATTGAGGCATTTGGTTGACCCAACCCACCGTTATTGTCAGTACGATAAGTGCTCATCTTCCATGTGCCAGGATAAACTACCCTGCTAACGCCACTAAGGGCAATAACCCAATCAGATCGATCAGGTGCGGTTCCTGCACCCACATTACTTTTACCACCACCAGAAGGATAAGTAATATTAAGCCCCAATTCATCAGGAACAAATGAAAGAATCGGGTCACCCGGGTAAACTTTTAATCCGTTTGCATTATAATAAAATTCCGTATTATCCCCTGCCAAAGGCCAATTACCGCGGTAAACGGTTGTAAAAGTACCATCGAATCTGGAATCATTTGTTTTATCAGCAAAAGTGTTTGAGAACACGTTATAAGTGGGAGCCATACGAGTCCATGGACGTCCGAGATCCTGTGAAGCCTCACGTTGTACAGTACTTACTGAACCAGTTAGGTCTGCATTTTTAGCACTTCTGATTTCTGTATAGTTCCACGTCATCATCCAGGCAGCAAAATTATCTGCTCCACCACCACCACCGTATGTAAGGCTTGCTCCATTGTATTTTTCACTTGTTTCTGTATGATCGGCGTAAAACAACATTTCACTGTTACGTTCATTACCACCTACATTTAAATCATAAAAAGATGGTTGTAATGCATACGGACCCGGATTGTCAATTGCAGTAGTCGCAACGTCATAAGCTTGCTGGAAGTACCAACTTGCATTGTGTCCATCAGGGTCTGTTCTTTCTGTCGCAGGATAAGTAGGAATATTATTGGGATTTTGAAGCCACCATCCGTAAGTCAGGTATGCTTTTGACAAAAACAACCGTGCAACTGTTTTGGTAGCTGTACCAGTTAAACGTCCTGACTCTGGTAAATCGTTTACTGCTGCCAACAAATCAGGAAATACAGCTTTGGTATATACTTCAGGAACTGTGTTACGCACTGATGTTCTAACTGTAGAAGTGTTAAACTGAAGTTCTCCTGCTCCCAAATCCAAAGGGACTCCTCCATAAGTTTGTACCAGCATAAAGTAGTAAAATCCACGAAAGAAACGGGCTTCGGCAATTAGTGATGCATCGAGACCAACCTCAGTAGCATTTTCAATAATACCGGCTGCAGTATTGATCGCAGGGAAAGCATTTCCCCATAAATTACCAGCACCTCCGGTTTGGTCAGGAGTTATATTTCCATTACCACTAACATCCATAACTTTGAAATTCGCATCAGCACTTTGAGCGAATGTTGCTTCATCGGTACCTGTTACACCTGAGTTGTAGTAGTAAGCATTTCCGTATATGTAACGTAAGTTGGCATACAGTGCAGTTAAACCTCCATTAACACCTGTTTCCGTTTTGAAAAAACCAGGCTCAAATACACTGCGTGGCTGTTCATCTAAAAGATTGGAACACCCCACCAGGAACAATGTTAACAATCCTGTTCCTATTAAAGTCTTTATATTTATGTATTTCATAATTCCCTTTTTTAAAATGTCAAATTAACACCAATTACATAATTTCTTGTTGAAGGTGCGTTGAAACCTACAGTTAGTATACGACTATTGTAGCCACCAGTTGCAACATTTTGGTTTCCACGCGAGTTAGTTTCAGGATCTAAACCCATTTCTTTATTGAAATCTGATAACATAACAAATGGATTCTGAACAGTGAAGTACATGCGTAACTTAACATCAGAGTCTTTAAGCAGATATTGGTTAAAATCATACCCAAGAGAAATATTACGTATCTTAAGATATGTTCCGTTGAAATATGCCAAAGTACTTAGATATTTCGGATTATCGCTACTTAGCACTCCTGCAGGATTTGGATATTTTGCACCAGTGTTGTCAGGACTCCAGTAGTCAACTTTGATTTGACCTCTGCGACCTGTCATTAAGTTGAGGTAACTGCTTGGACCATTAAGTGTACTAACGAGAACTCCTCCACTTTGGAAACTTCCAATCACTGAAAGGTCAACTCCTTTATAATATACCCTGGTATTAAAACCGCCCTGGAAATCAGGATCTACATCCATTATTTGTCGGTCATCAGGACCTATCTGTCTGGTTGGAGTGCCATCTTCATTAAAGTCGCCGTCATATTTTACTTTAATCATTCCAACATTCCCACCTGGCTCCAAAATATCAAGATAAGGATCGCCTTCTTGCCATAATCCAACATATTCATAATCATATATTGCATTGATGTTGTGACCAACGAACCAACCATTGCCTTCGTCTCTTGTTTGTCCTGATGCCAGAGATACAAGTTTGTTTTTATTTGTATAAAGGTTGATACCGGCTTCCCAAGTCCATCCATTAACATTGTTTAATATTGTACCATTCAGTGAAAATTCCAAACCTTTATTTTGTGTTTCTCCAATGTTGGCAGTATATCTGCTAACGCCTGAAGTTGGAGGTAATCCAAGACTTAAAAGAATATCTTTGGTATTAGTTACATAATATTCTATAGTACCAGATAAACGATTTTTTAAGAGCGTGAAATCTAATCCTAAATTCGAAGTGATTGAGTACTCCCAACCAAGAGAAGGGTTTGGAAGTTCAGTTACATAATATCCGGTTGCATATGTATCATCGCCAAAATTATAATTTCTGGAACCTAAACGACCAAGAGTGCTATAAGCGCCTACAGCCTGGTTGGAAGTTTGGCCATAACCTAAGCGTAGTTTCAACCTATCTATTAAAGACACATCACTCATAAAAGATTCTTCCATAATATTCCATCCTACTGAAATAGCAGGATAAGTATGCCATTTATGACCTTCGGCCAAAACAGATGCGGCATCTGAACGGACAGTTGCTGAAAGAAAATAACGATTATCGTATTCGTACATTACACGTCCCATGTATGAGATTAATCCGGTTTGACTATAACCTCCATTGCTTGTAGTAATTTCACCTAAAGATTGCCCAAGGCTGTAAAATTGGAAATCAGAATTTGGAATATCCCTTGCAGATGTACCGGAATTGAAATTCGTTCTTTGCTCAGCAGAGTACATTGCTACTGCATTTATACGATTTTTTTCTGCAAAAATATGATCGTACATTAAAAGGTTTTCAATAACCCAGTGATACGTATGTGAATTACTTATAGAAGCTGTGGATTCAGTATCCGGATTACTACTACCAACTCCTTGCGCAGTGTAGTTTCCGTTATTATCCTGCATGAAATCAAGACCCAAATTGACACGATATTTTAACCCGTCAATCCAGGGCGCTTTTACTTCTCCATACATGGAGTTATATGTTGCATAGCCCCTGTTCAAACTTAAATAGTCATTTTCTAAATCTTCCAAAACACTCCTTGTCCAGACAAACTGATCATCCAAAGTCATTTTTACCATTCTCTTAAGAGTTCCGTCTTCGTTATATGGATCGGTAATAGGTGACATGCTAAGTACGCCATACAATCCAAACTGACCACCTTCTGTGGTGTTATAATTATTGTTTGAACTAAAACCAAATTTAAAATATTCACCTACTTCCTGATCAACGGAACTACGTAAACTATACCGGGTAAATTTATTAAGTGGAATTACACCCTGATCCTGCATGTATCCAATACCAAAGCTGTAACTACCATTTGCTGTTCCACCTGAAAGGCCTATATCATGACTTGTTTGGTAGCCATCTCTGTAAAGCAAATCCTGCCAGTCGGTATTTACATTATCAAATTCATCAACACCATTTTGATATTGTCCTCTGGCCGCTCTTAAAGCAACAAACTCAGGGCCATCCATCATCGGGAATTTGGCAAATACCGTGTTCACACCATGACGACCATTATAGGTAATTTTTGCTTTCTGTCCTTTTTGTCCTCTGTTCGTAGTTATAATAATTACACCATTGGCACCCCGTGATCCATAAATAGCTGTTGCAGAAGCATCCTTCAGAATATCCATGCTCTTTATGTCGTTATTATTGATTTCATTGATTGATCCGGCAAAAGGTATACCATCAAGCACAATTAAAGGGTCATTACTTGCTGTCAGCGAACGTGTTCCACGTACGCGTATTTGCAAAGTAGAACCAGGTCGGGTTGAAGTTTGTGATAATTCTACTCCAGCCACACGCCCTTGTATAGCCTGAGTAAAATTAGAAGCTGGAATTTCACGTAGTTCTTCACCTCCGATAGAAGCCACTGAACCTGTTACTGCCTCTCTACGTTGTGTACCATAACCGACTACGACCACTTCACCGACACCTAATTCTTCCATGGTCATCTGAACATTTATCACTGATTGGCTTCCAACCACAATTTCCTTAGTAGTATAACCAATAAAAGAGAAGCTTAGAGTTGATCCAACACTGGTTTCAATCTCATAATTTCCACTTGAATTTGTAACGGCACCTGTTGTTGTTCCCTTAATTATGACGTTAACCCCAACCATGGGAGCACCTGTTTCATCTGTAACAGTACCCCTGATATTGCGTGTCTGACCATAACTCCATAGAGAGAACAACAGCAGTAACAATGCCATTGTTACTTTTGTAATTCTGTTTGTTTTCATCATAGTTTTAGTTTTAGTTATTAATTAAAAAGCATATCTAATAATATATTTATTTATACTTCGTATTCTAGTCGTTTCTATCTTATCTGCTTTTCCTTAATTATATGAAATGAATAGAAACAAAAGTTCAATTATCAAATTCTAAAATTAGAAAACAATTAACCTTTTTTGTGATATTAAATTAACAATTATCAATAATAATTTAGCAATATTATTTAACGTAATTATGTGTGCAAAAAAAGATTATACAGTATTCGAAAAAAATAGATATTACACATATCTAAAGAATTATCTGTTTAAAATTATTTAATCTGGACAAAGTTTATATAAAAGAAAAGCGGCAAGGTTGTCCTTGCCGCCGCATTCTAAAATATACCTAAACTAATTAATAGTTATAAAAAAACTATTATTTTATTCTTACCTCAGATTATAATCTATTGCACTATTATTCCTAAGGCATATTTGGGTTTCTTTCAACCTCCTGTTGCGGAATAGGAAGAACAAGCGACTGCCAGCCTGTCCAGCCCGGTTTGCCTTTTACAAAACCGGCACCTTTTTCCCAGCGTTTAAGGTCTTCGCGTCTCCATGCTTCGCCATAACCTTCAACATAACGTTCATGCTCAATAGCCTGCATCAAAGTCCAGCCTTTTGATGTCATTAACTGACTTGTAGTTGGTAACTGTCCATTTACGCCCGGACGGGCGCTGTACAGATGCGACTGGTCGCCGATCATAACATTATTTGCCCTGTTACGAACCTGGTCAACCCAGTAAACACCACTGTTTACATCGGCTGCACTAAGGTTGGAAGGACTGGTATTTGCAAGACATTCGGCATAATTCAACATAATATCAGCCAAACGTAAAAGTCTTAAGTTAATTACTGTAGTCGTAGCATTATTGTTAGGTAAACCTATATTGCTTTCATTCGACCTTTTACGAATTCCAAAAGAGCCATATGAGTTTAAACCGCCAATAACAGCCATTGTTGCAATTCTATCTCCTGTGCCATCTTTAAGAAAAAACTTATCATTACCCGTTTTACGACCGGTGTAATCAACTCCATCAACCCAGTACCATCCCTGGTCTATCCAGTCCACTACCCTTGTACCAAGTGTGAGATTTATACCGTTAGGTACACCCAAAAACGTAGCATAAACCCGGTAGTCATATACAGTTGTGGCTTGCCCGTCAATGGTTTCTGTCCAACTTTCAAAATCGTCGAGTTTATAGGTAGGAACTGCAAAGTTCCACCCTAGCATATCTGACCATGCATTATGATCGTTAAATGACCAGTTCTGAACCCCTCCACCGCGTTGGTTTGAAGGCGTACTTGTATCGGCAAAATGAACTTCGAAAATCGATTCGCTGTTATCTTGTCCGGCCAGGGTAAAATTAGCTCTGTAATCGCCAAGAGCATATGTACCATAAGCAGCGTCGCCCACTCCGGGAAGGATTTTTTTAAATTCGGCGGCAGCTTTTGCATAGTCTTTTTTATTTAAATACAATTTGCCTAACAATGCTGTGGCTGCTCCGCGGCTTGCCCTCCATTTATCATAACCAGATTTAGTGTTGGTGCCATTTACCAAAAGCTCCTGTGCCTTTTTCAAATCGGCTTCAATAAATGCAAATGTTTCTGCTTCAGTTGAAGGAGCCTTATAATATTCTTCACCGGGACTTAAAACCTGTGTACTTCTCAATACTATTGAGTTTTTTGGATAATAATCGAATAAACTGTAATAGTAATATGCCCTGAGAAAATAAGCCTGTCCCTCCATAATATTTAGCTGCTCCTGAGTAAAGGCCGGGTCGAGTTCCTGTGCTAGTTTCATATTATCCAAAGCAGTATTTGCACGTTGTATGGCGGCATACCATGAGTTCCACACACTACTAACATCGTTGCTGTTAATATATAAATTACTTATAGAGCCCCATGGAGAAAAACCTGCTGCTTTTGGGGTTTCATAAAGGTCGTCACTGAGAACCATGTGCATAACATGGACCCCTCCCCATGTTTGTCCATATTGATTTTGAAGGTATGTATAAGCTCCAACAAGCGCCTGGTCAGCCCTGTCTTTATTAGTGAAATAACTACCGGGATCATAGCTCCCCTTATCTAAATCTCTTGTTATAAAGTCTTCAGTACAGGACACAAAGAATAGTATCCCTGCAATGAATAAAAATATTTTGGTTTTCATCTTCATAATGTTTTAATGTTAAAAATCAATTTGAATACCCATAAGTATAGAACGAGCCTGCGGATAATACCCATTATCGATACCCCTGGCTGTACTTGAGTTACCACTGGATGACAGACCAACATATCCTGAACCGATTTCAGGATCGTAGAACGGATAACTGGTAATTGTGAACAGGTTACGCCCTGTAGCATAAACCCTTACATTACTAAGCTTAACATAATTCACCCATGCTTTGGGCAGGGTATAACCCACGGTAAGGTTTTTCAATCGTAAATACGAACCATCGTAAATATACCTGTCCGAAATGTTGGTGTTCTTATTTGGGTCAAGCCGAATAGCCCTTGGTACATCTGTATCTGTATTTGTGGGCGTCCAGCGATTAATCGCGTTTTTGCCCAGATTAAAGTTGTTGTGCATACCTTCGGTCCATGCCGTTAATATTCCTAAAAGGTCGTTTCCCTGTACGCCCTGGAAGAATACAGTAAGATCAAATCCTTTATAATCGGCAGACAAGTTAATCCCATAAGTAAAATCAGGATTAGGGTCGCCGATGTAATCCATATCATTGGCACCTATTACTCCAACCAATTTTCCTTCTTCGTCTGGCTTTTTATAAAATTTAATATCACCGGGTTTTGCATTTGGTTGCATTACAACTCCATTATCATCAACATAGGCTGCAATTTCTTCCGGAGTTTGGAATAAGCCCAATGTTTTGTAGCCATAGAACAGACCGATAGCATGACCGGCTTCTGTACGGGTGGATGAAGAAGCAAATTCAGAACCACCAGCGTTAATAACCTGATCGGCCAAATCGAGTACTTCGTTATAATTGGTTGATAAGTTCGCGCCAATTGAGTAATGAAAATCGCCATTTCTTTTACGGTATGTAGCCATGAATTCCCAACCCCTGTTTAAAATAGATCCTATGTTTCGGGTAATAGAAGCACTTGAACCACTTGATCCGGGAATCGGAACTCCAACAAGCATGTCTTTGGTCTTTTTATTGTAAAAGTCAACTTCAACCGATAAAGCATTTTTAAAGAAACCTAATTCAGCGCCCAGGTCAAGCTGTTCAGAAGCCTCCCATTTTAAGTTAGGGTTTTTCGTTAAATTTGAAACGGTTTGTCCAACAATACCAGCAGTACCATTATTATAATTCGATCCGCTCAAAACAGGTACGTAACTGTATGCCCCGATTGGCCCGTCGTTACCTACAGCACCAAAGCTACCTCTAAGTTTCAAACGGCTTAATTGAGTTGATGCTTTTATATCGTCCATAAACGACTCTTCGCTGATATTCCATGCAACCGAAGCCGATGGGAAGGTACCCCACTTGTTGCCCTTGTTGAATTTAGAAGAACCGTCGCGGCGAATGTTGGCTACAAGTATATATTTACCTGCATAGTTATAGGTTAAACGACCAAGGTATGAAGTACGGCTAAGTTCAGATTCGCCGCCGCCAACGCTAAAGTTGCTTTCAACTTTACCAAGTACATCATGTATTTCAGTCTGAATGCCCTGACCACCAGCACTAAAATTGTGACTTTTCGAATATTCCGCAGAATAAGTCCCCATAACATTAAAATTGTGCTGGCCAAACTGTTTACTATAGTTAAGGGTTTGATCCCAGATCCAGTTGTAAGTCCAGTTGTGATTTTCATTAAGCGTTGTATTATTAAGTCTTTGGCCTTGGGTAGCTAATGTAAAGTTACGGCCTTCACTATCCGAACTGGTAATCCCAAATGTACTTCTGAAAGTAAGTCCGTCGATAATTTGATACTCACCATAAGCACTTGCCATAAACCTTTTGGTGTAGTTCATATTTTTTACGCGTTCCAGAAATGCAACAACGTTGCCAGCATCATGTCCCGAGGCAGCAGGTGAGTATGTATCGTCCGTCCAATTAAAGTTTGCATATCCGCCAGGCTGGTTTCTTTCGTCACGCACAGGAATATTCGGTGTCATATTTATTGCCTGTTGAATAGCCGAGCGACCATCTGGTATTACTTCACTTCTTCGGTCAGAATAAGTAAAAGAAATATTTTCGCCAAAACTGAATTTTTTTGTTTTCCAGTTTGAGTTCATACGAACCGAATATCTTTTAAATGGCGTGTTTATAATAGTACCTTCCTGGCTGTATTGCTCTGCCGAGAAGAAATAGTTTCCGGCGTTAGTACCGCCCGAAATGTCAACATTGTTTTGGGTAATTGCACCTGTCTGGAAAATTGCATCTTGCCAATCGGTTTCCGGTCCATCGAATTTACCGCTGTTTTCTTCTATAATCCATTTTGCAAGCGGCGGAAGAGTACCACTACCCTGGCCACCATTACTATCATAAACAATCGATGCCCATTCTGCTGTGTTTGTCAAATCGAGTAATTTCCAAGCTTTTTCAACGCCATAATAGCTGCTTAAGCTTACCTTTGGTTGTCCGTTATTTGCATTTTTACCGCTTTTGGTGGTAATTAGAATTACACCGTTTGCACCGCGCGAACCATAAATTGCTGCCGATGCAGCATCTTTCAGAACCTGCATTGTTTCAATATCCGAAGGGTTAACAAACATACCAGCTACAGGAATACCATCAATAACATACAGAGGGTCGTTATTTCCACTGGTAGTACCCAAACCACGAATTACAATGTCAGGATCTGTGTTGCTTCGTGTGTTCGTAACCAGAATACCCGGGGCAAGTCCCTGAAGCGCGGTTGCAACGTTAGCCACAGGCTGTTTTGCAATTTCTTCCATGTTAACAACCGTAATAGCCGAAGCAAGGTCTCTCTTTTTTTGTGTACCATAACCAATGGTTATAACTTCATCGAGACCGATTACATCCTGTTCCATAGTAACGTTAATAGTTGTCCGTCCCGAAACTGGTATTTCCTGAGATAGCATCCCGACGAAAGAAAAGATTAAAGTTGCATCGGAAGGGACATTAATAGTATATGTACCATTAACATCTGTGATAACACCTTGTAAAGTACCTTTAACAATAACAGTAACTCCCGGAAGGGCTTCGTCCGTTGTAGTTGTAACTTTACCGGTTACTGTGTTTTGTTGATCTGAAATGTTATTGGAGCTGCTGTTTGGTTCGGTAGCAAATGATTGCACTGAAAATACAGTTACCAAAAGCAGCATAATAGTCAACACTTTAAATAATCTTAAATTTCGAGTAATTTGCTTGCCCGAAATCATTACACAAAGCTTTTTTTTCATTAGTTTAAAATTGTTTTGGATTAGTAATTCAAAATTTTCGCCTCATAGTCTGCAAATTCTGAGGCAATGTAAACTTTTGTGTGGAGGGAAGTAGTGAAATATTTCCCTCCATTTTTTTCTTTAATTTCTTATTTCATAAGCATTTAATTTCGTTTAGTTTAGTACATTTTATATCTGATTATTTATCTAAAAACAGCTAATAAAAGTCAAGAATTTTTTAGTGAAACTAATGAATGAAACATTCACAATTATGAGGAGTATAATAAAACTTCAAGCGATGTAAAACCAATGATTTAATCTTTCGGATTTACTTTGTCAATGCAATAAATATTTTAATATTAATATTTGATCTATCTTGATTAGCATTAAAAACAAATCGGAATATAAGAGTGATCGTTTTTAACCAACTAAAAGTACGAAGAGAAGTTAAGAATAATTTACAATTTTAGATATTCTATATACAGTTTTAGACATTTTTAGGATGATATAGTGCATTTTAAGCTTTAATTTCCCATTATTCCAGAATATGTACATCCCTGCAAAGTGATTCTGAATTTGTTAACAGGGTTAGTTTTTTGATAACCTCCATGGATCCGTAATCTATAAAGAAATGTTCTTCCCTTGTAAATAATATGATTGCAGAATTATAGATGATTGATATCCCTGGGTCCCGAGTTTGATAGTTGCAAAATAAAAAATCACTGAAATCAAGCTTTCGTTAACAATTTTCATCTGTTTTTATTGAGAATTGCCCTTATTTCAAGTGGGTTGGATAACAAAAATTTATCGGGCAAACAGTTCGAGGGTAATTAGATTGCATCTGTTTCTGAACGTGCATGGTATAAATGCTTCAAACAAAGATAATTTCTCAGGTGAAACAGGATTACAATGTGTAATTGCTTCGCTGTCAACATGGTAAACTTACAATTACTTCGATTTACATTGATTTCTTCTGTAAGGACATGGCCCTCTTTGGCCAGTTCAAATTCTTTTCAAAATTCGTCAACTAAATAGAAAATTTCGGTAATTTTAGAGTCCACATAAAAACAATGTTTTGTTTGATAAACATTTAAATGGTATATACTTAAATATAACCAAAGCCTTGTTTTTCAAAATTTTTAATGCATTATTACATCGAACTCAAGTTAATTTTATATAACTGTTATTATAGGACGAAATTATCAAATAATAAAAATGAATCATAAACATATATAAAAGAAAAGCGGCAAGGAAAACCTTGCCGCCGCATTCTATACCTAAACTAACTAATAGTTATAAGATAACTATTCACTTTAAACATTCGGTTTTCGATCAAATTCGCCTTTCAGTATTACTTTTGAGTTCAATTAGTTGCATCATCGACCAACTTTTTGTATTTACTGGTTGTGTGGCAGTTGGCAATTTTCCACAAACTCATGAACTAGCAATGTAAAGTTTTGGCTTACCATTCAACATGTCATTTACCCTGTCACTAATCTGATCGATCAAATAAATCGCCCTACGGATTACCAGTAGGTTATTTTCCAAATCCAAATTAGCCTCCATTCATTATAAAGTAACTTAATATCTCCCAAATGCATAATCCTGAAATTAAAATTTACCCCGGTTGGGATAACCAACCGGGACAAAAGAGGATTAATAACCTGGATTCTGGTATATTTTTGGATTTTGGTCAATAACATCTTGTGGAATAGGCGTCATATATTGTTTTGCCACAAACTTGGCTGTATATTTGACTTCCGGTTCAACGCTATATACCCAAACTCCTGAGTTGTCAGCAGGTACAGAATTTCTGATTACCATATTGTGACGAGGTTGATTCATAACATCTTCAGCTGTTTTCCAACGAATCATATCGAAAAATCTTTTACCTTCAAAACAAAGTTCAACGCGACGTTCATTACGAATTGCTTCACGCATTTGATCCTTGTTTAACCCAGGTTCCAAATCAGGAATACCGCCACGGGCACGAATTTTATTGATAGCATCATAAACTGATGCATCAGGACCAGATGCTTCGTTTTGTGCTTCAGCATAGTTTAATAATACTTCGGCATAACGATAGTAAATGAAATTGGTTCCATTAGCATTATCGGCAGGAGGTGCATCGGGATTCATTTTTTTCTTTTGATAATAACCTGAATCTCCAACATCGGTTTTACCGGCAAGGTCAATTTGGTTTGTTTTGTCAGGAGCAGCATAAGTTTCATCAATACGTGTGTATATCGTATCAGTCCTTGGCATCCAATCCAATTTGTAAGGCGCCCCATCATAAACAATCCAATCATAAAATCGTGGTTCCCTGTTAACATAAGGATTTTGAGGATCGTAACCCGATTCCGGGTCGTCAATGGTTTTGCCGTTTGCCATCCTAAAATTATCTACTACTTCCTGGGTTGGATTGTAGTTACCCCATGTCATATACTGACCCAAAACATAGGTAACACCACCACGTCTTTCGTAGCTTCCTCCCATAACAGTTTTTACATTTTGCCTGTCCCAGATAACTTCTGAATTATAGTCAGTAGCTTCGCGCCACATGTTATTAATATCAGGATACAGTTCATAAGGATTACCATTTCCGTATTCATCAATAAACGTTTTGTTTGTAGCTGCAGCCTGGGCGTACAAATTTGGCCTTGGAGTTCCAAAATGAACCAGGTTGTTCGGATCGTCAAGGTAAGGAGTTCCACTATTAAATAATTCACTGGCAGCAAACAGTTCCAGCCATCCTTTTAAAGCAAGGGCAGCTCCCAAAGTAGCGCGACCTGCATCAGGATCTCCTGCACTATATTTAACGGCTAAATTTCCATTGTTGTAAACGTCGTTTAATTCACCGGTTATCCAATCGAAAGTTTCGCCAAAAGATGACCTTGGAAATTTCAGTTCATCGTCAGACATCGAACTTCTGTCAAGAGGAACTTCAATTATTGGCATTCCTCCCACGTGCATAAACATTTCGCTATAAAAATAGGCTCTAATAAATCGTACCTCATCAACACGTTTGTTGTACCAATCAGAAGAGTAGTTATCTTTATTTTCTTCAATCTTCATTAAAAATGTATTACATCTTCTTAGCCTGTCAAAGAATCCTGACCATGAAAGATCATCAGTAGGACCTTCAGTTCCAAACCATGGATTGGTTGTACTACTTGACGGAGCCTGGACAACTCCCTGTCTCCAGTTCGATGCAGTATAATAGTGACTGGTGTTATAATCATCAGAATAATAATCATTATTTTCAGTACTATTCCATTTATTTACAAGTCCATTGTAAATGTCATTCAGGAAAATATCGGCATTTGTGTTACTTGCCCATTGGGTTCCATCATTCAGGTTCGATTTATCGACATTATCCAGGAATTTCTCTTGATTACATGCAATCATTCCGAACAATAATAAGGATACAATCCCAACTGAAATTAAATTAAATTTATATCGTTTCATAATGTATCGTATTTTAATTAAAAGGTAATATCAATTCCAAACGTAGTTGTCTTCATAACCGGATAGGACTGCTCTCTTCCAGAATATGAAATTTCTGGATCTACGAATTTAAGCTTACTAATTGTAAACACATTCTGTGCGGTTACATAAAGGCGCGCTCCCTCTATTCCAATTTTGTCTGTTATGTTTTTTGGTAATCTATATCCAATAGTTGCAGTTTTTAACCTTAAATACCCGGTATTATAATACCAGAACGTACTTGCGTGGTTATTGTTTGCATATGGAGAAGGTGTTGCCCTTGGATATTTTGCATCCTGATGATCAGGTGTCCAGCGATTGTCAAAATATTCATAAGAAGTATTACTACCATTATTTTCAAAAGGAACAGTCTGAAAACCGTAAAAGTTAAGTGTAGACATAGCTGCACCCTGGAAGAATAAAGAGATATCAAGCCCTTTCCAACTGGCAGTTGGAGTAAAACCGTAAGTTAACAATGGATATTGAGTGGGATATCCGATTTTTGTTTGGTCATTGTCATCAATTTTTCCATCCGGAACTCCATCGGGGCCGCTTAAGTCGGCATATTTAATATCACCCGGGTGAAGATCTCCAAATTGAACAATATTGTATCCATCATCAGCATTAATAACCCCATCGCCATTTTTATCCTCATCTGTTGTAAATAAGCCAAGCGCCTGAAAACCGAACGGTGTATTAAAAGGTTTACCAATAAGGTTACGATTTGGATTGGCTGCCTGTGCATCAGACTGGAATACTTCGATCATTTGGTTTTTTGCATAACTAAAGTTTCCTGTAATGCCTATCCGTAAGTCATTATTCACATCATACCTGCTACCGGCATTCAATTCAAAACCGTTGTTTTTCATTCTCCCTTTATTTTCCTGAGACAAGCCAAGCCCGTATTCAACAGGCAGGGTCACCGTTGGTCTAAGAAGCATATCGGTACGATTTTCATGGAAATAGTCAAATTCCAGGTTTAAAAGGCCATTCCACATATTCAAATCAAACCCAAGATCCCATTTTGTTGATCTTTCCCAGGTAATGTTTGGATTTGACTCATTCCCGGCTCTTGAGCCTTGTACAAGTGCGCCACTTCCAAAAGCATAATCGTTGCTGCGAAGACTATATCCGGACAGGTACTGGAAAGCTCCACCTGCCAAGTTACCAGACTGGCCCCAGGATCCCCTGATTTTCAGGTTATCCAGATTTTTAGCGCCGGCCATAAAACCTTCTTCCGAAACACGCCATGCTGCCGAGAATGCAGGGAAGTATCCCCAACGATTTCCTGGAGCAAAATAGTAATGTCCGTCATATCTACCTGATGCTTCTATCATATATTTACCCATATAAGCGTAAGTAAGACGATAAACATACCCTATCTCACTACCAGTACTTGATGCACCACCGTTACTATAATCATTTTTATCTGAACTTCCAAAATCCATTTCATCAATTAAAAGGGCAAAATTATTTCTTTGGGTCCAGAAATTATCTCTTGTTGAATTTCTTGCTTCAGCAACAATCAAACCTGTTACAGCGTGATCTCCGAAAGTTCTGCTGTAGTTTAAGAAACCCTGGTAAGTATAATTTGTACTCCTGTTTTCATCAAGTCGCAAATAATTATATAAAGGAGAAGCACCTTCTTCTGTAGTTGTGGCCTGTGTAAATGAATAGGGAGTTGTACTGTAATCAATTACATCATAAACAAAAGGAATATGCCACCTTTTTCTTCTCGTATTTGTTGGGTCAAAACTGAATACCCCCTTAAAGTTCAATCCTTTGATAAAAGGCAGATCCTGTTCAAGTGTTAATGAAGTTAAGAGTGTATTTCTTTCTCTATTATCATATCCTGGCGAACGCAATGCAGCAACTGGTGAACTGGCTGATGATTCTCCCACGTGTACACCATCAGAAAAAACCATTACCGATGTTGGAACAAATTTATAAAATGCACGGAAAAGATGGTTCCCGGCATCTTCTCCCGGGTCAAGTTCTTTCGTATTTTCTATTGAACCCCGTAACGACATGGTAACTTTGGTTGTATTAGTTGCCTGAATACCTAAAGTTAGATCGTAGTTATACCTGTTGTAGCTAACTTTATCAAAAAGACCGGCCTGATCATAAAAACCTAAACCAGCATGATAATTTATAGTTTGTGTCCCACCGCTTAATTCAAGGTTGTAATTCTGAACCGGTACACTGGTATTCCATGCATCGATAAATTTTGAGTCAGGGTACAAATCTGGATCCTGTTGGTGCAAATTATCGTAATTGGCAATTAATTCAGGATCGTTAGGTGGTGTTGTACCATTCGGAGTTAAATTATAATAACCTTCATTTTGCAAGCCCATATAATCTTTTGCACTCAACATATTAGGTAAATAGGTAGGATTTTGTACTCCATAAGATGCAGTTAAACGAACAACCGGCCTGCCAGCCTGTCCTTGTTTTGTGGTAATAAGTATTACACCGTTCGCACCACCTATACCATAAGGTGCAACAGCAGCAGCATCTTTAAGAATGGTTATGGATTCAATAGATGCGGGATCAATCTGACGAATGTTGTCCCTTTTTACACCGTCAACAACAACCAGTGGTGTATTGTCGCCGGTTGTTACAATACCACGTATATGGATATCAGGATCATCAAACCCCGGTTGACCTCCATTGGGCCTCATACTTACACCTGCTAACTTGCCGGCAATAGCGTGGGAAATATTTGGTACTGGCATATCAGCTAGTTCTTCTCCTTTAACTGTACTTATTGCTCCAGTCACTGTGGTTTTCTTTTGTACACCGTATCCAACTGCAATAACTTCCTCAAGACCAACCACATCTTGTTCCATTTCAACATTAATAACAGACTTATTTCCAATTTCAATTTCTTGAGACTTCATACCAACGAAAGAGAATTGCAATATTTCGGCAGACTGAGGAACACTTAATGAATAATTACCATCTTCATCTGTAATCATACCAATATTAGTAGCCCCTTTTACAACCACTGCAACACCCGGAAGTGATACATTATCTTTGTCTGTAACCTTACCAGTAATTAACCGCTCCTGATCCTGGGCGGTTGACTTAGAATATGCTCCGCTGGCAAATGCTTGGTTTGTACTTATTATAATAAATAAAAGTACAATTCCCATAACTTTAAATAATTTGAAATTCCTGGTACTATTCATACCAGAAATCATAATACAAAGCTTTTTTTTCATAAGTTAGATTTGTTTTGGATTAGTAATTCAAAATTAGTTGCCTCACGGTCGGCAAACTCAGAGGCAATGAAAATTTTTGTGGGAGGGAGGTGTCCAATCATTTCCCTCCCTTTTTTAAGTTTTTCATGTCATAGGCATCTGATTTATTGATAATTAAGAATATTGTTATTTCCATCTTATCTTTTGATTAAAAAAATTAATTTAAATTTCTATCTTTCAAAATGATAATATTCTATTCTTTCTTAAATCACCGGATTACTATGTTGGCTTAATAAATCTTTTTAAAGGTTAATACTTACGAAATTTGGCCAAAAGATTGAAATCAACATTTGCATCCCAAATAAGATACACCTGTTTTTTTGTGAATATTATTTTCCTTTTATCACAATGACAAATTTCAATCTTTTAAAATTACAAAATGAGACAATAAAGAATTTATAATTTCAGATATACTATTTACAGTTTTAGATATTTTTAGGATGATATAATGCATTTTAAGCTTTAATTTCCCATTATTCCAGAATATGTACATCCCTGCAAAGTGATTCTGAATTTGTTAACAGGGTTAGTTTTTTTGATAACCTCCATGGATCCGTAATCTATAAAGAAATGTTCTTCCCTTGTAAATAATATGATTGCAGAATTATAAATGAGTGATATCCCTGGGTGATTTTCCATAATGTTTTTTAAACGATGTACTAAAATAGCCAATGTTGGCAAAACCGCATAATTCACTAATTTCTGTAATTGTCCGGTTATTTGTCTTAAGCAATTTCATAGCATGCTCAAGGCGTATGATTTTAATAAAATCGGTTGGAGATTGATTGGTAAGCGATTTTAATTTTTTATAGAGAAGTGATGGGCTAATGTTCATTTCAGATGAAAAAACATCTTTATTAAAATTTGGATTTGCAATATTATTACGGGCTATTTCAATTGCTTTTCTTAGAAAATCGTCATTATGATTATTTACGAGTATTGGCTCAAATGTATCGGAGATGAACTGTTTTAATACTTTTTTCTGTACCGCTTCACGGTTTATTAGTATGCTTTTTATTCTTTGAACCAGAATATTCATATCAAAAGGTTTGGTAAAATAATCATCAGCTCCTAAGCCTAAACCATGAAGTTGATTATCTTTTTCATTTAAAGCAGTTAATAAAATAACCGGTACGTGAGAAGTTTCGAATGTTGATTTTACCAACTGGCACAATTCAAATCCATTCATATTGGGCATCATTACATCACTAATAACCAAATCAGGTGTTTGTTTCGAAATAAATTCCCATGCAGCTATTCCATCTTCAGCACCATAAACTTTAAATTCTCTTGAAAGCGTGACTTTCAAAAAATTTAGTAACTCCTTATTGTCTTCTACAATAAGAATTTTCGTTTCACGTGTTGATGAATTTATAGTATTTGATGATGATAGTATGATTGCATTTGGGGTACCAAATTTTACAAACGGAAGATTGGATATTTTACTGAAGGTTTGCGATTTTAAAGAAATTCTTTTAAATGGTATTTCTATTCTAAAAGTTGACCCAACATTTTTCTGACTCTCACAACTAATTGATCCATTATGCATAGTAACATATTTCTTTGCCAATAAAAGTCCAATTCCTGATCCGACGATTTTTGAATTATTGGCATTATCGCCCCTGTAAAATTCTTTAAATAACATTCGTTGAGCTTTTCGGCTAATACCTATACCATTGTCTTTTACCCTTAAACCCCATTTATATTTGGCACAATTCAGATTAATTTGCACAAGCCCTTTTGGATGAGAGTATTTAATCGCATTCGATATCAGGTTGTCGATCGTCTTCTCAATCTTTTGAACATCAATTGCAGTTTCGTAATTTTCACAATCAGAGTCAAAAACTAACGTTATTTCATGATTTTTTGCAAACGATTCAAACATTAATATTCGGTTTGAAATAATTTCAGAGATATTTACCATGGAAAGAGAAATTGTTTCTTTGCCAATATCAATTTTTTGAAAGTCCATTAACTGCGTTACAACCGAGGAGAGTCGCTGTGCCTGTTCATTTGCGAGATACAAAAAATTCTTCCCGATTGCCGAAAGATTATTTTCTTTATATAACTCTTCAATTGGGGCCTTAATAAGTGTCAGAGATGTTCGTATATCGTGTGCTGTATTGGTAAAGAACCTCACCTTTTCCTCGGTATGAACTCTTTTTAAACGGTTAATATAAAATAATTGAATAAACCCTATTAAACCAATTAATAAGATAATTGCAACGGTGATAAACCAACTTGTCCGCCAAAATGGTGGTATTAATCTTAAATCAAGCGAACGTTCAGCTATTACCTGGGTTAACGAACTGTCCAGAAGTCTTATTTTAAGCTTGTATTTTCCACTTGGCAAATTAGTATATGTTATTGCCCGGTTATCGGAAGGGGTTGACCATGATGCATCAAAACCTTCTATTCTCCAGGAGAATTTAGTGCCAATTGCTGTACCAACAGGAATTATTTCGAGGTTTAAATTGTTTTGCGAATATTTAAGTTTTAATGCCTGTAAACTATCTACCGGTGCATTCAGGTTGAAGGAAGATACTTCCCGAACGGATCTTCCCGACAGAAGAATATCCTGTATAAAGATTCTACCGTCAGATGGAGTTTCGGTTATTAAATTTGGATTAAAGAATATCGCCCCACTATTTGTTCCCCAGGCAAGTTGTCCGTTTCTCAACATAAACGGAGAACCAATATTAAATGATATTCCTGAAAGAGGAAGTATTGAAGAAAATGTTAAAACCTTGTTATTTTTTGGTTCAAATCTGCATAATCCGTTTTCGGTTCCAAGCCATAAATAATCATCGGATGTTATTGAATAAATGCTATTTAAAAAATTTGAAGGAAGCCCGGATTTAGTCGTGAAATTTTCAATAGTCCCTTTTTTATAGTCATACCTTATCAAACCATCACCGCTTGTACAAATCCAAACAATATCTCCCTTAATTATCAGGTCATTAACGAAAATATCTTCGACTAATCTTTTAACCTCGCCGGTTTCTTTATCAAGAATTGAAATTCCATACACACACCCGAGAAGAATTTGTTCGTTTTCAATTTCGCAAAATGTATTAACGGGTTCATCAGAATAAATTCTAAAGCTATCTTCTTTCACTAAGTAACACGCAAAATTACCGTTCACACCACCAAGCCAAATATCGCCATCGTTATCTTTATAAATAGAAAAAATATAATCGGTAAATTTTGGTGAATTTTCAAGGTTCTGTCCATAATGCGCCAGCTCTTCGCCTGTTTTCCCGTCAAGAACATAAACTCCAGAAGAATATGTGCCTGCCCATATTTTCCCCTGATCATCTTCACAAATCGATAAAAATACCTGAGCTTGTTCAAGATTGTTAAAATAAAAATTTTTCCAGCTATTTGTTGCGGTTTGCCAGCAACTAATACCATTATTTGTAGCAAACCACAATTTACCTTCCCTATCTTCAATTATACAATTTACATCATTATTTACCAACGAATTTGAATTATTGTTGCGATGAGTAATTTGGTTTGTCAATGGCGATACCTGATCAAAAAACGAAACTCCACCACTTATTGTACAAATCCATACCCGATTATTTTTATCACAATAAATTTTGTAAACACCATTCCCTTTTAGTGAAGTCGGATCATAGGAATTCTCCTTGTAAACATTAATTACACGAGATTCATTTTTAACCATCTCCCATATTCCCTGTCCATCAACACCAACGAGTAATGTTGAATCGGTATTTTTTTCAATTGACAGGATCGGTTGCCTGGTATAAAACGTTTCGAATTTACTGGAACAGGAGTTTGAGTCGAAACTATAAACAAAAAGTCCGTTTGATAAAGTTCCCAGCCAAAGTTTGTTTTGATCTTTATCGTTGTAAATAGCTGAATAGTCGTATGGTATATTGCTCGAGTTAACATGAACCCGGGTAAATTTTGATGTTTCGATATTAAATAGCCAAATTCCCGTAGGCTCAGCAATAAGCATGTTTTGTTCATCATACCAAATAGCAGAATATTGATCTCCTACTATTTTACGAACTAATTCCAGCTTTCCGGAATTAAATTTAAAAAACCCTATTGATGTGGGAATATAAAATATTTCCAAATCATCAATAAGAATATCGTGGAGAACAAGAGTATTATCTTGTGTCTCTTTTCTTAAATTAATTATAAAATCAAACCTGTCGTATATTGAATTGTAACAAAATATTTGGCCATTGTTGGTGTATGCTATTAGTTTTGAATCTTTATAAGTTAATTTTACTGTAATCACATCAGAGGTTTCAAAAGGCAAGTGATAAATTCTGTAGCTGTCGTCAGTGAGCCTTAAAATACCTGTCTTGCATGATGCCCAGATAAATCCGTTATTATCTTCGCATATATCATTTGCAGAACGTATTGAAATACCAAACCTGGAGTTAATACTATAAAATTTTCCTGGAGAAGAAATAGCAGATAATGATACAAGAAGAAGAAGAATCGCTAGTTTTAATCGGGTTATCATATTAAACTTCTTAAAATAGTGAATATTAATCGGTACAAAATTTTTACTAAATGATCTCTTAATCAGGTAAATTTAATAAAATTCAAGGTTTTTGCCTTATAAAATTAGCTGCTATAAAATACGTTTTAGGAAATAATTTATCGGGTGAAGCAAAAGAAAGTGCAAAACGAATTATGAATTGACGGTATATTTCTTTAAGTCACTTTTTTTTAAAAATGAAAAACTCCCGAAATTAATCATCAGGAGTTTTTCGTTTCTTAAGAATATTATTATTACTTCAAAAGCATCTTTTTTGTTATTACAGAATTTCCATAAACAAGTCTGTAAAAATAAGCTCCACTCACCAATTTACCGTTAGTTGAAGCTTTTGCATCCCAATTAATATCATAAACACCTTCATTTAAGGTTTCATCAATCAATGTTATTATTTCACGTCCGTAAATATCAAATATTTTAAGACTTACGCGGGCTGATTCAGGTATGCCAAAACTTATGGTTGTTGCAGAATTAAACGGATTCGGATAATTATAAACAAATTCCACCTCCTTCACATTATTCACTCCTGTAACAGGTAGCTCACAGACGTTTATGGCTTCAGCTCCCATTCCACTCGGAGGCAAAATAAAGTTTGTTACAGATATTTTATCAAGCAATGCACCTCTTTCACGATAACAAATTACCAAGGTGTGTTCCCCTTTATCAATGGCAGCATTCATTAATGTTACCCACTCCCAGTTATTTGTTGCTAACCCGTTAATCATTTGAAATTCACCGTCATCAACTTTAACCCAATATGAATCGTTACTGATTGAAGGACAATTTACCCTTGCGTTTATAGAATATGTCCCGGCTGTATCAACAGAGAATGGAATAATAATATGATCTTCTGTTTCATTTGATGCCTGGGTTCTTGTGTTTATCCCATCTCCCATAGTTACATAATGTGTATTTGAAGCCTGACCGTCAGATATTATATTCCAATTTTCACCCACTGTAGCACATTCAGCTTCAAAATAGGCATCTGTATAATCTGAGGAATCAACCAGGTTTATTTCCACGGGTGTTTCTTCAATGTATTCTTTCAGCCATTTAAGTGCAGGCCTCCAACTACCATCTTCATTTATTAAATGCGATGTTTCCTGCCATACAGGCATTTTATATCCCCAAATTGTAATTCCTGCTACACTCGGATGTTCCCAGAAAACAGGGAATACTCTTTGATAAGTTTCCAATTGCAACTGATCGTCAAAAGGAGCTTCATCATCATTATCGCCCATGTCCATTTCTGAAGAATAGATTGGCAAACCGGTGGCTGCCATTCTGTCGAGATTATATTTCATTGTTTCTACAGAACCATTCTGAATGCTAAAACGGTGACTTTGTATTCCAATACCATCAATTAACCCTCTTTCTTTTAAGAGAAGAATTACTTTTATGTATTGAGTAGTTGCATTAATGTTATCAACAATTCCGTAATCGTTAATCAAAAGTTTTGCATTTGGAAGGTATTTTCGGGCAAGCTCAAATGATTTTATTACCCAGTCCCATCCGGTTTCACCATCGCCACCTAAAGCTATTTTATAATTTGCACGATCGTTTTGACCATCAGGCGGATTATGACCGGGAAGTGATTCGTTCACTACGTCAACCAGATCAATGTCAGGAAATCTTTGACCTACCTGTCTCATCCAGGTTTCTATATACATAAGTTGTTGTTCCGGAGATAAATTATTTATCCATGAAGGTTGTTGTCCACCCCAGATTAAAGTGTGGAATTTAAAAATTAAATTATTTGACTTGGCATAATTATAAAGATTTTCTACACCGCTCCAATTCCACTGGGTTGTATCAAGTGATGTTCCTACAGATGCCCATTTCCCTTCATTTTCAGGAGTAATCTGATTCCAGATTTTGTGAAAATTATCATAATCATTTCTCGCCATAAGGTTTCCTAAGAACTTGGGAGAACCTTCTGCAATAGGTGGTCCCTGATAATATTTGGTAGAATCGCCAGGCCAAACTGCTGAACCGGGAAGCATGCTGTCTAACTCATTAACTGTATAATACAATTCATATTTACCAAAGGCTAATTTGTCGAATAATAAACCATCTTCACGACTTGCAATCTGAAAAGTTTTTGTTAGTGTATCAGCACCAACAAAAAAAGCTTTCCCGATAGATTCTCCGGGGTAAAAGTTTTTGGTAATATTTACCCATTTCCAAATTCCGGCACCTTTTGTTCCATATTCGTCTACAATTTCATCCGGTTCGGAAAATCCTGCAGTTGCCAAACCATTTACAATCACCCAGTCATCTGCAATAGTTGGTGACTTCTCACCAAATTTTTTCCCTGCAAAATAACTGTCATCATTAAATGTTTCAGGTCCGACAAGAACACGTGCAAATAGGTTATAGTATCCTGTATCCGGAAAAGTAACTTCATAGGTAACCATCCTGGATGTTTGTCTGGGAACATTACTCACATTTGATGCTGTAGCAGTAATATAAGTAACTCCACCATCCTGGTCAATCATAAAGTCATCACCTAAATTGCCTGATTCTGCTTCAATAACTACTGGAATATTAGCTGTACTATCATTTTCTTCATAAGAAGCTGGATTACCCGGCCCACCTTTTGTTAACGAAAAAGCAGGTAAAACAATGAGCATAAAGGCTATGCAAATAACAAGTAGAAATGTTAATTTTTTGAATTGATTCATTTGATTATTGTTTATTTTATGGTTATTAGTTTTTTAGTAACGGAAAAATTCCCTGCTTTTAGAGTGCATAAATATATTCCATTTTTTAGCGCTTGCGTGTTAAAATAGGAGGAATAATCTCCAGCCTGAAGCGAGCCTTCAAAAATTCCTGTTATTTCTTTGCCATTTAAATCAAATATTTTAATTGAAACCTTGCTGTTTTCAGGTATTGAATACCGAATATCAACAGAAGTATTTTGTGCAGATGGATAAAACACTTCCAGATCCAGACCATCAAGGAACTTATTCGCTAATAATTCTACTGACGTATTAATATCTTTATCAATTAGTGAAATAGTATAAATGCGGAAAAGCTCTGACCTCGAAGAACCACTAAATTTTAAATATACATCATGATAACCACTAACTTCTTCCGTTATACTTTCAGTAAAAGGTTGGTAATTATAGTTTCCTCCTGTATTTGAAATGTTTAACTCAGCTATTTTTGTCCCTGTTAAAGAATCAATTAAAACCTCAATAACGCCTCCTGTCGAAGCACATGTAGCAACTATTGAAATTGAATCAGCATGCTTTTGATAGTCATCATTTCCGAACTCAACACCAGCATACATAACCCAGTCATCGTTATTTATTAATGCCAATGTATTTGGTGGTTTTGCATTGGTAATGCTCATTACTTTATATCTGTTTGTTGGATTGGAAGCTGATATCGGAGTGTAACCATCGCGATAAATATAAAAGTCAAAAAATGCCGATTTCCCTTTTGTGAATAAGCCTTGTTGATTTCCTGTAAAATCATTGTAATCAGTTTGATCAACGTCAATTTCGGATACAATTATTTCATTCCCGATTTGAGTCCATGAAATACCGTCGGGGCTATAATAGCCAGACATGTAATGTTCATTACGAATTAATTTTAACCAAACAATTGCAGAATCCAATGTATTTTCAACCTCGAATAAAGTATCACCTGGTTCATCAAGAGTGTTTTGAAAACTAAAAATGAATACTTTTTTACTTTCCGCATTTATAGAGCTTGCCACTTTTACCTGATGTGTTTCAGGACCGTTGATTACCCATAATCCTGCTTCATCTGTTTGTGATTCAGGCTCAAATTCAACTTTCGTTATCAGCGAATAACTATGTTCGCCATCATTTTTTATAACTGTATTTTGTCCTTTACTGCCCTTTGGAGATAATTTTAACCAACCCGGTTTTTCAGTGAGTGAATAGGTGTTATCAGGTGTATATCCTAAAAACGACCATTCGGGATTTACCGTTTCTGAATTAAAATTATCAGAATGAGGAACCATCCAGGGAATTCCGCTATCAGGTAGATCTGGCGCAGTTGTCTCATCTTGTTGTGGGCGTAATATTTTTGGAAAGTCATTATCATCATAAATTACCTGACAAAGTAAACCTTGTCTGCCATGTGCTTTATAATCGCTGTTATAACTTTGTGCAATTATCCAGCTGGTACTATCTTCAAGCATAACTGCCGGGGAAATATGATTTGGTGCGTAAAACTTTCCGGATGTTCCTGTAAAAATATTACTACCTACAATTGTCCATTCTGATTTTTCATCACTTAATGTATCACTTCGCATAACATACTGGCTACCTACCAAATGCTGAGCAAAACTGTAATAATAGTATCCCTTGTATTTCCACATTACCGGACCTTCTGCCCATCCATAGGGTAGTCCTTCCTCCTCAGGGTTTAACCAGGTTAAATCAATAATATTTCCATTTGGTTGTCCATCTTCACCTAATTCAACAATATGGTTATTAGATTGACCGGCTTTAGTTAACATATACCATTTATTATCATCATCAATAAAAATTGAATTATCTACACCAAGACCTATTCCTTGAGAATGCAATGCCTCTGGTATATCTATAATTTCAGGAGCACTCCATGGACCTTCTGGCTGGTTTGCTTTTACAAAGTACATTCTGCCACTAATACCGCCACCACCAAAAAAATGCCAGTATTTTCCATTATAAAATACCATGTGGCCTCCCCAGATTCCATCGCCCGGCATATCACCGTAACCACTCCATGACGCCGAAACAGGTTGCGATATTACTTCCCAGTGCACAAGATCGGTAGAATGATAAATTTTTGGTGTAGGATTAAATGATGACCCTGAAGTATAAAAATCATTTCCAACCTGAGTTAATGTTGGATCGGGATGATCTCCTGGAATAACAGGGTTTATGTAAGTTTTCGTTACTTCAGATTGCCCGCTAACATACTGAAATGCAACCAATAACAAAGTAGTTAGAATTGCTAATTTGATTTGTTTAAACATAGCTGTAGATTTAATTTATATGGTGTTAATTTAATATTTATGATTTTAGAGCTTGAATTTAATAAAGATATAAATATTTCCGCGACATTCAAATCCGGAAATTTCACAATAACGGTTTTACCTTATTTAACTTTACGGTTTGTTTATATCCAATTTTACTAAAAAAGAACTATTGAAAATATCAAAAAAAAAATGGGAAATTCCTTATTATACATTTTTTGTTAGCGAATTTGGTGCAGGAGCATTTCAGGGAAAACATAGCGAAAACGATGAAATCCGGACCGAAGAATACCAGGCTGGATTAAACAAAAATAAGCTTGAAATGTTTGAAAAAGTAGAAGGTTTCGCGGGAACAAACCATTCGATTTTAGTCGATTTTTATTCTCCATGTTGACAGCTAAACGGTATCCATAATTATTATAAAAAGAAAGCAGAAGAATATTCCAAATAATGGCATCAAAAAAGTAATTGCTTCTGATTGTGGTGGGAAAAACTTAAATTGTAAAGAAATTAGTACAGGCGATTTAAATTTCAGCAACGTTATATTGTAATTATGAAAAAGGCTGGCAAAATCATCTTATATTTCTTTCTGTCTTTTATTGCAATCCTTATAATATTGGTTGTTGTGGCAGCTTTGGCAGAAAATAAAATTGCCAAAATTGCCATTGAACATGTAGGCAAAACAACAAATATTCCGGTAGTTGTTGATGAGGTTGAATTCTCGTTGGTTCATAACTTTCCGTATGCTACAATTCAGTGTAAAAATGTATTAATAAGTACTCCAATTTCTGCTGAAACTGACAGGAAAGATACACTTGTTTATGCCGACCGGTTATATGTTGCGGTGCAGGCAAGAAAATTGTTAAAAGGCATTTTCGAAGTTCGCAAAATAGAAATCTCAGGTGCAGAAATGTCTTATAAGGTTGACACTGCAGGAACTAGTAATTTCGATTTTCTGAAAGATACAACTCAGCAAAATGCAATCGACACTTCAGCAAACCCTGTTTTTCTCGACATTAAAGATTTAAAAATTGAAAACACTGTTTTTCATTTCCGGGATAATAAATTAAATGCTACCGCAGACATAAAAATTGAGCAGGTTAATTTATCCGGACGAATTAACAATGATGAGGTTTTAGTTGATGCTGAGGGAAAAGCATTGCTTTCAAATTGTAGTTATGATACAACAAATTTGTACCTGATGAAACAAGCCAACCTCGATTTTAATATTAAATATGAGCCTGATTTATTAACGATTGACTACGCTAAAATTGATGTTGATGAAGATGTAAAAATGGCTGTAAACGGAACTGTAAACCTGGGAGACAAATATTTCAACAGAATTGATTGAAAAGCTGAAAAGCTTGATCTTGGCAGTCTTTCGAAATACGTTCCTGAAAATTATTTCAAAGAATTCGGAATACATAATTTCGCCGGAATGCTTACCAGTGAAGCCAAAATTTCAGGAATACTTACTGATTCAATTATGCCGGCAATAGATGTTGATTTTAATCTCACCCAAGGAAATTTAGAATACAAGGATTATCCAGAAATTCGACATATTTCTCTTAGAGGCAGCGCAACCAACGGGAAACAGACAAACAATTCTACTACAAGTGTTAATATCAGGTCATTAAATTTTCAAACCCCAAAAAGTAAAGCTGCAATTTCAGGAAAGTTTGAGAATTTAGATCGTCTGAAATATAACATCAATTCAACGCTCGATATTGATTTGGATGAGATTTCAGCTTTTGTTCCTGATTCTTTATTGAAATCAATAACCGGAAAAATAAACGCCACCGTATCTACAAAAGGAATTTTGCCCGATTCAATTTCAGAGGAATATATTAAAGATGTTTTGGCAAACTCTAAAGTTAGCCTCCAATTTGCAGATGTAAATGCCAACATCGATAGTTTGCTTTCTATCAGCAACATAGATGCTAATGTTGAATATCAACCCAATCAAATTCTTGTACCTCAATTTCGGGCCCGAATTCATTATGATGAGATTGACGTGGACAGTTTAAATTTAGAGGCAAAAATTATTGGAAATCCATTAAAATACGATTCACTTGATATACAATTCAGCCGGTTCGATGCCGTTCTGAAAGACAATAAAGTTTCCCTGGCAGGCACAATAAAAAATCTTTTAAATCCTGAGTATGATGTTTCAGGAAAGTTAAATCTCGATTTGGCAGAAATTCAAAATTATCTTCCTGATTCGCTTATCAATTTATTGACAGGAAATGTATCAGCAACATTTGAATCGGCAGCAAAATTGAATTTGGATTCTGTTACCAACCAAATTAATAAGTTGGTTTTTGAACAAAGCAAATTTCAGGTCGACTTCAGTAATGTGAATCTAAAAATGCCCGATTCGATGATGAATGTAAGAGCGCTTTCAGGACAAATGAGATACAATGCAGATTCGCTTTGGATTAACAAACTCAAAGGAAATTATTTGGGCGTGCAATTTGACATGAATTCAGTAAATGCGACAAATATTTATTCGGCAGCTATTCAAAATCAGAAAAAAGAATTGGATGTTCATGGTGATTTTAGTGTTGATGATTTGGATTACGCGGAAATTGAAAAATTCCTTCCGGATTCCACAGAAGAGCCTGAAACCGAGCCAATAAATTTCACCTACAAAATAAACGGAACTTTAAAAGCAAACAGCTTAAAATATGAAGATGCATTGTATTCAAATATCAGTTCCAAATTTCTGGTTAAAGAAAATTATTATGTTTTTGACAGTTTAAAAATGGATGCTTTCAATGGTCAGGCAATTTCTTCAATAAAAATAGAAATGCTTCCGGCAGATAAAATCATCCTGTTTTTCAAAACCGATGTCCGGAAGATGGACATAACGAAACTGGCAAAAAGTTTCGCTAAATACATCGATTATGAAGAAATTAAAGCTGAAAATGTGCAGGGAACTTTCTCCACTAAAATGGATGGTGAAATTGTTTTGAAAAATTACGAACCGGTTTATGATTCATTGATGCTGAAAGGAGATCTTACCATTGAAAATGGCGCCCTGTTTAATGTGAAACCTGTTGTGGAAATTGAAAAAATTCCGGGTGTTGGGCTAAAAAATATGGACAGTTTGTATTTCAGCACCTTGAATAGCAGCGTTTTTCTTTTTAACAACAAACTTTATATTCCTAAAACAGAAATACGAACGACTTCGTTTGATGCCATGTTTTTGGGGATGTACAGTTTTGGCGAAGATTACGCGTATCATATTAGAATGTTTTTAGGAGATGTTTTATCGAGCAAGTCAGGTTCGAACCTGAAAAAACAAATGAAAGAAGGGGGTTTTACCGAGGAAGACGAAAGCGATATCACAAAAGGACGAACATCCATTTATTTGGTTTCGAAATCGGTAAATGGAATAGAAAAAGCAGGATTTGACAAAAAACGTGATCGGCAAAATATGGTGGCAAAAGTAAACCTGCAGAAACAAATGGTAGATTTGAGTTTTCATCCGGCGCTGGTAAAATATAATACTGATGAATAAAATGAAACCGTTGATATTAATATACTCCATTTTAATTGCCGGAATTTTCTTCCTGGTTTCATGCCAGTCAAATTCTGCCAAAATGAAAGGGCAGCTGCTAACTCACAAAGTGGAACAGAAAGAAGAAGATGTTGTGTTTGGTGATTTTGTAGCATCTCAAACTATTTTTTTATATGCGAGTTACGATTGCGACTATTGCCGGTATTTTTTCTCACGGACATATCCAGATCTTAAAACAAATTTTCTGGACAACGGAAAATTGAAATTGGTAGTTAAATGGGTTGATTTTGATGAAAATCAGCAAATGATGTTTGCTTTGCAGGCCGCCAGTTGCATTGGTCGTTTTGGTGTTTATGAAAAATATCACCAGTTGTTACTTGTAAATCCTGCCGTTGTTTTTACTGAAGATTTTACGCAACTGATTGATGATATTATGGAGGATAATTCCGAAATTGCAGAATGTATATTAAACAATACCGATTATGAATATATTCGTTCAAATGTGAATGAGTTTCGTGAAAACAAATTAACAGGAACGCCAACGTTTGTAATGAATAACCATGCATATTCAGGTTTTATTTCTTATGAGAACTTTAAAAAGTTGATTGATAAAGAATTTAATTTATAAACAATAAAATCCAGAAAAATGAGAACGAAACAATTAATTCTGATTCTATTTGGGATTTTTATTTTGACAGCTTGCACTGATCCCGAATCGGATGAGTTTTGCAGCAACCCGGATAAAAAATGTCCTGATAATACAGCAATAAATGCAACAGCCTGTTGTACCAACGAAGATTGCCACTGGGAATACAATGGGTCTAACTACGACTGCGATGGGGATGACTGTTCTGATGCTATAGATGCAATAGTTACCAATGCATGTGTTGCCTCAAAAAGCGCATTAATTGATATTAACGAAACCGATTATGAAGTTTTAAAAGTGCAAATGCAGGAGGTAACAGCACAATTGTTAATCGAAGCCCGCGAAGCCTCGGGTTGCATTGATTAGTTTAACGCGTTGGCGGAATTAATCCATATCTTGTTGGTTCAAACAGTTCGACTCCGCTCACTATGACAGTCAGACTGAGCGAAGTCGAAGTCTGATTATTAATCATTTATAATATAATTCCGACAACAGGTTCGTTTATGAATTAGTTTCTAATTCAGAATTTCTTTTCTCGATTTAATATTCATCTTCGAGAAAATATTATTTACATGTGATTTCACAGTACTTAAACTAATATTTAATTCATCGCTGATTTCCTTATTTGATTTTCCAAGTTGCAGTAATCCAAAAATATTTCTTTCCTGAACGGTTAAGTCCTGTATCGGATTTTTATTTGTTTTCCTTTTGCTTTTGAAAATGAAAAGCATGAGTAAAACTCCTATTCCAAATCCTGAAATTGCATAAAAGATTGCAGAATAATTTCTGCTTTTTTTAATTGGTATTGTCTCCCTGAACTTTTTGAAATAAGGTGATTTTTCATTTCTCCATTTCTCCAGAAAACGGACATAAAAATCGGGGTTTGATTTTACGTGATCCTCAAAATTACTTTTATAAATGGCATACAATGCTACTAAAGGGAAACTACATGTATCGGCAAATTGCCGGAGTTTTTCATCCAGTGCATTTTCCATTAAATCACGCTTTAATGGTGTGTTATAAAAGTTTGTTGTATCAACATACAAAAGCATTTTATTTACTTCGCAAAGCAATTTGGTTTGTGGCGAATTTAAAATTTCAGTGTTTTTAAAAAGTGCAGTTGTATCATATGAATTTATTGTGATATCGGTTTTTTTATTGGAAATAAAGAAAAAGTAATTTTGATCGTCACCTCCAATAATAAGTGATGCAGGCGGATTTCCTTTTTTTGAAAGATGAAGCCGGTAGAAATAAAATTCAGGCAAAAAGTAATCGGTTGAAAAGTTAAATTTCCCGTCGTTGTTTAATTCAGCTTTATCAATTATCATTTGATTCGACATGGAATTCAGTTTTGAAAAATCAGGAATTAACGAAATATATACCGATTTATTCCATGTAGAATCAGTGACTATTTTGCCCTGTATTTTTGCTTGAATATGAAACGATAGAAATATACTGATAACAATAATTAATAGTTTAATCCAGTATACAAATTTTCTTTGGGACATTTATTGTTACTCTAGTTTGTGTGATAATCCGAAGTAGATAAAATATTTACATCTCCAAATACACTGTCAGGAATAATTTTTACAATCCATTTTCCCGGTAAAGGATTATCAAAAGATTTACGAATTTCGCCAAATACTTTATTTTTCTCCCATTCAGTCACGCTTTGAGATTTAATATCCTTTGAAAGATGACTTTCGATATCAAAACTATCTATTTTTCTCCCTTTAGGATTTAAAATTTCAATTTTTAAATTCCCTTTGTATACAATTCCGGCTATGGAAATACTGAAATGATCCATGTTTTCTTTACAATTGATTTTTATTTCCGTAATTTCTGAATCCTGCGTGAGTGCTACTTTTCGGGTTAATTTAAAATTTGTATTGCTTTTTTCTTCCGCTGATGTTATTTGACCGGTGGAAGGTAAAACTGTAAAGGTTAAAAACCCTAATACAAAAACGGAATAAATAATTGCTTTTTTCATAACGCATAAAATTAAATGATTTATTGGCTCAAAGGTAACTGGAGCTTTAATGATTTTAATAAAACTTAGGTTTGAAATAAGAACGAAGAAAGTTTGAAAAAATGATTAGTCCTGAATAATTCTAAGATGTTAGTAAGAATTTCCAGCAGAATATGCAATTTGTAAATTACATTTTGTAAATTGCATTTTGTAAATTACATTTTGCATTTTATGAAATTAAATGAACCATCAACACCATTTCCAACGGTAGGATATTACGGGCCAAAATACTTTTGCGACCGCGAAAAGGAAACCGAAACATTGATTGGTAATATTAAAGGAGGCCAGTCAACTACTTTGGTAGCGATCAGGAGAATTGGTAAAACCGGTCTTATAAAACATTTGCAGCAAAAGCTTTCCAACAATAATATTTGTATTTATGCTGATATTCTACCTACGGAAAATAGTAGTGATTTTTTAAATTCGCTTGCAACAGCGATTTTAAATGCTGTTCCTGAGAAAACAAACATAGGCTCAAAAATCTGGTCGTTTATAAAATCACTTAGACCGGTAATAACTTTTGACTCCCTTTCGGGAGAACCTAATGTTTCTTTTAAAGTTCAGCCAAATGAGAGCCAACATCATATTGAATCGCTATTTGCTTTTCTTGAAATGCAGGATAAACAGGTTATTGTTGCTATCGACGAATTTCAGCAGATTTTGGAATATCCTGAAAAAAATATGGATGCATGGTTACGCAAAATCATTCAACAATTAAAAAACGTGGTTTTTATATTTTCGGGCAGCCGTCAGCATGTAATGAGCGATATGTTTTCAAATCCGGCAAAACCATTTTTCCGAAGTACGCTTCTGATGCATCTGGAGAAAATTAAATTTGAAGCATATCAAAAATTTATTGCCAAAAAGTTCAGTGAATCCGGTAAAGAAATAAACAGTTCCACTATTACCGAAATACTAAACTGGACAAACCTGCACACTTACTACGTACAACTTTTATGCAACCGGGTTTTTATTAATTCAAAAAATGTAATTACACCTGATTTGTGGCAACATGAAGCACTGAAATTATTGAAAGAACAGGAGTTTGCCTTTTTTGGTTACCGCGATATTTTAACCAAACAGCAATGGAAATTATTGAAAGCAATTGCTCACGAAGGTGAAGCTTTTGCTCCAACCTCAAAAGAATTTGTTCAGAAGCATGTTTTGGGAAGTCCGGCGACTGTTATTCGTTCCATTAATTCTTTACAAACCAAAGGGCTAATTTATAGTCAGTACGATGAAAAAGGTGTTATATATTACAGCGTTTATGATGTTCTTTTTCAACGCTGGATGCAAAATCAATGATTGGAAGACATGGTGAATTTTATCTTAAAATAACAGAAACTATTTTTGCTGGATATTTAGTTCACAGATACAAAAAATTTCCCTTCGGTTATAACAACATCGGCTTTCCCATTTTGCGATTTGAGTGTCCCGCTAAATTCTCCCCGCACAGAGGTTGAAGTAATTTCAGTGATTTTTACATGAACAGTTGGATTCGTAACGGATTGTGTTGAATAACTGTCTTGCCCGTTTGTATAAGAAACCACAGCCCCGTAAAGAGAATTGTGGCCGGAGGTTGGTGTTATAACTAACCCTGAATAGTCTTTTTCTACAATTGCATTAGTATCATAAACCTGAAAACCGATTGAAGTAGCATAGCCTGTGGCTGCAAAAAGCCCGCTATATTGTGTTCCGTCGTCATAAAAACTTCCAGAAGGTGGAAAATTTTCATCGGCGAATTTCTGTAATTCTCCATTTAATTTAAAGCTGATTATATAGCTGCTGCTGTCATCAACGTCATCGCCATCTCCATCTTTTTTACAAGAACCCAAAAACAAAGTTATTAAGGCAAAACCTAAGATGAAGTATGTTGCCTTTTCGGATAAAAATTGATTTTTCATCTGATTAAAATTGTTTATTAATTAAGTAATACCTGGAAAACGCATGATTTTTATCATCATCGGTTAGTGTGAGATTTATTATCACGCTCATTTCACTAATTTATTTACTATGAATAATGTTTCGAATTTAATTTCCTAACTTATAGGCAACACCGATATTTCCATAAGTTGCCCCGTAACCGAGTTCCAGCATAATGGCAAGATTTTCAGTTATATAATATCTTCCGCCAACGAACCATGACCAGGCAAAGCCGGTATGTTTGTAATTGGTATCATCTGTACCCCACGAAACATGATCCAGCCCAAGCATCAAACCAGTATAGGTATCAAGGTTTTCAAGAAAACTGTAGTGAAAATAACCTCGGGGCCCAATGATGAATTTATTGTATTTCCAATCAGTGGTAGCTGAACTGGCTACAGCAGATTTGTACTTAAGTGCATATCCATATCCACCCTCAATATACGGTAAATCAGAAACTGAATACTTGTAGTTCATATACTGGGCAAAACCTCCTACTCCAATATATCCTTTCCCATCATTGAGAATATCATCTTTAATAATCACTTCCATAGCTGCGGAAAGTGGTGGTAAAGTATTGGCGAAACCATCTCCGCCTGCAGTAAAGTTGTTTCCGAAACCAAACCCCAGGCTAATAATTTTGTCGCCTTTTTCAACATTTTGTGCATTTGCTGCAAAAAAGCAAAGCATTAAAGTTGCCACCAAAAGTAAATTTCTTTGTTTCATAATTTAATTTTTAAAGTAAAAGAGTATTATATCTGTTACTATATCGGGGAAAGAAAAGAATGTCATCAAAAATTTTCAATTATTTTTGGTCCTTTAAAATGGAATGATATAAAAATATGCAGTGTATCCGTTTAAAAACCCGCAATCCTTATTTCTGTCTGGCAGCGGAAGAATATCTTTTAAAGAATTTCGACGATGATATTTTTTTGCTCTGGCAAAGTGAGAACACAGTTGTTGTTGGTAAACATCAGAATGCACTGGCAGAAATCAATTATCCGTTTGTGCGCAAAAATAATATAAAAGTTGCCCGGCGAATTTCGGGTGGTGGAACTGTTTTTCATGATGCCGGAAATGTAAATTTTGCTTTTTTAAAAAGTTTTGAAAAGCCCAGTGAAATTAATTTTAGAAAATTTCTGACGCCAATTGCCGAATCACTTTCAAAACTTGGGGTAGAAACCACCTATTCAAAAAAAGATGATCTTTTAATTGACGGTTTTAAGGTTTCAGGAAATGCTGAACATGTATTTAAAAAACGAGTGTTGCATCATGGTACTTTGCTTTTTAATAGTGATCTGCAAAACCTTGGACAGGCAATAAAAGCAATTCCCGGAAAATATGAAAGCAAAGCTGTTCAGTCGAATCGCAGTAAAGTAACCAACATCTCAAATTACCTTAAAGAAAAAATTTCGATTGAAGAGTTTATTCAATTTCTATTGGATGTTCAATTGGAAGATGCTTCAAATTCTATAATGGAATTATCAGAAAACGACATTCAAAATATTCAGAAACTATCCGAAGAAAAATTTGAAACATGGGAATGGAATTTTGGGTATTCACCTAAATATACTTTTATAAACAGTGTTCTGATTGAAGGTAAAACGGTTTCAGTTGAATTAAATGTTGTGAAAGGGATTATTCGGGAATGTAAAATCAAAGGTAATTTCTTTTCTGATAAAGAAAATAAATTGATGTCGCAAAACCTACCCGGTAAAAAACATTTTTTTGAGATCAAAGAATTGCTAAAAGTTCATGAGGATATTCCCGAAGAACTTGTGTATTTTTTCTTTTAGTTCGTGCAAAGATGCGAAGGCGCAAAGTTTTTTTCTATGGATCCATGCGTCTTTGCAGTCATAAATTCTACTTCGCTTTAGGCATAAATCTCATAAATTGACTTTACTTTATACTTGTCTTCCAACCACATTTTTCCTGCGGTAATTTCTTCTTCAACTGCTTTAAAATCGCCGCAGGGCATCTCATCAACCAACCTCAGTATCGTACAGACGTTTGATTTTTGGAAGGAGTTCAACGGCACAAAAATCCATTGGTTCAGACATCAACATACCAGTTAAATTGGCGTCGTAATAATTTGTGTCGTTGATGTTTTCGTACAGAAAGTCAAAAATATCAGCGTAGAATGTAATAATTTCAACACGTCGTTCGGATTCGAGACGAAAAATCATAGACACGGCGAAACCGAAGCTTTAAAAAAGATATTCAAATTTGGTTCTTTCATATAGGCAAGCAAGGCGGACAGTTGATTTCTCCCAAGCTGGTATAGAACAGGAACAAGAATATCATAAGAATAATCTCCAAAAAAGAATTCATAAAATTTCTCGTTTTGGCGCATCACTTCCAGCACAATGGATAAGCTTTTTTCATGTTTCAGTTCGGCCAGAAGGTGCAATGCGTGGGCAACAGACCCGTAAATATTTTCGTCATTATTATTTTCAGAAATTTCAAGACAGTTTTGTCCAAGCTCATATAAAATGCAATTTTCCAAGTCTTTAATCAACGTTTCGCGCGGCAGTGACAATATTGTATCGAGCGTTTTTTTATCTAATTTATCATTGTTTGCAGGAAGAAAAAGCGCTTCCAGTTCGCTGTGCGAAAGATTTAATTCCTGCGGATAATCGGGATATTGATAATTGTAGGTTGTGCGCGGGAGCGATTCGCTTTTTTCTATATGTTCAGTCATTTCCGACATACTTTTCAAAAAGTTTTCTCTTTCCTCGTCTGTGAAATTTTCCAAAAGTTGCCGGGCTGCTCTCTCCATCGTTTCGTCGTGTTCTTCTTCTTCCCGATAATCCTCTTCGCCTTCGTGTACCAAAAAGTCGTAATCGTTTCCTACGGCTTTTTTCAATGTAGGCAGGTAACGATTTAGTTCGGCGCGGGTATTTACAACCAAAAACGGTTTGTCGTTGCGGCCAAACTCATATTCAATCAGTGGGATATCTTCGGTATCTTCTTCCAGAATGTATTGTGCCACTCCAAAATCCTTGTGTGGGCTGAAGCCCAAATCTTCGGCATAAGCCAGTGCGCCGTAAACGATATTGTGGGCCTCGTTGTAGGTTACCGGCTCAAGATTGCCGCCGAAATTTTCCTTTAACTCATAGTACTCACTTTCGGAAATATTAAACCTGTAACCTGCATCTTTTACCCCAAGACAATAGGTGTCGATAAGATAGAAACCCAGCGTATAATTTCCGTTGGTATGCCTGCGCGCCACCAGGATATTACATTCGCCTGCTTCTTTCCAATCCGGTGTGACAAAACATTCGGCCATCGGCAAATTCCGCGCCTTTTGCCGGATATAGTTTTCGGGAGACAATGAAGCCTGTTTTTTAGCGGCCTTTTTTTTCGACATGAGTTTTTTGTTTTCAATGGTTTTTAATACGGCCAAAAATAAGCAAAAGTTAGCAGCAAATATCTTTTCATTTCCTGGCAAAAAATTTTCTCTAACAGAGTTTATTCAGTTTTTACCGGAATTTCAATAAAAAATAGAAGCATATTCACCGGGTGAATTTTTGTTATAATTTAATCACCCGGTGAATGGCTCAACCGTCTTCCACTTTCTCAAAATTAGACAGTTAAATAGTTTTTCTATTTCTTTTTTTCTTGTTTTTTTAACTTATATTCCAACTAAATTTGATTTCATCTTTAAAGGAATGAGAAGTTAAGCTTAGAAATTTTAAGACTTAACCTGCGATATTTTACTTAACCTGCAATCTAAAAATACCTGTTATGAAACGCCCAATATATCTGAATAACATTCATGTTTTTGTGTTTTGTATACCTATTCTGTTCGCAAAAAATTCTGTTGCCCAACAATCAAAAATCGACTCCCTTTATTTTGAATTAAAAAATTCAAGACCAGATACAAATAAAGTTAACGTTTTCTATCAACTATGTTCGGAATATTATTATAAAGAAATTCCCGATTCAGCTTTACGCTTTGCGAAACAGGGATTAAATTTGGCAAATGAACTGAAATTCAAAAAAGGAATAAGTATATGCCTTAAGGGAGTTGGGCTATCATATTACAATTTGGGAATTTTTGATTCTGCTTTAATCCATTTTGAAAAACGTTTTGAAATTGTAACCCAAATGAATGATTCGATGGGAATTGCATCAACGAGCGACAATATGCGAACGATATTCGTTCATTACGGAGAATATGATAAAGCCCTTGAATTACAGCATCGTGCTAATAATATATATTCTGCATTAAACAAGAAAAGTAATTTGGCGGCAGGTTATACATGGATTGGAAATATTTATAAGGAAGAGGGAAATTATTCTTTTGCTATTGAGAATTATTTAAAGGCATTAAATATTTACGTGGAAGAGGGTGATGAAATGAATATTAACTATCCATTGATAAATTTGAGCAGTATTTACAGGTATTTGAAGCAGTATAATTTGGCAAAAAAATATGCAAATGAGGCTAAGGAAGTTTTTGAGAAATCAGATAATAAATTTGGCATTGGAGCATCATTATACAGGCTTGCTATAATTTACTCTGAAGAAAAAGATTATGATAATTCAATCAATTCTTTAAATGAAGCTAAAAAGATATTTTCTGAAATTCAGAATGCCTATTTTCTTGCTTTGGTTGATCAGTTACTTGGCAATTGTTATCGTTATAAAGGAGAAAATGCAAAAGCAATGAATTATTTTAACAAATCTCGTTTAAGCGCCGAACAAATCGGTGACAAAGAATTAATAGCCACATCAATTCAAAATATTGGCACAATTTATTATACCAAAGGAGATTATTTGCATGCTTTGGATTTTATGCAAAAATCAGAAAAAATTTTAACCGAAATAAATGATGAACAAGCATTAATGGAAAATTACCCAAAACTTTATTGAAATATATAGTCATCTTAATATGCCAGACAGCGTTTCAAAATATTTTCAAAAATACAGGACTTTAACGGATTCATTATTTAGCGAACAAAACAGCAACGCAATTGCAGAAATGCAAACAAAATACGAAACTGAAAAAAAGCAGAAAGAACTTGAAATTTCAGCTATTAAAATAAAGCAACAAAAATCAAGGCTAATTATTCTGTCGGTATTTTTAATCGTATTGTTTGTAAACGGTGTCATTTTCTATGTTTTACAAAGAAGAAACAACAGAAAAAATTTACTTCTGGTAAAGTCAACGCTCGAAAACAAACAATTTCAGGAAGCCGAAACAAAGAAAAAAATCAGAAATACAGTTTCCGATAAAGCATCAAAGGAAATACTGAAAAAACTAACACATGAATTAGAGCATAAAAGATGTTACCTAGAGCCCGAATTGAATATTAATACACTTGCTCAGCAAATTGGCACCAACCGCGAGTATCTTTCACAAATTATCCATAAAACGTTTGAAAAGAACTTTAATGAATTTGTAAACTCGTACAGAATACAGGAAGCCATTGAAATATTGAAAAATATTGTAAAGGGCGAACATGAAGACTGGACCATGGACATCGTAGCCAGGAAATCAGGTTTTAAATACACCTCTACCTTCAATCCGGCCTTTAAAGCGCTTATGAATATGAGTCCCAACGAATTTAAGAAAGCATTGAAAGAGATATAATTTTTTCTCCGAATTGGTCAATCCGTCGATTTTGAGCCAGTGTTTGCAGGCAAAATGAAACAAGGATTCTTTATTTTTGAGAAGCTTGTATAGCAAAACTAAATTAAACCGGGAACTTAAAAAATTACGTTGCATGTTAATCTCGTCTAAAAATATCAGCTCTAAAAAATCCCAGACAGATGAATTTCCTCAACCAATTCATTACGAATTGCGGGATAAGTTGATGGTTGCCCTTGAAACTGAGAAATGCTGGCTCGATGTTAACCTTACCATTAATTCGCTGGCAAAAAGCTTCCACTCCAACCGGGAATACCTCTCACGGATAATCCATTATTTTTATCAGAAAAGTTACACCGACCTCATTAACGAATACCGGGTAAAAGAAGCAACCCGGATAATACAAAACAGTACAAACGGAACCCAAACAAAAAAGAATATGCAGGAAGTAGCCCATGCATCCGGGTTTAAAAGCACCTCCACTTTTAACCCGGCTTTTAAGAGGGTGATGGGGATTACGCCTAGGGAGTATAAACAAGGATTAAGTAGTTTATTATGAAAAATAAGAGATATATAATTTGGTCGATAATTGTTTTGACTTTAGTTGGTATTGGAATTGTATTGAAAATATTACCCCCTAAAAATGGAATACCGCTAATGAAAATATTGAAATCCCAAATACTAATGTGAAGGATACTATCAAAAATGAAAAACTACAAGACATCTTTTATGAAATTAAAAACCTAAAACCCATCACTTCAAATAATAACTTTTCATCACCTACTTTTTCGCCTGATGGGAAAAAAATAGCGATAACTAATTAAAATTTTAAAGGAATATATGTTGAGAACATTGCTGACGGCTCAAAAAAGAAAATAACTGATGACGATGGTGCTGGATTTCGCTTTAGTTGGTCACCGGACAGCAAAGCTATCACTTCCTGTTCAAGGAGAAATGCAAGTGGCGAAACCAAAAATATTATCAAGGTTGTTGAAATAGAAAGTGGGAAAACATTCGAATTAACCACTCCCGGAATTGGTGCTTCTATGCCTTCATTTACACAATCAAATGAGATTATTTATTCATATAAAGGGAAATTAATAAAAAGGAAATGGAAGGATGGAATGGTTGGCAATGAAGAAATAATAGCAGAAAATGTTCCCGCTAATATTATTATTCCTTGCTACAATAGAGATAAATTAATTATTGAAGATGATGAAGGAATAAAAATAATGGATAAATACGGGAAAGGTGTAAAAACGATAATTAAAAACAGGGGAGAAGGACTTTGCAAACAATGTAACGGTATCGCCCGAGTGTAAGGAAGTTCTGTTTTTTAACAACATTGGTACAACTGAGCATATGTATGTTTATAATATTGACGGTGAGAAGATAATAGATTTAGGTGAAGGTTACTTCGGTCAATGGTTATCAGAGGAAAGAATAATCTATTGTATTACAAGTAATGATGGTTATAAGAACATTGCCTCCGATCTCTATATGATTAATTCAGATGGCTCCAATAAATCAAAGATAACAGATACTAAAGATCAAATTGAAATACAACCTACGGTTTTATTGGATGGTAATTCTGTCGCATATCGTGATGATATAAATGGAAGAATTTATCAGGGACTTTTAATTGAAAAAACTTATTAACTATGAAGACAAAGGAAAGACTTGTTTCAGTTTTAGTTGTAATCTTGATATCATCAATAACAATTATCAATAGCTCAAAAAAACGTAGCATTAAACCCAAGTGATCAAACTTCAAATCTAGTATGTGGAGGTGGAACGGAGGCAAGCTATGCAACTCTTTTAGTAAATCAAACTTCTCAAAATTGGTAGCTCTCGGTTATACAGTCAAAATTTTTTATGGAATAACGGGAACACCTACTGCTGTGAATACTTGGAATACGCAAAATGGTGGTGCAAATGCATTTGTATCAATGCATACAAATGGTGGAAAATATAGCGGTGATTTATGTTTAAATACTTCAAGTTATTCAACAGCAGTATATAACAAAGATCATAAGTGGACGGATATTATCTTTGCTAACAAAGTGGTAGATGGTTTGGTAAGTTATTTAGGACTTGGTCGTTTAACTCCTAGTATGTGGTGGAATAGCAGTACTCAAGCATACGGTAATTTAGGAGTTTTAAATGGAATATTAAGTACTATTCCGTGTTGTGTCGAAGAAGCGCTATTTCACGATACACCGTCTAATGCTGCAATATAGAGAAGTGATTATCAACAAGATAAAATTGCAAATGGTGTAACTACCGGAATTGACAATTATTTAAAAAATAACACAACTACTACCCCTCCCAATGACAATCCATGTGATACGGGAACTCCTACGTTGACTGTTGGTACAAGTTGTTTTTTCACAGAAGGTACAAATGTTGGGGCAACTAATTCAAGTGTGACTAATATAACTAGTACTAGCTGTAATGGACCTAGCAATGGAGATGTCTGGTATAAATTTATAGTTCCAAGTTCAGGAAGCGTTATAATTGAAACAGATGCAGTTAATCTAACAAACGAAGATTTGGGTATGGCTTTATATACGGGTTCAAGTTGTAATTCATTATCATATTATGGTTGTTATCCAAATGGGAGTACATATTCTCAATATATGCCAAGAGCAGAACTTACCGGTTTAACTCCGAATGCAACGATGTACGTAGGTGGGAATTCAACAATAATAATTTTGGCACATTCAAAATTTGCGTTACAGGGGCAAGTTCATCAAATTGTACAATTACGTATAAAATCCAAACTACGAAACTCACAACCCAGAAAGCTTTTCAACAACTCCAGGAGCAGACGATATAATACTTAATGGTCAACCAAATTGTACTTTTACCGTTTCGGAGAGTTGCTCGGCTAACCGTTAATCCAACAAGTGGCACAATGAATTCAAATTCAACAGGAACAATTGGTCAAGCATTTTTAAATTACACTATTCAGGAAAATACTTCAACCTCATCCCGCAGTTGTACAGTGAATGTAAACGGCAGCACATTTACAATTAAACAAAATGGCTGCACATCTGATTTCGGACGAGCAACAAAAAGTGTTGCTGCTGCCGGGTTGACTTATGATTTAGATATCGATTCATATTCACCTTGCTCCTCGAGAAGTCAAAACAATAACTCCTGGGTTCATTTAAGTCCAAATCGAATGGTACAGGAAGTCCAACAATATCTGTAACGGTCAATTCAAATTATTTTAGACAAAAATACAGAATCGCAACATTAACGATCGAACCAGGAAATGAAACACATGTAATAACTCAACAAGGTATTGAAGCCCGGTCTTTCTGTATCACCAACAAGTTTAACTTTAGGATATACCTCAAATAGTGGCTGATCAAATTAATGT
>CAWKIX010000007.1:0-11061 GCA_963849775.1 uncultured Prolixibacteraceae bacterium | reverse complement strand
AACTTATATTTATTCACCTTGTTTATGGTTTGCCATGCTGTTTCCGGAGTTGTTCCTGCATTGGAATCGTTTCCTGAATTGCTAACGTAATAATTAGTAGCATTTCCGGTAAGAAAGCAAAGAAAAAAACCATTAAAAAAATAGCAATTCCCATTTCCGACAAAATTTCTTCACCTTCGTACCCATACTCTTGTGAAGAGTAAGGTACTCCTTCACTAAATTGTCAACATGATTAATGTTATGAATTAAAAGCGTCCAACAATTAAATTCAAAATTCTGTCGACAAATATAGTGTGGTGCTGTTGTTTCTAAATCATTCTAATTGCTTATAATAATATTCCAATTGCTGATTCTAATATAGGTAAAGTGCTGATTATTTATAAGGTTAATGTTGGTTATCTTCTGGCTGCGGACTTCAGGCTTCTGTTGTGAATAATATGTTTTCTTCTTGTGCAGCGGCAATGATGTTGCTGTTAATTAATAATATTACTTGCTGCGATCGTGATAAAAAGCTGATACTCCTGGAATTTTTTTCATGCTATTATTTATTAATATTCCTGGTTTATAGAAATACTTTTATAGATATTTCTAAAGAATTTTTTAATTTTTTTATAATAATATCCCATTTGTTCGTTACCTCCTCCACCATTTTTTTTATTTTTAATAGCACTCACTTCTTTTTCGGGAGAGATGATATTGTAAATTTCCCCCCAGGAAGGTAACCCTCCAAGATTTCGATCGTCGATGTAAATATCGGCCAGAATTTTACGGCTTTCGTTTTCGTCCCAGACTTCTTCAGGATAATTTTTATTCACCGCATAAAACTCAATACCATGTGAACTACAGAATTTAACAGCCTCTTCCAATTTTTGTCCTGCCCGGTGGCTCCATAGAATTAAACGGTGACCATCTGCCTGAAGGGCTTTTAATGTTTGAAATGCAAATGGACGTGTTCGTCCAATGGCTGGATAACGATGTTCCACTATGGTGCCATCAAAATCGATAGCTATGGTAAAAGGTTTTGAAACCAGGCATTTATTAATATTTCAAGTCAATTTTTATACTTATTATTATAGTACCCGTATCCCATTTGCTCGCTTACCAGTTTGTTGTCGTTTAAAATAAGATATACATTGTTGATATTTTTGTTTTTAAGTTCACTTAATACCAATCTGAGCAATTTCTTTTTGGTTACATTGTAACGGGTAACTATTAAATTAATGTTGGCATGTTTCATAATTACAAGTGCATCTGAAACCTGTGCCAAAGGCGGAGTATCAATAATAATACAATCATAATTCTGCCTGAGCAATTCAATAAGGCTGGATGTGCTGTCTTTTTCCATCAAATCCAAAGGATTGGGAGGTACAGGACCTGAACTGATAAAGTCGAGATGTTCAACATCCGTTTTTTGAATTATTTCGTTCAGCTCCATTTCCTGGTTTAAAAACAGACTTAGCCCGATTGTCTTGTCTGTATTTTTCATTATAGCATGCGAATTACGCAGATCGAAATCCAGAAGAATGGTTTTTTTTCCCATTTTAGCATAGGATGATGCAATGTTGAGTGCATTAAATGATTTGCCTTCACCAGATAAGCAGGAAGTTACCAATATTGTTTTATGGGAGCTGCCATTCATTGCAAAGTTAAGGTTAGTTCGCAGTGTACGAAAAGTTTCCACTGTTTTATCTCCGGGTAAGGAATTGAATACATTTTTTTCTTTGCGGTTTCTGTAATGAAAAACTTTACCAAGAACGGTCGCATTTGTAATCTGTTCTATATCCTCCTGTGTAGTGATAGTATTTTTAAATGAATTTTTCAGTAATAATATTCCAATTGGAATACCCATTCCTACAAACAACGCAACAATATAAATTCGCATTTTATTTGGGGAAACTGGTGTTGAGCACACTTAAATGGGCAGGTTCAATGATTACATTGTCGGGTAAATTGGAAGCTTTGGTAATTTTAGCTTCAGCCTGTTTTTCCAGTAAATAATTATAAATAGCATCATTCAGTTTATATTTACGTTCAATGCCTCCCATTTGCATTTGTGTTCCGGGTAATTTACTTATCTCATTTTCAATCTGCTCTATTCTCTTTTGCATCTCATTTATTGAAAGTTCGTTCGTACGGGCTGCTGCTGCAATATTTTCTGAAACTGTATTTTTAAGATTTCTTATTTGAATATCCAAACGCTCTACAATAGGATTTCGTTCCTGATTATTTTTGATCAGATTGGCCCGTTGTGTTTGTGCCGAGGAAAGTTCCTGAATCAGGCTGTTAAGCAATGGATCCTGAACTCCCATTGATGTTGGGGCAATGATCTGAGTCTCGTCTGAATTGCTGTTATTGTATTCTGTAACATAATCAAAATATCTTTTTTGGGTCATCAGTTCCGCTAATTGATTTTGTAAATCTAAAAGTTGTTCTGATAACCTTGTTGCCTGGGCGCCAACATTCATTACCTTATTTTTTGACATAAACCGTTGAAGATTATCTTCATATTGGTTTAACGAAGTGGATACCTCATCCAATTGTTTATCTATATATTCGATGGTCATATTGGCAAGATAATTTTTTGCTTCAAGATTGGATTCGGAATAAACTTTAATCAATTCGTCAATAACATCTTTTCCCAATTGTATTGAGGCCGTCTTTAAACCAATTTCGATAACGGTGGCCAATTCATCCGGAATGCTAAACTCAAGATTCTTCGCTATAATAGTTAGTAAGTTGCTGAATTGTTGAAAGGCTAAAGGCAAACTTATTATTATGCTGTAAGAATAAACTATCTTCGTCGTTAATTGTCACCAGTAATTTAATATCCGGAGTTTCAATAATCTCTCCAATATTTCCTTTTAAATTTAATTCAAGATCCTTTCTTTCTGCAATTTGTTGATTTGTCTGGTAATTGTATTTTATTGCATCCTGTTTTTTCAAATTTAAATTAAAACTTCCATTGGAATTGAAAACAAGATCAAAAGTGGCGCCTGTCACCTGTGGATGCTCTTTGAAAATGAATACTTTAAAAGGTGAAGCTTTATAGATATTATGGTATTGATAATCTTTGTATTCATAATAGGTAACTTCCAAATCCAGATTTTTCACCATCTTTTCAATATTTGGAAAGGATTTGAGAATAACCAATTCATTTTGAATATTTTGCCCATTCTTAAAAAGTCCCATATTGATAAATGCAGAAGCCCCCGGAACGGAACTGCTATTATTTGAATCTTCCTTTATTAATATGGTAGAAGACACCTGATAGATTGGTATGGCATATTTGTTATAAACGTAGGCAATTCCCAATGCCAAAATAACCACAGGTATTATTATCCAGATATTTCTTAAAATTAATTTAAAAACTTTAATGAATTGCTGGTTATTTTGTTCCGACAGTGCTTCCTGCTTTATATTCATGTTATTTGTTGTCATATTACCAATTAGATTTTATTTAAATACCGTATAAAGCAGGACACCTGTTGATAAAGAACTCAATAGTATTTGAAATGGAAATTCCCGCATGCCCCAAAATTTCTTATGCATTGGCTTAACATATACCATATCATTGGGACGGATATAATAGTATTCCGACGCCATTAGTTTGGAAGATGTTAAATCGATATTGATACGCAAATTTTCACCATTTTCATTGCGGGCCAGAATAATATCGTTGCGATCGCCATATTCAGTGATGTCACCTGCAAATCCGAGCGCATCAAAAATCGTAAGTCTTTCCTGTGAGTAAGGAAAATGACCAGGACTTCTAACTTCCCCCAGCACCGAAACAAAGCGATTTACCAGTTTTACAGTTACGGTTGGCTTACTTAAAATATGGTTAAGCGAATCTTGTAAAATAGTACCCACCTCCGGAACAGTTTTACCTTCTACGGGAATATTTCCGATGATTGGCAACTGAATATAACCGGACTTATCAATCGTGTACGACATTAAGGATGCACTATATGGAGTTATACTGCCATTGATCTCATTTTGCCGTTTGTCTACTTGTTGAAATACATTTGTAGATACATCATCCAGACTTTTTATCTGAATAAACAACTCGTCATTTGGTTTCAACTTGTAATCCGATATACTGGCTTCCTGGAAAGCTTTAATATCTCCTTGTACATTGGAAGAGTCACGGAGGTATTCCAAATTACGATGGGTTACACAGGAAGAAAAAAATATTGTAACACATGTAGTTACAATTAGCAATGTTCCAATTCGGTTAAAGCCTTTTTTATTTTTGCTCATTTTCAAGGTTTGTTGATTCATTTTTAGTAAAAACTAATTGTAAATCTAATTAAAATATAATTAATGAAATCCACTGGAGAGATCACTTTTACTGATTCAAAATTAGCTAATTTTTGTGATCTCATCATAGTCCCGCTGAACATGTTCAGAACATCTTCTTTATTACTGCATTTTGAGGAGGTGTGGCGGTTTCATCGTAAGTTTCGGGTAAAAAAACATATTCGCAAGTGTCAAAAATCTTCCCCCGGAAGCCACATTTGATGCCAGGTTTTCCTGAATTTTCCGGTGATAAATTCCAACCCGGGGTGCGAGTTCGCGTGCAGAAACAAACGGATTTCTTTTTATTATTTCAATAATACTTTTTTGATTATCGGTCAACTTTTCTGCGACCTTTTCTACGACCTTATCTACGACCTTATCTGCGACCTTATCAGTGACCTTATCAATGACATTATCAGTGACATTATCAGTGACATTTGACTTCATGGTCCCTTTAGCATACTTTATTTCCCTTTTTTGAATTTTGCTTTTTTCAATTCTTCCTTCAAAACTATGGAAGTACGGAAGGCTACGTTCAGTTTTTTTATTTTATCGCTTTAATTTCTTCGGGTTACTTGTATTCACCTCCGGTTGGCGCAGATTAGCACCAGCTCTGGTGCGGGCAGGTGAAATTATGGATAGAATTTGTAAATGTCTTTTCGGTGCAAAAGACGTTCGAAAATCAGGATATTGTTTTCAATTCTAACACCTGCCCTGTAATTGCCAAACCTGATTCGGTAAAAATACTTATAACCTTTGAGTTTTCTCAGATTTGGAATATCTTCCTGCCTCCGGAACGCAGGAGCATCATTAAAAACAAACTGTTCGATTTTTAACCTTTTGCTGGTTGGTATTCGGGCAAGTTCCTTTAAAAAAGTTGTGTTTACCTTTATTTCCATTATCGTTTTAGCTTCCGATAATATTCCTTTGCTTCGTTCAGGGAGAGATTTTCAGCCGGGTCATTTTCCTCAATAAACTGCCCCAGTGCATAATCTTCGAGCAACTGTTCCATTTTCTCAAACGTTTCTATATCGACCTGTACAGCAACGGGGCGTCTTTTTTCATCGGTGAGATATGTTTTCTTTATGTCAAGCATTTTCAACCTTTTTTCAAAAATACAAAATTAAAATTTATTGTACTAAAACTTGTAGTGCTGCTTCTCTCGCCTGGGCGATTACCGGTCACTGGTCAAAAGCAATGCCTGAATGTGAGGATGCTTTATTTTCCTTTTTTGAATTATGCTTTTTTCAATTCTTCCTTCAATACTTTGGAAGCGCGAAAGGAAAAGCCCCCTCTATCCCCCCAAGGGGGGAAGATAAGAGGAAAAGTCCCGGTTGGTACATCATTATGTTACTTTTCCTTTCTGAAATGTTGCTTTTTTCAGTTCTTCCTTCAACGCTTTGGAAGCGCGGAAGGCTACGTTCAGTTTTTTTATTTTATCGCTTTTAATTTCTTTGGGATCGGTGACATTCAGCCCCTGTATTGTAAGGGACAATATTCCGAGGTCAGGGATTTCAACATTGTTATTGTCGAGGAGCAATTCGGTTACTGCTTCAGAGAGCGAATAGAGCACCCTGATAATATCGGGTTTGGGTATGCGGTTTCTTTTGGCCAGCAATTCAATGATGTCTTTGGTGTTAACCAAATGGCGGTTGTAAATGCTCGGGCGGTACGTGCCGTTTTCTCCTCCTTTTTTTCCGGGCTCAACGGTTTTAACGATTTTGTACTGGATTGGCATGGTGAAAAAGTTTAAAGTTTAAGGTTAAATGTTTAAAGTTAAAGCTTGGAGCATGGTGAATGGAGCATTGTGCATAGTGCATGGTGCATGGAGCACGAAGAAGGGACTATTCTCTTCACTCACCCCTCGACTCATGACCAGTTAATCTTTCATTTTCGATAAGACAGGGAATAGCCTCCAAATCGAGTTTTGCACTTTCAAGCCAGTCTTGTGTAATTTGTTTCATTTTCAGTTTTCAAATCAAAATGATACCATTTCCCATAATTTCCTTCGAAAAAGAACTACCTGACTGCATAAATTTTTGATGTACCGGAATTGTATGTACTAAAATATCTGTTGCATATTTTTTTCTGAATTTACCCAGTGCCTGATATACCTTTTTTTTAACCTTTAAATTCTCTTCAAAATTTGAAGGTATAAATTCATCGCGAGTAACCACGTACAAATCTATATCGCTGTCGGCATTGGGAGTACCGGTTGCATAACTTCCAAAAAGGATCACCGTTTTTGGGTTAATGGGATTTAAATTTTTAATAATCTCTCTTTGTATTTGATCCGTAAGCATCGCTTTTATTTTACCTAAAGATAATTAAAATCTATTACTATTTTCCTTACACCTTGTAGCCGAATTTAATGTTGAGTGAATGAGTGACTGCCTGCCCGGATGAATTCAGTTCGGACGGGCCTGCCCGGATGAACATCCGTTCGGACGGGGTTTCAGGTTACCGTGTTTCTTATTTCTTATTTCTTATTCCTTATTTCTTATTCACGCATTCACGCATTCACGCATTCACGCATTCACGCATTGTGCGGAAGTCCCGTCGGGGTTACAGGTTGCAGGTTGCAGGTTCCAGTATCCATGTTTAAAGTTTAAAGTTTAAAGTTTAAGGTTTAAAGAAGACTGTCATTGGTTGCCTTTTGAGGTTTGCTCAGGGCCTGTCCGGCGATTGACGGATTCCGGGTACCGGCATTAGTTGTTTTTTAAAAAATCTTCCGGCTCAACACCTGCCTGCTTTAGAATTGCCCTTAATGTACCCTCTGGCATATCGCCGGGATGATTGGGTATTGTTGTAAATTTTTTTGTTTGCGGATTATACCAAATTTCGTGACTACCTGCTGCCTGCCGGTAAAAAGTGAACCCAAACCGTTTTAATTTCTGAATTATTTTTCTGTATTTGAAACCCGATAATCTTCCCATTTCAGAGGCCGATAACCAATGGATAATCGAATTTATCTGAAGGTGGTAAAAGGATTATTTCATTCCCAGGCTCCTGCGCTTCGATTAATTTTTTTGCCACATCACGGGCTATTTCAATGGTTTCGGCAATGGTGCGCCCTTGTGCTATTAATCCCTGCACTGAATCGCTAGTGGCAAGGTAAACTCCCTCGGGAAGTTTTTCAATATGAAGATTTATCATCTTTTCCATAGTACATGTCCTTTTCTTTTTATTTCTGTATCTGTCAACATATCATCTCTATAAACAATTAATGAAATCCACTGGTGAAATCACTTTAATTGATTCAAAATTACTCAATTTTTTAATTATTATCCGGTCGGTGGTAACGAAATATTTACATTTTAGTTCAACGGCACACGCAACGTGTAATGCATCTTTTGATTTTAGTCCTGTATTAAACAGTTCTTCAGCAATTGACAAAATTTTACTGGTCTCTTTTGTGTCGGAAATAGCATATTTTTTCCAGTTGTCAATTGTTTCTTTCCTTTCGATAAATGGGTTGGCACTATTCTCATAATCCAGTATATATGACCAGGCTAATTTTACACTTCCTTTTATTATTTGTTCCTGAATAAACAATTTTGCTTCCGTTTCAATTCTAACCCGGATTTGTTTCTGGTCATCAAAGGGTCGGTTAAAACTACAATTATCGAGATATATTAACATTTTATTGTCCGTATTGCAGTTATGTGTACTGCGTATTGATTTACTTACTTACTTACTGAATGATTGAGTTTTTTTAATCAATGAGTTATTAGGCTTTTTTACTTGTGAGCCTGCCCGGATGCGAAAGTCGGACTCAAAGTTCAAAGTTTAAAGTTTCGGGTTAAGGTGGTACAAAATTCCTTCGTGTTGAAATTTTAGCCGAAAAGCCAACTCTCCAAAATCTTTGTCTTCAGTAATGAGTAAGGCATCATTTTTAACTGCCAACTCCAATACTTTGGTATCTTTTATTCCTCCATGTTCTTCGGCAATTGAAAATATTTTTATTCCTTTTTTTCTCAACCCGTCGGTTATTCCGGAGTCAACACTTTCGTCAGCCACTAAATCCATTTTAAGAAGCTTTTGGAATTATGACTTCATTTTTGATTGAATCGGCGGCAAATAATAAACATGCAATTATATCGTCGTTCGTCAGTTTTGGATATGCCGCTAATAAATCTTCAATGGTGTCGCCTGCCGCCAGTTTTTCAAGAATTAAGTCTACAGATATTCTTGTGTTTATTATTGTGGGTTTTCCGAATAACTTACCGGGATCTGATTCAATATGTAAATTCCAGTTTACCATTTTAAAGTTTATTTCTTTGTTTGAAAATACAATTTATTAAGTTCAAAGGTACAAAAATCAAAAACAGTAAAAGCCCCCTTCATTGCATTCAAGCATTTAAGCATTCCTACTAACTACTAACTACTGTATCTTGAGTCAATTACTGAAGGACTGATGGACTGATGGACTGAAGGACTGAAGGATTGAATTACTGAAGGACTGATTTACTGAATTCAAACATTCCTGCATTTAATCAATCAAGCATTATTTCATTCCTTCATTCCTGCATTCAAGCATTTAAGCATTTAAGCATTCCTACTAACTACTAACTACTGTATCTTGAGTCAATTACTGAAGGACTGAAGGACTGATGGATTGATGGACTGAAGGACTGAAGGACTGAATTCAAGCATTCAAGCATTTAAGCATTTAAGCATCCCCCCTGTGTAACCGGACGACAGGCAGGGGGAAGGATAAGAAAGTGCTATAAAGCTTTCATTATATTTCGAAATAGGATTTGTACCAATTGAGAAATTCACTTATTCCCTTTTTGCTGCGGGGTGGGCGGTTTACATCCCGGTTCTTTTACTTATAATGGTATTTGCAGGATATAATTTTAACTTCTTTATCGCTAACTGTATAAACGAGCCGGTGTTCTTTATTTATCCTTCTGGCCCAATGACCACTGTATTCATGTTTTAGCAGTTCTGGTTTACCTGTCCCTTCACCGGGTGTTTTTGCTGCTTCCCGAATCAGGCTGGTTATTTTTATAAATAGTTTTTTGTCAGTTTTGAGCCAGTCAATGTAATCTGCATAAGCACCAGGTGTAAAAGTGATGTTTCTCATTGGTAGTAAATCACTATGAATCTTTCAGAAGTTTTTCAACGTGCTTATCAAATTCTTCGGGAGTGAAACATATAGTTGGTTCCTGTGCCAAATTTTCCAGCAGATGTTTTCTGTTTGCCGGGCTTGCATTTAAATAGTCTGTTTCATCCAACTCAGTAGAAATGGTAATGGTAACAGTCTTTCCCTCAACCATTTTTTTGATATTCTGAAATAACTTCTGATTAAATTCTGCGGGTTGTATTTTAAATATTGCTTCCATATTTTTGCTGTTGCTTTGCCTGATACAAATGTAGTTTTTATTCACTTAATTTTAAAATATGATTTGTACCACTTAATAAATTTCTCTATTCCAACTTGTACTGGCGTATCTGGTTTGTATTAGAGGTTTTCAACCAAATCTGTTACGTCGGCTTCTGTTCCTGGAACATCACTGGGTTGCATTAGAGCCCCCTTCATTTCCCCCAACCTCTCTGTCCATCCACCCCCTTTCCTTACGCTGGACATCTCTGCTAAAAGGAGAGAGCGTTTGGAATATTTTTTGATTGGGGGAAGGTAAGAAAGTGCTATTAAGTTTCATTATATTTCGAAATAGGATTTGTACCAATTGAGAAATTCACTTATTCCCTTTTTGCTATGGGGTGGGCAGTTTATATCCCGGTTCTTTTACTTATAATGGTATTTGCAGGATATAATTTTAACTTCTTTATCGCTAACTGTATAAACGAGCCGGTGTTCATCAGTTATACGTCTTGACCAATGCCCTTTTAATTTGTGTTTTAAAAGCTCCCGCCCGACTTGTCATTCAGGCGGGGGTTTTCCTGTTCCTTTAAATGGGTTCTTTGAAGTTTCCTCAATTATCCGGGAGGTTTTATTAAAAATTTTACGATCGGTTTTTGACCATTCAATCAGGTCATTCCATCCATTGGCAGTGAATGTAATATTTCTCATTGTAACCGGTAGCAGTAAATTGGTTACAGCTTTTTAACCATTTCTTTGAATTCCCCGGGAGTCAAGCTAACTGAAGGTTCCTGTGCCATGCTCTCCATTAAATGTTTTTCGTTTGCCGGATTCATAGTAAGGTATGTAGTTTCATCCGGTTCAGAAGAAACAGTAATTGTAATTTCTTTTCCTTTGAAGAGTTTTTTGATTGTATCCATCAGATTTTCATTGATTTCATTTGCTTTTAATTTATAGATAGCTTCCATTTTTTAGACATTTACTGATTATTCACAAAGTTAGTTTTATTTTAATAAAATATAAAACAGTGCTTAAATAATCATTTTATTCCGAAATTGAATTTGTACCACTTAATGAAAGCCTCCCCCGAACCTCCCGGGTTACCGGGGGGAGTTGGTTCTGTGCTGCAAAGTTTTATTGTATTCCAAAATATGGTTTATACCACTCAATAAAATTTTCTATTCCTTTCTGAATGGTAGTATTTGGTTTATAGTTAAGATCAGCCATAAGATCCGTTACATCCGCCTCAGTGCGCGGTACATCTCCCGGTTGCATTGGTAAATACTCTTTAACAGCTTCTTTGTTTAGTTTTTTTTCTATAGCACCAATGTATTCCATCAACTGAACCGGTGAAGAATTACCAATATTATAGATTTTGTAAGGAGCGGCCCCCCTGTTATCCCCCCCAAGGGGGGATGAAGAATCCGGCGCAGGAG
>CAWKIX010000006.1:0-328692 GCA_963849775.1 uncultured Prolixibacteraceae bacterium | reverse complement strand
CCGCTGAAATTACAAGCTTATCTTTTCCAAGTTCTTTAGAAGCAGGCTCCTCATTTACTATAAATTATTCGATATCTGCCACAGATAGTTGGAGTCTTGTTTTATTAGGGGCAACTTTAAAGAAAAGCAGCAATGAATATTATGATAGTTCAAATGATAAGCTTGTCTGGCTAAGTTCAGGATTAAATAGCAAATCACGTACATTTGATTTAAGCAGTGTAACACCTAATCCTATACCCGCCGGGACGTATGATGTAATAGGTGGTTTATGGATGGATTTGAATGGCAACGGTAAAATAGATAATAATACAGATGAATTTTTGGATTCTTATATTAAATCTCAGGCGCTAACGATAAATGATGTTTCTATACCTGGTTCGTTCACTCTAAATTTAACACCGTCATGTGATGAAACTTTAAGCCAAATTAACCTCGACTGGAACCGAATCTGAAAACGCCACAATTTATTACATTTATAGAAATGACTCGTATTATGCTTATACAAACGGAACACATTATACTAACGATGCAGATCTTGTTGCTGGTGCAACATATCAATATTATGTAATTGCAATAAATGACGCTGGGAATAAGAAAAATTCAAATGGCACGCAAAGTTTAGATGCACCAAATTGTAACATTTGCACAGACTCCCGGAATACCTGCCACAGCAACCGGCACGGTAACAGGGGCAACCACTGCAAATCTTTCGTGGGCGGCAGGCAGTCCGCCAGGCAGTTCTACAGTAACTTATTACTGGGCTGTGGGCACCAGTTCATCGGTAACATATGAAAGTGGGTATACTAAGCGCGGTTCAACTACCAACATGTCGGCATCAGTTACCGGACTAACCGCTGGAACAAAATATTACCTTAGTGTAAAAGCGAAAACGGATTGTGATGATACAGAATCAGGCTATAAAACTTCCTCGTCCTTTACCACAGATGATTCATGTATTCCACCGGATATTGTAACCCATCCGTCAAATAAAACTGTAACCGCACCAGCCGGTACAACTTTCAGCATCACAGCATCGGGTTCTGACAATATCTATAAATGGGAAATGAGCGAAGGATTTACCTGGCATTCAATACCAAATGGCGCACCTTATTCAGGGATTGACTCACGTACCTTGGATATAAGCAGTACAACGGTCAGTATGGACGGGTATGAATATCGGTGCGTTGTTACTACAACATGCAACTCAAGTTTTATAAGAAGTCAGGGGGCAAGGTTAACGGTAAGTTCGGGAGGTACATGCAATCTGTCATTGTCACAATCAAATCTGGATTTTACTTCATCGTCTGGCAGCAACACTGTCGATGTAACGTCCAATTCAAGTTGGTCAGTAAGTGATGATGCTACGTGGATAACTGTTTCGCCAACCTCCGGAAGCAATAACGGAACATTAATAATTTCTGTTTCCGAAAATTCTGGCAATGGGCGTAGTGGCATAGTAACAATAATTGCAGAGTGTAACACTACAAAAACGATAAATGTAACTCAAAGTGGAACTTGTAGTCTGTCTTTATCTTCAACAACCCTGGAATATAATTATTTATCGGGTCTTCAAAACGTCAACATCACCTCAAATTCTAATTGGACTATTACCAAAGATGCGTCATGGATAACAGTTTTACCAACCTCAGGAAATAACAACAGAACAATATCGGTTTCGGTTGCCTATAATAACGGAGGAGATCGAAGCGGGATAGTAACCGTATCAGGGTGTGGTACAACAAAAACAATAAACGTTACCCAGTCAGGCCAATGTAGTTTGTCAATATCCGCAACTAGTCTGGAATATAGTGGTTCAGCAGAAACTAAAACCATCTTGGTAACTTCAAATGCAGCATGGACAGTTAGTGATAATGCTTCCTGGATTACAGTTACGCCTTTATCGGACAGTAATAATGGGACACTTTCAATTTCAGTTTTGGCGAATGATACAGGAACAGAACGAAATGGAGCTGTAACTGTTTCAGGATGCAGCACATCTAAAAAAATAACGATTAATCAGAAACCAATCTGTACTCCACCTGTATCACCAACAGGTATTACAGCAAGTAAAACTACAATAGAGAGTGGAGAATCGGTAACCCTTCAGGTTAGCGGGGGCGTTCTTAACGATGCACCAAACTGGGTGTGGTACAAAGGGGGTTGTAGTGGTCCTCAAATTGGATCGGGTTCAACAATAACCGTTTCACCAACCGAAACAACAACTTATTACGTAAAAGCATCAGCTTGCAATTACACAACAACCTGCCGGTCGGTACAAATAAAAGTGGATAAAATCTGCACATTAACCGTTTTACAGGATACTCTGCATATCGCATCAATTTCAGGTAGTTCTTCATTTACGGTATATTCCAATGCAACCTGGGAAGTATCCGATAAACCTGATTGGGTCAATTTATCGGTTACAAACGGGACTGGCAATCGGACAGGAACATTAACTGCCAACGATAATGTCGGAAGCTTAAGAACAGGTTATATAAGATTGACAGGTTTAAAAGACTGTACCAGGGAAAAAATCTTTGTTGTAAATCAGGAAGGAAAAACAACGGGTATTGGCGATGTTATCATCAGCGGTAAAGTTAAAATCTATCCAAATCCGACTACCGGTATTATTACGATTGAAGGATTACCTGAAAATGAGAATGTTGAAATAGCTGTTTATGACATAAACAGGAAATTAATTAAACATGAAACTTCAGCCACAACAGTTACTAAAATTAATATCAGTGATCTAGTTTCAGGAACCTATGTAATTGTCATTAATAATCAATTTGAGCAACCATTCAAAATTATAAAAGAATAAAAATTGGGTTTGGAAACCATTAAAACGGGCCTGTCCCGCTTAGGTTTGCATAGCGGAGAGTAACCTAATATTGCAACTAATTGAAAAGTAACTTAAAATAAAATTTATACCCATGAAAAAAATTCTTTCATTTTTGATTTTGGCCCTGTCAGCAAATAATTTGCTTGCACAAGAAAATATACTGGATCATTCATATGATCGGATTGCATTGACCGTGGTCTTTATAGATAATCCTAATTCAGCCATTCCAGGAAACATACGTCAATCAGCAATTGATTTTTATAAAACATCTTCGGTAGTTCCTGATAAATATGATAATCATGATGTTCCAACAAAGGTAATTCAGGTAAGATTACCAAGTTCTCCTTACGAAACAGTCGATATATCGGATATTGAAAAAGAAGTAGTCTATCAGGAGAGAATTCCAACGCAAATGATAGAAAAATGGTTTAACCGTTCTACTGCTGGTATTTTCAATATGGAATTAATTAAAGAAAGGGGACGGTATAATGCCACTGATAACGATTATTTAAATTCAGTTGCTGAACAAAGGCAAAAATCTGTTTTGGAAGATATGGGAGAAAAACTTCTTCAAAAAAGCTATTTGCTCCTGATAAATTATACCGAAATAGCAACCGGGAAAAATGCAAATGATAAGTTATATTATCAAGGTTCTGCAAAAGCATACCTGTTTCGTTTAAATTGGGATGAAACAACAAGCCAGACATTTTATAATGATTTTTGGATTAATGAATCAGATGACGATGCAACAAGGGCGCAAAAAAGAGAAAAATTCAATAATGCAAACTTTTCGGTTAAGTATGTGAATACTATTAATGTAACAAAAAGCCAGGCTCTTACAATTTTGTTAGGATCGATGAGCGATATGGAAAAGCTTACATTACTAAATGCCCAGTTAAGTGAGGGAATTATTGAAAAATTAGTAACTGCTGATAATAAATTTAACATTAAAGATTATATCGTTTCTAGTGATCCGGTTTCTGCAAAAATAGGAACAAAAGAAGGATTATATACCGATCAGCGGTTTTATGTTATGGAGACTCGCACCAATAATCAGAATATACTGTTTGATAAACGTATTGGGGTGATTCGGGTGAAAAAAATTGCAAACAATAAGTCTGAAGCACAAGGAAATACAAATGCTTCAGAATTCTATCAGGTTGGTGGAGGAAAGATAGACAGTTACGGTATGTTTTTAAAAGAAAAAAGAGATTTGGGTTTATCTTTTTCAGTTTACCAATTATTTGGAGGAATAGGAGGACCAGAGGTGTCCTGTACTTATCATATTTCAAGAATACTCAGTAAGTTTTTTAGTAGTAATGTCCCAACCGGTTTAAATATATATGGAGAAATAGGTATGGTCTCAGAAAATTATGAAGATGTTGCTTATGATGGTTGGTATAATTATAATTTCAACAGGTTTTCATTCGGATTGCATAAAGATATTTATTTTGGAAAGAAGTTTCATAATTCTTATAAAATCGGTTATGGATTTGAAAGTACAGAACTAACAGGAAACCTGCAATCGAAGATCAGGTTAGATTTAACGGGCAATTTGTATTAGTAGGAACCCAGTTAGGATTTAATCTTTTTCATAATGTTCAATTGATTTCAGGCATAAATTATTATATCCCATTCGGGAATGCTACTTTGAAATATGGAAATGACACTCCAGTCGATGATGATCATGGTTTTACCTATTATTTTGAAGATAGAAAAGGGTTGAGTTTATATACCGGAATTAAAATAATCATTTAAAAAATAATTGTGTTATGAATATAAAACAAATAATATACTGGACATTAATATTGATATTTTTTTGTCCGGTTTTACAAGCACAGACAAAAAAGGAAAAAAAAGTTGCAGGATATATTCCAGACAATTATGAAGTTGAATGTCTTGGAACGGGAGTACAAGGCACTCAGTATTTAAAGGTCTGGGGATATGCAAATACTCCTGAAAACGCAATAATACAGGCAAAACGAAACGCTGTTCATGCGATTATATTTAAGGGTATTACGGTTGGGCAAGGTTGTATGAAGAATCCCTTAGTAACAAATATAGATGCTGCACAAAATTTCAGGAAATACTTTGACGAATTTTTTGCTCCCGCAGGTAAATACCTATACTTTGTTGCGCTAACCGGGGAAGGAGTGCAGGACCGTATTAGAGTTGATAGGCGAACATATAAGGTTGGAATCAATGTTTCTGTTATGTCTGCTGCTCTTCGCAAAGAACTTGAATCAGCGGGTATTATTAATAAACTAAATGAAGGTTTTTAATTTTTTTATTATGAAAAAATATAGCATAATTTATTTAACTGCGTTGCTTTTTATTCAGATAAACGCATTTAGCCAGGCAAAAAAACCTACAATTATGGTAGTCCCGAGTGATGCTTTGTGCACAAAGAATGGTTTTATGCAAAGTTTCGATAATCAGGGAACCATTGAAAGGATACCTGATTATAAAAGAGCACTCCAGGAAAATACAGATTTGCTTTTAGTTGTTAGCAAAATTGGTGAATTAATGGCAGAAAGAGGATTTCCTTTAAAATCTCTTGAAGCGACGTTAAGATCACTTCAAAGTGAATCAGCTGAAGATGCAATGTTAACAAGTAAAGCTGGAGGGGATATAGTTGAAAGCCCCATTGATATGTTAAAAAAGACTGCCAAGGCAGATATTATCATGCAAATGACTTGGACAGTAAATCAAACCGGTCCAAAAAAATCGATAACTTTTATCCTTAATGGGATAGACAGTTATACCGATAAACAAATTGCAAGTGCATCCGGAACCGGAGAACCGTCTTTCTCTGCAGAACTTCCTATTTTACTTGAAGAAGCAATTCTTTCCCAATTGGATAATTTTAATTCTCAGCTTCAGGCTCATTTTGAAGATTTATTTACTAATGGTAGGGAAATAAGTCTTAGGATTAAGATCTTTAGCAACTTCGACGGAGACCTGGAAAGCGAATATAACGGAGAAGAACTTGGAACTCTTATTGAAGACTGGGTCTCAGAAAATACAGTACAGGGAAGATTTAGTACTACCGACGCTACCGAATCGATGATGTTCTTCGAACAAGTCAGAATTCCGTTATATAGTTCTAACGACAGATCGATTGATGCCCGTGGATGGGCCAGGGACCTACAAAAAATGCTGAAGGATAAATATGATATTACCGCCAAGCTTATGACCAAAGGTCTTGGGCAGGCAACTATTGTAATTGGGGATAAATGATAAATATTTAAATTATGAAATCAATTATTAAGCACATTCTGTTTGTTGTATTGGCAGCTCAAAGCTGGAACATTTTGGCACAAAATGATTTGGGAAAGACGGATGACTTGTCGCGAATTTCATTAACGTCGGTTATTGCCGATCAGGCAGACGACATTCCTGAATCTGCTGTTAGTTTACTTCAAAATAAAATGCAGCAAATTGCAACAAATAATGGCCTTAGCGCCGTAAGCATTTCCCCCAGATTTATTATAACATCCAATTTAAATGTAATATCAAAAGACATAGTTCCTGGTCCGCCAACGATGACAGCGATAAATATTGATGTAACTTTTTATATTGCAGATTACCTTTCAAAAACTGTATTCAGCAGTAAAACCATTAGCCTGAAAGCCATTGGAACAAATATTAATAAGGCTTATATTGATGGAATAAAGGGAATTAATACAAACTCGAAGGAATTAAAATCTTTTGTTGAAGAAGGTAAATTTAAAATCATAGCCTTTTATAACGATCGTTGCGATTTTATATTGCAGGAAGCTAAGGCATTGGCATCGCAAAAACAATATCAGGAAGCGATCTTCCGGTTGATGGCTGTACCTGACGTTTGTAAAGATTGCTATATAAAAGCAACGAATGCTGTCGAACCTATATTTAAAGCATATACTGATGATCTTTGCGACAAAAATCTGGCAGGCGCCCAAGCTATTTGGGTTGCCAATCCAAACAGCGATGGGGCTAATGAAATTGCAGGACTACTCTCTGAAATTTTACCCGACGCTAACTGTTATGGTGAAGCACAAAAATTAGTTGGAGATGTTAGAAAAAAAATCCTTGCAGACGAAAAAAGGGACTGGAATTTTCAGTTAAAAAAGTGGGATGACAATGTCAGTCTTGGAAGTCAAAGAATTAATGCATACAGGGAAGTTGGTGTTGCCTATGGTACACATCAGCCTCAGTATGTTTATCACTTCAAAGGCTGGTTATGGTAAAATACTAAATTCTCTTTGTTTAATAATCTGAAGTTAAGTTTATTAAAAGAGTGGAGTGAAGAAACCATTAAAAATGAGCCTGCCCCGCTCAGGCATTCTTAGCGGGGGCGTAACCGAAAGGCCTTATGAGCAGGGAAGAAGTATGGAAATAACTTAACCTATCTAAAATGAAAAAGACTATTATCCTTGGATTTTGTTTTGTAAGCTTAGCGTTAATGTATAGCTGCAAAGACGATGATTTTACTAATCCCAAAAATTTATCGGGAACTGAATGGAAATCAGCAACTAGTGGAGGGTATTAATATATTCTGAAATTTACCGGAAAAACAACTGTTGAATTATATGATTTTGCACCAGGTTATGGATTGGAAATATTAGGCCGGGGTTCCTACTCAATTGATGAAGAAAATATTTCAATTGCATGGGACTATATTATACACGGAACTGACCCTGGGGTTTTTAATAGTGAAAAATTAACAATTTTCGATTTATTTGGTGAAGATGAAATTTTCACAAAACAATAATTAAAGATTACCCATTCAGCCAATTATAAAAAAACCGCCGAAATTTAAAAATAACGGCGGTTAATTAAGTAGCTGTCTAAAAAACTATTTCGGTAAAGGGTAACCTTCTAATTTTTTCAGGTTATCTGCAATTTCTGATTCCGGATATTCAAAATCATGCCAACTGATGATGATTGGTAATACGTTCCAGACCAAATTATCCCGCTTGTTATCGTTTTCGAAACACTTGCAATCCGGAAAAGATTAGCAGGATAAACTGAATCTTTTGCTGCTGTGTTTGCGAAGCCAAAGCCACGGTTATACACCAAAAACCCTTGGTAAGTAATGATCAATTGACTTCTCGCCACATTGTATTTTTTCATAAGGCTAGTCATGGTCGCATCGAAATTGGCCAGTTGCGGAACGTATAATTCGGTTTGTACATGTAATGAAAAACAATAAGCATGCAGATGATGGAAGTTAATTTTGTTTTCATAATTGCTGCTTTTGGCGTTATTAATTAGAATTAGTTTTCAAATCGCTTTTAAATTTACCCTTTAAGTCTTACTTTAAGTCTTACTTTAAATCTATCTCTATGATTTTGTTACAATGCAAAAATCATTGTTTAGTTCCACTCCAACTTCCACTTTGGGTTTTAGCTGAATTTTCCCATGTTCCGCTGCCCGAGCTCCCGGATAATTGCCCATTAAAGTTATATCCTAATGAAGTAGTCCCGGCTGTTGCCGTGAATTTTCCGTCAGGGTTTACATTTCCGTTTAGCACCGCTACAATAGAAACGCTGGTTACCATTGTTGTCCCTGATACAACACCACTTTCGGAGATCGTTGCCGTCCATGTCCCTACTACATCCCCAGTAAAGGTACCGCTCCAATTCCCCGCTAATTCAGATGAATTGTCATCATCTTTTGAGCAAGAGTAAATGCTCAAACCGAATAAAATCAATAATAAATAAATTCCTTTTTTCATATAATTCTATTTTATTATTCAGTTATTTTTGCCTTTAACAAAATCATTGAGTAGATTATTTCAGATTTACATAAAAATTCCCATCACTGACAGTGATGTTTGGTTTTCCGTTTTGTGATTTGAGAATGCCGCTAAATTTCCCGCGTACCGAAGTGGCTGTAATTTCAGTGATTTCAACATGAACGGTCGGATCCGTGATAGATTGGGTTGAATAGCTGTCTTGTCCTTCGGCATAAGAAACTACAGCCCCGTAAAGCAAGTTGTGTTCGCTGGTGGGGGTTATAAGCAACCCACTATAATCTTTTTGAATAATGGCTTTTAAGTCGTAAACCTGAAACCCAACGGAACTGGCCCGGCCGGTGGCTCTAAATGCCCCACTATACTGGGTACCGTTATCGGTAAAACTCCCGAATGGCGGAAAATCTTCATCGGCAAATTCCTTTGCAACCCCATCTACTTTTAATGTGATTTTATAGCCATTGCCATTGCCTTCGCCTTCATCATCATCATCATTGCCTTTTGCACATGAACCCATTATCAATGCTATAATGGCAAAACCTAACATGAGGTAAGTTGCCGATTTCCTAAAAAATGGAGTTTTCATAAATATTAAATTTTAATTGTGAACGATATTTAATAAGGATTTACAACGCGTACAAAAAATTTCCCTTCTGTAATTACTTTGTTAGGTTTTCCATTCGCTTTGAGTGTGCCACTGAATGTACCGCGGACCGTTGTTTTGGTTATTTCACTGATGCTTACGGTAACATTTGGGCTTTGAGCACCTGTTGAATGTGTAGTTTGCGCATCGGTGTAATAAGCAATTTTTGCCCCAACTACATAAACTGGTTTTTGCCCCGTAGCGGGTGTAACAACATAACGGTATAAGGAGATTCGGTAATCATTTTATTGTCGTATACGTCAATGTAGATTTTTTTTGAATTACTATCGCCGGTAAATGCCACACCAAACTGTGTTTTGGTAACATCTTCGTAAAAACTGCCCCTTATTTCGTCTGCTATCGGAAATTCTTCTAAAACATCGTTGATTTTAAAACTGATCATGTAGTTTTTGTCGCCAACATCAGCATCATCATCTTTTTTACAAGAGCTTAAAAACAATGCAACAATGGCAAAACTTAGAATGAATTTTGTTGCTGCTTTGAGCAAGGATTGATTTTTCATAAAATTGAATTTGAATTATTTCAAAAATTTCATTACCACTTAATTTCAAAATTTATAGGCAATACCAATATTCGCATAAGTAGCGCCATAACCCAATTCCAACATTCCGGCAAGGTTGTCGGTAAAATAATACCGTCCACCAATAAACAAGCCCCAAGCAAAATCGGTAGCATTATAATCTGTATTTCCTGAACCCCACGAAACAAAGTCCAATCCCAACATCAAACCTGCATATGTATCCAGATTGTTGAGGAAGCTATAGTGCAAGTAACCGCGGGGGCCAATAATGAATTTGTTGTATTTCCATTTACTTCTTGAGGTGCTGACCTGTGCCGATTTAAGCGCCAATGCGCTTACAACACCCCCCTCAGTTGACGGAGTATTGGAAACCAAATATTTGTAATTCATATACTGGGCAAAACCTCCCACTCCAATAGCCCCTTTTCCTTCGCAAAAACATCGTCTTTTACGATCGCTTCCATAAATGCAGAAACTGGTAAAAATGAGTTGGAAAAACCTTCGCCCCCTGCCGTATAATTGGTACCGAACCCAAGCCCAAGGCCGACGATTTTGTCGCCCTTGTTAGTGTTTTGGGCATCTGTAATAAAACAACCCAACATAAAAATCGACGCAAAAAATAAATTTATTCTATTCATAATTATAATTTTGTATAAAATTTGAGAATATAACATATTAATATCTATTATGTTTATCGGGATGAGATGCAAAATGTCATCAACTTTCTGCTATTTTTCTGGAAATTATGTAAGCGTATATGTACTTTTGTTTTTATTCTCCCATTTATTTGTTGATGTGTTCCAGGACTGAAATAGATAAACCTTTGTAGCTCCTGTACTATAATAGGTGTTGGTAATTCTGTCGGTGTTGACAAGCGTGCCTGCGAAGTCGCCCGTTATTTGTCGTGTTTGTTCGATTTCCCAATTATTACCGTCGTATTTATAATTAGTATTCGAAAGGTTTATCCATTTATTATCCCAGGTTTCCAAGAGCGATGAAAGTAAATTCTTGTTCGCATCGTATGTGTTTGTGGTTTTGGTACTGTTCGTCCATTTTTGATTTACCGTATCCCTTTTTTGAATCAGACTCTTCGGTTATTTGATTGGCCGAATTGTATTGAAAAATGCTTCTTCGCACCATAAATAAATCTTGTGATTCGTATTTTTTCTCGTAGTAAATTACCGTGTCGGTAAGGCATTGGGCGTAAGCGTGGAAGTTGATGGAGGTAAAGATTGAAATGAAAATAATCAATCGGATGGTAGATATTTTATTCATGTTTGTAATGTTTTTAAAAAGTTAAATTATTCTTACTAACTGAATGTTATTATTTTTTAATCAATCGAAATCCCGTTCTATTGCCTTTTTCATTCAACACTTCAACGATGTAAATCCCATTGGGTTGATTCAATTGCAACTGAATAAAATCGGTGTTTTGGAAAGTCCGTGTTTCAACGGTTTGACCTGTAATTGACACAACCCGAACCGATAACTCTTTTTGTATGGTTTTGAATTTTATGGCAAAATTTCCCGTGGTTGGGTTGGGGTAAATGGAAACTCCGACAACACGCGCCTTTTCTTCTATTCCAACCGTTGTCTGGTTCCATTTAAGTAGATAAGAATCGTAGGAATACGCGCTTAGATTGAAAGTATTAGGCCCCGGGTCAAAATCGACTGTATACCTAAAACTACCGTATGAATAAATGTTCCCTGAAGCATCCAGGGCAATTGCCGCACCATATTCATCAAATCCGGGTTCTCCAATTTGGTACGCCCAAACGTAATTGCCTGAAGCATCAAACTTGATGATATAAGAATCATCCGCATTTGATGAATTGAAGATGACAGAATTAGGTCCCGGGTCAAAATCTACAGTGCCTCTGAAATAACCTGTAACATATACATTTCCACTTGCATCAACTGCAATAGACGAAGCCCAGTCATTTAACCCTGGCAAAAACTTGCTCCACATTATGTTACCATTTGCATTTAACTTACTGATTGCAGTGCCATATCCGCCTCCGGCAACATAAATATTTCCAAGGGCATCCAGGGTTATGGCGCTCCCATCCACAGGATCTGGCAATGCCAATTGAGTAGCCCAAACAAAGTTGCCTGATGTGTTTAGTTTTAAAATAAAACAATTATCGCTTGTTGGCGACATGAGATTATTAACCCCTGTACCGGGATCGAAATCTACGGTTCCGGAGAAAGATCCTGTTAAAAAAAGATTCGAAGCATCGTCAATGGCTATTTCCGCGCCATAATCTTGCTCTGTCGATCCGATTTGTTTTACCCATTGAATGACTCCCAATTCATCGAACTTGCAAATAAATATATCATGCCTTCCATTTGATGTGAGATTACCGATTCCGGCATTCGTATTAAAAGTTAAAGTTTGTTCAAAAGAGCCTGTAACATATACATTTCCGGCAGCATCTACTGCGATGCCTGCGCCGTCATCAGCCGAAGTACTACCCATCTGTTTCGCCCACAGGAGGTTCCCATTGGCGTCAAGTTTACAAACGAATATTTCAGAACCGCCGGAAGACGAGAGATTATAAACACCAGGTCCAGGGTCAAAATCTGCCACATCCTTGAAATATCCTGTAAAATAAATATTACCCGAATCGTCCACAGCAATCGATGAACCGTCATCATCATCAGTTCCCCCAAATCTTTTTGCCCAAATAAAATCACCTGAAGCATCGAATTTACTAACGTAAATATCGGTTTCCCCAGCCGAAGTAAAATTCAAAGAATCCGGCCCCGGATCAAAGTCTATCGGTCCCCAATTGAAGCTACCTATTGTATAGATATTGCCAACGTCATCTAAAATCATTGAACGTGTATATACGTTTCCGCCCACACCTATGTTAAATGCCCAATCAAATGTGGGTATTTGTGCTTGTAAGGATAATGTACCGAAAGTTAAGATTACGATTACTGCTAAAATTGTGTTTTTTGTTTTCATGGTCGGACCAAGTTTCATAATAAAAGAGTTTAATATCTACTACAATATCGGGAGAAAGGGTAAAACGTCATCAACAATTGTGAATTGTTTTTGATTGATTTTTCCGAGGCCGTGATCGAACCGTAAAAGTGCAATGTCGGTTTTTTATTCTTTTACGAACCGCGAAACGCTATTGCCGTTCCTGTTTTCCGCACTTTCAAAAAAAGCCTTCTGTAATGCTTGATTTTACAGGGAATGATTTTGAAAATGGGTGTCCCGTTAGTAAATTTGGGCATGTTTGTACGAAAGAAGTTAAATCCATCAGGCAGTACTTCGGTTCAAATTATCACAAAGTCCCGTGGTAAATATAAGGTTGTTAAAACCATTGGGTGCAGTTCCAATGAGCAGGAAGTGCAGAAGTTACTTTATTTGGGCAAAATAGAGGTCGAAAGATTAGATTCCCAGTCTGGATTATTTGTATCCGAAAAAGATACAGTTGTCGAACAAGTTTTCTCTGCAATTGGCAATTCCAGCATTCGTACTGTTGGCCCAGAGCTTGTTTTTGGAAAGATATACGACAGTATTGGGTTTGGCATTTTGGAGGAAGAACTCTTCCGTCATTTGGTCATTGCCCGACTGGCTTTCCCTTTGAGCAAGCTGAAAACAATAGAATACATTTACCGTTTCCAGGGAGTTATGCTTGATTTAGACACGGTATACCGTTTCCTGGATAAATTGAACAGTAAACTAAAAGAACGCGTTGAACAGATTTCTTTTGCACACACTTTAAACGTTTTGCAAGGCAATATCAGCATTGTGTTTTACGACATGACCACACTTTACTTTGAAGCGGGCGATGAAGATGACTTAAGAAAAACCGGTTTTAGCAAAGACGGGAAACATCAGAATCCACAAATTTATATTGGCTTACTTGTTGGTCTGGGCGGTTATGCAATCGGGTACGATATTTTTGAAGGTAACATTTACGAAGGGCACACACTGATTCCTTTCATCGAAAAAATCAGTGTGAAGTTTAAATTGAACCAGCCTATCGTAGTTGCCGATGCCGGGCTTTTGTCGAACGACAATATAAAAGCATTGGAACACAAGGGGTACGAGTACATTATTGGCGCCAGGCTAAAAAATGAATCCGATAACGTAAAAAACCAGATTTTGGGAATCCAGTTTTCAGAAGGACAGCCCGTCAGGATAAACAAGGCTGGCCGAACCCGGCTAATTGTCAGCTATGCAACAAACAGGGCCGTGAAAGATGAACATAACCGCATCCGGGGACTGCAAAGGTTGGAAAAGCGGGTTAAGGCTGGGAAACTCACCAAATCGAATATAAACAATAAGGGTTACAATAAATACCTGCGGTTACAGGGAGATGTGACAATCGAAATTGATTACGACAAGTTCAACCAGGACAAAATTTGGGACGGACTGAAAGGATATACTACCAACACGAAACTCAGGGATAAACAAGTAATTGAGAGTTATAAAAATTTATGGCACATTGAAAAGGCATTCCGGATGTCCAAAACTGATCTGCGTATACGCCCCATTTATCACCGGCTCAAACATCGTATCGAAGCACATATTTGTATATCATTTACGGCTTATTGTATTTACAAAGAGTTGGAAAGGGTACTTTATAAAGAAAAGTCGAACTTGTCATTAAAGAAAGCGGCAGAGTTAACACATAACATGTACCAAATCACATATATGTTACCCGAATCAAAACATTCCAGATCACAGCTCCTTAAAATGGATGACCAGCAAGCAATGCTATATCAAATTATCTTGAAAAATTTTCCGGGTGTCCCATAGCGGAAAACAGGAAGATTTTTAAACCCCGACTCTGAATTGAATCTGACGATTAAAACATTTAAGTAGAATCATTGACCGTAATTATATGCGAATAAGCCAATGAATTATTTCAGGTTTTTAATGCAATAAAATCTTGTTAAATGTGATAATCTTGAAATGAAATTCACAAACAACATATTCTCTAATTTCAGAAAAGCCATTATTAAACTATTGATCAATGATAAAAACTGTAATATGAAGATTTTGAGGCTGGTTGTATTGAAGAAAATATTATTTGTTCTCCCATTCACATAACCTGGAGTAAACCATCCTGTAATTTTTTGAACTAAAAAACCCTCTGGAAATTTCATGAAGCTCTTCCCTCATTGCGTCAAACGTTTTGTTGATATGATATTTAAACAAATCGGCACAAACAAGACAAGATTTTTGATTCAATTCATTCGCCTTATTATAAGCTTCCTCCAATAAAGTAACTGATCTAAAATATTCTTTATTTATACGAGCAAGTTCAGACTCAGCATAGAGATCATTAATTTCATTAATAACAATATGACAATATGATTCGGTAACCGGACAACTTATTATACTAAATTTACTTTCACTACAATAAGTATTTTTCCATTTCAATTTATTGGCTGGTTTCTTCCTTCGGCTGTCTGTTCCCATTTAATTTTTCCTTTGTTAATTTAATACTTACATATCAAACATGCTCAAGGATTATACTTCCAGGGTTTTAATGATAGTATTGATAATTTCAGACCATATATCATCCTATGTCAGAGGCAAATATATCCTTTTTTGTAATAAATCATTACAATTACATTAAAAAATTGTAAATTAATTTTTCAACACATAAAAAAAGGGTACAGAAATCAACCGTACTCTTTCTATGAATTCAAATAAAAATTTATTATCGTCTGGCACTTGGGGTTCTTTCGTAGCCAAGCATCTTACTTGCCCATGGAATAAAATACTCATAATTTGGCCCGTCAGTATGCCCGCCATCGTGTTGCCGCCATGCAAGTTGGCCATCCAATAATCCCGTTAAAACAGGAGGCATTTCCTCTTTCATATAATCATTGGAAACACCAAGATCTTTTGCACCTAATAATTTATATACAGCACCTGCTGCAATAGTAGCCATGTAACTCCCTTTTTGATCAAGCCATTTTGCATCACCTTGCTCAGGAATTCCATAACTTATAAACGCCAATCGTGGGGCACACATTGCAATCAACCCATGTGAATCAACCGGAAGGTCACAACCTGTTTTGCTTCCGAATGTTGCATTAGAAGCGCCATATTTCAAATAGTTTCCAGCCATCCAATGATATTCACCTGATCCTGTCAAACTTTCAACTGCTTCACCAAATACCCGGCGATGAAGTGTTGCACCACCTTTTCCTGATGAACCAACCAATGCCATAGCAAAACGTTGCTCAAATGCCAAAGTTACCAATGCTGCTTTTCCGTATCGGGAAACACCTTCAATACCTACTTTTTTGGCATCAACTAATGGTTCGCTTTCAAGATAATCCAACGCTCTTGCAGCCCCCCACGCCCATGCACGTAATGCTCCCCAATCATCGGGTTTGCGAGGTTGTCCTTTATTTACCAAACCTATAATACCCCGGGTGAGCCCGGCACCATTATCAGCCTGGATACTTCCCGGATTAATTGTCATATATCCCCAACCTGCAGCTATCAATCTTTCCGTAGGCGATTGACTTGTTGCTCCGCGCTGTTGTATGCCACCAAATGGACTACCAGAGCCTGATCTTTGAAATGGTTCATATGCAGGATAACGATCCAGTACTTCTTTCATTTCAGGATTATTTTTAATCATCATTTCCCTGAAAGCTTTGTTTAATAATTGCATATCTGCTTCATTGGGTTGGGCAGGAGCGGGTAATGATGGACGGCCAAACATCATAAGCACAGGTACCGGTCCCTCAACATTTGTTGGTACTACAAGCACTGCATCAATGTTAACATCAATAAGAGGATACGAACTATTGTCAACATGTCCGACAAGTTTTTTTGCAATTACGGGTGTAAAACCAATTCGTTCATTATCTGTAATTTCAACCTCCCATTTCACATCAGGAATATTTTTGGGAAGTCTTCCATAAACCTCTTTTTCAAAATCTTCAACAATTTCAGGACGGCGAACATCCCACCACATTTTTTCGGTAGTTACTTTTTTGCCATTATTTGTTGTAAGAAGATCAGGTAACACAGGGCATGGATTAGCAATAGATTCATCATAATTAGCATGATCCGGAGCAGATTCATTTCCACTTGGCCCCGGCCGAACAGCTTTTATTCCTAACTGATTCATCATGTTTGTGTGATCTTCCTGTGCAGTAAATGTTACCAGAGGTGGATACTGATTATTTTGGGCAAACAAATGAAATGTAAAACCCAAAACAATGGAGAATATTATTAGCCTTTTCATAGGTTTAATTTTTAGTTCTGTAATGTTAGTTTATAGTTTCAAAACAATAAGCTTCATTTATGTAATCTGACATAAAAATACAGTCAATCTTTCCTGAAATAAATACTTCTTCAGAACAAGTTCAAAAAATCATTATTTCATGAGGTTGAAAGTTGATTACATCAAACAAAATAACTGAAATATTAATATTTATGCAATTGAAATCCTGACAATTATCAATTTCACAATATTATTCATTAAGTTTATTCTGCAGCTAAGTTATAATTCTTTCCCTAAGATAGAATACTTTATATAAGCATAGAGCAATACTTTTTTAACAACCAATTCAATAATTAGTGATTCAAGAAATTAAAAGTAAAGTCGTAATAGATTGAACGAACACTGCTTAATCAAGCTTCTTTTTAAAAAAATCTATGGTTCTTTGCCAGGCTAGTTTTGCTGCTGTTTCATCATAACGTGGTGTTGTATCATTATGAAATCCATGATTCACATCCGGATAAATATATACCTCATATTCTTTATTGTATTTTTTTAAAGCAGCTTCATAATCGGGCCAGCCAGCATTAACACGAGTATCAAGTCCTGCATATTGTAAAAGCAACGATGCCTGAATTTTTTGTGCATCTTCTTCTGATGGCTGTCCGCCATAAAACGGGACCGCCGCTTTCAAATCAGGAATACGAACTGCCATCATGTTTGCAATCCATCCTCCAAAACAAAACCCTACTACTCCTATATTACCGTCGCATTCCGGATGAGATTTTAGATAATCAAATGCAGCTATAAAATCTTCCAGCATCTCATCCCTGTCGCGCTGACTTTGCAAATTTCTCCCATCATCATCGTTCCCTGGATAACCCCCAAGAGGTGTCAAGGCATCGGGTGCAATAGTGATAAAACCTTCCAATGCAGCCCTGCGTCCAACATCGGCAATATGAGGATTTAAACCACGATTTTCATGAACGACAACAATACCCGGTAGTTTTTTCTTATTATTGGCGGGTCTTGAAAGTTGTGCCTTTATTTTACCTCCTCCTTTAGGCGAATTGTACTCAATGGTCTCTGTTTTAAGTCTTGAATCATCAGCTTTTATCTGGATTTTATCCTGATAATTGGGCATTATAAAACTCATTAGCGATGAGACTGTAAGTCCACCAACTGCATACAAGGATAAATTCTCCATAAACTGACGACGGTCAATCCTGTTGTGGGCATAATCATCATAAAGATCAAAAACTTCCTGCTTAATGTCTTCTTTTTTAATTTCTTTCATCTTAAAATTTTAATTTATGTAACTGACAAAGAGGAAGTTTTGTTCATCAATGAGATTTAATGCTGTAATTCAATTGAGAAATTATAACCTTGTAGTGATAAAAAGTTATAAAAAAGAAAAAATGGGTAGAACTATGGACGCTTATTGAAGATGATTGATGATTTACAAACCCCTAAACACAAAACCAATCATTTATAAAAGTTCTACCCATTTATTACGCGTTAAAACCAATTCGTAAGAACTAATTTTCATACAAATTACAAATTGTTTTTCAGATAAAAAAGTATTTATCTTGTTAAAGAAATGTTAATGGAAACAAATACTGGCTATAAAAAGCTGTTGAACTTTTCTTTTTCATTAATTTATATACCATATAATTCTTACTTTCAACATCTTATGCATTGTGATAATTACTATTTCAACTATTTATTCTTTATTAAAAGATATATATCACGAAATTTTTTTCAGCTACTTTTATACAACATAAAACAGTATGTTCTCACTTTTTAAAGGATAAAGGTTGAATTTTTAGTATTATATTTAAGTATCAAAAGTTTTTACACTGAAAAGTATCTGCTAAATTTACCACCCGGAAATAATAGTTCCTTTCAAGTATTTAAACAATATTCTAATACCTAATAATAAATATATAAACGATGAATAAAAAATTACTTAAACCAACGCTCTTATTGTTTATTGGAGCATTTCTATTATTCTTACTTCCGGCAAACAAACCGGCTGATTCAGAAGGAGAACTAAAAAAAAATCCAATTTATTTAAACACAGCCTATTCATTTGAAGAAAGAGCTGCTGATCTTGTTTCAAGGTTTACATTGGAAGAAAAACAAAGTCTTTTGGGAAATAATATGGCCGCTGTTCCTCGCCTTGGAATTAAAAGTTTAAATGTTTGGAGTGAGGCATTGCATGGAGTATTAACTTCTGGTAATCAAAGTGCAGGATTGGACGGACCTACTTCGTTTCCAAACAGTGTAGCATTGGGTTCTGCCTGGGATCCTGAATTAATGCAGCGTGAAACATCTGCCATAGCAGATGAAGGAAGGGCAATTTATTCAACAGGAACTAAAGGAATTATGTTTTGGTCGCCTGTTGTTGAACCGGTTAGAGACCCAAGATGGGGAAGAACCGGTGAATCTTTTGGCGAAGATCCTTTTCTTGTTTCAGCAATAGCAGGTGGATTTGTCAGAGGAATGATGGGCGATGATCCAACATACCTGAAAGCGGTTCCTACTGGGAAACATTATTTCGCAAATAATAGTGAATTCGATCGCCATGTTAGCAGTTCTGACATGGATAGCCGCGACATGAGAGAATTTTATCTTTCACCTTATAAAAATCTAATTGAAAAAGATGATCTGCCTTCAATAATGTCAGCATACAATGCAATGAATGGTGTTCCCTCATCAGCAAGTAAATTATATCTCGACACAATTGCACGAAGAACTTATGGAATGGAAGGTTACATTACCGGCGACTGTGCGGCAATTGAAGATATCTATACCGGCCATTATTATGTTGAAACTGCTGCAGAAGCTACTGCAATGGGATTAAAAGCAGGTGTTGATTCTGATTGTGGAAGTGTCTATCAAAGAAGTGCAATTGATGCATTGAACCAGGGACTCATTAAAATGGCAGACATTGACAGAGCACTTTTACACGTTTTTACTGTAAGAATGAGAATTGGTGAATTTGATCCAGATAGCAAAGTACCTTATGCTCTTACTCCTGCAAATATTGTTAATTCAAAGGCAAATCAGGAACTGGCTTTAGAAGTGGCTACAAAAACTCCGGTTTTATTAAAAAACAGTAACGTTTCAGGAACCAGCCACAAAGCACTTCCAATAGTTGCTTCAGACATTAAAAAGATAGCTTTAATCGGACCACAAACCGAAACAGTTGAACTTGGACCTTATTCCGGAAGGCCTAATCAGGATGTTATGATCTCTCCATTAAAAGGAATTACTGATTACATTGCTGATCATGGATATTCTGCTGAAATTGTTTCTGGTTCAGGAGCAAATACAGCAAGTAAAAGTAATTTGTTTTATGTTGTCGATTTTCAATTATTCAATAAAGATGGCTCGGTTTCAAAACATGATGCCACAAAATACGACTCAGCTGCAGAAGGCATTACCGTAGGATCCGGAATGGGTTCAACCGATCAGGTAAGAACCATTGATGACGGTTCATGGACTGCATACAATAATATTGATATTACTAACACTGATTCAATTGGTGTTACTCTAAATATTCCTACTACAGGTGGAATTGTTGAAATCAGGGCAGGATCACCAACAGGGAATCTTTTGGCTACTCTTAACGCATCGGTTGCAGCTGGGGCAAGATCTGGCGGCGCTTATGGCGGTGGCAGCCTAATGAAAACAAAATTAAACACGCTGGGAATTAATGGTCCACAAACGCTTTACATTGTTTACAAAGCGCCATCTGATACTGCAATTGATGATGAAACAATTGCCAAAGCAAAATCATCTGATGTTGTTGTTTTATTTGTTGGTACCGATGATAAAACTGCCGGCGAAGAAGCCGACAGATTAACACTTCTTTTACCCGGAAATCAGGTTGAGCTTATTAAATCCGTCGCCGCGGTTAATCCTAATACCATTGTTGTAATGCAGACTTTAGGATGCGTTGAAGTTGATGAGTTCAAAGACATTCCAAATGTCGCCGGTATTATCTGGACCGGATTTAATGGCGAGGCTCAGGGCTCAGCAATTGCAAAAGTTTTATTTGGTGATGTAAACCCTGGCGGTAAACTCAATGCAACCTGGTACAAAACCGTTAATGATCTTCCTGAGATTACCGACTATACATTAAGAGGCGGCGCCGGAAAAAACGGCCGCACATTCTGGTATTTTGATAAAGATGTTTCTTATGAATTCGGTTATGGCCTTTCTTATACAACTTTTGAATACAGTAATTTCAAAATCAGTAAAAATACAATTACTCCCCAGGATAAAATTACGGTGAGTGTTGATGTAAAAAATACTGGCAATTTTGATGGTGATGAAGTTGTTCAGGTATATATGAAAACGCCGGATAGTCCAGCCTCATTGCAACGACCAATCAAAAGATTAAAAGGATTTAAACGTGTAACCATTCCTGTTGGACAAACAAAAAAGGTTGATATTGACATCAACTGTGCCGATCTTTGGTTCTGGGATATGGAAGCAGACAAAATAACTTATGACCAGGGAAAATACCTGTTCGAAATTGGCGCCTCTTCAAAAGACATTAAAGGAACCGTTTCCGCAACAATGAATGGAAATTTAATTCCTGAAATTAAAACCGTTGTTGCTGATTGTGGAACCATTGTTATGGAAAATGGGGAAACAGCTCAAACCAGTCTTACAGCTGCAATGACTGATGATACATTTTATGATATTTCAAAAGCAAAAGTGGTTTATTCAAGTAATAACGAAGATGTTGCCGCGGTTGATGCAAACGGTGTTGTAACTGCAAAAGGATCGGGCGTTGCAACCATCACTGTTCACGTTACTGTTAATGAAAAAACAGAATCTGACGGATTCCCTATTAAAGTGATGCCAAATCTTGATCCCGCATCCATAACAGTTGACGGAAAAGCAGTTAAAGGATTCGATCCTGCGGTTTTAGGTTACAGTTACCTGATGAAAGAGTCTTCTTCTGAAGCTCCTGTTGTTGAAGTAAAATCTGTTGATCCGAAAGTTGAAGTAGAGATAGAACAGGCTGAAAGTGTTCCGGGATCTGCAAAAATAACTTTAATTGATAACAGCACTTTTTCAACAAAAAATTATGCTGTAAACTTTGGCGTAAAATCAGTAAGCGATGATTTTAAATCGTCTGAATTAGGTAACCAGTGGAGTTGGGTTCGTGAGAACAAAGACAACTGGAATCTTACTGATAAATCTGGTTATTTGACAGTTACAAGCGGTAAAGGTGATATTGCCGGTAGCGAAAATGATGCAGAAAACATTCTTTTACAAAGTGCAAATACCGATTGGACAGTTGAATCGAAATTAACCGTTTCAAGAATGCCTTCAGGTTTTAATCAGCAGGGAGGAATACTTGCTTACCAGGATGATGATAATTACGTGAAACTGGTTTACAAATCAAACCCAAGGTCTTTCAGAAATACAGGTAGTTCAGCAATGATTGATATGATTGTGGAAGAAAACGGAGAAACCAATTCTTTGGTTAACATGCGAAACAGCGAAACGGTAAGTGAAAGCAGTGTTACTTTGAAGCTGGAAAGAAAGGGTTCAAAAATAATAGGATCATATTCCACTGATGGTAAGAAATTCACAGAGGTTGCTTCTACAGACATTGCACTTAGTAATACTAAAGCAGGAATTATTGTTTGCGATGGAGCTGAAAACAGCGGAATGGGTGGGTTTAGGATGCCACGCAGACAAGCTGCACCGGAACCGGAAGAACAGGGAGACTTTAAAGTTTCTTACGATTACTTCAGAATTAAAAACAGTGGTCTTAAGTAACCAGGCATTAATAAACTTTAACTTCAGCATCAGAAACAATATTTCGGAAATCTGGTGCTGAAGTTTTTTTATACAATCAATTAAATGCTGCTTTTGAAGGTAAAAATAGGATTGATTCTATTGGGAGGGTTTCTAAATTCATTCTGGGGAAATACCTCCATTCAAAATTATTCTGTTGAAATTCCTGTTATTGAAAATTACAGCTTGCAGAAAAACAACGGTTATTCTGCAGTTGTAAGCTACAAAAGTGGTTTTATTGTTGTTGGTGCCGATGGACGAATTGACCACCTTTCAACAAATGGGGAAATTACCAAAACAGAAAAATTCCCTGATATACATTTTAAATGTCTTCTTGCTGCTGATGAGATTGTAATGGCAGCCGGAAATAATGGAAATATGGTAATTAGTAGTAATAATGAACCCTTTCACAAAATCGAAAATGGCACTGAAAAGGATATAAATTCAATTGCTTCGTTCAATGAATTTATTATTGCAGTTGCAAATAATGGCGAAATATTATTGGGAGATAAAGAAGGATTCTTTCAAATGTTTCAGCTGAATGTAAAAGGAAATATTGTTTCCATTTCTTCCAATAAAACCGATTGTTTTGGCGTAACCGATGAAGGTGAAATTATTCATTCAGATGATGGATTAAACTGGACCATTTTCGATTTTAATAAAACTTATGCCGGATTTTACAAGCCATGTAGTTTTAAAAAAGTTTTGGCAACCGAAAATAACATCGCAGTAATTGGTATCCATGAAGACGGGACACCGGCGGTTTTGTTTTCAAATCTTGGAAATGTATGGACTGAACGAACTCTTAATTATACCGACGACAATGGCAAAGATGGATACCTGACCGATATTCCAAATGACATTCTTTATGATGCAATTGCCGATGAATATTATTTGACTTGCTCGAATGGGAAAATAATGATTTTGCCTAATTGTTCCCATTGCAATACACTTTCAAAAATTACAAATGAGAATATCTGGGCAATCTCCTGTAATGAAAATACAATGATAGTTGTTGGGAAAAATTTCTTTTTTAAAACTTTTAATATTAGATAGTACCTGTTTAAAATGCTTTGATTTAACGTTCAGATTTAAATTTTACAAAATCAAAATCGGAGAATTTTCTACCTTATTATCGGAAAAAATATAGTGCCTACAAGCTTCAATTTTTGAATTTAAAAAACAAAATCAAATCAAGATGAAGACTAATACAATTCTTAAAAAGTTCCTTTTTTTCGGCTTAATATTAATTAATACAAATGTCTTTTCGCAAGATCCCAATTTTTACATCTACCTGTGCTTTGGTCAATCAAATATGGAAGGCCAGGGCCCGATTGAATCCGTTGATTTAAATGTAGATAGCAGATTTAAGGTTATGGAGGCTGTTAACTGTTCAAACTTAGGCAGGACAAAAGGTGAATGGTACACTGCAGTGCCCCCATTATGCAGGTGTTCTTCTGGTTTGTCGCCTACCGACTATTTTGGAAGAACAATGGTTGAGTATCTGCCGGAGAACATTAAAGTTGGTGTAATTAACGTTTCAGTTGCCGGATGTAAGATTGAATTGTTTGATAAAGACAGTTATCAATTGTATGTTTCATCAATCACAGAAGATTGGTTGATCAATATAATTAATGAGTACGATGGCAATCCCTACCAATATTTGGTTGATGTAGCAAAATTAGCACAGCAGGATGGTATAATTAAAGGGATACTGTTACACCAGGGTGAGTCGAACACCGGAGATACTCAGTGGCCTTCGAAGGTTAAAAAAATATACGATGATCTTATGACAGATTTAGAACTTAATCCCGGTTCCGTTCCACTGCTTGCGGGTCAGGTTGTTGATGCTGAGCAGGGTGGAGTTTGCGCCAGTATGAATTCAATAATCGGGGAGCTACCGCTCACTCTTTCTAATTCTTATGTAGTTTCATCAAGTGGTTGTACCGATCAGGAAGATAATCTTCATTTTGATTCTGAAGGATATCGGAAGCTTGGTTCAAGGTATGCACTTAAAATGCTTTCGATTTACGGTTATGATGTGGAAGATGTTTTAATGCCTACCAATAGTCAAACATTATATTTTGAACCTGAATGCGCCGCGATTGGCGGAAACTGGAATATCGTTTCCGATACTTCAGCTTCAAACGGTATTTTTGTTACACCAAAAGATACTTTAAAAAGTACAAATGAACCACCTGCTGGTGCTGAGAATTTTATTCAATTCCCTTTTAACGTAGAAGTTTCTACTTATTTCGACTTTTTTGCACGAATTTATTGTCCGGATAGTAACAGTGATTCATTTTGGTTCCAGATGGACGATGGAGAATTTATTAGTCGGGCCAATTTAAGAAACCGGGAATGGAAATGGGTTCGGTTTTATACCTATCAGCTTGAAAAAGGAGATCATGTACTTACCATCGCATACAACGAAAATGGCGCCAAACTCGATAAAATAAATATCACAAATTACACTTCTTCACCAACTGATTTAGGTTTAACAGCCAATAATTTATGCGAACTTACCGTTGGGGTAAATTTAATGAAAGGAAATTTAGGCTATACTTTGGAACAAAATTATCCCAACCCTTTTAACGAAAAAACATCTATCTCATTTGAAGTTCCAAAAGACAGCCATGTTTCACTAAAAATATATTCCATACTTGGAAAGGAAGTTGCGGAGTTAGCTGGGAAAAAATTCGTTCAGGGAAAACATATAATCGAATTTGATCCTGAAAATATTGGGAATGGTATCTATTTTTATACCATGAAAACGGATGATTTTTCAATCACTCGTAAAATGATTTTGCAAGACAATTAATCAGGAATTAAAATATTTAAAAACTGAACTATTGAGACAGTAAAAGTTTATAAACATATTGGCTGTCTTTTGTTTGAATTTTTATAAAATACAATCCTTCTGCAATACCTGTTAAATCAATAGTCAAAATTCCTGCGAAATCTTTTTTCAGTAAATTGTTGTAAACGGAAATACCTGATTCATTCTCTACCGTGACTTTTGCAGATTCAACAGTATTCACAAAATCGAGAGTGACCTTACCCTTTGTTGGATTTGGATAAACAGCGATTGTATTGTCATGTTTAAATTGATTAACAAACGTTACAGTTGGTTTCCATTCAATCATCACATCAGAATAGTTGCTATCTCCTGTTGGGTTAAGTTGGACTAAATCAGCACCTTTTGTAAATGTAAATGATGTTACAGCGTGCTGAGTTGTTTTATCTCTGCCCCAGCCCATTTCAATAAAAACTTTGTACGTGCCATCAGCAACAACATTTCTGTTTACATCGGTTCCATCCCAGATAACCGAACGCGTATCATAACTGGTTAAAGTTGCTCCAGTGGTTGCATCCACAAGATTTTTATTTGACTTTGCAACCCATGCAGTAAGATGATCGTCTTCATGTCCGTATTTTGCTTTTGTTTTTATAAAATTGGAAGGATTTTGAGTGTCTTCAATCCAAATTGCCAAAACGTGTTTTGTTCCCCATGTTCCTGAAGGAGCATCAGTTGCACAAGAAAAGGTAAGACTACCAGCAGTTTGTGCAAAAATATTGGCTGAAATAAAAACAATAAGAAGTAAAGTTAAAATCCTGAACATCTTTTTAAAATTTATTTATTATCGATAGGAAAGTGAAGCGTAAAGCAAACGTAAATTATTCAGCACTTTTGTAAACGTTAATTACCTCTTCTGAAGATTTTCTTGGTGAGGCTGTCGACACAGCATCAACACTTTGATCAAGATTTCCAATCCGTAAAACAATCACCGCCTGATAACCTTCCGGAATTTGATACCGATCTTTCATCCGATTTAATATTCTTGTCGGACTACCATAAGGTCGTGCTCCGAGTCCCAAGCCATGTGCTGCAATAAACATATTTTGTGCTGCCAGTCCACAATCAAAATCAGGAGTTGAGCCATTTTCTGCAAGAACTCCGGAAACAATTATTAATACATTTCCAGGAACCGCATCATTAATCACATTTTTCATAATGGCTTCATCTTTAATTACTGTAAATTTCCATGGTTGACCATTTAGTGAACTTGGAGCTTTAATTCCACTTTTTAGTATTAAATCTAATTGTTGATCAGTTACTGGTTCTGTTGTGTATTCTTTTTCAGAAGAACTTGAAAAAATTACATCAATAATTTCGTTTTCGGTAGTCTGCCCATAAATTGTTGAGAAGGCAACCAGTGTAATAAATAACAATGACACTTTAATTTTCATTTCTATTGTCTTTAAAAAATTTAATATACTATATAAACAATTATTTTTATTTAATCTAAGTAAGATACAAAATTACTTTTAAAAATTCTTAACCTTCAAAGGAATAACTAAAATATTACCTTCTAAATCGAGGCACATATTTATATTGTTTTCTTAAGTCTGGCAAACTGAAGCAATATAAAACCACCAATAAAGAACACTGACATAAATACCATGCTATTGCGCATACTGCCAGTGAGGTGATCGATTAATCCATACGAAAATGATCCGATTACGATGGCAAGTTTTTCAGTGATGTCATAAAAACTAAAGAATGAAGCTGTATCTTTTGTTTCTTTCGGAATTAACTTGGAATAGGTTGATCTTGAAATGGCTTGTATTCCACCCATCACAAATCCAAGCAAAGCAGCCAATCCGTAAAACGACATTTTATCTTTCAGAAAATAACCTGAAATACAAATAAAAATCCAAATTACCAGGGTAGTACTGATAGCAAATCCATTTCCTTTCAATTTTGATAAAAGGGCAAACAGGTAAGCACCTGCAATGGCTATAATTTGTAATATAAGAACTACAATTATCATTTCATTTGCACCAAATCCAATTTCTTCTTCGGCAAATAATGGCGCCAATAACATAACGGTTTGCACCCCCATGCTGAAAAGAAAAAAAGAATAAAGGAATCTTTTCATAACTATTTTCTTTTTAATTTCCTGATATACTTTTTTTAATTCTTTAGCCCCGTTTCCTAAAATGTTTAATGTGAATTTTTTCTTCGTCGCCTTGTCTTTTAAATAATAAAAGGCAATTTGAGCAAAACCCATCCACCATATGCCAACCAAAATAAATCCAAATCGTGTTGCTGATCCGGCTCCACTGAATCCAAACATGTCATATTTCAAATACAAAACCAGGTTAATAATAAGTAGAATCACACTGCCTATATAACCCATGGCAAATCCTCTGGCACTGGCATAATCCATTTTATCTTTGGTTACTATTTCCGGTAGAAATGCATTGTAAAATACTAACGACCCAGTGAAGCCAATACTTGCCAGCACTGAACATGCAATTCCATATTCTATATTTTCACCCGTAAAAAAATATAAGCCAATACACGACAAAGATCCGAGGTATGTAAAAAACTGCATGAAACGTTTTTTAATTCCACCGAAATCAGCAATTCCAGAGAGAATTGGGGCAAGAAATACAATAATCAAAAAAGAAATGGTAATTGCATAGGAGAACAGAACTGAATTTTTTAATTGAATTCCATAAAAACGAACCATCTCACCACCAAATGCTTCTTCGGTGGTGCTCATAAAATAAATCGGAAATATGGCTGTGGTTACAATAAGATTATACACTGAATTCGACCAATCAAAAGATGCCCAGGCGTTAATAAGTCGTTTGTCATTTTTATTCAGCATTGGTTTAGATTTTAGTTTTCAACATAACGAATTGGTTTATAAAGATGTGTTTTTTTAGTGAATCTTTGAATTAAATGAATTAGTATTTAATCAGGACTATCAATAATTACAACCTCAACGCGATTAACCAATTAGTAGTATTTAATACAATGCTGAAAAACTTAGCTATGAAATATGATAAACAAAGAGAACGGAAAAGTGATAATAGATTTTGAAAAACTTTAGTGATTTACTTTAAAAAAGGTAATTCTCTTTTCTCCGAATTAGAAATATAATTCGTTTGCAATGATTAAAGTTGACGTAAGAATTGCAAAACAATTTATTGTAGCCAAAATTAATTACTTACCCATTTAAGTTTTATGCCAAAAGCAAATAAAAAATTGTGGCTCTGAAAAGCCGGCGGTTGAGTATAATTTTTCGTATTCAATTCATTCAGTACTTTGAATGTGACCAAATCCACATCCACATCAAAAGGAACTTTATCATCGGTTAAATCATTCAACGGTACTTTTACCCCATAACCAAATGTTAAACCTTTTTTGTTTGTAGTTGCCCAAAAATCATCATTGTCTTCAAATTGCTCAGGCCTTTTTTCAAAATAATATCCCAGTCGAAAAGCAATCATTTTCATAAATAAAGCTTCGGTTCCAATCCCAAAAGAGGTATTGTATTTATCTTTTAGGTAATCACCAAACTGGAGGTGCAAACTTAAATCTACTTCTTTGGGTGCATTGTTCAAAAACCCAACATTGCTTAAAAATGCAGGGTTAAAAGGGATTGTTCCATTGTATGATGATCCAAGGCTTAAAATTGATGGCAGGTTCTTGTAATGCTTGTATTCTTCGTATCTAATTACAATATCATTATTCAAAAACAGATTAACAAAACTTCCGGCAAACCTTATTTTCTGATTCTCCAGGTTTTTTAGCTTTATCCAGTCAACATCCATATCGTAAATTGCACCCAGCGAAGCAATAAATTCTGAATTGGTAACCGCGCCCGGTACAGCTTTTTCAGCGATGTAGTTGCCTGAAAAGCCAATCTGGAGGTGGGGTATTGCTTCGTAAGCTCCGCTTAACGTGTACTTCATTTTCGAACTTTTCTCAACATTTTCTTCAAATGAACCAATTATTACAGTCCATGGTGAATCTTTCACCCACCATCGCTGCCTGCTCAATCCCAGCACCAGTTTTTCATTTACCCGGTACGATACACCAAAAAAGCCAAAATTCGACTTGAAATAAACCTGGTCTCCTTTGGAATAATTCATGTAAATGTTAATCATGTTCTGTTCCAGACCAATTGAAGCTGGATTATAAACCACATTTTCAATTCCACCAAGAGTGATGGTTGTTAACCCCATTCCAGCTGCCCTGGCGCTGGTTGGCTGTCCGGCAAATATTCCGTGATAATAGATATGATAATAATCGGCTGCCTGAGATTGAAAACTAATTAGACTGAATGCTACAGCCATTAATAAAAGGTAGAACTTCTTTTTCATCTGATTAAAATTGTTTTGTTTATAAATGCACCACATGGAATTCGTATGGAATATTTATCATCCCGTGTAGTGTGAATTCCATTCTCATGCTTGTTTCGTAATACTTTGGTTTAAGAAATTTATCCCTGCCTTTTCGATCTTTAAAAACACGTTTCAAATTAAAATATTAAATCATCTGAAAAGGTTATTTATCAGTACATCGTTACTGATAAATAATGTCATCAAAAAAATTATAAATGATTCTATTTTAATCTGTTTTTCTTCTTGTTTCTGTTGAACAGATAAATTATGAAAGCAATTGACAATAAACCTGATACTATCCAAATCCAGTAGTATTTTGAACTCAGACCCTCCAAAGGTTCGGGATTTCCGACAAGAATTAAACCCGCCCAGTACTGAGGCGACAAAGACCGACCCTCATTATTAGAAATGTATTTAAGTTTGGCTTCTTTTAGTGCTTTATCTTTCGCCATGCCATCAGATAAAAATTCAAGAAAATAATCAGAGATTTCCATGCCTGCTTTTTCATCCTGGTTCCACAGACTTGTAAGTAAACTTTCGGACCCGGCAAATTGAAAGGCATGTGCCAATGATATCATTCCCTCCCCGGGTTGGTAAACCGGATTGCCTGTTTCGCAAGCTGCAAGTATGGTTAAATTAGAAGACATGTTGGTTCCATATATTTCATAGGCATAAAGCGAGTTATCCTCATCATCTGGGTTGCCCGATTTTGCAAAAATTAATCTTGAATAGGCAGGGCTTATATTATCCGATTCGGCATGTGTTCCAATATGGATTATTTTATTGCCTGATGCCTTTTCTTTAAAGGCTGTTGCAGTCGATTCTTCGTAAACATAATCTTCACCACCGAATACTTTGCTTTTTTTGCTAACAAGTTTCACACTGAATGGTTGGGGTAATAAATGAAGATATGTATTGTCGATAACAAAAGAATCGCCAACTGAGCTGATGTATGTTTCTTTCATTTGGTCTGAAAAGCCAGGGACAAAACCTACATAACTCGATTTAATTTGCTTTGAATGATAATTTTGAGCCAGCCACAAACTGTAATGGTATGATAAATTGTAGGATGCCAGCAAACTGTTTTTAGAAAAATCTTTAAAATTGGATACCGGTTTTGGAGTGAGCATTTCAAAACTGAGATTGAATAATATTCCATCAGGAATTATCATTACTCTGGCTTTGTTAAGAACCGTATCAAAAGGTTCCCAAAGTTGATGGTATAATTCTGAGGTAACTTTTCCAATACTTTTTGGATCATTCCATACATTTGGAATTTGGTTTATTAATTCCGGATTGAAATCCAATTCATAAACCTTCCTGCCACTTTTGGTAAAAACGATGGCCAGCAAATTTGATTCTACAAAAATATACCTGACAATTTGAGTTATTTGAGAACTCTTGATAGAATCTGCCAATAAACCAGTATAGCGTAATTTATAATACCCGGGATATTTGGTTTTGAGCATTTCCAAAAACTCTTCCCATTCGTTTACCTTTTGAAGGTAATCAGAAAAGGAATCTTTTTCCTCAATAAGGTTCTGCAATGAACCTTTGATGTCTTTTTCTTTTGCAGTAATTTCCTTTGGCACGTTAAATATTTCAAGGTTTTCAATCAGGTTTAACTGGTTCCTGATTTTTGCATAAACCATATTTTCCTGTAGTAATAAAAGGTCATCAATATATCCGGTTTCCCCTGTTTTTTTATACAATTCCAATTGTATCTTTTTAATGAAATTAACCAGTTCGCCAAATTGAACCATTAAAATCCGCTGATCCTCTTGTGCAGTCAGAATGGTTTTTCTGTTATCTACCATCATCAATGCTTCTTTTAGCGTTGAAAGCAACTGTCTTAAAAATTCAGCCGTTTTGTTTTCCTGAAGTTGATATGCCGATTTTTCTTTTAAAAGGATTGCCGTGGGCCTGTCGTAACTAACCCGAAGAGAATCGAGGCCGGAGATTGCATTATCCTTCAAATAATCAATAATTCTTAACCCGTCTTCGGCACATTGCATCGATTTTTTAAAGTCGGTAAGATTATAATACACATTCCCAACATTTAAATTTTGCCGAAGCCCAACCAATGAATTCTTACTGTATGAATTTGATATGTAATCAAGCCCCTTTTGTGAAAGTTCAATGGCCTGTTCCGGTTTATTGTTTAATGAATAGAATTCTGAAAGGTGGGTCAGAAAGTCAAGGTACTCAAAATTAAATAATCCCTGAAATGCCTGCGAATAAAAGTCTTCTGAAATCTGATAATAATTTTCTGCAAGTTCAGTTTCGCCTTCTTCTTCGGCTATAAAAGCAAGTGTGCTGTATGCATCTGCCAGGTTTTTTTTATAATCATCTCCTAAATTATTATATCCTTCAATACCCTTTTTTAACCATTTCTTTGCTTCTGCAAAGTTTTTTAAATCGTAATTTGCCCGGCCAACCTGTACTTCAGTGAAATGAATTTCCGGGTGATCAGAGGCATAGTAATCCATCTTTTCTTTCAGAATAAATTCAAAAAGTTTCAGAGCTTGTGAATAGTTTCCCATTCCCTGGTAAACAGCTGCCAGGTTATTTGCACTATAAAGTAATGACGAAAGGGCCCTGTTCCATCTCGACTCATTTTTGCCATTTTCTATAAAGTTTTCAATATGGTAAATGGAAATTTTTGCATATTTAATACTCTCTTCTGTCCTCCCTGTTACGTCGTAAAGCGCTGAAAGATTTCCTTCAATCATTGATTTGTAATAATACTGATTTACAATAGTTTGCTCCATACTGTCAATAAAATTCAATCCTTTAGCCCAATAATATTCAACAGAATCATATTGTGCTTCGAACCAGTAAATTGCTCCCAAACTATTGTATGTATTAAACTTATCCGACTCATGTGTTTTTGGATCAAGTTCAAATCCTCTGCTTGCTCTTAATGCATGAGATTTCGCCAAATCGGGGTTATTGAGATCGCTGGCAATTACACCTAAATTGCGTTCAATTATTGCCCAGTATCGCGGTTCAATTTCCGGAATTTGATGCGTTATTTCCAACGCTTTGGCATTTGCATTATAAGCAAGTTGATATTTCCCGTTGTCTCTGTAATACGTATGAATTTCGAGATATGCCTGTCTTTGATCATTCAAATCATCGGAGTTTTTAAGAATGTAATCCCTGAAATCTTCAACAGTTTTCATTCCGTTTTCATGAAAATGATCCGCAATATAACCGGCATAAGGAATAAAGTAACTCAGGTCGAGATAATTTTGCTGACTAATTAACTCAGCCGTGTCTTTCCTGAACAATTTCCGTGCGGTATTATAATCGTTGTTTGAAATTGCTTTTTGTAGTTCTGCCAATACCTCATCCACATTCGCAAACAATGCGTTACTTAAGAGTACAAGGCCTATTACTACAACAAACTTCATTCTTTTTCAAGTTGGGTTAAAAGTTCTGGTTTTAATGGATAATCGGTATTATTCAATGCACGAATTGCATCATTCTTTTGTCCTTCAAGAAGATATGCCAACGCCAGATACCAATTTGCTTCGTCGGTAAATTTTCCTTGAGTTTTTTCTGCCACTTTCTCCAGCCGGGGAATTGCCTCTGGTGTATTTCTTAATTCGAGATATGAGATACCTAAAAAATAATTCAATGTATCATTGGATGGATTCTCTGCTAAAAGTGGTTCCCATCTGTCAATTGCTAATTGAAAATCGCCGGTTTTATAATCCACCATACCACGTTCAAACTCATAATTCATCCCTTTTGCCGACATGGCAGTTACCAGTCCCGGATCGGTGTTATAATATTCATTAAATAATCGTTCATTGGCTGTTGGGCGAGTATAAAAAAGGATTGAAACTACTGTAACAATAACCACAGAAGCGGCAATTGAAAATGGTTTCCAGTTAAAACGAAACATATTTCCATATCCTTTTCTTTCCTCCATTTCACTATGAAACTGATTTAACTTTTCCTTCATTCCTGCGCTCTCAATTCCTTCTATAATATCTTTTACCCCGTTATATTTTGACTTTAAAACAGGGTTCGTTTTTAACTCATTTTCAAAACGAATTTTCTCATCCTCCATCATTTGATTGAAGATGTATTTTTCAATCCGTTCAAAATCTGCTTGCGATATTTCCTTTTTATAATTCATTTCGTCCATTATTCAACTTACTCATTTCACTTCGTAATTGCTGAATGCATCTGTATTTATTATTTCTTGCGGTTTGCTCTGTCCAGCCAAAACTGTCGGCTATTTCTGCCATGCTTTCTTTTTTATAATAAAAGCGTTTTAAAAGGTCTCTGCATTTTTCGCCCAATGTTTTTAAGCCATTCTCTATCAATCTAAATGCAGGTTCTCTATCTTCTGCCCTATCATCTGTTTTATCGTGGTAGTTTTCAAGTAAAACGCTTTTCTTATAGCCGGATGAACGCAAATAATCAATCCATTTATTTTTTGCTATTCGATAGAGATAACCGTTTAACTCAGAACCATTTTGGGGAGTAAAAACTCCCTTTTTAATATTTGTCCAAACTATAATAAATGCATCCTGAAACACATCTTTTGCCTGATCGTTACTACCATTGTTGGTAATTACAAAGTGTTTCAATTTCGGGTATTGATTTTGGTACAGAAACCCCAATACCTTTGAATCATTGTTTAGAAAACCTTCAATAATTTCCTTAGAAGACATTTATTATAACTTTATGTTAACAGTTTTTTTCAACAAATAAGTTATTCCAAATGTTTTTCCTTGATTTAATTCCTGTTGTTTAATTTTTTAAAATTGTCATTTATCTTATATTATTGATTTTAAAATTTAAAATTTAAAAATTATTGCCTTTTAGGATCAAACGGAAAATTATCATTTACATCTGCAACACCATCGCCATCTGAATCGAGATAACCTTCACCTGTATAAAGTAACTGCCATTGAATGGGCAAAAAAGTGGTCATAACAACTGTTTCATATTCATTTGAAGGGCCAAAACTTACCTGTGTATTGTAGAATGTTGTGTTCAGATCGGCAGCATAATTTACTGTTGTAACAAATTGAGCCGTCATGTTTCCCACCTGAATCAGCAAAGTTGAAAACATAGTGATTAAATACGACGTTCCCTGTGGAGAAGTAGTATTCGAACAAAGTTGCTGCACCTGGTTCGTGGTAAAACCAAACCCATTCAAAAATGTATTTAATTCGCTTTCATTAATTTGATCAGCTCTAACTTGCCCGCTAAAAGTGTTACTGTAATAGCGCCATAACACATTATTATCCTGTCTTAATACATTCACCCCAACCAATTTTGTCTGGCTATTGGTTAATGGCAATGCGGAGTAACCTGCCGGGTATTCAAACCCCAGCAATGGCAAAACCGGATGCGAAAAGGTACCTCCTGAACTTTGCAGTGTTGGCACTCCTCCCGGAATATCAGTTCTGTGTATTCCGTTTGAAAGATCCCAGTATAAACCGGTTATACCAGTAACATTTGAACAAATCTGAGATGGTACATTGTTAATTGTTTCTGTAACATCATCCTGCTTTTTGCATGAAATTAACGCTGTGATTATGATTAAAAAAAGACCAAATTTTACTTTCATTTCCAAAATTCCTTTTAGAGTACATCGAAATGGGATGAATATGTCATCATGAATAAATCGGGAAAAATGTAAATGAGAGATTTTCAAAACGAACTGTACTCTTTAAATCGGTTTGTACATATTAAAACCTGAATTAATCCGATTTTATTTAGAAAAGAGAAATGTTCTATTTATAAGAATAAACTTTTCTTTTGCACGCATGTTTAAAATCTATACTTCAATAAATCAGAATTAATTAATGTATAATTTTGATTTGTGTATTAATTGGGAATGAAATATTCGAATCATACAAATAAAACGATTGCTGTTTTGCCCTTTGTAAATATGAGTGGCAATAAAGAAATGGAATATTTCAGTGACGGAATTACCGAAGAAATTATTAATGCACTATCTGGTATTGAGCCACTAAAAGTCACTTCACGGACATCGTCCTTTTATTTCAAAAACAAAACTATTCCCATTAGACAGATTGCGAATGAATTGAATGTTGCTACCGTTTTGGAAGGCAGTGTTCGTCTGGCAGCCAAAACCGTCAGGATTACAGCACAGTTAATTCAAGCGGAAGAAGATTTTCATTTTTGGTCGGAAACGTGGGACCGTAAACTGGAAAATATTTTTGAAATTCAGGATGAAATTAGTTTGCATATTGCAGAAAAACTCAGAGAGCAATACGGGCATTTTGAGATTCAGGAGCATTTGGTGGAAAAGAAAACCGGAATCATCGATGCCTATGATTATTATTTAAAAGCTCGTTATCATTTTACGAAGTGGAATCCGGTAGATGTACAAAAAGCCATCGAATTATACGAGAAAGCTATTGCACTTGACCCAAATCATACCGATTCGCTTATTGGATTAGCAGATGCATACAGCTTTTTTGCTGTAACCGAATTGATGCCGAGAGATGAGGCGTGGACAAAATCGCGCAAATACATGGATAAAGCGTATGCGCTGAATCCTGAAAATGCCGGAGTACATTACTTGTTCGCCAATTTTGCGTTTTTTTATAAAGCCGATTTTCAGGAATCATATAAACATGCACTTCGGTCGGTAGAATTAAAATCAAACTACCCGGAAGCGCATCAATTTGTATCTATGTTATACATGATTTCCGGCGAAATGAATAAAGCTAAACAGCACCTGGAAATGGCACACAGCATCAATCCACTTTCGCAGGAAACTTTATTCTACCGGGCTTACTATCAATATCGCTCCGAAAACTATACGGAAGCCTTGCAACTGTTTGATGAATGTTTGGCTGCCAACCCAAATAACATTCCAGTTTACATCGTGCGTAGTTATTGTCTGCTAAAGTTGGGACGGCATGACGAAACAATTCATTTTCTGGAACAAATGCCCAAAGAAATTGTGGTTCATGATGAACGCTTGGGAGCACTATGTTTGGCAAATATTCTTAAAAATGATAATGAAGAAACAGAAAATATTTTTGCTCAATTAAAAGAAAAAGCTCAGGTTCAGACAGCTTTTCAGGCACATTCATACCTGTATCTTGCGTATGCAAATCTGAATAATAATAATGAAGCCTTTGCAATAGTTGACAAGGCCATTCAATTGAAATCTTCAGTTTTGTTGCTTAATTATACAGATCCATTGGCTAACGATTTAAAAAAGGATCCCCGATATAGGGAATATAAAGATAAATTGTATCGTTACAACGATGAACCAGTAAATAAAGATCAGGCAAAACCGCCACTTTTAGATGCCAAAACCGCTAATGAATTTACCATAAAATTAATGCAGTTTATAAACGAGGAAGAACCGTTTCTGATTCCCAACGTCTCGCTTCGTTCGCTTGCCGAGCAGATTGAAATTCACCCGAACAAATTATCGTGGTTACTCAATGAGAAAGTGGGTCAAAATTTTAATGAATTTATTAATCACTACCGGATTGAATATTTCAAAAAGCTGGCTCTCGACCCTGAAAACAGTAACTTTTCTTTAATCGGGCTGGCATACGAAAGTGGATTTAATTCAAAAACAGTATTCAATACCTATTTCAAGAAAGAGACTGGAATTACGCCAAAGGAGTTTTTAAAGAAAAAATCAATCTTTTAGTTCATGATTATAATTCCGAACACCTATCAGAGAATCACGTTCTTCTGTTATTTATACAATGCTTATTTTCGTCGTAATATTTTGAATCATAAAAAATAAAATTATGACGAAGAAACAAACAAAACGAATAATCAGAATAATATTTATTATTGCAAGTATTGGCTCCTTGTACTTCGTACCGTGGATTTTGGTAAAAGCTTGGATTTTACCACTACCAGATACCATTCAGGAGCAATTAGAAGAAGGTATCGGTCATGGATTTGATGGCATGATTGTTTATGTGGACCAAGCAGGGAAACCACCGGAGTTTTATGCAGCAGGTTGGAAAAACAGGGAAAACCAAATACCTGCCGATCCGCATGCCTTGTTCAAGATTGCCAGTATTACCAAGCTATATATCGCTGTTGCTACTACAAAATTAGTAAAAGCAGGACGTCTGTCTTTGGATAAAACAGTCGCTGAATACTTTCCGGAACTAGCTGAAAGAATTGAATATTCAGACAAAATTACGCTAAGAATGATGCTGCAGCATCGGAGTGGCATTCCCAATTTTGTTGACCATCCTGATTATTGGATAAAACCTCCAAAAAACAGAGAAGAAACACTGGATTATGCACTGGATTTACCAGCTGACTTTAAACCTGGAAAGCGCTATGCATATTCAAATACCAATTACATGTTGATTGAGGACCTCATAGATAAAACATTGGGCTATCCACACCAACAATATATCAGGGAGGAAATATTAATACCACTTGGCCTAAAAAACACTTTTGGTTCGCTTCATGAAGTGAATTTAGACGATGTGATGAGTGGCTATTATGTTGGCGTTGATCAAGATTTTAAGTATGAAGACACAGGTTTAATGCTGGCGACAGCAGAGGATGTGGGTATATTCTTGCGGGCATTAAACGATGGTTCGGTGTTTAATGAAGGTGAGCAGGAAATATATTCATCAATTTACGTGTACGAACATACAGGATTAATTCCCGGTTATCAGAGTATTGCTAAATACTTCAAAGACATGGACATGGTTGTCATTCAGTTTAATAATACAACCAATTTTAATGGATACGACTGGAATTTAGCAGAAATCATATATAGTCGTGTTGTAAAAATTGTGAGGAAAGAAAAAAGCTTTTAGCATAAATGAATAAATGCTTTATAATGAAAAACAGATTAAGAATAATACTGAGTATTGGACTCATCATTCTCATTCAACAGTTTGGAAACGCTCAAGCAAATCAAAATCAACAGTTTTTACAAAAAGTAGGCGTTATTGATAGTCTTTATTCCCAAATACTAAAAGAGTCAAGAACAATTTATATACAACTGCCTGCCAGTTATAATCCTGAAAAAAATCAAAAATACCCGGTTGTTTTTATTTTAGACGGAGAAGTATTTCTTCCAACTCTTGTTGATGTGCATAATTATTACAGTGGTGGTTTTATGCCCGAAATGGTATTAGTTGGAATTTCTAATGAAAAAAACAGGATAAGAGATTTAACTACCTCAACCATAAAAACCCAATATGGAATGCCATTTAATTTAGAAAACGGGGAGGCTGATAATTTTAGTAAATTCATAGAGCAAGAACTCATTCCTTATATCGAAAACAAATATCCTGTCACCAATTTCAGAACATTAATTGGTCATTCTTACGGCGGATTGTTTACTATTTATACACTTCTAAAACATCCGCATTTATTTGCTAATTACTTAGCCATTGACCCAAGTTTGGATTGGGACAATCAAAAATTATTAAATGAAGCGAAAGGATTACTTGCCACTCAGAAATTCGAAAATAAATCTTTATTTGTGTCTTTAAGCGGGCAATTGAACATGCAGAATTCAAAGGTAACGATCGATAATGTGATGCAAGACACAACAGAATTCACAATGTTTGCCCGTTCCAATATTACTTTTTCTGACCTGGTAAGGCAAAACAATAAAAACGGATTGTCTTTCGAATGGAAGTTTTACCCAAGAGACCTACATGGCACCATTCCATTTCCATCTATTATGGATGGGTTAATTTCAGTTTTTGAATGGTATCAAATGGAAAATACTGATAAAATAAATTCATTTGACACGCCAAAAGAAGAGCTTTTTAGCATAATAAAACACAGGGAAAATAAGCTCAAAGACCATTTTGGATATTCTGAACCTCCTTATCCGGAAGAACTTTTAAATATGTCAGGTTATATGAATATGGATATGGAACAACTTGAAAAGGCTAAAATGTACTTTGAACTTGGCATGGAGTATTATCCAGAAAGTGCAAATGCCTTTGATTCAATGGCTGATTATTATGAAGCACAAGGTGACTTTACCAATGCTATAATATATGTAACCAAAGCTTTTGAATTAAGTGGTAGCGACTATTATAAGCAAAGAATCGATGGACTTAAAGTGAAAAAATAATAGAAGGTAAAAAACTACCTTCGAAGAAGGTGGGCTTAATAAGCTCCCAAAGGGCAAAACATAAATGTTATTTTCCTGAAAAATAAATCATTATCGCATTTTTTTTGGAAGACCTTCAAGGTATTAAAAGCCTTGAAGGTCTTTCTTTTTATAATAACATACAATTTAGTCCGTAATTATAATTCCGAACGTCCTCATCATTTTTCCGAACTTTTATCTTTTGATCCTGCCCTAAATTTGCTTTATAAGATTTTTTAAAAAGCTAAATCATTAAAAACAGATATCATGCAAGAAACAATGAAAGCAATAGTAGCAACTGGATACGGATCACCGGAAGTTTTTAAACTGCAGGAAGTAGCGAAACCACAACCCGGAGCCAATGAAGTAATAGTAAAAGTTTATGCCTCAACATCAACCGCTGCCGACGGTATGATCAGAACAGGTAAACCTTATTTCGGAAGATTGATAACAGGACTGACCAAACCAAAACACGCTATTCCGGGAACTGGTTTTGCAGGAATTGTAGAAACAGTTGGTGCAGATGTCAGTAAGTTTCAACCGGGCGACCGGGTTTTTGGTGAAACTACAGTTGGGTTTAGTGCAAACGCCGAATTTTTAAGTATCTCTGAAAATGGGGTAATCTTAACGATGCCTGAAAACCTTAGCTTTTCGGAAGCTGCTACTTTTGGCGACGGACATGTAACATCTATGAATTTCCTGAAAAATATTGCAAAAATCAAAGCTGGTCAAAAAGTTCTGATTAACGGCGCATCAGGTAGTTTAGGGACCGCCGCTGTGCAAATTGCCAAACATTTTGGAGCCGAAGTTACCGGCGTTTGCAGTCCACGAAATGTAGGACTGGTAAAATCACTGAGAGCTGACCATGTTATTGACTATACAAAAAAAGACTTTACCACAGTTGACGAAAAGTATGATGTAATATATGATACTGTTGGTAAAAGCTCCTTTTCAAAAAGCAAAAACATACTTACAGAAACAGGACAATACATTTCGCCGGTATTGCAATTTCCCTTGCTATTACAAATGATGCGGACTTCCATGTTTGGTAAAAAAAGAGCCAAATTTAGTGCAACCGGATTACTGAAAGAAAATGAATTGAGAGCACTTTTTGCTGAATTGTTGGAAATATTTAAAGAGGGAAAACTTAAAACTGTAATCGACCGACAGTACCCATTAGAAAAAGTTGCCGAAGCACACACCTATGTTGCCTCAGGCCATAAAAAAGGAAACGTGGTAATTATTGTTGAACCAGAAAATTAAACGAAATGAACGCACAAAGAAAATCAACATTAATAGCAGGAATTGCAATATTGGTTATGGCCGTTGCCGCAGGGTTTGCTTTTGGATATGCGCACAACTTGCTTGTAATACCTGAAAATCCGGAAGCAACATTGAGCAACCTGCAATCTTCCAAAATACTTTTCGCAACAGAAATTATAGGTTGGGCACTCATTCTTCTTTGCGATATTGTTGTGTCTTTGGCGCTCTATTTTTTCTTTAAAAATGAAAATCGAAAGCTCTCATTGTATACCGCCGCAGCCCGGCTTTTATACTCAGCCATTTTAGGAGTTGCCATTTTATATCTTATTCATATTTTGAACCTGCCTGATGATTCAACAAACTTTACCAGCGAAGTAATGTCGAAACTTGGCTCTTTCAAAACTACCTGGTCGTTCGGCCTTATCATTTTCGGGATTCACCTGTTTTTACTTGGATTACTGGTTATCAAGTCAAAATTCATTCACAACGTTTGGGGAATCCTGCTGATATTTGCCGGAATATCATACAGTTTTATCCATGCCTCTAATTTTCTTTTCCCTGATTTTGAAAGCCGGATTAAAATGGTTGAAACCATTCTATCTTTGCCCATAGCAGTTGCCGAAATTGGGTTTGCTATTTGGTTGATCATCAGAGGTGGGAAACCCAATACGTTGTGCCAGAAAAGCGGTGTAACAATTTCGAATTTTTAATCTCAGGGGATAATTCAGAATGAAAAAAATGCACGGACAGCCGTCGTGTTGTGTCTGACAATGAATTTAAGCGGCTTGTATATCGACATGTTTGTCCGCTACATAATCTTTGTCAATCTCGACAGTAGGAGAGATATGTCTGTTCGAAGAGATTTCTACTGCAGAAAACATTTCAGCCTATTCTTTTTATTCCGAATCGGTTTTATCAGTGATTTGCTTATGATAATAAGCGATGAGGGAGTTGCGCTACTTCTGTGTTCAATAATTTTTAATAACAGGTTCAACCAGCTATGCGGTCACAACATTATCATTTTTGGCCAATGAAGAAGCGATTTTAATTGCACTGTTATTTTCTCCTAATAACCTCAACATTTTAATGTGCTGCCAGACAGCTGTTGCAAAGCTTTTGTTTACATGATATGGTAGTCCGTATTCTTTTGCTTTGGCTTGTACAATTTTTGAAATTTTTTTATAGTGAATATGGCTGATATTTGGAAATAAATGATGTTCAACCTGGTAATTTAATCCACCAACCAGCCATGAAAAAATTATGCTTCCGGGAGCATAGTCGCTGGTAGTATATAATTGATGCACAGCCCAGTTATTATCAAGCTTCCCGTCTCCGTCGGGAATGGGATATTCAGATGAAGGAACAACATGTGCAGTTTGAAAAATGCTGCTTAGTACCAATCCACCAGTAAAATGCATTAACAAAAATCCAAGAATTATCCAGTACCAGGCAACGGAAATTGTTAGCAATCGGGATGATAAGGAATATGCTATAATAAATTACTTTTGAAATGAATAAGATCAACAAACAATTTATTAAAACTTCCGTTTGCCAAGTTTCGCGCCCATTTCCTTATACTTTTTTAAACCGCTTGAAATCTTTTGCAATGATCCACGAAATGGTCATCAGACTATAAAAAAACCAGGCATAAATAAACTGAAAGCGGTGTATTTTTTTATGCGGACTATGGGGCGAAAATCTTAAAATTCCGGGAGGGGCAATATCCTCGTCATGCCCTTGAATGTTAGTAAACCCATGATGAAGCGTGTTATGTTGAAAACGCCAGTTTGGCGGAAATCCTCCGAGCAGGTACAGCGAATTACCAAAAAAACGGTTTACCTTTTGATTTTTGGAAAACGAACCATGATTGGCATCGTGCATGGTAACCATTCCTACCCCCGACATTCCTAATCCTATAACAATCCAACAAAGTAATACCAGTGGCACAGAACTAACAATTCCTGAAATCATCAGTACAAATGGGGTAATATACAACAGGGCCATAAAAATGGTTTCCAAATAAATCTTCCTGTTTCCATAGGGTTGAATATTATTTTTGGTGAAATATTCGTTTACTGAATTTCTTAATTCAGTAGTAAAATCCAGTTTTTGTTTTGAGTATCTAATATTTTTCATCTTTTCTATTTTCTTTCTTTTGTATTAGGAGCATTCAACAAATAAGTCATTTGCGTAGCTCTCTTATTTTTATCTTCAACTGAAAATTATATATCTTCAGAATAAACGACCTAAAAATACTTTTTTGTTTTGTTGAATAAAAATAAAAGGGATTAATGGAGGGGTTTTGGGATAAGCTGTGCTTTTAATTGATGAGTGTTATTCGCCCCTTAGCCTTTATATCAAGTCTTTTACAGCCATTAAATACTGTCTTGAAACAGGAACGGTTTCTTTGGTATCATCAAGAGTCAACCAGTAAGTATTGAAGTTTTTATGCAGTTTATTAATGTACTGTATGTTTACAATGCTTGACCGGTGTGTTCGTATAAAGTTGTTAAAATCATCCAGTTGCTTTTCAATATTTTTCAAAGTATTTCTTATCATCTTCTTTTTAACTTCAGTTTCTTCATGATATCCAACCTCCACATAATTATCGGCCGATTTTATAAATACGATATCCGATACAAGAATCCTGATGTTTTCCGATCCATTTTCAGAAATCAGTTCAATAAACCTATTCGCATAACTTTCTGAAAATTGTTTGAGTTTATCCTGGATTATCCTGTTTTCCTGTAATTGATTTTTATATTTTTCGTGCAGCACTGAGATTAAATTTTTCAAGTGAATTGTAACAGGGATACTCAGACTGATAACGATGGATCGAAGAACAATATTAAAAGTAACCGCTGTATGCCCTACATATTGTATATAAAAAGCAAATGCTACACTTGTTAATGCAACCAGTGAAAAATAATATAACGAATTAAAAATCGGATTTTCTTCCCTTTCTGTTCTGTTTTGAATGAGATAACGGTGAAACATAATTTGCACTATTATTTGGATAAGAAAAGCAATTAATCCAAATCCGGCGATAAACAAAAGCTTATTTTCAAATTCAAAGTTAATAGCTGAAAATGGCTGAAAAAACAGAATGAACAAAAAAATGGAGATGCTTATTCCAAAGTAAATTTTAAAGTATTTCTTTGATAATGTAATAAACTGATATATTGCACTATTTGACATTTATATGATGATTAAAATCTGGTTTATTTAGTATATAATATTCATATTAAAAAAACAAGAAAACCAAAAATTAAAATTAAAACGGAAAATATTATTCGATTAATTCTTTTTTAAATGCAAGTTAAAATTAGGCAAATAAGAGCTTAAATTAAAGTGAATCAACAAGTTTTACTTTCCCGTTATGATGCACTAAACAAATGAAACTCAAAAAAGATTGATGATAATGCATTTAACAAACAACAACCTGCTTTTTTTGAAATTGATTATCTCCCGTTATTAAAATCAAGGTTTTATTCAAGACACAACTGCCCACTAATGTGGCAATATATTATTTCTATTACTTAAAAGAAACTGTTTTGAATTTATCCCCTTCTGACCGCACTGCCGGGCAGGCATTTATTCTATTATGCGTCTTTTGTGTTTATTCTGCGTTGAATTTTCCTTAAATAGGTGGTGCTATTCGCGTCAAATCCGCCTTGACTTATCAAAAATTACATCATAATATTTCTAAAAATAAAATCAAAACGGTCTCTTAGTTCTCAAAGTTTCCACACGTTAAAATAATAGTGGACTCTTTTTCGTTATTTTTACCCGAAAAATGTATATGAAACTTGTTTTTGCAACCAATAACCAGCATAAATTGAAAGAATTACAATCGATTCTTGGCGAACAAATACAATTGTTAAGTTTAAAAGATATTGGTTGTGAAGAAGAGATACCTGAGGAGCAGCAAACATTGGAAGGAAATGCAAGACAAAAATCGATGTATGTTTTCGAAAAATTTGGTTATTCATGTTTTGCCGATGACACCGGACTTGAAATTGAAGCATTGAATGGCGAACCAGGCGTATATTCAGCCAGATATGCGGGTGAAGAAAAAAATTCAGAAGCCAATATAAATAAGGCATTAAAAAATCTTGCTAAATAAAACCAACAGAAAGGCACGTTTCAGAACCGTAATTTCGTTAATAATAAATGGTGAAGAAAAACAGTTCGAAGGCATTGTAAACGGAGAAATTATTAATGAAAAAAGAGGGGATGAGGGTTTTGGATACGACCCAATTTTTCAACCGGAGGGATATGCTTTAACTTTTGCTGAAATGAATCTGGAAGAAAAAAATAAAATCAGTCACCGGGGAAGAGCAGTGGAAAAACTTGTGCAATATCTTCAATCACTTTAAAATGATTAAAATGATACGAAAACTACTATTATCGACTCTTGCATTTTTATCGGTTTTCTTTGTGAATGCACAACGTGCGCAGGGAACCTGGCAGGATTATCTATCTTATTCAAATGCCTTTAAAATTGCTCTTTCGCCCGACAAAGTTTTTTGTGCAACCACAGGTGGATTGATGTATTATGATCTTGAAGATAATAGTGTTAATAAGTTTGCAACAATTGCCGAGCTTTCTGATTTTGGCATTAAAACCATAGCTTACAGCAATCAAAACAATACACTTATTATTGCATATAAAAATGGCAACATTGACCTGGTTTCCGGTTCTGAGGTAGTAAATATTTCAGACATAAAGCGAAAACAAATCAGCGGCGAAAAAACAATCAACAATATTTCGATTATTGACGGGGAGGTATACTTTGCCTGTGGTTTTGGAATTGTAGTGATGAACCTCGATAAAATGGAAATTAAGGATACTTACTATATTGGAAACGGAGGTTCAGCAATTGCAGTAAACGATGTTGCATGTGACGACAATTATATATATGCAGCAACAAATAATGGAATTTTTATGGCTGACAAAACTGCTGCTTTGCAGGATTTTCATAATTGGTCTCTAATAAAAAATATTCCGCACTCAACCCGGAAATTTAACCACCTTGCATTTTTTGCCGGAAAAATGATTGCCAATTACACACCAGATGAATGGTACTCTGACGAGATTTATATCTTAAATGGCGAAAATTGGGAGAGACAACTTCCAATTGGGTATGTTTCTGACATGCAAATAAATGGCGATTATTTATCCATAGCCAGTCGTGACAAAATTTTTATAGTTGGTTCAAATCACCAGGTAGCTTTCGAAATAGCCAATTATAAATTTTCGGATGTAACATTCGCACCAATAAGACCTAAAAGCGCTGCCATTAATGCCAACGGTACAATTTGGGTTGCCGACGAAACAAAATCGCTTGTTAAAATTACCGGTAATAATGCTGAATCGGGTTTTTTAATTGGACCACTTGATAATACAATCTATTCGTTGAATTATTCATCTTCCGGGTTATGGATAACACCGGGTGGAACAAAAGGATATGAATACCCGAGGTTTCAACGCTTTACCGATCATCAGTGGATTAATTTTGACAGAAATAATCATCCGGAGCTTGATGCGACTGATGATTTTCGAAATATCGTTGAAATTGCTGTTGATCCGAAAGATCCGAACCATTTCTTTGCTTCCAGCTGGGGAGGCGGCCTGCTTGAATATCAAAATGACGAATTTGTTGAGCGTTATACAAGCCACAATAGTCCGATAGAAAGTGCATTACCCACAAGTCCTGATGAACCCTTCGACAGAGTTAGCGGAATAGATTTTGATTCAAAAGGAAACCTTTGGATTTCCAACTCAGAGGCGGGAAAAAATTTGCATAAACTTACACCTGCCGGAGATTGGGAATCATTTGAATTACCAAATGCTGCCAACGATTATAATATAGGGAAAGTACTTGTTACCCAAAACGATAATAAATGGGTAGTTATTCGTTTAAACGATGTTTATGTTTTAAATGATGATGAAAGCCAGATAAGATTTTTGCCGGTAACATCATATTTCAACAATGGTGAAAATGAGATATATAACCGAATGAATGACATCTTTTCGATTGCAGAAGATAATGAAGGTGCAATTTGGATTGGAACTTCTAAAGGAGTTGCAGTTTATACAAATCCTAACCGTATTTGGGATTCTCAAAATTTTTATGCCATTCAACCAAGTCTTGATTTTAATGATGGTTACTATCATCCTTTACTTGAAACAGAAACGGTTACTGCCATAGCAGTTGATGGTGCAAACCGGAAATGGCTCGGAACTCAAGGTTCAGGTGTTTACCTGGTATCGGAGAACGGAGATAAGGAATTAATGCATTTTACTGCTGAAAACAGCCCTCTTTTATCAAATACAATTACATCGATAGCAATAAATCAGGACAACGGAGAAATATATTTTGGGACAACAGATGGCCTGATTTCATACATGGGAGAAGCGATTGGAGGAAAAAATTCTTACGCAAATGCTTATGTTTATCCCAACCCAGTTCGCGAAACTTACGACGGACCTGTTACTGTAACCGGCCTAAAAGAAAATACGGAAGTTAAAATTACTGACGTGGCTGGTAATCTTGTTTTCAGAACAAAATCGCTTGGTGGACAAGCCGTTTGGAACGGGAAAAATTTAAATGGTAATCGGGTGAAAACGGGTGTTTATCTTATCATGTGTAACGATGAATATGGAGAAGAAACTCACATTTCAAAATTGTTATTTATTCATTAATGATTAATTTGAATAGTCGATAACAATAATTTTAGGATAAAAATATGCTGGCAGCCACTGAAGGAATTGTATTACACACCATTAAATATGGTGAAAGCAGTGTTATTGCCACAATCTACACCCGTGATTTTGGAAGACAAAGTTACCTGGTTAATTCTGCTCATGGCAAACATGCAAAAAATAAGGCAGGCATTTTACAGCCTCTATTCCTGGTTGATATTGTTGCCTATCACAAACAGTCGCGGGAGTTAAACCGCATAAAAGAATTAAAAAGCAATCAGAATTACCAAAATATTTCATTTGATATAACAAAATCAACCATCGCTATTTTTCTGGCTGAAATGCTGTACCGGTCAATTCACGAGCAGGAAAGCTTTCCTGAAATGTATGATTTTATCAAACATACACTACTTTATTTTGATTTAATGGAAACAGGATTCGCCAATTTTCATGTTTATTTTTTGTACCGGCTAACTGAATATTTAGGCTTTCTTCCGGAATTAAAAAGAGTTGGATTCCAAAACTGGTTTGACATGAAAAAGGGTGAAATAGTTCATACGCAACCCTCGCATCCATTCTTTGCAAACAAGGAGGTAACGGAGAATCTGATTCGTTTATCAGGGTTAAAATTGCACGAAACAGGGAGTTTTAATATCTCCGGCAAAATGAGAGAAGCATTACTTACTGCAATGGTGGAGTATTATCAATTTCATTTTGATGATTTCGGGGAAATAAAATCCCTAAATATACTTCGTGAGGTTTATAGCTAGTTATCAGCCTCTGAAAATAACTGCCTCGTATGTAAATAGATCTGCGGTTTTCCATCCATCCCAGCCCAGCCCGGCTTTATCTCTTGAGCAGCGACCAAGAAATTCATCCAGACTCCATCCTGTTTTTGTTGCCACCTGGGGTAAAAATGTACCCGAATTATTTCCTTTCCGAATATAAATTCCATGTTTCCCCAGTACAACTTCATTTGCAGAGTTAATTTTTTTAAGTGGCGACAATACCGAAATTTCAAGTTCCATTTCTTCGAGTTCTTTTTGTTTGACCGCTTCAAACCGATGGTCGCAGGAAGCCGAAACCGACATTTTCTGTATTAATTCATTTAGCGTTTTGTCTTGTGCAAATCCTCCTACGCAACCTCTTAATTCTTTTTTAATATAAACACTTACAAATACCCCTAATTTTTCATCCAATTTTCCTTTTGTTAGTGAAGGAATTAACTTGTTTTTTTTGCCGGTTTCAACATACGTTACAATGGCGGTTTTTGCTTTTTCAAGAATTTCCTTTTTCTCTTCTTCCGTAACCTTCAATTCATCATTTTCATAAACCAGAATTCCCCAATAACCTACTACCCTCTTTTTATCATGATAAAAATGGGAATCACCTGAATTCATATAATGAATTTTTTTGTAAGAATAATTTTTATTTTCAGTTAAATAGAGCAATGTTAAAACTGATGTCCAGCCACAAAGAGAAGTTGCCAGATTAGGAATTCCCCGTTTTTTATTTTCATTCAAAACCTGAAGTAAATGTTCTGGTTCGTTCCGGCAAATGGCATTGCTTGTATTATCGTCAACCGCTATTGCATTTTCATAATCAGGATAATGTGAAAAATCAGTGCTAATTACAAAAAGGTTTTCAGATGTAAAATAGGGTTTTAAAACGTTCGCAATTTCCCTGCATGTTTCAGAATTATGAGTTCCCAAAATTATTGGCACCAATAAAAATTCATTTCCAAGTTGATACTGCAGGAAAGGCAACTGCACCTCCAAACTGTGTTCGTAAATATGTGATTCGTCATGTTCCAAAAAAAGAGCAGAAGTATTTAAAAATTCATTGGCGAGATTAATATCAACCTGAACTTTTCCGAAAGGAGTTTGGTAATGCCCGGTTTTGTAAATGGCAGCCCCACCAAATGAATAACGGTGGCTCGACGCGATAACAAATACACGTTTGTAATTTGCATTTTTGTTAATGATTTTGTAAACAGATGCCGCAACCTTTCCACTAAAAACATAACCTGCATGTGGTACAATTAAAGCCCCCGGATTTTGTCTAATTCCTGTTTTATTTTGAAAACTTTTTGTTTCATTAAACAACTGCTCCAAAAGCAACTGCAATTCCATTTTATCATCAGGATAAAATTGCCCGGCAAATTGAGCTTCACGCGTAATATTTTCCGATGTACGGTTTTTCATAATGCCTTGTAAGACATTAAATTTAAAAATTATTCTGAAAACAATGAAAATGTAGTTTCAAAATCAAACGTTCCTGGTTTTCTCATTATAATTGTTTACATCATTTGCATTCGATGTCCGCCTTTTCGGCAGACAGCTAACTCACGATGAATTGTAATAGGCTTGTTTATTTATTTTAGCATCTTAAAATTCATGTTCGTTTCATACGTAATTTCCCTTGTTATGGTTAATATGTAAAAGGTTTGATCAGGGAAATTTCCTCATGCACCTTTAATTGATATTTTAATTTTATCGACAACAGAGTTTCGAACAATATGCTGTGCAAAACTTGCGTTGCTAACATATATTTTAGAAATTGCTTTTATCTACTTTTAGATCATAAAAAATGAAAAAAATGAAAATGAAACGAATACTTTATTTTATTATGGTAGTTTTAGCATTTACTGCCTGTAAAACTTCAAAACAACGGCCGCAGTCACAGTATACAACTGATCCAACTGCGCAACCAAAAGTCTTCTCTGTGCCTGGCACTGATAAACCAGCCGCTACAGAAACCACAACTGCACAAAACGATGTGCCAATTTCCACTAAAAAAGAACAGGTTTCATTTACTCAGCAGGAAGACCGGACAGGAAACGAATCGAATACATTTTTTGTAATTATCGGTTCTTTTAGTCAGCTCGACAACGCAAAAAATTATCGTGAAACTTTATTAAATGAAGGATTCACACCGATTATTCTGCACAGTGAAACAGGTTATTACAGGGTTTGTGTAAATTCTTACAAGAATGAAACCGAAGCCAGATCACGGGTACGCGAATTACGCCAGGCTTTTCCAAAATATTCTGATGTTTGGTTATTAATAAAGGAATAGTTTATAATGATATTTGTTAGATAACGCCGCATCAATTGCGGCGTTTTTATTTTTAGAGTGTTAAAAAACAATAATTATATGCGCTAAATTTCATTTTAATCAATTTTTATGATTTCGATATTACTTTTGTAATCTTTTCAGAATTGAAACACTTATTTTGGACGACATAGAAAGAATGGAAAACAATAAACAATATCTTCTCGATCAGCGGTATTTGAGAATGGCTGATGTTTGGTCGCAAAATTCTTATTGTAACCGACGGAAAGTGGGCGCACTGTTAGTAAAAGACAAAATGATTATTTCTGATGGTTACAACGGAACACCTTCAGGTTTTGAAAATCAGTGTGAAGATGAAAATGGTGTTACAAAACCCTATGTTTTACATGCCGAAGCAAATGCCATTACAAAAGTTGCAAAATCTGGAAACAATAGCTTAAATGCCACGTTATATGTAACCTCCTCTCCTTGTATGGAATGTTCAAAATTAATCATTCAGGCAGGTATAAAAAGGGTGGTTTTTACTGAAAATTACAGGTTGGAAGATGGAATAAATTTGCTTAAAAGAGCAAATATTGAAGTTGTTCAGGTAGATATTTAAAATTATGAAAAAATCTAATTTATATATTCCCTTATTAATTGCTGTTTCTGTTGCTGCAGGTATTATTATTGGAAATCTGTTAAAAAAGAATAGCCAGACTTATGTTCCTGGTTTTCAGGTTTCCAGAACCGATAAAATTTCGACAGTACTTAATTTAATTCAGCACGATTATGTTGACAGTGTAAATACTGCCAGTATTATAGAAAAAACAATTCCGGAACTTTTGGAAAATCTGGATCCGCACACTACTTATATTCCGGCCTCGAATATGCAGGAAGTTGAAGAGGAAATGACAGGAAAGTTTTCAGGTATTGGAGTGCAGTTTTCAATTATGGAAGACACTGTCAGGGTAATTGAAGTTATTCCAGGTGGCCCTTCGAGCCAGGTTGGAATTATGCCAGGCGACAGGATTGTGAGTGTTGATGATTCAATTATTGCGGGCGTAAATGTGCAGAATAACACTGTTCTCAATTTATTAAAAGGAGACAAAAACACAAAGGTAAATGTTGGTATTGTCAGAAAAGATTTTGATGATGAACTTGAATTTGAAATCACCCGTGGTGATATTCCTATTTACAGTGTTGATGTTTCGTATATGATTGACAGTGAAACAGGCTTTATTAAAATTACACGTTTTGCGAACACAACATACAATGAATTTATGGCCGGAATGGAAAAACTGGATAGTAAAGGAGCAAATAAAGTAATTATCGATTTGCGACAGAATCCGGGTGGTTCTCTTTCTGCTGTTTTGCAAATTATTGATGAATTTCTTGAAAAGGATGAACCAATATTATATACCGAAGGAGTGAATCAACCACGTAAAACTTACAATGCTTCCGGGCGTCAGCACTGGGAAAATAAAAAGATTTATATTTTGATTGACGAGTTTTCCGCATCAGCAAGCGAAATTCTGGCCGGAGCAATTCAGGATAATGATCGTGGAATTATTATCGGACGACGTTCATTTGGTAAAGGGTTGGTTCAGGAACAAATTCCACTCTCTGACGGATCAGCATTGAGACTCACTGTTGCACGTTTTTATACGCCAAGCGGACGTTGCATTCAAAGTTCTTATAAAGAAGGAAATGAAGAATATTACAACACTATTTTTGAACGTCTGCACAATATGGAACAACTGGTAGCTGACAGCATCCATTTTGCAGATTCGTTAAAGTATACCACTAAAAATGGCAGGATTGTTTACGGAGGCGGTGGCATTATGCCCGATTTTTTTGTGCCTGCCGATACAAGCGGGAATTCAGCTTATTTTGGTCGTATTTACCGAAAAGGGTTGATCTATTCTTATGCATATTCTTATGCCGATTTCAATCGTGGCGTGCTTTCTGATTTTGATGATGCCTATGAGCTGGACAAATATCTTGAAAAGCAAAATGTTTTTGAGGAGTTTATTAAATATGCAGCTGAGAAAGGTGTTCCGCGAGATAATGAAGGACTTAAAGAATCGGGCTTGGTTATTAAAACACAGCTTAAAGCTTATATTGCCCGGAATATACTTGGGGAAGAGGGTTTTTACCCAATAATTAAAAACATAGATAAAACATTGCTTCAGGCGATTTCGATAACAAAGCAAAATTTGCTTGTTGAAAATTTGGCAAAAAACGATTCTACTGAAGTCTGGCAGCAATTGCCGTAAAATAAAATTCTTTCCGGAGTTCCTTGTTTACATAAGCAAGAAAATCAGTTTGAAGCAAAGGTTCAAACTGATTTTCTTTTAATAGTTTAAAAATGTAATCTACTGATTGTTTATAGGTTAACACACCGGTTTTTGTTTTCTTCTCCCAAATTCCCGATTCAATTTCTTTTGATTCTTCCAAATCGGTAGTCTTCTCAAAAGTAAAAACAAAATATCCAGATGGTTCAAGTAATCTTTTAACCTCTTTGAAAAGTGGTTTTATTGGATGAATTAAATGAAAAACTGCATTAGAAATTACAGCATCAAACAATTTATCATTGATTGGAAAAGGAGTTTTTTCAAGATCATACACAAGGAGATCTTCTGTGATATTCTTTGCCCGGCAAATCTCCAGCATTTCCTTTGATCCATCGATGCCGGTAATTAAATGCCCTTCATTATGAAATAAAAGTGAACTCGCCCCTGTCCCTATTCCTAAATCAAGAATTTTAGATTGAGATTTCAGCAATTCGTTTAACATCAAAAAAATAACCTGTGGGCCAATCCAGCTTTCACTGTTAATTGTTGTATCATAATCAGCAGCAAATTCATCAGCCAATTTCAGGTTATCGCCAGGCATGAAAGTGATTTATTTTGAGATTTCCAACATTCTTTGTATCGGAATTCTTGCTTTTTCAATAACTGATTTATCCAACAGAATTTCAGGCTGCTCATGTTTTAAACAGATATAAAGTTTCTGAAGACTGTTAAGTTTCATGTACGAACAATCGTTACATGCACATGTTGAATCGTTTGAAGGGGCCGGAATAAAAGTCTTTTCCGGGCAAACCTTCGTCATTTGATGAAAAATTCCACTTTCGGTTGCTACAATGAATTTTCTTTTATCACTTTGCTTAACGTGATTTAGTAAAGCAGTTGTAGATCCGATAAACTCTGCTAATAAAAGAACAGGCTTTTCACATTCCGGATGCGCAATAAATTCAGCATCAGGATACTGATCCATTAATTCAATAATTTTTTCAACTGAATACTTCTCATGAACCATGCAGGCACCGTCCCAAAGCACCATTTCACGACCAGTGATACTGTTTATATAATTCCCGAGATTTTTATCAGGAGCAAAAATCAGCTTTTCATTTTTTGGAAAACTCTCCACAATTTGCTTTGCATTTGCAGATGTACAAACAATGTCGGACATGGTTTTCAAAGCCGCAGTTGCGTTAATGTATGTAATTACTTTATGGTCGGGATATTTTGCTTTAAACTCCGCAAATTTATCAGCAGGTGCAGATTCTGCCAGGGAACAACCCGCCTTCAAATCAGGAAGTATTACTTTTTTATCAGGGTTGATAATTTTTGCTGTTTCGGCCATAAAATGAACACCAACAAAAACAATCATGTCAGCCTCGGTTTCTGCAGCTTCCTGCGCCAATCCAAGGCTGTCACCAACATAATCGGCAATATCCTGCAATTCCCCTTCAACATAAAAATGACTTAGGATTACAGCATTCTTTTCTTTTTTTAGCTGGTTTATCTCATCGACAAGTTTAATTTTCGGATCAATTACCTCATCAATAAAACCCTTCTCCTCCAATATCCTATCAATTTCAATCTGAGTCATTTTATTACCTCTTTGTTTGAGCATACAAAAATATAAATAACTTTTATTAAGAGCATTTAGTCTGTAATGAATATTAAAAATGCGTTATTATTCCATTAGATTAACCGTTTTCATTTCGATGATTATCTATTATGCAACTCCTTTTCTATCTTGAATGATAAATTATTCACAAATAATGTTAATATCGAATGAATAAATTTGTAAACCACAAGCAATCAGCTCATTTCATAAAGTCTCAATGTTAATAATATAAATGCTTTCTTAATAGATATTTAACAAATAATATATCTTAATGTTTTACATTTAAAATGCTAATTAAGCTACGCATTTATTCAAGAAAACTGATTAATAATCAAATAATTGAAATAAAATATCTTGATAATTTAACTAACCATACATCCTAACTTTTTCTGTTTAACAAAAAATTAATAATTATTCCAAATAGAGGAAGATCATTTAGCTACGTTTACCCACATTTAAAACAATTAAATATGAAAAGAGCACTGTTGAGATTGACATTGATTTTAAATTTAATGTTCATGTTTGGCGCATCACTTTTTGCGCAGATAACTACATCCGGAATGACCGGAACGGTTACTTCCGAAACCGGAGAGAAACTTCCTGGTGCGACAGTTGTCGCTTTTCATGAGCCATCCGGCACTCGATACGGAACCATAACCAACAACGAAGGCTTGTATGATTTGCAAGGTATGAGATCTGGCGGCCCATATAAAGTGGAAATATCTTTTGTTGGTTACAGTAAAGAAACTTATACAAATATACGTTTGTATCTGGGTGAAACTTATATTCTGAATACAGCATTAAAAGAAAGTTCAGTTGATGTGGGTGAAGTTGTGGTTGTTGGTGCAAAAGGAACTCCTTTTAACACAACTAAAACCGGAGCCACAACCAACATATCGAATGAGCAAATGACTGCAATGCCTTCTATAAACAGAAGTATTTCTGATATTGCACGTATTTCTCCTTATGCAAATGGTATGAGCTTTGCTGGTGGTGATGGTCGCTCGACAAACTTTACTGTTGATGGCGCTAATTTTAATAATAACTTTGGGTTAAACTCAACATTGCCAGGTGGAGGTAATCCTATTTCGCTTGATGCAATCGAAGAAGTTCAGGTAGTTGTTGCACCTTTCGATGTTCGCCAGACTAATTTTATCGGCGGTGGTATTAATGCTATCACAAAATCAGGAACCAACTCCTTTAAAGGTTCTGCTTATACCTACCTTACCAACCAAAATATGCGCGGCAACCAGATCGACACGGTTGAATTTGATCTGCCGGAAGAATCAAGGAAAATTTACGGTGTAACTTTGGGTGGCCCTATTATTAAAAATAAATTGTTCTTTTTTGTTAATGGTGAATTTGAATTGCGTCCCGGACAGGTTGTAACCTGGAGGCCTTCCGATAATGGTGTCGCCAATACTCAATTGATGCTTTCACGTGCTAGCAAATCTGATATGGAATTAGTCAAACAACATTTAATTGACAATTATGGATATGATCCTGGTTCTTACAATAGCTACCCTGCCGATGAAAGCAATAGAAAACTTTTGGCTCGAATTGACTGGAACATTAATGATGCCAATAAATTAAGTATAAGGTACAATTATACTAAAAATCAGGCCTGGAAAGAAACGAACCCCAATTCAAACGATGCTGGATTCCGTAACCGGTCAATGGATCGCATTTCTCAATATTCGATGGCTTTCTCCAATTCTATTTATTCACAGGATAATATTGTGAATTCTTTTTCACTGGATCTTAACAGCAAAATATCAGATAAGATATCAAACAAATTCTTATCAACATACACAAATATACAAGATGTACGTGGGTCCAATTCTTCTCCTTTCCCGTTTATTGATATTATGAATGGCGTTACAGAAGGTGGACAACAAATACTTGAACCTTATATTTCTGCTGGTTATGAATTGTTTACCTGGAACAATGGTGTAAATAATAATATATTCAACGTTATCGACAACATTACATTTTATTTAAGCAGCCATAAAATTACAGCAGGGTTAAGTTTTGAGCATCAAATGGCAAATAACTCCTATATGCGTAACGGTACCGGATATTATCGGTATGCCAGTATCGATGATTTCCTTAATCAGGCTGCACCACGAGATTTTGCTCTGACTTATGGCTATGATGGTGAGAAAAGTCCGGCAGCTGAGGTTGCTTTTAACCAATTTGGCATTTATGCACAAGACGAATGGAGCATTACTTCAGATTTCAAACTAACATTTGGTGTTCGTGCCGATTATTTGAAATATGTTGATAATATCATTCGGAATAATGCGATTTATGAATTGGATTTTGGAGGAAAAAAAATTGATACCGGCGAGTGGCCAACAGCAAAAGTTCAACTTTCACCAAGAGTTGGTTTTACTTGGGATGTTAATGGCGACCAAACGTTGAAACTTCGTGGAGGTACTGGTATTTTTACAGGTAGATTACCATTGGTATACTTTACAAATATGCCAACCAACTCAGGCATGGTACAAGGGAGTTATGCAGCAGTTACCACATATGAATCGGATGGTACAATAAAAAAAGTTGATCCTGCATTAGCTTCTTTGGCAGGACCAATGATAACTGATGTAAATGAAATGATTAGCAGATTGGGACTTCCAACAAAAATTACTCCGGAGGATGGTGTTTTACCTCGCGATGTAAATGCAATCGATCCTGATTTCAAAATGCCTCAGGTATGGAAGACTTCTCTTGCAGTCGATTATAATATTCCGGCTTTATTTCCTTTAACCATTACACTTGAAGGCATCTACATAAAAAATATAAATGGTGTAATGCTTAAAAACTACAACCTGATGCAACCTGATAACACCTGGCAACGTTTTAACGGGCCTGATAACAGGTATATCTATCCTTCCGATATTACTTATACTACCAAAAGTGCGTATGTTTTGGCAAATAACAGCGATGGTTGGGGGGCAATCGGCAATATCACAATTACTTCAGAGCCAGTTGAAAATTTAAATTTAATGGCTGCTTACACCATTACCGAATCAAAAGAAATTTCTGGTATGCCGGGAAGTAATGCAGCATCTGCTTATAATGGTTTAATTGGAGTAAATGGTCCACATATCCCTGAAATTCAGCGCTCACAATATGTAATTCCTACCAAGGCTATTGGTTCAGCATCATATAGGTTTGAGTATGCCAATAACCATTTGGCTACAACAATCAATTTATTCTACACCGGCTATTCACATGACGGCTTTAGTTTTACCTATACAAATGATATGAATGGCGATGGGTATTCAACAGACTTAATTTATATTCCAAATTCTAAAGGTGAAATAAATTTTGTAAGCTCGGCCGACGAAGATGCTTTTTTCAAATTTGTTATACAAGACAAATACCTCAATAATCACAAAGGAGAATATGCTGAAGCTTATGCAGCAAGGTCACCCTGGGTGCATCGGATTGACCTGCGTATCGCTCAGGATTTTAGTGTAAATGTCGGGAATACTACAAATACCTTACAGTTTACTTTGGATGTGTTGAATTTTGGCAATTTGATAAATAATAAATGGGGGGTTGAAAAAAATATGATTAACACGAATAATGGACAAATTTTAAAGTATGAAGGAAAAGATGCCAATAACGTACCAAGCTTCTCAATGGTGAAAGGTAGTGATGGTAATTATCTTTCAAAAACATATTCTACATATTACGATTACCATCAATGTTGGCAACTTCAGATTGGTTTGAGATATTTCTTTTAATTAGGTAAAAGATTAAGATATGCTTAAAAAGGCTGTTCAGAAATGGACAGCCTTTTTTATTTCAAAAAGCATATCAAAAAATTAAAAATCAGATTTTATACGAAATGTAAGTAATATTCTTTGCCTCCATTGAACCACAATTTCCTACATTTTATTCAAATCATAAAAAATAGTACTTAAAAAGAAAAAATAATTTATCATGTATATTGCTGTATTTCTGTTGTTTATGTAAAGGTAAATAAAATTACTGAAAAATTATTAGTACTATGTGTTGCATAGTACTAAAATAATTACATATATTTGCATAACCAACAACAGGGTTACAGATAGTAGTTTTTTTAAAAAAGTTCTTTACAGGTTGTAACAAATTTAAAATAGAGGCGTCAATTAAATAAAAACAGAAAAAACGGGAATTAAAATTTCCAAAACAATAAAAACAAAAAACAGAAAAAGCAAAGTCATGAAACGAGCAATCAGAATAATCAAAGCCATGAAAACAAATCGATTGCGAGTTTCATCAAGTACAATTAAAACAAAAAATGAAAACAAAATGAAAACAAAAAACAATGTTCAGAAAACAATTTTAAGATTTGCCGCCGTTGTTATCAGTTTAGTACTTATTAGTTTTACTGTAAGTGCCCAGGAATTCTGGAAAAAACTGATAGCCGGCAGCAGTTTTAATGCAATTGCACTTGCAATGGTAGATCATTCTAAAGAGGAAGTACACGGTTCCGATCTTACAAACACATCTTACAATTTAAACCTCGATGAGGTAACTGAAGAAGCACTTTTGTTGGAACCCTGGATGTTAACCGAAATTTATCATGATAAATCTTTGTTACCAAGTGTTATTGAAACCGAAGACCGACTGAAAATGGAAGATTGGATGACAAATGAAAAATTGTTCCAGGTAATGAATTCTGAGGAGAAACTTAAACTTGAAGAATGGATGACCTCAAGTTCTGTATGGAAGTAAAAACTTACGCAAATTCTGTGATTCTGAAGATGAAAATAGTATAAAAGAAAACCAATAAAAATGAAGATAGAAAATGCGAAAGCACAAATGAGAAAAGGCGTTCTGGAATACTGCATTTTGCTCGTAATTGATGGGAAGCCGCTATATGCCAGCGACATCATCGAATCTTTAAAAGAAGCAAAAATGATTGTAGTTGAAGGAACCCTTTACCCATTGCTTACCCGGCTAAAAAATTCCGGGTTGTTAACTTATCGCTGGGAAGAATCAACCCAGGGACCGCCGCGCAAATATTATGAACTTACAGATAGTGGAAAGAAATTTTTGGGAGAACTGGAAGATTCATGGATCGAACTCGTTGATGCAGTAGCTAAGGTAAAGAAAACCAAATCAGTATAACTTTTAGATGAACAGAAAATTCAAATCGTTTTAAAAATGAAAAAGACATTCACAATTAATATAAGCGGAACCATATTTCATATTGAAGAAGATGCATATGAAATACTTCAAAAGTACCTGGTTAACCTGAAAAATCATTTTGGTGCAGGCGAGGAAGGAAAGGAAATTATTTCGGATATAGAGGCAAGAATTGCAGAGATTTTCAGCGAAAAATCCGACGAGAAAAAGGTAATAACCCTTGATATGGTAAACGAAGTAGTAGCCATGATGGGTACTCCTGAAGATTTTATGGAAGAAGATGTTGAGGAGGAAGAAACTCAAACAACCAGTGATACCAAACGCAAAAGAAGGCTTTATCGTGACCCTGACCATCGGGTACTTGGTGGAGTTTGTGGCGGACTGGGCGCATATTTCAACATGGATCCGGTTATACTTCGTATTATATTTGCCATATTATTCTTTATTACTTTCCCTGCAGCTCCAATTGCCTACATAATTCTATGGATTGCCGTTCCAAAAGCCATCACAACAACTCAGCGTCTTGAAATGAGAGGGCAGGAAGCAACGGTTAAAAATATTGAAAAATCGATAAAAGAAGAGGTAAAGGAAGTAAAAGAAAGCTATAAAAAGTTTAAAGAATCTGACACCTATTCGAAAGGAAGGCGATCTGTAGAAACAGCAGGTGATGTTACTTATAGCGTTGCAAAAGTCATCTTGAAAGTATTTGTTATAGCAGTTGGCGTGATTTTAATAATCGCTGGCTTTTTAGGGTTAATCGGGTTTTTGTCATCGATGATAGTTGGACATTCATTTGTTCAGGGATGGCCTCTTGTTTGGGGTCCTGAAATTCATATTCCGGGATTAGTAAATCATTTTGTTGACCCGGGGATTATGAACTTTGGTATGATCCTGGTCGGATTATTGATCGGCATTCCAATTCTCGCAATACTTTTTATAGGCACCAAACTGGTATTTCGTTATAAAACAAACAATACTGCTATCGGCCTTAGCGCAGTGGGTATCTGGCTTGTATCATTAATTGCGTTGGTGGCAGTTTCCGCAGGTCAGGTCGGAAATTACAAAGATCGTTCTACAGCTACCAATACAGAAACTATTTCATGCGATTCGTGCCAAACAATGGTATTAAAGTTAGGAGTAGACATGTACGATGACTACTATGAGAAATCGGAACTTGATATTGATAATATGAAAGTTGTTGTTGTTGACGGAGAAGATGTTTTACTTGGTGAACCAAGAATAGATATTGAAAAATCAGGGAATGATGATTTTGTAATTTTAGTTAGAAAAATATCTCGTGGTAAATCAAATGAAAGCGCCAAGGAATCAATAAAAGACATAGTTTACAGATACGAAATGAAAGATTCTACCGTTTATTTCGATCCCTATTTTTATTTGGATAACAATGCCAAATGGCGTGCACAGGAAGTTGAAATAACGTTGAAAGTTCCAGAGGGGAAAGGGATTTATTTCAATGATGACATGTTAAAAATTATTCATAATGTTGATAATGCCTCAAATACCTGGTTGGGAGATATGGTTGGAAAAACATGGATTATGGAACCCAACGGATTGACTTTAAAAGAAAATGAATAGTGCTAAAAGTTAAATATTTCCAAACAATTAAATCAAATTAAAATGAAAACAATAATTGCTATTTTTTTTGCCCTGGGTATGTTTCTGGCATCACTTGTTACCAATGCCCAGAGTAAATCGGAGAAAATGTACAATGTTTTCGATAACAAAGATGGCGTAACCAACTTTTCTTTTTCAAAGAGCATGATTGATGCTGTTGATATAAATCTTGATGATGATGATGAAAGTAATGTTACTGGAGATTTATACCAGGTTCGTTTTATGTCATACAATCCTAAAAAAGGAGCGATGTCAGGTTCAGATTTTACAAAAAGAGCCATTGGCTATTTGCCAAAATCGGTATATAAAAAATATACAGGTGAAAATGACAACGATTCAGAAATATGGTTACGTGGTGGAAAACGGAAATTTAAAGAGTGTCATATTTTCACAAAAAGTAATGATAATGAACAGTTGAGATTTGTTGTTTCTTTTTATGGTAATTTTAAAGTGAATGATCTGGACAAATTAAAAAATACAGGAAAGAGTATTTCAGCAAATGAAGATTAGTGCTAATTAATTATACTGAATAAAATTGATAAAAACTTTTTATCTACATATAATACTGTTTTGTAGCCTGTTACTTTCATCATGCGCTCTAAAAAAAGAAACAGATTCTAATATAAAGACAACCTTAAAAGAAGATAGTGCCGTATTAAAAGACTCAACACGTTCTGTTATAACAAGGATAGATGGTACGAAAATCAATATTACTACACTGGATGGCAAAATCAATTCATTGTTGGACTCTGCTAATGTAACGGGACTTGCCATTTCTATATTTAACAACAATCGGATTGTTTATCGGAAAGCCTTTGGTTACGCCAATTATAAAGAGAAATCATCGCTTTCCATCAACCATTCTTTTAGTGGTGCATCGCTTAGTAAAGCAGTCTTTGGTTATTTGGTTTCCGTTTTAGTGAATGAAGGTATTATTGAATTGGACAAACCCCTACAGGGATATCTTGATTTTCCTTTGTATCAACTAAATTCTAATGACGAATGGCATGATTTTCAGGATTTGAAAGATGATAACAGATATGAAAAAATAACAGCACGAATGTGTCTGACTCATTCAACCGGATTTCAAAACTGGAGATGGATTCCCCGACCTGACGATCAGAAAAACAAAGAAAATTTAAAAATATATTTCGAGCCAGGGACAAAGTATTATTATTCAGGAGAGGGAATTATGTTATTGCAATATGTAATTGAGCATATTACTGGAAAAGGACTTGAAGAACTTGCCAATGAGAAAATCTTTGAGCCTCAGGATATGAAAAATACAAGTTACGTTTGGCAGAAAAAATTTGAAGGTAAATACTGTAACGGACATACCACTGATCAGAAGGTATTAGAAAAGAATAAATGGAGTAACGCACAAGCGGCTGGTTCTCTTGAGACAAATTTAATCGATTTTTCACTTTTTATAAAACATATTTTGCAGCTGTACAGCAATGAATCTGGGATAACAAGTGAAATGTCAAACCCAAATCTTCGGATTCAAACTAAAGCACAGTTTGGACCTTTAGCGTTAAAACAATCTGACGAAAATGATGATATTAAACTGAGTTATGGTTTGGGTTGGGGATTATTACAATCTCCTTATGGTTTGGGAGCTTTTAAAGAAGGGCATGATGAAGGATTTCAACATTACTGCATTATTTTCCCTGAACAGGAAACCGGAATTGTAATTCTTTCTAATAGCGATAATGCAGAAAGTATTTTTAAGGAACTATTGGAAGTTGCAATTGATGATGTATACACTCCATGGCAATGGGAAAACTATATACCCTACAAGATAAAAGTTGATTAACTTTACTCATCCTTATTTAGCCATGTATAATGAATTTATCATTATTTAGCTATTAATCCCAAAACCGGTTTTAATTAACTTTTATGTTAACTATTCTTAATTTTTCTTGTTATTATTTAAACAAGATATTAAACTACATTCAAAAAATCCCAATATGGGACTCGAGGGAAAACACAGGCAACTCCTGATGTTAATAACTCAAAGCCAAAGGCTGAATCTTTTTTTGCTTATACATTTCACACAACTGAAATCACTTTTTTATATTCTCATTATCAGTAATTTAAAAATATATAACCTAACTGAAATAAAAATTAGAATTGATTGCATAGCTTACATTTTCTAAACAATACATCTATTAAAAAACATCACAAATCAAAATAAGTCCTGATATTTTGGGAATATTTTAAAATATTGGAATACAATTGCTATACTGTGTTAATAACTAGTACCTCAACTAGTTATTCTAAAATTCAGAAATGATTAAAGTTTATATTTTTGCTGACGGAAAAAAACGGCATGTGCGATAATAAATTGTTTTTTGGATATAAAAAACAATTCTTGCAAAACGCATTTATTAAAATTACTTTTTAGAAGACGAAACATTTGATTAAATTGTTGAAATACAACGAATCAATGCCTTTATTCCGTGATTGCTCTGTTCCGCCGAAATGGCTGAATGTAATTTGTATGTCCATTTTTTTACGAAAATCTTTAGTTTCTATATTTACCATTTTCGTACTGGTAGTTGTGACTAATATGTCGGGATTGGGACAGACAATTATTGTTAATGAAGGTTTCAATAATTCTTCTTCATTGTTCAGTCTTAGTGGTGGTTCATACTATACTGGCAATTCAGCTGGTAACGATACACCGGCAAATTCGCCATTCGCAGTTGAGGGTACTCATAGTCGCGGAATAAGTTATGGTACTGCAACTCTAACCTCATCAAATATTAATACAACCGGTTATACAAATATTTCACTTTCATTAAGGGCAGCTGCTTTTGCAATAAATGATAATACAGGTTTTGAAAACACCGATTATATACGTGTTGAAATTAGTGAAAACGGTGGTACCAGCTATGCCACATTTCTTACGGTAACCGGTAATAATAGCTCAAACTGGTCATATAGTGCAACAGGAGTGGCAACTACTACCTATGGTTCTGCTATAACTTACGCACCCTCAGCAGGTGGTACACGAACTACAGATGGTTACAGCACGCTTATTATTAGCGGTTTACCTGCAATAAATAATCTTCGGGTAAGAATTACAATGACAAACAGTACAACTGCCGAAAGTTGGGTAATTGACAATTTTAAAATTATAGGTTTGCAATGCTCGCCAATATCAACATTTCCTTATACTCAAAATTTTGATTCATGGACTACCAGTTCTCCAACTGCGGCATGTACATCTAATGGAAATGTATCATTATTTGATTGTTGGAACAATGACACAGGTGACAATATTGATTGGGATATTTATTCTGGTTCAACAGCTTCTTCAGGAACCGGACCAACCTCTGATCATACCACTGGTTCAGGAAAATATTTATACACAGAATCTTCCGGGGGATGTACAAATCAGACAGGGTTCATAACTATGCCAACTTTTGATTTTTCTTCGCTCTATAATCCTGAATTAACATTCTGGTATAATATGTACGGTGCCAGTATGGGAACTCTATCAATTCAGATTTCAACTAATGGGGGAACAAGTTGGTCTTCAAATTTGTGGAGTCTTACAGGTGATCAGGGAAGTGCCTGGCAGAAAGCAACTATTGATTTATCTGCATATCAAGGACAAACGTCAGTAAAAATACGGTATACAAGTTTAACAGGCGGCGATTATCAATCCGATATTGCGATTGATGATGTAACAGTTTCAGGTTTAAATTGCATACCTCCTGACATTCCGACTTTATCTGCATCACAATCAACTATTTGTGCCGGAAACAGTACAACTCTAAGCATTACTTCCGGAAATTTAAATAGTGCTGATCACTGGCAGTGGTTCTCAGGTTCGTGTGGAGGCACACTAGTGGGACAGGGTACTTCCATTTCTGTTTCACCTTCTACAACAACAACTTATTATGTGAAAGGAGAAGGAAATAGTTGTGATGGAACAGTTTGTGGTTCAGTTACTGTTACTATAAATTTAGGTGTTCCAGATTTCAATGCTACAATTACTGACGTATCTTGTCCTTCGTCATCCGACGGACAAATATTGATTTCAAATCTGCAATCTGCAATCGATTTTCAAAATTCCGATTTCGATTATATTGATTTAGGATCAAACTTTTTGACCAATCTGAATGCTTTTACGCTTGAAGGATGGATTAAAGTAAATAAAGCAACAATTGGAAATCGAATCGGCCTTTTTGGACAAAACGATGCTATCGAATTTGGATTTATTAATAATTCCACTATTGAATGCTGGACCCCAGGTGGTGGTTCGGTCGATGTACCGTTATCATCTTATCCTTCAGATAATGGCTGGCATCATATCGCAGCTGTTGGTAATGGTTTAAATATTACTATTTATATTGATGGTGTTTCAGTTGGTTCCGGTGGAGGTTCAACATCAAATTATGGAAGTTCCTCGGAATCTGTGAGAATTGGAGCCAGTGTTTATGATCCGGTTACGACAACAACAGGAGGATTTACAGGACAGATAGCAAAAGTCGGTTTTTGGAATACAGCACTAAATTCAGCACAATTAAATCATCTTGTTTCAGGATTTACAGAGTACATTGGATCCGAAGCAGGGTTAATTGCAGGTTATAATTTCTTTGAAGGCTCCGGGACAACCATTTCGTCTTTACCGGCAGGCAACAGTGGAAGCTTTGTAAATTCACCCGGATGGACTTCGATGTTCACCTATTCCTGGACAAAAACAGGGGACGGTTCATTTTCTTCGTCTAATAGAAATTTAACAGGCGTTTCTTCAGGCGAATATAACATGGCTGTTTTATTTGGAAGTTGTACAAGAGCAAAAAGTTTTACTGTTAATTCGAGTTTTGATCCTCCAACGATTTCAAGTTTTTCAACACCTTCGGCATTATGTGTTGGTGATTCATTTAGTCCTTCCCCTCCTTCAGTAAATAACAATGGATCAACAATACTTTCACAAGGATGGGAAATTGAAACTTCTGTTGGTTCAGGACTATTTACCAGCCTTTCAGTTCCGCATACAAATGTTTTGAATGACGACGGAAAAAAAATAAGATATTTTGCAACAAATAATTGTGGAACTTCTTTTAGCAATGAAGTTACATTGACAGTTAATTCGCTCCCTGTAGCAACTATATCTGCCAATAACAATCCTGTTTGTTTAGGCGACAATGCAGAATTTACGATAACCGGTACAAATGGAGCAACGGTAACATACAATATTAATGGCGGAAGCAATTTAACTACAATTTTAAACGGAGGTACATCTACATTCATGATAAATGGTGTATCTGCAGATCAAACAATTAATTTAGTTTCTGTGGAAATTGGCACCTGTTCCAAGGCTTTGAGTGAAAATTCTACAATAAATATTATTCCTGCTCCAACAGCAACAATATCAGGAAACGCTGAAATCTGCAGTGGAACAACTGCATCAATTTCAGTTGCATTTACCGGTTCAGCACCATGGTCAATAAACTATACTGATGGAACCACACCTGTTACGGTAAATAATATTTCAGAAAATCCTTATGCGTTTAGTGTTTCTCCATTTACAACCACCACTTATTCATTAACTTCAATGAACGATGCCAGTTGCAACGGAGCTGTATCAGGTAGCGCATTTGTAATTGTTGATGGAGAAGTTCTTTATTCCGAAGGAAACGATACAACCATTTGTCCTGGCGGAACTGCAAATCTAAAAATAAATCTGGATGACAAATCTGCTTTTTTTGATGGAATCAATGGAAGAATATCTATCGGGAATGACAATAATATTAATACATCTAACTGGCAAAACCGAACAGTTTCATTCTGGTTCAATGCCAACGATGTTTCAACAAGACAAATGCTTTACGAAGAGGGAGCGCAAGTGAATGGATTTTCAGTTTATCTTGAAGGAGGTTATATTAATGTTCATGCCTGGGAAACTAATACAACCTGGGGTGAAGTTAAAACTGCTGTTAATCAGGATACTTGGTACAACGTTGCCTTTGTTTTCGACAACAATGCTTCCGACGGAGAATATTTTAAAGGATATTTGAACGGAAATTATTTTGGAGGGAACTCTGATCCGGCTGCAACTAATGGAATGAACGCTCACTCAGGTGATGTTAACATTGGAATGAACGGAGGAAATATTCGTTATCCTGATAATTCAACAGATAGTTCACCAAACTATTTCAGTGGTAATATTGATGAATTTAAATTATGGAACCGCTCATTAACTATTAACGAATTACAATCCGAAAGGTGGAATGTAAATAACGGATATCAAAGTGGAAGCAACTTAATTGTATATTTCAACTTCAATTCCGATACTAATCCAACTGTTGCAGATATAACAGGTGGAAATAATGGAACAATTTCAGGAAACGTAACTTTTGAAACGAATACACCTTTTACCCCTGCAATATTATGGTCGCCCGGAAGTATGACTGGATTTACTGAAAACATAAGTCCAACATCAACCACAATTTACACTTACACGTTAACACACCCTTTTCAAAATTGCGAAACAACAGGTTCCATAACTGTAACGGTTGATTCGCCAATTATTCCTTCCATATCAGGAAACGGACCTGTGTGTCCCGGAGAAGATGCAGTTTTTACTATTACTGGCACTCCCGGAGATGTAGTTGATTATGATGGTGATGCAAACGGTACAGCAACCATTGGAGCAGGAGGCACAGTTTTCATTACCATCCCGGCAATTACTTCATCGGTTACTGTAACTCTTAATAACTTAAATAACGGAAATTGCGATCTTGCTTTAACAGGAATATCAGAAACAATTATTCCTGAAGACAACACTCCACCAACTCCCGATATTGCAACGTTGCCTGATATTACTGATGAGTGTTCAGTTACAAGTTTAAACGCACCTACCGCCACAGACGATTGCATGGGTTCAATAACCGCTACTCACGATGCGACTCTACCAATTACACACCAGGGAACTACTACTGTTACCTGGACATATGATGACGGCAACGGAAATACATCAACACAACCACAAAATATAATTATAAATGATATCACTGATCCAACAATTACCTGTCCGGCTGAAATAAACCAAAGCGTTGACCCGGGCTCTTGCACTGCAATAGGAATTTCTTTGGGAACACCCGTAACAACAGATAATTGCAGTATTGCATCAGTTACAAACAATGCTCCTGCTTCATTTTCACATGGGACAAAGGTGGTAACATGGACTGCGACAGATGTAGCCGGTAACATGGCAACTTGCAATCAAAATGTGAATATAACTCAGGAAGAAGAAATTGATATCCGGGTTGAGGATTTGGGGAATGCCTGCCAAAATGGCGAAACCGGATCAACTACTACAATTATTTGGGACATTACTAAGATTTCAGGAACCAATAACTGGACTTTTGATTATGAAATAAAAGAAGGATCAGTGACAGTGGATTCAAATACAAATGTTTCGGCGACTGGTAATACGCAGGTTAGCTTCGGAATTAACAATGAAACAGATCAGGACAAGATTTTTACAATCACCATTTCAAATGTACAGGATAATTGTGGCGTTAACGAGATAAATACTGGAAACAACAGCGATCAGGCAACATTATATGGTGTGCCGGCAACAAGCGAAATAATTACAGATTAAATATTTATAAAATTAAAAATTAACACTTTAAAATTTATCATTATGAAAAAATTAGCTTTACTCTTTACCGCGGTATTATTAACCGCTATTACTACAAATGTTTTTGCACAGGGATCTGGAACTGCACCTGAAGTTGGAAGCGTTCATAATTATGCAGTAACATTTACCTCAGGTAATTCTTACACCTGGGATGTTACCAGCGACTTCGCAGGAAATACTTCCATTGACGGAACAGTGGTTAGTATTGCTCCCGGAACAGATAATGCAAATATTAATGTTACCTGGGTAAATCCAATCCCCGGAACTACTTATTTTGTACACTTAACAGAAACAGGAGCCGACAATTGTACGAACAGAAAGGTACTTGCAGTTACTCCGATTAATAATTTTACTCTTGATATTTTAAGCGTTGAATTAAGTGATGCCGATACTGATAAAGGCGAAATTTTTGAAATATGTGCTGCTGATATTTCAGTAGATGGTTACAATCAGCCAACAAATACATTTACATATAATTACCACAAAGATTCTGTCTTCTACAAAATTACTGCATCGGGCATAAATCTTAACAATACAGACTGGAGTCCGCAATTTACAATTGGTCATGATGGAATTGCCGGAACAACTGTAACAGCAGGTTGGTCGACATCAATAAATGGAACTTACAATATGGGATTGGCAACTAACGGATCAGTAAATGATATTGATGTTACAACAGCTGAAACAACTACAGGTGAAATTTGGGTTAAAGTAGTTATTGACAATGCTACAACAAACGAAGGCTTAACTGCCAATAACATTGTCGTTGATCTTGTTCAGGATCCAAGCTCTGCAGTTGATAACACAAATGAATCAGGTGAAGATGAAAACGGTAACGATGTAACATCAACTGGTAACGATGCAAGAACTCAAACAGTTAAAGCTCGTCCTGCCACAACTTCCATTGTTACTGACTAACTTATTTAATGGTTTTTGCAGATAACAACTAGTTGAAAATTAAAGCATTTTTCATAATGATAATAAGCCTTCTGGCTACCCTTTTTGGGGTAGCTCAGAAGAGCTTTGTTGTTTTTGAAGGTGCTGAAAGTACTTATTTTGTTACAAATCATCCGGGTAGTAATTTTACCTGGAGTATTTATTCTGATCTTAATTCATTAACCGAAGCGAATGATGAAGACTACCTGTATACAACACCAAATGATTCTTACCAAATCAGCGTTCAATGGAACAAAACAGGATTGTATTACATTGATGTTACAGAAACCGATATTTCCGGTTGTGTAAACCGAAAAGTAATCTCAATTAATGTCGTTCCTAACAACCGAAGCATTGCTTTCCGGGGAAGTACCAGTTCTGCTTGTTATAATTTTAGTGAAAATGGAATCAATTTACCATTGTATTTACTAGACGATGGTGGAATTCCATTGGACGATTCATATTTCCCTATAGAAGCTGAAATTGAAATTAATGGCTCATTAGTCCTGTTCCAAATATATTATGATAACCAGAATATTTCTATTCCTGATTCATTGGTTAAGGCTGATCCTAATATTGATTCTCAGGTTGAAATCAGGATTACTAAAGTCCAGGACAATAACGGAGAGAGTATTGCAATAATTAATGGAAATGACCATTATTTATACATTATTCATTCAATTCCAAATATTGAATTTGCTTCATCAGATGATATCGTGGATGAATTTTCAACAGGATTCTACCGAGCCGAAATAAACCATAGCGAAAACGAGGGGGCAGTTTATCATTGGTGGATTGAGCCATCAAATGGAACAAGCACGGATTTAGAAACAATAACCACTGCTGAAGCCAATATTTTTTGGGATGTCCCAGTTGGTAATTACAATTTATATGTAAGCGCCATTGATGGAAACGGTTGTTATAGTGATACTATCAATAAGTCAATTGAAATTAGAAAACCAGATACCATTCCGTTTGAAGTTTATGCCGGAGAGGACACACTAATTGGTAACTGCGACTTCTATTTATTTGCAGATGTATATCCGGTTGACGAATCTTACACTTATTCATGGGAACCCGCTATAAATCTTGATGATGCAAATGTTCCAAATCCACTGTTCATTCCAGGTGAAACAACAACTTATATTTTAACTGTAACTAATCTTGCTGGTGACATTGCCAAAGACACTATTACTATAACAGTTGAAAATATTGAAGCTGATGCAGGCGATGATGTTTATATGGAATTAGGCTCAACCATAATGCTGGACGGAACAGGAAGTATTGGAACCGGGTTAAATTACCGTTGGACATCATTAACAGGAACGATTGAAAGCGGAGAAAATACACCAAACCCTGTGGTTAGCAACTTTGGCACTTATTATCTTGAAGTAACGCAGGAATCAAATTGTGTCAGTGTTGACTCAGTTACTGTAATCCGGTTAGCGCATGCACCAATTGCGAACAACGATTACGACACAACCAACTTTATGACTACAATAAAAATTCCAGTGTTGGATAATGATTTTGATGTAGAAAACAGTATTGATTCAAGTTCTTTAACGGTTACATTGCCACCTTTAAATGGCGAGGCAACGGCTGATTATACTGATTATACAATTCGTTATCAGGCAAATAAGGGATTTAATGGCACTGATAATTTTGAATACCAGATTTGTAATAAATTCGATAACTGCGACAACGCGAATGTTTATGTTTGGGTAACCGATTTCGAATTTTTAATACCTGAAGCATTCTCACCAAATGGAGACGGAATAAACGATTATTTTGAAATTTTGGGAATTGAAAATTTCGAAAACAATTCAATAACCATCATTAACCGTTGGGGAAATAAAGTATACGAAGCCAAAAATTATGGTATAAATTCCAATCCAAAATTCTGGGATGGCAAATCAAATACAGGATATAGAATTGGAAATGAGGAATTACCAACCGGCACATATTTTTATGTTTTAAATCTTGGAAACGGTGAAAAACCAATTTCAGGTTCTATTTATTTAGACCGATAATTTGATGAAGAAAACAGTAAAAATAAAATTCTACTTAATCGCAATTATAAGCTTAATGATGTTGGGCTACAATGCATCCGCGCAGCAAGACCCGATATATACGCAATATATCGATAACCTGCAGGTTGTAAACCCAGGCTTTGCAGGTTCAGAAAATATTGGCAAAATATTACTTGTATCCAGAGATCAATGGGTTTCAATACCCGGTGCCCCGGTTACCCGTTCATTATCATATACAACACCGGCAAACGAAAAAGTTGGATTAGGTTTATCAGTAATGTATGACAAAATTGGGCCACAGAAACAAACCGGTATTTATTTTGATTATGCTTATTTTTTGCGATTGAATGAAAAATTTAAATTAGGAATGGGACTTAAGGGAGGCGTTACTTTTTACAGGGCAAACCTTACCGATTTGATAACGATTGACCCGGACCCGATTTATACAAGAGATATTTATAAAAAATTTTTACCCAACCTTGGCATTGGAATATATGCATTTTCTGATAATAGTTATTACGGTATTTCAGTACCAAAACTCATCGAAAATGTCATCAGCCGTGATGATTACCAAACGGATTATGTAAATAAGGAAGAAGTTCATTTCTATGCAGTTGCCGGTAGTAAATTTAAATTAGGTTCCGATTTTCAAATGAAAGTAAACGGAATGTTACATTTCGTTAAAAATACGCCAATAGCATTACAAACTACTGTAATGGGTGGTTTTAAAGAAAAAATGTGGATAGGTGGAATGGTACGTTTTGGAGATGCCTTTGGTATTGTTGCTCAATTTCAGGCAACCGAAAAAATGCTGATTGGTTATTCCTACGATATCACAACATCTGAATTAAGCCTTTTTAGCAGCGGAACTCACGAGATCATGTTCAGTTACAGCCTCAATTTGTTTAAGTAATATCCTGCAATTAAAAATCAGATACCTTTTCACCATCTCCTTCAAAACCGCCAGGATTCCTATATTATTTTGTGCCGATTTTTATTCACCACTTTTTTAATTAAAAAGATGAAAAATAAATTTCATTTCTTGAACCAATTTTAAAGCAGTTTGTTTCAATAGTACCACAAAAGTAAATTTCTATATTTACTTACCATAATGATGGTTTGGTTTTTGGTTTAGTTTAGGTTTAGGTTGATTGAGAAAAGGCTGGTTGTTGAACCGGCCTTTCATTTTTTATTACAATTTGTAATCTTCATTTCAATTTCTATTATCCAATGCATTCTTAATTATTTCATTTTGAACAGCATATATTTATAATATTGATTTGAAATAAAATTAAAAAAGATTAATTTTGATTATACGTTCAATAAAAACCAAAAAATTACCCCATGAAAAAGTCGTTAAACTTATCTTTGTTATTCTTAATTTTATTCATTATATCTTGCAGTAAGGATGAACCGGTTGAACCTATTATTGAAAATAAACCAATTATAAGGGAAAACATTAATGGATTTGTGCAAAAAGGTCCGTTTGCTATTGGAACCTCTGTTACAGTATCAGAGCTTGACAGTCTGCTATCGCAAACGGGCAGGAATTTTAATGCTCAAATATCAACTACTGATGGAAGTTTTGAGGTTAATAATGTAGTATTAAATCACAACCTGATTGAAATTAAAGCCGACGGTTTTTATTACAATGAAGTTACCGGGGATATTTCGGAAAACCGGTTAACACTTTATTCATTAAGTGACATAACCGATCAGAATACAGTAAATGTGAATGTGCTCTCCTACCTTGAAAAAGAAAGAATTGGATACCTTGTAAATATTGGAAAATCATTTGGTGAAGCAAAAATACAGGCACAACAAGAAGTATTGAAAATATTTGAAATAGAAAAAGATGATGTTACAAACTTTGAACAAATGGATATTTTAAAAGAAGGTGAAGATAATGCGATTTTATTAGCTGCATCAGTCATTCTACAGGGAGGCAGAAGCGTTGCTGAACTCTCTGAACTTCTGGCAAAAATTAGCCTTGATATTAAAACAGATGGAGTTTTAGATGATACCATCTGCGGGTCGCAATTGATAAACCATGCAAAAGTTCTTAAAATGAATCATGTGCGTAGTAACATGGAGTACAAGTACCAATTATTAGGAAATTCCGGCGAGGTGCCTGATTTTGAGAAATATGTTTCAAATTTTATTCAAAACACAGATTATTCTTACACGTTTAAAATTGAGTACCCTGGTGGCGGAAAATACGGGCCAAATCTTTTAGCGCTTAACGATGGCGCTATAATTGCGGCACCATCAAATTATAGTATTAATGCCATTTTACCATACAATCATCGTCTTCGGGTAAGAATGAAAGGATCATTTTATCACCCGGCTTTTCTTGATGAGACAGGCTATGAAATTAAAAATATTTCAAGCAACGTTTATGATTTTATAACTAAACCCAATACTAATGTTGCCGATTATCAAATTCTTCTTCAAAGTGAGGGAATTGGAACAATCGAGATTTTTGAAAACGGATCTTTATATGCTACGAAAACGATAAGATGCAGTTGGGGATCTCCGCAATCAACAGGAATTAAAACTGAGAAAGATGGAAATTTCGGCTCCAATCTTTTCCGTTTGGAAGACAATGCAATCCTTAAAGCCGGGCAGAATTACAGTCTTGAATTAACCATGCCATCAAATCTGACTTTAGATGTTGGATTATGGATTGTTAGAACCAGTGGAACCGGAACCGTTTCGTTTGATGAAAGCAAAATTGAAAACTGGGAAGCAAATCTGGCTGAAAATAAAAGTGGAATGAATGCCCGTTGTGATACACCCGGAGCGCATTTGGATATGCCTATCATGTTTCATGGCGTTGGAGAATGTACACTCGAACTAAGAGCGTATAACAGTAGTAATCCGATAATATTTTACAAACATTTTAAATGGGAATAATAGCTGTTCCTGAGCAGGTTGTTCATATTCTTTAATTTCAATTTATTCTGCCGGAACTGCTTTTCTTTTGTCCATTCGAATAATACGGTAACCAATAAAAATTAGTATTAACCCGATCAACTCCGTCACAAATAATACATTCACATGCCCCAGGCGGGTCATTGTTCCACCAATTCCCGGCAGTAATCCACCAATTGCTATAAAAACATTCCCCTTAAATCGGGCTTCTTTATCAACCATTCTGTAATATTTATTGGCAGAATAAATTGCGCCACCAACTAAAAAAATAAATGCATACATATTGATTAACGGTGAAAAAAAGCGAACCCATTCCCATTCAAAAACCGCACCTGTAAGTTTGTATTCAAAACCTTCCGGAATTGATATTGGAGTTAAAATTACGGCAACTGAACCCACTATTATCAATGTTACAAAAAAGTAGGTTGTGATATCGGCAAACTTACGGTTCATAAGCAGATATACAGAACCTTGTGCTAAAGGAAATCCTCCAAGCAATGCGCCAACTATGTACCAAAACCTTACATTTACAGAATTCCAGCCAAACAAAACATTAATACTTTCCGACAAAGTGCCTAATCCAAAAGTTAAGACCCCGATTGTCCACCAAAGAAGGTATTTTGTTTTTCGTTCCAGGTAATGAGAAAATATTTCTACTACAAAATAAACTGAAAATAAAGTGGTAAGAATGGGAATGTATTCTACAAAATGATTCATATATTACTTTTAATATTTTAGTCGTAAACTCAACAATCAGGTTTCGGTTTTGTTGAATAACCAATTTGTCAATTACCAATTTAGAAAAGTTGATGTAACCAGATTCAGCGATATTTATTTTTATTATCACCTTTTGGTAGTAAAACAAAAACTGAAATTGGTTCCATTTAAGGAAAATATTCATTAAGTTTAAAAACATTCATTAATTGTATAAATGTAGAGTTGAATATGGTTGTGGTTTTTAAAAAATTGGAATTATTTTTTTCGTTTGTGATATTGATAGCCATTCAATGCTTTTCGCAACGTACTGATTTATTGAACACAGACCATATTTCTTCTTTTGAAAGAGAACAGTTTAATCTTAAATCAGCATTTTATGAGAATAATAGTTATGCTGATTATGATTTGATTTATCAGCGAATGATTTGGAACATTGATCCGGCCCAAAAATTTATCCAGGGTGAAATTACTTCGTATTTCAAAAGCAAAATCGATAGCCTTACCCAAATTGAGTTTGATCTTTACAGCGGACTTGTGATTGACTCAATCACGCAGCATGGCAGTCCAAATCAATTTCTTCACAACTCCAATAAAATCAAAATATCCCTTGGTGCTGAACTCGGTAAAGATAAAATCGATTCACTTGTAATTTATTATCACGGAGTACCTGCAGGAAATGGATTTGGTTCTTTTTCGAAAGGTGAACATAACGAAACACCTATTGTCTGGACACTCTCTGAACCTTACGGGGCAATGGATTGGTGGCCCTGCAAACAATCACTTGCAGATAAAATTGACTCTATCGATATTATTGTTAAAACTCCTGAAATTTACAGAACGGCCAGCAATGGAATTATTGTTTCAGATTTGATATCCGATGGATACAGAACAATGCACTGGAGACACCGGTTTCCGATTACAACTTACCTGGTTGCTATAGCGGTAACCAATTATGCAACATATTCTGATTATCTTGAATTGGAAAATGGCGACAGCATTGAAATTCTGAATTATGTATATCCCGAAAATCTTGAAAATGCAAAATTGATTACTCCTGCCACCATTGATATAATGAAATATTATAATCAAATCATTGGCGTTTATCCTTTTGCAAAAGAAAAATACGGACACGCCCAATTTGGTTGGGGAGGAGGAATGGAGCATCAAACCATGAGTTTTATGGTTGGCTTTAGTTTTGGCTTAATTGCTCACGAGTTGGCACATCAGTGGTTTGGCGATTTCATTACTTTAGCATCCTGGAAAGATATTTGGTTAAATGAAGGATTTGCTACCTACCTGGCTGCACTTACAGTTGAAAATCTTAGAAGTGATAATGACTGGGTTATTTGGAAAAGAGACAGAATTAAATCAATAACAGACAAGCCGGATGGTTCCGTTTTTGTGACGGACACTACTGATGTTTCGCGTTTATTCAGTACCCGTCTTACTTATAATAAGGGAGCCTATTTACTGCATATGCTGAGGTGGATTTTAGGTGATGAGGCATTCTTTAAGGGCCTGAGGGATTATTACAATGATCCGGAAATTGCAAATGGATTTGCAGATAATCAAAAGTTTATCGAACACATGGAAACAGCAGGAGATACAAGTTTAACGGAATTTTTTAATGATTGGTATTATGGCGAAGGATATCCGATTTATACACTGGACTTTACGAACACAAATAATGGCAAAACCTTAATTGAACTTTCACAGAGCACTTCGCATAGTTCTGTTGATTTTTTTGAAATGCCCGTTCCTGTCAGACTTTATAGTGCAGGTAAAACTGATTCTGCAGATTTTAGATTATCAAATACACAGAATAATCAACAATTTTTGCTTGACGTTGATTTTACGGTAGCCAGTGCTGCAATTGATCCCGATTTGTGGTTAATTTCCAAAACCGCCACAAATACAAAAGTACCAACCGGCGTTTCGAACAACATGGTAAAAGTTTATCCAAATCCAACGAATCAACATTTATATATAATCGTTTCATCCGGTGTAATAATTTATGAATTATCATTATATAATATCAATGGAGGGCTGATCAAAAATTTTACCACCAACACCAGAGAAATAGATTTATCAAAACAAACTTCAGGCGTTTATCTTTTAAAAATTAAAACCAACAAAGGAGAATTCAGCCAGAAAGTATCCAAAAAGTAAAAAGAACTTAATACCAGTATTCCAAATAAATATCTTTAATTAAAGATTTTATTCTATGTAAGTATTTAGATTTTTGTTTGTTATAGTTTTATTGAATTTTTTATACGCTATTCAAAACTAAAAATAGGCAAAATGAAAACAGAAAAAATAAGACATTATCTCAAGAATAAACTGAAAAATTAGTAAGCCTAAAAAGGCATAAATTTCTAAAATTGAAAATCTCCTTTCAAACGTCAGGGTTGAAACTTTTTTAAATGTTTTTAGAGCATTGGATACGAAAATAATTTTTAATTTAATTGCCAAACAGCTAATTGATTGAAAAATAAAACCGAACCTTCAACAAAGGTAACCGTTGCAAAACAGCCAATCTATTACTAATAATCTTAATTTTGAAATTCGCACAAATGTTATAACTTTGTAATTACATTCTTAAATAGTAGTTATGGAAATTTCAGTAATAAAAATCGGAAATTCAAAAGGGATTAGGTTGAGTAAAACCTTGTTGGACAGATACAACATTAAAGACTCTGTTGACTTAATAATGGATAAAGAACAGATAATATTAAAACCAATTGCAAAACCCAGAAAAGGATGGGAGAAGGCTTTTGAAAAAATGGCTAAAAACGGAGATGACAATTTATTGATTAACGAAGTATTTGAAGATGAAAATCTGGAAGAATGGAAATAAAACAATATCAAATAATATTAGTCAATCTCGACCCCACAATAGGAAGTGAAATCAAAAAGACAAGACCCTGTGTGGTAATTTCTCCCAATGAGATGAATAAATATTTACGAACATTTGTAATTGCTCCAATGACAACAAGTTCTAAAAAATATCCGACAAGAGTAAAAATAAAGCATGACAATAAAATCGGTTGGATTGTTTTAGACCAAATACGAACAATTGACAAACTAAGAATTATTAAAATATTTGGAGAATTACAAGATTTTGAAATTCAAGAGTTAAAATTGGTATTAAAAGAAACTTATATCGATTAAAACAAAACCTTTTACTAACGATTTTGAAGATCGTTTCTGAATGAGGTTCTTACACACCTAAAACCGATGTATGATTTTGTAGTATCCTGATATTCGTAACTCCGGGTTGAAGTGCGAATAAAATATGCCATGTCTTTCCATGAACCTCCACGAATTACTTTTCTTTTCATAACCGCCGGATCATCTGTTTTTGCATCGTATTCTATTTCCGGATTTAAGTCATTCATTAAGTCATAACCAGCCTCGAAGAAAGCCGTGTTAGTCCATTCGGCCACGTTCCCGGCCATATCATACAATCCGTAATTATTCGGATCAAATTCACCGGTTTTCATTGTTGTGGTTGTTGTTGGACTATCGGCAACATAATTGCCACGAAGCGGCTTAAAATTGGCTACAAAACAACCCCGATCGTTCCTGGTGTAATAACTTCCCCAGGGATAGATATTATTCATTAATCCACCACGGGCAGCAAATTCCCATTCTGATTCGGTAGGCAACCGAAAATCATGCGCCGGTGTTTCATTTATTCTGCTATTTGCCACTGTTTTTAAATTGGTTCGCCAGTTACAAAATGCTTTGGCTTGTTGCCAGGTAACGCCAACAACCGGATAATCATCGAATGCATAATGCGAAAAATACTTTAAGTGTAAAGGGTTCATTATATGAATAGGTGAAATCTCTTATCCAGCATAATGTATCCGGGTAAATTGGCACCGATTCATGCATTAGAAAAGAACTTCTGTTTTGTATTGGCAATTCGTTCTCCATCAGCATTTACATACTTTCCCTTCGTATTTCTGCGTTTCAAAATTGTAACTGTTGCTGCGTTTGGCTGCCTGTTTATAATCAACCCAATAATAATCGTAGATAAGTTTACGCGAATCAACTTCGCGCCTGTTTATAAATCGTTCCTGTTCTGGAATAAACAAGATCATCCATCGCTGTCAGATAATCGGGATCTTTCCAGTCAATTTTTTCAACCCAGTTAATGATTGGCTCATCAAGTGGAGCGCCATATTGATTTTCAGTAACTATGAAATCTGTGTATGTTTCACCAAGTAATTTTCTGGCAATTGAATCGCGAACCCAATACACAAACTGGCGGTATTCATTGTTGGTGATTTCGGTGTCATCCATCCAAAACGCCTCGGTTGTAACTGTTTTTGTTGGTGTATATCTTGTAACCTCATCATCCGAAGGTCCCATTCGAAATGATTCACGTGGAATATATACCATACCATACGGACTCGGTTCAAACCATTCTCGATTTTTTCCCCGATTTTCCTGGAAGATAATTGTCGGGTTTCTGGCATGAAAAGAAAAGCATTGCAAATACAATACTAAAATATATGATTGCTTTTCTCATTCCTGAATTCATTGTTTTGCACGAGGCATTTCAAAAAAAAACCTTATGATTTCATAAGGTTGAATTATTAATTCGACCTGATTAATATTCCCAAAGGTCTTGTTCAAAATTGAATATCTCTATCTTCAATTCGTTTTGATTCAAGCATTGCATCCTTACCGGTAAGATATGAATTTATAAGCCTGTTGTTATAAACATTCTCTTCAGCAACTATGTAGCTGTGAAACATTCTTTTGATGAATAAATCATCAAAAGACATTTGCTGTGCAGAATTGTATGGATTTAAAACAACATTGGTTGCCAGCAATGGCCTTGCCTCGGGATAATATACCCAAAATAATTTTTGACGCTGAACTTCACCGGAAGTATCTCCTTCGCGAACAAACTCACGGATTGGGCAAATTCCAATAATGCGTACATTCAATGTAGAAGTTCCTTTATCAAAATACCATTCCTCTTTTATCATGTATTGTTTTACCTCTTCTGCACGTGCTTCAGATGTTACCGGAACCATATCGCGTTCACCGGTATCAAAATCGATTTTTTCTTCCATTCTGGTAGTTGCATCAAATTTTCTTTTACCTCGTCGTACGACATGGGTACTGTAAACTCATTGAATTGACTGCTGGCATCATAAGGAGTTATTTGTCCGTTTTCAATACCATCAAGTAAAAGATTTATCAGGTTAACTCTGCCATTTATCTCCTGCGTAGGATAATAAAGTGTTTGATTCATTTTTTCACGCAAATCGATAATACGCCATATTTTCTGCGACCAAAATACATCTGACTCCCGAACGGTTGGCAGTGGCATTGGTTTTTTCTGTAATATATCGGTACTTTTAAATGCGCCATTAATAATTTGCGCATTAGTTTGTAAACCAGCTCCTGAAAGCAGGAATACTACTATTCCAAAATATAAAATTAACTTTTTCATAATTATTGTAATGTAAATGTAATTGGGGGAATATTATCTCTAACTGATCCGTCATCTCCCCTTGCTTTAATATTTCCAATATAAATTTTGCTCTGTATGCTTGATCTTCGTATCAACTCTTTTTGTTTATCTGTAAACCTGTTATTGTTTGATTTTTCAATGTTAGTAAAACCTCCCTGGTCACTGGCCTGCAACTCAAATTCAGTAACTGTGTATTTATAATCAAACAAAAAATCTTCTAAAACCGCCAAAACTCCTTCCTGAGCTTCAAGCGATTCCTTTCTGATATCACCACCACCGCTGTTTCGGCAACTTTTGCTACCGGATCAGGAACTCTTTTTAACACGCCAGTTTGATGTGCCTAACTAATCTACGTGTCACCATCCAATATTTGCATAAACAGATATTTTTGTTTTTCCGTTTCCCTGTTCATCCAGTTCATTCGGTTCAACAACCCATTCGTATTTGAACCAGTTTTGGTAAATTTGCCATTTGTCCATGTCTACATTTCAAGATCTTCATCTGGTATACCACCACCACTAACTTTAAACGGATTTTTTATCCCTTTATAAAATACATTCATTTTAGTTGCCGACATGGTAATACTTGGAGCAGTTACCTGATACTCCTCTTCAAATGCATAATTTTAATTATACCTGCAGGTGTTTTGTATTTTATTACTCCACTCCATTTAAAAACCCCTGTTTCATTTGTATTTACTTTATAAATGGCTTTCCCATCCACTACCTCTGCCTCTCTCCCGTTAATAATAATCTGGGGTTGCTGTGTTGTATCTTCGGCAGCAAGAAAAACTTCTGCTTCATAAGGTTCTCCCTGAAATACCAGGCTTGACTGAGGAATGACCCGTGCTTTTAAACTATTGAATTTAAATGAACCAGCATCAATTTGTCCATAGAGATAATTAATAACACTGGCTTCGGCATTTGTTACATCAACTTCCATTTTTGTCAGAACAGTTAACACAGCAATCAAAGGTTTATTTTCAAAATACTGTGATTCCCATGTTTTTTGTTCATCCGAATCTTTTATTCCTGATTCAGGATCTGATGTTTCAAGCATTGACAATATGGTTTCTTTAAACTCGGAATCATCCTCATCAATATTCTCAACCAAATTATTTTTATAAGCTATGATTGTTTCTTTTAACTCATTCGCTCGTTTTTGTTTGATTAAAAATTCAGAAGGGCCATTCAAATCGTCATCCTTTCTTATTTCAAGTGTATCCCCGGAATGAGTTACTAAATATTGAACGTTCCGGATCGTAAGGATTATCAGCATTTATCAGGCTCACTTCCTGAATAATCAACCAATTCTTCTTTCAGAGAATCAATATAAGAAATCATTTCTGCTGAAATTTTACGAACATTATCGGCCTTATTTTTCCACTCCTGAACCTTTACCGGGTTTTCAATATATGCTTGTTCGAAAGCGGTGTATACCTGCCGGTTTTTTGCTTCAACCCCTTCAATGGTATGAAGTAAGCTTGAATCAACCATGCGGAATGCCTCAAGAACTTCTGCAGATACATTTAATGCTAACATCGCTGTAAGCACAATGTACATCATATTGATCATTTTTTGCCTCGGGGTTTCCGGGCAATTTTTTGCACCCATAGGTTTACTCTATTTTTTATAATTCATTGCTCCCAGCATATTACCGTAAATCATGTTCAACGATTCAAGGTTTTTATTTAGCTGTTCGGCATTTTCTTTATATTTTTTCAATTCATCAACCGATGCAACCAGCAAACTATTCATTTCCATTAAGTCTCTGCTAAAACTCTGGCTTGCTTTAAATTGTTCTTCTGTAGTTTTTAACTGGCTTTCAAAATTTGAATTTAAAGCCTGCAAGACTTCCATTCAACTTTTGAAGATTAGTTGCATATTCTTTTGAACTGTCTTTGATATTTTCAATTTCTGAAGAAACTGATGAACCGGCATTTTGATAAGTTTCTGCAAGGCGTTTTGTTGTTTCAGCCATTTGAGCTGAAAACTGTTCACCACTTTTATGAATTTTTTCAATCGTACTGATTCCAGATTCCGAAATCTTTTGGGCAGTGGCAGTATATGAATCAACAAGCGAACCTACTGATTTGTGAATTGATTCATTGGCTTTATTATTAATTTCTGCCAGTGTACTCATCGAATCAGATGCTGAACCCAGATTTTTTACATACATATCAGTTGCCAGAGTTGCGGAAGAAATATCACTTATTCCTTTTGCAGTGTTACTTAATTCGTTTAAGCCTTTCCCAACTTTGTCGAGCAGGTCAGGTGTTAATTCAGAACTACCAAAGAGTTCATCCAAACCCTTTTTACTTTTCTTTTCCAGTTCTTCAAAACCTTCCAATTCATAATCCTCCCTTAACTCCGGATATACACGGCTCCATTCCGGCATTTCCAAAGGCGGTTCGAAGGCAGACAAAAAGAAAATAAATGCTTCTGTGCAAAGACCTACAGCAAGCAAAACGCCAGAATATTGAAGGTGTTGAAGTTTAAATAATGCACCAATCATAACAACTGCTGCACCCCATCCATAAACATAGCCCATGAATGTTTTCCACCTTTTTGTTTTAAATAATTCTCCGATATTCATTTCTTTTTCTGATAAAGTTATGGTTACAATTAAAATTCTTGTCCGAAAGTTGATCGCACACAACGGAATCCGATGTATGATTTTGTAGTATCCTGATATTCATAATTTCTTGTAGAAACCTGAATAAAAGTTGAAATATCTTTCCATGAGCCACCACGAATAACTTTTCTTTTCATTACAGGTGGATCATCGGGCCTGGCATTATATGTAAATGTAGGATTTAAATCGCTCAAATAATTATATCCTGCTTCATCGTATGCCGAAGAAGTCCATTCTGCAACGTTTCCGGCCATATCATAAACTCCATATTCATTGGGGTCATAACTTCCCACTTTCATTGTAGCAATTCCACCATCTTCTACATAATTACCACGCAAAGGCTTGAAGTTTGCCAGGAAGACACCATCATCATCGCGTGCATAATAGCCTCCCCAGGGATACATTGAAAATTCTTTTCCCCCTCTTGCAGCATATTCCCATTCAACCTCGGTTGGTAAACGATATTCCTGTAAACCAGGTTCTCCTCTTGAAGAAAGGAAATCATCCTGAATTTTTGTTCTCCAGTTACAAAATGCATTTGCTTGTTTCCAGGTAACACCAACAACCGGATAATCGTCAAATCCCGGATGCCAAAAATAACGTGTAGCAAGTGGTTCATTATAAGAATAAGTAAAATCCCGAATCCAGCATAAAGTATCAGGATAAATATTTACTAAATCTCTCATAATAAAAGAAGAACGGTTTGTTATCGGACTTAAAACACCATCAGCGTCATATACATTTCCATCGTATTGCTGAGTTTCAAAATTATAGCTATTGCTTCTTTTTGCTGCCTGCTGATAATCAATCCACCAATATTCATAAATTAATTTGCGGGTATCTATTTCTTTTCTTCCAAAGAAACGTTCGTTCTCAGGCATATAAATATCTTCCATTGCAATTTGTTGATCCGGATCATCCCACTCGATTTTCTCGCGCCAGTTAATGATTGGAGGATCAATCGGATTGTTATTACGATCTTCTGTAATAATATATTCCGGATATTGGTCGCTTAACAATTTTCGCGCAATTGAATCACGCACCCAATTTACAAATTGACGATATTCATTATTGGTTATTTCTGTATCGTCCATCCAGAAAGCTTCCTGCGATTTTGTTTTGGTTGGAACACCGGACATTGTCGGATCTTCATCGCTAGGGCCAAGATTAAAACTTCCCTTGCGGACATACACCATTCCATAAGGTTGTGTTTCTCTCCACTTCGGTCGGTTTTGGGCCCCGATCAACTCTCCATTTCCTGAATTACTGCAACCAGTAAATATCAATACATTGTAGATCGCAAATGCAACTATTAATAGCTTTTTCATTTGTAAATCATCTTTTATTTTTAATTAGCCCATAAAACGCTCCTGAAAATATGGCTGAGAATGGCATAGATTTAAAGGTTCGTTCCATAAGTTTAAAAATGTCGGTTTATAAAAATCTAATACTCTTATATTTTTGAGTTCGGTTCTTTTCCAAATTTAGTGAGTAACTCACAAAAATTTCGTGAGAACCAAACCCGTCACGTCCAATTGCCGATGTTACCAAATCAAAAGAATAACCAAACCTAAGCCCGTTCTCCATCTCTAATCCTAACAATAATGCTATTGCATCCCGGACACGGTAGGTAATTCCTCCCCAAAATCGTTCATCAAAAATAACATTTGTATTTAAATCCAACTGCCATCCTGCCAGATCGGATTTAAACAAGAACGAAGGTCGCACACACAAATAACGGATCAGACAATTTTATATTGTACCCACCCATTAAATAATAATGTCGTGCAAGATAAGTAATTTTCAACTTCATTATATTGTATAGATGCCTGATTTATATGCGTAACCGAGGCTCCCAAGAAATATTTACTTGTCTTTAAGTACAATCCAAAACCCAGATCCAATGCCATTTGACTAACCTCTCCTTGTGGAATCCATGGATCACCACTACCCCCGGCTGTGTTATTTAATACATCGTCTGAAGAAGTCCATCCCTCTGGTTTTATTTCGCTATTCGCCAATCCAAAAGATAAACCGATTCCCATGTCTCCGAATTTTAAAGACTTAATGTATGAGTAATTAATATTTACCTGGGTGTTTTTGGCAAATCCTAATTGGTCATCAACAACATTAATCCCGATTCCACCGGGAGCGCCAAACGCATTAACAGCTGCATTTGCACTAAAAACCAACGTTTTGGAAGCACCGTCAAAACCTACCCATTGATATCGGTTTAAAATTAGTCCACTTATAGTTCCCTCAGTACCTGCATAACCCGGATTCACTCCCAACTTATATTCCATAAAGTTGGTATACTGCGGATCTTGCTGGCTAAACGCTGCTAAATTAACGATAAATAATAAATATAAAAAAGAAATAATTTTTTTCATACACCTACCGAATGCGGCTGTTTGGCCATTTCAATTGCGTTAAAGAAACTAAAAAAATGTGGTCTGTAATAAATTTCATTTAACAATGTAAGCAAAGAACGTTGTCTTTGTATGTTTATTTTAATATCCTATCCGTTTTTTGTACATATTTTAACCATAGTTCCGGTATTTCATTGTTTTTGGCTTGCAGGTATTCAACTTCGGAACAGGCAAAATAATGTTTCCCGTCATGAATCGATCTTACTTCCATCCACCACTGACCCGTTTGTAAATCCCTGATAAATACTATCGGATGATCCACATTCTCAACCTCAACTTTATATGTTGTATTATTTTCTGTGGAATTAATATTTTCAGAAGCACGATTATTGAATCCTTCAATAAAATACCAGGTAATTTGCGATGCAAGTTTAAATGAAACTGGTTTTGTCGTATCATCAATCGCATTATCAAATAACCCAAAAACTTTTACACGGTTTGCAACACCAGCATATCTTGAAAGTTGACAAGCCTCCTCGCTGCGAAGCCCGTTTGGTGAATTTTCGTTTGAAACTGGAAAAGCGCTGTATTGCACTGAGCTTATATCAAATGAAATTACATCGCTATTTCTGAAAACCGGTTCTGCAAGCTCCATGTTTTCACGAAGTAAACCCAAACGCAAATGTTGACTAATTCCTTTTGTTTTTGAAATATTTTCAAATGGAACAAAATAACTTTGATAACCAATAAGGTTAAACTGTAAAATGCCCGGATTTTGCCTGAATATCCGTGAGAGATAATTTTTAGCATTTAGTGGCTCCACACTTGACTTAATATCTAAACAGGAGTCAACAACGGAAAGTGAGAAGAAAGGATTATTTCGAAAAGCATCGCAAATACCAATGGTTAAATCCTGGCTTCCGCCAAGGATGATTGTTACAATATTTAATTCGTAAAAATACTCTACCAGATCGCGAACAGCACGATAATTTTCTTTTATTGATGCTGATGTTTTCAGATTTCCAAAATCAGCAATTATCATATTCTTATTGATTCTGGCTAATTGATAAAGTTCCCTCCGAATATTATCCGGAGCGTTTGATGCTCCATTCTCATTTCGTATATCGAAAGGAATTCCTAAAATGGCAATATCAATTTTACCAGGCTTTTCGGGATCAAAAGCTTTCATTATTTTTTCAATGCCAGCGCCTAAAGTAAAGTTCCATTTAAGAGGACCAGCTCCCGAAAACTCAGTAAAATCAACGGGTTCGAAATAGTGGCGAACATCCATGTTTTTTGTTTTTTCTGCAAAAATAAAGGCAAATGAATTATCATCTGCCTTTACACTTATTTTTTTCTCGTTCTTTTTGTCTTCGTATCCGGACTCTCATTAATGATCTTCAAACAATCTTCCAGAGTTAATTTATTAGCCTCAACCTTTTTAGGAATCTTATAATTTTTCTTTTTATAAGAAATGTATGGCCCCCAGCGTCCGTTTAGTACTTTAAGGTCGGGTTCTTCCGAAAATGTCTTTATGATTGCCTGTTCATCTTTAACTCGTTTGTTTTTAATAAGTTCTATTGCCCTTTCAAGATGAACTTCAAACGGGTCATCATCTTTACCAAGAGAAACAAATTTATTGTCGTGCCTGATATACGGACCAAACCTTCCGATGGCAACGGTTATTTTTTTATTCTCGAATTCACCCAAATCACGCGGAAGTTTAAATAAATCAAGAGCTTCTTCCAGCGTAATTGTTTCCAAATGCTGACCCGCCCTTAAACTTGCAAATTCTGGTTTTTCATCATTTCCTTCTGAAGTTGCTTCACCCAACTGGGCTATCGGACCGAAACGTCCGATTTTTACCGAAACCTGTTTTCCTGTCTTCGGATCAATTCCAAGAACCCGCTCCCCTTTCGACCTCTCCGTATTTTTAAGTGTATCTTCAACTTTTTGATGAAATGGCTGGTAGAATTTGTCAATCATTTCATACCAAATCTTTTTTCCATCAGCAATATCATCAAAATCATTTTCTACGCTGGCCGTAAAATTGTAATCCATGATCTGATCAAAATTATCAATCAGAAAATCGTTTACCACCATTCCAATATCGGTTGGAAAAAGTTTCGATTTTTCTGTTCCCGTAATTTCTATATTGCTTTTTTCTGATATGGAACCGTTTTTCAGCGAAACAACTGTAAATGATCTTTCAACACCCTGACGATCTTCTTTTACTACATAATTTCTATTCTGAATAGTTGTAATTGTAGGTGCATAAGTTGACGGACGGCCAATTCCAAGTTCTTCCAATCTTTTAACCAACGATGCCTCAGTATATCTTGGAGGTCTCTGCGAAAATCTTTCGGTTGCAATTACCGATGTCATATCCAGAATATCATTCGCCTTTAACGGTGGAATAATTTCATCTCCTGAATTACTTCCACTTTCATCGTCTGTTGATTCGATATAAACTCTTAAAAAACCATCGAATACAATTACCTCACCGGTAGCCAAAAATTTCTCGGAAGAATTTGAGATTGCAATGGAAACTGTAGTTTTTTCAAGGATTGCATCAGCCATTTGTGAAGCGATTGTTCGTTTCCAGATCAACTCGTAAAGCCGTTGTTCCTGGGCAGAACCGTTAACAGTTTCCTGAGACATGTAGGTAGGACGAATTGCTTCGTGCGCTTCCTGGGCACCTTTTGAAACGGTTTTGTATTTTCTGATAAATACGTATTTTTCACCATGAAGTTCTTCGATCTTCTGCTTTGCCGTGTTAATGGCTAGCCCTGAAAGGTTAACCGAGTCGGTACGCATGTAAGTAATTTTTCCACTCTCGTACAAACGTTGTGCAACCGCCATGGTTTGCGACACTGAAAATCCAAGTTTCCGGCTGGCCTCCTGTTGCAATGTAGAAGTTGTAAAAGGTTTTGCAGGGGAACGTTTCGCAGGTTTCTTCAATACATCTTCAACCCTGAAAGTTGCTGATTTGCATAGTTTAAGAAATTGGTGAGCTTCCTTGCTGGTTTTATATCGTTTTGATAATTCTGCTTTAAGTTCAGTTATTTTCCCATCATTATCTTTAACCAGAAAATAGCCGATAACGCGGTAGGAAGATTCACTTTCGAAATTCATGATTTCGCGTTCGCGTTCAACAATGAGGCGAACAGCAACCGACTGCACCCTTCCTGCAGAAAGTGAAGGTTTAACTTTTTTCCACAAAACAGGAGAAACTTCAAATCCTACAATTCTGTCAAGAACCCTGCGCGCCTGTTGTGCGTTTACAAGGTTTTCATCAATATCGCGCGGATTTTTTACTGCATGTAAAATCGCATCTTTTGTAATTTCGTGAAATACGATGCGTTTGGTGTTCTCTGGTTTAAGCTTTCAGCACTTCTTTTAAATGCCATGCAATTGCTTCTCCTTCGCGGTCCTCATCGGAAGCGAGCCATACCATTTTTGCATCTCCTGCCAGTTTCTTTAACTCAGTTACTATTTTTCGTTTATCGGGAGAAATGATGTATTTGGGCTTGAATTTTTTATCGATATCTATTCCAAAATCTTTCTTTTCCAAATCCCTGATATGTCCCATACTTGAGGCAACCACAAAGTCTTTCCCAAGAAATTTTTCGATGGTTTTTGCCTTGGCTGGCGACTCAACTATTACAAGATTTTCGTGCATAAGCTTTTTACAAAATTTCTGCAAATTAAAGCAAAACCAAGGCTAAGTTCAAAATTTCATTCATTATTTTTGAATCTATTAATTTGAAAATGACGATTTTATTTTTCCAAAATAAAAATATTACAACCACCGTAAACGTTAAGTTTGTTGTTGGGTGAGTCAAATCGTATATATTTGCCTAATGGTTTAAAATCATCATATTCATGTCAAAAAACGAAATTAGCTTTAAAAAATATATCATTGGATTTTGGGCAGTTGTGCTGTTAGGTATAGCTGCCGCATTTTTGTTCTTCATATTGATTGCCAAAGGTTCACTTGGTTTTATGCCAAGTTTCGAGGAGCTTGAAAACCCCAAAAATATACTGGCCTCGGAAATAATTTCAAGTGATGGAAAAATACTTGACACCTATTTTATCAGCGAGAACAGAAGTTCGGTGGATTATAAAGATTTACCTCCAAATTTAATTCACGCACTTGTAGCTACAGAGGATGTTCGTTTTTACAAACATTCGGGAGTAGATTTACGTGGATTGTTGCGGGTAATGAAAGGCATTCTTACCGGCGATTCGGGGTCAGGTGGTGGTAGTACGTTAAGTCAGCAGTTAGCTAAAATGCTATTCCCAAGAGATAATAATATTGGCAAAGTAGGATTAGTTCTGCGAAAGTTCAAAGAGTGGGTTATTGCCGTTAAACTGGAACGCAGCTATACGAAAGAAGAAATTATTTTAATGTATTTGAATAAATATGACTACCTGAATAATGCCGTTGGAATAAAATCGGCAGCCCAGGTTTATTTCAGTATTCCACCTGATTCGCTGCAGTTGCACCAGTCGGCAATGTTGGTTGGTATGGCAAAAAACTCATCGTTGTATAATCCTGTAAGAAGGCCAGAAATGGTATTGGAACGACGGAATGTGGTTTTGAACCAAATGGAAAAATACGGCTATATTACAAGGGAAGTAAGAGATTCAGTAAAACTATTGCCTCTTGATATTGACTATCAGAAAGTAGATTACAAGGAGGGTATTGCTCCCTATTTCAGGGAATATCTACGTTTGATCATGAACAGGACCGAACCCAAATTAAGTGATTACCCTTCGTGGATGAATTCACATTACAGGGATGCCTTATTCGAAGAAGAAACTGATGAATGGAATAACAACCCTCTTTTTGGTTGGTGCAATAAAAACTTAAAACCTAATGGCGAAAAATATAATATTTATACTGATGGACTAAAAATTTATGCAACCATCGATTCCCGAATGCAGAAATATGCCAATGAAGCCGTTGAAAAACATTTAAAAGACGATTTACAACCGTTGTTCGATGATAATATGAAAGACTTACGGAATCCTCCTTTTGGAAATAACATGACAAATGGGGAAACCGAAGATCTGCTCGATCGGTTAATTCAGCAAAGTGAAAGGTACCGCGTGCTAAACAACAGCGGTAAAAATTTCAGGCAAATAAAAGAGAACTTCAATCAACCGGTTGAAATGACAGTATTTTCGTGGCGCGGTGAAATTGACACGACTATGACGCCGCTGGATTCAATAAAATATTACCTGCGTTATTTCCGATCATCGTTTATGGCCATGGAAACGGAAACCGGAAAAGTACGGGCTTATATTGGCGGGCCAAACTATAAGTATTTTATGTACGACATGGTAAAAAACGGAAAACGCCAGGTAGGCTCAACTGTAAAGCCATTTTTATATACTCTTGCCATGCAGAACGGTTTTACTCCGTGTACCGAAGTCCCATACGTAAGCCAGCAATTTATAATGCCTGACGGTACGATTTGGGAACCTAAAGATTCTGAGGAAGATGAAGAAATGGATGGTCAAATGGTAACATTAAAATGGGGACTTGCAAATTCAAAAAATAAAATTTCTGCCTGGGTAATGAAACAGTTTAACCCACCAGCAGTAACTGAAGTGATGAAGCGACTTGGTGTTTACAGCTACATTGACCCTGTTTATTCCATGTTTTTAGGAACATCGGATGTTACTTTATATGAAATGTTAGGAGCATTTAATACTTATGGTAATCTGGGTGTTTACATAAAGCCTTACTTTGTTACACGTATTGAAGACAAACACGGAAATATAATAGCTTCATTTTTGCCCGAGAAACATGAGGCCATTGATTCGCAAACTGCATACCTGATGTTAAACCTGCTGCAAGGAGTTATTAATGAAGGAACCGGAAGGAGGTTGCGTTTTTCAAATTTATCGCGGGAAAGGATAACTGAGGAATATGGAAATTTTAGTACAACGCTGCCCATTGCCGGGAAAACCGGAACCACTCAAAACCACTCTGATGGTTGGTTTATTGGCATTACTCCAAAATTGACCGCAGGTGTTTGGACCGGCGCCGATTTACGAAGCGTGCATTTCAGGACAATTGCATCAGGGCAGGGAGCAAATATGGCGCTTCCTATTTGGGGTTATTTTTACAAAAAAGTATTGGCTGATAAATCGCTGGGAATTACAGAGGAGCAGGAATTCAAAAAACCGTTGAATTTTAATATCGATCTCGATTGCGATGACGATCAGATTAAAAATGAACCTGAAGATTTTGATGATTTCTTTTAAAAAAGAATAGTTAGTAGATAGTCGTAAGTCATTAGTTTGGTAGGGAATGTTTACCTGACAACATGAAATTGATATCTTCCCTTTTTTCTTTTTGGAACTAAAATTTATTCCACCTGATTTTTTCAAACTGAAGTTCTTCAAACCGTTTTCCTTCCCTTATTTTTGCAGGGTAACCAATGGAAATGATGCTTAATACCCGGAACCTTTCAGGGATATTTAATAATTCCTGAATGTATTTTTCAGAAGAAACATTTTCGGAATACATACGGTTATGCACATGAATCCAGCAACTTCCCAGTCCAAGAGATTGAGCAGTTAATTGTAACAGAATTGAAGCGATAGAACAATCTTCCACCCAGGCATCGTTAATGGTTTCGTCGGCACAAACAACTATTGCCAGCGGTGCAGTTGCTAAGGGATTTGCGCCGTGTGGTTTACAATCTTTTAATTTCAGCATGGTTTCAGCATCATCAACAAATATAAACTCCCATGGATTTAAGTTTTTTGAAGTGGGTGCCCGAAGAACTGCCTCTTTTAAAAGTTCAATCTTTCCCTGTTCTATTTTCTCATCGGTGTATTTTCTGATGCTGCGACGATTCCTGAGAATTTCAATCATGGTTTTATTTTTTCAGAATGCAAAAGAAGAAAAAATTGGGGAGAATGAAAGGTTGTTTAATTAGTTACTATCAACATTTGAATGAATTTTAATCGCGAGAAGGATGGCATCCCTTCGAGGGATACCATCCTTACTCAGCGTGTTTTCTTATTTTTAATTTGTATCCATTTCTCCCTTATATCTTTCTCCCCATCAAAATAATTTGCCTGCGAATCTTTATTATAAATCTCAAATGTCGGGGCAATTAAAATTTTATCTGAATCGGGATATTCTGCAATATCATGTCCAAGATAGGTTCTGATGTCGAGAAAAACGCATTTTTCAGAGGTGTGATTGTACAATTGATGCGCGCCTTTTTCCCCTTTTTCAAAAAACATCAAATCTCCCTTAGCAACTATTTCCAGTCCGTCAGGGGTTCGTAATGTTGCCGAACCTTCAATTATCATAAAAAGTTCTTCGGCATACCGGTGAAAATGGTAAGGTGTAGAATACTGACCCGGGTTTAATTGTCTGATATCAAAAATCAGGTTCTCCGGATTTATCCCTTTTTTGCTTCTTGACAAATCAGTAAAAATCCGGTAATTATCAATCTTGTTCGGACTTTCCTGAAATTCTCTCTCTTCTGCTTTTATTATTTTTGCCATAATTTATTTTTAGTTACATCAATTTTGATGGGTTGAGAAACAAAGGATAGCATCCCTTCGAGGGATGCCATCCTTCATATAAATTTTATTTCAGCCCGCTTCTTTCAAGCAAAGCATCAACCGTTGGTTCCTGCCCTCGGAAACGTTTGTACAAAATCATTGGGTGTTCAGATCCTCCCTTTTCAAGAATATTTTCGCGGAACGACATGGCTACTTCTTTATTAAATAATCCCATTTCCTTAAACAAACTAAAAGCGTCGGCATCCAAAACTTCGGCCCATTTATAACCATAATATCCTGCGGCATAACCACCGGCAAACAAGTGTCCAAATTGTGTACTCATGCATACCTCTTCAATGCGGGGAAAAATCTGTGTTTTCTTCCATGCTTCCTCTTCAAAATCTTTTACATTTCCATTGTAAGGTTCTTTTAATGAGTGCCAGGCCATATCAAGGTAACCAAATGCAAGCTGTCGAACCGACAAATAACCTGCAAGATAATTCCGGGAATCAACGATCTTTTGCACCAGCTCTTCCGGTATCTTTTCCCCGGTTTTATAATGCACCGCAAACCGGTCGAGAAAATCTTTTTCTACCGCCCAATTCTCCATAATCTGGGAAGGCAGTTCCACAAAGTCGCGGTAAACATTGGTGCCCGACAAACTCTGATAAGTTGATCTGGCCAGCATTCCATGAAGTGCATGCCCAAACTCGTGCATAAAAGTTTCCACTTCGTTAAAAGTGAGCAATGCAGGTTTTGTATCCGTCGGGCGAGTGAAATTCATAACTATCGTAATGTGTGGTCGTGAATCAATGCCGTTTTCTTTCCACTGTGGTTTAAAATCGTTCATCCAGGCGCCGCCGCGTTTTCCTTTACGAGGATGAAAATCAGTGTACAATACCGCAAGAAACGAACCGTCGGCATCTAAAACTTCGAAAGGAACCACTTCTTCATTATAAACCGGAATGTTTTTATTGGGCTTAAAAGTTATTCCATATAATTCTGTTGCCAGGCCAAAAACCCCATCAATTACTTTGTTTAGTTCAAAATAGGGTTTAAGCATTTCATCGTTCAGGTTGAACTTCTTCACTTTCAACATTTCATTGTAATAGCTCCAGTCCCACGGCATTATTTCTTCATTAAAACCTAAGTTTGAAGCAAACTCCTGCACTTCCGCTTTTTCCTCTTTTGCTTTGTTGAAAGAAGCTTCAAATAAATCACTCAGCAACTGGTAAACCCCGGCCTGGTTCATTGCCATCCGGCGTTCCAATACATAATCGGCATAGCAGTTGTAACCAAGTAATTTTGCCATTTCCAAACGCAGGGCAACTATCTTTTTTACATTTCCCTGGTTGTCGAATTCATCTCCTTTAAATGCCTTTGAACTGTACGCAAAGTACAATTCCTTGCGCAGGTCACGGTTATCAGCATATTTCATAAAAGGCAGAAAACTGGGCACATCAAGCGTAAAAATCCAACCCTCTTTGTTTTTTGATTTTGCCAGTCCGGCTGCTGATTCCAGTGCGCTTTCCGGCAATCCTGTCAACTTTCTTTCATCGGTAATATGCAATTCGTAATTGTTGGTTTCCTTTAATATATTTTCGCTAAATGTTAATGAAAGCTTTGATAATTCAGTGCTGATTTCCCTGAATTTTTCCTTGTCGGCATCCGAAAGATCAGCACCTTGCCGAACAAAACCAATGTAAGTATCTTCAAGCAATGTTTGCTGTTCAGTTGTCAGTTTTAATTGATCTTTATTATCATAAACTTCCTTTACTTTTTCAAATAAAACCGGATTAAGTGTGATATCGTTCTGAAATTTAGTCAACAATGGCGAAACTTCCTGGGCAATCTGCTGAAGTTCATCGTTGGTTTCAGAACCTAAAAGGTTATAGAAAATGCCAGCGGTGCGGTTTAATATTTTTCCTGCCCTGTCAAGTGCAACAACCGTATTTTCGAAAGTCGGTTCTTCAGTACTCGTTTTTACGAGCTTAATTTCCTCCTCGCCCAGTTTTATCGATTCATGAAAAGCCGGTAAAAAATGTTCGGTTTTTATTTGATCAAATGGGGCTGTTTGGTGTGGTGTGTTAAAATCACCCAACAAAGGATTATTTTGTATTTGTGTCATATCTCATTTAGAAATTGTGAATGAAAATATTTTTAGTTTTAACCTGTTAATTTCAGAAAAGAAACCATTACCAATGAAATATGTTCAACGGTTAAAAGTGAAACAACATTCAACAAATGTGAGGGTAAAAATCTATTTGTCAGAAAGGATTATAATCTGCACAAAAGAAATAATCAGTCCTTCTTTTTCTTCTTTTTTTCGACTGTCCAGCCAAATTTTCCAATTGGTTTTCCCATCCCAAAATAATGGCCATGACTGTAAACCAGCGGTTTTGCTTTTGAGAAACTGAAAGCATCATCTTCATTAAGATAAGTATCGTCAACCGAAACGCTTACAACTTCGGCAATAAACATGTGATGCGATCCCAGTTCGATAATATCTTTTACTCTACATTCAATATTTACCGGTGATTCCTCAATAATTGGCGCCTTAACTACTTTTGCAGGAGCCGGAGTCAGGTTCATTTCCTTCCATTTATTGTATTTTCTTCCTGAACGGCAACCACACCAGTCGGTTGCTTTTGCCAGATCCTCGGTAGTAAGATTTATTACAAACTCTCCGGTGCGTTTAATAATTTCATACGAATGCCTTCCAGGACGAACCGAAATGCTGCACATTGGTGGATCGCTGTTGATGGTGCCTGTCCATGCAATGGTAATAATGTTATATTCTTCGGGTGTTTCGCCACAACTTACCATAACTGCTGGCAGCGGGTAAATAATGGTTCCGGGTTTCCAGTAGGTTTTTGCCATTGGTTTTCAGTTTTAAATTAATTTTTGGTTGCAAAACTATGAATCTATTTTGGGTTTCAAACAATAACGGCCAGTAACGCAACCATTTTTAATATTTGTTCATCAACAATTATAAAACATGCTATGAAGAAATTGATAATTTTACTTCTGGGATTCACATTAATTGCCGGATTGACAGACTGTAAAAAAACGGTTCTTTATTCTGAAAAGGAATTTGTTATTGAATTCGGAACGGAATGTGGCTGGTGTGCCGGCGAAGAAATTTATAATTGTAACTCCGTCAAAAATTGAATATAAAAGAACGATTCCCTGCGGCGAAAATCAGGGAACAGAAACCAAAAGTAAATCAATAACGACTGAAAAATGGGATTCCATCTGGTCATCATTTGATTATAATTTATTTGAAACATTGAATTACAATGAATGTAATGTTTGTGCTGATGGGTGCGATGAAATCATCCGAATAACGAAACACAACAAAACACACGAAATCCGTTATTCCCCTGAAGAAGAGATTGAAGGAGTTAAAGATTTGGAGCAAATTCTAAATGATTTACTTTCAGAATTTAACAACGAAAATTAGTCTGCCGGATCTTTCCAATCGCCGTTTTCACGCATCAAATTTTCGAGTTCTTCCACAGCATCTTCAAACGGAATGAATCTTTTCACCGGTTTCAGTCCTTTGTAAAGTGTAATTTTATTGCTGTTTCCACCAACAAAGCCATAATCTACATCACCCATTTCGCCCGGCCCGTTAACAACACATCCCATAATTCCAATTTTCAGGTGCTCAAGATGTTTGAAATGATCTTTAACTTTTAATGTTGTTTCATGCAGGTCGAACATTGTTCTTCCACATCCCGGACACGAAATAAATTCAGTTTTCGACATTCTCATGCGACTGGCCTGTAAAATACCAAAACTCAAATCTTTTAATTCGGTGAAGGTGATATTTTCGCTGTCGTTTGAAATGCAGATTCCATCGCCGTAACCATCAATTAATAGCCCGCCCAAATCGGCAGATGCTTTAATTTGCAGGTCTTCCAAAACGCTTTCCTCATATCTTCGGTAAAGAATTACCGGAACTTTCCAAATGTGTGTTTCAAGCGCCATAAAGAAAGCGCGTAACTCCGCCATCGGATTTTTATTAAAACTTTCCAGAATCAACACCGTTTTTCGCGTCTGTTTCAGTTTGGTAATAATTTCCGGATGTTTATCCATAAACCTGTCGAACTCCATTTTGCTGGTACGGATAAATTTCATCCTTCCCCAACGGGTACTTTCAAACAGGTACTCTTCCAAAGTAATAACCGGGTTACTTTCACCTTTAAAATCCAAAATTTTATTTCCCGACAGAAAATAATCAGGAATTAACTTTCCGCGGATCGGAATCATCTCACGTAACCCTCTGTCACCCAAATCGGCAATAACTACCGGAAGTTGTTTGTCGCCCATATTCAGCACAGGCCTTGTGGAGCGACGTTCATATTCAAATGGGTTGGTTTGGGCAATCATCGGAGCCTTAATTGGCTCGTGGTTTTCATAACTTTTAAAATGATTGACCAGTTTTATTGCCACAGGAATTTCGCGAACAGGCCTTTCGGTAAGAGAAACACGAACCGTATCGCCAATTCCGTCAGCAAGCAATGCGCCAATTCCAACAGCCGATTTTATACGGCCATCTTCACCTTCACCAGCTTCGGTAACGCCCAGATGGATTGGATATTTCATATCTTCAATCCGCATTTTATAGTTCAGCAATCTTACGGCATAAACCATCATTCGGGTGTTGCTCGATTTAAGGGAAACAACCACATTATTGAAACCTACTTTTTTGCAAATACGCAGGTATTCAAGCACCGATTCTGTCATTCCCGAAGGCGTGTCACCATAACGACTCATCACACGATCGGAAAGTGATCCATGATTGGCACCAATTCGTAGTGCTGTATTGTTTTCTTTAAGAATATTTATAAACGGAATAAACTGCTCTTCAATCTTTTTTAATTCTTCCTTATATTCCTCATCGGAATAAAGTTTATGCTTAAACTGTGCCCTTTTATCATAAAAATTCCCTGGATTAATTCTGACTTTTGAAATACCGCTCTTTGCCGCCATTTCTGCCAGTTTTGGGTTAAAATGAATATCTGCAATAAGTGGTGTATTGTATCCTCTTTTTTGTAATTCATCCTTGATGTTTTGAATGTTTTCTGCATCATGAATGTTTTTTACAGTCATTCGTACGTAATCAGCGCCGGCTTTTATAAGCCGCACTATTTGTTCCACAACTGCTTCTGTGTCCTTTGTGTCTGTGTCGGTCATGGTTTGAATACGGATCGGATTTTTACCTCCAACCGGGACTCCACCAATGTTTACCTCCAACGTTTCCTGCCTTTCGTAGCGGGTCAAGTCCTTTATATAATTGAAATTACGGTTTTCCATGTCCTTTATTCTGTTAATACTGCTGTGCAAATTTAATCTAATGCTTTCAAAATAAAAAGAATGGGCTATTTTTGTTTTTACAATAAAAATATATGAGTGTAGAAACGAGGAACATAACAAAATTATTTGCAAAGCAAAAGGCACTCAATAATGTAAATTTCTCAATTCAGGAAGGAGAACTTGTTGGTTTTCTGGGACCTAATGGTGCAGGAAAATCAACAATGATGAAAATTATTACAGGTTTTCTGGCAGCAGATAGCGGAGAAATATTTGTGAATGGCGAAAAAGTTTTGCCCGAAAAACTCGAAATAAGAAAAAACATTGGATATCTCCCGGAACACAATCCGCTTTATACCGACTTATATGTGAAGGAATCGCTTGAAATTACTGCTGGTTTTTACAAGCTGGAAAATAAAAAACAAAGGGTTGCTGAAATGATCGCGTTGACCGGGCTTGGTGATGAGCAACACAAGAAAATCGGGGCGCTTTCAAAAGGTTACCGGCAAAGGGTTGGTTTGGCACAGGCGCTTATTCATAATCCGTCGGTTTTAATTTTAGACGAACCTACAACCGGACTTGACCCAAACCAGTTGGAAGAAATCAGAAACCTGATCCGTGAGATCAGTCGCGAAAAAACGGTGATGCTTTCTTCTCATATTATGCAGGAAGTGGAAGCTGTTTGTAACCGGGTTATCATTATCAATAAAGGGATAATTGTTGCCGACGGTGGAATTGCAGAAGTGAAAGCTGGGAAATTCACTCAAAATCAGGTTGTTTTAGTAGAGTTTAACCAGGATGTTGAAAAAGAGAAGCTTCAAAATATTAACGGTGTTAAAGAAGCTGTTTTAACAGGTAAACTATGGAAAATTGTTGCACAGGTTGATCTAGACATCCGGCCTGCAATTTTTAAGTTTGCAGTTGAAAATAAATTAGTACTACTTACAATTCAGGAAAAACAAAACAATTTGGAAGGGGTGTTTCAGGAACTTACAAGGAAACAATAAATCATTTTATTTCCCTTGATGTTCTCCTACACGATTAACGGTTGCCGTAAGTGATGCAACGAAGAACTGCGCTGAAATTACCTGCTGAAACCTGCATTTACACTTGTTGTGCTTTCGTGCTTTATTTTAAACAGTGTGGAAGCATTTTTAGGAATTCGAAACACTTGTCGTAATTTAGTTCATAATAATTTACTCCTAAATTAATTGTCTCATAATATTTAGCTTGATTCACTTTATAATATTCCTCGGATGGTATTTTCCAAAAATCATGTCCTAATTTTTCCGAAATAAACCACTTTTCGATTAATCGTGCGGCTCTTCCATTTCCATCCCGAAATGGATGAATATGAGCAAATTTTAAATGTATTAAAGAAGCGAAATAAAACACCTCGGATTCTGAAAGTTTTGATGATATTAATTCTTCCATATTTTTAAAAAATAATTTCATCTCTTTTTCAACATATTCGGGCTCAATTGCCATATATGCCAATCCCGACTTTCCAAAAACACCAACTTGTTCAATTCTATATTTTCCTCTTTTGCTTTTAATTAGTAAAGTTTCTGAGAAGATTTTATGGCAATTCAATAGATTTTTCTCATTCAATTTATTTTTTTGAGCAAATTTATAAGCTTCAATTAAATCTTCAATTTCTTCAATTTCCTTTCCAACCTTGAATTTATCTTTGTTTAATTCATAGTTCATATAGGAATTTAAATCAATATTATTTCCTTCAATGTTAGATGAATAAACCGCTGATGATTTTGTCAAATAATCAAATCCTCCTTTATCTTCAGAAAAATCATAATTCTGAATTAAAGTTGGAATTTCACTCCCAATTGATTTTAAATATGCATCAAAATATTTTCTTTCTGTTATATTCATTTAATCCAATTTATTAAGCCGAATATACTCAATTTCCCTGTTAAATTAGTTTAGAAATTGCAGTTTCTTAGCATTCCGACTAACGGTAAAATTTTTCTCAGTTAACATAAGAAACTAATAGAATTTCTTTAAACGGGAATGAAGCACAACGTATAAATATTTTTAGACTGTCTCTAAATTGTATTTGTTAAAGCACTGTATTTATGGCACATAAGCCACCCCCCCCCCCATAAAAAAACAATTTAGGGTTACAAGAAGTGTTGGATTTGAATGTTGATGTTGTTAACTTGTGCTCATTAAACTCTAAATTAGTTACGTTACCTTGTCCATAATTTAACTTATGCAAAATCTTTCAATTATGAAATATTTTATATTTATAATAATAGTAATATTCCCATTTACAGCTATTTCTCAGACGTTGTTTACAGAAGATATATTATGGAGTACGGCGGAAGGACCTGGCGGAGATTGTGGTAAATTTTATTGCTGGAGTTTTTATACAAAAATTGCAGGCGATACAACTTTAAATGGGTTACAATATAAAAAAGTTGTAAACTCGTCTGATTCCCTCATGAATAAATGGACTTTAGCAGGTTTTGTCAGGGAAGATAATCTGAAGGTTTTTTACAGAAAGAAAAACGCTAATAATGATTGTCTTCTTTACGATTTTAGTTGTTCTGTTGGAGATACCTTAAACCTGAATTGTTCTTGTGGTGAAGATTCTAAGTTTATTGTAGATTCAATTAAATACCTGCCCGTACTAGGAACAGACAGGAAACACATTTATTTTACTTATTTATCACCAGATTCCTTTAGAATTTCACATGAGTATTGGATTGAAGGTATTGGAAGTAGAAGCGGAATCCTTAATGGAGGAGGGTTTGCTAATTGTATGACTGGAGGTGGAGAATTGCTAATTTGTTGTTCAAAAAATGGTGAAATTATTTATCAGGATTCTGAATATGATCGTTGCTTTCTCGGATCAAAATTTATTAACTCTTCCCGTTCCACAAATTCAGGCAATGAATTATTAATTTATCCGAACCCCTCAAAGAATAACATAACAATTTCTAATCCATTAAATCAAGAAATTCAAACTATTGAGCTGATTGATCTTTCAGGGCATACTGTTCAGCAATGGAATAAGCCCGGATCTGGAAAAACTGTGTTACAACTTGAATCGGTGGTGCCAGGAATGTACCTTTTAAAAATAGCAACAGAAAAAGGAACTGAAACTAAAAAGTTTGTAATTCAGTTATAAAATTCAAATTCAAAAAACGGGGCAACCATAAATTTGGAAGGCAACGCTGAATTTTCGGTGGAAATTGGTGGAATTTTAACATTTAACAGTGGAATAATTCAATAAAAAATAGGTTTATGAAAACATTTATAAAATTTTGCCTGACACTTACCTACCTGCTTTCCTCTATGGTTGTGTTTTCACAAAACTTTATTTCTGAAAACAAAGTTTGGAGTATCGTATCAAAAGGAGGCATGTTTGAACAATGGACAAAGACTACCAGTCTTAAATTTTCGGGAGATACAACTGTCCAAGAAACAATATACAAAAAGCTTTATTCATCTGGAGACGAGCAAAAGGTAGAATGGACATTACACTCTTTATGGTTTGAAAGAAATGACAGTGTTTTTAGGCATGGCGCATGGTATGAAGGAGATGTACTTGTATATGACTTTTCTATTGCTGAAAAAGATTCATTCACTGTTATAAAAGATGAACTATACCTTTATGTCGATTCGATAAGAACAAAAGAGTGGGGCAATAAAGAACGGGAATTAATCTATTTTCATCCCTCCGAAGTCATATAGTCAATTAGATGCCAAAACAGTTTGGATCAAGGGTGTAGGACAAAACGGTTTCATCATACAAAGTACTGAAACAGGATCTGTTGGTGCCTCTAACTCAATCCTCTGCTTTGAAGAAGATAACGAGTTGGTCTATCAAAATCCGGAATACAATAGTTGTTATGTGGTTACTTCAGTACCAACCATTAAAAAAGAGCCTGAACTTGTTGAGGTGTATAGCACAAGCGAAAATTTGATAACCGTTAACCCGTTAACCGGGAATTTTGGCATAATACAAATTTTTGATATTTCCGGTAATCAGATCATTCAGGAAGGAATAGAATTAAAAGAAAGCCAGATTTGTTTACCTGCAACTGGCGCCTACATTTATCGGTTTATTGCAAAAACCGGCGAGGTACAAAACGGGAAAGTGGTTGTGAGATAATCAAAGCAATGTTGGTAAACTGGTGGCTATTATTCATACCCTGGCTTCGAGTTGGGTATGAATATTCGGCCAACCAAAAAGGCGAAGGTAACGTAACAATAAACGCCAATGAATTTGCTGCAGGGATGTATTTGTACAGCCTGGTTGCAGATGGTAAAATTGTTGATACGAAACAAATGTTGTTAACGGAATAAATGGCATAAATACCCAATCAATGCAGGTGTTTTGTTAACATGATTATTAAAAATAATGATATGAGAAAACTTATTTTATTATGTATCTTTAATCTGACAATACAATCGGTATTTTGCCAAAGCTTAAATTTATTAAATTCAGGCAATATCTGGAATAATCTTGAAGAGACATTTCAAGCTGAGAATTGCTGTATATTCACACATTCCATTAAATTTTCTGGTGATACTGTATTACAATCAGTTGCCTATAAAAAAGTAATACAGTCAGAAGATAGTACCCAAAGCCATTGGCAAACAACTGGTTTTGTACGCGAAGACTTCAAATGGATTGTATTACAAGTACTTATATGGAACTCAAGAAGAACAATTATTATATAACTATAATTTAGAACTAAATGATACAATAAGGATTCCAGATGTATTAGGCTATAAAGATTCAAGCTTTTACATTGTATCGAATATTGAAAATGTATATATTGATGGAAGTATAAAGAAAAAATACTTGCTTGTTTATCCTGAATACAACAATTACAAAGAAACCTGGATCGAAAGTATTGGGAGCCTTCAGGGAATACTCTGGCCAGGGAGATACGGTGCTGGTAGCATTCCAATCCTTTTATGTTGCTTTCATGATAGTGAATTAATTTATAAAAATCCTGACTATGATCGTTGCTATTACAGTGTACGTCCAACAACAGGAATTAATACGATTAAAGCTACATCATTTAAAATTTTCCCAACCCGCACCGACCAGAATATAACTGTACAGTTTCCTGATAAGAAACAAAGAAAAATTTCCATTTATAATAGTTGTGGAACATTGATCGAAGAGTTTGTCTGCTATGAATCTGAAAAGATTTTTAACATTTCAAATTATCAAACAGGATTATATCTTATTGTTTCAGTTGGGGAAAATAACAAAAGCCAAAAATTTATTAAATATTAAAAATTAAATTTATGAAACTCAGAATTTTAATATTATTCCTAATAACTCAATTATTTGACACAACGATATTTGCGCAAAATTTCCAAGTAAATCAAACTTTTACGACTGATACCACACTTTATATTTTTAATAAAGAAATCATTGGAAGTTTTAAACTAAATGGAAAGGTTCAGCTCGATAATGAAAATAGTTTGGTAAGGGTTATTTTAGTGGATTCAAATTTTCATGAATGGCTTATATTTGAGACATATAACCAGATTGTTGAAAATAATCCTTTATCGCTATCTAATGAAGCGGATGAGACAGAGGTTTTAAACAATATTCATCCCAAATTCATTGAGATTCAAATTACAGACGCCTCTTTAAATATTAATTCATTTGTATTTGGACAGCCCATTGAAGAAATGGACAAACAAAAGGTTGAAAACGACCAGAGGAATATAAAACAATTGAAAAATAGTCAAAAGATAAGGCAGTTAAACAAATTCATCAAAGAAAACGGAGGCAAATGGATAGCAGGTGAAACACAGATTTCTAAATTACCCTATGAAGAGAAAAAGAAACTTTTTGGAGTTGACAAATTTAACTCAAAGGGACTAGAATATTATATTGGGGGAATTTTTGAATTAAAAGAAGGCGATGCTTCTCCAAAATTGAAAAGTACTTCAACAATTCATTTTAACGATGATTTCGATTGGAGAGCAAAACATGGGGCAAATCAATCAGGCTCCCCATATTATGACGGAGATACTAATGGTGGTGGGTGGTTTACTTCAATCAAAGATCAATGGTGCAATAATTGTTGGGCTTACGCGGCAATTGGGGAAATAGAAGTTGCAGCAAATTTGTATTATAACAGGCATCTAAATTTTGACCTTTCTGAAGCAGAGGTTGGGTATTGTAATCCACCTGGCATTGCGTGCCGAGGTAGCTGGATAAGTCAAGCACTAACTTATGTTAAAAACAATGGTATAGTGGACGAAAATTGCTTTCCTACACCAACTGATGCTTACCAGCACGACTGTAGTGAAAAATGCCCTACTCCATCAGAACAAATTGGCGTTGCCAATTATACAAGAAAAAACGTCACTAATGAAGATAGTTTAAAGAAAATGGTAATTAAAACACCTTTAGCTGCAATAATTGATGTTCCACATCTTTTTCATGCAATGGTACTTTGTGGTTATCATAAAATTAGTGTAAATGATAGCATATATTATTGTAGTGAGAATGATCTTGGATGGATTGTATTTGAGGAAAATAATCCTTTGATCGGTGAAATATATTGGGTATTTAAAAATAGTTGGGGTTCGGATTTTGGTGATAATGGGTATCTCTACATGATTATGGATGATCTTTCTACTGTTCTTTCTGATGCCGAGCAAGTATGCGCTGTGACACCACCGATTACAACTCTTAATTATTCCACGTCGAATATACGATGTGCAGATTATGACGGAGATGGTTATTATAATTGGGGCATAGGCCCAAAACCTTCAACATGTCCTACCTGCCCGGATGAAGAGGATGGGGATGATAACAATTCAAACCTTGGCCCTATAAATGAATATGGTTATTGTGCTCACCTTGTTAGAAATACTCAAACATGGCAGGGCACATATAATGAATATGCAGATGTTATAGTTAAAAGTGGAGGTAATCTTACCTTAAATGGAGCCACAGTTAATATGGCCAATAATTCAACGTTTATTGTGGAGGTTGGAGGAACATTAAACTTTACACAAGGAGTAATTCAGTAAAATCTGTTTATCAATTGTTTGCACAATATATGAGGCCGTCAAAAAGTAACAATCTTGACAGCCTCTTTTTTCATTAAAGCAATTCAGTCATTGGCGAATAAATTCCTGATTTGCATTTTTAACCCATAATTAATTAAGGATTCTGGATCATCCCTTGGATCGGGGTGAGAAAGTTTGCAACTTTTTTAAAATGAGATAATATAAAAACATTAGTCAACTAAAAAATTTTGATATGGCCAGATTTTCAGGTTTTCTGTGAATGGCCGGATTTCTCCTTTATATAAAAGAAAACCGGTATCCTTTTTCTGAAGTATTGATTCCATGGGTTTTACCATTTTAGGGCGAAAAGTCCTGGAATTTTTTATTTCTACCATGTTTAAGCTAAGTCCATTTTCAATTAATAAATCAACCTCAACATGATTGCTTGTCCTGTAATAATACATCTGGCTAAAATTTGCCGAATGCAACAATTTCTTTTTAATCTCGGAAACAACATAATTTTCAAAAACAGAACCTGCCAGTGGCCCATTCTCATACATTTGTTCGCTTTGAATACCCGTTAAAAAAGAAACCAATCCCGTATCATAGAAATATAGCTTTTTCGATTTAATTACACGTTTATTGAAATTATTAAAATAGGGTGGCAACATGAAAACAATATAGGAAGCTTCAAGCACTGAAATCCAGCGTTTTACTGTATTTACCCCTATGCCAAGTGAATTTGATAGCGTACTGTAATTTAATATTTGGGCACAGTTTGCTGCTAACAGCCGAATTAGTTGCCTAAAGTCTGTAAGGTTTCCAATATCAAGAATAGTCCTTACATCTTTTTCAAGATAAGATTCCAGGTATGAATTGTACCAAACATCCCTGTTTTTATAATCGTTAACAACCAATTCAGGGTAACAACCTAAAAATTCGGACGGTTTCAAATGAGCACTTTTAATTTCTTCGAATTGAAAAGGGAGCAATGTCAATAATCCAATTCTGCCTGCCAGGCTTTCGGTTATTGAAGCCATCATAGAAAACTGAGCAGAACCAGTAATCACAAAACGTCCGGCAATATCCCGTTCCTCATCAACAACACGTTTTATGTAATGAAATAAATCTGGGACTTTTTGAATTTCATCAAACACAACATGTTTATTGTAAATGGAAATGAACTTTTCTGGATCATCGTTAAATAAAGCTACATTTTGAAAATTGTCGAATGTAACATACTGATACGAGTTGTTTAGTAAATTTTTTAACAGGGTTGATTTACCCGATTGTCGTGGGCCTGTTATTCCAATGACCGGAAAAGTTTTTAATAACTCTTCTATTATTGTTTCTAATTTTCGATTTACATAATAAGCCATATTTATGTGTATTTATTTTTTTATGGCAAATATACATATCTTTATTCATTCCCGTTAAATGGATTGCGGGTTAGAAAGCTTCCAACTTCCTTTGTAAAACAGCGGTTAGATCCCGAACGGTCGGGATGGGTCGAAATAATATATTTTCTCCGGGTACAGCGTCCCGAACCATCGGGGCCATTCCGATGTTAATTTAATCGCGGTTTCGGAAACCGCGACACCCGGAAAAATAATTCAAAAAACTCTTTTAATATTCAAAATAAGAATTGTACATTTGCTGCCGCTACGTGGAAAGATTTGAGATTGATTGCAACCACATGAAAAAAACGCTAAAACAATCGCATTTTTCAACATCAATCGAACATCCCACAGTGACAATATTTTAAGGTTAAACATGAACTTTATAACTGTGTTGTCGTCATGCTGAATTCATTTCAGCATCTTTAAGAACCTTAAACATCCCGATAATTATCGGGACAGGTTGACGGAAGCAGGATAAGGGTTCAGAAAATTTTAGGGATTATGAGTTATTTATTTACAAGCGAATCGGTGTCGGAAGGCCATCCCGACAAAGTTTCCGATCAGATTTCAGATGCATTGCTGGATCAGTTTCTTGCATTTGATGCAAATTCAAAAGTGGCTATTGAAACACTGGTAACTACCGGACAGGTTGTTGTTGCCGGCGAAGTAAAATCAAACGCGTATGTTGATGTGCAGGAAACTGTTCGCGGCGTGATCAACAAAATTGGCTACACCAAAGCAGAATACCGTTTTGATGGTGATTCGTGTGGTGTACTAACTGCTATTCATGAACAAAGCGACGACATTAACCGCGGAGTTGACAAAGCGGATAAAAATGACCAGGGTGCCGGCGACCAGGGAATGATGTTTGGTTATGCCTGCAAAGACACGGACAATTACATGCCGCTTTCACTGGAACTTTCGCATGAAATTTTGCTGGAACTTGGCTGCCATCAGAAGAGAAGGAAAAGTGATGAATTATCTTCGTCCCGATTCAAAATCGCAGGTTACCATTGAATATGCCGATGACAACACACCGTTAAAAGTTCATACCATTGTAGTTTCAACACAACACGATGAGTTTGATGCTGATGAGCCAATGCTGGCAAAAATTAAGGAAGATGTGATTAAGATTCTTATTCCAAGGGTAAAGGCAAAATTACCGGAACGTGTTCAGGCATTGTTTGGAGCACGACATTGTTTATCATGTTAATCCAACCGGAAAATTTGTTATTGGCGGCCCACATGGAGATACCGGATTAACCGGCCGTAAAATTATTGTTGATACTTATGGTGGTCGCGGAGCACACGGTGGTGGCGCATTTTCAGGAAAAGATCCGTCGAAAGTTGACCGCTCGGCAGCTTATGCATCACGTCATATTGCTAAAAATCTGGTAGCGGCAGGGGTTGCCGATGAAATTTTTGTGCAGTTGGCTTATGCCATTGGCGTTGCACAGCCTGTTGGAGTTTACGTGAATACTTACAGCAGAAAAAATGTGAATATCTCTGACGGGGAAATTGCTGAAAAAGTAAAATCTATTTTTGATCTTCGCCCGGCAGCTATTGAAGAACGTTTAAAACTTCGGAACCCAATTTATCTGGAATCAGCAGCTTACGGACACATGGGGAGAACACCGGAAACTGTAACGAAACGTTTTGAATCGCCATACATGGGGAAAATAGAAAAAGAAGTAGAACTATTTACCTGGGAAAAACTGGATTATGTAGATAAAATTAAAGAAGCTTTCGGAATTTAATTCCGCGGGAAGTGTTAGTAATACGCCGAAAGGACGGTCAGTTGAAAAACGGATCGTCCTTTTTTGTTGTAGTTGTTTCGAACTGGTGTTATCGCAAAACATAAAGTAAGAATTGTCATTTCGAAACCTGAGGTACGAGGGTGAGAAATCTCATTATTGCGATAGATTTCTCTCCCGACTATTCGGGATCGAAATGACAGAGTACAATTTTAGTTAATTGCCCAAATCCTTTTTCAAAAATCCGGAGGTTCGAATAATTGAATCGTTAATTGGTGTATATTCAAAATCCATAAACTTCTTTATTTTGCTGCCATCGTAATAATTCTTATTATTTGAAGTAGCGGCAGTTTCCTTAGTAAGAAACGGAGGTTTGCCTGAAACAATACTAACCATTTTTGCTGCCCTCCAAATAATTCCAAGTAAAAAATCGGAAGTAAAATATTTTGGCCTGGGTTTTCCAAGTGCATCTGCTATTTGGGAAAACAAATCCTGCATGCTTAAGTTTTCAGCGCTTAAAATAAAACGTTGATTTTTTGCCTGTTCAAAATGATGGTTATCCATTAACGTAATCATCACTTTTACAACATCATGAACATCAACAAATCCTTTCACCCCGCGGGTGTAAAATTTAAATTCTTCGTTCATCAGCTTAAAAAACTGCGCGCTGCCGCTGTTCCATTTTGCCGGCCCTAGAATGATTGAAGGATTTATAATCACTGCATCCAGTCCTTCTTCGATGCCGCGCCAGATTTCCATTTCAGAAAAGAATTTACTTTCCGAATATCCGGTAACTTTTTTTGAAGGTATCCAATTGGTTTCTTCAGTAACCGGTGTTTCATCCAAATTATTTCCAAGCGCTGCAATGGAACTTACATGACAAAGTTTTTTTACACCATTTTCCAAAGCTGCATTTACCAAATTTGAAGTTCCTTCCACATTGTTGGAGATCATTGTTTTGCGTTCCCCAGGATTAAACGAAATTATTGCAGCACAATGATAAATTTCAGAAACTCCCTTCAACTAATTTTTCAAGTGAAAAATAGTCAAGAATATCGCCGTTTACCCATTCAATTTGGTTAAAAAGCATTTCCGGATTTTCGGAATAAGTAGGAAAATGTTTTCAAGACCTGGCTAATATCGCTGGTTTCGCGTTTTAAAGCTTTTACTTGTTTCCCTGCTGAAGTAAGTTCATACAGCAAATGAGAGCCAACTAATCCTGTTCCTCCGGTTACGAATATCATTATTTTATTTTTTTTGAATTAGGCATTTAATTATAAGTTTTTTGTCTAAAATTATGTGGTTAAAACCCTTTTGCCCAAAGTTAAAACCCTTTTGCCCAAAAGCTTAAATATTCGTTCACTGATCCCGACGCTTCGGGAGAACGGCATAAAGTAAATCAAAATCGATTTAGTTAAGTTAATATTGCCGACGGATTAAAACAGAGGCTGATGAACTGGGTTTTAGCCACATAACCATATTTAATTTATTTAGATACCTAATTCAATTTATTCAACGAATTAAAAAAGAGGCTGATGAACTGCATTAATCACATGAAATATTATTTTTCCTGGTATTTCAACTTTTCCAAAATCTTTTGCTGAAACTTTCTCCATAAAAACTTTTATAATTCCAACATTTTCAACCGATGGTTTTCCGAATTCAAATTCACGGTCGCTGTATTGAGTCATTAATACTTTCATTAACCGGTATTTTTCATCATAATCGTCAACAAATCCGACAGGCCCTTCAATCAAAACCGATTTTGATTTTACCCGGTAACTGCAACCGACACGAACATCCTGCCATGCCAGTTCTTCGCCCAAAGTCCAGTTAATGCAAACCCTTGGATTTTTTTTTAAGGTTTCCCACATGCGGCCACTTTGAGCGCTGTGCAGAATAATGTAATCGCCATCAAGTGCAAAATTCATGGGTAAAACATACGGTCGGTTATCGTCCGACATGGAAACATAACAAGTTTTGCAAGCTTTTATTACGGCTTCTATTTCTTCCCGGTTTTTAATTGATAAAGTTCGCATAACTCATTGGTTAATTAATGGTTCGGTTGCCCAGTTTATCCGACAGATCTTTTTCAACCCGCTTTAAATTGATGTATTTCGATTGTTCTTCAATTACCTTTATCAAAATCATTGTTCTTGTATGCACATGTTGATTTCCTCTTCAATTTTTGGCAACATTAACCCGTATTTTTCTGACTTTGTATTCCTTAATTATTTTTGGAATCAACCAATCCAAGAATATCCTCTTCCTGTTCAGTAAAACCGCCTCCTCTTTTCCAGATGTTACTTTCCACAAATTTTTCTGAAAGCAGGTTGATTGCCATTTTGCTGATTTCTCCATCAGGATGATTAACGAAATATTTCCAGGGATCGAAATCCGGCGTTTCAAGATTCTGTTTTGACTTCATTAAATATTTTCTGAAAGAGCATATTTTCCGAGATCAGCTCGTCTTTTCCAATTCGTAAATCATGTATTTTGCCACACTCCAAACTTCAGTTTCATTGTTTTCCTCATTTTCCTCTTCAAATAGCGGGGCATTACTGTGTTTTAGTAAAAACCGCAAAAATACAAGTTCTTCTTCCAGAAACCCAACTTCCTCTTTTGTAACCAGCTTGAGTAAGTTGTTGCGCCGTTTTTCGGTTTGATTCCCTGATCTCAGAACGCTCATTATCATCCGATCTGTTTTCGTTTTTGTTTCCGAACTTCAGTATAAAGAACTTCTTCGTTAACATTCAGCAATTTGCTGCATTCCCTGATGTAAACCGAGCGGGTAATTGTATCGGGAATAACAGCCACTGAACGAATAACGTCGGAAATTAATTGTGCTTTTGCAACCGGGTCGTTTTCGGTGTCTTTTAAAAGAAGCGGGTTTTAAACTGGATAAAATCGGTTTCATTTTCTTTGATATAATTGAGATATCCGGTAGCGCCCATTTTTTTTGCAAACGAGTCGGGGTCCTCTCCATCGGGAAGAAGCAAGTACTTTTACATTCATTCCTTCTTCCAAAACCAGGTCAATTCCGCGAAGCGAAGCTTTTATCCCGGCTTCATCGCCATCATAAATAATGGTAATGTTTGGAGTAAATCGTTTTATCAGCCGAATTTGTTCCACAGTTAGCGCAGTTCCCGATGAAGCTACTACATTTTCAATTCCTGCCTGATGCATCGAAAGTACATCGGTGTAACCTTCAACCAAATAACATTTTTCGGTTTTTGAAATCTCGCGTTTGGCCTGAAAAATGCCATATAAAACTTTGCTTTTATGGTAAATTTCCGATTCAGGCGAATTGAGGTATTTGGCGGTGTTTTTATCCTCTTTTAAAATTCGTCCGCCAAAAGCAATTACACGGCCAGCAATATTATGAATAGGAAAAATTACCCGGCCGGCAAAACGGTCGCGCAGCCAGTCATCGCGTTTTATTGTTAGCCCGGTTTTTTCAAGGAATTCAATTTTATATCCTTCTTTTTGTGCAGCATCGGTAAAAGGAGTTTTTCCATCGGGAGCATACCCAACCTCAAATTTTTTCAGAATATCGTCTCTGAAACTGCGTTCCCTGAAGTAACTCAACCCAATTGTACGGCCTTCATTTTCTTCCCATAAAAAACGGGTAAAATATTTTTGCGCAAACGATGAAACGATCATCAAACTTTCGCGCTCATCTTTTAGCTGTTTTTCCTCCTCGTTTCTTCCTGTTCAACCACATCGATGTTGTATTTTTTTGCCAGCCATTTTAATGCTTCCGGGTAACTGAGGTTTTCATGTTCCATGATGAAATTCACTGAGTTACCACCTTTCCCACATCCAAAACATTTAAAAATTCCTTTTGCCGGAGAAACCGTAAACGAAGGTGTTTTTTCGTTATGAAACGGACACAAACCCAGCATGTTAACGCCACGTTTCCGAAGTGTTACAAAGTCGGAAACTACATCAGTAATTTCTGCTGAATCTAAAATTCGTTCTATGGTTGCATGATCGATCATCGGCTACAAATGTAGAGATTTCATTACATAAATATTGAAGTATTTTTCGTTATATGATTAAATTGCCATTTGTATTTGGCAACGTTTATATTAATCGTATTTTTAAATTCAATTTAACTCCATGAAAAAGAAACTGGTTATATTTTCGGGTGCAGGCATGAGCCAGGAGAGCGGGCTAAGAACTTTCCGTGAGATGGGTGGATTGTGGGAAGAATATGATGTGGAAGATGTAGCCAGCATTGATGGATGGTATCGAAACAAAGAACTGGTATTGGAGTTTTATAATCAGCGGCGGAAACAACTATTGACGGCAGAACCGAATAAAGGACATTACGGAATTGCAGAACTGGAGAAATGGTTTGATGTTTATGTTATAACTCAAAACGTTGATGATTTGCATGAACGCGCCGGAAGTACAAAAGTGTTGCACCTGCATGGCGAATTAACTAAAGTACGAAGTACATATGATTCTGAACTGGTTTATACGCTCGATGGCTGGGAATTAAAAATGGGCGATTTATGTGAAAAGGGAAGCCAACTGCGTCCTCATATTGTGTGGTTTGGTGAAGCTGTTCCGGAGCTTTACCATGCAATACCCATTGTTGAGGAGGCTGATATTCTTGTGGTTGTTGGAACTTCGCTGGTAGTTTATCCTGCCGCCGGATTAGTAAATTATGCAAAACCAGACATCCCCGTTTTTGTAATTGATCCGCACCGGCCATCGGTTATTAAGGATAATGTTATTTTTATGGAAGAAAAAGCCGGAAAAGGAGTAGAAATTCTGGTTAAAGAACTTAGCAAACTAAACAAAAATGAATAAAAAAATCTTTCTTCCGATACTGTTCCTGTTGCTTGTAAACCTTGCCATGTCGCAACGGTTTGATGCAGGGATTCTGGCAGGTTTCAATGCATCACAGGTTAGTGGTACTCAGCTTAATGGCGTGCCAATAAAAGGATTTCACAAACCAGGAATACTTGCCGGAATTTACGTACAAACCGATTTTGCCCCAGCGGTTTTTGGCGGAATGGAAATTAAATATTCACAAAAAGGAGCCAGGAAAAAAGTAACTGAAAAAAGTCCTGAAAAATATATCATGCAGTTAGGATACATAGATATTCCGGTATATCTTGCATTTCGCACCAGTCAAAATGGTTCAATACTGGCAGGCGTTTCAACCGGATATTTATTTCACTCAAAAGAACTTGACAATTATGGCGAGTTGCCTCCACAGGACCAGTACCCGTTTAATAATATTGATCTTCAGCCTTTTGTTGGTTTTCAGTTTGATATTTTCGAGCGGATAAAGGCCGATCTTCGGTTTGCAATTTCTGTGTTACCTGTACGTGAACAGCCCGGGGAAGGAACCAACTATTACTGGTACAATAATCAATTCAGCAAAGTAATTTCACTGGCGGCTTATTATCAATTTGGTCGATAATAAAATATACAATGGGAAATCCGGCTATTTTCTCTGATCTAAAAATATCAATTGTGCTTTTAGGAACACTTGTATTTTTTTATTTCTACTATTATTTTGCTCATTCAGAATACTTAAAAAGAAAAGCTCCTTCAGAACTGAAGCTTTTTTTATCAAGGAAACTATCAGGATTCATTGTTTTGGGGGTAATTCCGGGAATACTTTATTTTCTGATAATAAAACCAGCCGTTTCGTTTAAAGATATGTTCAACGGAAATTTTCCATCAAGCATTTATGTGATTATAAGTTTGGTTACCATTATTTTTTTGATCACTTACTTGAATCAAAAGTCTAATCCACATCGAAGTTCATTAAAGATGAAAATTTCGGAATGGAACTTTTATTTGTTTGGAATAAATGCACTTGGCTGGATTATTTACTTATCGGCTTATGAATTTTTGTTTCGTGGAATATTACTTTTTGAATGCTATGAAAATTTTGGATTCTGGCCTGCCATTGCAATTAACGTAGTTATTTATTCTGCTATCCACATGGTTAATAGCAAAGAGGAGGCGATTGGCGCATTGTTTTTTGGAACAATTGCCTGTTATTTTACGCTTTGGCAAGGAACCATTTTAATTCCTTTAATGATGCACATTGCATTAAGTTTATCTTCCGACTATTTTTCAATCCGTATGAATAAATATCTGAAATTTGTAAAATCAAAATCCATTTAAACTTCCTGCCAATGAAATGTTTTTTAACAGGTGGAACCGGTTTTATTGGAAACATATTAATTGAAGAACTAACAAATTCGAATTATGAAGTAAATGTTCTTGTAAGAAGAAAAAAAGACTTTGAAAATAAATTCAGAAACACTATAATTTTTGAAGGTGATTTATTCGATTTAAAAACAATGGATAAAGCCATTGAAGGTTGTGATTGTATCTTTCATTTAGCTGCATATGCAAATATTTGGTCGAAAGATAAAACCCTGGCTTACAGAACCAATTATATTGGCACAAAAAATATTTTAGAGCTGGCAATTAAACACAACGTCAAAAAGGTAATATTTACCTCATCTGCAGCAACGCTTCCACCTGCAAAAAAAACAGAATTGGTAGATGAATCATTCCCTGTTCCGAAAGAATACCTGACTGAATACGAAACTACAAAGCAACAGGCGGAGCAACTTTGCATTGAATACACAAAAAAAGGACTAAATATTGTAATTGTAAATCCATCAAGGGTTTACGGCCCCGGATTTCTGAACAAAAGCAACTCGCTTACCATTCTTATAAAAAAATACATGGAAGGAAAATGGCGGATAATTCCGGGAGACGGGTCACAGATAGGCAATTATGTTTTTATTGACGATGTGGTTTCAGGCCATATTCAGGCTTTGGAAAAAGGACGTTCGGGAGAAAGATATATATTGGGTGGTGAAAATGTTCCTTTTACCACATTTTTTAGTTTACTTGCTAAAGTTTCGGGAAAAAAATACAAAATGTTTCATCTTCCGTTACCGGCAATGCTGCTTGTTGCCAGGTTGGAATTATTTCTGGCAGATAATTTTGGCAAAAAACCATTAATTACTCCTCCGTGGGTAAAACGATATCAGCAAAACAGGCCACTGTCTGTTGAAAAGGCAAAGAAGGAAATTCAATATTCCCCAACACCATTGGTGACAGGTCTCGAAAAAACAATCAACTGGTTAAAAACGAAATGAGTATGGAAACTAAACCTAAAAATTTTTATACCCTTGTAACCGGGGCAAGCGCCGGATTGGGCAAACAAATTGCAAATGATTGTGCCAAAAGAGGCTTTAATTTGTTTTTGGTTTCACTGCCAAAATCGGGGTTGGAAGAATTTGTGAAAGAATTGGAAGAAACTTACCCGGTTAAGGTTGAGTATTTATCGATTGACCTTACTAAGAAGAAAGCGCCACAAAAGGTTTTCGATTATGCAAATGAAAAAAATATAGCCGTTAATATTTTGATAAATAATGCAGGATTGGGATTTAATGGCAAACTTGAAGATCAAACGTATACAATAATTGATACAATGGTGCTTTTAAATGTAAGAGCTGCAACTTTGATTACATTTTTATTTCTTCCTGCAATGAAAGAAATGGAGAAAGCATACATTTTGAATATCAGCAGCTTTGCCGGATTATCGCCACTGCCTAACAAAAGTGTTTATGCCGCGACAAAATCATATCTTTTGTTCTTAACTCAATCATTAAATGCGGAGCTGAAAGGAACAAATATAAGTGTCACCTCTGTTCATCCAAATGGTATCAGGTCGGAAAGGGCAAATGCAAGAATTAATAAATCAGGATTAATGGCACGAATTGCGGCGCTCTCTCCTGAACATGTTGCAAATGTGGCGGTTGAAAATATGTTGGCTGGAAATAAGTTTGTAATTCCGGGTACTATGAGCAAATTCTATTATTATCTGGGCAGCAGTTTACCGCACGGACTTATTCTAAAAATAGTTGGCCTGGTTTTTCGTAAAACAACCTGAATAAATTTCAGTCAAACCAATTTTATACGAATATTAGAATCTGAAATTTACTTATTTCTTGTAAAATAATCAGCGGATGTAAAATCAAAATACATCGTCTTTTATTCTACTAAATTATCGGTTAATATACATGGTTATGATTTCTTGAAGAAAGATTGAACCCGAATACAAACGGATTTCTATGCTTAATCGTTCTGGATACTATTTTTTTATAAGAAAAGAATTTCTCCCTTAAAAAACGAATCTCCTTAATAAATTCATCATGCGAAAAATTTGCCGGATCAAAGACAAGATGATGGACATCATATAAATTCCAGTCCTTAGTAAATATTCGGTTTTGCTTTTCAAGATTTTGAGTAAATGTTGTACCCGGATATGGAACTAAAATCCCGAGTGAAGCCGATGCCACATCCAACTCAAATAATCGTTCCAGTGTAATCGCCATCGATTCTTTGGTATCAAAATCATTTCCAAAAATCATATGAGCTAAAACTCCAATTCCATGGTCTTTAAGTATTTTCACCGATTGTTTAAGAGATTCAAAGCTATTTTTTGATTTGCTATATTTTTTTAAACCCTCATCGGTAATGTTTTCGATACCAATTAGTAGTCCGTAACATCCCGAATCAGCGGCTAGTTTTACCAATTGCGGGTCATCACTAATGGAAATGGTCGCCTGACCTGTCCATCTCTTTTTTAATGGAGCCAGTTCCTGAAATAATTCTTTTGCCTTTGCCTTGTTAGCTATGATATTATTGTCGACAAAGAACAATTTATTTTTCTTGATTTCTTCAATTTCTAAAAGTAAATTATTAAAGTTTCTGTACCGTATTTTAGATCCATGTGAAAAAGCAACAGAACAAAAATCGCAATTATAAGGGCAACCTCTCGATGTTTCAACTGTATCGACACTGTAAAAGAAAGAACCGCTGGATGGCATTATATCACGCCTGGGTGATTTATATTGATTAAGATCAAAATAATTATTTGCTTTGTATATTCGTTGCAGATTACCACTTTGTAAATCACGTATAACTTCACCCCAAATTAATTCGGCTTCACCAATGCAAACCGAATCACAATGTTGAAGTGCTTCTTCAGGAAGTACTGTTGGATGAATTCCGCCCATAATTACTTTAACACCACGTTTCCTGAATTGATCCGCAATTTCGTAACCTCTTTTAACAATATGCGTTCCTGCAGTGATTCCCACAAGGTCTGCTTTTTCATCAAAATTTATTTTGTCCTTTGGCTCCTGAAGGATTCGAATATTCCAATCTGAGGGTGTCAATGAAGCAAGTATTCCTAAAGCAAGAGAGGGTATCATAAAATAATTCCGTGAAACAAATTTATTGAGCAACTGAGACTTACCTATATGAATTTGAGGTTCTGGTTGTATCAACAATAGATTCATGGTTTAAACTTTAATCTATTGAAAGGTAAACAAAACCAGCCAATGTTAAAAATTTACATCCTGTTTTTACTAAAGCTTTCCATCCATTGTCTAGTAAAATATAAAACACATAAGATCTTTAACATCATCCTTATCGTTCATCTCCTAGTTTATTTCTTACGATTTTCAGGGTAGTGAGAACCATATTATACAACAGATTAAAACATTTTCTTATCAGGAACTATTTTACATAGTCATAATTTTCTATTTCCTCTTCAGAAAAAGGAGACCAGGCAAGAGCAACTTTATCAGCTACCATTTTATCGTGCATGAATGAATTATTACCAAAAATCAATGATTTAGCATTGTACCCAAAAAGTCGGAGATATGCAGTAACAAAACCAGAATTTTGCCCGGTTTGGCAATAGGTTACAACCTCTTTATCTGGCGGAATGGTTTGCATTTCATCAACAATGCCAAGAGTTCCATTTGGTTTATACCGAATGGCTCCCGGAATATGTCCGTCTTCGTATTTATCTCGCCTGTCGTAATTAATCACATAATAATTTTTCGGCTTATTGAAAATTGGATCAGCACTAATGAAAATTGAACCTGTTCCCGCTTCAAATAAACTTTTTATACGGGCATCAAAAATTTCTTTACCAGTTTCAAGTCCGGTATTTAATTCAGGTAAATCATGCATATCAGCTTTCTCGTTCACATCTTTTTTCAACTCATCTTCATATTTTGCTGAAACTTTTTTTAGCCACCAATCATCAGCAAAATCCTTGTTCCAACTGCTCATTCCCCACTTCATTGAGTAAACATTATCATATCCCATTAAGCGCAATAACAAAGTTGAATAACTTGCTATTTGGCCGGCATAACAAGCCAAAACAATTTTATCATAGTCAGATGCAGTAATTTCATTTGCAAAATAACCCGGAAGGTTGTTGAATGACACATTTACCGCATTTTTTATATGCCCTTTTTTGAAAGATTCCTCATCTCGAAGGTCGATTATTTTGATATTTCCATCCAGCTCATCATGCACCGAAGATGCTTTGATCATCGAAGGAAAATCGCGGCTGTTAACGTAATCACCCTGTTCATTAAGATAATCCAAAAGTTTTCTGGCTTCCGCGTTTATCTCAACCGGTTCTCCTGTTTTAACCGTTGTTTCAGTATCATATTCCTGTGTAGAATTGTTCTTATTTCCACCAGTGCATGACACAAGAAACAACACAAAAACAAGACTAAAAAGCCAGATTCGATTTTTAAGTATTTTTATCATACCCGATTAATAACTATCCTTCATTTGCAATTAAAACATTGTCTTTATCGTAGCGCAGAGTTTCAATCCGCAAGCCATTGTCATCATATTTGTATTCTTCAATGGCAACTCCATTATCCGGGTTGTTAACAATATTTTTATCTTCATCCAGTGAAATGCGTTTTACAGGCGCACCTTGTTCATTATATTCTGTTTTAGTTACCGGTATATTTTTGCCACCCAGGTATTCATTATCCTGATCGAACAAAGTAGATTCTAAAACATTTCCGTATTCATCCACCACGTTTACACGTTTTGCCCAGCCCCAGTATAAATTAGAGAGTAATCCTGTGGCATTATGTACTGAGAAATTCACTAAATCGCCATTTTCATTGTTTTGAAACTGAAAATAAGAAACACCATTATCTCCACAATTTTCAGCTGTACAGTTGTAAAGCGTATCCATTTCGTAATTAGCCATTCGTGTAACATAGCCGTTTTCATCATAAGAAAAACGTAATTCGTAAAACGGGCAAAACTGGTTCATAACAGTTGAGATCGCCAGCAAGATTGTAGCGTAATTCGCGAACCATATCGTCATCTGTTTTCGACCAGATATAATTATGAATATTATTCCTGTTTTCAACCGGTTCTCCATTTTCATCCAGAAAACGGAGGGCAACGCGCATTCCGTCATCAAGCGTATATTCATAAACCGATACACCACTGTTTTTTATTTCTTCTTCTTTTTCGTTATAAAACTTTTTCAGTTGTTTATCTCCTTCGTAACTGTAACCAATTTTTGCTGCACCCATTGAGGAGTAATTCAATAACACCCCGTTTCTGTTATATTCAACCGAAACCAGCTGGTTATTATCATTATATGTAAATTTATAATTATTTATTTCCCCGGCTTCTTCAGCAGTCAACGGATGTGTTCCTTTCTCAATATCCCAGGGTGTTTCGCTAAACTGCAAATTTCTGAAATATTTTACATTAGCATCTTCTTCTGCTTGCTTAGGCTTTGAATTACAGGCATTTATTGCTACAACAATTGCAGCTATAAAAAATAGTTTGTACCATTTCATTATTCTCTTATTTTAGTTATTAATGCTTTGTTTAACAGATAATTATAAAATTTGTTTATCCGGTTATTCTTCTTTTGAATTAATCATCCATTTCGAAAAAGTATCAAGATAATTCCAAAAAGAAGTCAAAACCTCGTCTGGTAAATCCATTTTTGTAAGCACCTCACGATAACATTCCAACCATGTTTCTCTTGCTGAAGGAGTTATCTTAAAAGGAAGATGCCTACTGTTTAGCATTGGCCGTCCACGATTTTTATTGAAATACATTGGCCCGCCGCAAATCTGGATAAAAAAATCACCTGAATGATCTTTTGCTTTTTCAAGTCCAACCGGATTTTTGGGAAAAAGATGTGCGGCCTCACTTTTGGCTAACAGATCATAAAAGTCGCTTATCATTTTTCGAATACCATCTTCTCCCAAAATGTCAAACATTTGGGTTGAGGGTAAAGTAACGCCGGGTTTTATCCCCGGAATATATTTAGAAATAACAAATTCCATCCGTTTAATATGTTTTTTTTCATCTAAACAAATGGAATTGAAAGAGGTTGAATATTTAATCATGATTTAAATATCTGCAAACCCCAGCGTTGCAATACTTACCTTTGCGCTATCAATTTTAAGTAACTGGTTAGCGCATGCTTCCAGCGTTGAGCCGGTTGTTACAACATCGTCAACCAAAAGAATGTGTTTGTTATTGAACTTATCCGGAACGGTAACATCAAAAATATTTTCTACATTCTCCCAACGTTCAAAACGGTTTTTTCGGGTTTGTGTTGATGTATGGATATTGCGTTTCAAATTGTTTACTATTAAAGGTTTTTTCATTGCATCAGATATTCCTTTGGCAATCCACTCACTTTGATTAAATCCCCGTTTCTTCTGTTTTAACGGATGGAGCGGAACAGGCACAATGATATCAACCGATTTAAAATGATCAGCTTCGGTTAACGAAAAACCAAATCTTCTGCCCGTTTCAAACCCGAGTTCTTTCATCCCTTTGTATTTGATAAAATGAACCAGTTGTTGATATTTGCTTCCCTTTTTGTAGGTGAAAAATGCCGTGGCGAATTCAATACTTGTTCTTCCCCAAAAAAGTTGTTCAACTTTATTTCCTTTCTGAAAATGATAGTTTGTGAGGGGTAAATCATTCCAGCATTCAAAACATAAGTATTTCTCCTGCGTTACCAACCGGTTGCCGCAGGTAACACAAAGTGCCGGATAAAAAAACTCAAGCAAATCAACAAAATGTTTTGTTAATGTGTTCATCGACTGAAAGATACAATATTTTCATGAACATTTAAAACTACGTTTAATAAATCTGTAACCAAATCTTAAATACAGTTTAATTTGAAAGTCATAAAATTGTACTGTTACAAATATTATACAGCGCAAGAACTAAAAATTATTTATTTCCTTTCACCTGTTTTCCTATTCGAATAAATTCCCGGGTTGTCTTTATGCAAGGCAACCTTTTTCTTTTTTATCAGTTCGTGTAATATTTAATTTATTTACGCCACAATTAACTTTTTATATTTCTGGTTTTTTTTCCTGCAAGTTAAATTCGAAGCATAACCCCAAAAAAAAATATGTCTCCGGCTGATTATCATCAATAAAATGTACTTTTGTACTCTTTAAAATCAACACGTACAAGCGAAAAGGCATTAGTATGAAACGAATAAAAATCAAAGAAATTCTTCAAAACGGGCAACCGGAACAAACTGTTGTTGCGAAAGGTTGGGTAAGAACCAAAAGAGGTAGTAAAAATGTAAATTTTGTTGCTTTGAATGATGGTTCTACAATCAATAATTTGCAGATTGTTGTTGATGCAAATAGTTTTGAAGAAGAATTGATTCGTGAAATCAATACCGGCGCTGCCATTTCGGTTGAAGGGAAACTGGCTGAATCATCGGGCAGTGGGCAAAGAATTGAATTGATTGCGGATAAACTTGATCTTTTAGGCGGCGCTGATCCGGATAAATTTCCAATCCAACCCAAACGTCATACGTTGGAATTTTTACGCGAGAATGCCCACCTGCGGTTTCGTACCAGCACTTTTGGGGCGATTTTCAGGGTTCGTCATGCAATGGCATTTGCCATTCATAAATATTTTAATGAAAAAGGATTTAATTACCTGCACACTCCAATAATAACTGCCAGCGATGCAGAAGGAGCTGGACAAATGTTTCGGGTTTCAACACTTGATCCTAAAAATCCACCTTTAACCGAAGAAGGGGAAATTGATTACAGTGCTGATTTTTTTGGAAAGCCAACCAATCTTACCGTTTCAGGACAATTGGAAGGTGAATTGGGCGCTTTGGCATTGGGTGAGATTTATACTTTCGGACCAACATTTCAGGGCCGAAAATTCAAATACCACCCGCCATCTTGCTGAATTCTGGATGATTGAACCTGAAATGGCGTTTTATGATTTGCAGGACAACATGGATCTTGCGGAAGAATTTCTGAAATCGCTAATTAGCTATGCACTCGAAAATTGCAAGGATGACCTGCAATTTTTGGCTAACCGGTTGGAGCAGGAAGAAAAAAATAAGCCACAGGATCAGCGTTCAATGAATCTGATTGAAAAACTGGAGTTCGTGTTGAAAAACGATTTTGTGAGAATTACCTATACCGAAGCAATTGATATATTGGTTAATTCAACGCCTTATAAAAAGAAAAAATTTCAGTTTCCTGTAGAATGGGGCGTTGATTTACAAAGTGAACATGAACGTTATTTGGTGGAAAAACATTTTAAACGGCCGGTAATTTTAATTAATTACCCAAAAGAAATCAAAGCGTTTTACATGAAACAAAACGATGATGGAAAAACGGTTGGAGCCATGGATGTTTTATTTCCTCAAATAGGTGAAATTATAGGTGGTTCGCAACGGGAAGAAAACCTGGATAAACTGGTTACCCGGATGGAAGAAATGGGTATTCCGGTTGAAGAAATGTGGTGGTACCTTGATACCCGGCGTTTTGGTTCGGTTCCTCACAGTGGGTTCGGCCTTGGTTTTGAGCGTTTTATATCTATTTGTTACCGGGATGGGTAATATCCGTGATGTAATTGCATTTCCGCGAACGCCAAAAAATGCAGAATTTTAGGGAGTTATTTCCAACCAACAAAAAAAATAGTAAATTTACCAGGCAAACAATAGGGACATGAAGCAAAGACTTTCTTTACAACAAAAACTGCTTCAAAAGCTTTCGCCCCAGCAAATTCAGGTGATTAAGCTTTTGGAGATCCCTACTTTGCAACTCGAACAACGTATCAAAAAAGAACTGGAAGAAAATCCTGTGCTCGAACTGGAATCGGAAAATCCAGACGAAGATGAAAATAATGAGATTCAGGACCAGGAAGCGGAAAAAGATGTTGATAACGATGAGTTTACTTTTGATGATTATTATGATGAGGATGAAGATATTCCATCGTATAAATTAAACACCAACAATTATTCAAAAGACGATAAGTACATCGACATTCCATTTTCTGTTGGCACTTCATTTCATGAATATTTGTATGAACAATTGGGAGTTACAAATTTTACAGAAGAACAACGCCAACTTGCCGAATATATCATTGGAAACATAGATGATGATGGTTATTTGCGTCGCGATTTACTTTCCATTAGTGATGACCTGGCTTTCAATATGAATATCGAGGTTAGTGAGCAGGAATTGCATGATATTCTATCTGCTATTCAGGAGTTTGATCCGGCAGGGGTTGGTGCACGTGATTTAAGAGAATGTTTATTAATTCAACTTAACAGGAAAAAAGGAGCCGATTTTGATCATGGCAAAAACCATAGTAAAAGATTATTTTGAAGAATTTACCAAAAAGCACTACACAAAAATTCAAACCCGGCTAAATCTTTCCGAAGAAGCAATTAAAACACAGCATTGACCTGATTTTAAAATTGAATCCCAAGCCAGGCAGTTCATACAGCAATCCGTTGAATAAATCGAACATGCACATTGTTCCTGATTTTATCCTGGAGAATAACGACGGGGAATTAAATCTTTCATTAAACCAGCGGAATGTGCCCGATCTGAAAATAAATGAAACCTATCTTTCGATGCTTCATTCTTTAGGCAATCACCAAAGACATAAAAACCAAAAAGAAGCAATGATGTTTGTAAAGCAAAAACTGGATTCGGCCAAATGGTTTATTGATGCCATTCAGCAACGCCAGACCACTCTGTTGCTCACCATGTCAGAGATCATTAATTTTCAGGAAGATTATTTTCAGGATGGGGATGAAACCAAGCTTCGACCAATGATTTTAAAAGATATTGCAGAACGTACTCAACCTTGATATTTCTACCATTTCAAGGGTTTCAAACAGTAAATACATTCAGACGCATTTTGGAATTTACCCTTTAAAATATTTCTTTTCAGAAGGAATGCAGAAAGATGACGGAGAGGAAGTTTCAACACGTGAAATAAAAAAGATATTACAGGATTGCATTGATAATGAGGATAAGAAAAGACCATTAACAGATGAAAAACTTGCCAAAATATTAAAAGATAAATCATACAATATTGCACGACGAACAGTAGCCAAATATAGAGAACAACTTGGAATTCCGGTTGCCCGCTTAAGAAAAGAACTTTAATAATGCAAAAAAGTATAGCCAAAATAATTTCAGCCATTTTTCACCCCTTTTTTATTCCTACTTTCGGATATCTGATTTTATTTAATTCCAATTTTTATCTTTCATTAATTGGTTGGGATGCAAAACGATTTATCATGTTGGTTGTGTTTTTCTCAACAGCAATACTCCCAATGCTTTCGGTGGCAATTATGGCGCTAAGCCCGAATTTCAACATTTCGATGGAAAACAAACGAGACAGAATAATACCATTATTATCAACCGCAATATTTTATTACATTGGATTTTTGCTTTTGCGTACAATTCGCATTTTCGCCTTTTTTAAACTTTTTATGATTGCTTCAGTAGTGGTGTTAATAATTTTACTTATTATCACTTTCAAATGGAAAATCAGCACACACATGGCTGCTGCGGGCGGGTTAACAGCTTCCGTTCTTGCGTTGTCATTCAGAAGCGGGACAAATCCTGTGGCCGCAATAGTACTTGCAATTGTAATATCAGGATTGGTAGGTACTTCAAGATTAATTTTGCAGAAACACAACCTTACTCAGCTTGCAGCAGGTTACACAGTGGGGTTTTCGATCTTATATCTTGTAATCTATTTTATTTAAGGATTTCCTAAAAAGATTTGATTATTCCACAAACTTATAGCCAATTCCCTTTAGTGTTTTTATGTGATCATTACCTATTTTTTCGCGTAATTTCCGTATATGAACATCAATGGTTCTGTCGCCAACAACAACATTTTCTCCCCAAACAGAGTGATAGATTTCTTCGCGCGTGAATACTTTCCCGGGCTTTGATACGAGCAATGAAAGCAATTCAAATTCTTTCCTCGGTAAAATCATCTCCAAATTATCAATCTTGATCAGGTACCTTTCTTTATCGATGACCAGATTTCCAATATTCACCGTGTTTACATCAACCGGGGCAACCGTTGGAGCAATTGTAGCTTCACCGGTACGTTTCAATAATGCCTTAACCCTGCTAACTAAAACTTTCGGACGAACTGGCTTTGTTATGTAATCATCAGCGCCGGCTTCAAAACCTGCAATTTGAGAATAATCCTCACCTCGTGCAGTAAGAAATGCTATAATTGTACCTTTTAATGAAGGTATTTTACGTATTTCTTCGCAAGCGGTGATTCCATCCATTTCGGGCATCATAACGTCGAGAATAACCAAATGTGGCGTATGTTTCTCGGCAGCACTTATTGCTTCAATACCATTTTTTGCGGTGAAAACCTGATAACCTTCTCTTTGGAGGTTGTAGCTGATGAACTCCAGAATGTCTTCCTCGTCATCAACCAATAAAATTTTTAATTCCGAATCATCCATATTTTAAAAAATAAATAAGGTACAAATATAAGGGACGTTTTTCAGAGTAAAGTCATTCCCCTTTCAATTGTTAACAATAAACAAAGTTAGCTTATTATTTTGCTTTTTCAAGAGTAAAGGTAAAAGTGGTTCCCTCGTCCAAAACACTCTGAACATTAATCGTTTCTTGTGTGCCTCAATGATGTGCTTAACAATGGATAAACCGAGGCCGGTTCCTCCCTGCTCTCGTGATCGTGATTTATCAACCCGATAAAACCGCTCAAAAACACGAAGTAAGTTTTTCTTATCTATTCCGATGCCGTTATCCGATACTTCAACCATAATTTTATCATCAAAATCATAAAATCCAACTTTAACAAATCCTTTTAATTTGCCATATTTTATGCCATTAATAACCAGGTTTGCAACCACTTCAATTATTCTTTTTTTATCAGCATTTACCAGAATTGGTTTGTCTGGTTTATCTGTAAATTCCAATGATATTTTTCTTTCTTTCGATAATGGATGCTCCAATTCAAAAACTTCTTCAACAACTTTAACAATGTCAAAAGTAGAAGTAATGAGGTTTTAATTCACCGGTTTCCAGTTTGTTGATTGATTCCAGATCTTCAACAATAGAAATCATTCTGTTTATGCTATTTTCAGCCCGGCTGAGGTATAGTATGTTTATGTTTGGATCTTCCAGGCCACCTTCAAGCAACGTTAAAATATAACCCTGGATATTAAATATAGGAGTTTTTAATTCATGCGAAACATTCCCAACAAAGTCTTTTCGATAACGCTCCAGCTCTTTTAAACGTTCAATTTCATGCATTTGGTTTTGTGCCCATTTTTCCACATCCTGTTCAACTTCCGAAAGTTCAACCAAACCCGGCCATGGTGTTATTTTTGCCTTTTTCCCTTTTTCTGGAAGGAAGTTAATAATCTTGTAAATAGGTCTATATTTTTTCCAGAATAAAATGATTTAAAACATATTGAATAAGATAAAAGCTTGCCACAAAAAAAACGACTAGACCCAATAGCCATAATCCAGTATTTTTCAACACTGTAAACTGAAAGCAATGACCAGCCTATACCTGCAACTATGGTTAATAAAAATGAAAGTAATATTACTACTTGTCTTGATGAGAATTTATTCATTGTTATCTTTGTTTAGATTGTAAAATTAGAAAATAATTACTATTGCCATAGTAGGAATATTATCATTGAAATATTATTAATATTAGAAGTTGTATATCATTAATATAGCCTCTATATTTGCCGACCGAAACTAATTACCAGATCATGGAAAATTTCTACTTAATTGTTGTTGTAATTTTATTTGCACTTGCAATTTCTGATTTGATTGTTGGTGTGAGTAATGATGCTGTTAACTTTCTAAATTCTGCAATTGGATCGAAAGCTGCTCCAAAATGGCTTATTTTTTTAATGGCAAGTATTGGTGTACTTATTGGGGCAACATTTTCAAACGGAATGATGGAAGTTGCACGAAAAGGAATATTTCATCCCGAGATGTTTTACTTTTCCGAAATCATGGTCATATTCCTTGCGGTAATGATTACCGATGTAATACTGCTGGATATGTTCAATACCTTCGGAATGCCAACTTCCACAACAGTTTCAATTGTATTTGAGTTGTTGGGTGCAGCGGTTACAGTGTCAATAGTAAAAATTAAAATGGCCGGCGCTTCAGTAGCAATGGAATTGTACAAATACATCAATTCCGATAAAGCCCTGGCAATCATATCCGGAATACTGGTATCGGTAATAATTGCATTTACGGTGGGTGCAATTATACAATACATTACCAGGTTAATTTTTACATTTAATTACCGGCAGCCAATGAAATATCTTGGAGCATTATATGGCGGTGGTGCAATTACCGCAATTACCTATTTTATGCTGATCAAAGGTATCCATGGTTCATCGTATGCCGAACTTCAGTTAAGCAGCGGACAAACCATTGAATCCTGGATTAGTACAAATACCGGGTTGGTGCTTTTGTTCAGCCTCATTTTCTGGACAATACTTATTCAGTTATTAAAATGGATCTTCAATATTAAGATTCTTAAAGTAATCGTACTGGTTGGAACATTTGCACTTGCAATGGCATTTGCCGGCAACGATTTGGTTAACTTTATAGGTGTTCCATTGGCAGGTTTCAATTCGTTTAAAATGTGGGTAGCAAGCGGCGAAGTAGCTCCTGACTCGTTTAGTATGGGAATGCTGGCAGGGAAAGTTCCTACACCGGGTTATATGTTACTGGTAGCCGGTTTTGTTATGATTATCACGTTAATCATGTCGAAAAAGGCACAATCGGTTGTAGCAACTTCGGTTGATCTGTCAAGGCAAAGCGAAGGACAGGAAAGATTTGATTCATCTTTTGCGGCAAGAATGGTTGTACGGGGAACTTCAGGGTTTCACAAAAGAGTAAATAAAATGTTACCTCAAAGCCTGGCCCAAACATTAAATTCAAGGTTTGTTCCGGTAGCAACCGAAAAATCAAAAGATACTGAAGCTCCCGCATTTGATAAAATCAGGGCATCTGTCAACCTGGTGGTGGCAAGTATTCTTATTGCAATCGGCACATCTTTGAAACTCCCTTTATCTACTACTTATGTAACATTTATGGTTGCCATGGGTACCTCGCTGGCCGATGGAGCGTGGGACAGAGAAAGCGCTGTTTACCGTATTACAGGAGTTTTTGCCGTTATTGGCGGGTGGTTTTTAACCGCCCTTATCGCTTTTACAGTTTCAGGAATAATTGCCCTGATAATCTCGCTTAGCGGTAGCGTAATGATATTTGTTTTTATTGCAATTGCCATTTTTATGGTAGTAAGAACACATCTTTTGTTTAATAAACGCAAACAAAAAACTAAAGCTGAAGAAGAAGATACAATAGCCGAAGAAGATGCTCATGAACTAATCATTGAAAAAAGTTCAAAACAAGTGGTTCGCTCCATTAATTTTTCGAACCAGATCATCTCACTTGGCATTGAAGGATTTTTAACCGAAGATCGGGCGATGCTAAAATCGGCTCAGAAAGTATGCATGGAGTTTTCTAAAAAATCAAAGAAAAACAGGGATAGGGTTTACTCAACAGTTCAGTTGTTATCTGAAGGTCCGGTTGACAGCAGTCATTTTTATGTACAGATGATGGATTACAAACGTGAAATGTCGCATGCTGTGCATTTTATGACCGACCCGATGATTAAACATCTTGAAAATAACCATAAACCATTTGTTGCGGAACAAGGCAAGGAATTACGAGAGATAGTTGGGGCACTCGACACTTTTTTTAACCTTTGCCTGCTTACTGTTAAAGAAGAAAAATTTGATAACATTGACTTAATCATTCAGGAGCGCGACAAAATTTTTGAGTTTTTGCAGAAAATTGAAAAGAGCCAAATTAAGAGAATTAAAAATAAAGAAGTGAATACCCGGAACTCCCAATTGTATTTCAAGATTAATTCAGAGATTCGAAATCTTTTACTTCACCTTGTTAATTTAATTAAATCGCAACGTGATTTTATTAAAAATACAAGGAGCGGCAAATAATATGCTCTGTATAATAAAAGGAAACCGTCTCAAAATCAACAGATGAGACGGTTTTTTTATTCACTTTCATTAAACCATTAAAACTCAACCTAATCTAAATTGATGCTTTAAAATTATAATCCGGTTGAATAATCAATTAGTAAAAAAATCGTTTCCATTTTAGCTTGAAAATAACAAAAGGTTATGAAATACTATTTTTGGGAGAGTTTAAAAAAAAAGCTATTTTTGGGACTTAACTCTATTAGCTATAGAGTTTATTTACCGAACCGATAAAACCTTATAAATTATTTCAAATAATGACACAATTATCTGATAAAAAAAAATTGACAGTTGCAATTGGATGTGATCCAAATGCTTCGGAGCTGAAAAATATAATTATCGATCAGCTTAAAGAGATGGGGTATTCCGTGAAAGATTTTGGAAGCGAAGATCCGATTTATGCAAGAGTAGCTTTTGATGTTGGAGAAGCTGTTGCAGAAAATTCGTTTGACAGGGGAATTCTGCTTTGTGGAACCGGAATAGGGATGAGTATTGCTGCAAATAAAGTACCTGGTATAATTGCAGCCCTTTGTGCAGATACATACTCTGCTGAAAGAGCTATAAAAAGTAACAACTCAAACGTATTGGCACTTGGTGCTTTTACAACAGGAACAGCAGTGGCTAAAGAGATTGTAAAAACCTGGATACAATCTGAATGGCAAACAGGTACGCCTTCGGAAGCAAAGGTGGCTTGTTATATAGATTATGCAAAAAAACACCAGGTTTAAAAATCGAAGGATTACTTTTTTATTTTATGGACAACAAGGAAATTCTAAAGCTGGAACAAACAGCACTAAATATCAGAAGAGATATTTTAAGACTTATAAAAGAAGGACAATCAGGACACCTTGGCGGTGCATTGTCCTCGGTAGAAATTTTGACTGCGCTTTATTTTAATTTAATGCGCGTCGATCCAAAAAATCCGGGCTGGACTGACCGTGACCGGTTTGTTTTGTCGGCAGGGCACAAATGTTTGGTTTTATACTCCACATTGGCCGAAAAAGGATTTTTTGATAAATCGATTCTTGATACTTATGGCGCTCTGGATTCAAAAGTACCCGGGCACCCTAATATGCATAAACTCCCGGGGGTTGAAACTAACACAGGTGCGCTCGGACACGGACTTTCAATTGCAGGAGGAATGGCACTTGGTTTTAAAATCGACAAATCACAATCAAAGGTATTTGTTTTAATGGGCGATGGAGAATTGGCAGAAGGTTCAAATTGGGAAGCAGCTTCTGCTGCCGCCATGCATAAACTTGATAACCTGGTAGTATTTGTTGACAGAAACAGTTTTCAGATTAGCGGGCCAACTGTTGAAGTTATGAGCTATGAACCACTGGACGAAAGATGGCGCTCATTTGGCTGGAACGTTAAAGTCATCGATGGTCATAATTTAGATACTATTATTGATAGTGTAAATCAGGTTCCAACCGTAAAAGGAAAACCTACCGTTTTTATTGCTGATACCATAAAATCCAAAGGGTTAAGCTTTGCAGAAGCTAAGGTTAATTATCACTATTGGAAATCTAATCCTGAAGAAATGGAAAAAGCAGTTCTTGATTTAAATAATATTGAAGCACAATTGAAAGTAAAAATGGAAAGGGCCGGATTATGACAGTTGAGATGAAAGATCCCAGGAAAACTTTTGGAGAGGCTGTTGTAGAAGCAGCCGTAGATAATAAGGATGTTATTGTTCTTTCCGCTGATAGTAGTTCTGGTTCAGGATTAGGCGATTTTCTTAAAAAATTCCCGGAAAGACATTTTGAATTTGGAATTATGGAACAGGGAATTGTTGGATTTGCAAGCGGGCTTGCCACAACAGGAAAAATACCTGTATTTGCAGCAATTGCACCATTCGTTACTGCCCGTCCTTATGAGATGTTTCGGAATGATCTCGGATACATGAACCAAAATGCAAAAATAGTAGGACGATGTGTAGGACTTACATACGATCAGCTTGGTTCAACGCACCATTCACTGGATGATGTTGCAATTATAAGAACAATTCCCGGAGTTACTATATTAAATCCCGGAGATCCGGTAACCATAAAAAAGGCCGTTCATGCAATGATTAAACATGTTGGTCCTTGCTATTTGAAAATTGGAAGCCCAAAAATGCCGGTTCTGTATCCGGAAGATGTGGACTTCAAAATTGGAAAAGGTATTGTTAGGAAAGAAGGAACTGACGTCGCACTAATTGGAACAGGAACTGTTTTGTCAAAAGCAGTGGCTGCTGCTGAATTACTTGAAGAAGCTGGCATCAGCGTTCGGTTAATCGACATGCATACCGTAAAACCAATTGATAAAGAACTTGTGCTTTCGGCTGCTCGTGAAATAGGAAAAATAGTAACAGTTGAAGAACATTTTTTATCTGGCGGCCTTGGCAGTATTATTGCCGAAGTATGCAGCCAGGAGCATCCTGCAAAAATTAAAATGATAGGTGTTGGAGACTTTTATGCAAGTAATGGGCCTTACGAAGAATTAATTGGCAAATATGGTCTTCAACCTGAACAAATAAAAGAAACTGTTATTGATTTTCTAAACCAATAAATTTTAAAAAAGCTAAACCACTTATGAAAAACTCAGCCGCTATTAAAATGTTTCTTGCATTGGCAGGATTGCTTGCTATTGCTGAAATTCTTTTACTCTCTTCAAGCAATGCTAATTTACCAGTTTCAGGACTGGTTCTATTCGCATTTTTTTACATGCTGGCATTTGCCGCACAAAAATCTGAAAAGTTTAAAGGACTTTCTTTTACATTACAAATTTTCGCATTTGTTTCGTTTACAATGTATTTCCCCGAAATGTTTACCGACTGGGGATTTAATACAAATTCACTGATTGTTCCTTCCATTCAGGTAATTATGTTTGGAATGGGAACGAAACTGAATCTTCGCGATTTTGCTAAGGAATTTAAAAAACCATTGCCAGTAATTGCAGGAACTGTTATGGTTTTTGTAATGATGCCACTCGCTGCAATTTTTATAATTACAGTTTGGGACTTCCCTCCTGAAGTTGCTGCCGGCATTATTTTGGTAGGAGCATGTCCGGGAGGTGTAGCTTCTAATGTTATGACCTATTTGGCAAAAGGAAACCTGGCACTTTCAGTAACCATTACAACTTTCGCAACTTTATTGGCTCCAATTGTAACACCCCTTCTTATGGTAACATTTGGTGGCGAGCTGATAGAAGTTCCCGTTTTAAGTATGATGCTCAGCATAGTTAATATGATTTTGATACCAATTTTTGCTGGTATCGTCGCCAATAAATTATTATACGGGAACCTTGAATGGGTGAAGAAAGATTCAAACATGGTAATTCTGGGTTTGGTTACTTTCATTGCCGGATTTGCTATTATTTTTATTCCTTTCCCTGAAATTGTAAGTTCATTGCAAACAGGTTTAATTTTGGTAGCCTGGGCTGTTACAATAGTATCTTTTACGATTATTTATATCCGTCGTAACAACGGGCCGGAAAATTGGATGGATCTTGTACTGCCAAAACTTTCATTAAGTGCAATTATGTTATATATAGTTATTGTTGCTGCTCATAACAAAGCAACCCTACTAACTATTGGACCCGCTCTTTTCCTTGCTACAATTGCTCATAATACTTTGGGATTGTTAATGGGATATTTCGGTTCAAAAGCTCTGCGATTCAGTGACGCTGATGTTAGGGCTATTACACTTGAAGTTGGATTGAAGAATTCAGGGTTAGCTGTTGGCCTGGCTTACGACGTTCTTAAAAGTACAGCTGCCGCGCTTGCACCGCTTATATTTGGAACATGGATGAATATTGCAGCATCAACTATTGCGAGTTTCTGGAACCAAAAAGAACCAAGGATCAAAGAAGTCAAGGTGCAAAAGGCATAAATTAAAGTGTAATATTCATTTTTGAATACATCAGTTAATTTAATTTTTACTATCTTTTTAATTCGAAACTTTTAAACTAAAATATCTTAAACTAATACCAAGGAGGTAACTTATGAAAACCAGTAAATTATTTTATTCATTATTCCTGTCATTATTTGGAATAGTATTTATGTACTCTTCTATAAATGCACAACCATCTTCTTTAACAAAGGAAGAAATGGAATATTATACTTCAGTTTGGCAAGGAGATCGTTTTCCGGATGGAAGACCAAAAGTGCCGGATGATATTGTTCGCAGAATGAAATACGTTTCGGTAACAGAGGCATGGCAAACTCTAAACGGAACAAGTGATGCTACCGCTGGTGGTGGTGGTGGTTTTGGAAGAAGAGAAACCTATCAAAATCAATATTATGGTGGTATGAAATTAATGAAAGAAGATGTAACCATCTGTGGCAGAGCATCAACTATTCAATTTCTTCCATCACGGCCTGATCTAAACGGCCTTATTCAACAACAAGGAAATAAAGATGGAAGAGGAAGAGGACAATATACATGGGGTGTTGACCAATTACAGGATGGCGATTGCTATGTAGCAAATGTTTGCGAAGGTATATTGGATGCATCGCATGTTGGTGATAACCTTGGTACAACAATTTGGACTAAAACAGGTAATGGCGCTGTAATTCGTGGTACATTGCGGGATTTACCGGGAAATATGACAATTGATCCGGAGTGGAATCTTATGGTTCGCGATTTCAGACCTCAGTCTAACAGTTCAAATCTGGTTATTGGTGTAAATTGCCCGCTTCAGATTGGCTATGTAACAGTTATGCCCGGCGATATTGTGCTTGCTACACGGGAAGGTATTGTATTTATACCACCTCAACATGCACAAAGAGTTGTTGAAACTTCGGAAAGAACACGCATGCAGGATACATGGGCTCACATGGGAGTAAGAGAAGGAAAATTCACTGCTCAGCAAGCCGACGGTAGTTTTACACCTGAAATGAATCAACAATTTACCCAGTGGCTACTCGACCATGCTGAAGATATGGGACAATTCTTTGAAGATCCTAATGAAGCACCTTCGCCTGAGTTTATCAGAGCTTATGCCGAAGAACGTCAGGGAAGATCAGGCAATGGTCCCGGAAATAACTAATTTTATTAAAAAGTTACCCGGTATATGCTGTAAAGCGCTATTTATCTGATATTTTATCAGAATACTACAATTAAGCAGATAATATAAATTCCAAAAAAATTTAAATCTGTTTAATTTTATTTCTCTTTAAAAACAAAAAATCAAATCAATTACAATGAAATCGTCAGAAAAACAATTAGTTGTTGGCAGGCGTAACGCCCTTAAAATGTTAGGTTTGGGTTCAGCTTTAATGTTATCATCAGGTTTTAATGATATTTTAGCCGGCGAACCAGCTGATAAGAAGTCTCCGGCAAAACCCTTCAATAATGACGGGATGAGCCCTGTTGCTTTTACAACAGGAACAGATAGGATGCAAATGATTTTTGAAGTAATGAAACCATTTCACAGTGAAATAAAAGCTGGAATTAAAAACAAAACGGTAGTAATCAAACCAAATATGGTGGTTACCAACAATCCTCTTTGTGCAACCCACAAAGACGCAATTAAAGCCGTTCTTGAATATCTGAAACCTATTTATAATGGACTGGTTATTATTGCTGAATCAAGTTCAAGTGTAAACTCAGCCGACGGATTTGGAAATTATGGATATACTGATCTTGAAAAAGAATACAATATCAAATTTGTAGACCTGAATGCAACAAATAACGGGAAACCATATTTTGTTATCGACAGAGATTTACACCTTGATAAAATAGAAATTGCAGATATTTTTAATAATCCTGAATATTATATCATCTCACTATCACGATTAAAAACACATAACAGTGTTGTAATGACAGGAGGAACAAAAAACATTGCAATGGCAGCACCTCTTAATCCGGGAACGGCAGTTAATGGTGGCAGGCCTGTTAGTTATAAAAGAAATATGCATTCGGGAGGCTCACGCTGGTTGCATTACAATATGTTTCTAATGGCCCAAAGCGTTCGGCCAGATTTTACCATTATTGACGGTGTTGAAGGCATGGAAGGAAACGGACCAATTTCAGGAACAGCAGTTGATCACAGAATTGCTTTGGCCGGATTCGATGTAATTGCAGTTGATAGTATGTGTGCAAGATTAATGGGTGTCCCACTGGAACAAGTTGGATATCTTAATTATTGTGCTGCAGCAGGTATTGGATATACCGACAGGGATAAAATTGAAATAATTGGTAGTCAAGACCCGGATAAGAGTATCATTAAATATAAAATGAATCAAAATATAGAGCGACAACTTGAATGGATGGGGCCAGTTAATGAGGAAACGCAAAGTCAAAGATCGCGGGGTTAAAATTTTGTGATTGCTATATTTTTTAACCGTTAAACCAACAAATAATTTAATATCTGTTACTCTTGAAAGACTAAAAATGAATTATTATTCGTTTTTCAGATAATAGATCACATAAAAATTGGCGTATTTTTAACCAATAGCATTGTGATGTTAGAATACACGATGTTGAATAGCAATTGACTAAAAATTTATTAAATAATAAACATAAACCAAATGAACCACATAAAATTATCTTTACAAAGCTTGTTATCTTCTTATAACCAGGAAGAAACCACAACAAATGTGATTTCTTCGGATAAGGAATATGTTGACAGGGTGTTAAACACGCCCCTTTCAGCAGAACACTATAATTTTTTAAAGAGTAACGCTAAGTATATTGGCGTTACTAAAAATTTTCAGGAGATTGTTGATTACTTTAAAACTCCCGCTGGAGAAACTCCGGCAGGTTTTAAAATTCAATATGAATTAACTGAAAATAATGTATTAAGAGTTGATTTAGTTCGTAATATCTCATACGATAAGAATGGCATTAAAAGGCCAACAAAATTGCTATTTTCAGTCGATAGTGCAAATCCATACGAAATTGAGCATACTAAAAATTTGATAGCAAATCTTACCTGCAATCCGGGAATCATCTATGACCTTTTTATAAATAATCCAAAAGTAAATGTGGGGAACAAGTTTAAGACAAGAGATGAAGTGATGCAGGAAATTGGAAATATTCTGGGACCTGGATGTGACATATCAGTAGAACTTAACAATCCTTTTTCTGAATCAATGAATGAAATACTGGAAGAAGCTGCTAAATTCAAAGAAATGCTTTCCGAATACCGGGTTGTAATTAAAGTTCCGCACACTGGTCCTGTTAATGCTGAAAATGTAAATGAATTGCTCAGTGGCGATAAAAAATTCCAAAGGGCTTATGATGCAGGCACAACCGAGGATAAATTTCGAGGTCATAATCTGGCGTTAATGTTACATGAAAATGGCTACAGGGTCAATTTTACTCTTATGTTCGAACCATACCAAACGGCTTTGGCTTTGCAGGCAAGACCATATTTCATCAATTCATTTGTTAGGCATCGTGGATCTGCCAGTGTCTCGATGAAAAATTATCTTGACCAGTTCGCTGTCTCTAATGATGACATGATTTTGGAAAATCTTAAAAAATTCTTTATTGATAAGGATTATATTGCCGCTAATAGTAATATGAGTTTGTCTGAAGTTAAGAAAACAGCAGAAAGAATTCTCAAATACAGAAATTATTACTCTCACGAAGGTGAAGATTGGTTAGATGCTGTAAGACATAACTTACGACTTCTCAAGAACACCAATATGGATGATACCCGACTGATTATATGTAGTATGGAAGGAGAAGAGAATTATCCGGCAATTGATAAAATGCTTACAGAACCGGAATTTATGGATATAGCAGACAGAGTTGTGATAACTGCCGAGCCGCAGTATCTGGCAAAATTCACTACTTCTCCATTGGTCGTTTCGTATCAGAGAAGATTTATGAATGCAGCCAGTGGACAGAAATAAATAGAAATTAAATCAAAAATAATCATCAAAAAATAGAACAATGGAAAAAAAACTTATGGGAGTCTATGCCCCGATAACCACTCCTTTTAATGCGGATGGTGAAGTTGCTTATGACAAACTGATAAAGAATATGGAATTTTATGCAAAATCTCCACTTAAAGGATATCTTGCATTGGGTTCCAATGGAGAGAATAAAAGTTTAACTACGGATGAAAAAACAAAAGTTCTCGACACAATAATTAAACATAAGGGTGCTGATCAGTACGTTATGGCCGGATGCATTTTCGAATCCACAAAGGAAACAATAGAATTTGCAAAGGTAGCTGATGATTTGGGTGCAGATTTTATCACCCTACTTCCACCTTCGTATTTCAAGAAACAAATGACTGATGATGTTCTTTTAAGGTACTTTTCAGATGTGGCAAACAGTGTCACAAAACCATGTTTGGTTTATAATGCTCCCCAATTTTGCGGAGGCACTGTTTTGTCGGTAAACCTTATTAAGGAACTTGCTAAACTTCCAAATATTATTGGGGTTAAAGATTCTTCAAATGCTGCAAATATCGAGGGTTACCTTTTTGCAGTCAGAGATTCCTTCAATGTTATTCCGGGATCAGCCAATTTCTTTATGAACGGTCTTTTTATGGGAGCTAACGGTGGTGTAATTTCGTTAGCCAATATTTTCCCCGATATGACCTGTGAATTGTATGACCTAGTTGTTGCTAAAAAATATGAAGAGGCATTTGAGTTGAACGAGAAAGTAATTAAAACCAACAAATCAGTTTCGGGTTCTGGTGGAGTTGCGGCGGTAAAATATGCTATGGATCTTGCAGGGTTAAATGGTGGAGAACCAAGACTTCCTTTACTCCCGTTAGCCGATGACATAAAAAAGAAAATCGAAGACGCTCTCAAAAAAGTAAGTTTAATATAAATACCCCTGAGGAAAAGAATTGATAAACAAAAGTAAATATAAATGAAGAAAATACTTGTAAATGAAAAAGTTAGTCAGGATGCACTTAATATTTTAAGTAAGGGTGGAGAAGTTGTTTATATGCCATCCGGCGATCATGATGAATTTAAAAAACTTGTTAAAGATGTTACCGCGGTTATGCTTGATACAACAATCAAGTTTACACCAGAATTAATGGATATGGCACCTAACTTGAAAGTTATTAGTCGTACCGGAACTGGTGTTGATAATGTTGATATAGCTGCAGCAACAGAAAGAGGAATTTTAGTCCTCCATACTCCTGATGCAAACACAGTTACCGTTGCAGAACATACAGTTGCTCTCATTGGAGCCATAACAAAGCACTTATTGTTTTTAGATAGTGAAACACGTAACGGAAAATTTAAAACCGCAAGACGCTTGTATTTGCCTATCGATCTTGACGGAAAAACATTGGGTATTATTGGATATGGCAGAATAGGTAAACAAGTTGCTAAAAAATGTATGGGAGCCTTTAATATGAAGGTATTAGTTTATGATCCATATATCGACGACAGTGTGTTAGCACCTGGTGTAGTTCGTTATACAGAAGAAGAAAAGGTTTTTGCTGAAGCTGATGTAGTATCATTGCATGTTCCACATAACGATACAACTCACGGGCATGTTGGCGAAAAATTACTGTCACTTATGAAACCATCATCCTATTTAATTAATACGGCAAGAGGGCGGATTGTTGACGAAGCATATCTGGTTAAAATGTTAGACGAAGATAAACTTGCCGGTGCCGCGTTCGATGTACTGGCAAACGAACCACCAGTTGATGGCGAAGCATTTTTACAAAGCCCAAAAACCATCACAAGCCCTCACAGCGCAGCACTTACAACTGAATGTACAGTAAGAGTAGCCTGCGAAGCTGCAACCGGTATTGTAGATTATCTTCAGGGTAGAATGCCTGTTTCAATTTTCAATCGAAAAGGACTTAACTTATAGAATAAATCAACAAAACAGATAAAAATGAGCACAGATAAAAAATTTGATCTCTTAAGTTTCGGTGAAGCAATGGTTAGATTAACCGCACCTGACCATGCAAGATTAGAGCAATCATCTCACTTATCAATTGCAATTGCTGCTGCTGAATTAAATTGTTCAGTTAATGTTTCCCGTCTTGGACTTAAAACAGCATGGGTGTCAAAATTGGTTGATATCTGGTCAGGACAATACATTATTAATAAAGGAAGAGAACATGGAGTTGACATGTCAGGCGTAAAACTTCTTCCTTTCGATGGAAAAGGAACTGTTCGCAACGGTCTTTGTTACCTGGAAGTAGGCATCGGACCAAGAGCAAGTAAACAAATATATGACAGGGCACATTCAGCAATTAGCCAAATAGAACCGGGTGATATTGACTGGGAAGAAACATTAAAACAAACCCGATGGTTTCATACAACGGGGATTACAACTGCAATTTCTGAAAATGCTGCTGCAGAAGCGGTAACATCACTTAAAACGGCAAAAAAACTTAGTGTTACTACCAGCTTCGATCTTAATTTCAGATCAACACTCTGGACATCGGATCAGGCAAAAGTGGTAATGAAAGAAATTATGCCTTATGTTGATGTAATAATCGGAAACGAAGAGGATTTTGAAAAAATGCTTGGCATAAAAGCTGATGGAGGTACGGAAGCTTATGCTGATCTAGATCCTGAGAAATATAAAATGGTAGCAAATAAAGTTGTTAACCTGTATCCGAATGTTCAGGCTGTTGGCACAACATTAAGGCACGTTAAAACTGCACTTTTGAATGACTGGCAGACTGTAATGCTATACAAAGGTGGATTTTATGCTTCAAGAAAATATGAAAACCTTGAAGTTTGGGATAGAACAGGAGGAGGAGATAGCTTTGCTTCTGCACTAATTTCCAGTATGCTCGAGGGCAGAGATCCTCAGGAAACAATTGAATTCTCAGCAGCTTACTCTGCACTCTGCCATGGATTTATGGGCGATTGGAACTGGGCAACCAGGGACGAAGCTGAAAAAGTAATGAAAGGTGGAAGCGCACGAGTAATTAGGTAAATATATACAATTTTGAAGTTGTACATTTAAGGGAGTTACTTCAATCAGCTAATTCCCTTAAATTACATAACTGACTGAATGATAAAATGCTTTTGGGAAATAAATAAAAATACAATAACCGAATTTTCGATCTTTTAATTGTTTATTTTTAAACCTGTTCTTCAAAATCTACGGCTTTACTAATAATATATGATTATTAATAATTTGTTAATGTAAAAAATATTGGTATTTTCGTGGGAGTGTAAAGCATACGTTTAATATCATTACGTATCATATAAAAAAAGATAAAAACTTTAAGAACTAATTTTTTAAATTTTTGTTTACATAAATCAAAATAATATAAATAATAATAATGAATGAATAATAATAATTGTGCTTGTGTGATTTTTACACAATTCACAGAAAGCTTTCTAATTTTTATAACTAAACTAAATTATTAATTATGAGAAAACTGACAGTTTTGCTTGTGCTCCTGCTTTTTATAGGGATACAAGCTGCTTTTGCTCAACGAACAGTTACCGGTAAAGTTACTGCAGTAAATGATGCACCACTACCCGGTGTTACTGTTGTAATTAAGGGAACTACTTCGGGAACATCTACTGACGGAAATGGAGAATATTCCATTTCAGTGCCGAATAATCAGACAGTTTTGCAATTTTCTTTTATTGGCTTTCAGCCAAAGGAAATTACAGTTGGTTCGCAATCAACAATTAATGTTGTACTTGAGGAATCAACAGAAGAGCTGGATGAAGTTGTAATTACTGCTCTCGGTATTAAACGTGAAGCAAAGAGTCTTGGGTATTCCGTTACTTCTGTAGATGCTGACGAGATGGTAACAAACAGAACTACCAACCCAATGGAATCTCTTGATTGGTAAGGTTTCTGGTTTGAATATTACAGCTCCGGCAGCTGGTGCAGGAGCCAGTACGCAAATTCGTTTACGTGGCCAGGTTGCATTTAACGGTGCAAATAATGCCCCGCTATTGGTAATTAATGGTCTTCCTATTGATCAGGGGGCACAGGGTGCAAGTGGTCGTGGTAATATGCGCGATGAAGGTGATAACCTGAATAACATTAACCCTGAAGATATCGAAAACATGACTGTTTTGAAAGGAGCAACCGCAGCTGCTATTTATGGCTCAAGAGCGGCAAATGGTGCAATTCTTATCACTACAAAAACAGGTCAGGCTGGACAAGGTATTGGTGTTGAGGTCACTTCAAGCTTCACTGCACAGGAACCGCTGAATTTCTTTGATCACATGCAGTATGAATATGGGCTTGGCGTTGGTGGCGTAGCGCCAACTACTGCAAACTGCAGCAGCAGGAAATGGTCAGTTTGGCTGGGGTGGAAAATTAGATGGTCATGATGTTATTGCATTCAATGGTGAAATGTATCCATACGTAGCATACAAAGACAATCTTTTTAAATATTACAGGACAGGGCAAACCTGGACTAATACTGTTGCATTTTCGGGTGGAAGTGACAAAGGTAGCTTTAGAGCATCCTTTTCAAACACTGATGCTGATGGTATCGATCCCTATAATACATATAAAAGAAACATTGCCAATTTAGGTGTGAACTGGAAAATTGCAGATAAACTAACGTATAGTATGAACATTAACTATACTAACGAGAAATACATTAACCCACCTGAAATTGGGACACAGGGACCGGGCGCTGTAAACTTCTTTACCCGTTTATCTACTTCCATACCTTACGAAGCTCTTCGAGATTATGCAACAAATCCTGCCACAGGAACTGAAGCACAAACCTCGGGTTTCCAGGGAACAATTCTTAGTCCTATTTATGCCTATGGCGAAGCGGGACAAAGTCACGTTAGAGACAGAGACCGTTTTCTTGGGACTTCAACATTACGTTTTGATGTAACTGATTGGTTATATGTACAGGGTAGGTTTAATTACGACTATTCTCTTAATTTTACAGAAAACAAAGTTCCTGGTGGGATCGGAACCAGTATCCCAATCAATACAGACGATGGTACATATAAAGGAAGTTATTCTGTAAGCGAAGGCTGGGGAACTGACGTAAACGCAGATTTCCTCGTAGGAATAAGCAAAGAATTCGATAAATTTTCTGTTGATGCAAGTTTTGGTGGAAACACTTTCAGAGTTAAAAACCATAATTTCAATGAAAATGTTTCACGTTTCGTTGTAAGAGACTTTTACTCGATTTCAAACGGTACCAATCAAAACCTGGGTTATGGGTTTAATCAAAGCCGCGTAAATTCCCTTTATGGAGTTGCAGAATTTGGATATAACTCAACTTATTATCTCAATTTTACAGGTAGAAACGACTGGTTCTCCGTATTGAACCCAACAAACAATTCTCAATTTTATCCATCAGTTTCAGGTAGTATTGTATTCTCCGAATTCTTACCTGATGTAACCTGGTTAAATTTTGGTAAAATAAGAGGTTCATGGGCACAGGTTGGTAGCGCCAATGGTGTTGGTACTTATGAAGGCAATCTTACATATAATATTAACAGTAACCAGTTTAATGGTCAGACATTGGCAAGTATTGCAAATGGTTCTGCCCCGAACCCTAATCTGCAGCCATTTTTAGTAACTGAAAAAGAAATAGGGTTGGAAGCAAGAATGTTTAACAACAGATTCCATTTTGATATTGCAGCCTTTGACAAGGTGACAACTGATCAGGTTTTAAATGTTAACCTATCCAGTTCTTCAGGATACGGAAGTTCAAAGAAAAATCTCGGATCATTGGAGAACAAAGGTATTGAGATGTTGTTTGAATACACTCCTGTAAGAACTCGTAACTTTACCTGGACGAGTTCATGGAACCATACCATTTTAAAAACTGAAGTACTTTCAGTAGGTGTTAATCCTGACGGTACTCCAATTGAAGATTTCCTGTTAATTTATTTTAATGGTACCGGAAATGAATTCCTTGGTGAATTACATTATACAGTAGGAATGTCAATGAACCAATTATACACAAGAACTTACGCACGCAATGAAAATGGTGATATTCTTGTACAGGCTAATGGTAGATTGAAAGCCTCTGACGATTTTGTACCTGTTGGATCAGCACTACCAAAAAATACCGGTGGTTGGACTAACACATTTACGTATAAAAATCTTTCTCTGGGTGTATTTGTCGATTATAAACTGGGCGGTACAGTACTTTCCGGCACAAACCTGAATTTAACAAGACAAGGACATTCCGAACTTTCTCTGGAAGGTCGTAGAGAAGGAGAAAACGGTATTGTATTCCCCGGAATCAATGAAGGAACCGGACAACCTAATACTGTTGCTTACACTAATCTTCAGGGTTTTTATGGAGACTACAGAAACTTCCAGATTGGTGATCCATTCACCTTTAAATCTGATTATATTAAGTTAAGGAACATTTCGTTAACCTATAATCTTACGAATGCTGTAAGTAAAGTGAATGCGCTTGGATTTGTTAAGGGTTTAACTTTGACTGCTTCCTGCAGAAATGTCCTGACGCTTTATAAAGATATTATCAACCTTGATCCTGAAGCAATTCAATCATCAGGTGACTCAAGAACTGGTTATGAAAATGCTTCATTACCAACTACCCGAAATTATATGTTTAGTTTAAATGTTAAATTCTAAGGATCATGAAAAAGATTAAACAAATTATATTTTTAAGTATATTTCTGCTCTTATTGGGAGCATGTGATAAGGATTTCGTGGAGGTAAACACTGATCCCTTCGCGATAAATGAAATTGATCTTCAACTTCTGTTTGCCGGTTCACAACGTATCAGCCAAGGTAATGGATGGGAATCTGAGGCTACAATTGCTCAGCAATTTGTAAATCCATATAACGCTGGGGCTACATTGGGTTTTAATTTTAACGAAGATATTGACGGTTTCCAAAACAGTAGCTGGGGTCAATTCACCGGCTCAATAAAAACGTTTGTTCATATTTTATACCTGATTGAAAATGATCAGGAAAAATATGGTGATCTCGTTAATTTAAAAAGCATGGTTCGAATAATGAAAGCCTGGGCTTTTATGAATATGGTTGACCATTACGGAGATGTTCCATATTTTAATGCTGGCTATGCCGCGCTTAAAGGAGAAGAATTTTTCTACCCTGAGTATGATGACGACGCGGCAATTTATGAAGATCTTTACAAAGAACTTAAAGAATCTATTGCAGCTTTAAGTGCAAGTGGTGATTATGTTTCTGCTGACCTTTTTTACGGAGCGCATGGGTATAATTCAACCGGAGATGCTGCCGCACAAGTTGCTAAATGGAAAAAATTGGGTAATTCATTGTTGTTAAGATTAGGATTACGCTACACAGAATCTGATGCCAATAAAGCCAAAACCATTGCTACAGAAGCATTGAACGGTGGAGTAATGACATCGAATGCAGATAATGCACTCGTAACTTTCGATGGTACCCTTTATACCAATGGCAGTAATAATAATTTAATTAATAATAACCCAAAATTTTACTACGCTGCTGAACCATTTGTTAATCAATTAAAAAGTACAATGGATCCTCGCAGCAAGTATATCATAGCATCATTCGATAATCCTAATGAACCACTCAATGACCCAAATCCTGACGTGTCTTTTGATGCACAGTACGGTGTTCCTGTGGGCATTATTGATACTGATCTTCCTCGTGGAGATAAAGGTGGAGGTAAAGATTATTCACAAATGAATGTAAATGTTATAGCATCAATTTCAACACCTGATTATTATTTAACGTATGCGCAAACCGCTTTACTTCTTGCAGATGCTGCCAAAAGAGGATTTATTCCTGGTGGCGATACTGAGGCCAAGCAATATTACGAAGCAGGTATAATAGCTGACATGGATAGGTATTCATTAATCTTAAGTGAAACAAATTCAACTTTACCAGCTGTTTCAGATTCAGCAAAAAATGCATATCTCGCAAAAGATGGTGTTGCATATGATGCAGCAAATGCACTTAAGCAAATCAATACTCAATACTGGATTGTATGTATTACCAATGCTCAGGAAGCCTGGGCTAATATAAGGAGAACAGGTTACCCGGATTTAAATCGTAATGCTTTTGATGATCAACTTCTGCAAAACGGCGGTGACGGTTATGTACATAGATTTACATATCCTGATTCCGAAGCTTCAGAAAACAAAGCAAATTATGACGCTGCCGTTGCAAAACTAAACGGTGGAAATGATAATCTTGTATCAAGAGTATTCTGGGATAAATAGTTAGTATTACTATAAAATATTGATTAATTAAATTTAATTCTTATTGAGGATGTTACTATGGGGTTAGAGAAATCTGACTCCATAGTTTTTTTTATATATTAGCCTTCTTTCAAAAAAATATTAGTTTCATAAATCATTTACAGTTTTATTATGAAGAAATTATTTCCATTTCTATGCTTTATCATTCTTTTAAATGTTAACGCATTTACGCAAAATGTTGGTTCTTCGCCAGCGTATATTAAATCTATCACTTCGATTTGGCAAGGGGAAAGATTTGCTGATGGAAGACCCAAAGTCTCCGATGAATTATTGGAGAGATTAAAAAATGTGCCTATTGAAGCTGCCTGGTCAGTATTACGCAACAGGGGTTATGAAAGTCAGTTCGAAGGATCCTGGACAGTTCTTTTCCCGGATAGTGCAATGACGGGCCGTGTTGTTACTGCCCAATATATGCCGCTTAGACCCGATCTTGATGAGTGGGTTAAAACACAGGGTAAAATTGAAAACAGATCCAATCCGCCAACCAATTCCTGGCCAATTGATATCCTTCAAAACGGTGACGTTTATGTAGCCGATTCGTACGGAAAGGTTGATGACGGCCCAATTCTTGGTGACAATCTTGCCAATGCAATCTATGCAAAATCAAAAAGAGGAGTAATCGTTTACGGTACTGTTCGTGATCCGGAAGGAATGAAAATGATCGGTGGTTTTAACAGCTGGTCAAAGGGAATTGATGCTTCATTCTTACAAAAAATGATGTTGACATCAATTAACGCGCCTATCCGAATTGGCCACGCAACGGTTTTACCTGGTGATGTTGTTCTGGCAAAAAGTCATGGTGTTTTGTTTATACCTGCTCAACTAGTTGAAGAGGTTGTAAAAACAGCGGAGGTTACACAGATAAGAGATGAATTTGGCTGGGCACGATTGCGTGAAGGTATTTATACATCAGGCCAAATCGATAGCCAGTGGTCAGAAGAAATCAAAAAAGATTTTCTTGAATTTGTGAAGAATTATCATGGCGAATTACCCATGACAGAACAAGAGTTTGAAAAATATATGACCGAAAGAAATTGGTGATTAATTAAAAAAAGTATTCAAAAGTTTTAGTAAATCTAAGATATCGGTATGCTAGATTTCCAATTTAATCGCAGAATTAATTTCCTATATTAAACCTAGTTACTAAAATTCTGTCAAATCATTTTGTTACGGCAATTTGTTCTTTTTTTAATGCAAGATTTTTTTCATATACATTATATACTAAACCAACAATAATTCTAATACATACTAAAACTTATCGCAATGAACAGGACAAAGTTTGACATCTCGAGATTAAAAGGGAAATTGGGAAATATCAGGGATTGGATGATCAGACATCAACTGCCACCCAGGTTATTATTTATAATAACGGGTGTTTTTTCCACAATTTGGTTTCTTGTAAGAGTAATTCCAAAACCTACAAGGGCAACTTACCCATGTATGAAAGTTGCAGCCCCATTTATGTCGGGTTTCGTAGCGTATCTTCTGGCAGTGGGTGGTTTAGTTACCATTTCCAGAAAGTTTAAGAAAAAAATTAACGTTCGACTTGGTGCAACCGTTTTTTTGTTATTCGGAGTTTTTCTTGTAATAGCAGTTACAAATTCGAATGCTCCATTAATGTTGTTTCAGGATATTGATGAAAGAACCGGGCCGGAAGATGGACCAAATCAACCCATTGGAGAAGCCAAAGGTATTTTCCCGGGAAGAGTTGTTTGGGTTTGGAACGCAGACGCAACAAATGAAAAATTTGAGCACAATAGTCTTGATGATTATGATTTTTTCTGGTTAGAAAAAAACAATAATCCTGAAGTTATCAGTAAAATGTTTGGTGACGGTATCATGCAACTTGCGGGAGAAAAAAATCTCGAAAAGTCGTGGGATGCAATATTTAAGAATTTTAATGAAAAAAAATCCAACAAAAAGAAAGGCTATTCAAAGGGTGAAAAAATCTTCATCAAAATTAATCAGGGGCAAGCAGGTTGGGTACTTTCAAGAGAAGACAAAGCAAACGGCAACAAATTATCGCCAAAAAAAGAAGAAGGTGATCGTAGAAATTCAAGTAGTATGACACCTACCGAAAATGGACCATACGTAACGCTTGAATTGTTACGTGAATTGGTAAATGTAGTTGGTGTAAATCAGCAAGATATTTATTTGGGCGATCCCATGAATCCTACTTATGCCCATAATTTTGACGTTTGGCATAACGAATTTCCTAATGTGAACTATATCGACAGAACTTCTACCGATTTTGGGAGAACAATGATCAACTTTACTGAAGAACCGCTTCTGTTTTATTCTGATAAAAAGAATGAGGAAAAACTTTACGATATAATCAAAAATGCTGATTATATGATCCTACTTCCTGTACTTAAACCCCATGGGGCAGCTGGATTTTCATTAACTGCAAAACTTAATTTCGGAAATATTGGAAACCGTAGTGCTCATCATCTTCATTATTCACATATTGCCAACAGAAGAGAAGGGACACCAACGAATACCGGTTACGGTAAATATCGGGTTTTCGTAGACATGATGGGAAGTAAGTACCTCGGTCAAAATACACTGGTATGGATTGTTGAAGGCTTATTTGGTGGAGGTTCAAGTGAAATAATGGGCCCGGTGAAATATAAAATGCCACCATTTAATAATGACTGGAGCAATTCAATTTTTATGTCGCTCGATCCTGTTGCAATTGAATCCGTGGGTTACGATTTCTTAAGAACTGAGTTCGACGGTGTAAATGAGCATGATCCGGTTAATAATCAATGGGAAAATATCGTTAATATGTACGGAGTTGATGATTATATGCACCAGGCTGCCGATCCGGCAAACTGGCCGGAAGATATCGTATATGACCCTGATAACAGCGGAACTCCGCTTACTTCGTTAGGAACTCATGAACACTGGAACAATCCATTAAAAAAGCAGTATTCTAGAAACCTTGGAACAGGAAAAGGTATTGAACTGGTATCTGTACCTTCTGATCTTATTTTAGGGGCAAACTAAAATTCCATAATATTGACTAGGCTTAAAATTTTATTTTATAGAATATCTTAAAGAGGGTATCAATTACCCTCTTTTTTTGTTGCATTCATCGAGAAAAGAAGAAAATTAAGCTAATTGATAATTGAATTTCTTATGAACGAATGAATTTATTGTATTTAATTATTTCACAAAAACTTACGTTTTTATAGTTTTGTAGATAATAATATTTATTTTTCTTATCTTGATATTTATTAAAAATTTATTGAATAGGAATCAATACGATAAATGATTGTAAGTATTTTTGTAACCTTAACTAAACCAATTCATGCTAATTTAAGTTTATAAAAACTCTTCTGACGAATTAATATTAAAAAATAACCTGGAATTAAATTAAAAATGAAAAAAAACGTATCCACGAAATTCTTTGAAAGATTTAAAAGATCGGGAATTTCAATATTGATGCCGATATCAGCTTTCTTGCTGATTTGGGTTTTGAGTTCTAATACCGTTACTGCACAACCCGGAAGTTCTGAACAGGAAAACCCGGAACGAATTCCACTGGCACAACGCATCGGACATACCGATAAAGACAAGGCTTTTGCTGGTCAAAATGTACATCAGGGAGCGGGCACATTGTATATGCAAACTCTTTTAGGAAGGGGAACGGTTTTCGGATTAAATTTTATGCATCACGGGCCATTAATGCCAAAAGCCTCAATTGGTCATCATTTCCATACCAATTCTGACGAAATGTTTCTGGTACTTGACGGTGATTGTGAATTTACAATCAACGGACAAACCGCACTTCTTAAAGGTCCGGCAGGGGTACCGTTAAAATCGGGAGATGCACATGCCGTTTACAATCCAACCGATAAACCTGTTGATTGGGTTAATTTTCAGGTTGCGGTAACAGCTCCCGGCGAACAACGTGCATCCGGAGGCAGAGGCAGTGGCAGTTTTCCACGCAGAGGATCTTTCAATTATTCTGCTGATCCAACAGCGCTTTGGGAAACAGGAGATGATCGCGTAGATGTGGAAGTTCTTGATAAACCCACTTTTATTAACACAGGTACTTTAAGCGAAGAATCACTCCGCCCGGTGGAAAATATGAACGGCGGAAAAGGAACCGTTAAATACAGAAGAAGTTTAGGCCCTGGTGCATTTTCTTCAAACTGGGCTTTCTTTGATCATTACCTGGTTCCTGTTGGTTCAACCATTGGTAGACATTTTCATGAAGGGGTTGATGAAGTATATTTTGTTATAAAAGGAAAAGGAAAAGTACATGTTAACGATGAAGTTGCAGACATTGTTTATGGCGATGCTATTCCTGTAATTGCCGGAGAAATTCATTCATTTGAAAGTTCGGATGACGAACCGCTGGAAATGGTTGTTTATGGTATTGCCCTAGAAAAAGGAAAGCTTGATGTTACCGATGTTCCTCTGAATATGGTAAAACTGCAAATGTTTTTTGAAGTTGCTGAAAAAGATTTCGAAGCTTTCGAAACCAATTATATCGATATTTATGTGCCGGCGCTAAGAAAACAAGTTGGTTATATGGGATCAAAGTTGTTAAAAACATTTTCTGCCGAAGCTTTAAAGAGAGCCGGTTCTCCTGCAACAAAATACACATATCAAATGGAGTTGCTGTTTGATACCGAAGAGCACCGGATTATGTGGACAAAAACACCTGAACATGATGATGCCTGGGCGCATACTTCAGCTTTGGCAAAATCTTTCGAGTGGTTGGGGTACGATGTGGTTGGCATGGACCAGGTTACTGACCAGTTAGGTGAAAGAAACTTTACAACTGAAATGAAATAAACAATTTATAATAGAACACAAATCAAAACAAATTATGAGATCCACTTTAATAAAAAGATTTATTTACAGCGGCCTGCTGGCACTGCTGTTTATCCTAACACAGTGTACATCGGGTCCGGAATGGGAAAAGGTAAACAAAGGCCTTATAGATGAGTATGATTTAACCGTTCGGGAAATCCCGAATCTTCCAAAAACCGGTATTGAATCAAACCTTGAACCGGGAAAAGTTACAAGTCTTGATAACTTTTCAAATACTGAAATTGCTGAAGGTGTGAATGCGAAATTATACTGGGGAACCGGTACCATGGCTGGCATTATTGAACTTGAACCAGGTGCAACAATTGCTGAGGAAGATCTTCCAGCCGACAGATTTATGTTTGTATTGGAAGGCTCTGTTGAACAACTTGTTGATGGTTCAATGGTTTCCATGACTTCAGTAAAACGTGAAGAACAGGATGGAACGCATAGTATTACTCCAAGAATCGATTTTGTATATCTTGAAAAAGGAAGTAAAAATGCAGTAACAGCAGGAGAATCGGGAGCAAAATTATTGGAGGTTTACAGCCCTGTCCGTCTCGATTACCTTGAAAAAGCCGGCGTGGATGATCTTCCTTCCGAGGCTAAAGATGTTTCGGCTACTTTGGAACCCAATGTTGAACCAAACAAAGTATATGACTTGTATAATTTCCAGCTTACAGAACTGGTTGAAGGAGCAAATTCAAGAATTGTTTCAGGTAAAAATACCCAGATTAGTTTTATTTCAATGGATCCGGGTTCAGTATTCGATCGCCACATTCATCCTGAAGAACAAATGATGTTGGTATTGCGCGGCGGTTGCGATGAAATTTTACTTGATGGCGAACAGGCAATGAAACCAAATGATGTTGTGCTGATTCCAGGTAATATGGTTCACGGAGCATATATTGGTGACTTAGGATGCGATGCAATCGACATTTTCTGGCCGGCGCGGGAGGATTACCTCGAAAAAGAAAAAGCCAGAATGGCCGCGTATCATGAAATTATTCCTGAAGATGCCGAAGTAGAAATGGTTATTGATGGAACAGTTACTGAACCGGGGTTGACTTTTGCCGAAGGTCCAAAATGGATGAACGGTAAAATTTATTTCTCGAATATGTACTTTGACCAGAACTGGGGAGCCGATCCGAAGAAAAGTTCAACAGTTGAAATGGATCCTGATGGAAGTTATCATTACATCACACAGGGTAAAATGCAAACAAACGGACTTTATCCATATAAAAACGGAAACCTGATTGTTTGCGACATGATGGGACACCGTGTAGTTGAAATGACAACAAACGGCCGGATTGTAAGAACACTCGTAAGTGAATATGATGGAAAACCTATTGACGGGCCAAACGATATTATTACCGATAAAAAAGGTGGATTCTATTTTACTGATCCGCAATTTACCATGGAAGCTGAAAAATTCCAGCCGGGCCGTGCCGTTTATTATGTTTCTCCTGAAGGAAAAATAACAAGGATTGTTGAACCTAATGAATTTGCAATGCCAAATGGTATTTTACTTTCTCCAGATGGTAAAACGCTGTATATCAACAATTGCTACGATGATGAATCGTGGTATCCTGTTAACAGCGAAAAAGAAAACTACATTTGGGCTTATGATGTAAATGATGACGGAACAATTAGCAATGGCCGCCAGTTTGCAAAATTATTCCTGGTTGATAATGTACTCGACAGAAAAGGTAAATCTTCCAGTTCTGATGGTATGGCGATTGATATGGATGGAAACATTTATGTTGGAACCTATTACGGAGTTCAGATTTTCAATTCAGGAAGGTGCTTTTGTTGGTATGATTAATTTACCCCACTTCCCTGTTAGTCTATGCTTTGGCGACGATGATATGAAAACGTTATACATTGTTAGTTACCAGTGGGTATATAAAATCCGCTACCAAACAAAGTGGGTTACGTAAATTATTTGTAACAGAAAATTTAACCAGATAAATGAAAATACCGGGAGTTTTGCTTCCGGTATTTTTTTTGTCAAACTAATTAAATCAAAAACCAATATTTTTATAGCACAATCGGGGCTGGATATTAGTAGCCATGGGCATACCGTTAAAAGCCGGCAGGCACCCAAAGTATGAATTATATCATTTTTTGACGTCCTGTATGCGGGCATGGCGTCCTGCTTGTTTATCCCCATCCCTGCATAAAATTCAGGCAGCCTTTAGGCACAAGATATGGGTAGATAGCATTTTGTATTCCTAAGATTTCGTCCCATACGGGACGATATAATTTGTTTTGATTCTATCTTTTACCCACATCTAATCCCTAACGGGATTTCTGATTGATTTTCTCAATAATTCAATCCAACAACATTTTTAACAGCAATCGACCCTAGCCGCTCTTTAAGCTGAGTAAGATACAAACTTTTTGGAGTTACATGTTTATCCATCGATTCAACATGTCCGTTTGGTTTTGTTAAATCCTGAAAAACTGCATTAAAAATTACTGCATTAACACCAATATGGCCAAAAGAATAATTTTCAGCTGTTGGCGGACTTTGTATTAAATAATCACCTTCACAATTCCAGAAAACAACATTTGCCGCTGTCCATCCCATTCCAATATCTTTCCAGTATCTTGCTGTTAGTGGTGCTTTTACATTATCATACAATGCTCCGGTAATCCAGTTTGCATGTGGTTCGCTTGTTGAATACGGATTTTCAGCAACACAATCCATAAATACATTTCCACTGGCGCCAGTTCCATTAACAAAATTATGCCGACCTTTTTGCGAATAACATCGTTGAACAAACGACAACTGTCCGCTTAACTGGAAAGTAAATCGCCTTGCACCTGCACGAATTGAAACTGGTTCTCTTGATTCGCAATCCTGAATTGTTATCCATTTTGTACCACGCGAAGCACTTACAACACTACTTCCAAAATGAAGTGCGCTGATATTTCTCACCCAACAATTTTTTGCATTCGTTAAATTAATAAACGTAAAGTAATGGTTTTCATCAGCAAAATATTCATCGCCTTCATAATGAGGCCGGTCAGTCGCGTCCCAGTTTCCACGGTCCATATTTCCATAAGAAGTCATCCGAACCGACGGATCATATTCCGAAATGCCACGAAGATTTTCAACACCTACATTTTCAAGTCTTCCTTCATCTTCATATTTATAAACTTCTCCACCACCCCAGCGTTCATCAATGGCACAAAAAATTGGCGCATCAATGGTTATTGTATTTCCTTCTATTTTTGTAATTACCCGGTCATAATCGGTATTAAATGGTCGCCAACGATAACGCCGCCAACAGTTTCCTCATCCAAACCAATTTCTTTAACGAAGTCTTCATTTCCAATTCGTCGGACTATAATTTTATCACCTGCTTTAAATCCCTTTGCTGATTCCACATTAAAACTTATGAACCAACAGGAACATAAGAATCAGTAATAAGTTGTTTTGTGTCCTCTTGAATAGATAGTCCTGATTCTCCAGAAATATTAACCAACGCCGATCTTCTTCCAAAACCTTGTCTCTCCAGCGAAGCACCTCTGTTATCTTCAGATACCTTTTCAAGTTTCCCAATTAATATGGTTCCAACATCACTGGTTCCCTCTCCACGGAGAATAACTCCTGAAGTGCTAATATTTATAGGCTTATCTAAATCATAAATACCCATTTTCAGAAGCACGGCTACCCCGGAATCCATTAGCATTTAATGGAAGTGCTGAAACGCGATCAATTGCCGCCTGAATGTTCTCTGAATTATCTCCCAAAACCGGCCAAACGGTTTCTTTTATAGCAATATAAGGAATTGCCACTCCGCCACCTTTATAGCCAGCGTTCGAGAAATCCGGTATTTCATTGCCCAGGCTATCGGAAACATACACGAGTTTTCCATCCGTTCCGGGATAGACCAATGAGGTTGTTGGTGGTAGGTCTTGTGCTTTTAGAATTGTAATTACACCTAAAAGAAAAACAGGTAAAAGAAAAAATTTGACTGGTTTCATTTTATTTTTATTATTCATTCAAACTAACAACATTCTTAACCGCCTGCTCTCCAAGTCGTTCTTTTAACTGAGTCAGATACAAACTTTGTGGAGTAACATGGGCATCCATTGATTCAACATGCCCATTTGGTTTTGTCAGATCCTGCAGTGCTCCATTGAATACTACTGCATTCACACCAATATGACCAAAAGAATAGTTTTCAGCAGTTGGCGGACTTTGAATCAGAAAATCGCCTTCACAATTCCAGAATACAATATTTGCTCCTGCCCAACCAATAATATAATCCCAGAAACGGGCAGTGAGCGGCGCTTTAACGTTATCATACAAAATTCCGTTTACCCAATGATTGTGTGGTTCGCTGGATGAATAAGGGAATGTAGCCTCACATTTGCGGTACACATTTCCATTTGCTTCCTGGCCTTGCATCACAAAAGAGTGACGTCCTTTATGCGACAAACATCTTTGTACCAAACACATCTGACCATTCATTTGGTAAGTAAAACGTCTTCCGCCCCAACGTTGAGAAACCGGTTCTCTTGATTCGCAATCCTGAACAGTAATCCACTTTGAGCCTGAATTAACCTGAACCACACTGTTTACAAAATGAAGGGCACACATATTTCTTACCCAGGCATTTTTTGCATTGCTGATATTTATGAAAACAGCGTAGTGGTTTTCATCTGAATAATATTCATTTCCCTGGTAATAAAATTCACGATCTAAATCGTCACGATCCATATTCCCATAAACGGTTGTTCGTACAGAAGGATCATATTCAGACATACCCCGAAGGTTTTCAACGCCTACATTTTCAATTCGTGTATCATCATATTTATAAACTTCGCCACCGCCCCAGCGCTCATCTACTGAAGTAAAAATTGGAGCATCAACAGTAATTGTATTTCCCTCAACCTTTGTAATAATACGATCAAAATTGATATTGAAAGGTCTCCATTGGTTTCTTCCAACGGTTTCCTCATCAAGACCAATTTCCTTTATAAATGCTTCATTCCCGATTCTTCTTACAATAATTTTATCGCCGGCTTTAAACTCTTTTGCCGATTTTACGTTGAAATTTGTAGCGCCAACCGGAACATATTTATCGGTAATCACTTGTTTTGAAGCTTCATTGATAGTTGTTCCGGTTTCTCCACTTAAGTTTACCAGTCCACCTCTTGTTCTTCCCTGCGGAATTTTTCCAATAAGAATGGTTCCTACATCACTCATTCCTTCGCCCCGAAGTACGACACCCGAAGTATTTATAGTGATTGGTTTTTCAAGATTATAAGTTCCCATTTTCAAAAGTACAGCACCTCTGAACCCGTTTGCATCCAAAGGAAGTGCCGAAACACGGTCGATTGCTGCCTGAATGTTTTCTGAGTTATCACCCAAAACAGGCCAAACTGTTTCTTTAATGGCAACATACGGAATTGGAACACCACCACCTTTATATCCGGCATTTGAAAAATCGGGGATTTTATTGCCCAAACTATCGGCAACATAAACCAGTTTTCCATCCGTTCCCGGATAAACCAATGATGTTGTTGGAGGAATATCTTGTGCAACTACAATCATTCCCGAAACGATGATTGTCAGAAGTAAAAAATAAGATTTTAGATTTTTCATTTCAAAATGAGTTATTTGGATTTAAGTTTTGGTTTTGTAAGATTTGTTTAGTTAATAATACCAGACTTCGACTCCGCTCAGTCTGACGGTCATCCTGAGCGAAGTCGAAGGGTGATATTTATTCACACTGAATTAATTTTCGTTTTTATTCGCCTTCTTTTAAAACATTCTTAACCGCCTGCTCTCCTAATCGTTCTTTTAGCTGAGTGAGGTATAAACTTTTTGGAGTTACGTGCTTATCCAACGATTCAACATGTCCGTTTGGATATGTTAAATCTTGCAAAGCAGCATTAAATACAACTGCATTCACACCGATATGTCCAAAAGAATAGTTTGCAGCCGTTGGTGGACTTTGAATCAGGAAATCACCCTCACAGTTCCAGAACACAGTATTGGCTCCTGCCCAACCCATGATAAAGTCCCAGTACCGGGCTGTTAATGGCGCTTTTACATTGTCATAAAGTATCCCATTTACCCAGTAGCCATGAGGTTCGCTGGTAGAATATGGATGAGTGGCTTTACACTCAAAGAACACATTACCACTTGCAGTGGCACTTTCCCCTGCAAAAGAGTGACGGCCCTTATCGGATAAACATCGTTGAACCAGAGCTAACTGACCATTCATTTTAAATGTAAATCGTCTGCCACCCGCCCGAACCGAAACAGGTTCCAAAGAAATACAATCCTGAACAGTAAGCCATTTCGTTTGGCCACTTGTTATTACAGCGCTATAGACAAAATGCAAAGCTGTAACATTGCGAGCCCAGGCATTTTTAGCATTGCCAAAACTGATAAAATTATTATAATGATTTTCATCAGAGTAATATTCATCTCCCTGGTATTGATACGCTCTGTCTAACTTGTCACGGTCCATGTTACCGTAAGTTGTAGTGCGGACTGTTGGGTCATAATCCGATATGCCACGCAAATTCTCAATACCTACGTTTTCAATGCGATTATCATTGTATTTTAATAATTCGCCTCCACCCCAGCGTTCATCGATGGCCGTAAAAATAGGAGCGTCAATAGTAATCGTATTACCATCAATATTAATAATTTCGCGGTCATAATTAATATCAAATCCCCATGCTCTACTATTAGCAATATTTTCACCCATTTTCAACTCTTTAACCCAGTCTTCGTTACCAAAGCGTTTAACAATTACTTTATCTCCTTTTTTAAAACCCGTAGCAGATTTCACATTAAAACTAACCGCCCCAACAGGAACATAATCATCAGTAATTGCTTGCTTGCTGTCTTCTATCGGTTCAGTTCCGTTTTCTGCTCCAATGTTTATAAAATCGGGTCTTGCGAATCGCTGCCTGCCGGTAGCATTTGGATCCCGGGCAGGTAAAATACCATAAAGAATGGTACCGGTATCACCCATTCCTTCACCACGTAAAACAACACCGGAAGCTTTTATATATAAAGGTTTTTCAAGTTTATAATACCCCATTTTCAGTAGTACGGCTCCCCGAAACCCGGAAGCATCCAATGGAAGTGCCGAAACCCGGTCGATTGCCGCCTGAATATTTTCGGAGTTGTCGCCAAGAACTGGCCAAACAGTTTCTTTAATAGCCACATAAGGAATTGGAACCCCACCGCCTTTGTAACCGGCATTTGAAAAATCAGGGATTTTATTGCCCAAACTATCGGCAATGTAAACCAGTTTTCCATCGGTTCCGGGATAAACCAACGATGTAGTTGGTGGAATATCCTGATTCTGAAATTCATTTTCCTTGATTTGCTTCTCTTTTGTATTTGTTTCCGGATTTGCTGTAACATATTCAAATCCACTGACAATAAACATCAGTGCAGCAATTGAGTAAGTAATAATCTTCATAGTTGTTATTTGTAAAGTTTAGTATTCAGTTAATTATCTTTTAAAGTCAGTGAATGACCGAAAATGTTTCAAGATGATATTTCTTACATGATTGAGTTAATTTAGTTGGTGCGAAATGCGCGTACTAAAAGTAGAAAATATATGGGTACCTGACAATAATATCTGATTTTTTGTTGAAGAAGGTTAAACTTTACTTCTTCCGGGGAACTTTTGTCAATTTTTGAAATAATCAGAGATTATGAAATTATTCTGCTTTTAATTTTATCAGAACATCGTTTTTATTTTTAAGCACTAACCTGTCATTGCTAATTTCAACGATCTCTAAAACTGTTATTGGTCTGGGCCTATGATCATTTTTATTACGAATCATCCTGGTGATGAAATATTCACCGTTTTTTTGTCCCCTTTTTTTCTTTAAAATTAAAAACCGAATCTTTTGAGTTTGTTAAATCAATCCTGACTAAGAAGGTTCGTATGAATAAAATTCTTTTTGCACTCCATCCTCTTTATTAAAAATAAAAGTGATCCATGAATCCTCAATTTGAAATTCTCCATTTAGGATGCGTGAAAAGTTTACTTTTATCAATACCCTGCCATAATTTTCTTCGTTTATTCTTTTTAAATAGGATTTTGGGAAAATCGTTTTTATTTCATCCAACTTCATTCCAACGCGTATAGATTGACCATTCAAAATTTCTAAGATATAATTTGCACTTTTGATCTCAAAACCATTGTTCATTCTTTCGAAATCAGGAAGATAAAGAGTCATGCCATCCTTATATTCGAAATAAGTGGAATAAATACCTTGTGTTTCAGAATAGCACCTTTCACTTTTAAAATTTGCGCCAAATTGGTTCTCCACATCAGAGTTATTATTATTTTCAGAAACCTTCTTTACCGAGGCACTTTTTATGTCAGCACCTTTTTTAATGATATAAAATTCATCACGGCCTATTCTGTGGATTAAGCATTTAAACTAATTGTCAATGCCATATATACAAATGTTATAAGAAAGTTTTTCATTTTTAAAAATTTAAACCGTGAACTGAGTTCGGTTAATTAATGACTGGTTTTATATCGCTCTAAAAATAAGAACTTGAAATTTACAAATCAAAGTGCTTTTAAACATATTCCGGTTCATTATATCTATTCGAAATTTATAACAAATACTTTCATTTTTAAAACTCTTAAAACAGGATTCACGTAAAAAAAGAGGAATTTGTCTGTAAATTTTAAAGTTAAAACAATGAATTCTGGTTTTTTTTTTATATTGTGCCTGCCAATTAATAAACCTGATAAATGAATAGATATCTTTCGGTATCATTAATCTTAGTAAATCATGCAACGTACAAGATTTGACATTACAAAATTAAAAGGAAAGTTAGGAAACATACGTGATTGGATGATTAAACATCATCTTCCGCCCCGGTTGTTATTTATCTCAATGGGTATTGTATCAACCCTTTGGTTTCTAATCCGGGTAATTCCAAAACCCAGCCGGGCTGCTTATCCATGTATGCAGGTGGCAGCGCCGTTTATGTCGGGCTTTATCTCTTACCTGCTTGCAGTTGGCGGAGTAGTTTTTATTTCCCGTAAATTAAACAGAAAAGTTAATGCAAGATTACCCGCTACCCTATTTCTGTTAGCAAGCGTAGTTTTGGTAATGGCCATTTCGCCATCCGACGATACTTTGCCATCATTCCAAACCGATAATATAAAAATGGGGCCTGATGATGGACCAAACCAACCCATTGGAAAAGCAAAAGGTATTTTCCCTGGAAGAGTTGTATGGGTTTGGAACCCTGATGCAACAAATGAGAAATTTGAACACAATGATTTCGATAAATACAGCTGGTTTGTCGACAGGGAAAACAATAATCCGGATGTGATTGCAAAAATGTTTCAGGATGGTATTTTGAAACTCACCGGCGAAAAAACAATCGCAAAATCATGGAATGCAATCTTTCAATTTCACAACAACGGCAGATTTGGCGAAAAAAGAAGCTATAAAAAAGGGGAGAAAATTTTCATAAAAATAAACCAGGGACAGTCGAGATGGCTGCTTTCACAGGAAGACAAAGACAATGGTTTTGCTATTCCTCATGAAGTTAAGGACGACGCCAGAGGAAGAATTAAAAACAGTTTAATACCAACGGAAACAGGGCCTTACATGATCCTTGAAATGTTAAGGGAGCTGGTTAACGAGGCAGGAGTTGATCAATCTGATATTTATCTAGGAGACCCAATGTGTCCGATCTGGGCGCATAACTACAACACCTGGGTAAAAGAATTTCCGGATGTAAAATATATCGACAGAATGACTGACAATTTCGGAAGAACATTAATTAGTATTACTGACGATACTCTGGTTTATTATTCAGATAAAACAACTGCCGACAAACTTTACAGCGTAAATGTTGAAGCTGATTACATGATCACTTCCACCTGTCTTAAATCGCATGGGGCAGCCGGAGTTTCACTCACCGCAAAAAGCAACTTTGGAAATATTGGCCGCGGAACTGCAGGGCACTTGCATTATTCGCACATTGCAAACCGCAGGGAAGGAATGCCCATGAATACCGGTTACGGCAAATACAGGGTTTTTGTTGATTTAATGGGAAGTAAATACCTGGGACAAAAAAACCTGATTTATATTGTGGAAGGTTTGTTTGGCGGTGGTTCAAACGAAACAAAAGGACCGGTTAAATATTTTATGTCACCTTTTAATAACGACTGGAGTAATTCAATTTTTATGTCGCTTGACCCTGTTGCCATCGAATCGGTTGGATATGATTTTCTGCGTGAAGAATGGAACGGAAAACATGTTCACGATGCAATAAACAATGAATGGGAAGAAATGGCAAATGTAAACGGTGTTGATGATTACATGCATCAGGCTGCAGACCCGGCAAACTGGCCAGAAGGAATTGTTTATGATCCTGATAATACCGGCACCCCTGTGCCTGTTTTAGGAGTTCATGAACACTGGAACAATCCGATCGACAAACAATACTCCAGAAATCTTGGCACTGGAGAAGGAATAGAACTTGTTTCTATTCCTGAATCGTTGGTAAAAGGTGTAATAAACTGATTTTATATTTTTTAATAATATTAAACCCGAAACTATGAAACGATTTATAGTTTCGGGTTTTTAAATCACATCAACTTAAAAATGAATAAAATGTCAGGAAAACCTACTTCAAAAAAAGTATGAGAACCAGATTGTTAAGTTCTTTTATTTCAACCCTAATTTTATTTTTTTAATAATATTTATAGGTTTAAGCCTGTAATCTTTCTTATACCCGGATCAACCTGGTAATTAAATATCTACTGTTTTTGTCCTTTTCCTTAATGTTAAACACAGGTAACTTTTGAGTTTGATAATGTTGATTTAGCCGACCGGCCTGATAATGAGCAAGTAAGCAGGTATAGTTAAATTCTTATTCCTGAAAATTTCACTTTTTTCCTGACAATTTATAAAGATTAAGCTATAAAATCTGTATCCATTATCAAGTTGTAAATCATATCGCAATCTTCTCAAATAAATTCTTTGATAAACAAAAAAAGAATTGTCACGTAGTAAAAAGAGCAATTTGTCTGTAAAATTGAAAGTTAAAACAAAGAATTCTGGTTTTTTTTTTATATTGTGCCTACCAATTAATAAACCTGATAAATGAATAGTTATCTTACTGATATCACTAAGCTTAATAAATCATGCAACGTACAAAGTTTGACATTTCAAAATTAAATGGGAGATTAGGAAGTATAAGAGACTGGATGGTAAAACATCATCTTCCTCCAAGAGTATTATTTATATCATTGGGAATTGTATCAACCGTTTGGTTTCTTATCAGGGTTATTCCCAAGCCAACCCGGGCAGCGTACCCTTGTATGACTGTAGCAGCACCGTTTATGTCGGGTTTTATTGGTTATCTTATTGCAGTAGGCGGGTTAGTAGGTTTATCACGGAAACTAAAGGGAAGAATTAATGTAAGGTATGCAGCAACTTTGATTCTTATGGTTGGAGCATTCCTTGTAATGGCAATTTCTCCTTCAGACAGTAAATTGGCCGGATTACAAGCTGATGAATTAAAAATGGGGCCCGATGATGGTCCAAACCAGCCATTTGGTGAAGCCAAGGGTATTTTCCCTGGAAGAGTAGTTTGGGTTTGGAATCCGGATGCAACGAATGAGAAATTTGAACATAATGATTTCGAAACTTATGACTGGTACTTCAGTGAACACAACAATAATCCTGAAGTTATTGGAAAAATGTTCCGTGACGGAATTATTAAGCTTACCGGTGAAAAGAATGCTGAGAAAGCGTGGGAGTCTGTTTTCCATTTTTTCAATGTAAAAAGCATAACGAGGAGAGAAATTACAAGGCGGGGGAAAAGATTTTTATTAAAATCAACCAGGGACAATCGAGATGGGTGCTTAACCAGAAGGATAAGGACAATGGTTTTTACCTTCCTAAAACCCTTGATGAAGGTCAGGAGAGAAGAACAAATAATTTTGTACCTACTGAACAAGGTCCTTATGTTGTTCTTGAAGTTCTCAGGGAACTGATCAACGATGCAGGTATTCCCCAGGAGAATATTTCGGTTGGTGACCCAATGTGCCCAATTTGGGGACATAATTATGAAGTATGGTCAAAAGAATTTCCGAATGTAAAGTATCTTGATAAAAATACAACCGATTTCGGACGTACTCTTGTAAAGTATACTGAGAAAGAACTTCTTTTTTATTCAGATAAAAGACAAACAGACAAGCTTTATGATGTTATAGAAGAAGCCGATTACCTCATCAATATGACAAACTTCAAATCGCATATGATTGCAGGCATATCGCTTACAGCAAAGAGTCATTTTGGTGATATCGGAAGAGCTACAGCCGGGCATCTCCATTACTCCCATCCAGCAGTAGGAAGAGCAGGTATGTATGCAAATACTGGTTACGGTAAGTACAGGGTTTTTGTTGATATTATGGGAAGCAAATATCTTGGACAGAATACACTGATCTGGATTGTTGAAGGTTTGTTTGGAGGTGGTTCAAGTGAGATTAAGGGTCCTGTCAAATATTTTATGTCGCCATTCAATAACGACTGGTCGAATTCAATCTTCATGTCTCTTGACCCTGTTGCTATTGAATCGGTCGGATATGATTTTCTGAGAACTGAATGGAACGGAGAGCGCATACATGACGCGGTTAATAACCAATCGGAATTTCAGGCTAACATTAACGGTGTTGATGATTATATGCATCAGGCAGCGGATCCTGCAAATTGGCCCGAAGGAATCATTTACGATCCTGATAATACCGGCACCCCTGTGCCTGTGTTGGGCGTGCATGAACACTGGAATAACCCTAATGATAAACAATACACCAGAAACCTTGGAACCGGAAATGGCATAGAACTTGTTTCTATTCCTGAATCGTTAGTAAAAGGTGTAAAAAACTGATTTTAAATTTTTTAATAATTTTAAACCCGAAACTATGAAACGATTTGATAGTTTCGGGTTTTTAACTCACTTCAACTATAAAAAATAACAAAATGACGAGTACACACAATTCAAAATTTCCAATTAAATCCAAAATTATAAATGCGTTATTTATAGCACTTCTACTATTTTCTTTTGCGTCAAATGCTTTTTCACAATCGAATGGTTCAGTTAAACCCTTTGGCGAAGGTATCACCGCAAAAAAGTTTTTTGCATCTACCATTGATAACAATAATGTTGTTTGGTTCTTAACTGAATCAGGAATCATAAGTTTTGATGGTACCGCCTGGTCGCTTCACAACAAGAATGAGCAAATTAACGGAAAAGAGTTTAAAGACCTGGCTTTTGCTACATCAGCAGGAAAAAATGAGTTACTCATTGCAAGTCCCGAAGGTGCAAAAATTGCTACAACTCCTTTAAATGAAGGTTCAAAAATTACAACTTATACTCCTGATAATTCAAAAATTGTCAGTAAAAATGTTCTGGGAGTTTCGGTAAGCAAAAATGCGATACAATGGTTTAGTACTGAAAATGGTATTTCAGCATTAAATGGAAGTAGCTGGTTAGCAAATGATTATGATGACAGGTATCCCGGTGATATGTTTAAATATTTTCCATATTCTACAATGACGGCCAGTAACAGTGGCGATTCTCTTTATGTTGGCACTATAGGCGGTGGAGTGATGCGGTATTACAAAAATGATGTTGATGCAGTTTCAGGAGCGTCTGAATTTGCCATTTGGGGGCCAATTCAAATGCCTTCCGATAATGTTTACAGCATTTATATTGCTCCCGATAATAGTCAGTGGCTTGGTACAGATGCTGGTGTGGCAAAACATGTTGGGCACAATGCTCTTGAAGGCTGGACTATTATTGATAAAAAATCTGGTCTTGCTGATAATAAAGTTCAGGCAATAAAAGCGAATTCAAAAGGGACTTTTTATTTTGGAACAGTAAATGGTTTGTCGGTTTACGATGGTGAGAATCTGATCAATTATTCTACTGACAATGGCTTGGTAAGTAATAACATACTTACAATATCTATTGATAAAAATGATGTGGTTTGGATTGGTACTGATAAGGGAGTTACGTGTTTGAAAGACAATGAATTTATAAGTTACCAATAATACCTGTTCAATTCCATACTAATTCATTTGTAATATAGAATATTATACATCGATACGATCTTATAAATTAATAGGATCGTATTTTGTTTTATACGATAGATTCCAAATAATAAGTAATTATTTGAAACAAATTCTATCTCATCGAAAAGTAACCTTCGAATACATTGATTTTTATTATTTTCGTTGAACTGTATTATTCAACGGAATCTAATTAATTTAAATACATCATGAAAAAAATTATTCTCATTTCCTTTCTCCTTATTTTCTTTTTTGAATATACAAGAGCAGCAGAAAAACAGATAATTAGCCCCAATGGGAAGCTCATTGTAACTCTATCTGCAGAAAACGGAAAACCAACTTACACAGTTACGCTTAATGGAACAACATTCTTGAAACAATCGCCAATAGGTTTAAAAACCAATGTAGGTGATTTTTCAGAAGAAATGACCATGGCTGACGAAATAGGAATTCAAAACATAAAAGAGACCTATGAACTACCAAACATCAAAAAAAGTAAAGTAGAGTATGAAGCCACAGAGGGAATAGTTTCTTTCAAAAAAAATAACCGGGATACTATTGATATTATTTTCAGGGTTAGCAATAACGATATTGCCTTTAAATACAAAGTTTATCAACAAAGAGACCGAATGTCCTGTGTTGTAAATGAAGAAGTGACAGGCTTTGTTTTGCCGGAAGGAACAACAACATTTCTTTGCCCGCAAAGCGAACCCATGGTGGGTTTTGCCCGCACCATGCCGAGTTATGAAACGCCTTACACTGTTGATGATGAAATGGGGAAAAACGGTCGTGGAAATGGTTTTACTTTTCCATGCTTGTTTAAAGTGAACGAAAACGGTTGGGTATTGATTTCTGAAACTGGTGTTGACAGTCGTTATTGCGGAAGTCGTTTAATTGGTCATGCCGACGGCTTATACACAATTGGTTTTCCGATGGAAGGCGAAAACAATGGAAATGGAACAACATCACCAGGAATTCCGTTACCTGGTGAAACTCCGTGGAGAACGATTACAGTTGGCGAAACTCTCGCACCGATTGTGGAAACAACAGTTCCTTTTGATGTAGTTAAGCCCCGCTACGAAGCTTCTCAGGAATTTAAATACACAAAAGGTATGTGGAGCTGGATCATTAAAATGGATGGCGGAACAGTTTACGATGTACAAAAACAATACATCGATTTTAGTGCAGCGATGGGTTATAATACCATTTTGGTTGATGCACTTTGGGACACGCAAATCGGGCGCGATAAAATAGCTGAACTGGCAGCATACGGAAAAAGTAAAGGTGTCGGACTTTACCTGTGGTACAATTCAAACGGTTACTGGAATGAAGCCCCGCAAGGTCCACGAGGAATTATGGATAACACCATCACACGCCGCAAAGAAATGGCATGGATGAAAAGCATTGGCGTAAAAGGAATTAAAGTTGATTTTTTTGGCGGCGATAAGCAAGTAATGATGAAAATGTATGAAGATATTTTATACGATGCCAACGATTATGGAATCATGTGTATTTTCCACGGTTGCACGATTCCAAGAGGTTGGGAACGCATGTTCCCCAATTATGCAGCCAGTGAAGCTGTTTTGGCAAGCGAAAACCTTTATTTCGGGCAGCGTGCATGCGACACAGAAGCTTTTAATGCCTGCATTCACCCGTTTATCAGAAATACGGTTGGAAGTATGGATTTTGGCGGCAGCGCTCTAAATGAATTTTACAATGCAAATAACACGCCTGGCCGGGGGTCAAAAAGAAAAACTTCCGATGTTTTTGCACTCGCCACTGCTGTTTTGTTTCAAAGTGGAGTTCAGCATTTTGCATTGGCTCCAAATAATTTAACCGATGCTCCCGAGTGGGCAATTAATTTTATGAAAGAAGTACCTACAACCTGGGACGAAGTTAAGTTTATTGATGGTTATCCGGGAAAGTATGTTGTATTGGCGCGACGTCATGGAGATACCTGGTACATTGCAGGTATAAATGCACAGGAAGAACCTGTGAAGTTAACTACGAAACTTCCGATGCTGGAAGGTGGACAAGTACTAAAATTGTACAGTGACGATGATGAATTGAATGGTAATGTAAAAACGGTTAAACTGAATAAGAATCAGGAAATTGACATCACTATTCCAACAAATGGAGGTGCTTTGATAATGAACTAAATTAAACTTCTTTAAGGTTTAAATTAGGCTGAAGTGTTCATTGTAAATGGAGTTTTAAATCAAAAATAGATATTGAAATGAAAATCGAAGTAAAGTCGAAATTATTGTTCAATTTTTTTGTTGTTTTCTGCCTGTTGCAAGTACAAAATTTATCGGCACAAAGTATATCGATAAATGCAGATTCAACCTTTCAGATTATCAGAGGTTTTGGCGGAATGAACTATGTTACCTGGGGTATTGAATTAAACGAATCGGATAAAGAGTTAGCTTTTGGAAATGAACCAGGAGAAATGGGGCTGAGCATTTTGAGAATACCTGTGCCGCCAGATGTAAATTCTTTTAGTCGTGAACTGCCAACAGCATCTTATGCTGCACAAAAAGGAGTAACTGTAATTGCTTCTCCCTGGAATGCGCCGTCAAATATGATTGAAGAACTTAATAGCAATGATAACCGACTTTTGCCAGAATTTTATAGCGATTATGTAAATCATTTAAACAGCTTTGTTTCATACATGGATAATAATGGCGTTCCGTTATATGCTATTTCAGTGCAAAATGAACCCGATTGGCATGGTTGGACTACCTGGACATCAAACGAAATGTTCACTTTTGTTAAGGAATATGCCCAGGATATTAATTGCAGGGTTATTTCACCGGAGTCATTTTCTTATCGACGGCAAATGACCGATCCGTTACTAAACGATTCTGTTGCAAATTCACATATTGATATTCTTGGTACACATCTTTACGGAACATCAAAGTCAAATTACTATTATCCGCTTGCTTATCAGAAAAATAAGGAAATATGGATGACCGAACACCTTTTGGGAAGTGAAGATCCTGAGCCGGATTCATGGTCGCTGGCAATGGAATTAGCCGATGAATTGAATACTTGTATGGATGCAAATTTCAGCGCTTTTATTTACTGGTATATACACCGTTTTTACGGACTAATTAACAACGAGGGGAATATCACAAACAAAGGGTACGTTATGGAACAATTTGCCAAATTTATTCGTCCCGGAGCTCATCGTGTATACGCAGATTTCAAAGCTGTTTCAAAAGTAAATACAACCGCATTTAAAACTGATTCGAGTTTGGTAATTGTTGTGGTAAACCAAAATAATAGTGCGGTCAATCTTAATTTTAATATCGAAAACAACATTATTGGTGTCGATTCATTGACAAAATTTACAACTACCGAAACAAAAAGAGTGGTTAACGAAGGTACTTTTGTTTTAAATGAAGGAAACTTCTCTGCATCTGTTGATCCGGGTAGTGTCACTACTTTTACTTCACTAATGACGCTAGGCGGAAAGTATGGAAATATTCCTCCTGTTGCATTTGCAGGAAATGACCAGGAAATACTTGATACACTTGGAACGGCTTTGAGTCTTACATTAAAAGGTTCGGAAAGTACTGATACTGACGGGGAAATTGTAAAATACTCCTGGGCCAAAGATGGGTATCAGATTTCAACTTTACCTGATCTGGATGTTTTGTTAGACATTGGAAATCATTCCTATGTTCTAACCGTTACTGATGATGATGGATCAACCGATTCTGATACAATAAATATTACCGTATACAGTAATAATTCTTCCGAAATTTGGTTGGAGGCCGAGTGCACACAGGTAGGAAGCAATTGGAATAATCTTAGTAATTCAAATGCATCAAATGGAAAATACCTGACTGTAAAACCAGGTGTTGAAGCTAAATCAAATCCATCAACGGATATGAACGACTATTTGGTTTATAATTTTTATGTTCCTGAAAGTGGTAATTACAAAATATGGGGTAGAGTTTTAGCTCCTTCAGCTGATGATGATTCATACTGGGTAAAAGTGGACAATGATGCATGGACACTCTGGAATGGAATTGTTGGAAGCAGCAGTTGGCAATGGGACGATGTTCATGATCAATCAAATGAAAACCCAATGGTTTATGCCCTCGATACCGGATATCACAACCTCTCGATATGTTACCGGGAAGATGGTGCAGCAATCGATAAATTTTATATTACCAATACCGGCCAAATACCAACAGAATTTGGCGAAGATGCAACCAATTGTGATACAAACACTAACAGTATTTATATTGAAGAAAATTCGAACTCAGTTAATGTGTATCCAAATCCTGTAAAATCAACTCTTAACATTGAAAGTGTTAAACCATTTGACGAATTGATAATCTACAATAGTTACGGTAGTGTAATTTGGCACAAAACATACCCGGGTAATTTATATTCCGCTAAAATTCAATTAAATTTTGAAAGTGGAATCTATACATTACGAATTAACAGGAATAGCCTCTCAACAATAACAAAATTTATAATCGCCAAATAAAAAGAATAGATTGTTCAAAAAATTAAACTAACTATAAGTTACCATGAAAAATTATTTAATTATTCTGATAATTGCTATTTCAGCATTATTAAACAACTCGATTTTAGCGCAAAAAAATGCAGCCCATAATCCTATCATTTTTGCCGATGTTCCTGATGTTTCAATGGTTAGGGTTGGTGATACCTATTATATGAGTAGTACAACCATGCACATGAACCCGGGTGTTCCAATCATGAAATCGAAAGATCTTGTAAACTGGGAAATAATAAATTATGCATACCAAACACTAGGCAATAATGAAGCATTAGACCTTGAAAATGGAAAGAATGCCTACGGCAAAGGTTCCTGGGCTAGCGGTATCCGTTACCATAACAACACCTTTTATGTAAACACTTTTTCAAGTACAACCGGAAAGACATATATTTTTGAGACAAAAGACATTGAGAAAGGAGACTGGATTACTCACGAATTTAAGCCGAGTTTACACGATAACACTTTGTTTTTTGATGACGACGGAAAAATTTACATGATTTGGGCAGCCGGAAGATTAATGATATGTGAGATAAAAAGTGATCTTTCCGGAGTTGTTGAAGGAAGTGAACACGTTCTGATTGAAAATGCGAGTGCACCTGCCGGCGACAGAATTATGCTTGGTGCAGAGGGTTCGCAGCTTTATAAAGTAAACGGCAAATATTACCTGTTCAATATAACCTGGCCACGCGGCGGTATGCGCACAGTTGTTATCCACAGAGCCGAGAATATTAATGGCCCGTGGGAAGGCCGTGTTGGATTAATGGATAAAGGCGTTGCACAGGGAGGAATAATTGACACTCCTGAAGGCGATTGGTATGCATTTTTATTCCAGGATTATGGTTCATTAGGACGTATTCCTTACCTTGTTCCTGCTAAATGGGAAGATGGCTGGCCGGTACTTGGAATTGATGGGAAAGCACCTGAAGTACTCGAAGGTTTACCTGCAAGTAAAGGTTTAAAACCCGGTATTGTTAACGATGATGAATTCACCCGGAAGAAAAAAGACCCGGATCTGCCATTGGTTTGGCAATGGAATCATAATCCTGTTAACGATCTGTGGTCAGTAAGAGATCGAAAAGGTTATTTCAGACTAACAACAGGCCGCGTTGATGGAAATTTTGTTGATACAAGAAATACACTCACTCAGCGAACTATCGGTCCGGTTTGTTCAGGTTCAACTTCGGTTGATGTTTCAAATATGAAAGAAGGAGATTTTGCCGGATTGGCATTATTGCAACGTAAATTTGGATTGGCAGGTGTTAAGTTCGAAGATGGTAAAAAATATATTGTAATGGTTAACGCAAGTACCGGCGAACCAGTTGAAGCTGCAAGAATTCCGCTAAATCAGCAAACGGCATATTTTAAAGCTGAATGTAACTTTACCGACAAAGTTGATGTGGCTAACTTTTTTTATAGTCTCGATGGAAAATCATGGACACCTTTCGGAACCCAGTTAAAAATGGAATATTCAATGCCGCATTTTATGGGTTACCGTTACGGACTGTTTATTTATTCAACTAAAACACCAGGCGGTTTTGCAGATTTTGACTTTTTCCATATCAGCAACGAAGCCTCTTCTTTTTAATTCAATACTAAGCACCAATTAAAAAACAGAAATTAATTCATATCCTTTAATAAGAAAAAGTAAATATTTTAATCATGAAAAATTCTAAATTTTTAATCATCACTATGATAGTATTTTGGGTGGCAAATATTGCATCAGCCCAAAACCCGATTATCCGTGATCAGTTTACAGCCGACCCAACAGCCAGAGTTTTTAACGGAAAAGTTTATCTTTTCCCTTCGCATGATATTCCAACTCCGCCTGACAAAGGGCTGCGCGAAAACTGGTTTTGCATGGAGGACTATCATGTTTTTTCATCAGAAAACCTGACAGACTGGACTGACCACGGAGTAATTACTACTCAAACTGAAGTTCCGTGGTTGAATCGCGCTGGCTACGATATGTGGGCGCCCGAATGTGTTGAGAAAAATGGAAAATACTATTTCTATTTCCCGGTTGGTGGGAGAATTGGTGTTGCCATTGCCGATAAACCTGAAGGACCTTATACCGTTCAGGAAAAGCCAGTTGAAGGTGTACGTGGAATTGATCCATGCGTTTTGATTGATACTGACGGACAAGCATATCTTTATACTTCAATGGGAAGAATTATGGTTGCCAAACTGAAAGATAACATGGTTGAAATAGAAGGTGATGTGCAAACCATTGCCAATCTTCCAACTCAAGGTTTAATCGAAGGTCCTTTTGCTTTTGAAAAAGATGGTAAATATTATCTTACTTATCCACATGTTGAAAACGTAACTGAACGTTTGGAATATGCAATGGGTGATAGTCCAATGGGACCATTTAAACAAGTTGGCGTTATTATGGATGAATCGCCATCCGGATGCTGGACAAACCACCATTCTCTTATTAATTACAAAGGACAATGGTACCTGTTCTATCACGATCAGGATTATTCTCCCAATTTCGATAAAAACCGTTCTGCAAAAATCGATAGCTTATTCTTCAATGAAGATGGAACTATACAGAAAGTTATACCATCTAACCGCGGAGTAGGTATTACTGATGCTGCCAGCGAAATTCAAATTGATCGCTACAGTGCAATAAGTGATAAAGGTGCTTCTATTGATTACAAAGATACTACCAATACTTTCGCAGGTTGGAAAACAATTCTTGCCGACAACAACTCATGGATTAGATATAATACAATTGGTTTTGATAAAAAAATGAAAAAAGTGAAAGTGAAAGCGGCTTCTGAAAATGGGGGTTCTGTTGAAATCAGGCTGGACAAAGTGGATGGCCCGGTAGTTGCAGAAGTTGATATTCCAAAAAGCGCTGACTGGAAAACAGTTGATGCTAAGGTATCTAAAATTAAAACCGGTAATCATGATTTAGTTGTTGTATCAAACGACAGCAAACCCGTTGAAATAGACTGGGTACAGTTTTCAAAATAACACTTACCCAGTAACTGACATTAAAATGAAACCATAAAATAAGACAAAATGAAAAGTTTATTAAACATTCTGGTACTGCTTTTTATTGCATGCGGTGTATTTGCGCAGGAACCCGAATTTCCTGCCGGAACCGAACCTGCATCTACTAACATTGTAAGTTCCGATTATCCACGGATTGACGCTGAACGAAGAGCATACTTCAGATTGCGTGCACCCGAAGCTGAAAGCGTTGTTGTAAGTTTAGGAAACACTGCACTTACAAAAGGTGAAGACGGTTTCTGGACTGGTGTAACTGCACCGCTCGATCCCGGATTTCATTATTATACGCTAAGAATTAATGGCGTTGATGTTGCAGATCCTGCAAGTGAATCATTCTTCGGAGCCAATAATGTAAAAAGTGGCATTGAAGTTCCTGAAAAAGGAGTCGATTTTTACGACATCAAAAATGTTCCACACGGCGAAGTTCGCTCGGTTTGGTATTATGCCAAATCAACCGGCGAAAACAGGCACGCATATATTTACACTCCTCCGGGATACGACAAAAATCAAAACCAACGTTATCCGGTACTTTACCTGCAACACGGTATGGGCGAAGACCGTCGTGCATGGTCAAATCAGGGTCGTGCAAATTTTATTCTTGATAATCTGATTGCTGAAGGAAAGGCCAAACCAATGATTATTGTGATGGAAGATGGTGGCATTGCCGCCGGCTTTGGAGGAGGACGTCGTCAGGGTCCACGCCCGGGTGGCGGACAGGGACAAGCTCAGCGGCCTGCACCCGGACAGGGCGGACAACGACCGGCAGGTGGCGGTGCCCCTGGAGGAATGGCGTCTTTTTGGGATGATTTTGGTTCAGTAATTATTAATGACCTGATTCCAATGGTTGATGCAAATTACCGCACACTTACCGATCGTGAACATCGTGCAATTGCAGGTCTTTCATTGGGAGGCACACAAACCTATCAGATAAGCCAGGCAAATCTTGATAAGTTTGCTAATATTGGCATCTTTAGTGCCCCATTTGGTTTCCCTGGTGTTGAAACCGGTTATGATGGATTACTTCAAAAACCCGATGAATTCAATAAAAAAGTTAAGGTATTTTATGTGAGCATGGGATCAAAAGAAGGCGCCAATTCAGGCCGGGGTATTCATGAACAACTTGATGCAGCCGGTATAAACAATGTTTATTACGAAGCGCCGGGAACAGCTCATGAGTTCCAAACCTGGAGAAAAAGTTTGCATGGTTTTGCCCAACTACTTTTTCAGTAATAACTGAACGTGCATTTTATCACTAAGGAATTTATTTCTCTTTTATAAATAATAAAACATGGCCACTTTTTCTGCTACAAGTATTTATCCCAGCCTGATATATCATGTAAATGAAAAATTGGCCATATTTTATGATTGTAATTATTTGGCTAACAGTAACAACAAGTTAATTGCAAATATTTGTACAGCATTAATAAAACTGATTTTCAATTTTAAATGCATTTTTACCCTTAGAGCATCAAAATTACGTATCTTAGACATGATATAACAACCAAAATTGTTACTAATAATGCATAACCGGTTTCGCAAAATTTTGTCAAAGTCATTCTTTTTCAACAGTAAAAGAAATTAATAAAACAGAAACATGTTGATTAAAATGAACAAGTTTGAATATATTGTGAAATCATTTTGCCTTATTTCATACCTAACGCTATAATTAAATAACAAGAACAAAGAAATTAATACAATGAATTACAAATTTTTAGCTGCTTTTTTAGTTTCCGCATTCATAGGCGGAATCAGTTTAGCCCAAAACAATCAACCTGTTAAAGAAGATTTTAAAACAACACCTACAACTCAGGAAGGTAAACAATATCCACTGGTAAATTCGGAAGGTAGTGTAAGAACAAGCATTTCTGCCCCCGATGCCAAAAAAGTACAAATTGATATTGGCGCCGTAAAATATGATCTTGTAAAAGATGAGAATGGTGTCTGGACTGGAGAATCAGCACCGCAGGATGTTGGATTTCACTATTACCAGTTAAACATTGACGGAGCTTCTGTTCCCGATCCCGGAAGTCTTTATTTTTACGGGGCAAGTCGTTGGGGAAGCGGTATTGAAGTACCTTCCGAAGATCAGGACTTTTTTGCGTTAAAGAATGTACCTCACGGGCAACTCCGCGAAACCTACTATTATTCAAAAACATCAAACAGCAACCGAAGAGTTTTTATATACACTCCTCCGGGATACGAAAAGGGCAATAAAAAATACCCGGTTTTGTATTTGCAACATGGCATGGGCGAAAATGAAACCGGTTGGGGAAACCAGGGACATGCAAATTTAATTATGGACAACCTGATTGCTGAAGGAAATGCTGTGCCGTTTATTATTGTTATGGAGAACAGCGCTGTTAGTTTTGGTGGAGGTCCTCGCCCCCCAAGGCCTGCAGCAGCAGAAAGACCTGCAGGTGCTCCGGGACAAGCTGCCCCACAAGGCCCACCACCAGCAGGTGGAGAAGCTGGTGCTCCAAGAAGAGGAGGATTTGGTGGACCAGGAGGATTTAATATGGCCGGACAATTTGAAAGAATTCTGATTGATGATCTTATTCCTTACATCGAATCCAATTTTCGCGTAATTGGCGATCAGGAACACCGCGCAATGGCTGGCCTTTCAATGGGCGGCATGCAAACCCATTCAATTGTTATTGCCAATCCCAATTTATTTTCCCAGGTGGGAATGTTCAGCAGCGGTACTTTTACTCCAAGTGAAATTGAAAACATTGATGCTTTCAAAAAGAATGTGGATGTTGTTTTCATGAGTTTCGGCGGTAAGGAAGGCGGCGCAGCAAGAATTGGCGATGCGGCCGAAGAATGGAATAAAATTGGTATTAAAGGTGTTTCTTATGTTTCTCCCGGAACAGCCCATGAATGGCATTCGTGGAGAAGAAGTCTACATGAGTTTGCACCTCTTTTGTTCAAATAAACTAAACTATCTCATACTAACTAATTAACAAAAACTAAAGGAGGATTTTGAAATGAAAAAAACGGTATTTTTTATTTTACTGATTGCTTTTTCAGTAAATGAATTCTGTAATGGCCAAACAGGCCAGCCACTGGTAAGTTCAAAACTTGCCGGTACGCAACATGCTTCGCCATATAATATGTATGGTGGAGAGTTTCCCCGGATTGAAGCCGATAATCGGGTAACATTCCAATTCACCGCTCCTGATGCGCAAAAAGTACAGGTTGCCATTGCAAATGTTGCCTATGATATGAAAAAAGACGAAAATGGAGTTTGGACATACACCAGCGAACCGCAGGATTTGGGCTATCACAATTACTGGATGGTAGTTGATGGTGCTATTGTTCTTGATCCGGGTACCGATGGCTTTATTGGCTACAGTCGCGATTGTAATGGCTTTGAAATTCCTGATCCCGACGGTGGATTTTATGATTTAAAAGATGTGCCCCACGGCGATGTTTTAATCAAAAATTACTATTCAACGGTTACCGAAGGCTGGCGTATGGCTTTCATATACACACCTCCGGGATACAATAAAAATACATCAACCAAGTATCCGGTATTGTATCTGCAACATGGTGGTGGAGAAGATCAAAGGGTATGGTTTGAAATGGGACGTACCAATTTAATTATGGACAACCTTATTGCTGATGGAAAAAGTAAACCTTTTATTGTTGTAATGGAAACCAGTGCAGCTTCAAAACCTGGTGAAGCAGAACAACGCAGAGCAGCCGCAGCTTCCGGAGATAATCCGGCACCTCGACGTATGTCCTTTTCATTTGATACTTATGAAGAATTAATGAAAAAAGACCTGATTCCATACATTGACAGTAATTTCAGAACCTTGACCGACGGCAATAGCCGTGCAATGGCAGGGCTTTCTATGGGAAGTATGGTAACCCGCTCGGTTACGCTGCCTAACCTGGATAAATTCTCTTACATTGGTCTTTTTAGCGGTGGAACAATTGCACCAGATCAAATTTCAGACAAATCAAAAGTAAAACTTGTGTTCATGAGCTATGGCAGCCGCGAAGGTGGTTCAGCAAACGTAAAAGCTGCAGCTGATGCTTTAAATGCAGCCGGTATTAAAAGTGTATCTTATGTTTCGCCATTAACAGCTCACGAATGGCAGTCATGGAGAAGAAGTTTACGTGAATTTGCACCTTTATTATTTAAATAACTTATTATTTTACAGACAAAGATTATGAAACAACCATGATTAAAGATTTTAAGCACGATCAGGAATTTTAAAATTCTAAGTCTTGTGTTTTGATTTTTTGTCCTGGTTCTAAATTTTAAAAAATGAAACATTTACTGAATTTAATTTTAATATTAGCCTTATCAGGTTCGTTTTGTTTTGCGCAAAATGAGCCAATTAAAGAAGATTTTAAACCTTCTACCAAAAACCAGCCGGGACAAGAATATCCAATGGTTAATTCACAGGGTTACGCAAGATTTCGTATTACAGCACCTGAAGCTAAAAGCGTTGTAGTGAGTCTAGGACTTGGAGGTACCAGAGGTGGAACTCCTCTTACCAAAAATGAAGAAGGCGTTTGGACGGGTACTACAGCTGGTCCTATGGACGAAGGGTTTCATTATTATCATGTAACTGTTGATGGTGGTGTATTTAACGATCCGGGAACGAACAATTACTACGGCTCAACACGCTGGGAAAGTGGTATTGAAATTCCCGCACACGACCAGGATTTTTATGCTTTGAAAGATGTTCCTCATGGTAATGTTGTTCAAATTCTTTTCCCTTCGAAAAGTACAAATACATCGCGCAGGGCATTTGTTTACACTCCTCCGGGATATAACAAAAATCAATCAACAAAATACCCGGTACTTTACCTGCAACATGGTTGGGGTGAAGATGAAACTGCGTGGAGCACTCAGGGACATGCAAATTTGATTATGGATAACATGATTGCAGAAGGTAAAATTAAACCTTTCATCATTGTTATGACTTACGGAATGACTAATGATGTTCGTATGGGGGGTATGTCAAGTTTCAAAATCGAGCCGTTTCAAACCGTTCTTGTTGATGAATTAATTCCTTATGTTGATTCGCATTTCCGTACAATTGCTGATCAGCCTCATCGTGCAATGGCAGGTTTGTCAATGGGTGGAATGGAAACTAAAACCATCACTTTAAATAATCCTGATGTATTCTCGCATTATGCTCTTTTGAGTGGAGGTACATATTCTCCTGATGATATTAAAGAAAAATCAAAAGTAAAGCTTGTTTTTATGAGTGCAGGTAGTAAAGAAAGACCTGATGGTGTTATAAATGCAGCTAAAGCTTTAAAAGATGCAGGAATAAATGCTGTTTCCTACGTATCAGAAGGTACTGCTCATGAATTCCTTACATGGCGACGCAGTTTACATGAACTTGCACCGCTTTTATTTAAATAAACTTAACAAAAAAAATTATGAAACATTTACTTGGGTTAGTTTTAATACTAATCTTATCAGGTTCGTACTGTTTTGCACAAAATGAGCCAATTAAAGAAGATTTTAAACCTTCAACTTTAAATCAGCCACAGCAAGAGTACCCACAGGTTAACTCACAGGGTTACGCAAGATTTAAAATTGTTGCACCACAGGCAGAGAGTGTGGTGGTAAGTCTTGGTCTTGGTGGAACGAGAGGAGGAACTCCCCTTTCAAAAGATGCCGAGGGTAACTGGGTAGGAACTACCGCAGGACCGATGGAAGAAGGTTTCCATTACTATCATTTAACTATTGACGGTGGAGTATTTAACGATCCCGGCACATTGAATTTCTACGGTTCAACCCGTTGGGAAAGTGGTATAGAAATTCCTGCTCACGATCAGGATATTTATGCATTGAAAGATGTTCCTCATGGCAATGTAGTTCAGATTCTTTTCCCTTCAAAAAGTACAAATACATCGCGCAGGGCATTTGTTTATACTCCTCCGGGATATGAGAAAAATCAGTCAACAAAATACCCGGTACTTTACCTGCAACACGGTTGGGGTGAAGATGAAACTGCCTGGAGCAACCAGGGTCATGCAAATCTGATCATGGATAATATGATTGCAGAAGGTAAAATTAAACCTTTCATCATTGTAATGACTTACGGAATGACAAACGAAGGCTTCAGACCTGGTGCAAGACGTGCTCCTGCTGCTCCTGCTGCCGACGCAGGCAATCGTCCAACTCCTCCGGCGGGACAAGCTGATGGCGCAGCTGCCCGCCCTGCAAGACCTGCTGGTGGCTTTGGCCGGAATGATGAATAACGGCTTCGAGACTGTACTTGTTGATGAATTGATTCCTTATGTTGATTCACATTTCCGCACCTATGCTGATCAGGCTCATCGCGCAATGGGCGGCCTTTCAATGGGTGGTATGGAAACTCACTCAATTACACTTGCTCGTCCGGATGTTTTTTCAAACTATTGTCTTCTTAGCGGTGGCACTTATTCTTATGATGAAATTAAGGATAATCCAAATGTCAAACTTATCTTTATGAGTTGTGGTAGCTTTGAAAACCCCGATGGTGTGAAGAATGCTGCTGCTGCACTTAAGGAAGCCGGATATAAAAATGCTGTTGCTTATGTTTCTGAAGGTACTCGTCATGAGTTTCAAACATGGCGTCGCAGCCTTTATGAAATGGCGCCGCTACTTTTTAAATAGCAATAAAATTTGTTCTTCAATATTTTAATATTTTAGAACAGGAATTTCTGAAAAAGTGGATGTAGAAGTTTGTATTCCGTGCAGAATAAAATAAATTGCTGAATATGAATTCTGCATCCATTTTTTAATTGTAGTATCAGAAAAATTCTAAACTAACATCAAAATATTACATCGATGAAACGAGCATGGTTAAAAAACACAAAAGGTTAAGCATAAATTACCCATGCGAGTTCCATGGGTATAGAACTACCTAATTCAATATTGAAATATATTTAATAGAAATTCAACATATTAACTATAATCTTAGACGAATGAAAAAAATAGCTGTTTGTAAAATGAGGAGACCAATAAGCCTACTATTCGTGTTATTTTTGTTATCTATTAGTTTTGTGCAGGCCCAGTTGAGTGAAAACTCAATTCCGGCGCCAACAAATAATAATGCAAACCAGTGTCCTTGCATTTTGCCTGATAACAGTGTGGTATTTCAGGTTAGAGCGCCACAGGCAGATAATGTACAAATTAACCTGGGTAAAATGTACGACATGGAAAAAGACGCCAACGGACTTTGGAGCGTTCAAACCGATCCGCAGGTTCCGGGATTTCACTATTATTCGCTGGTTATTGATGGTGTTAGTGTTGCCGATCCTGCAAGCCAGTCGTTTTACGGAACAGGGAAAATGTCGAGCGCCATTGATATTCCCGAAAAAGGCACTGATTTTTACGCAATTAAAGATGTTCCACATGGAGCGATGAGTTCAAAATATTACTACTCGGATTATACAAAAAGCTGGAGAAGATTATTTGTTTACACTCCACCGGGATACAATGAAAACACAAAAGAGAAATACCCGGTTGTTTATATTCAGCACGGAGGTGGCGAAGATGAAACCGGTTGGGCTGTTCAGGGAAAAACGGATATTATTCTTGATAACCTGATTGCAGAAGGCAAAGCCAAACCAATGATAATTGTTATTCCGAACGGAAATGTTAGGGCTCCGGGAGGAGGTGGCGGCGGCGGTTACAGCAGTGCCGGAATGGTTCCGTTTAAAGAAGAGTTGACCAAAAATATTGTTCCGTTTATCGACAAAAATTACCGTACACTTGCAAATGCAAAAAACCGCGCACTTTGCGGACTTTCCATGGGTGGCGGCCAGGCGTTTTATGTTGGATTGGAAAGCCCTGATTATTTTTCATCTGTAGGCGTTTTTAGTACCGGTTTGTTTGGTGGAATCAGAGGTTCTTCCAGTTTTGATGCTGAAAAAGAAATTCCCGGACTTCTTTCACAATCAGATAAATTTAATAAGCAACTGGATTTATTTTATATATCATGCGGAGAGCAGGATCCACGGATTGAATATGCTAAAAAAGCCGTTGCTGCAATGCAGGAGGGCGGTCTTGAAGTTGAATTTAATTCTTTCCCCGGCGATCATGAATGGCAGGTGTGGAGAAAATCACTGCACGATTTTGCTTCCCGATTATTTAAATAACCGCTGCAGGCAGATTCATTATATTCATTGAAACTTTTGACAGACATTTAATTCATCTTATTTTTGACATTGAAATATTAAATTTTGAATAAATCTAAATCAGCAAAATGAAGACAATAAAAATTACACTCATTGGAATCCTGTATATATTTCTGGCATCCAATGTTTCAGCTCAAAATGAAGATCTGCTAAAACTTTGGTACGATCAGCCTGCAAAACAATGGACTGAAGCATTACCGGTTGGAAACGGTCGTTTGGGAGCTATGATCTATGGAAATCCGTTAGACGAAATTATCCAGTTGAATGAAGAAACAGTTTGGTCGGGCAGCCCGAACAGAAATGATAATCCGGATGCAAAAGAAGCACTTCCAAAGGTAAGACAGTTAATTTTCGATGGAAAATACAAGGAAGCGATGGATATGGTTAATGAAAATATGATTACCAAAAAATCGCATGGACAGTCCTATCAAACTGTTGGAAACCTAAAACTTACCTTTCCAAACCACGAAAATATCAGTGATTACTACCGGGAGTTAGACATCTCTAAAGCAATTGCTTCATCAAAGTATGTTGCAAACGGTGTCAAATATCGAAACTGAAGTATTTTCATCTTATCCTGATCAGGTAATTATTGCTCAGATTAAAGCCGATAAAAAAGGAGCAATCAATTTTTCAGCTACTCTTGGACAGGCCATCTCCGGCAGTTGTTAATGTTACCGTAAACGGAAATAACGAATTGGTTATGACCGGCACAACAAGCGACCATGAAACTGTAAAAGGCGAGGTAAAATTCGAAACAAGAGTGAAAATTGTTACTAATGGCGGTTCAGTAACAGCAAATGATAGTTTATTGAAAGTTAGTAATGCCGATGTGGCAACTATTTACATCTCAATTGGTACCAATTTCAACAACTATCATGATATTAGCGGAGATCAAACGGCGAGGGCAAAACAGCCCCTTGAGAAAGCATTAAAAAAGAAATACGATAAAATATTACAAGATCATGTTGCTGATTATTCAAAATATTTTGACCGCGTTAATCTTGATCTTGGAGTAACCGATGCAGTTAAAAAACCAACTAATGTTCGGGTTCAGGAATTTGCAGAAGGTGACGATCCTCAATTAGTAGAACTCTATTTTCAGTTTGGAAGATATTTACTGATTTCATCTTCCCGTCCGGGCGGACAACCGGCCAATTTACAAGGGATCTGGGCTGATCAGCTATTTCCTTCATGGGATAGTAAATACACTGTTAACATAAATACTGAAATGAATTACTGGCCATCGGAAATAACAAATATGACTGAAATGAATGAGCCTCTGGTTCAAATGGTACGCGAGCTTTCAGAAACAGGTAAACAAACCGCAAAAGATATGTATGGTGCCAATGGATGGGTTTTACACCATAACACTGATATTTGGCGTATAAACGGTCCAATTGACGGAGCAAACTGGGGAATGTGGCCAATGGGTGGTGCCTGGCTCTCGCAACATCTTTGGGAAAAATATTTATTTAATGGCGATAAAGAATACCTAAAATCAGTTTATCCGATATAAAAGAGTCTTCACGTTTTTTCCTCGACTTTTTAGTTACGGAGCCAACACACAACTGGGAAGTTATTGCTCCTTCAGTATCACCTGAAAATCAACCTGCCGGTCGTCCAACGTCAATAACAGCAGGTACGACAATGGATAATCAACTTGTATTCGATTTACTTAATGCAACGATGCAGGCTGCACAGATTCTTGGTACCGATCAGGAAATGTCAGTTTCTCTTATCGAATCAATGTATCGTTTACCACCGATGCAAATAGGCAAATGGGGCCAGTTACAGGAATGGATGGAAGATTTGGATAATCCGGAGGACAGACACCGACATGTTTCTCATTTATATGGCTTATATCCTTCCAATCAAATTTCGCCTTACAGAACACCTGTATTGTTTTCGGCAGCCAAAACTTCGTTAATTGCACGCGGCGATGAGTCTACAGGTTGGTCGATGGGATGGAAAGTAAATTTTTGGGCGCGATTGCTTGATGGTGATCATGCTTATAAACTGATTACCGATCAGTTAAAACCGGTTGGTGGCGGTGGTGGAATGCGCCGCGGTATGGGTGGCGGTGGCGGAACTTATCCAAATCTTTTTGATGCCCACCCGCCATTCCAGATTGACGGAAACTTTGGTTGTACCGCAGGTATTGCAGAAATGTTTTTGCAAAGCCATGATGGCGCAGTTCATTTATTGCCTGCTTTGCCTTCAGTTTGGGAAGATGGAAGTGTAAGTGGTCTGCAAGCAAGGGGTGGTTTTGAAGTAGCCATGAATTGGAATGACGGAGAACTGGAAGATGCTACCATCGAATCATCGTTGGGTGGTGTATGCCGAATTCGCTCTTATGTTCCATTGCAAGGAAAGGGTTTGGTTGAAGCAACAGGAGAAAACGAAAACCCATTTTATACCGTACCGGAAATTCAGGAACCATTAATTCATGCTGAAGAGGAAGTAGCTAAACCTGAACTAAAAAAGGTTTACGAATATGATGTGACAACAAAAAAAGGAGATGTAGTAAAAGTTACAAAACTATAGTAGCTGATTCATAAATAGAATTATTTATATTTTAAGAAACCAGTTAATAGTAATATTGATTGGTTTTTTATTCTTCCGTTCTTGCAATTATATATATTACAACTCATTCACTATTCATTAGAAGTACAAGGATAAATATTTTTTGAATCAATTTTCACCAATAAGTCTTTGTGTCTTTTTGACACATTGTGAAAAACTATTTTTACTTTTGAACTTGATCAATAAACTAAAACGATATAAAATGAATATTAAAACGTTATTCTTAGTAATGCTGATGCTTGTATCAGGAATTACATATTCTCAAACTACCTTTACAGTATCTGTTGACGATGTTGTAAATGGAAAAATAAAAGTTGAACCCGAGATTCCTTCTGACGGTAAAGTTGCCGCAGGAACAGTTCTTAAAATAACTGCAATTCCTGATAAAGGTTATGCACTTGATGCAGGATATTATTTTGGAAGAGGAGGACGTGGAACCATGTATTTTGAAACAATGACTTCCCCCATTGAAATAAAAGTTGATCAGGACAAAAGGATTGGTGTTTCTTTTATAGAGCAATCGGAAGTAGATCACATCAATGTAACAAACAATGTAGTTTATGCTCAACCTGGTGTTAAACCTCTAAAATACGATGTGTTTTCACCAAAAGGAGCAAAAAATTTACCAATTATCGTAATAATTCATGGCGGTGGTTGGGCTACAAATTGTGAAGATGTTATGCGCGGAATGGGGCGCGAACTTACCAAAAATGGGAAATACGTGGTAGTTAGCATCGATTACCGTTGGTCTGGTAATATTGACGGAGATGAAACAGGAAATACAATGGCTGACATCATAGGTGATGTTTTTGGCGCTATTGCCCATATTATGGAACATGCAAAAGAATACGGTGGTGACCCAACTCGTATTGCGGTAACAGGAGATAGTGCAGGCGGTCATTTATCAGCAGTTGCCGGAACAATGACAAACAAAATTGGAGACGGTGGTTTTGGAAAAACTCCCGGTGTATTTGAATTTATGCCAACTTACATGCCAAAAGGTAAATCAGTAGCGCAGGTTCGCGATGAGATGACAAAAGCAATACAGGCAGCTGCCCCAAGTTATGGTGTTTTTAGTGCCACACGTTTAAATCATTATTCCGAAGATCCAAAAGCTGATGATACATGGAAAGAAGGAATTGCTCCATTAAGCAATATTCCAAATGTTAGCGTGCACGCTATTCCACATTATTTAACCAGAGGTACAAGGGATAACCTGATCAGGGACGAGGAAGTAAAAGAATATATAGATGCATTAGTTCAGGCAGGCCAACGAGCTGAATATGTTCAAATTGGTGGTGCAGGGCATGCATTTTTTGATTGGAAACCGGATGCAAGAACAATTGCTACATTCAATAAATATGGCGTGTATTATTGTAAGCAAATGGAACTGTTTTTTGATTCTGTCTTCTATCCTGAAAACTAAAGATTTTTTTCAAAAACAGCGAAGATTACAATTTATGAAGATCGTTTAATATCAATTAGAAAAGCTGTTAAATCTAAATAACAAAGCTGCAGATATCTGCGGCTTTTTTGCCTCACCTCTTAAGGGTTATTTCCCGAACCAATTCTTTATGATTTGATGCTGATATGAAGATGAATTAAAACAATAAACACGAAGTTGTTTTAGAGCAATTAATTTCTAAACGGCAGTAAAATCAGTACTCTCCCCTTTTGTCTACTTTGGAAGTACAAAGCCCAAATATTTAAATTAGTTAATAACCTTTATTTCAACAGGAGAACAGAGAATCAAGTATTAAAAAATCTCATCCTTTTTAAATACATATTTTTTTAAGAAAATTAAGCTAATTAATGCTTTCAACAAAATACAAATTAGCCAGGCTAATTGATGGTTCATTAGCAACATTTTGGTCAAAGCAAAATTTAATCCTGTTGTAGTAATTAAAGCACTTGAATACATTATATAAGCTCGAAGTAAACTTTTCCAATAATGTGTTTTAATGTCAAAGGTCAACCATCGATGCAATGCATGTTGTCGAAAAACATCTAAAAAAAAAGCAATAAACCAACTTGAACTGGCCCTGGGTTCTATAGGATTGAAAAAATAAATTATTTCATAGGTAACAAAACCAATGATAGCACCAATAATAGCTGTTAATATCAGTCGTACATTTTCAGGTAGCGTTTTATATGCTGAAATTATCTTCATTGATGTTGTTTAAAAAACTGAAGCTAAATACAATAGAAGCAAGATAAAATGAGGAACTGTAAGATTATCAAGTCCGTTGCAACTAAACATTTCAACAACTGTTGCTGAAAGAGCAATAATTATTGATAATCCTACTAAATGAATGCCAGAGAAATTATATAAAAATAATACAATCAGTGTGATTATAAGGGTAAATGCAGCAAATACCATTGATCCCAAATATGTTTTATCAAGTTTTCTATTGAAGATTTGAATATTCCTGGTCCGGTGCTTGTAAGCTGTTCCCGCAATACTTGCTAAAGGATCGCTTAAACTGAGTACCAGGATTGGCAGTACAAAAAATAACTGATTCCCGCTTTCTTTGGAAATAACAAATAATAAACAGATTGAAACCGGCAATAAATAACTACCCGCAGTTTTTCTTTGTACAGCATCAATTGATTTAAAAAACTGATAACGTTTCCCAATAAAAAGCAATAAAAAGAAAAGTGTTCCTAAAATGATTACATACAAATAGGATTGAAAAGTATAAAGAAAAACCAAACTAAATAATGAAGCAGATATATGGGCAATTTTACGTGTTATTTCTGCCTTTAAATTAAATTTCCGGTAAAGGAATTCGCAGATAAAAATTAAAAATAAAAAGACGACAATAAATAATATCGTATATAATAATTGCTCAATCATACATTTTAATTAATTTGATAAAAAACATTAATGTTCCTGATGCCAGCAAACTATCAAACCGATCAAGTATTCCGCCATGTCCTGGTAATATTCTGCTAAAATCTTTTACTTCAAATTTTCGTTTGCAGTAGGATGCCAAAAGGTCACCCAGCATTGAAAAAAATGCAAGTGCAGCTCCAATAAAAATCGATTTTGCAACAAAAATTTCCAAAAGATTATGAATAAAACCAGCCGTTAAAATGGTAACAAAATAGCCTCCAATTAATCCCTCTAAAGTTATATTCGGACTAATATTTCTAAATAATTTTCTCTTCCCAACTAATTGTCCTGCCAACTGACTGAAAGCATCAAATACAGTAGTGATGAAAAGGGTATAAAAAAGATATTTTGCTGGCATTTGCGAGAATAGAAAAAAAGATATTGCCAATATGAAAAATATAATCAATGATATTATTCCCACCTTTGCTTTCCTTGTTGAAAGGATAAGCTTTGTTATTTCGAAAAAACACAGAAATAATATCAGGATACTTATATAATGAAAGTAAATTGGCTCGATTAAAATTGCAGCAAACAATAATGAAATTATAAGAAAATAAATGAGATACTTTATCCAGTTATTTCTTTGAAATTGGACATCTTTGTTTTTATTGACGAATGCCATAATAACGCCTCCAATAAAGAAATAAATTAACAGGATAATCGATAGCTTAACTTCCATTATTATTTTTTAGAATCCAATAAATTCCTTTCACATCAGATTTTAATTCAGTAGAAATTATTACAATAAGGATTTGTTCAATAAATGTCAGAATTCCAAACAGAAGCACGAAATAATACATGACGACATTAAACCCAAATACAAACCAAACAAAGAAGAAAATTCCTTGCATATAGCCAGCTGTTTTTGATGAGTAAAGATGAAAGCTGGCGAATCTTTTAAACTTTATTAATGCAATAATTTTAGGAAGTAAAAAAGCAATTGTAAAAACAATTAATACTAATAAATGTGATTCAATATCATGAATCTTAAATATTACAACACCTACAATTGCAGTAATATACATTCCAATATCAGCATATGCATCTAATCGTGCTCCAAATTCAGTTTGAAGGTTAAAAGCACGTGCTATGAATCCATCAAGGGCATCTGTAATTAAGTTAATTACAAGTAAAACAACATAAATATTTTCTTTATGAGACAAGGCGAAATATATTACAAATGGAAAGGTTATTAACCTGTAAAAAGAGAGAATATTTGGTAAGTTGATATAATTTCTGATATTGGTCACAGCTAATTACTTTGAAAAAAACAGCAAGTTGATTTTTATAAATTGAAGCCAAAAAATATTTTTCAATTAAATATAATCAAATTTAATCAATAAAGGTATAAATTGCTATTACATCAAAGGATACCAACCAGTTATACAAAAAAAAGGAAGAACCTGATGTAAAATACGGCTTCTTCATTGTTAGTACCCGGGGCGGGAATCACAGCCAATATTTTTATTCTGTTAAATTGTTTTGGATTGCTTTATTTTAAAGCGTTTTGAAAGATTTATTGTTTAAGCTTTTTTGTGTTTTTAAAGTTTTATTCCCTAATTCTCTCTTTTATTTTCTCTTTCAATATTTGTTTTAATTCAAATTCGTTTATTCAATATGGTAAATGTAACATTCTATAATCGACAAAAACAATACCGACAAAAACGGATTTGCACCAATCAAAGCAAACGTTACTATCAACTATAAAAACATAACTTAACAGTTGAAAGGGTTAAAACCGCAATACTGGAATAATACAAAGCAAAGGGTTAATAAACCAAAGCCACATGAACAGATAACGATTTTGAGAATATAAACAATATCCTGAATAACTTCCAGGATGAAGCAAACAACTATTTTAAACGACTGTAAACGAAATAATATACCTGTTACACCTCGAACTGGTTGAAAGCTATTTTAAAGGCCATAGAATGAATTTTAAGCCGGTTATCTTTTGGGATGCTTACAAACAATATTTACAGGCCGGAAAACTCGAAAAAACACCAAACACAAACCGCAACCGGCAAACCATTTATAACAAACTCAAAAACTTTGAAACTGATACAGGATATAGTTTAACCTGGGAAACTGTTAACCTGGTATTTTGGGACAAGCTGAAAGAATACATTCTTGAAACCAAACAGCACGATTACAACTATCTATCTGCCATTGCTGACAAATTCCGGGCGTTTATGAACTGGAGCCACAAAGGAGTTACCACACAAACACAATTTACAAAAGGTTTTCAGCACCGGAAAAAGAAATAAGTATTGTTTATTTGACCTGGGACGAATTGCAACACCTGATCAATTTTAAGTTTGAAAGCAAGAAACGACAAAGAGCCAGGGACTTTTTTTGTTTTGGTTGTTTAACCGGGTTACGATATATTGACCTGGTACAATTAACCAAAGACAATATTGTAAATAGCACCATTAAAACAACCACACAAAAAACCAATAAGGAAGTAACTATTCCAATTTTTGCAGGGTTGCAAACTATTATAGAACGTTATCCGGATCATTATAAATTATTGCCAAAATTCAGCAATCAAAAACTGAATAAATACATTAAAGAATGTTGCGAAGAAGCCGAAATAGCAACTTTAACCGAATATAAAACCTTTGAAAAGAACATTACCATCAAAGAGTTTAGGCCAAAGCATGAACTAATAGGAACCCACACCGGGCGCAAAACTTTTATCTGTTTGGCATACGAAAAAGGAATTGATATTGAAATGATTAAAATAATAACCGGGATTACCAGGGAAAAAACATTGAAACGATATTTGCAAGTATCAACCGAAGCAAAAAAAGATAAATTAAACCTGGCTTTTGGTAATTTGTAAGCGTATCTTTTATTATTAATAATTCTTTAACATTCTTACAACCTTTAATAAATTTAAACTTAGATACATTTCCATTAATCGTCAAGATGTTTCTTATCAATTCTTCAAAATTTTGTTCTTTATGTCGTATTCAACGTCTTGGTAAAGATTTCTGATATTCTGCGACCTTAGTTTGTAAAATAATTCTTTAAATTGTGTAGTTCTTCATTTGCTAACAATTCAATAAGTAAAGTATTAATTTGATTTTAACCGATAACCATAATTTCTTAAGATTAATTTTAAATTCCTTTATCTTTTGCATTATCATATTTTCAGGATTTCGAATAACTCATTAAATGGAATTTCCAATGATCTTTGCAATTCCTTTTCCTATTTCAATTGTTATATTTTGAGTTTTGCCACTTTCAATATTTGCATAACGATGACTGTTTAATATTACAAGTATCTGCAACAGCCATTTGACTAATCCCTTTTGATTTTCTTAACCGTCTTATTTTTTCGCCTATTGATTCCATAAATGCAAATTTATAGATAAAACTATATTAATACACACTATTTCTATATGTTAATAACTATTTTATTATCGTTTTAACAGATATTTAGATATATGTTTTACTATATTTGCGCATATAATCATTTAAAACATTAGTACTATGAAAAATGTATTTATTCCAAAAAAAGAAAAAAAAATTAAACGTCTTTTTTTTCCTGTAACACCAACCGAACACGAAAAAATAACCAGTATTGCAGGAAAATAACAGGTTACACTTTCGGCATTAATTCGGTTTGCAATGAAAGAAACATTTGATTTTTAAGCACTGAACCATGAACACCGAAAACAAACAGGTTTTAATTATTACACCGAAAACCAACTGGCTGAAACCTTTCAAAAGTTGCAGAAAGATATTTCACAAACAGGAAAGAACACGAACCAAAAGACCGGATGACACGCCGCCAGGCTGCAAAGTTTATGCAGGTAAGTTATCAAACAATGTATAACTACACAAAAGCAGGTATTATAAAAGAACATGGAACCACCGGTAAAAAGTTCTATTTAAAAAACGAACTGATTGAAGTAATTAAGAACAATTCGTAAATGGAATACACAAAAGAACAATTAAAAGCCCTGTTAAATCAATCGGTATTAAAAGCCGACCATGAATTTGAAGCACCTCCAGTTATTTTGGAAATTGACGGAGATTTCGGAAAACAAATTTTTGCAACACTGGGCAATTTTTCAACAATTCTGGCACGTCCGAAAGTAGGTAAAACAACATTCACCGCAATATTAGTTAGTTCAATTACTTTCAAAAAAACAGCTTTTGAAATTCATTCCAAAATCACCCGATGAAACAAAAAATAATACTTTGGATTGATAGCGAACAGGGAAAACCGGAATGTATTAAAACGATTCGGTTTATATCTAAACTTGTAACAGGTGATGAAATGAAACACCCTGATAATTTTCATTTCATTTCACTTCGTCAATTTAATTACAAGCAGCGAATAGAGTTAACTGATTATGCAATAAACAGTGTTGAAAATTTATCCTTTGTGGTAATTGATGGAATAAGGGATTTTGTTTCATCTATTAACGATGAACGCGAAGCAACTTTTATTGCTGATAAATTGCTGAAATGGACACAGGAAAAGAATATCCACATTCTTACAATTCTGCACCAAAATAAAGGCGATGCAAACGCACGCGGCCACCTGGGAACCGAATTGATGAACAAAGCCGAAACAGTGGCAAAGTTAAGCAGGGATGAAATAAATGGAACGCGGTTAACCATAGTTGAACCTGAATTTACAAGACATAAAGATTTTGAATCTTTTGCATATTCACTTGATGACTTTGGAAACATTTTAAACCAGGATGCAACTAAAGGTTATCAGACAAAGTCACCAAAAGCAGAAGAGTTAACTCATTTTGAAATTGCAGACATTTTAAAACAGATTTTCACAAATGGAGAAAGTTATTCATTTGGCAAACTTCAGGAAAAAATATATGAAGTATGTAACAAAAATTTGTTTGAATCATTCGGAAAAAATAAATGTTCAGACCTGATTAAACGAATGAAAACCGAAAGGTTTATAAGTCAAAAAACGAATTCAGTTGAATACATTAACAATACACCACTTTAGAACTTTACTTTATCACTTTAATTAAAGCGAAGTGGTTTAAAATACACATAATCAATGATTTACGCAATTAATATAATTAAAGCACTTTACTTTAAGCTAATATATATAGCAATCACTTAAAGTAAAGTGGTAAAACTGTTGATTTTCAAGGCATTGACAACTTTAGATAAAATTTGCTATTCAAAAAGAAAAAAATGAACTGCAGAAGCGAAAAAAATACCGATTACATATTATCTAGCAACACCATCGGAATAACTGCCAAAGGATGAAAGAAACGGATCCGCCTGGTATTGTTCACCATTCCGGCAGGAAACAAAACCATCATTTAAAGTTGACCGGCAAAATAATATTTGGTACGATTTCGGAACCGGCACTGGTGGCAATGTTTTAGACCTGGTAATGAACCTAAACAAAACCGGAATTCCAGGAGCCTTATTAATCCTGCAAAAACCTGAACTTTCAAAACCCGATTTTTCTTATTCTGAACAGCAAAATTATCAAACAGCCAACATCGAAATAAAACATATTCAGCCACTACAAAACCGCGCGTTAATTGAATACCTGCAAATTAGAAAAATAACACCGACCAAAGCTGCAAACTATCTTCAGGAAGCATATTATAAAGTAAATGATAAACAATATTTTGCACTTGCATTTAAAAACGATTTGGGCGGGTTTGAACTTCGCAATAAATATTTTAAAGGCAGCAGCAGCCCTAAAGCAATAACCACTATTCCGGGAACCAGTAATGCAGTTCATATCTTTGAGGGTTTTATAGATTTCCTTTCAGCCCTGGAACATTACCGAACCACAAAACCGGCAGGAACCTGTATAATTTTAAATTCAGTCAGCAACCTGCAAACCATTATTGACACACTTGAACAGTACCAAAATATAAACCTGTTTTTGGATAACGACAACGCCGGGAACAAGGCAGTAGCAACAATTAAAAGTATACACCCGAAAGTAAAAGACTATTCAAAAATCATTTATCCGGAAGATAAAGACTTTAATCTTTTTTTAACCAATGGCCACAAAAAAAGCATCCTTCAATAAGGATGCTAAGGTGCACTGGTTTATTAATAAAACTTAATTGTCAACAACAAAATTAAAATTTAAAAATTATGAAAACACAAGAAATTAAAAAAGTGATTGAAATTGAAGGCGTAAAATTATCAGAGGATGCCATTAGACAATTGTTTTTTCTGCAACATTGCTTTCACAAAGAAAATACAGGATGTGAACCCAATTTTAATAACGAAACTATAAAAAGTGATATTGAATTTATCAATGATTCAGTACATTTTATGATTGACCTTGCAAAGGATGACCCAAAAACAGAAAAGGACATTTTAAATGTTTTATGGTGTTTGAACGATTATAAAAGATTGCTCGATGTACTTAAAAGCCCGGAGCAAAATATATAATTACCATGTTTTCAATCATTAAAAACAGCCGGGATAATACCCGATTTTTTTCGAATAAAATATCCAATTATTCTAAAAAAAAGTGTCCTCTCATATTTGCATAAAGTTTTCGACCTTTTCAGAATAATTATTAATACAAAATTTTAAAAAAGAAAAATTATGAATTTAACAGACAAACAAAAAGAAATTATCATAGATGCCGGAAAATTCGGTTTTGATGCTAAAAAGATAGCTTTATTAATTGACCTGGAAGAAAAAGAAGTTATTGAAGCTCTCCAAGATTCTAATACTGACATTTTTAACTGTTATCAAAAAGGAAATGCAGCGTTTTTACTTGATGCTTGCAGACAATTAGAAATTAAGGCTAATGCCGGAGATAGACAAGCAGTTAAGGAGCTTATAAAACTTACAAATGAAATTAAAAGCAGACAGTTAAAAAATGAACTGTTTGGAATTTGAAAATATTATTATTTAACATAAAATTTTATAAATTATGAAAATTGCAATTTTGTCACCAGAGCGTTCCGGTTATGCTCAAAAAAGATTAACCGAAGAAATTGAAAGAAAAGGACATGAGGCCGTTATTATTTCGCCTATGTCGCTATTCGCATTTATTTCATCGAAAATAAATGACGATAAACTATTGAAACCAAAAATGGGTTCAGATAGCAATATTGATATTGGTTCAATTTCTGCCATCATTCCCAGAATCGCAGGTGTTAGATACTTTGATTACGGATGCATGATAGTCCAGCATTTCAATGAAAATTTAAACATTTTTTCAACTGCAACAGAGTTTGGAATGAGGATTTGTAGCAATAAATTTAAAAATGCTCAGTTTCTTTCCAGATATGGAATTAGAGTTCCTAAACAAGTTTTGTCTCATTGCCCTAATAATTATAAAGACATTTTAGCTCTTGCGGGTGGGTTACCTGCTGTTGGCAAATTGCAAACTGGTAGTTGTGGGGCCGGGGTTTTTTGGATGAATGACGAATTAGCAGCCACTACAAGTCTAAAAAGTTTTGAAAAAACGGGAACTGATGTCATTGTACAAAACTTTATTGATACAGGAATGTATAAAGAACGATATTAGGGTATTTGTAATTGGCGCGGAAACTACCGAACCTGTTATATTTGCATACAAACGCTATGCACTCGGTAATGATTTCAGGTCAAATTATTCCATTTCCCACGAAGGGGAAAAGGTTGAAATAACCGATGAAGAACGAACAATGGCTTTAGATGCTGCAAGGTTAATGGGTATGCCGGTTTGCGGAGTTGATATAATGCGTGATGCAAATGACAGCAATAAACCGGGAATATTGTTTAGACGAATTCTTCACCTGGCTTATCTGGTGTTGAAGTCTGGTAACCGGAGCCAATGTAGCAAGCGCAATAATAGATTATATTCTAAAGAATTATCATGTAGGTGGGGAAAAACAAAACATGTACAATTCTTTTATCGCTTATCCGTTATCATGCCAGTAATTTGATGCAATAGCAACAGTTAATCTGTCGAAAAGTCTGTCACCAAAGTATCTTCGGTTCAATTTGTAACAAAATTCGTCCAGGTAAAGCTGCAAGTACTTACCCTTTATTTTATGGTAAATCCCTAAAAGTGTCCGTTTTGCATTACTGATTGCGATATGCACCCATTGCAAAGTTGTCTTGGTGGATTCCTTTGTGGATTTCTCAGTAATATGAACCTCAACATAATCGGCAATATCAAAATAGCTTGTGCTTTTGTCGCTAAAAACGATGCTTTCTTCTGATATATTTTGCTCGATAAAGCCATTGATTTCATTAGCCCCCTGACCTTCCAGTACTTTCATTTTGAAGTAACGGCAGTGCCTCCCTTTTTGGCCTGTTTCAATGTTTTCAAGTGGAGTGGATTCAGCCGCCACAGCTACATTTTGTTGCCGCTGGCTTCCTTTTCCACGTTTCAGGTTTTGCTTATCTTTTTCGCTGGTTTCAGTTTCAAAATATGCCTCGTCAAATTCAACCATTCCAGTCAGTTCATATAAACTGTCTCGTTTGCCCATCGCTTCTCGTATCCGGTGCATCATAGTCCAAATTGTTTCGTAACGGCTATGGTCTAACTGTCTTTGCATTTCGGCAGCCGAAATACCCTTTTTACTGAAACTCATAAAAGCCATCGCTAAATACCATTTCCGGATTGGAAGCTTATAGCTCTCCATCATTGTCCCACTGCGAAGGGTTGTCCTGAAACGGCATTCAGAACATTGCCACTGCCATTTGGCTTTGAGCCAATAATGTTTCTCACTGCCACATTTCTTGCAGACAATACCTTCCTTCTCCCTGATTTGGCGAAAATGCTCTCTGCAACTATTCTCATCTGGGAAAGACTCAATAAATTTGATAATATTCATATCATTTCTGTTTCCCATAAGATAGCATTTTATATTTTAGTGGTACGTTTACGGACAAGCGAAATTTTTTATAACCGAAATGAACAATGACAATGTTGATAATCTTATCAATCATTTCAAATTCAAAAAAAAAGACTCAAGAATTAACAAGAGAAGTTGAATCTCTTAGAAAGGTTTCAGAGAAATTAAACACAGCGGATAATCTTCAATTCATATATGCGATAAATCGTATGAATGGAATATTAAAATCTGGATTGCAATAGGATAAATTCTGCATTGCAATCGTTTTTTTAAGATATTTTAGTTTTTTTTATAAAAGCCATGAACTCATTGTTTATGGCTTTTCCATTTCCAATTAACTGATTTATAGCTTTCTGTCATATTTCCATGATTTTATTGGTTTTGCATTGCCATTTGTCGGATTAGCGTTGCGTGCAGAGAAGAGCTGTATAGCTTAGCTTTAATTCAAAAAAATAATTTTAAATATCAGTATATCAATATTATAGATTGATTTTTGATGTTTTCAAATATTATTTTTGTTGATTATTGTAGTTTTCAGAATAATTATTGACCTTTTTTGAAAAATTTAAATAATCCGGAAAATTCAAAAGATTTCATTTCAAAATACATCAAAAAATTTATCTTTTCCCCTTATTTGGTCTTATATTTGGTATTAAAAAAGGCTTAACTAATTGATAGTCAAGCCTTTTAAGTACCCGGGGCGGGAATCGAACCCGCACTCTGTTGCCAGAACTGGATTTTGAATCCAGCGCGTCTACCAATTCCGCCACCCGGGCAAAATTCCTTTGTGGAAAAATGGTGTGCAAAACTAATTATTTAGAGTGAATTGGCAAAATAATCATTTGCAATTTGTTTTTGCTTTCAACTTAACAATTAAGAATTAACATAACTTCGATATATTTCTACATTGAAATTGTTTTTTATATTTTAGTACTGGTAGTTTAAATATTTAGAAATGAGTGAGTCTGATGAAAAGGTTTTATTTGAAAATATAAAAAAAGGGAATCTTACGTCCTTTGAAACCATTTTTCATCAGTACTATGGATTCCTGTGTTCCTATGCTGAAAAGATCATAAAAAATTCTTCTGCCGCAGAAGAAATTGTACAGGATTTCTTTGTTCGTTTTTGGGAAAAAAGAGAACAGATTTCTATTCAAACTTCTTTAAAAAGCTATTTCTTTAGTTCAATCAAAAACCTCTGTCTAAATCACATTCAGCACCAGAAAATCAGGGAAAAACATAAACTTACCATTGTTTCTGAATATAAAACGAGCGACTTACTTGATGATGTTTTTGTTGAAATTGATCTTGCCAAAAAAATTGAAGAAAGCATCCAATCATTACCAGAAAAACGTCGGGAAATTTTCAGACTTAGCAGAGAAAGTGGATTAAAATATCACGAAATCGCAAAAAAATTAAATATTTCACTAAAAACAGTAGAAACCCAAATGAGTCTGGCTATCAAATATTTGAGAGATAAACTCAAAGATTATCTTACAATAATGTTAATGCTGCTATACTTTTTCAAATAACCCGGTTAGGGGTAAATTAAATGTACATTGTCTTACTAATAGAATGGGAAAAATGAACAACATAGAAAATTTTAATCGGGATTTGCTCGTAAAATACCTTAACAACGAAGTAAATTCTGTTGAGAAATTGGAAGTGGAAAACTGGCTTAATCAATCAAAGGAAAATCGCGGGGAATTAGAACAAAGCCGGAAAATGCTTATAAAAGTAGATGCTCATCTCGAAGCAAAAGCTTTTAATTCAAATGCTGCCTGGAACAATAATTCATTCAAAAATTACTCAAAATCAACCAACTATTATTAAGCGTAATAGATTCAGAAAGAAGACAATAACAGTTTTTTACAAATATGCAGCAGTAATTGTGGTTGCAGTTTTATTGGGTATTTTTGGATATTATATTGGATTTAAAAATCAGAAAACAGGTACATTCAGCGAAGTAATTTTTGCTGATGAACAGGCAGTAACTGAATTTATTCTTCCGGATGGTTCAACGGTAGCGCTTAACAGTGGCTCACAACTTCAGTTCCCAAAACAATTTAAAGGCAACTTGCGGGAAGTTATTATACAAGGAGAAGCGTTTTTCGATGTAAAACCCAATCCCGATAAGCCGTTTATTATTCATGCAGGTAATGCACAGGTAAAAGTTTTAGGTACCTCTTTTAATGTTAGTGCATACCCAAATTCAGAAACGGTTGAGGTAGTCGTTAAAACCGGTAAAGTTCAGGTTACAAATGTTAATCGGGAAATAAACAGTGAAAAAAGCGAACTGATTCTTGTTCCGGGAGAAAAAGGCACGCTGTTTAACACCACAAATGTGCTTGCAAAAGCAACAAATTCTGATCCAAATTACATTGCCTGGAAAACACAAAATCTGGTGTTTAATGAAGTTCCTTTAAAGGAAGTGTTTAAAATTTTGGAGAAAGTATATCATGTTGATATTCAGGTTAGTGATCCAAATTTAGACAATTTATTGCTGGAAGCTCAATTTGATCATAAGCCAGTTGATTTTGTGTTAAATGTGATACAACTCACTTTTGATCTTGAACTATCAAAAGAAAACAAACAGTTTATCTTTTCTGAACGTAAAAATGAACAGGTAAAACTTTAACGTCATGAAAATGTGTTGATTAACAATTCATTTTTTAATACTGATAAAATTGAAACGAATTTAAAAACTACGACAAATGAAAATATCAATAAAACAATTAAAAATTGCATTTTACTTATTTCTGGTATTATTTATGGCTAATACCATAAAGTTAAATGCGCAGGAAATAAATACGCAGGTATTGGATCAGAATATTAGCATTTATGCTGAAGACGAACCACTTTCAGACGTTATTGAAAAAATCTGCAAGTACCTTGATTTAGACTATTCCTACAACTCAAAAATTGTTTCTGATAAAAAAATTAGTTTGAATATTTCAAATAAACCCATCAAATATGTGCTGGATAAATTGATGAAAGATTTTTATCTGTTATTTGAAATTGAAGATAATATTTTGGTTGTACGTGACTATGTACCTTTGGATGAAAGTATTGATTTTGAAAATAATTCAAATCAGTTTTATGCTACCAACCGCGGATTTTTATTTGATAATCCACGAAAAAAATCAATTTCCATTAAGTTTAAAACTGCCAGTAATCTCATTATTATTCCAGTTACAATTAACGGATCAGATACGTTAAATTTTATTCTCGATACAGGAGTTCGATATCCAATAATCACCGAACTTCCATTTATCAATAAATTGGATTTAAATTATATGATGCCTGTTCAGATTAAAGGACTTGGCGACGAATTTAATTTAACTGCCTATCGCTCAGGGAATAATGCAATGAAAATTGAAGGACTTACCGCGAGTAACCAGGAAGTTCAAATGATAATTGACGAAAATTTTCAGATTTCGCACATGCTTGGGTTACCTGTTCACGGGTTAATTGGGTTCAATCTTTTTAAAGATTATATTGTTGAAATTGACTATGACGATAAAGAAATAACCCTTTATAAACCTGAATATTATAAATACAGAGACAGGAAAAAAGATATTATTATGCCACTCCAGATTGATGCAGGAAAACCTTTTGTTTATACCGACATTTTAACTGAAGATTCAGCAAAAGTACGGGTTAAATTACTTGTAGATACTGGTGCCAGCGATGCTATCTGGTTATCGCAAAAATCGGATGAAAGAATTCATTATCCTGAAAATCATATCGAAACTTTTCTTGGCCGTGGTTTGAGTGGAGATTTATATGGTGTAAAAGGCAGAATTGATGGTATTTGGGTGGGCCCACTTATTCTACCACAACCAATTGTTGCCTTTCCAAATTCTGAAGTGATTGATAATTTAATTTCATCGAATGACAGAAACGGTACGTTGGGTGCAGAAATATTACGAAGATTTACTGTTACAGTAGATTATAGAAATTCCCGTTTAACATTACGACCAAATCGTACAGTAAAGGAAGATTTCAATTACAACATGAGCGGAATGGAAGTATCCAATCCAATGCCAGGTTTACCTGTATTTACAATTGCCAATATTCGTGAAAATTCGCCGGCCTATTTTGCTGGTTTAAAAGAAAACGATCAGATATTGTCAATAAATAGTACCACTCACACCGGGCTTGATTTAAACGATATTAACCTGTTGCTTCAGAGCAAGGAAAACAGGAAAATTAAATTAAAAGTGCTTCGGGACGGAGAAGAGGTCAAAACATCATTTGAGTTGAAAAAACTGTTTTAATGATTAAATGCTCATTGGTAATCGTATTTTCCATCCTGTTGTTTTTCCTTTCAGCAAATGGGCAGCAACAGGATGGTTCTGTTTTGGAAAAAAGAATAACGATTAACGAAACTGACAAACCTTTAAATACAATTCTTGATCAGTTAAGCTGGCAAACCGGTGTATATTTTTCCTACGATGCAACTATTATCGATTCGAATAAGAACTATTCTGTAAATGCAAATGGAATTTCGTTATATACGGTTCTTAATCAGTTATTTAATTCAGATATTTTCAATTTTACAGAATTAGAAAACCAGGTAATAATTACCAAAAAATCGAATCCGGATTTTATCAATTCTGTGAAAAAAGACTCTATTCATTTAAAATACTTCTTCCTGTCGGGTAAAATAATTGACGATAAAAAAGGAGAACCAATTCCGTACGCCACAATTTCTATTTTAAATAAGCCAATTGGTACAATTAGCAATACCGATGGTGATTTTCTGCTTAAAATTCATCCTGATCTTATCCGCGATACTATTATAATATCATGCATGGGATATGCTCAATTTATTACACCGGCTTTTAATCTATTGGATGAAGATGTATTTATTATGAAACCTGTTTCCATTCGGATAAGAGAGGTGAAAGTAACTTCCACAACTCCTGAAAATTTATTAAAAAATATTAGAGAGAAAATTCAAACCAATTACAGCACCAATACCGATTTAATGACTGCCTTTTACCGTGAAACTGTGCAGCAGGATGGAAGTTATATTAGCGCTTCAGAAGCAGTTATAGAAATTCTTAAAGCATCGTATAATAGTATGCTAAAAACAGACCTGGTAAGGCTTATAAAAGGCCGGAGAAGTCGAGATATAAAACCATTGAACTGGATAAATTTTAAACTTCAGGGCGGACCATTTACAATTACCAAACTTGATGTTATTAAAACAATGGAAAGCTTTATTGATAAAGATAATCAGCATTTATACAACTACAACGTCAGTAAAGTAATCTGGTATAACAATTACCCTGTTTATGTGCTTAACTTTAAACCTGTTACCGAATTTAGGGACCAAACTTTATATGAAGGTGAATTGTATGTTCATCGTGAAACATTTGCCGTTGTTCATGCTGAATTTTATTTAAGCAAAACAGGGCTTAAAAATGCCCAAAACGTATTGATCCAAAAAAAGCCAAAAGGAGTTAAGGCGCGTCCAATTTATGTAAACTATACAGTTAATTACCAGTTTGTAGACTCTAAATGGAAACTTGCAAATGCGCAGGCATCGGTAAAATTTAAAATCCGCAACCGAAGCGATAAATTAAATTCCGAATTTCACAGCATTTCTGATTTGCTTATCACCGATATTCAACCCACTGATTTAAAACGGTTTGATCGTGATGAATCTATTGGGCAAAGAGACATTTTTGTAGAAATTATTAATGGTTACGATCCTGAATTTTGGGAAAATTATAACATCATAAAACCAAACGAGGAACTTCAGAATGCAATAAAAAACCGATTTGAAAACCGGAATTAGCTAAACAATGCTATTGTTTTCTATTTATTACTTTCCAACAATTATTGAAAATACTCATGATTCCAGCTTTTTCCTTAATTTTGACCCAATTAACGAAATAACATTCCAATGGAAGAATATTCAACCCGACAAAATAAAATATCTAAACTCGTTCACCGCGAAATGGCGAACATCATTTTAAAGGTCAATAAAGCTAAATATCAGGGAAAACTGATAAGTGTTACAATTGTTCGGGTAACAAAAGATTTGGGTATCGCAAAAATATATTTAAGTATATTTCCTTCAGAATTTGCGTCTGAAATTTTGAAAGAATTTGAACTGAATAACAAACAATTACGTGGTGAATTAGGCCATGCCTTGGGTAAAAGTTTAAGGGTAATTCCTGAACTGCAGTTTTATATTGATGACAGCCTAGATTATATTGACAACATTAATAAACTCATTAAAACATAATAATTCAGTATTACAAACAGGTGAATTTCCCATTATTCATAGCTAAACGATACCTTGTTTCAAAAAAGAAGCAGAACATCATTAATATCATCTCCGGAATTTCGATTGGAGGAATTATTGTTGGTACGTTGGCTTTAGTAATAATTCTTTCTGTATTCAATGGTTTTAGCATGCTGATCGGAACTTTTTACAGCAATTTCGATCCCGATTTAAAAATTACTGCTGCTCGCGGAAAAATGTTCAATCCTGCTGATTTTGATTTTGAAAAAATAAAATCGATACCTGAGGTTGCAAATTATGCAGAAGTTATTGAAGAAGTGGCTTTGCTTAAATACAGGAACCAGGTTTATCCGGCGGTGGTAAAAGGCGTGCCTCCTAATTATGCGAAATATACAAAAATTGATACCCTTATTGTTGATGGTAGTTTTTTGCTGAAAGACAGGGGATTAAATTATGCAGTTGTTGGCCAGGGAATAGCTTATAGTCTTGGTATTCAACCTGCATTTACAGATCATATGATGGTTTATGTTCCCCGTAAAGGAAATCGTGTTTCGCTCAATCCTTCACAGGCAATTAACCAGAATTATGTTTTCCCGTCTGGAGTTTTTACTGTGCTTGAAGAGATTGATTCAAAATACATTATTGTTTCTTATGACTTTGCCCGGGAACTATTTGAAAGTGAAAACGAGGTGTCATCGGTAGAAATAAGTATTGCAAAAAACGCGAACATTAAAAAGATTCAGAAAGAAATTGAAAAAATACTTGGCGATGAATTTGATGTAAAAAACCAATACCAACAACACGATTTGGTTTATAAAACCATGGAATCGGAAAAATGGGCTGCTTATCTGATTTTGGTATTTATTCTGATAATAGCTTCATTTAATTTGCTTGGTAGTTTATCGATGCTGATTATTGATAAAACAGACGATATTTTTATTCTTCGGAGTATGGGTGCAGATTCCGAAGCCATCCGTAAAATATTCCTTTTTGAAGGCTGGTTAATTTCATTAATCGGTGCATTTATCGGAGCAATTCTTGGAATTTTTATTTGCTGGTTACAAATTCATTTTGAAATTGTAACTCTTCCTGGCAGCTCTTTTGTTATTTCAGCATATCCGGTAAAAGTTATATTTACTGATATTCTTCTGGTTTTAGGTATCGTACTATTTATTGGTTTCCTTGCTGCATGGTATCCGGTAAAATTCATTTCACAAAAGTATTTGCTCTCCAAAAATATTTAATTATCTATTTTTCAGCATATTAACAATTATAATCATAAATTAAAATCCTGATTTTAGTTCTGGATTGATAACTAATTTTTGTTTTACCTTGCACTGTGAAATACAATAAACTACAATCAAAGTGAAAGCAATTGTTAAAAGCAAACCGGAAAAAGGATTATGGATGGAAGAAGTTCCGATTCCATATGTAGGGCCCAATGATGTTTTGTTAAAAGTGAAAAAATCTGCCATTTGTGGAACAGACCTGCACATTTACAAATGGAATGAATGGGCGCAGAAAACGATAAAAACACCGGTAACAATAGGGCACGAATACATGGGAACCGTGATGGAAGTGGGTTCAGAAGTTGACCGCGTTGCAGTTGGTGAAAGAGTAACTGTTGAAGGACATATTTCATGCGGTTTTTGCAGAAATTGCCGCCGCGGAAGACAACATATCTGCGATAATACGGTGGGAATTGGTGTTCAGAGAGATGGTGGTTTTGCTGAATACATTTCAGTTCCTGCCAAAAATGTACTTCATATTGATGGCCGCATTTCAGATGAAATGTTGGCAATTATGGATCCTCTGGGCAATGCAACACACACGGCTTTATCTTTTCCTTTACTTGGTGAAGATGTGTTGATTACAGGCATTGGGGGCCCAATTGGCGCTATGGCAACTGCTATTTGTAAATTTGCAGGTGCCCGTAATGTAATCGGCACCGATTTAAGTGAATATCGTCGGGAGCTGGCCAGAAAAATGGGTGCAACACATGTTATTGATCCTCAAACTGATAGTATTAAGGAGGCAATGGCAAAGCATGAAATGATTTCAGGTTTCGACATCGGACTTGAATGCAGCGGCTCTCCGTTTGCTTTTAACGACATGGTAAACCACATGTATAATGGAGGCAAAATCAGTTTATTAGGACTTCTTCCTGAAAGTACACAAATCAATTGGAACAGATTAATTTTCAAAGGTTTAACATTAAAAGGCATTTACGGGAGAGAAATGTACGAAACATGGTATCACATGGAAATGATGTTGACTTCCGGACTTGATATTACCCCAATTATTACACATCGGGTTCATTTCAGTGAGTTCCAAAAGGCATTTGAAATTATGGAAAAAGGTGATTGTGGTAAGATTATTTTGGAATGGGAATAATTCAGTTCCACGTGAAATAGTGTTTTTTTGACTTCGATATATTATTTTTGATTTTATAACTAAAGAACAAATTATTCATTGAACAAAGGTATTGTCATAAAATCGACCGGTAGCTGGTACACTGTGGAAACAGAAGACGGTAAACTTTTTGAATGCAAAATTAAGGGAAAGTTTCGTATTAAAGACATTAAAAGTACAAATCCTGTAGCTGTTGGTGATCGTGTAACATTTGATATCCAGCCGGATAACGGCAATGAAAAGGAGAAGAATGTAGGTCTAATCACCACCATTGAAGATCGAAAAAATTACATTGTTCGCCGCTCTCAAAACCTTTCAAAACAGGCTCATATTATTGCCGCAAATATTGATCAGGCTGTTTTAGTAATTACAATGAACTATCCTGTTACAACAACTACTTTTGTTGATCGATATCTTGCCTCTGCTGAGGCATATCGTATTCCCGTTTTGCTTGTCTTTAACAAAACCGACCGATATGACCGCGAACAAATGAAGCAAATGAAGAATTTGGTTGAGTTGTACCAAAAAATTGGTTATTCGTGTATTACAACTTCAGCGAAAGAAGAAACCGGAATTGAAGAACTTAAAAATGCACTTTCAAACAAAACCAACGTAATAAACGGACATAGCGGTGTTGGAAAATCTACTTTAATAAATATCCTGGAGCCCGGATTAAAACTCAAAACTAACGATATTTCAGATGCACATAAAACAGGAAAACACACTACTACATATTCTACGCTATACAAACTCCATTTTGGTGGGTACATTATCGATACTCCGGGAATCAAAGCTTTTGGAATGCTGGAAATGGAGCCTTGGGAAATATCACATTATTTTATTGAAATTTTTAAAATCTCAAAAGACTGTCAATACAAAAATTGCTCGCATACTCATGAGCCAGGCTGTGCAGTTAAAAAGGCAGTTAGCAATGGTGAAATTGCTGAATCCAGATTTATTAGCTATTTAGGATTGCTTGAGTCGGATGAAAAATATCGTCCGGCATATTAAAAAATAGATTTTACACTTTTTTTCTTAGAACTAATAAAATGGGGTTTCAATAAAACCTTCGCTATTCAATACCTCACAATTATAAAAAAAGCTTTTTATAGAGCCGCAATCATTGCCTGAGATTTTAATAATCCGACCATTGACCTTGCTTCATACAAAATATTAATCCTATAATGCGTTAAATTGAGTCAATAAAGTGCCTGTACTGAACTACTATATTTTAACTTATATTCCTCTTTTTCAACACTTTAAAACGTCTAACAATTCTTATTTTTCGCTTTTAATCACTTCATTTTTAATGTTCAATTTTAATAGCATCTGGACGAATTATTGACACAAAAGTGGATAATTTGACTCTTAACTCCAGCCATAACATTATTAACTGCTGTAATTGACAATTTCCATTGCTTTAATTAAAATTTCTCAATTAGCATCAAAAAAAGATTTCTTTTTTGAATTTCTCCCGCAAATAAATAACCTGATACCTGAAATAGAATTTTATTTGAGAGTTGTTCGTATTTGAATAAACAGATTTATTTTTAATAAAAATTAACCAAAATAAAATTCATTCTTATCGCTTTCAAAGTCACGCTCCAAAAACAAAATAGCCGTAACAGAACTATCCACTCTCCCACTTATTCCATATAAAAAAAGCCAATTAATTTTACTTTTTATTAAAATAAGTGTAAACAATTTCTGCTTTCGATTTACCTATACTTTTTGCAAGTTCTTCCTTTTTAACCTCTTTTATATTTCTGACTGATTTAAAATCTGATAATAGTTTTTGCGCCGTTTTTTCACCAATTCCTTCAATCGAATTTAATTCAGATTTTATAAAATCTTTTGATCTTTTATTTCGGTGAAAGGTAATTCCAAAACGATGCGCTTCATCACGAAGTTGTTGAATTAATTTTAAAGATTCAGAATTTTTATTCAAATAAATTGGCACAGAATCACCTGGAAAATATATTTCTTCCAATCTTTTTGCAACTCCAATAATTGATATTTTGCCTCTTAAATTTAGTTTTTCTAGCGCCTTTACAGCTGCAGATAATTGGCCTTTTCCACCATCTATTATAATTAATTGAGGCAACGATTTTTTCTCTTCCACCAAACGTTTATATCTTCTGTAAACAATCTCCTCCATCGAGGCAAAATCATTAGGGCCTTCAACAGTTTTTATGTTAAAATGGCGATATTCTTTCTTGCGTGGCTTTGCATTTTGAAATACTACACACGCCGCTACCGGTTGATTTCCCTGAAGATTACTATTATCAAAACATTCAATATGTACCGGCGTTTCTTTAAGCTGCAAATCTTTTTTTAACGTAGATAATATGCGATCTTCTCTTTCTTTTGGATTCTTAAGCACCGCCTGTTTTTCTTTTTCCAGTTTGAAATATTTTACATTTCGTTGAGATAAATTGAGTAATGCTTTTTTATCACCTTTTTTGGGTATTTTAAAATGAACGTTTTCAAATACATTTTCAAGTTTAATTGGAACCAGGATTTCTTTGGCATTACTAAATATTTTCTGTCGAATATCTGTTATCCCCAGTAATAACAGCTCTTCAGTAGATTCATTTAATACCTTTTTGATTTCTAAAGTATAAGTTTGAATAATCGCCCCTTTTATAACTTTAAGGTAGTTAATAAAAGCAAATTTTTCATCTTCCTCAATAGTAAAAACATCAACATCAGTAATGGTTGGAGAAACAATTGTCGATCGGCTTTGATAACGTTTTAAAGAATCGTATTTCTCTTTTATTTTTAGTGCATCTTCAAAATTCATTTCCTCCGACTTTCGTTTCATTACTTCCCCTAAATGTCGAATTACACCAGAAACATTTCCTTTAAGAATGTCAACAATATCATTTATCCCCTCATCATATTTATCTTCACGATACAGTCCTTCGCATGGCCCGTAACAATTACCTATATGATATTCAAGACAAACTTTAAATTTTTTATTTCCAATATTTTGTTGCGTAAGATTTAAGCTACATGTTCTAAGTTTATACTCAGATTTAAATAATTCCAGTAAAGTTCTGACGGTATATATGGATGTATAAGGGCCAAAATATTTTGATCCGTCTTGTACAAAATTTCTTGTTTTAAAAACTCTAGGAAATGGTTCATTTTTAACACAAATCCATGGAAAACTTTTGTCGTCTTTAAGTTGAATATTATATCGCGGCTGATATTTTTTTATTAAGTTATTTTCCAATAAAAGTGCATCCTGTTCACTTTGAACAACCATATGCCGAATATCAGTGATATTTCGAACAAGTATAGTCGTTTTACGATGTTCATGGCGCTTTGCAAAATAGCTCGATACCCTCTTTTTTAAGTCTTTTGCCTTACCAATATAGATAATTGTTTCAGATTCATCAAAGAATTGATATATCCCTGGTTTATTGGGCAGAACAGTAACCAGAGATTTTAAATATTCAATTTGGTTATTTTTTGAAGTGTATTTCAATTAAGAGTATTTTACCAAAACTTGTGTATCATATTCATGAATTTCCTTTTTAAAATCGGAGTCAATGAATTCCAGATCACAAATAAAACTAAAGTAAATTTTTTTTATACCAAATTTTCGAACCATATTCAATGCCGCTTTAGCAGTTCCACCTGTTGCAAGCAGGTCGTCATGAATCAAAACAACATCATTTTCCTCCAATGCATCACAGTGCATCTCAATTTTATCCTCGCCGTACTCTAATGCATACGTTTCACTAATCGTTTTTCCAGGTAATTTATTTTTCTTTCGAATTGGCACAAATCCTGCATCCAGGCGCCCAGCAATTGCGCCGCCAAAAATAAATCCTCTCGCCTCCAGTCCAACAACTTTTGTTATTCCTTTCCCCTGAAAATATTCATCAACCTGATCAAGTACAAAATTGAATGCTTTGTTGTTTTTAATAAGTGTGGTTAAATCCTTAAAATTAATCCCCTCTTTTGGGTAATCCTGAATTTCCCTGATTTCTTTTTTTAAATTCATAAGGTTTTTCTGTTCCACGTGAAACATTATCGGCCAAGCATTATTAACAGCACATTAATATCCGCAGGAGAAACTCCTGAAATACGTTTTGCCTGTCCGATAGTTTTTGGTTTTACTTTTTCTAATTTTTGCCGAGCCTCAGTGGAAATTGATTTTAGTTCGTTATAATTAAACTTATTTTCGATATTGATATTTTCGAATCTATCCATTTTTTCAGCCAAAAGCTTTTCACGATTTATATAGCCTTCGTATTTTATAGAAATTTCTGCTCCCTCAATAATTTCCGTTCTTCTTTCATCAGGAACCTTCATTAGAAATGTTTTAAAGGGAGTGATAGCTTCTATCAAATCAAATATCGAAATCTGAGGTCGTAAAATAATGTCATTTAACTTAACACCTTGTTTTAATTCAGTAGTTCCTTTTTCTTTAAGTATCTGATTTACATACTGTTGCTTCACACTAAACTTTTTTGCATACTCAACTATTTCTGAAATTAAGTTCTCTTTTTCTTTAAGCAAACTCAACCTTTCCTGAGAAGCTAATCCTAAATTATAAGCCTTTTCGGTTAATCTAATATCAGCATTATCTTGTCTTAAAAGAATTCTAAACTCTGCCCGGCTTGTAAACATCCGGTATGGTTCATCAACACCTTTTGTTACAAGATCATCAATTAAAACACCAATATAGGCCTCATCTCTTTTCAAAATAAATTCATCATTTGAATTGTGACATTTTAAATGTGCATTTATTCCTGCCATAATTCCTTGTGCACCAGCCTCTTCGTAACCTGTTGTTCCATTTATCTGACCGGCAAAAAACAGATGACTCACCAACTTTGTCTCCAGTGTATGATTCAATTGCATAGGATCAAAATAATCATATTCTATTGCATAACCTGGTCTGAAGATCTTTGCATTTTCCAATCCCTGTATTTCATGCAATCCTCTGTATTGAACTTCCCAGGGCAAAGACGATGAAAAACCATTTAAATAATATTCTATCGTATTTTCCCCTTCCGGCTCCAGAAATAACTGATGTTGTTCTTTTTCAGCAAAAGTTATCAATTTTGATTCAATGCTTGGACAATAACGGGGTCCTGTACTTTGAATTGTACCATCAAACATCGGAGATGCTTTAAAACCCAGCTCCAATTCTTCATGAACTTTCTTATTTGTGTGAGTTATCCAACACGATCGTTGTTTCAATTTACTTTCCGTTCCCGGTAAATAAGAAAATTTGTAATGACTAACATCTCCTTTTTGCTCCGTAAGCTTTGAAAAATCAATAGTTCTACCATCTATTCTAACAGGTGTACCTGTCTTTAAACGTCCGGTTTTAAACCCAATATCAAAAAGCTGATCAGAAATATTATAAGAAGCGCCCTCTCCTATTCTTCCTCCTTTAAGTTTTGATTGCCCGATATGCATTAACCCATTCAAAAAGGTTCCATTTGTTAAAATTACAGTATTAGCTTTAAATTCAATTCCAATTTTGGTAACTACGCCACAAGCTTTACCATCTTTTATAATCAACTGACTAACCAGATCTTGCCATAAATCAAGATTATCAATATTTTCTAGTGTTAATCGCCATAATTCAGCAAATCTAAAACGATCATTTTGAGCATCTGGGACTCCACATTGCAGGACCTTTTGATTTATTCAACATTCGAAATTGAATCGTCGTTTGATCTGCAATTATGCCAGAATAACCCCCAAGTGCATCAATTTCACGAACAATCTGTCCTTTGGCAATTCCGCCCATGGCCGGATTACAAGACATTTGACCATACTTGGTCATATCCATGGTAATTAACAATGTTTTCGATCCTAAATTAGCTGCTGCCGCCGCTGCTTCACATCCTGCATGTCCTCCGCCTACAACAATTACATCATATATTGGCATCATAACTCTATCTCCTTAAAATTCACTTGCTCTAAATAAAATTCTTCCTTCTCCCTCATTTCTTTTATCTCATCCTCTGTTTTATCATTATAACCAATCAAATGTAAAATCCCATGAAATATTACTCTTAACAGCTCTTTATTAAATTCTGTTATGTACTTATGTGCATTTTCTTTTATTCTGTCAAGACTTATAAAAAGGTCTCCTGAAATCGTATTTTCCTCCACATAATTAAATGTAATTATATCAGTATAATAATTGTGTTCCAAATATTGTTGATTCATTTTCAATAAATAATCATCTGAACAAAATATAATATTTATATCACCAACATTACTTATTTCTTTTGTTATCAATTGCTTAACGTACTCTTTAACAAAAGTTTTTTTTAATGGAAGAGGTTTTATATCTTCAAAATAAATTCCTATGCAACTCACAAACTATCCATTTTAAAGTGAATAAAACTTTCATTCTTATTTACTTCCATTTTATCGCAATATGATTTTATAATAAATAATCCTCTGCCTGATTCTTTTCTAATATTATCTTCCAAGGTTGGATTTGGTATTTTATAAATATCAAATCCTTCACCTTCATCTTTTATTATAACATTAAATTCATTTTTCTTACGAAGTTATTTCTATCGAAACACTCTTATTTTCATTGTATTTATTTCCGTGTTCAATGGAATTTACTACTGCCTCAGATATACAAAGAAAAACCTTATTAAAACTTTGCTCCTGGTAACTGGTAATATTCAAAAGTTTCTTTTAAAAAACACTCAACTTTCTCTAATTCAGAAGTTTCTGATTTTATCACTAGTATTTTAGGAGGTGTTATCACTTTTTAATTTTCAATATTATTCAGGTACTGTTTGTATTTACTATTATAAAAGTTATTTAATTTATGTCGAATTACGATTTAAATATTCGATGGTAAAATTATCATTTTCCTTATACTCAAAAAATTTGAGTGGATTGCTATAAAATTCTTCAGCAGTTTTTGATTCTCTTTTTTCATCCAAATCCCTTTCCATTTCCGCATTTTCAGCATCAAGTAAACGAGTTTTAATCAAATTTTGCCGTGCCAGGGTTTGAGCGCTAATCGACTTACTCATCAATTCTTTCCTGTTCTGGTCCAGCATTTTATCTATTTGTTGAAGTGTATTTTTAGCCTCACTACCAACACTACCATTGTTCATTAAGTCTCGTAGCATTTGCTGCATCATTTCATGTTGCATTAAACTCTGACCCATTTCTTTTCCCATATTCTGAGAATTGCCATTTTTCATTTGATCAATCATCTGTTGCAACTGTTGTTGTATGCCTTCTGATGTTTCCCGTAACATTTCCATACCGGGCTTTTGGCTATTTTGCCCCTTGGAACTCATATTTCCTTGTCCGTTTTGCATTTGCTGTTCCAGGCGTTCCAACGATTCATTTAACATAAAGTGCAAGGTTATTCATCGCTGTCATAACAAATTGCTGGCTTGCCCTTGCGCTTGGAAATAATCCCTCTTCCATTTCGCCGGAAGCTTTATCCAGATTTATTTCCATTGCCAACAATTCATTATTAACCATACTTGAAATCGAAGCTGTTCGTTTGGCAAGTGCATATAAAGAATCGCGTACAATTGTGCTTTGATCAAGAATTTTCTTTTGATCCTGATTTAATCTTATTAGTTCCGGATCTCTTTCAGAAATGCTCTGAAAGATCAGTTAACACAGATTCCTGCGAAAATGACAAGAAACATTAAATTACTTAATATTTGCCTTAAATTTCAATGTTTTCCATGTTTTCTTCCTGGGTGTTCATATCAAGCATTTGCTGCATTCCAAAAGCCAGATTTTTCAATTTTTCTGACGTTTCTTTCGTATTCTCACCTGATTTTTTCCTGTTCTTTTTATCAAGCTGCGATTTACTTTCTTCGAAACTTTTATCTATATCTTCAAACTCTTCATTGAAATCATCGAAAGTCATAGGTTCTTCCAGCTTCTTGTTCATTTCCAAAGCATCATTTAAATTCTGTTCTAATTGCTCAATTTCACTCTGGTTTTCATTTACCTTTTCCTTCACCTCTTCAAAATTCTTATTTTCCTGAACTTCATCGGCCAATTGACTTTCCTCTTCTGCAATCTGATCAATTTTATCAATTACATTTTGAATGTTTTGTTCCACTTTCATCTTTCGAAGCATCTCCAGATTTCTGTCTAATTGTTTCTGTAAATCTTCGTATGACTCATATCCAAGTCGTTCCGATAACTGATTCAAATCCTTACTATTAAATTCCTCTGCAAGTTTATTAAGCTCTTCCATTAATTCCTTTATTTCATCGGTAAAAACCTCATTAAGCAGTTCTTCAACTTGCTTTTGTTTTTCCAGAATCTCTTCACTATTTTGTTTAAATGAATTCAGATAATTATTAAGATTTTCATTGTCCTGCTTAATTTTATCATAAATTGTTCCAGCTTATTATGTTTCGAAATAACTTCGTTAACCATTTGCGACTTTCTCCCATTCTGAAACATTGGTATCCATGTTTTTAATCTGAAGATTTTTTAGGTCCTGCTGAATTTCTCCCGCTAACTTTTGGCTCTCTTCAATATTTTTCTCCAGCAAATCAAACTGTTCCTTATCTTTTGCAATAATTTCTTCCTGATCTGGAAATTCAAAAATAAAATCATCGGAAGTTGTTGTTTTATAATTATTTATAACATCATTATCAGTAACTGAAAAATAATATGATACTGCACCTTTATCGATATTTAAATCTTTAAAATCGAAGCTGAAATAAAAATCCTGATCAACCAATGATTTAATAAATGGAATAGCAATAGCTGAGTCGGTATTATCAATATTATAATGAAATTCAAGTTTTGTAAATCCATAATCATCTCCTATTGATCCTTTAAAAAAATGCCTGGTAAGCTGAAGAGAATCTTCAACCTGAATAACACTGATTTCAGGAAACATATCAGGCACAACTTCAATATTATAAGTTAATGCAAGTTCAGGTTTTGTTATCTTGTTTTGTATATAAATATTGTAAGTAGTTGAATTATAAAAGTTTTTACTTATATAAAACGTTTTATCCCTTAATTCAGCTGTAATTTTTGTAGAATCTGAAGTGACCATGAAAACTGAATCGATATCAATTCCGTTAAACATCCATTCAACTTTTGTTCCGTTTGGAATTTGCAAATCTCCAATATTATCAAAAGCCTGATTCTGAATACCTGTATATGCTGGCGGGTAAACATTGCTTTTAAATTGTGTTATTCCTGGTTTTGGCAACAATTGTAATTCATAAACATCTGAATTATATTTTAAATCAGTAAAATAAAACTGTACAGGATTTATAACAGAAACCATTTCAAAATTCATATGTTCCGGTTTCGCTATTTTTCATCAGGTAATTATTTCCTTCAATATTTACATAAACCATTTGAGGAATTTCATCGCCTTCGGCTATTGCCTTAATTATATAAGAATCACCCTTTTTTACTTGTAATGAATTATTTACGAGTGAAAATGTAAATGGCGCCGGTTTTGTAAAGTTGTATTGTAATGTATAAGTCTGTTTGTTGATTCAGTAAAAATATTCTTATTCATTACAATTATTCCCATTGATATTAAAACACTGGTAAAAAAATATATTAATATCATTCTCATATTTTTAAACTGAACCGCTTTGTTAAAATCAAACACTTTTAACTGATCTATTTTCTGATCAATACTGGCCAATAAAATTTCATTTGAATAAGCTTTTTCTTCCAGTTTTGATAATTCTATAATATTTAATAACCGATCCTGTATTTCAGTAAAATGTTTTTGAATAAATTAGTAGCCGATTTATCATCAATAGGTTTTAATACATGAAGCAATTTTAAAAGTGGAAAAAACATAAACTGAATTAAAAGCAATAAGCTAGAAAATAAGAAATCCGTAAAAAACAATTTTTCTTATTTCTGATGACATATAAACAAAATACTCAATAACTGAAAAGCCTGTGTATAAGCAGTAAAATGAAAAATAAAGTAAATACAAAACCTTTCAGTAACTGATAAAAATAAAACTTTACTCTGAACGAATTAAGCTTATTAACAAGTATGTTAAAATTTTCAGTCATTAATTATAAATTCTTATTTTTCAAACGTTTAAAAAATAATGCAATTGTTAATAATGCGTCAAAAAAATGGTAAAAAAACAAAAGTAATCTTTTATAATAATATTTGCATTCTTCAATTTTTTATCCATATAATGCACGTTATAAATTTCCTTTATTCTTTATAAAATAATAACTGAAACATATTCACAGGTAATTAACCTGTTCATTTGTTCTAATAGTAACGCATAAAAACAATTAACAGTTGTTAAAAACTCTTATATTTTATTTACTTATAACATTTTAAACTGGTAAAAAGATGTTAAATAAAGTGAAAAAATAGGTTTATTTATATTTTAAAAACGGTAAAAAATAATAATTAACTATTTAAACAGCACATATAAAGTAATATTTCCTTTTATATTTGTTATAAGAAAAAGATATAATATATAATAGTTTTGAAAATACTCCTAATCGAAGATAATTTATTGAATCAAAAAGTAGTGATATTCTATTTACAGAAATTAAATTATAATATTACAACTGCTGACGACGGAAACGATGCCATTGAAATAGTTAACAAAGAAACTTTCGACCTTATTTTAATGGATATTATGCTTCCTGGAAAAAATGGTTATGAAATTACCAGAGAAATAAGAAAACTTGAAAAAGAAAATAACATTGAAAATCCGGTTCCTATAATTGCCTTAACTGCAAATACATACGATAATGATCGAGATAAATGTCTGGCAGCCGGAATGAATGAATATCTGGAAAAACCTTTTAATTCTCAGCAATTAATCGAATATGATCCAAAAATTTATTTAATTCAGATAAATGGATGAAGAATTGGATATAAGAAGCCAAAGTTTTTCAGAAAAGGATCTGGAACTGGATAAAAAACTAAGGCCATTAACTTTTAATGATTTTAGCGGGCAAAAGCAGATTGTTGAAAATCTGGAAGTTTTTGTGAAGGCTGCAATTATGAGGGGCGAAGCGCTGGATCATGTTTTACTTCACGGACCACCCGGATTGGGAAAAACAACATTATCCAATATTATTTCCAATGAATTGGGTGTAGGATTAAAAGTTACTTCGGGTCCGGTACTTGATAAACCAGGCGATCTTGCAGGTTTATTAACCAATCTTGAAAGTCACGATGTTTTGTTTATTGATGAAATTCACCGGTTATCTCCGGTTGTTGAAGAATATTTGTATTCTGCAATGGAAGATTTCAGAATTGATATCATGATTGATAAAGGACCCAGTGCAAGATCGGTGCAGTTGGAATTAAATCCATTTACATTAATTGGCGCCACAACGCGTTCAGGACTATTACAGCGCCTTTGCGGGCTAGTTTTGGTATAAATGCTCATTTGGAATATTACGATGCCGAAATTCTTGTTGGAATTGTAAAACGTTCGGCACGTATTCTGGAAGTTGGAATTACTGAAGAAGCAGCTCGTGAAATTGCATTCAGAAGCAGGGGAACACCACGAATTGTAAACTCATTGTTACGCAGGGTGCGCGATTTTGCACAGGTGAAAAGCGACGGAAATATTGAAATTGAAATTACACGTCATGCTTTAAAAGCTTTGAACATTGATGAATACGGGCTGGATGAAATGGATAATCGTATTTTGCTTTGCATAATTGATAAATTTAAGGGAGGTCCGGTTGGAATATCAACAATTGCTACTGCAGTTGGCGAAGACAGTGGAACCATTGAAGAAGTTTATGAACCTTTTTTAATTAAGGAAGGATTTATTAAAAGAACACCACGCGGAAGAGAAGTTACTGATCTGGCTTATAAACATTTAGGAAGAATAAAATACGGTGATAATCCTACTTTATTTTGATGGAACCAATTTAATTTCGAATAAACGAGGCCACCATTTTCCAGTTACAAATAATCGATCATTTTCTTTATCATAAGCAATTCCGTTCATATAATCAATTTGTCCGTTATCATGCATATCAGAAATGCCCGATAAATTTATTTCAGACAAAACTTTTCCGGTTTCTGAATCAATTTTTACGAGAACATTTGTAGTATAAATATTTGCATATATCATTCCATCAACATATTCCAGTTCATTCAAATTTGAAAGTAAGCCTAATTTATTGGCAACCTGTAATGTTTTTACAATTGAAAAATCATTCGGATTGATCCAGGTTAAATTATGTGAACCATCGCTCATTATCAAGTTTTTACCATCGTTTGTAAGTCCCCATCCTTGTTGCGATATAAAACGAAAACTATCAATGACTGAAAAATCATCCAAATTGTACACAAACCCTTTTTGTGCATGATAGGTGAGTTGATAGATTTTGTTATTTAATATGGTAATACCTTCCCCAAAATAGATTTTATCCATTTTGAAAGTTTTTGTTGGCTGACCGGTTTTTAAATTAATTTGGTAAATATGCGATTCACCATTTTCACCTGTTCCTTCATAAATGTATCCGTTGTAATATTCAAGGCCTTCTGTATAAGAAGTGATTAAATGCGGATAACTATTAACAACCTGGTAACTAAAAGTTTCCGATTCAATATCAGAAAGCGTTTTTACGGATTGTACTTTAGAATTATTTGTTCCGTCAGTTTTTGTTACAATAACTTTAACAAATCCGTTACCTAATGAATTAAACTGAAAATTATCAATAACTAATTCGTTTTCAGTAGTTTCTTCAATAAGTTTATTGTTATAAAAAAGCTGAATAGTCTTAATTTCCTTTCTTTTTATTTGGGTTGAAATTTTAATTGAAACATTTTCACCATAAACATACGTTGCTTTTTGTGGTAAAATTTCGAGCGTTAAAATTTTTCGGGAACTGGTTGATTTATTTGAACATGAAATAAAAGTCACCAAAAGGCAACAAACCATTAGGAAAGGGAAAGCAGTACGTTTTATCATTTTTGACAGTTATTTGGTTTCAAAGATAAAAGATTCAATAAAATGTTGTTTGGTATTTCGATTCTTTCAACGAATTTGAATTATATCTTTGCTAAAAATTTATCTATTGAGTCAGTTTAAGAAATTAGCGGGCGATACAGTAATTTATGGCACAACCAGTATTTTGGGGCGGGCATTAAATTGGGCGTTGGCGCCGTATTATTCGTTTATTTTTATTCCTGAGGTTTATGCCGTTGTTTCCAATTTATACGCCTGGGCGGCTTTTTTTGTCGTTCTGCTACTTTACGGAATGGAAACCTCGTACTTCAGATATGCTTCACGAAGCAAAGAACCAGAAAAAGTTTATTCAACATCGCTGATATCAATTTCGTTTAGTACAATGATTTTTGTAATTCTGGCTACTCTGTTTAGTGATAATATTGCACGGTTAATTGATTATCCCCAACACCCTGAATACATTATATGGTTTGCCATTATTTTGGGAATGGATGCAATAACTGCAATTCCTTTTGCGCGTCTTCGCATTAATAACAGACCCATAAAATTTATGGCTGTAAAAATGATAGGAATTATTGCAAACATTTTATTCAATATATTTTTCCTGAACTATTTTACCTTGGGTAATAAATGAAAACCCCGATTCTTTTCTGAATATATTTTACTCATCGGAAATAGGAGTGGGGTATGTTTTTATTGCTAATTTGCTTTCTTCGGCAATAACCTTGTTATTGTTACTTCCCGAAATTTTCAGAATATCGCTGCATTTCGATAATGTGATTTTGAAAAAAATGCTAAGTTATGGTTTTCCAATTTTAATTGTTGGATTGGCAGGAGTAGTTAATCAAAGCGTTTCACTTGTACTGATTCCATTTTTAATTCCTGAAGATCACGGGCCAATGCACCAATTAGGGGTTTATAGCCAGGGAGTGAAACTTGCGGTACTTATGAATATGTTTATTCAGGCTTTTAGGTATGCTTTTGAGCCTTTCTTTTTCTCGCAAAGCAGTAAAAGCGACGACCCAAAAATATATGCTACAATCATGAAATATTTTGTGATTTTCGGATTAATCATCTTTTTAGGAATGGTACTGTATCTTGACATTATAAAACTCATTATCAATGTTGAATATCATGAAGGACTGAAGGTTGTGCCAATAATTGTAATGGGAAATCTTTTTTTCGGCATCTATTTTACTTTATCACTTTGGTATAAATTAACCGATATGACCCGTTATGGCGCATATATTTCATTAATTGGCGCCGGAATAACACTAATTTTAAATTTCCTTTTAATACCGGTATTTGGTTACATGGGTTCGGCAGTAACAGTTTTTATATGTTTTCTTACTATGGTAGTTATTTCTTATTTTCTTGGTCAAAAATATTACCCGGTGCCTTATCCTTTAAAACGTATTTTCACCTATTTCTTATTTGCAACATTTATTTACGTCATCTCCATTTATACTGAAAAAATGAGGCCTGTTTTTGAATATCCTGCAAATTCACTATTACTCGTTTTTATCCTTTTTTGGTTTGATTTATTTTTATGAAAAAAATGAATTAAAACGCTTATTTAAAATCAATAAAAAGAAATAAGTATCAAAATGTATTAAATTTGCTGCTACTTGAGTTTAATAAACTAAATTCAATGTTTTGAGATCAGCATTTATTTAAACATGCCTGAGATTATCACATGACTTTAGTTTTATTCCAACAAAAGGAATGAATAGGGTTTCTTTTAAATAAAACATTCAATCGAAAAAATGGCGGAGAATAATGAAAAAGTGATTGCATTAGCCAGTGATCATGCAGGATTTGCTAAAAAACAATGTAATTATCAAATATTTACAGGAAAAAGGAATTGGATATCATGATTTCGGTACATATTCAGATGAAAGCATCGATTATCCTGATTTTGGGCATAAAATAGGAAAAGCAATAAATGATGGCGAATTCGAAATTGGAATTTCATTTTGTGGAAGCGGACAGGGCATTAGTATTACTGCCAATAAATATCCGAATGTACGTTCAGCACTTTGCTGGAAAACCGAAATTGCAGCATTGGCAAAACAACACAATAATGCAAATATTTGTGCTTTACCTGCAAGGTTTGTAACCGATGAAGAAGCAATTGCAATTGTTGAAACATATTTAAATACTGATTTTGAAGGAGGAAGGCATGCCACCAGGATAGATAAAATACCTATAACTGTTTAAATGTCAGGGCAAAAAAATATATTTCTTGAAGATTCTAAAATTGCTTTCGATAAAAAACATCGGAAGACAATTAATTTCAACATTTCGAGATATAACGAATCTGTTGAAAAGGGAAAATTTCGGTATTCGAATTTGGAACTTGCCAAAGAAAGAGCTTCCTGGATCAAGGAAAATGTAGCTGCAAATCTCAGTAAATATCTGTTGCAATTTGAAGAAAATGCACTAAATAATAAGATTGAAGTTATTTGGGCCCGGGATGGTAATGAAGCTGTAAAACGTATTATTGAGATTTTAAAACATTACAATGCTCATTCAGTAGTGAAAAGTAAATCAATGATTTCGGAAGAAATTGAATTGAATGAGCATATTGAGAAAGCAGGAGTAGAACCTGTTGAAACTGATCTGGGAGAATTTATTGTGCAGGTGGCAGGGGAAAAGCCATATCATATTTTAACTCCGGCAATGCATAAATCTAAAGAAGATGTTGCGGAATTGTTTCATGAGAAATTCTCCACTCCTGAAAATTCTTCACCACAGGAATTAACTTCATTTGTGAGAGGTGTATTACGAAAAAAATTTACTTCGGCTGAAGTTGGAGTTACCGGAGCCAACTTTTTGATTGCCGATGTTGGAGGCGTTGCATTAACTGAAAATGAAGGTAATGGATTGATGTCGGTTGCTTTTCCAAAAGTGCACATTGTTATTGCCGGAATTGAAAAATTGCTGCCTTCAGTTTCAGATTTACCACTTTTTTTTCCATTGCTTTCTGCCTTGGGAACAGGCCAGCAGGTTACAGTTTACAATTCACTTTTAACAGGTCCAAAAAAATCGGAAGAAACTTATGGGCCTGAAAAAATGGTTGTTGTTTTGCTCGATAATAAACGAAGTGAAATTGCTGCAGAAAAAGAACATTATAAAGCTTTAAAATGCATTCGTTGCGGCGCCTGTTTAAATGCCTGCCCGATTTATAAAAACGCAGGTGGTTATACCTACAATACAACTTACAGTGGCCCAATTGGTTCGGTAATAACTCCATTTATGAAAGGATTTAATGAATTTAACCATTTAAGTTATGCATGTACTGTTTGTGGTGCATGTACAGAAGTTTGCCCTGTTAAAATACCGCTTCATGACCTGTTGTTGCTTAATCGCAAAATAAGTGTTGAGAAAAATCTGGACAATTTTGCCTGGAATACCGGAATGAAAGCATATGAATGGGCATTTAAAAAACGCAGTAATATTGATAGGGTAGGAGGGAAAACAAAAAACACATTTACAAAACTGAACAAAAAAATATTGGGTGCCGACAAAAGATTTTCCCGCATTTGCAAAAAATTCATTTAGTAAAAACTGGAAGTTAAACTTAAAATAAATGTGCTATGTTATCGAATACTTGTAAATATGCATTACGCGCATTGATTTACCTCGGAAAATATTCTGAGGATGACAAAAGAATTGGAATTAAAAAAATTTCAGAAGATTTGAATTTATCTTCACCGTTTTTGGGTAAAATTCTACAAAACCTGGTTAAACAAAAATTGCTGATTTCAACAAAAGGACCAAACGGCGGATTTGCGCTTGGGTAAAAAACCAGATGAAATTACCTTGTGGGACATTGTTACAAAAGTTGATGGGGAAGAATTCTTTACCAATTGTTTAATTAGCTTTGGAACCGTGTAAAACACATGATCCTTCTAAACCGCTTTGTCCTGTTCATAATCAGTATGATAAACTTCGCACGGAAATATCAACATTTTACAAACAAACAACGCTTGAAATAATTAGTCGCGACATTGACAAATACGAGGATCTGGTTCAGCTTTAAAACAGCTTTTCCCATTTTTTCCCGGAAACAAAAAAATGGTAAAATAATATTGATACCATGATGCCGGAAAAATTGGCTACGAAAATCATAAATATTAGCTGTCTCGGGAAGATGAAATACTGTGTTGAATAAATTCGAGCAAGTGCGCTTAATGCAATTGCAAATTAAAGGTGACCAAATATATTGCTTCAATTGTAATAATTTAAACGGACGGAAAAGCAACAGACACAGTACAAAAAATAATGAAAAGTGAACCATTTTATCAAAATGGGGAATATTTAGAAAAGATTTCATGGGCAGATTCGTTTACTGGCAGAAAAAGTCCGTAACAAATTAATGCCAACCAGATAAATGGCTTCCAAATAATAGCAATTTTTTTATTGCAAGATTAAAATGCATTACAAATTATTAAGGTTTAAAAATCATCTTTCAAAAATACAAAGAGCAAAAATAGTTTATTAATTCAGGTTTTTAAACGAACTTTATTTGAAAAAGATAGGAGAAAAAATCATATGTCAGGCATTTACATTCATATTCCGTTTTGCAGGCAAAAATGCTACTACTGCGATTTTTATAAAACAGTAAATACCTCATTAACTTCCCGTTTTATAGCAGCTTTGAAAAAAGAGGTTTTGCAACGAAAAGAATACTTAAAAGAAGAACCGGTTCAAACCATTTATTTTGGCGGTGGAACTCCGTCTGTTTTAACATCCAGCAGAATTAAACGAAATTCTTGATTTTTTGACAGCAGAATTTGAAATTTCCAGATGATGCTGAAATAACTTTTGAAGCCAACCCCGATGATTTAACGCTTGAGTACCTTCAAGAAATTTATTTACTAAAAATAAACCGGTTAAGCATTGGAACCCAATCATTTGACGATGAGCTGTTAAAAACCATGAACCGCCGGCATAACTCAAAACAGGCATTTGAAGTAATTGAAAATGCAGCAAAAACAGGATTCACAAATATTAGCGCCGACTTAATTTACGGGTTGCCGGGTTTAACTACAAAAAAATGGAAAGACAGTTTGTCAATAATGTACAATCTTCCTGTGCAGCATTTTCGGCATATCATTTGACCTATCACGAGGGAACTCCTTTTTATACCTGGCTGAAAAAAGGGACGTTGAAAGCAATAAATGAATCAGAAAGCATCAGACAGTTCGAAACTTTAATTGATTCAGCAATAGAACATGGTTTTGAACAATATGAAATTTCGAATTTTGCAAAGAACCAATTGTATTCAAAACACAACTCCGCTTATTGGAAAAATATAAAATATCTTGGGTTAGGACCATCAGCACATTCATACGATGGCAATTCACGCAGTTGGAATTTGGCTCATACGGAAGGTTATATAAATGCAATTGAAAATAATCTTTCATTTTCAGAAAAGGAAATATTAACCGAAAACGACAAATTTAACGAATACGTTTTAACGGGCATCAGAACGCAATGGGGTATTTCGTTGGAAGAAATGAAAAATAAATTTGGAAATGAAAAAACGAATTATTTCCTGGCTCAATTAAAAAAATACGATAATTCAGGTTTTATTCAAATGAAAAACAGGGTTGTTACTTTAACCCGAAAAGGAATTTTTATTTCTGATGATATTATGGCGAACTTCATGTTCATTTAATTGTTATCCAATACGTTGATATTTTGATTAATTCACAAATAATGTTAATACTGGCCGAAATATCGTGCATAAATCCATATATTTGCGGTTCTTTAAAATTTAACAGAGGGAATGCAGGTAAAAATTGTAAATAAATCGTATAACGAATTACCAGCGTACAGTACTGAAATGTCGGCCGGAATGGATATTAGGGCAAATTTGCAGGAACCAGTGGTTCTAAAACCGTTACAAAGAAAGCTAATACCAACGGGATTATTTATTGAATTACCACAGGGTTTTGAAGCGCAAATAAGGCCGCGCAGTGGTTTGGCATTAAAAAAAGGAATAACAGTGCTGAACACACCTGGCACAATTGATGCAGACTATCGCGGAGAAATTGGCGTTATACTGATAAATTTATCAGGGACAGATTGTGTAATTGAAAATGGAGAACGAATTTGCCAAATGGTAATTGCCGCGCATGAAACCGTACAATGGGAGCTGGTTGATAGTTTGGTGGAAACGAAAAGGGGTGTGGGCGGTTTTGGTCACACGGGTAAAAATTAGGGAAATGAAAAGTGTTTTTGAAATTATAGGGTTAGTTGGAATTATTTTAGTAATGTGTTCATGTTCTTCGGCTAAAAAACTTGCCGAACCAGAGCAAGTTCTGGAATCAGTTGATTCTACATCGGTTGATAGCCTTGCGGAAGATGAAAGAATGCAGTTTGAATACTGGTTTTTTGAAGCTTTAAAACAAAAAGCTGCCGGAAATACACAGAATGTTGTACAATTTTGTCTCGTTGTTTGGAAATAGATCCCAATTCATCGGCTGCAATGTACGAACTGGCAAGTATCCATGCAGCAAATAACGATTTTACAAGCGCCTCACTTTTGCTTGAAAAAGCAATTAAAATTGACGAAACGAATATTTGGTATAAGTTGCTTTTGGCACAGGTTTATCAGCAAGCAAGAAAATTTAGCGAAGCAGCAGATGTTTATACAAGGTTGCTGCAGGATGATCCTGACAATCAAGAGTTTTTATATACAAAAGCAATATTGCTCGAATACGCAAAGAAATACGATGAAGCCATTCAAGCGTATAATATTCTTGAACAAAAAGCAGGTATCAATGAACAAATTTCTGTTGCCAAACAGCGCATTTATATGGAAAACGGGCAAACAGATAAAGCTTTTGATGAAGTAGAAAAGCTGATTGAGAATAATCCTTCTGAAGCTAAATATTATGGTTTGCTTGCAGATTTATACGTGAGTAAAGGCGATCGTGAAAATGCATTAAAAAATTACAATAAAATTCTTGAAATGGATCCGGATAACGGATTTGTGCATTTTTCGCTGGCCAACATTTATCTTGATGATAATAATACCGAAAAAGCTTTTGAAGAAACTGCCAAAGGTTTTTCAAGTGAATCTGTTGATATGCAAACCAAACTTCAGCTATACATGATGATGGTTTCAAACCGTGATAAATCAAAAATTACTACGGAACAGGAAAATGAATTAATACAGATTCTTTTGCAAACAAATCCTGATGAATACATTGTTCACACAGTTTATGCAGATTTTTTATTCAGGAACGAAAAAAATGAGGAAGGACGTGTGCAGCTTTTAAAGGCGCTTGATATTGAAAAAAGTGATTATATGGTTTGGAATCAGTTACTTTTAACTGATAATGACCTGCAGGACTGGAGTGCACTTTACGATCATACAAAAGAGGTTATTGATTTATTCCCCAATCAGCCACAAGGTTACTTCTTCAATGCAGTTGCCTGCATTCAGTTGAAAAAATACGATGAAACGGCAAAAGTAGTTGATGAAGGATTGGATTACGTGATCGATAACAATCAGCTTGAAGGCCAGTTTATAATGTTAAAAGGTGAGGCAGTATATAATCAAAACAATTTGGATGAAGCATTTAAATTGTTTGATGAATCGGTTCAAATTGATCCTAACAATTACATCGCTCTGAATAACTATGCGTATTATCTTTCTGAAACCGGCAGAGATCTTGACAAAGCTGAGCGTATGAGTGGAAAGGTAATTGAAAGATTTCCGGATAATTCAACTTATCTGGATACGCACGCGTGGGTGCTTTTTAAAAAGGGAGAATACAGCCTGGCTAAATTTTATATGGAATCAGCAATAAAAAACGGGGGTTCAGAAAATGCTACTCTGCTTGAGCATTACGGCGATATTCTTTTTATGTTGAAAAAAATGGACGAAGCCAAAGCATACTGGGAAAAAGCCCGCGATTTTGGCGAAGATTCAGAAGTGCTGGAACGTAAAATTCGTGAAAATAAATACTTCGACAAATAGGGATGAATAGAAAGCATCTTGCATTTAATTGGAGAATTCTAATCGTTTTTTCGGTTGCACTTTTTGTTCTTTCGTGCAAATCTACAAGAGAAATTACGACTACTGTTGCCCGCCCAATCAGCACTTCAAAATTACTAGGCAACATTGAAAATAATGCTTTTAATTACGAATATTTTACCATAAAACGTATTTCCTGCCAGTATTCAGGTAACGAATCAAAAACCAATTTTCGAATCAATTTGAAGGCAATTAAAGACAAACAAATTCTTGTTACCATTAATAAACTTAACATTCCCGTTGGAAGGGTGTTGATGACACCTGACAGCGTTAAATATGTAAATTATATTGACCGGAATTATTTTGTAGATGATTATTCTTATCTGAGCAGCTTTCTGAATATTGATCTTGATTTTACTACCATTCAGTCAATTATTTCGAATAATGCTTTTTCATACCGTAATGATGCTAACAACAAGGATTTTAAAACGTTTGATTCGTCGATTGAAGATGGAATGTATGTGCTTCAGACAGAAAAAGAAAGGAGAATTGTAAAATTTGAAAAAAAAGGTAAAGAGGCTAAAATAGACCGGCGTTTGAAACGTCTCGATGATGAAGCATTAATTCTGCAAAAAATGTATTTCGATCCGATGAATTTCGCACTTAGAAAATTACTTATTGAAGATAAAACCAATGACAGAATCATGGAAATGACTTTTGATGATTTTGTAAAAGTTGAACGAAAAGATTATCCCGGAGCAATCGATATGAGTTTTGTTTCACCTGAAAGTAATGTTTTAATGAGAGTTAGAATGAGTGGTTTTACTACTGAAAAAATTGAACCACTTTCCATTGATATTCCAGAAAAATATGAGCAAATTTCGGTAAACTAAATGTGTTATCCGTTAATTTAGCAAAAACATTTTTTATCCAGATGAGAATTTGGTTAATAACCGGCGTTTTATTAATGTTTAGTTTCTGTGGTTATTCTCAGTCGATTAATGACTTAAGAACAAAAAGGGAAAATACCATAAAAGAAATTGAATACACTACCCGTTTATTAAGTGATGTTGAAAAAAACAGAAAAACCTCTTTAAGTCAACTGCAACTTCTTAATAATAAAATCAACCAAAGGAATGAACTGATTTCAACAATCTCAACCGAAATTCATATTTATGATGAATGTATTTTAAACAACGAGATGGTTATTAAAATGCTTCAATCTGATTTAAAAAAAATAAAGGATGAATATGCTGAAATGATACGATCTGCTTATCGCAATAAAAATGCTGCCGACCAATTGTTGTTTCTGCTTTCAGCCGATGATTTTAACCAGGCTTACAGAAGATATCTCTATCTAAAAAAATACACGGAATATCGTCAGAATCAAGCTGAAATAATGCAATCCATAGAATCTGTTTTAAAGCAAAAGGCAATTGATTTAAAACAGCAAAATCAAATCAAACAGGATTTGGTAATTCAAACCACTGCGGAGAAGGAAAAACTTTTGGAGGAAAAAGGACAACAAAATACGCAGCTACAAAATTTGCAAACTCAGAAAAGTACCTTACAACAAAAACTGACACAGCAGCAAAAAGAAGAACAGCAACTGGAAAATGAAATACAACGCATTATTGATGAGGAAGCGAAAAAAAATGGTGGTAATAATAATTCGAAATTTGCGCTCACACCTGAACAAAAACTAATAGGCAGTAACTTTGAACAGAACAAAAAACGCCTGCCGTGGCCGGTTGAAAGAGGAGTTATTACTGAACATTTCGGTATACATCAACATCCGGTACTTACCAATGTACAAATTAGAAATAATGGAATAAACATTGCAACAGAAGCCGGTTCAAAAGTTCGTTCGGTTTTTAATGGTGAGGTAAGCCGTGTTTTTGGAATCACTGGAGGAAACACCGCAGTAATTATCAGGCATGGCAAATATTTAACGGTTTATTCAAACCTCAGTGAAGTGAATGTAAACACAGGAGATAAAGTAACTACCAGGCAGGAAATAGGGACAGTTTACACCGACGTTGAAGAGCAGAAATCAATTCTAAAATTTCAAATCTGGCTCGAAAACCAAAAGCTTGATCCGGAGGAATGGATTGGGCGCTAATTCCATATCAAATTGAAATAACATAATACATTGCAGTAGTAAAATAATTTCTGAGCCAAGGAATAGAAGCAATTAATCCAAGTTGCTTTTTGGGTTTTAACCCAAATTTCGTTTCGTAATTCGGATTAATGAAAAAGAAAGTCCGGTTTAGAATCCTGTAGTTTTCATTCTTTAAAATCCGTTCAAACCGTTCAATAGAAATACCTGTTTCCTTGATCTCAATTAACCCTTTTATGGTATTCCCATTTTCGCCAAACGTATTTAAAATAAACGCATAAATGTTTTTTGGGAAAAGATGATAATAGGGCAACTTGGAAAGAATTTTGTTTTTACAAAGTTGCTGATGACCGCCAAATGGATTCTGCCATGGAGGAAAACCAAGGAAAAACATGCCATCGGGTTTTAAAAACTGCTTTACAAAACCCATAAATTTTTCCTGGTTGGGAATGTGTTCAATCACATCTCGCATGATAATAATATCGAATTTTTTGGTAGGTTTCACTTTGTAAATATCTTCACAAATTAATTCAAGATTTTCCTTTTTGTCGTAATGTTCATAAAATTGGCGGGCAAGTTCAATTCTTCCGCAAGCAATATCAATTCCGGTGGCTTTGCATCCTAAATCAAGGAAAGGTTTTAAGTTCCCGGCCTCACCGCAACCAATTTCCAGTACATTGGTTTTTTCTGAAATGGGAATGAATTTGGAAATATAAGGGACAACGAATTTTTTTGTTGTCAAAGCCTGCTCTTCAAAATATTGTTGTTTGTTTTTATGGCGTTCCTGCATCTAAAAATATTTTGGGTGCAATTTAAAAAATTCGGTAATTAAACATTACTTGTTTTTTCGATTGTCTCCAAATTTTTCACCTTTTCAAGAATCTCCATTAACACCGGGTTTTCATTTGAAGCATTTCTCATCTCTTCTTTTCGTAATCCAAGCTTGGTATCTAACCGTCCCAAAATCAAAGAGAAAACAATGAATAAAACCATTACAACAGGGTAGGTAATTAATTTGTTATCGTCAAGAAAATACCTGATTGTTTCATCATTTAAATCATTAAGAAACATAAATGCAATCATTATAAAACTGATGTATCCAATGTACATCCTGGCACGATCGATATAAATTTTCCATCGAACAAAAGCCTTTTTATTGATGTGAATTCCTGCAATTTTCATCATAATTATTGGTTTTTTGGTATTCGAAATCCATTAGAAAACGAATGATTTTCAATAAAATTATTGCATAAAAAAACCGGCGTTAAACCGGTTTCATTATTTTAATTTAAATGTTTGCTACTCTCCGTAAATTGGGAATATCCAAAAATTTTATTTTCCTTCCCTGAAGTTCAATCATTTTATCCTGTTTAAACTCCGAAAGAAGGCGAATAACCGATTCTGTAGCCGTTCCAACCATATTGGCCAACTCTTCGCGTGTAAGCGAAATTTGAAGTGTATTTTGATTGTCAAGATCAAAGTTTTCCTTTAATAAAAGTAAAACTTCGGCCAGCCTTTCACGCACTGTTTTTTGTGCAATGTCGGTTATATAATCATTGGCTTCGCGTAATTCTCTGCAAACAATCTGCAACATGTGATGCGAAAACTGCCAGTTACTTTGTATTAAAAACAAAAGTGTTTGATAAGAAATGTGGCAAAGTACAGCTTCATCAATTACTTTGGCAGTGGTACAGGCAAGTTCCTGGCTAAGCAACGATCGGTAAGCAATAATTTCACCTCTTTTAGCAAAACGTATTATTTGCTCCTTCCCGTCAATACCTGTCTTAAAAACTTTTACAATTCCTTTGGTCACACAGTAAAATCCGGTGAGCCGGCTTCCTTCACGATATATTATCGTTCCTTTTTTATATAATGAGCAGGTTTTATCGTAATTTAACCGGGTAAATTCATCTTCGGTGAGTTTATTAAAAAGCTGAAATCCACTTAAATTTGTTTCCTGTTCAGATGGTCTTTTAATTACACTTCTCATTTCCTTTTCTAAAAAGTTAACGCTAAAAACGTTTTGATTTAAAAATCAGTTAAATATACAATTTCGTACATTATGGATAAAACAAATTATATCGATAATTATATATTTTATAAAAGGCATGTAAAATAAATGAAAACCTTTTAATTTTAAGTGGTTTATGTTAAAAAACTCTCTTTTCTGTTATTCAATTTATAATTTCTCATCATGAACATTTTCATTAGATATGAGTTTTTGTGGGAAATGAGTTTAAAATGATAATTAATAAAAATAAAAACCAGGATTATGAAACATGTTGTTGATATGTCGTGGACGGATAAAGTTGCGTTCGAGACAGAAATCAGAGGTCATAAAATGATTGTTGATGCAGACGTTGAGTCGGGTGGAAGTGACTTGGGCCCGCCCCCAAAAAGACTGATGTTGTCGGCGCTTGCGGGCTGCACGGGAATTGATGTAATTATGATTCTAAAAAAAATGAAAGTAGAACCTGAAGCTTTTAATGTTATTGTGGAAGCTGATGTAACCGAAGAACACCCGCAACATTATACCAAAATGAAAGTGATTTACCAGTTTAAAGGAAAAGATTTACCTAAGGATAAGCTTGAAAAAGCAGTTCATCTTTCCGAATCAAAATATTGTGGTGTAACAGCGGTTTACCGCAAAGCTATGGAAATGGAAATTGAAATCAGAATTGTGGAATAATTGCGTAAAGTTTAAAATATATCTGATTGAATGAGAAAGTCTTGTTTGAACAAAACAAGGCTTTTTTTGTATTCTATGCATTATGGAAAGTATCTTACACAATGCATCTCAAAGGGGTTTTGCTAATCATAGTTGGTTAAGGGCAGCGCATTCATTTAGTTTTGCCAATTACTACGACAATGAAAAAGTTCATTTTGGATTATTGCGGGTTTTAAATGATGATATTGTTGCTCCTTCACGTGGTTTTGAACTGCATCCGCATCAGGATATGGAAATTATAACCATTCCGCTTTCCGGGTCATTGTTGCATGGCGATAATATGGGAAATAAGGAAGTTATCACTACAGGCGAAGTACAGGTGATGTCGGCGGGTTCAGGTATTTGGCATTCCGAACATAACGCTTCTGATAAAGAGGAACTTAATCTTTTTCAAATTTGGATATTTACCAACAAAAAAGGACATAAACCTCGTTACGATCAAAAAATGTTTTCTGATGAAGATAGTTTTGATAATTGGCAACTTTTGGTTGGGCCAAAAGGAAAAACTGATCAATTATGGATTCATCAGGATGCATATATTTCAGTTGTTCAATCGGTAATAACGGAGCATTTTCAATATCAGCTTAAATCGCAGGGAAACGGTGTATATTTTATGCTAATTGATGGATATGCAAAAATTGAAGATCAATCACTTGGGAAAAGAGATGCCGCAGGTTTTTGGAACTTTTATGATCCACTTTCATATTCATCTTAAAAAAGATTCAAAACTACTTGCTATTGAAGTACCGATGAGATAAAGTTTTCGGGTCGTTTTTTCAGTATTTTTTGTAACTTAGATTTTGCTTTTAAAGTAAACTTCAGCAATGCAGAAATCGATAAATCCCACTTCTGGGAAAACTTTTAAAACATTCGAATCCCATACAGATAAAGGCGCAGAGAAAATTATAAACTCAGTTGATAAAGCTTTTCATTCCTGGCGAAAAACAACATTTTCCATTCGTAGCCGAATGATGCTTAGTGTTTCTGATTTATTAAAATCGAAGAAAGAAGAACTGGCATTTTTAATGGCTCATGAAATGGGAAAAGTAATGAGCGAAGGAATTGCTGAAATAGAAAAATGTGCGTGGGTGTGTGAATATTATGCACAAAATGCCGAAACTTTTCTTCAAAATGAAACCATAGAAACACAGTTTACAAAAGTCTTTTGTTACTTATCAACCACTGGGAACCATTTGGCAGTTATGCCATGGAATTTTCCATTCTGGCAGGTTTTTCGTTTTGCTGCGCCAACTTTAATGGCAGGAAATACAGCTGTGCTAAAACATGCGAGTAATGTTCCGGGTTGTGCAATGGCAATTGAAGAATTGTTTCGTGAAGCCGGTTTTCCCGAAAATGTTTTTAAAACGCTTTTGATTGGAAGCAGTCAGGTTGAAAAAGTTATTTGTCATCAGGCAATAAAAGCGGTGAGTTTAACCGGAAGTACACCAGCAGGTAAAAGTGTTGCCGCAATTGCAGGCCGCGAATTAAAAAAATGTGTTTTGGAGCTCGGTGGCAGCGATCCGTATATTATTTTAAAAGATGCTGATATTGAAAAAGCAGCTGAAATTTGTACCGCAGGTAGGTTATTAAATGCCGGACAAAGTTGCATTGCAGCCAAAAGGTTTATAGTTGTTGATGATGTGTATGCACAATTTTTGGAGCATTTTACACATGCAATGAATGAAGCACGTTTTGGTGATCCGTGCAATGAAGAATCTACGATGGGGCCAATGGCAAGAGTTGATTTGCGGGATGAACTGCATCAACAGGTTTTAGATTCAGTAAATAAAGGTGCTGAAATTGTTATTGGTGGAGAAATACCAGTACTTAGTGGAGCGTTTTATCCACCAACAATTTTGGAAAATGTGAAACCAGGGATGCCGGCTTACGATGAGGAATTGTTTGGACCTGTAGCTTCAGTAATTCGCGTGAAAGATGAAAATGAAGCCATTAAAGTTGCCAACGATACCGAATTTGGATTGGGTGCCGGAGTTTTTACTTCGGATTTAAAAAAGGGTGAACAGATTGCTGAATTAAAACTGGATGCAGGATGTTGCTTTGTAAACGATTTTGTAAAATCTGATCCACGACTGCCATTTGGTGGAATAAAGGAAAGTGGTTTTGGTCGCGAGCTTTCAGCTCATGGAATAAAGGAATTCGTGAATATAAAAACGGTTGTTGTTAAGTAGTTTTATCCTCTTTCCTTTTATAAGGCCACTTTGAATAGATTTTTCTTCCTACAAATTGACCAAGAAAAAAACTACCAACCAGAAATGGAGCCAGTCCCCAGGTGAGATGTAACCCGAAAAACTTACGTGTAAGAATAATTAATGGCACTGGCAGATGGATAAAAAAGAACCACCAAAACGACAATTTTCGAAAACTACCCCGCAAATATCCAAAAGGAAGGTTAATAATAAAAGTGGCTATGCAGGTAAAAGTTACCCGCCACGCGAGGCTCTGCAAATCTCCTAAAAATGTCAGGTTTAAGAGGTGCATTTTCTACTTTCCTTTTGATTTGTTTATAATTTGAGCCAGTGATTCAACCCAATGATTTTCAGCATTTAAACTCTCTACCAATTGAAGTTTGTTGCCTCCCTTTTTTTCAAACGCTTCGCCATATTCTACTCCAATTTCAAGAATAGTTTCCAAACAATCGGTAACAAATGAAGGTGCGAAAACCAATATATTTTTCTTTCCATCTTCTTAACTTTTCATCCAAAACAGCATCCGTAAAAGGAGTGAGCCAGTTATTTGATAATCTTGATTGAAACCCGACAGTATAATCCGAAAGCTCTAAATTTAGTTGGTCTGCAATTAATCGCGAAGTTTCATAACATGTTGCCCGGTAACAATATTTTCCATGATCAGGGAAAGTATTTTGACAATTACATTCTCCAACCTTTATTTCCGGGTGGCATTTTTCAACATGGCGGTTTGGTAACCCGTGATAAGAAAACACGAAATGATCAAACGCTTTTAAATCATATTTTTTGGCTTGCCGGATAAATGAATCGATAAATCTCGGGTGATTATAAAATTGCTCAAGGATAACAATTTCAGCCTTTATTCCCAGTTTTTGAATTTCTTTTTCTGCTGCAACTACCGATGTTTCGGTGGTTGACATGGCATGTTGCGGATAAAGCGGAATAAGCACTAATTTTTTAAAATTGCCTTTTTTTATTTCTGAAAGGGCATTTTTATAGCCGGGATTTCCATAACGCATTCCTACAAAAACTTCGGATGAATCACCAAGCTGAGTTTGTAATTTTTCTTTTAACTCTTCAGTGTAAAATATTAGTGGCGAACCTTTTTCTGTCCACAATTGCTGATACAAACCGGTAGATTTTTTTACCCGAAAAGGAATAATAATCGCATTTACCAGAAATTTCCGAAGCAGAAATGGAAGATCAATAACCCGCTTATCGTTTAAAAATTGGGTAAGATATTTTCGTACCGCTGGAACTTTTGGTTCATCCGGACTTCCTACGTTCATCAATAAAACGGCTGTTTTTTCCTGTTTCATTTTCCTTCAATAATCTGGGTTGCCAGTGATTTTCCCTGTTTAATGCGGTCTGCCATTCCAATTCCGTCGCGAATATTACCGGCCAGAATTAAACCGGGATGTATTTTCTCCAATGCTGTGATGGCATTTAATTTTTGTTCCGATTCAATTCCGTATTGCGGAATTGCATGTTTATATCGAAAGATTTGAAACAGGTCAGGATTAAAAGATTTTAATCCCATCATTTCAATAATCTCTTTTCCAACAATGCTTTTGATTTCCTCATCGCTTAATTCAACCATTTTTGGTTTACGAACTCCGCCAAGGAAAACAGAAAGCAGTGCTCCACCTTCGGGAGCCTTGTTTTTCAGAAATGATGATAAAAACAAAACTCCAAGTAAATCGCGGTTTTCTTTATGAGGAACTAAACCGCCAAATGCTTTTAATTCAATACCTTCCCAATTTTTAAAACCCAATGAAACCTGTACAACTTTTGCGTAATTCAATTGGTTAATCTGATCAATTTTACCTGCATCAGCAAATGGAAAAGTATCTTTAAGTGCGTAAGCGCCAATGGTTGAAATGACGTGAGAAAACGTCTCTTTACTTTTATTCGATTTGTAACCGTAAATTATTTTTTCAAATGAAAGCGAATCACAATTCAATAAAATATTTTCCTCGCCAATGTTTTTTACCAACGCATTAATCAGGTTTTGCAGGCCACCTTTTACCGAAAAGATTTCGCGGGTCGCTTTCTTTTCCCAATCGGTTTTTGGCTGCCGCGCTTTTTTTATCGAGCCGCCAATAAAACTGCCGTAATCCTGTTCTAAATTATATAATTTGGGAAGTGCATATCTGGGAATAATTTTCGCCGGATCGCCGGAGTAAATACCCAGAATAAACGGATCGACAGCATAATCAAGAAAACTTTGACCCATGCGTCGCAACACCAAATCACGCAGTGTTTCATTCGGATTTGTTCCTTTTTTACGGAATGGTTCGCCCAATAATCGAAGTTTATCTGAAAAGGTAAACAGCGGAGTTTTTATTCCTCCGATTAATCCTGAAGGCAGCGCTTCCCATTTTCCCGCTTTCCAAATCCAGCGGGCTTTTGAAGCTGCATCAGCAATTTCAATTTCACAATCGCTTTTCAGGTTTTCCAATAATTCTGTTGCCTCAGGCTGACCCAAAACACCAGTATTAGGTCCCGATTCGAAAGTAAAACCATTTTCATGGTGCGTACTAATAACACCACCTGCACGGTCAGCTTTTTCAAAAACCTGAACATTTATACCGGCTTTTTTCAAATAATATGCGGTGGTTAATCCGGTTAATCCGGCGCCAACAATGGCTATTTTCAGGTTCTTGTTATCACTCATTTACAACGATTTTGAAAATTTTTGCATCGCGTTTTTCAGGTTCGGATCAAGACTGGCGGCGATATTTCGTACAAAAAATTTGCCTGTGTTTGTAACCGAAATTTCATTTGCATTATATTCCAGAACTCCGTCGGCTACAAATTCATTCAGCTTTTCGGTTTCCAACTCAACAGTTGATTTTATTTCATTTTCAGTAACCTCAAACTTTTGCGCTGCTTCTTCCCACGAAAGATAATAATTACACATGATTTCGTTAATCACATGTTTAATGATCTTTTCTGTTTTGCTCAGATTGTATCCTTTTTCGATAAAGAAATTACCACTTTCAATTTGAGCCACATATTCGTTGGTGTCTTTTGCATTTTGTGCATAAGCATTCTCCAACTGACTAATTCCGGTAGCACCAAAAGCATAAACCTGACCCGTTGTTTCACGTGTGCAATATCCCTGAAAATTACGGTGTAAAGTGCGGTTTTCAAGCGCGATATTTAGCTCGTCGCCAGCTTTTGCATAATGGTCAAGTCCGATAGGTTTGTACCCGTTTTGCGTGAGAATTTTATAGGCTGCCTCAAACATGGCCAGCTTTTGGTTGGCTTCGGGTAGTCCGCGAACCTCAAGAATTTTCTGTGCCTTTTTTATCCACGGAACATGAGCATACGAAAAAGTAACCAAACGATCGGGCGAAATTTTTACTGCACGTTCAATGGTTTCCGAAAACGATTTTACATCCTGGAAAGGAAGTCCGTAGATAAAATCGAGGTTTACGCCAATGTCACCGTAACTCCGGATCATTTCCACCAACTCTTCCACCGGAATTACAGAAGGATCGCGATTTACGTTTTCAAGCACTTTCAAATCAAAATCCTGAATTCCAAGACTCAAGCGGTTAAAACCACTATTTACCAATGATTCAATATAATTTTTATCCAGCATTGCCGGGTGGCATTCCATGGCAATTTCAGCTTTTTCGATAAAAGAAAAGTTGGAGTGAATAACTTCCATTATCTCTTCCATCATACCGATAGGAAGCGAATTTGGTGTTCCGCCACCCCAATGTATTTGTGAAACTTTCCGATTGTTATCGAGAAATTTCTTCACCATCAGAATTTCCTTTTTTACCGCATCAACATAAACCCGCATTTTATTTTCATCGCGGGTTAAATGGGTATTACATCCACAGTAGTAACATATTTTCGGGCAAAAAGGAATATGAATATAAATGGAAATATTATCCGGCTTTTCATGATTTGAAACCTCGATAGCACGGATATAATCTTCATTTTTAAAATCGTTGCTAAAAAAATTTGCCGGCGGATAACTTGTATATCTCGGCACCGGAACATTGTATTTATTTATTAAGTTTTCTGGTATTTTCATGACTGAAACGTTTTATCGGGAAACTCTGCTCCGGCTTCAATAATCGGGCAGTGCAACTCCTGTGTATAAAAATCTTTTCTAAAAAGAAAGGGTAAAAGAAGCAAAATTACAACTCCTAACCCAATTTCAATGGCAAACAAACCACGGTAATCGAAAGCATCAGCAATTTTTCCGCTTAAGATTGCCATAATTAAACTGCTTAAATGGGTGATCACAATCTGGATGGTAAAATCTGTACCTTCTCTTCCCTGGCGCACTACTTTCATTCCAAGCGTATAAATAAATACCGATGACATGGCATAAGCGCTCCAAAGTAAGGCAACACCAATGTATATAAGGTAAAGCGGATGATTGGTGAAAGTAAGAAAGTAAAAGAATATGGCTACTGTCAGGTTTAATACCGGAAAGATCCAAACCGATTTTAATATTCCTTTTTTACGAATATACAAACCTGCAGGAATTGTCATTATCGCACCGCAGGCAGTTCCAAATATCCCTGAGATAAAACCGATTCTTTTTACTTCGTAGCCTAAATCTACGAGGTAAGGTTTTACCATGGTTAAAATTCCAATTAAGCCGGTATAAAATATGAAAAGCAAAAGAATATGTCCAACAATTTTTTTCTGTTTGAAAAAGTAAACAAACTCAAGAGGTGAAATATTCTTTCGCGACTTGTCAATCTCTTTTTTACTATGATTTTTAAAGAATATTACGGGAATTAAGGAAATTAATACAAATACACCGAGACAATGCAACAATGGCATCCAGCCCCAGTAGTGGTAAATAATCAGCAGAACACCACTTCCAACCAGCGTACCGATAAAACTACCTGCCGACTGCATGCTGTTACCAATACTTCGTTCCTTGTCTTTCAGAATTAAAATGGCAAATGCGTCGGTGGCAATATCCTGGGTTGCCGATGCTGTAAATGCAATAACCATCAGAATAATAATGGTGACGAAATCGGTTTGCAAATCAAAAAAACCGATACTTACAATTACTGCTGCATAAAAAAATTCGGAGGATAAAATCCATCTCCTGTAATTTTTGGAAGAATGGCTTGTTTTATCGACCAGTGGCGCCCATAGAAATTTTATTATCCACGGTAATTTAATCAACTGAAGATAACCAATTGATTCCAGTGAATAATTCTCCATGCGCATAATCACCGGAATTACCGTCGAGAAAAAACTCATCGGTATCGACTGCGCCAGGTAAAGACTTAGAAGAGTGTAATATTTATTAAATTCCTTTTTTTCCATCAAATCATCTTAAAAATTCACTTTCAAATTTACACCCATTGTAGCCGGTTTGCCAATTTGTGCATACGAGTTTCCGAGTGCCTGAAAGTAGAACGAATTGTATTCGGTATTCAGGATATTTTTACCCCAGAAAGAAAGTGAAACATTTCCTTTTTCAAAAGTAATCCTGTGATTTAATAAACCATAATAATCCTGGTAAGCAACATTATCTTCATCCCAGTAATGCTTACCAAAACCACTGTATGTAACGTTCAAATTAATATTGTCTAACCAATTTTTATTTAATTCGATTAAATAATTGGCACCCAGATTAACTGAGAATTTTGGAACGTACGGTAGATAATTGCCGCTGTAATCTTCGTTTTCATTTTTAACATAGTCGATAAATTTGGCCTCATTATAACCTGTTGCCAGCCACATCTCAAGGTTTTTGGCAGGTAATATTTTGAATTCAAATTCTACTCCTTTACTTACCGATTTTCCGGCATTTGTTAACATTGATCCTGTTCCGCTTGGAACTGTCTGATAAATTTGCTGGTTATTCCAGTCGATATAAAAGAATGCAAGATTGGTATAAATACGTTGCTTCAACCATTTTGCCTTAAAACCAACTTCGTAATTCCATGAATCTTCAGGTTTGAAAGAGCGGTCTTCTTCGCGTTCAAAAGTTGAGTTGAATCCACCTGAATTATAACCTTTTGCAATTGTTGCATATGGAGTCAGATAATCTGAAATGCTATATTTAAAGGCGATTTTTGGTAGCATTTCAAAAAAGTCCATTTCACTTATGGCAGAATCTGCAGGACTTTGTGTACCGTTTTTAAATTTATCGTAAGTGTAATCAAGCGTAGCTTTTTCGTAATCGGCCCTGATTCCTGCTGTTACTGAAAATCCGCCAAATTTTAACGTTGACTGATGAAACAATGCAACACCTGAATTGCTGTTATCATACCATTTTGTATAATAATAATCGGAATAAGGTAATTTATATTTTACTAAACCATCAGGTCCATATTCAACAGTAACTGCTTTATCGAGAACCTGTTTGAACGCAAAAGCACCAAAAAGCCAATCGTAAGTTTCATTTTCTTTCGACTGAATATTTATTTCCTGTGCGAACATATTAAGTTTCTGATCCTGATTAACATAGAAAAGTGATTGCGGAGTAAAATCCTGATCAATTCCCTGTAAATCATTTAGCGACTGGAAACTACTAACCGCCCTGATATCAAAATTTTCACCTATTGTATTGCAGGTTCAACCCCGACGAAAACATTTTACGGTTATAAATGCTCTCCATATCGTAATTGATATCCTGAGCTTTCATTGTTGCATCATTAAAAATAGCATATGGATAACCACCCTGTTTACTGTCTTCGTACTGAGCACTTAATGATGCTTTGAATTTTTCAGATGGTGTATAATTCAACTTCAGACGACCTGAATAACTGTTTAGTTTATCAACCTGACTATTATTGAAAACATTTTTATAAAAACCATCGTTGTGGGTTTGATGCAGGTTTGCCAGTATTGAAAATTTTTTGCCAATAGGTTGATTATGAGAAACACTGGTTCTTATTTGGTTATAATTTCCATAATCTACAGAAACAGATGTAGATCTGTTCGTTGCCTGGGTTTTTGGTAATAATATTAATCAATCCTCCCATGGCATTTCTACCGTACAAAGTTCCCTGCGGACCACGTAAAACTTCAACACGTTCAATATCATAAAAATCAAAATTGAATGCTGATTTTTCAAAGTACGGTACATCATCAACATAAAGTCCAACAGAGGGTGTGTTGATGCGGTTTCCTACTCCGCGGATATAAACCGGTGATGTTAATTTTGAACCATAATCGGGCATAAAAAAGTTAGGAACCATTCCTGAAATATCGGTCAGGTTTTCAACTTTGTTATTTTCGATAAACCGCTCCGGCAACATGGTTGCGGCAGCTGGAATTTCGAAAATATTACGGTTATATTTGGGCGATTTTATGGTTATCTCATCCAGTTTATAGTGTTTCATTGAATCTTGCTGGGTGTTATCCTGTGCTTTCAATACCGTTTGAGAAAACAAAAGTATTGCAACAAGGGCTATTAAATTCTTCATAGAATAATTTATTATAATGATTAATGGAAAATATAAGGGTATAATGATCCCTTAATTAAAAAATGTTTTTGAAAAGAAGGAATTTAAGCCGCAGGAGGAGGACGATTAAAAAGCGAGGAAGAATAATATTCAATCGGGATTCTTACAGAATTTTCCCGGTATTTTACCTTTCGTTTAAAGAGGATTACTTCACATTCATTGTTTTTGTCGTAATCTGAAAGATCGCAGAAATAGTGATATGTGTCGATTTCAGCTTTTACAAAAAGATCGGTGGCGTAAATCTCGGTTTTGCTAAATTCTTCACCAGAAGCAATTTCACCCGCAACAGCCTTATTAACACCGGTTACCAAAAAATAGGCATAGAACAGCACAAATGCGATGTATGGGATATGTGTTGAAAAAATACCTACTGTAAACATGTTGTTTTTAACCTCAAATTTTGCAGGCTGCTAAAGTATAAAAAATACGGTTTAAAGTTTTGAAGCAGATATGTTTTAGCGCATGTTTTCAGCAAAAACGAAAATAAATTAATGAATTGATTGATTTATGTCAACCTGGAAAAACAGACTAATTTTCAAAATAAGATTTAACCAGCGGTTTAAAGTCGAAACTAATTCTGGTGAAATTAATAGCTATAAACCAGCAATAAGATGCTTAATAATAGCATTTGTTTATAACAGGAATAAAAACTAATTTTATTCGTGGATTTAATCCTTTCTCTATCAACGAATAAAAACAAAAACAATGAAAAACCTTCTAATCCTTGGCTTTATTTTACTTTTAACAAAAGTCTATTCACAAAGCCCGGTTTCCGATTTTCAGTTTGAAATAAATCAACCAATCTGCAATCAGGCATTTGTTAATTTTTATTTTGAAGGTTCAATGCAAAATGAAGTAGATTCCTGCTACTGGTATTTTGGAGATGGAGGTAAAAAATTCAGCGAAAGTTCCAATAGTGCCGCCCGCAATTACAGCCAACCGGGAATATACAGCGTTGAGTTGATTTTATGGAAAGATGGGATTGAATCTTCAATTAAAAAAGATAGTATTATAACAATTTATCAACCGCCAACACCAATGTTTGAATACGAAGCCAGCGACACCGTTTTCTTTGCTCCTGTAGTTGTAGATTTTATTAATTATACCCAACATGGCGACGGTGATTTATTAACTTACTCCTGGGAGATAAGAGGAAAAGGTACTATTTATTCAGAAAATCCATCGGTTACTTTTTCCGAGCCGGGAACTTATTATGTAGCGCTACATGTTAATGATGAGAATGGTTGTGAGCAAACATATTCTGAATACCTCATCATAAAAGATACAGCTCAAAGAAATGAGCTTCCATTAAATATGTCAGAATGTTTCGATGATTCTGAAATTCCTTCCTGTGGCTACGACCAGCATTTTGAAATTATTGATAATACGCTCGTAATTTCGGGATTTTACTATGGTAATTGTGGAACTACCAAAACATTTACTATTAATTATGCAGAAGATACAGTTGCTGTAAAACTATGGGAAACCGGTCCTCAAACCAGGTGCAATTGCGGAATATGTTTTGAAATTAAAGTTCCGGATATTTACACCGATTCTGTGCTTGTGAATTTTAATAACGAATTAAAAACAGCATACATTACCGGAATCAATGAAATAAATGATGATGATTTTGAAATTCAGGTTTATCCAAATCCGGCAAATGAAGTTTTATATGTTTGCGGAATTGATTTCTTAGAAAGTGGTTTGCAGTATGAAATTCTTGATTTAAATGGTACTGTGAAACAAAGAGGTGTTTTAATTGAAAGAGACGAATATATTAAGCTAAACAGTGATAATCTTTCAAATGGTTATTACATTTTTATCATCAAAACAGAAGTAGAAGTTTATTTTTCAAAGAAAATCTTGATCTCGAAAAATTAAAATCTACATTGAATTAAGCCCGAATTCATGATTACCTCAAACCAGTTAAATAAATTTTTGACATATGTTGTTTAAATAATAATTGTCAAAATTTTAAGATTGGTTTTCTAACATATTATCATTCAACGATAAAAGAGTGCCAACAATATAATTGTTTTACATAAAATTATTTTGTTCATTTGTATCACAATAGTCATATTTTACTACTAACTATGATTAGCTACTCTTTAAATAGTGATGGCGTTTTTTATGTTCTGTTTTCAGAAACAGTGACATTTGAAGAATTGAAAGAATACCTTGAAGGGTTTGCAAAATTAGTGAATCCGTCTGAAAACTTATTGTCGTTGTATGATTTACGCGATGCTGAATTGAATGTAAGCACCAAAGATTTGAGTAGCATAATAAAAATGTCAGACAAAATTACTGCTAATTACAATACTATTCGTACGGCTTTTCTTGTTGATAAACCAAATCTCACGGCATATTCATTGCTTTTTACTGAGGAAGCAGCTTCAAAAAATGCAAAAAGAGAAGTATTTTCTTCTAAAGAAGCCGCATTAAATTGGCTCACCGGATAAATTCTGTTTCAAATTCGAAAATAAAATTTATAAATACCTTCCAACATTTTTTCTGTAGTTTAAGTAATCATCTCCATAAATTTTTTGAAGGAATTTTTCTTCCTTCAGAATAAAAAAATGAGTAGTAACGATTGCGAGAAATGCAAAACCAATAAAAAACAAATTTGGCATTATTAAGGAAATGCCAATAAAATAAAGGTTAATTGAAAGAAAAAAAGGATTTCTGGAAACATTAAAAATACCCGTTGTTATAAGTTTACCCTGATTGTTTTCATTAAGTCCAAAACGGAATGATGATTTAAAATGAAATAACGTTACTATCCACAGTAAAATGGATAGAAAAATAACCAGAGATCCTGCGATTTGAAGTATTAAAGAATGGATTAATGATTTTGTCAGAAATACAGGCAGTACTTGTAATGAATCAAAAAACAGAGGTTTTGTAATTTCGAATAACCAGATGAGAAAAAGTACGCCAAATACAGGAAAAAGAATTTTCTTCATCAGGTTTTTATTTTCATCTCTGGGAAAAACGTTTATTCCGGTTTTTTTGAGCCAAATAACCCGCCACAATATAGCAAACAAGAAAATTACAAAAGCAATTAACGGAACTGCATTAAAAAACGACATCATCAACCGGTTTTATTTCCCGCTAATTTACAAAGGTTTACGGAATAATAAATTTAAATCCAAACGAAACTATATTCGCCTTCAAACCATCGTTTCTGGAGTAATGGCTAAATTTTATGTTAGCTGTTTTCAGGCCAAGTCGTCCTAATTTAAATTCGTTGAAAATATCATTATAATTCAGCGCCAAGACTGTACTGATTACTTTTAAATTTTGCCAGGTCGGGATCAGACGTATAATATTGTTCTGTAGAAAGATGTGTTTCATAAGGCGCATACCATTTAACCTGATTTTGGGTGTAAAACCGATACGATGGTGTTAGTGAAACTTTCGGTGTAAAACGTATTGGCAAATCAATATTTACTGTGTGTGCTTTTAGTCCCCAGTCATCAATATAATACCGGTAATAGGTTCTTAAAACCAGCAATTCACTGATATAGTAATTTAATCGGGCGCCTACCGGCAATTTAAATCGTGTTGAAGGAAGCCGTTCAATATCGTCGGCCAACTGGTAAACGCCAATGTTTTGCTTTGTGGTATAAACAGGAATAAACGCTTGATTTCCAATGTAATAATTCGGTTTATCTGCAAAATATATTCGGTGATAGGGTGTTGAAAGCAATCCCTGCTGTTTTAACAGATCGAAGAACAACGCCATTTGAAAACGTTTAGTTATAATTTGAGAGAAGAAGAATGAAACCGAATAAGAATTTCTGGCTCTGTTTGAAATTGCTTTAAAATCAGCGGGCAGATAATTGTTTGTAATTCCGCCATTTTGATTTAGAATGCTGACTCCCTGAAAATATCCCCGCGAAAGGAAATTACTTCCGTATAAATTATATTCATGCAATTCGGTCGGATAAATAGGCCTCCATTTGTCGAGATAAATATTTCCTTTTAATCCAATCTCCGTATTTTTTTTATTAAACAGTTTTGTGATATTTCCTCCAAAACCAAACGAGGTATAATCGAATTCATTTGAACCGGAAAGGTTGCCACCCCAGATAAAATTTCTGGAATCGGAACTATGGCTGTAATCTCCATGAATTGTAATTAGCTCGTCACTTCGCGATGCTCCTGATGAAGACAGCCACGGAGTACCTGTTGGTTGTTTATTTGTTGCTACCGGTTGATAATAACCACCATGTTCATTACGGTCATCATCATCTTCACCTTCTCCGCCACGGGAAGCGCCGGTGTTGTTAAAAGGATTAATATTACTTGAAGAAGCCGATGTGTAAGCAGATATTCCTGCGTCAATAGTTAATACATCGTCTTCATTTAATGGTAAGCTAAGAATAATATTTGTTGTTCCATCCGTTAATTTTTCTGTGCCAATTCCACCGCCAACTGCTGAATTATCGCCATCCTGATGATAAAGGCTCATTAATAATTCAACTTCTGTATTATCCAGAACCCTTTTTTTGTACACTTTGGTTGAATCTGCATTTTGTGCAGAAGCAAAAAATAAGCTACAAGTACAAAATCAAAACTGTTCCAATAATTTTTTTCATATCAGCAAATTAATTACAACCACATCCTCCGCCGGTTTTTCCGCCGTTAGCTCCCGCAGCGCCTTCACGATACACCTGGAAACTTGTCTCAAAACGCTCGTTTGTATTTCCCGATAGCTTCATGTCGGCATCATTGATATAAACTTTCTGATATTCTTTTACAACTGCACAAGAGGAGAGAAAGAGCAGAAATAAAAATCCAAGCAATAATTTCTTCATTGTTTTATGGCGTTTAATTGAATATTATCCGATTCGTAAATTTTGCCCTGGTTCGTCAACAATAACACATTCTACCCCGGGCAACTGGTTAATAAAATCGAGACCGGTTTCACGCACCCATTACAAAAACTGATGTAGCCAGGGCATCGGCAAGTTCGGCTTTTGGGGCAAAAATACTCACACTTGTCAATCCACTTGCCGGCCAGCCTGTTCGCGGATCAATAATGTGGGTGTATTTTTTTCCGTTGAATTCAACAAACTTTTCATAATTGCCCGAGGTGACCACTGCATTTCCGTTGATGGGAAACCACGAGAATACTTTTTCCTTGTTTAAAGGATTTGTAATTCCAACCATCCAGGGGTTTCCATCGGGCTGAGTTCCCCAGGTAGTGAGGTCGCCGGATGCATTTATTATTCCACCCTTTACTCCGAGTGAAATCAGGAGTTCTTTAGCTTTATCGGCTGCATAACCTTTTCCAAGCGCACCAAAACCAATGCGCATTCCTTTTAATTTAAGAAAGACTGTTTGTTTTTGCGGATCGAGAACAATATTCTTATAACCTACTTTTGAAACAGAAGCCGCTATTTCTTCATTGGTTGGCAGCTGTTTCATTGAACCGTCAAATTTCCAAAGACGGTCCATTGATGCGTACGAAATATCAAAAGCGCCATCTGTTAATTCTGATATTTTTATCGAGCGTGCGATCAGATCAAATAACTCTTTATCAACTTTTACTGGTTTAATCCCGGAATATTTTATGATTAGCGAAGTTTCTGATAGTGAATCCCATGAAGAAATAAGATTTTCGATACGTTTGATTTCATTCGTAGCAATATCGATAAAGTCGTTGCCCACTTTTTCGTTTTCGGCAACAATAGTGATGTCGAAGCGGCTGCCCATCAGTTTTAGGGTTCTTGTATATGAACTTTCAGCATTTACTGAACAGGGGAATGTAAACAGGATAATATAGATCAGAAAGTTTTTCAAAATCTTTTATTTTTCAAGAGAATGCAAGCATAGCAATGTATTCCTTCGGACTAACATCTTTATAGCCAGTCGAGGCAATCATTTTTCCGGTTTTATCAAGAATAGCCACCATTGGAAACAACCCGTTTTTGTTATAGATTTCAGCCAGCTTGTCATTTTCCTTCTGTTGTTCTTTTGAAAGGGCATTTGCTTTTCTTTTTGGAAAATCGGCTCTAAGAAGCACAAAATGCTGATTGGAATCGTTGATGAATGCTTTCGATTCCCAGATGTTTTTTTCCAGTTTCATACATGGAATACACCAATCGGATCCGGAAAAAACGAGCAGGATGTTACGGTTTTCTTCAGCAGCCTTTTGTTTGGCTGTTTCGAGGTTGGTTTCCCAGTTTTGGGCGTTTATTAAAGTAACCCACAGCAAACCAAATGCGAATAAAAATAACTTTTTCACAGCAATAAATTTTAAATTAAAAATTCTTGTTATAAAATCTCTTCGGTAGTTAAAGATGTGTTTCAAACGACTGGAATCCCGAATTGTTTTTTGGGAATTGCTATTTTATCTTAAAACCGGGTTGAAATTAAAGTAATTTAACAATAAAGTTTTTAATTGTTACAAAAATTTAGAATCACAACCATGAAAAGGATTTTACAGAAACAAAAAAATCCCTGACTTTAAACCAGGGACTTAATATTTTCTGCACACTTTCTCACTACTAAATACTCACTACTAATATCTAAATATTCGGGAAAGAAATGCCAATCATTAACGGGTACAATTCCGGGCCTTTACCATCTTTAAAAAGTGGTGCAAGACTGTAATTCGCGAACACGCATAAATCTCCAAAACCAATTCTACCGGTAATATCGTACTTAAACGGATTTATGTGGTAATTGCTTTTGAATTTTTCCTTGTCATTGCGGTATTTATATTTTGTGTGAGAACCGAGATTTAATCCTCCGATTACACCGCCTGCAAGATATAAATGAGAACCTCCCATGCGAAGAGGAGTTTTAACCTCCAGCATTAAAGGCACTGTAAAATAGGACATTGAAAGTTTCGATTTTTTCAGACCATTTGGATCTAATGGAACGGGAACTATTATTCCGCTTCCGTTTTCTTTTGCAATGGTAATTGGTTGTTCAAAAGTATAATCAGAGAATGTAAAACCCAGTCCGGTTACCAAACCAAAGTTATTGTGGTCGTTTTTAAAAGCCCATTCAGCAAAATTAAGGTTCCACGATAATGATTTTCCCGGCACAAGGTCGAAAAACTCCTCTCCGTTATACATTGAATAATCGGTTTGAGAAAACAGGTTCATACCGACTTCCAGTCCGGCCCAGTGAGGGTTAAAACTGCCTGTCCAGTTTTTTCTGCGCTCTTCCTTGTCAACTTTAAAAGTAGTTCCATTGTTTCCTTCAACAACATTAAATGTGCGTCTTCCAACACGTATTTTTGTGGTATCTCCCCATTCATCGGTAATTACTTCAACACCTCTTTCGTTTCCAACTTTCACCTGTGTGCCGTCGCCGTCTTCTACAACAGTAACCACATTTTTCCTTGCAATGCCTACTCTTGTTGTGTCTTGTGCCCAAATATTTGTAGCTAAAATCACACTTAAAGTCAAAATAAATAATTGTTTCATTGTTCTGTTTTTTATGTTTTGTAGCTCAGACGGGCAGGGGTTTTAAAAAGTTACTAAAGAGTAAAAAAAGATTTTTAAAGATTAAATAGAACAGAAATTAGTACTTGAAAGAGAAGTAGGTTCAACTGGTTTATTCCGCTTTTGTTGGAAATGAAAAAGCAAGCAAGCGCGAGTCGTAACTAATTTCGGTGACTTTACCCGATTCATTGGTTTCGTAAGTGAGTTTATCTTTCGAAATGCTTGATACGATGTTTAAACCGGCTTTGGCAATTTTATTAAAGCTCAACTTATCAAGCCCGGTTTTTTCTATTATAACCTCTCCTAAAAATTGTTCTTCTTCCTGATAAACAGGCTCTTCAGGAATTTCATACTGAATTGTTTTTAAACTTGTTTGAGGATGAGGTATATCAAATGAAGCTGTTAATCGTGACATGGGTTCAAGCGTTTCAACAGGTCTTCTTTCCTGGGTAATATCCGTTTCGTTTATTCTTCCCATGTTATTTTCCCGAATGCTTTTTGTGCTTTTTTGTACAGGTTTTGTTGCTTTGGTTTCGGTTGGTTTATTCTCTGGTTTAGCTTCCGGTTTCTGAATTTCTTTTTCAGGCGTTATAACTTGTTTCTCTACTTTTTTTGGAAGTTCTTGTTTCTGAACTTCATTTTGCGGAGTCTCATTTTCATTAGCTGCCATTTGTGGCTCTGCTAACTTATTGCCAGAATATTTATCGGCCAAAAAATAAAAGGTAAGTGCAAGGATAAAAACAGCGGCAATTCTAACGCTCCACATTACAATTGATCTTCCGGCAGAACGATGATATAAATCGCTTTTTTTGTTGAATTTAACCGACAAATCGGGCTGCAATTTTGTTTTTTCAAAAAGTTGAAATTCTTTCCTTTTATCAGGATGAGAATTCAAATAATTTTCAAACTTTTCCTTTTCATCGCTATTTAAATCACCTTCGAGCAATGCAACCGAGTAGTGATTAAAATGAACTTCGAGATCGAATTTATTTTTATAAAGCTTTTCTTTTTTGTTGAATTGTATTTCTTCAGGTTCCAGCGCAACCGACTGAAATAAAGAAAGCTCGTCCTTTAAATCCGGATTTTGCTGAAGGAATTCCAAAAAATCATCCACGAGTTTCACATCGAGGTTACCTTCGATATAATCAATAAAATAAGCTTCGTAATTATTCCTGTTAATCTTCATCTCTTTCTTTTTTTCTTCTTTCACCTCCTCCTTCGGGATCCCGATAGCTATCGGGAGGGTGGGGGCTTACACCACCACTTCCATATTCCCAATGTATTTCTTTAAAAATACCCTTGCACGGTAGATGTAAACCTTCACCTGCGATTCATTTAAATTGGTCAATTCCCCAATTTCCTGGTACGAATACCCTTCATAATCACGCAATAACAAAACCATGCGCTGCACTTCGGGCAACTGTTTTACAGCTTTGTTCAGTATTTCGCTCAAATCTGAATACGATGATTCATGCCCTTCATCATTCATTGTCATATCTTCGTAATACGAAGAACGTTTGTCTTTTCGAATGTTGTCTATCATTGTATGATAGGCAGTTGTAAACAAATACGACTTTACCTTTTTTCCGTCAACGTTTTCTATATTCTTCCACAGCCTTTCAAAACTATCCTGAACAATGTCTTCGGCTTTGTGCGAATCGCGGATGCTTTTAAGTACAAACCGAAATAAACGGTCAGAATAATCGGTAACTGCAAGGTTGAATTCGTTTATAGTCATGCTGTTTTTTGAACACAGTTCACCCATACGACGATGAAGTTACGCAGAAGTTACAAAAGAAATTATTTTTGGATAGAATTTTTAACTTTAGAAAATAAATCAAAAATCAAATTGCAATGAAACAAATGTTATTCCTTCTGATCTTTTTATTCTGCGGATTTATTACTGTTAAGGCTCAATCACCTGTTTATAAAATTGATGGAAACGGTAATACCATTTACATTGGTGGAAGTATTCATTTGCTGCGGGAACAGGATTATCCACTTCCAAAAGCATTTGATGATGCTTATGAAAATGCTGAAATATTGGTTTTTGAGACGGATATTAATGAAGCAAATAATCCGGCAGCAGTTCAAAAAATTATGAATGCGATGATGTACCAGGATGACCGAACGTTAAAAAGTGAACTAAACGAAGATGTTTACCACAAACTTGATTCGGTCTGTAAAATATACGGAATCAATCTAAGCCAACTGGATAAAGTTACACCTGTGCTCGTCAGTCAATTGTTGTCGATGCAGGTTCTGGCAAAAATGGGAGTAACATCAAATGGTGTTGATATGCATTTTAATAACAAGGCCATTGAAGACAAAAAGCAAATCTTACAACTGGAATCAATTGATGATCAATTGAGTTTTCTTAAAAGTATGGGAGATGGGAAAGAAAATGAATTGATCCTTTATACCATTGAAGATTTGGAGAAAAATACAGAATTGTTTAAGCAAATGCTGGAATCATGGAGAAGAGGTGAAGAAGATTTAATTATGGAACTCAATGATGAATTAAAACTTGAATATCCTGATGTATATAAATCAATCCTTTCGGGGCGAAATGAGAATTGGATTCCAATTTTAGAAAGCTTTTTTGAAACTCCTGAAACAGAATTTGTGATTTTTGGAGCAGCGCATTTATACGGACCAGATGGCGTTCTTGAATTACTAAAAGACAAAGGTTATAAAGTTCAGCAGTTATAAAATAAGAGGGCTTTTAATCGATTAAAGTAACCCAACCATTTTTGTCAGGCTCGTCGCCATATTGAATGGCAAGAAGCTTATGGTACAATTTTTCGCTTATTGGCCCTGGTTTACCATCCTTTGAAAAAACATAGGAAATACCTTTATCGTAGTCATCAATTCTTTCGATTGGGCTAATACCGGCAGCGGTGCCACAGGCTCCGGCTTCTTCAAATGTATTTAACTCTTCAACAGGAATCGGCCTTTGTTCCACTTTCATTCCCATTTCTTCAGCCAAAACCATTAAACTTTTATTGGTTATCGACGGCAGAATTGATGTTGATTTTGGAGTAATATAAGTATTGTTTTTTATTCCGAAAAAATTGGCAGCTCCGCATTCGTCGATGTATTTTTTCTCACGTGCATCCAGGTAAAAAATATTTGAGTAACCCAGTTCATGTGCCTTTTTCCCTGCAACCAAACTTGCAGCATAGTTTCCGCCTACTTTATATTTTCCCATTCCCAGCGGCGCTGAGCGGTCGAATTCGCGCATAATTACAAAAGGAGTGGTTTTAAATCCGCCTTTAAAGTAAGGACCAACAGGAGTCACAAATAAAATAAACATATATTCTTTGGCAGGTTTTACGCCAACTTCGGCGCCTGAACCAAACAAAACCGGGCGGATATATAACGACGCTCCTGATTCATAAGGAGGAACAAATTTTGCATTTAACTGAACAGCTTTTACGACGGCTTCCAAAAATTTTTCTTCAGGTACACGAGCCATTAAAGTTCCATCGGCAGAGTTTTGCATTCTTTTTGCATTTTCATCCATTCTGAAAATTCGGATTTTGCCGTCTTTTCCTCTGAAAGCTTTCAGCCCTTCAAATGATTCCTGCCCGTAATGAATTGAAGTAGCAGCAATGTGCATCGTAAAAAATTCGCTGTCGCTAACTTCCAGTTCACCCCAGACACCGTTTTTATAATGACACCTGATATTGTAATCCGTTTTAATATATCCGAAACCTAATTTTTCCCAGTCGATGTTTTCCATTTTGATCCTCGTTCTTTCTCCTTTTTTATTGAAGCGTTGCTATAATAACATTTAAAAAACAAATTAAGAAATTTTTATGTTACAAAGAGAAGAGTTTTATCATCAAGATGCTGTAATCCATCCTGATTTATCAGTTATTAAATGTTGAATTGAAATTTACCGGTGATTTTATCAAAAATATCAGACCGAAATTTCAAGGTAATATCCGTTGTGCTTTCTGATATTTATTACTTCTCCATTTTCAAAAATCAGATACTGGCCTTTAATTCCGTTTAAAATGCCTTTTATTTCCGGGCTTTTGTCAAATCCCACACTTTTTATACTGGCAGGGTAGTTATCAACAGGATAACTAATTGTTATGATCTCGTTGTCGGTTGCTGTATATTTTTGAAGTTCGCGCGGCAATAATTGAGCCGCCTTTTGCTTTTCTTCTGTTAAATTAAATTCACTTTCAGCTTCTTCTTTTAGCATGGTCCGCCAGTTGGTTTTGTCGGTGTAATATTTTTTCAGAAAAACCTCAATTATACCAGCAATGTGGCGGTTAGGTGTTATCGCCAGCCGAATTGCCGATCTGGCGCCCTGGTCAATCCAGCGTGTAGGAACCTGGTGAATACGTGTGACGCCAACTTTAACCGCATCAGAAAGTGCCAGGTAAACCACATGATCAATCAAGTCATTTTTTTCAGCCCATTCCATATCGCGGGAAATACCAAAATGCGATTTTGAAAGCTCGGGCCGAACTACCGATTCACTGGCTTCGGGAGCAGTTTGCAAACAATTGTAGCAAAATCCCTGGTTAAATGAGGTCTTGGTTTGTTTACCACACGAAATACAATTGATCTGCCCCGAAAATTTCATGGAAATTTCTTTTCCAAGAATTTCATTCATTGAAATTTCAGTTTCACCAACCGGTAAAAAGTAGTTCACCGGACCAGCCAGTTCGCTTCGCATTTTAAATATGTTGCCTTCAATATTCATATATAATCTATTAAAACCGAAAAAGACAAGATTAGTTTAGTTTTATATCTTCATCATTCGCAATACTCATAATTCCAAGATAGAGCAGTTTCGCGGCATCTTCCATAATTTCAGGAGTCAGTACATTGGTTTTATCTATTGGCTCGTGATAATAAACCGGATGAACAGATTCTGAGGTATAAAAGCTTATGGTTTTAATTCCTGCATTTTCAAAACTGGAAGCATCGGAACGCGGACGGCCATAATTTTTACGCCATTCAGTAGCGATTAAATCACGATGAATGTACTCACTATTTGCTTTTTCAAAATGGAGAAGTAATTCCGGATAACTTTTTGCATCGTAAAGTTGAAGACCGGTTCCATTTCCTACCATGTCGAGATTAATCATCATAACTGTTTTATCGATCGGGAAGAGTGGTTTTTTTGCATAATATTCGCTTCCAAAAAGGCCGCATTCTTCTCCGCCAAGAAGTATAAACAGAATGGATCGCTTTGGTTTTATTTCCGATTCAGCAAATGCTTTGGCAGCGCCTAAAATATCGGCAACGCCCGAAGCATTGTCAAGAGCACCTGGGAAAATTTCTCCTAAATATCCCTGACCATCAAGATGACCACCAATAATAATGACTTCATCTTTTAAATCCGGATCAGAGCCTTCAATCATTCCAACTACATTACATGCTTTTGCATCAGGAAAATATTTGGTATTTGCTGAAATTGTGACTGTTTGTTCTTTAGGTAAAGCAAACGAAGGGACTTTCATTTCACTGAGTTCTATTCTTATTTCACTGAAATCTTTCCCGGCATCCTTAATTATTGTTTCAGCTACTTTAGTATCGATGTGTGCATAAACAAAATTATCCAGGTTTACAGTGTTCGGGTTTGCCAGTTTGCTTATATAAAGCATTCCAATTGCACCATGTTCAACTGCATTTTTAAATTTGTAACGGTGGTATGCGTATTGATTCCATTCAGAAAGTATTGAATCGTTTTTTGTATATGGAACCCCTGATTCCAGAAGAATGATTTTGCCTTTAACATCCACGTTTTTGTAATCATCGTACCCCATTTCCGGGGCTGTTACACCGTAACCAACGTATACTAAATTACCTGAAACTGTTCCCGAAGCAGAATTTGAACCCGGGTAGTAATCTTTGGGGAAACTCAGTTGCCTGACATTATCTTTAAAAGAATAAGAAACACTTCCTTTGGTATAAACTTCAGTGTAGGCATTTGGGAAATATTGAAAATAGCTTTCGTTATTGGCAGGATGAATTCTCCATTCTTCAAATTTATTAGCACACCACTTTGCTACTTCAAAATATTCAGGCGAGCCCGACAAACGGCCTTTATATTCTGGAGCCGTAAGTACTTCGGCATATTGCAAAATTTCGTTGCTTGAAATGGTATGAAATGTTTTTAAAAGAGACCCCGCCTGGTTTTCCTGCGATGAAACAAAGGAAATTAGAAAAACAGATACAAATAAGTAAAGGAAGAAACGTTTCATAAATGATCAAATTGAAGAGTAAAAATACAAAAATCGTTATTTAGAATACTTTATAATTTTAAAAGAGTTGAATTGAAATTGCTAATTTAAATTGGGTTGTGATTGTTCAGTGGATGTATTTTAATAAATTGATTTAGAGAATTGTTTTTAAAGTGTTTATGTTAAAAGATTGAATTGATATGAAATACACGCTGTCATTTTTATATTCCATTCTTTAGGGTTTCTGTTTTTACCCGGAAGTGAAGTATCCTTACTCCCGCAATTAACAACATACCGGAAAATGTCTCTTTTCAAATCCGTTATTTAAAAAAGATACGGACCGAAAAAACTGTCTTCCTGCGGTTAATGTTAATATGCACATACGTGTTGTTATCCTGCTGGAGTACTTTACCGGCCAATAATGAACCTTTGCAATTTACCCCTGTTTTTTAAATAAGTTGGAACCCATACTTCTGACGCACAGAAAAAATTGGAATGAACATCAAAAAAGAAAATAGCCGAAAAAAAAGATGGGACAAAGCCGGAGATGATTTCAGCACTACATCCAAAAAAAGAAATATCCATAGGGAAAAAAGGAGCAGAGTCAAAAAAAGCGTAGTGGTAAAGGGTGCAGAAAACCGATTGAAAAAATTCAGGCAATCGACTATACTGGCTGTTGCAGTAACAGGTTTTATCCTCCTGCTTTTTTCGGGTAGTAACTTGTCGTCGATGGAAGAACAAGTGATGAAAAATCAAACCGACTCCACCGAAATTACAACACAGGCTATAGTTACCGAGCCTGGCACTAAACCCGAAAAAGCAGCGGATGAAGCAATTGGAGCTTTACAAAACATGTGGAACAGTTTTACCTTCAACTATCCAAAAATCCTAATTGCCATTGCCTGTCTGGTGCTGGCGTGGTTGCTTACCTGGCTTATAAAATTTATTTTGCGCCGTTCATTCAGGCGGCTGAAAAGCATCGATGGAATTACAACGCTGGTTGCTATCGTTATTTGGGCGTTGGCAATTGGGGTGGTTTTTAGTGTGGTTGCCGGTGATATCCGGGCGCTAATTGGTTCGTTTGGTTTAATCGGACTGGCGCTATCGTGGGCATTGCAAACACCCATCGAAAGTTTTACAGGCTGGCTGCTGAACACCTTCCGCAGGTACTATAAAGTGGGAGATCGTATTCGCGTGGGCGATGTTTTTGGCGATGTCTACCGCATCGATTTCCTCTCCACAACGGTTTGGGAAATTGGTTCGCCTTACCAGCCCGGCTTTGTGAGTGCCGAACAACCTACCGGAAGACTTGTTACATTTCCCAATAATGAAATCCTTACCGGGACCGTTATAAATCTCACCGGCGATTTTCCATTTGTCTGGGATGAATTGGATGTGATGATCGCCAATGAATCGGACGTGCCTTTTGCAATTAAAGTACTAGAAAAAACAGCCACCGATATTCTTGGTAATTATATGCATGAACCAGCGAAACGCTATTCCGCCATTTTGCATAAAGCCGGTCTGGACGATGAAGTTCCCGAAAAACCACAGGTGTTTGTCGCGTCTAGTGATTCAGGGACTGATATTATTATACGTTATCTTGTGGGAGCGCGTGAACGACGCAAATGGAAATCGTACCTTCTGCTTAAAATTTCGGAAGAAATCAATAAGCCCGGGTACAAAAGCAAAATCAAAATGGTTTATCCGCGGCAGCAAATTCAGCTTATCGATGCTGATGGTGTTCCTATTCAAAAGGTAAAAAAACAGGGATAGATACTTTCAGACACAAATTCTTCAACTGCAATTTCAAAACATTTATTCTGCTGCACCACGAGCTTAACAATGAAAAATGTGCATACGTCAGTTTTAAATTTCATGGTTGATTCACGTCCTGTATTTTTAAACATGAAACCAAAAGTTACCATTTTGCATGTCATACTTTTTATTGTCACTTTGAGTACCTCAGCATAGGAAACGAAAAACGGTTTGGTATCGAAATGAGTGGTGGAGCATCTTTTACTACGGGCAAAATCAATGTATCCAGCCTGAATACCGATTTTTACCGCACCATGGAGCGTATTTTGGCTAGGGGGAGGGAGCTGTTTGCTGTCAATGATTCGTTTACATACACCGTTGAAAATTTCAAATAACCTGCTACATATTTGGCCTGCAGTATTAAACATGCATTTAGTAATTCGTCCATTGCGCACTACCTATCCAGGCGGTTTATGCAACTACGCTGTAACTGAAAATTCTGACGGTGACATTATTAATGATACTGGCCATAAAGTCGGATTTCAAGTGGTAGCTAGATTTGATGTTCGCCATAGAAAAACTGAAGTTTTACTCCCGGTGTTGAAAACAGGTGACGAATCGGATTTTGATTTGATGTTAGCAAGTAAAACAAGAATAAGTTTTTTTAAGTATATTAACCATCCTTTTTAATATTTTTGATGAATAGAATATTTTGAATTATTTTTTTTGTAAAAGATGAAATTTGAAATCAACTAAATAAATATATAATGAAGACTTTAACTACTTTTATTCTGATTCTCCTTTTCGCTTTTAGCCAAAATACAGGAATAGCTAACGATGGTTACGGATTATGGTTGAATTATTTTCCTGTTTCTGAAAACCTTCAGAAAGATTACAATGAACAGGTAAAAAGTTTACAGGTAATTGGGAACAATGCAACCATTGAAATTGTAAAATCAGAACTTTCAAAAGGTTTAACCAGTTTGCTCGGTACTCAAATTCAATCCACCCGAAACGGTCAAAATGAAGGCTCAGTAATTGTGGCTAAAATTTCTGATCTGCCGGTAAAAAATAATGAAATTGAAAACCAGGTAAAAAATGCCGGCGATGAGGGATATTTGATTTATTCAAAAAAGATTGACGGGAAGAATAATATAATAATAACTGCTAACACAGATTTTGGTGTGCTTTACGGGTCGTTTTATTTTCTGCGGATGATACAAACCGGCAAGAGCATTAAAAACTTAAATATGTTAAGCGCTCCAAAGGTAATCATAAGAGTGCTTGATCATTGGGATAATCCCGATGGTTCAATTGAGCGTGGTTATGCTGGCAATTCACTTTGGGATTGGGAAGAATTGCCGGGTAAAGTAGATCCGCGATATGCAGACTATGCGCGGGCTAATGCTTCAATTGGTATTAATGGTTCAGTATTAAATAATGTGAATGCCGACCCCAAAATAATTACAGAGGAATACCTGAGGAAAGTGGCAGTTATCGCCAATGTCTTCAGACCTTATGGTATAAAGGTTTATCTTTCAATTAAATTCAGTTCACCGGTAAATATTGGAGGCATGGAAACGGCCGATCCGCTGGATTCGCAAGTACAGCAGTGGTGGAAAAAGAAGGTAGATGAAATTTATTCTATCATTCCGGATTTTGGCGGATTTCTGGTAAAAGCAAATTCCGAAGGCCAGCCTGGACCTCAAAATTACGGTCGCAACCACGCTGATGGAGCCAATATGTTGGCAGATGCATTGAAACCACATGGTGGAATTGTAATGTGGAGAGCTTTTGTTTATGATAACAATGTTCCTGTTGATCGTGCAAAACAGTCGCAGGATGAATTTAAACCACTTGACGGACAATTCCGCGACAATGTGTTAATACAATCTAAAAACGGAGCAATTGATTTTCAGCCTCGCGAACCCTTCCATCCATTATTCGGCTCAATTCCAAAAACCCAGTTGATGATGGAATTCCAGATTACACAGGAATACCTCGGATGGTCAACCGATTTGTGCTACCTCGCTCCATTGTATAAAGAGGTTCTTGAAGCAGACACTTATGCAAAAGGAAAAGGGTCAACCGTTGCAAAAGTTATTGATGGGACACTTGAAAACCATAAACTTACCGGAATGGCAGGTGTGGCAAATACTGGTTCTGACAGAAACTGGACCGGCCATTTATTTGGTCAGGCTAACTGGTTTGCATTTGGAAACCTTGCCTGGAACCACGAACTGACATCAGAAGAAATTGCCGATGACTGGATAAAAATGACTTTTTCTTCGGATCCTGAAGTTGTGTCAACCATAAAAAAAATAATGATGGATTCAAGGGAAATTTCAGTGGAATATATGACTCCGCTTGGCTTGCATCATATTATGGGATCGGCGCACCTGGGGCCGGGACCCTGGTTAGACCGCGGCCGCGCAGACTGGACCCCTGTATATTATCACCGTGCCGATAGTATTGGCGTTGGATTTGATCGCACTCCAACCGGAAGTGATGCTACCAGCCAGTATTTTAAGCCTGTGGCCGATAAATTTGCCAATATTGAAACCTGTCCTGAAGAATATCTTCTTTGGTTTCACCATGTTCCCTGGGATTATAAATTGAAATCAGGCAAAACATTATGGAATGAGTTGGTTACCCGTTATTACAAGGGAGTAGAAGGTGTAAAAGAAATGCAGAAAGAGTGGAATTCGCTTGAAGGAAAAATCGATAAAGAGGAATTTCAGCATGTAAAAGGAAGAATGGAAGTTCAGTTGAAACTGGCAGAATGGTGGCGCGATGCATGTGTATTGTATTTCCAGCAGTTTTCGAAAATGCCGATACCTGACGGGTTGAAAAAACCAGAAAAAACGCTCGAATATTACAAGCGTTTGAACTACAGGGATTTTATGGCAAAGTAATATTTAAATGAAGAATGTTCTCAGTGATAGGGGAAGCATGAAAAATTTAACCGCTTAACATAGAGCAAAAAACCTGATAATTACAATGGTCAGGATTCTGAAAAGCCGAAAAAGCAGTAAACCCGTCTGGCAAATGATGCTGGCGGTTTTAATGATTTTGATGAGCATTTTCTTCATCAAAAACGAACATCTTGAAATCGCCGAAATAAGATCTACTCTGCAGCATGTCAACAGGTTTTATCTTTTGCTTGGTTTAATTGTTACCGGAATTTATTTTCTTGCACAGTCTTATATGTATGTTTTTAGTTTTAAAACTGCCGGTATTCAGGTTGGGATCAGAGATACATTACCACTTTTTCTGAAACGAAATCTTATCAGCATTTTTCTGCCGGCTGGTGGTTTTTCATCTCTCATGTTTTTCACTCGTCCGTTAACTAAAAAAGGAATCAATTATTCGGATATTCATTATGGGTCGTATGTTTACGGATTGAGCGGTATTTTATCGGTTGTAATGGTTGCGCTACCTGTACTGAGTATAATGTTACTGAGAAACAGACTGTCATCAGCCGAACTGATTCCTTTCGTCATTCTGCTACTACTTACAGGAGTGGTATTATTTATGGTCTGGTCTTTTGTTAAGCGAAAAATGGTTTACAGGCTCCTTCAGCGGTTTAATCCTGAAGTGTTAATATATATCGATAATATTTTATCTACAACACTGCATATCAGGCATTTTATATTAGCATTCCTTATTTCCATTGTAATAGAAATTATTGGTGTTTTACATGTTTATATTTCGATGATGGCGCTGGGATTTCACCCAACTATTTTCATATCATTTATTGCATACATTGTAATGGTTATGCTGCTAATAGTATCGCCATTTTTAAGGGGATTTGGCGCAATCGAAATTTCAATGGCTTACGTTTTTATTCAAAGTGGAATTCCTGCACCACAAGCTGCTGCAATTACATTGGTCTTCAGGTTTCTTGAATTTTGGGTGCCGTTAATTGCCGGGGTAGGTTCGTTTCTGTTTTCACGTAAAAATATTTTGTTGCGGGTGCTGCCTGTCTTTATCATTTTTATTGCAGGTATCATTAATATTGTCTCGGCAATTTCACCTGCCATTCCCGGACGAATTGCAATCCTTGATAAGTTGCTTCCCAAAATTGCTCTTTTAATCTCCAATTTTACCGTGTTCTTTATTGGCCTTTTATTAATCGTTCTTTCAGTTTATTTATTAAGAGGAGTAAAAAGAGCCTGGAAAATTTCACTTTTTTTACTCGTTATTTCTGCAATAGGGCACATTACCAAGGGAATTGATTTTGAAGAAGCCTCGGTTTCAATTCTTGCAGTTGTAAGTTTATTGTTTACCTACCGGTTGTACAATGTAAAATCAATGCCGTTCCTGCAAAAAAACTGGTGGAAAATATGGGGAATTGGTCTTCTCACATTAGTAGTTTGTGCAGTTGGTGGAACCTATTTTCTTGAAAAAATACATATTGGAATGGAATATGATTTCATCAATTCAATTAAGGCTTCTTTCAGATTGATATTTCTTTTTGATGCTTCAGGTTATATTCCGCGATCTAATTTTGGTCACTACTTCATTCTTTTTATTTATATATTTAGCGGCGCACTTCTAATAGGAGCAATATTCCTTTCTCTCCGACCCATTTTTTCTTATGATATTGCCGGACAGGTAAACGATACAAACCACGCCCGTTTGCTTGTTCAAAGTTATGGCAAATCAGCGCTTGATTATTTTAAGTATTATCCCGACAAACTTCTGTTTTTTAATGGTAATGGATTTCTGGCATATAAAATTGAAGGCAGTTACGCAGTGGTTCTTGAACTTCCGGTTTGCGAAAACGATGAAAATGTATTCTTAATATTAAAAGAATTTGAACAATTTTGTTATGGTAATGGACTAAGAACTTTTTATTATCGAATAGCTGAAGAATCAACCGAAATATTCCGGCAAATGAAAAAGAAAGTCTTATTTATCGGGAGAGAAGCGGTTCTTAATCTAGAAAAGTTTTCGTTAACCGGCTCAAAAATGCACCCGTTGCGCAATGCAATAAATAAGGCGAAGAAAATGGGCTATACGTTTCATATTTATACACCTGAAATAAAAGACGGAGTAATTCAAAAACTTCAGCAGGTGTCGGATAGCTGGTTGAAAAATCCAGGGAAAACTGAAATGATTTTTTCGCAGGGAATGTTTTTACCCGAGTTGATAAAGAAAACGGAAGTTATGGCAATTGAAAACCCCGAAGAGAAAATTGTAGCATTTTTGAATATTATTCCTGATTATGTAAAAGGTGAAGGAACTTACGATCTGATTCGAATTACCGACGATGCTCCAACGGGAATTATTTATTATTTGTTAACCGAGATGTTTGAGTATCTAAAAGGACAAGGAATTACAAAGGTTAATTTGGGGATGGTTGCTTTTGCCGGAATTGAGGACGCAAAAACAGTGGGTGAAAAATCAATAAAATTTGCACTCGACTGGATAAAATCACTCAGTCATTTCAAAGGGCAATATCATTTTAAAGATAAGTTTAATCCTGAATGGGTTAATAAATACCTGGTTTACGATACAGAGTATGATCTTATTCAATTCCCGGCAGTTTTAAAAGGTGTTTCAAAACCTTGATTCCTTTGGTTTTTCTTTACTTTTTTCTGATGCATAATTAAGTTTTAGCGAAGGAATCTGTCATTCATTAAAAACATATTGGATACGGTCTAATTTCTTGTATTTTTACGCAAATTTTACTGAATGAAACGTGTTTTGGGAGTATTTCTCTTTACTGGTTTTTGTACTAAACTTTTTGCGCAGAATGAAATCGGACCTGATGGAAATAAACTGATTTGGATACTCCTGATCGTTATCGCATTTGTTGTTTTTATTTTCTTTATTGGCAGAATAAAGCGACCCGAAATTGCATTCAATCGGAAATCGTTTTTTCAGATTAAAAGGGTAAAAATTGAACTGATTAAGGACAGGTTATATTATCCTGATTACTTAACCCTGACAATAAAAAACTCAGGGAATTCTGACATTGATCTGGACAGGCCAATGTTGGTTTTTGATAATTTTTGGATAAAAAGAAATTTCAGGATTAACGGTATGAACAACCGGACGTTTTACCCGTTGTTTCTTGAAAAGGTGAAAACTCACACCCTGGAAATCGATCTAAACCAGTTTTACCGCCATGATAAACGATTAAAAAAGTATCCGAAAATCAAAATCAAAGTATTTGATATAAAAAATCGGAAGTTAGGAAGTAAAAGCATTTTTATTCGGAAAACATTACTGAAATATTAATGAGAAACTGGAAATTTAATCATATTGATTTTTCAACATATCCTTTTTATAATGGGAATGATCTGGGCGTATTTTGGTCGCCTGAAAAAGTAAATGTTAAGATTTGGGCTCCTTCGGCACAAACAGTGGAGTTGCGTCTGTACAAAGACGGTGATTCCGGTGATGCTTTCCATAAAACGAATCTTCAACCATCAGGAAATGGAACATGGTCAACCGTTTTAATGGGCGATTTTGAAGGGAAATTTTACACTTTCAAAATTAATGATGGCGATTGGTTGGCTGAAACGCCTGACATTTATGCAAGGTGCATTGGAATTAACGGGAAAAGAGGGATGATTTACAATCCTCAAAAAACGAATCCCGACAATTGGATGAATGATAAAAGACCGGAATTAAACAGTTTTACAGATGCTATAATTTATGAAACCCATATTCGCGACTTTTCTGTTGCTGCCAATTCAGGTATAGAAAACAAAGGGAAATTTCTTGCATTTACTGAAAAAGATACAAAAACGGATAATAATATTAACACCGGGCTGGCTCATTTAAAAGAACTTGGAGTAACCCATGTACATTTGCTACCTGTAAATGATTTTTTTACCGTTGACGAGGAAAAGCCACTTGAAAAATACAATTGGGGTTACGACCCGTTACATTACAATGCACCCGAAGGTTCATATTCAGTAAATGCTTATGATGGAGCATCAAGAATCAAAGAGTTTAAACAATTGGTTCAGGCGTTGCATTCCGAAGGAATTGGCGTAATTCTCGATGTAGTATATAATCATACCTATTTTGCAAAAGAATCGGTATTCAACCAAACTGTTCCCGGTTATTTTTATCGCCAAAAAAGAGATGGTTCATTTTCAAACGCATCGGGTTGCGGCAACGAAATGGCCACTGAAAGAAACATGGTGAGAAAATATATTGTTGATTCGCTGATTTACTGGGCAGAAGAATTTCATCTGGATGGTTTTCGTTTTGATTTGATGGGAATCTATGATCTTGAAACCATGAAAATTATTCAATCTGAACTGGATAAAAAAGTGAAAGGTCTGATTCTTTACGGCGAAGGCTGGGCTGCCGATCAAAGTCCGATGTCGGAAGAATTTAGGGCAGTGAAAAGCAATATTTCGAAATTACCCGGTATTGCTACTTTTAACGATGATTTTAGGGATGCTTTGCGGGGGAATCACGGCCTGAAAAAAAGCAAAGGATTTGTTAGCGGCCTTGAGTTGCGCGAAGAAACCGTGAAATTTGGAGTTGTTGCCGCAATCAATCATCCGCAAATTGTTTTTGATTATATTGAAACATCAAAGAATGCCTGGGCTGCTGGTCCCGACCAGTGTGTCAATTATGTTTCCTGCCACGATAATTATACGCTTTGGGATAAACTGCATTTAAGTTTTTCTAAAGTTTCAGACGAGGATTTACGAAAAATGATGAAATTGGCAGGTGCATTGATTTTAACATCGCAGGGGATTCCGTTTTTACATGCTGGTGTTGATTTTTGCCGTACAAAAGGAGGGAATGGTAATTCATACAAATCTCCTGATTCAGTTAATCAAATCGACTGGGATAGAAAAAAACAATATTTTGATGTTTTTGAATATTACAAAAAACTGATTCAGCTTCGAAAAGATCATCCGGCTTTTAGAATGACAAGCAGTGAACAAATCAAAAATAACCTGACTTTTTGTGCCAAATACCAGTTGGGTGTTGTTGCATATTGTATTGATTCAAAAAATGTTGGTGACTCTTTTGAGAAAATAATGATTGCATTTAATGGTAAAAGAGAGTCAGTCGTAGTTCCGCTTCCAGAAGGCAAATACCAGGTTGTTGTTTCGGGCGATACGTTTGAAGATCAAAATTCGATCAAGATATTCGAAAATGAAGTCAGGGTTGAGCCAATTTCCATGATTCTGCTGACAAAGGTTTAGGGTGGTTTAAAAATGTATTTGTTAAAATATCGCCAGTAACAAATTAATATCTTTTGAAGGAATATTGAACAGATCCCCTATCTCGGCATTTGTAAGAACACCATGAAAAACATAGACGCCTTTTCGAAAACCCCTTGAATTTTTTATGTAAGATTCAACACCACCGTTATCGCCAATTGAAAGTAAAATGGGAATTAAAATATTGCTGAGTGAAATTGATGCAGTGCGGGCAACAAGCGCAGGCGAATTGGGAACACAATAATGAACCACTCCGTGTTTAACAAAAGTTGGTTTATTAAAATTGGTACATTTCGAAGTCTCAAAACAACCTCCCTGGCTCACATTAAGATCAATAATAATCGAGCCTTCCTTCATTTTTTTCACCAATTCTTCTGAAACTTTAAACTTTGGAGTTGTATTGAATGACATTGCTCCAATTACAACATCGGCAGAAACGAGCGCTTTTCGCAGCACTTTTGGGTAAAAAACAGAAGTAAAAATCCGTCGTCCGAGTTTTTCCTCCAATTTGCTAAGTTCATAAACCGATGTGTCAAAAACTTTTACAAAAATACCCAGGCCAAGAGCTGCACGGGCTGCATATTCTGCAGCAGTGCTTGTACCAATAATAACCAGTTCCGCCGGAGTTACACCTGTAACTTCTCCAAATAAAACCCCTTTTCCGTTGCGCGATTTGCTTAAATATTCACTGGCAACAGTAATGGAAGTTACACCGGCAATCTGGCTCATCTGGTGTACAAAAGGCAAAAAACCATCTTCATTTTCAAGATATTCAAAAGCAATGGCTGTAATTTTTTTCTGCATCAGTTTTTGAATTGATTCCTGGCAGTACGCCTGAACCTGCATGCTTGAAAAAATTACCTGGTTTCCGCGCAGTAAGTCAATTTCGTCGCCACTGAAAGGTGAAATTCGTAATACAATATCACATTGAAAAGTCTCTTCTTTTCTTTCAACAATGGTTGCACCGGCTTCGCTGTAATCTCTGTCGGAATAACTTGCCGATTTGCCAGCATTTTTTTCAATGATAATTTCATGGCCATAAGAAACCAACAGATCCACTGCCTGAGGAGTCAACGGAACCCGGTACTCAACCTTATGCATGTCGGAAGGGATGCCGATTTTCATTTTCTGGCTTCTTTTCACTACTTCCAGCATTTCTTCCTGCGGCATCAGCATGGTCTTGGAAATCAAGCTGTTTTCTCTCTGTCTCTCCTGTGACGTCATTCTAAAAAGGGTATTGTTTTTATATTTTTTTCAGCAGAACAAGTTACATTCAAAAGCCGAATTTTCAAAATGCCGGGATTTAAGCCAGTTCAGCAGTAATTTCGCGGTTTTCATTTTCTAAAACTTCAATTTTTACCTGGACAATTTTATCCGGAAGAAGCGATTCAATCATTTCAGGCCATTCAATAAAACAATAATTTCCGCTGTACAAATAATCTTCATATCCCAAATCAAAAGCCTCTTCCAGTTTCTTTATACGGTAAAAATCAAAATGAAAAATGGATTTCATTTCGCCGGTCCTGTATTCATTAATCAGTGCAAAAGTTGGACTTGTAACATTATCAGTAGTTCCGAGAGCTTTGCAAATAGCCTGGATAAAAGTAGTTTTTCCGGCGCCCATTTTTCCGTAGAAGGCAAAAACCCGCTGGTCCTTAAATTCTGTAAGTAGCTTTTCAGCAACCTTATTCAGGTCGTTTTTATGATGAACTTTTTCAGTAAACATGAATTCCTTTTTTCGGCAATAATACAAAATGTGCCACAATTTTAGAGGCTGTGTATCAAATTACGATAAAAATCAGTTATTTGGTGTGTTTTTATAACCTCATTTTAAAGTAAAAAATGTTATTTTTGAGGAAACAATTAAAACACGATTATGAAGATTCCAGCTGATTTAAAATATACCCAGGATCACGAATGGATTCGAGTAGAAGGTGAAACTGCTGTTGTTGGCGTTACCGATTTTGCCCAGGGTGAATTGGGTGATGTGGTTTTTGTTGAAATTGAAACTGAAGGTGAAGACCTCGGTAAAGGTGAAACTTTCGGTACAGTTGAAGCTGTAAAAACAGTTTCCGATTTATTTATGCCGGTTGGTGGAAAGGTTTTGGAAGTTAACGAAGCTTTGGCCGATGAACCTGAACTGGTGAATAAAGATCCTTACGGGAAAGGATGGATGATTAAAATTCAAATTGCAGATGAAAGTGAACTTGATGAGTTGTTATCTGCCGAAGATTATCAGAAAATGATTGAGACTTAACCTGATTTTTATAATATTTCTCTAAAGTAGCACAGCAGTTTTTGTTGTGCTATTTTTTTGATAGTATTTCATTAGTTTTTCACCAACTTCCTCACTACCAAACCTTCTTTTTGCGGAACCTGAATAAAGTAAACGCCACTTTTTAGTTCTGAAATATTATAGGTGTTTATCCCCTGTTGAACTATTAAGTTCTTAACCAGTTTCCCATTTAAATCATAAAGTTTACCAAAAGTAATTTCCGGGTTTTGTGTTTCTATGGTAAAGCTTTCGTTTGCTGGAATAGGGTAAACTTTTACGCTTTGTAATTCAGGCAAATCGTCATTGATGTTAGTTGTAAATTCTGAGTAGAAGTATTTTTTTCTAATTATTAACTGCCAGTCATCCAAACCAATATTCCATTCATAACTATTTTCAATCTTTTTGTTCCCGTTATTATTGTATTCATAAGAAATTTTAATTGAGGGAATCCATAGATTGCTATCAACATCCAAGTTATAACTTGTTTCTGAAATCAATTGATTGGCAGAATTATATTCATTTTCTTTTTTATAGCTAAAAACCCAAACTGAATCGGTACTATTCCATTGCTTATTTAAAAATAAAATTTCACTTCCAGCTTCATTATATGAGTACTCATCAATTTGCCATATTTTCCATTGATTTAGGGTGGACCACCAAGTATAACTTTGTACTAATGCACGTTTTCCATTTTTATAGGTATATTCAAATTTATTTAAAGTTGTCCAATCAAAGTATGAATCATAAACAGAGCTGACAGACCATATCGCATTACCATCTTCATCCTGTTCACTTTCATAATTCATGTAAAATTGCCATGAATTTTTACTTACTGTCCATACAGAAGTAGTATCATGTCTGAACTTTCCATTTTCATCGTAACTAATTTCCTTTTTCATTGAATTACGCCAGTCCATAATAGAAGAATCATATCTGTATGAATTTTCTTCTTTCAATTTTCCATCAGGATAAAAGATATATTCATCTTTACTATCTTCAATCCATTGCATCAGGGTTGAATTCCATTGATAATAAATATAAAAGAAATGAGTTCCGTTATCATCTAAAATATATTCATGTCTGTATCGTGGATAGTAGTTTCCTAAGGCGTTTTGATATGATATAATTGTTTCTATTGCCTGTCCTTTTGAATTATACTTAATTGTGGTTTTAGAAAAAACAGTATCATCGCCATCATAACGTGCCTGAATTATTGAATCCAACACAAAAACGTCTTCATTGGTACTTTTAACCGGAAGATTGAAACTATCAAGCGATTTTATTTCTTCATTAAAAAAATCCTCAACATTTTCTGTATTGAAAGTTGTTTGAGCCAGAAGACTAAATGCAGTAACAACCAACAAAATAAGTGTTAATGGTTTTTTAGTTTTCATTGTTTACAGGTCTCTCTGTTTGTTCTCAATTAGTGTCTTAAAATCATCCGTTTAGAATCAATTTCCTTATTGTCAATAATCAAAGAATAGATATATGTTCCGGTGCGAATTTCTTCCCCGGTAATTGTAACTGAAGTTTGGTTTCGGCCGGTTATAGGGTAGGTTTTAATTAGTCTTCCCTTCAGATCATAAATATTCAGGTTTGCGTTTTTAGCAGTATAAGGAATAAAACATTTAACAGTTGTTTCATAAGTAAAAGGATTTGGAAAATTTTGTTGAAGGAACTCCGAATCGCCCTCTCCAGCCCCGTTCCTGTACCAGGCTGAAGAGGTAACTAAAAAGGGATGTCGTATTCTACTGATGCAACAATATTGTCTTCGTTCCAAACCCAAATCTTAACCCTTCCAATCGTGGTATCTTCTGTAACAAAATATTTATTAAAATAAACCGATAAATCTCCAGTCCTAGAAATTAGCGCAAAACCGTTACCAAATTGGCGATATGTTAATTGCTGTAAATTTGGATCGGTGGCATTTACCTTTATTTTTGCACTTTCATCCATGTTTTTGGGTAAATCCGATGAAATTTCGACAGACTGAATTTCAGGGGCAGGAATAAGTCTTGCATCGGCAACTTTATCACTTTTAATTAGTATTGTATCAATTGTTCTTGCCAGCCAGTCAGCTTTTTTATACTCTTCATCTGACATATGAGTTTTAGGGACAATTCTTATAAATATATTATTTCTAATGAACCTGATTGCCCCAACATTAAGCTGGTGCCAACAATTATCACCTATTGGGCCATTAGGCAACATAGAATCAATCATATTATACATCCCAAGGTTTGACAAATCAAAGATTTCAACAACAGCTAGTTCGGCGTCCTCAGCTGAAGTATAAATATGGTATTCTATTTCCCATTCATTTAATATATTTTTCGGTATCTCTTGCTCCATTTTCTGCCAAGGAAAATTAACAAGGAAGCCTGCATTTTCATCTGTATTATTAAATACATATTCTCCAACCTGATCTGGAACTCCAAAATCAGTATATCCCTTTCTTATATGTGTTCCCCCGGTACCCTGTGCATATAAAAGGTTAGTATATACAACAAAGTATAAGATAATGGTAAAGCTTAAACAGAGTTTTATAATTTTATTTTTCATGATAATTGATTTTAAGTTTTGTTACTTAATTTGTACGAGAAATCTAGTAAATCGATTCAAGGTAAACTTACAATCCCAATAGTTGAAATTTCATAGCCATTGCCTGGAGGAGCAGGAGGGCTTGGCGCAATTAAATAATTATCGTAATCTGCCTGTTTCATATTAACCGGTAATATATTATAAGTAGAATCTACTAAAATACAAGCGTCATATACTGAATCAACATACCATCCGTAATGGTGGTTGTTCCAATGGACTATATCCCAATCAAAATCTCCGGAATCACCAATAGCATTTATTTTATTTGTCTGGAAAGTTTCATGGGTGCCAGGCCTTTTGATTATTTTGCTGTAAGAATTTAACCCTAAAGCAAAAGTGAATAGATTAAATAAATTAGCCGCATCATCGCAGTTTACTTTTACATCACTACTATTTTTAATGTCACTAAGAAAAGTATAAAGGTTAAATTTTCGCCGGTTTGAATCTATAAGATATCTACTCGCACCATCAGGCCAGTCATAATCTATATCACCATCGGTATCCCCCAAATGATAGTAAATACCATCTGTAACTTTTTGGGCAATTGTAATGGCGGATGATTGCCCACTTGCCCAGTCACATGCAAAATCCAACACATTCGTCCAGGGTTTATTCATTGGATCACGCGGCAATGCATACACAACATAATAAGTGTGTGTTGAATATGAAGTACTCCATGTAGCACAATAATTTGCATCGTTAACAGGAATCGCGTATATCTCCCATTCCCAGGTGAAGTTATGTTTTCCAACTTTTGTAGGAAAAGTTCCTGTCAAAGTTATTTCTCGTTCATCAGGGTTGTAAAAATCATAATTAGGGATGAACAGGCTACAGACTGAGCCAATTGCTGTTCCGGTTCCGCCAGACTTGGTTAAGTTTATTAACAGGTGTGCCTGTCCATCAAAATTACCACTCTTAAACTGCACTTTTATTATTCTGTTTGACTGGCTTTTAATATATGCAACAGGATTATTCCTGTTATTATCCCAGGGATAATATTCAGGTTTTTCAATTTCAACACCGCTATCATCCGATATGGTCAACGCATCCCTGCTATTTCCTGCTTCCCAGTCGAATTCAATATAATCAGGTTCAACAGTAATGTCTTGCGCAATTAATAATTGACATGGCAAGCTGAATGAAGTAATAATAAGTGCATTGATCATTATTTTACAAAATCTATTTTTCATAACTGTAAAAAATAAGCTTAGTTACTTAAAATCATCCTTTTAGATTCAATTTCTTTATTGTTAATAATCAAAGAATAAATATATGTTCCGGCACGAAGTTCTTCCCCGGCAATTGTAACTAAAGTTTGGTCGCGGCCAGTTACCGGGCAGGATTTAATAAACCTTCCCGTCAAATCGTAAATATTCAGGCTTGCATTTCTAGCAGTATAAGGAATAAAACATTTAACAGTCGTTTCATTGGTAAAAGGATTTGGAAAATTTTGTTGCAGGAACTCCGAATCACCCTCTCCAGCCCCATTCCTGTACAAGGCTGAAGAGGTAACTAAAAAGGGATTTCGTAATCTACTGACGCAACAATATTATCTTCGTTCCAAACCCAAATTTTAACCTTGGCCTTGGTTGAATCTTCAATTGCATTAACATTTTTGTGCAATGAAATAGCTAAATCTCCTGTTTTGGAAACTACTTCAATCCCATTTCTGTAACGGCGATAATATAACTGCAGTGAATTTGGATCAGTAGCATTGACCTTTATTTTTACACTTTCATCCCAGTTTTTGGGCAAATCTGATGTAATTTCAACCGATTGAATCTCCGGGGCAGGGATAAGTTTTGCATCTGCAACTTTATCACTTTCAATAAGTAATGTCTCAATTGTTCTTGCCATCCAGTCTGCTTTTGCATATTCTTCGTGAGGTAAAGGATATTTTGGGCCAATAGATACAAATACATTGTTACGAAGAAACCTGATTGCGCCAACATTAAGCTGGTGCCAGCAATTATCGCCGATTGATCCATTGGGTAATATGGAATCGATCATATTATACATTCCTATATTAGACATTTCAAGACGTTCAACCATTGCCAGTTCAGCATCCTCCACCGAAGTGTAAACATAATATTCTACTGTCCAGTCTTTTAAGATACTTTCTGATATTTCCTGTTCCATTTTATTTAAAGGGAAATTAGGCAGAAAAGCTGCATTTATCTCCGTGTTATTAAATACATATTCTTCTATCCAACCATCCCCGCTATCAACACCTTTGCGAACATGTGTTCCCTCTTTATCCTGACCATATAAAGAGTTGGCGAATAGGGAAGAAAATAAGATTAATGTGAGACATAAGTAATGTGTTATTATTTTGTTTTTCATGATACTTTGTTTTATAAGTTAGTTGTCAATTATATGGTACGATAAATTTAATTAAATTGATTCATTGCAAACTTACATCCCCAATAGTTGAAATTTCATAGCCATTGCCCGGAGGAGCAGGTGGACTTGGAGCTATTAAGTAATTATCGTAATCTGTTTGCTTCATGTTTACAGGTAGAATGTTATTTGTAGAATCTACTAAAATACATGCATCATATACCGAATCAACATACCATCCGTAATGGTGGTTGTTCCAATGGGCTATATCCCAATCATGTTCTCCGGAATCACCAATAGCATTTATTTTATTTGTCTGGAAAGTTTCATGGGTGCCAGGCCTTTTGATTATTTTGCTGTAAGAATTTAACCCTAAAGCAAAAGTGAATAGATTAAATAAATTAGCCGCATCATCGCAGTTTACTTTTACATCACTACTATTTTTAATGTCACTAAGAAAAGTATAAAGGTTAAATTTTCGCCGGTTTGAATCTATAAGATATCTACTCGCACCATCAGGCCAGTCATAATCTATATCACCATCAGTATCACCCAAATGATAATAAATACCATCGGTAACTTTTTGGGCAATTGAGTGGCAGTTGATTGCCCGCTTGCCCAACCGCAGGCATAATCCAACACATTCGTCCAGGGTTCATCCATTGGGTCTCGTGGTAATGCGTACACAACATAATAAGTATGTTCGGTATTTGAAGTACTCCATGTAGCACAATAATTTGCATCGTTAACAGGAATCGCGTAAATCTCCCATTCCCAGGTGAAGTTATGTTTTCCAACTTTTGTAGGAAAAGTTCCTGTCAAAGTTATTTCTCGTTCATCAGGGTTGTAAAAATCATAATTAGGGATGAACAGGCTACAGACTGAGCCAATTGCTGTTCCGGTTCCGCCAGACTTGGTTAAGTTTATTAACAGGTGTGCCTGTCCATCAAAATTACCACTCTTAAACTGCACTTTTATTATTCTGTTTGACTGGCTTTTAATATATGCAACAGGATTATTCCTGTTATTATCCCAGGGATAATATTCAGGTTTTTCAATTTCAACCCCGCTATCATCCGATATTGTCAAAGCATCCCTACTATTTCCTGCTTCCCAGTCGAATTCAATATAATCAGGTTCAACGGAAATACTTTGTGCAACTAACAAATGACATTGAAAACTGAATAATGTAACAATAAGAGCATTGGTTATTATTATACAAAATCTATTTTTCATAACGGTATAAAATAAGGTTAGTTACTTAAAATCATCCGTTTAGAATCAGCCTGTTTATTGTCAATAATCAAAGAATAAAAATATGTTCCGGTACGAAGCTCATCACCTTCAATAGTAACAGAAGTTTGATTTCGTCCGGTTATAGGGTAGGTTTTAATTAGTCTTCCCTTCATATCATAAATATTCAGGTTTGCGTTTTTAGCAGTATAAGGAATAAAACATTTAATAGTTGTTTCATAAGTAAAAGGATTTGGAAAATTTTGTTGAAGGAACTCCGAATCGCCCTCTCCAGCCCTGTTCCTGTGCCAGGCTGAAGAGGTAACTAAAAAGGGATATCGTATTCTACTGATGCAACAATATTATCTTCGTTCCAAACCCAGATTTTAACCCTGGCTTTGGTTGAATCATCAGTTAATGAATTATTTTTAAAATAAACCGATAAATTACCTGTTGTTGAGCTAAGTGAAGATCCAGCTAAAAATTGGCGATAAGTTAACTGTTGTGAATTTGGGTCGGTAGCATTGACCTTTATTTTTACACTTTCATCCCGGTTCTTTGGCAAATCAGATGTAATTTCAATAGACCGTATTTCGGGGGCAGGGATAAGTTTTGCATCGGCAACTTTATCACTTTCAATGAGCAATGTGTCAATTGTTCTTGCCAACCAGTCGGCTTTTGCATATTCTTCGAGAGGTAAAGAATATTTTGGGACAATTTTTATAAATGCATTATTGCGGAGGAACAAGATCGCACCAATATTAAGCTGATGCCAGCAATTATCTCCGATAGGTCCATTGGGCAACATGGAATCAATCATACTATACATTCCAAGACTTATATTCTCCAAGAGTTCAACCACTGCCAGCTCTGCATCCTCAACTGAAGTATAAACATAATATTCTATTGTCCAATCTTTAAGGATATTCTCCGTTATCTCCTGTTCCATATTGTCTAAAGGGAAATTAGCTAGGAAACCTGCATTTTCATCGGTATTGTAAAATTCATATTCTCCAACCGGAACCGGGGAACCATCAGAATATCCTTTTCGTATATGTGTTCCCCCAGTAACCTGAGCATACGAATGGTTATCGGATATGACGATTAATAAGACAACCAGGAAAATCGAAATATAATTTATTATTTTATTTTTCATGATAAATGATTTATAGGTTATTTAATTAGTACGAATAATTTAATAAAATCGATTCACTGTAAACCCACAATTCCAATATATGATTCATCATAGTCATTATTAGGTGCTAATAAATAATTATCATAATCTACCTGTTTCATGTTTGTAGGTAATATTGGATCGGAATGATTTACTCTTATACAAGCATCATATACCGAATCAACATACCACCCATAATGATGGTTGTTCCAATCAGTCACATTCCAAGACTTGGCTGATCCGATTGGGTCTATTTCATTTGTCTCGAAAGTCAATAAAGTGCCTGGTTTTTTTATTCTTTTACTATAGGAATTTAAGCCTAAAGCCAAAGTGAATATATTGAATAAATTTGCGGTATCATCACAGTTTACTTTTACTTCACTGCTATTATTAATATCGCTAAGAAAAGCATTCAGGTTAAATTTCCAATGATCATTTTCAATACGATATTCACTTCCTCCAAGTGGCCAGTCATAATCAATATTACCATCTGTATCACCCAGATGATAGTAAATACCATCGGTAACTTTTTGAGCAATTGAGGTGGCAGTTGATTGTCCACTTGCCCAACCGCAGGCATAATCCAAAACATTCGTCCAGGGTTCGTCCATTGGATCTCGCGGCAATGCGTACACAACATAGTAAGTATGTTCTGTATATGATGTACTCCATGTAGCACAATAACTTGGTTCGTTAACAGGAATCGCGTAAATCTCCCATTCCCAGGTGAAGTTGTGTTTTCCAACTTTTGTGGGAAAAGTTCCTGTCAAAGTTATTTCGCGTTCGTCCGGGGTATAAAAATCGTAATTAGGGATGAACAGGTTACAGACTGAGCCAATCGCAGTTCCTGTTCCACCAGACTTGGTTAAGTTTATTAACAGGTGTGCTTGTCCATCAAAATTACTACTCTTAAACTGCACTTTTATTTTTCTGGTTGATTGACTTTTAATATATGCAACAGGATTATTCCTGTTATTATACCAGGGATAATATTCAGGTTTTACAATCTCAACTCCGCTATCATCCGATATGGTCAACGCATCCCTGCTATTTCCTGCTTCCCAGTCGAATTCAATATAATCAGGTTCAACAGAAATACTTTGTGCAACTAACAAATGACATTGAAAGCTGAATAAAGTAATAATAAGAGCACTGGTTATTATTTTACAAAATCTATTTTTCATAACTGTAAAAAATAGGATTAGTTACTTAAGATCATCCGTTTCGAATCAATCTCTTTGTTGTCAATAATCAAAGAATAGATATACATTCCTGAATTTAATTCAGTCCCTGCTATAGTAACTGAGGTGTCGTTACGGCCGGATATATAATAAGATTTAACCAATGTTCCCTGCATATTAAATATCAGTAAACGGGCATTGTTGCTACTGGTTGGGATAAAACAATTGATTACGGTTTGCTCAGAGAATGGATTGGGGTTATTTTGTCCAAGTTTTGCATCGCTGATTGAATTCACGTCGGCACCTCCAATTTGAGCACTTTTAATTGTATTTTCTGAAGATTTCAAATCATTGATTACAGTTATTAGCGAATCAATTTGTGTTTGTTGTTCCTGCATTCCTTTAACAAGCAAAGGGATAAAATCCATCACCCTGATGCTAAGTGTTGAATCAGTGACTTTTTTAACTACCGATTGAGGTAAAATCTGCTGAACATCCTGGGCAATAAATCCTATTCGGTTTTTATCATTGGCAGTTAATTCATTTCGTAAATTAATATCTTCTGTTTTAGATCGGTCACGATTATAATCGAATGTAACTGGCTTCAATTTTTTAATAAGTGGCAAAGCATCATATAAAGGGGCAATATTTTTTTTCAGGTTTAAATCTGATTGCTGTAAATTATCACCATAAATATATGTTGCATCAACAATGTGCAATTGGTTCTCATATCCAAGTATACCAGTTCCATCAATATTTGGTCGTATGCCCCAGCCATACCCAGATATATTAATAAAATCATAATAAACTCCTGTTCGAGACTCGAAACGTGTCTCACCTTTCAAGTGTATATCCTGTGCCGGTGAAGTTAAACCAAAGCCTATTCCAACTCTTTGGTTAGTGCAATCAATTGCTATTTGAGCTTTTCCATAAAAAGCAAAAAACACAATGCTAAATAGGAGGATTAATTTTTTTGATTTCATAATTACGGATTTTAGATTAATTAGACATGATTGTTTTTTTGGTGTTTACAAATTAGTAAGTAATAATAAGAGATCAAATATGTTGTTGAGCATGTTGAGTTTAAAAGATAATGATCAATTTGGCGTTGATTAACTATACTCCCTACCCGACCAGGCTTTTCAGCAGAATAACCGGGCCTGTTGCATTTAAAACCGGGCGTCTTGCCATATTTCATTTTGATCGGTGCAAATAATTCGCTTAGTTTGATTCAAAAAAACGAAATCATTATGAACTTAATTATCTCTGGTTTTATTGGTCCTCAGGAAATCATAGTAGTGCTTTTTATTATATTAATTCCCGGAGTTTTATTTGTGTGGTTAATTATTGCTCTCATTCGGTATTTAAACCGGACGAGCAGGCAAAAGCTGGTGGTAAAAGAGCTGGAGAACCAATACAACAAATACCAGGATACAACATTTACTCAAAAAGATATTCGCGACTATTTTCCTGTAAAAGAAGGAAATAAAATTTCTTTAATTCAATTTGATGACATTGTAGATTTTACAGCGAGTAATAATTTTATATTTATGACTGATACTGCCGGAAAGGATTATCTGGTAGATTCAAATCTGACTGATCTTGAAACCAAACTTCCAAAGGATTTTATCCGGGTTCATAAATCAACAATTGTAAATAGCAAGCTAATAAGTGAAGTAAAAAAACTGGCTAACGGTAGGTATGATTTGGTAATGAAATGCAACAAGGAAAGAATCATTCAGTGTAGCAAAAATTATAATGACAGGATAAAGTCGATAATTGATTTTGATTAAGAAGAAATCACAGCAGTGTATATATAAAACAATAAGGAAGAATAGATTTAAAAAATCGATTAATTTAGCTTTTACGTTCAATTTACGGGACTAAATTTAAAAGACTTAAAACAACAAACAAATGAAAAGTGTAACAAAAATCTACTTGAAATTATTTTTATCATATGGTTTAATATTCGGATTTTTTATGTCATTGTGGGATTATATTAGTGAGGGAGGAATTAATTTTTTGAAAACAACATTTATGATAATATTCTTTGGTGGTTTTATGGCATGGATATCTGTGAAAAGCATGAAAAAATCAAAGAAAAAATTTGGGAGTGAAGAACTGACTGATGAAGATTTTAAGGCTTCACAAGTTGAGATAATATCAAAAACCAAATCAGTTAAAGAAATCCATGACCTATTGAAATCAAATGAATTAACGAAAAATTGGAAATTGAACTATAATGAATTAAAAATATCTGGAAGAACAAAATTGTCATGGGCATCATGGGGTGAAAGAATAACAATTAGTGAATGGAATGATAAGTTAAAAATTGAGAGTAAGCCTTTACTAAGAACAACTCTTTTTGACAATGGAACTAATAAGGGAAATGTGAGTCTTTTAAAAAGACTAATTGAAAAATAAACCTCCTGATGATTATAAACGAGAAGTGTTTAAATTAACACAATTATAATGGTAACAATAAAAAAGCCAGAACTTTTTTTTGATCCTGGCTTTTGAAAGAGTTTATTAAAGATTATCCGCATTTTGAGGAGCCGCATGAAATACATGTGAGGCATCCTTCCTGGTAAATTACTTCCTCCGAGCCGCATTCACCACATCTGGTTCCTTCGGCCAGCGTTCCATCAGGTATGTATTTTTTCAATGCGCGTGCAACTCCTGCTTTCCATGAGTTAATCGTTTCATTGTCGAGTTGTAGGCTTGTAACAAGTTCAACTACCTTATGAATTGGCATACCATGACGTAAAGTGCCTGAAATCAGCTTTGCATAATTCCAGTAAACCGGGTTAAATTTGTGCGATAATCCTTCAATGGTGGTTTTATAACCTCTTTTGTTTTCATATTGAAAATCGTAACGCGAAATTTCATCGTCTTCGTAACTCTTAATAATATATCCTTTTGTTATTGATCGTGGCAGTAAAATTCCGTCCTCGTCATCAGAAAAACCGGTAAAAATCTCGTAGGGTTTATTATCCATTAATCCAACAAATGCAATCCATTTATCTTTGTTGTTCTGGAAACGAACGACTTCAGCTTCCAGTTTTTCAGGGCGTTTGGTCGGAAAGCCTGTCCCTTTCTTTTTAGCTGGTTCATCATTCGAAATTAGAACGCCTGAACGCGACCCGTCACGATAAACAGTTACTCCTTTACAACCGCTTTTCCATGCTTCAAAATAAAGATCACCTACTAATTCTTCCCTGGTTTCAGCAGGTAGATTAATAGTGACACTTATTGAATGATCGACCCATTTTTGTATGCGTCCCTGCATGCGAACTTTTGCCAGCCAGTCAACATCATTGGACGTTGCTTTATAGTAGGGTGATTTTTTTACCAGCTGATTCAGTTCTTCCGTTGTATAATCGCGATTTGTTTCGTAATTATTCACCTGCATCCAGGTTTTGAATTTGTGATGGAATACAGTATATTCTTCCCAATGATCGCCGACTTCATCGATAAAGTCAACGCGAACATCTTTGTCATTCGGATTAACTTTTCTGCGTCGTTTATAAACCGGCATAAAAACCGGTTCAATTCCCGATGTTGTTTGTGTCATCAAACTGGTTGTGCCGGTAGGAGCAATGGTTAAGCAAAGCAATATTACGACGACCGTAGTGGGTCATTTTTTCATACAACTCTGCATCTTCATTTTTTATCCTGTTGATTAACGGATTATCTTTTTCTCTTTCACTATCATAAATAGTGAAAGGTCCGCGGTCTTTTGCCAAATGTACCGATGAGCGGTAAGCTTCTATTGTAATTGTTTTATGAATTTCTTCTGAAAAATCAATAGCATTTTCACTTCCGTAACGTAATCCAAGAGCAGCGAGCATATCTCCTTCAGCAGTAATCCCAATTCCTGTACGGCGTCCTTCGTTAGCTTTTTTCCGGATATTTTCCCACAGGTTGCGTTCTACATATTTGATTGTCTCGTCTTCCGGGTCAGCATCAATTTTCTCCAGAATAGCATCAATTTTTTCAAGTTCCAAATCAATGATGTCATCCATAATGCGTTGTGCATAATGAATATGTTCCCTGAACAGGTCAAAATTAAATTTTGCCTCTTTTGTAAATGGATTTTCTACATATGAAAACAAATTAATTGCAAGCAACCGGCAGCTGTCGTACGGACAAAGTGGAATTTCACCACAAGGATTGGTTGAAACCGTGCGATATCCCAAATCAGCATAACAATCCGGAATTGATTCATTGATGATAGTATCCCAGAATAAAATTCCCGGCTCTGCTGACTTCCATGCGTTATTTACAATTTTATTCCAAAGCTTTTTGGCATCAATTTCTACCTTATAAATCGGTTCTTGTGAATTAACCGGATATTGCTGAACATACGGTATTCCCGATTCAACAGACTGCATAAAATCGTCTTGCAGTTTTACAGAAACATTAGCCCCTGTTACTTTCCCCTGTTCCAGTTTGGCATCGATAAAATTTTCAGAATCAGGATGTTTTATTGATACTGATAACATTAAAGCGCCACGTCTTCCATCCTGTGCAACCTCGCGTGTTGAATTTGAATAGCGCTCCATAAAAGGAACGATACCTGTAGATGTTAATGCAGAATTTTTTACCGGCGAGCCTTTCGGACGAATATGAGAAAGATCGTGACCTACACCTCCGCGGCGTTTCATCAGCTGAACCTGTTCCTGGTCAATCTTCATGATTCCTCCGTAGGAATCAGAATCTCCGTCGTTACCAACAACAAAACAGTTTGAAAGCGATGCAATCTGATAATTGTTTCCAATGCCCGTCATTGGTCCACCCTGAGGTACTATGTACTTAAAATCTTTAAGTACGCTGTAAATTTCTTCTTCATTCAGCGGATTGGGATAACGATTTTCGATTCGTGCAATTTCTTTTGCCAGGCGATGGTGCATGTCATCAGGTGTGAGCTCAAAAATATTCCCGAAAGAATCTTTCAGCGCATATTTATTTACCCACACTCTGGCAGCCAAATCATCTCCTTTGAAGTACTCTAACGATGCTTTAACAGCTTCCTCTTGTGTATAGATTTTGCGCCCAACCGAGGCTTTTACAGATACTTCGTTTAATGCCATTTTGTTCAGTATTTTGATTAATTCTACTAATAAATTTAAAAAGGGAATACCCGTTTTTCCTACATGAGGTTTGTGTGATGCAAGATAAAAACACAAACGAAAAAACCGGATATTTTTTCAAGGAAAAAAATTAAAAGTTATCAACTTATAAATGTTAATGTATAAATACACAGTTGATTAGGCTTTTAATATAGCCAAAAAGTTAGCAGAAACTGACAATTTTGAGTGTTTTACATGGTAAGAAATTATTTGAATTTTTGATGCGAATTATTGAAAAAAACAATCAACAAAATCCAATCCAAAACCGGTTAATTGTTAAAAACTTTTTTTATGATAACTTGAGTTGCTCCGGTGTTTTTAGTAACGTATTCAATGCAAATTCCTGAACTTATCACCCGCTGATTTTTTTCTTTTATCAATGTCTTCAATACTTCCAGTAATTCGTCCTGATTTTTTATGTTGAATGCACCCCCTTCATTTACCAGGTCAACTGCCTCTTTAAATTTTTTGTAGTTCGAACCAAAAATAACCGGCAATCCGAAGGTTGCTGCTTCGAGGATATTATGAATGCCAACCCCGAATCCACCGCCTATATAAGCGATTTCGCCGTATTGATAGAGCGATGATAACATCCCGATAGAATCAATTATTAACACCTTAAAATTGTTAACAGTCATTTCATCGGTTTTACTGTATAAAACAGCGGGGGTTTTCAACATTTGAAGTAACCTGTTAATATTTGGAGCAGTTACCTCGTGTGGAGCAATAACAAATTTCACATCGGTGCTTTGGTTAATAAGCGCTGAAAGTAGCTCTTCATCAGGCTTCCAGGTGCTTCCGGCAATTACAAGTAGTGAATTTCCTTTGAACTTTTCAACAACAGGAATCGACTTTGCATTTTTTGCAATTTCAGCAACGCGGTCGAAACGGGTATCGCCTGAAACCGTGTAATTGGTTATCCCGATTGATTGTAACAATTTAGCCGATGATTCATTCTGAATAAAAAAGTGTTCAAAATCTGAAAGTAGTTTCCGGTACCATTTTCCCCAAATCCCATTTTTAAAGAACTGTTGATTATCGCGGAAAATTGCAGAAACCGAATAAAGCGGTATTTGTTTTTTCTTCAATTCATTAATATAATGATACCAGAATTCATACTTTATAAAAAAAGCTTTCTCCGGCTTTACCAGCTCAATAAACTTTTTTGCATTCTTTTTAGTGTCGGTTGGTAAATAGCAAATCACATCAGCCAGCGGATAATTTTTTCTGATTTCATAACCTGAAGGAGAATAAAATGAAAGAACTATTTTGTAAACCGGAAATTGCTTTTTAATCGCTTCAATTAACGGGCGGCCTTGTTCAAATTCACCCAACGAAGCGCTGTGTATCCAAATGTATTTTGATTCCTTTACGATTTTTTGCTGAAGCTGCCTTTCCCAGTTTTTACGGCCTTTTACAAATAGCTTTGCTTTTTCCGAAAAAGGAACGGCAAGCTTTATTAGCAAGGTGTAAAAAAAGATTCCGATGTTGTACAAAAATACCATAGCTGCAAAAATAGTTGAAAAGTAGATTGCCTGATTAATAAAACCTGCGTTCAGTTAAAAATTCTGAAATGGTGATATTGATAAACAAGTAACAGGAAAAATCCGGCAAGATTTTCAACAGGCACCTGAAATAATCGAAATTGAAGCGTATATTCAGGATTATATGATATTACCGGTAGTTTAACAAAAACAACTGATAACAGAAAAAATGGGATCAAAAGAAGTAAAAGAGTAATGTAAAAATGGGTGAAATGACTTTTAAACCGATTTCGGAAAATGGTGTACCCAAAGTAAACAGCCAGTAAAAAGAAGGTGAAAAATGTATAGATTTTTAAACGGGAGAAGAAAGCTACCAATCCGAAAACTACAAATAAAGCCAAACTTATTGCCAGCGAAACATTATCGATTTTCAACTGGCTGAATTTTATCTTCACCCATTCATAAATAAAAAGCGAAACCCACGAAATAACAATATAATACAGCCATTTTTCCCAGGGCAGGTATAATATTTCCTTACCACTGAAAAACTCAGAATTATAATTCCAGATGCCAGTTTGTGTAAAGCGGTTGTCCCAGATAATAAAAATCGCGCTTGTAAGAATAATTGCGGGAATAAAATATTTAAATTTTGGAAAAATACGGGTTCTGATTCCTGATTTATAAAGTAGCGGAATAAAAGCAACGACCAGTAACAGAATAAGCGTAACGAAATTTTTAAATTCCATAAACAAAAATTTTGGCAAAATTACTGATAATACATCATCAGCAATTTAACAAACCGCAGCTATTTAAGACAAGGCTCAATTAATGCAGAAATTTTTTCTTTTACCATTTCCACATCCGGATCAATGTCGCAGATTAATTCAGGTTTGAGATAAAAGAGATTGTTTTCGGCTTTAAATTTTTCCTCTCCACCGCCGGTTATATTCAGCATAATAAGTGCATCTTTTTCAATTTTACCTTTAGCTGCTGCCTCAATTAAAGTTGCAGTTGCTATTGCCGCAGCCGGGTGAATGTCATTGCCCTCAGTTTCTTTAAAAAGTTGAGCTGCCTGAATTGCTTCATAATTGGTAGCCAGTAAAACATCGCCGCCGGCATCTTTTAATGCATCATATAAACCACCAAAAACAGAGTAGGGAGGTTTTCGGTTTGAAAGCACTTTTGCATCAATTTCCTCCACCTGTTTACGGGCTAGTTCTTCGTGTAACGGAAGCATGGCACGTGAATTTGCTTTCCAGGCATCGTGAATAGGAGTAAACGGAGTATTCTGCGAAACCATTAGTTTCATTTTATTACTGCCAAAACGGCCATCTTCAATTAACCTTAAATTTGCTTCCCAGGCAGCAATGGCTCCGGTTCCGCTTCCCACAGCCTGAAAATAATAATCAGGAATTTGCCCTATTGTTGTTGTTGCAGAAAGCATTGTTGTTGCCATTCCATCGCGGCGGGCCACATTTTTAGCGCCGCCTTCAGCAACAAAATGATCCATGCCGGCAATAATATTTGAAAGATGGATTGAATCAAAATAGTCACTGCCTTTTCTGCTTGAAACGAGTTTAACACATTCGTTTAGTGGGGCGTTAAACCAGAGCGCACTTAAATTATCTTCAGGAACGCAAAGCAACAGTGGAATTCTGTTGTCGGAGCAAACTTTGGCAAATGCGCGGGCTGTATTTCCTGCCGAAGCAACCACCAAAACTTTGTCCATTCCAGGAGTCATTCGCCCACAAACGGAGTAAGCTTCGGTTTCTTTAAAAGATGCTGTTTGCATGTTTACCCCCTTTTCGGGCCAGTATCCGCTAAATGTTATCCAAAGATTTTTTAAACCGAGAGTTTTTGCCAGGCCTTCACTTTTATAGGTAACAGGCGCCGAAGAACCATTTAACACCCTGCTTATCGGAAGCCAGTCGGCAAATTTATATAACCCCCAAGAATCGTCTCGTACAATAATTTGCTTTTTCTCATAAATTGCCCGAACCAGTGTTGGCTCATTTTCACCGGGTGCATCCAAAGTCCATCCGTCATCAACAAATATTTTTCCTGTTCTAACCGATTGAAGCTGGTAGTTGGTTTTCGAAAATTCAGTGTTCATTTTGACATTTTAAGAAAAGGCAAATGTAGAAAATGAGAACGGTTAAAAAAAAATCTTGTGAAAAATTTAAAAAGGCTGATGAATATTAGTTTATAGTTGATCTATTAATTTTGGAGATAGATGAACTTAAGTATGAAAAACAATATAATCTCACAATTTTAATTTCAACCCTTATCCCGACTACGGACGCTATAGGGGACTTTGAGTTGCATGCAACCAGTTCTGCTTATTAATAACAATTGCTCCCTTCAGGGGGTTGGGGGTGAGAATTACGACTATAAATTATTCACATTACTTAGATAAGTAAAATCTAATTTGGAATCGATATTAATTACACCATACACTTTTAAAAATGAATAAGATACATTTATTTTAATGGGTATATTTGAAAGAAGTGAAACCAAATAAAATGGACTGGAAAAAAATCATCATCACGGTTTTTCGCATGGCTATTGGCTGGCATTTCTTATATGAAGGAATTGCAAAAATGATAGCCGGAAACTGGAGCGCCACAAGTTATCTTGTCAATTCAGCCGGACCGTTTTCAGGTTTTTACCAATGGATGGCAGGCGCTGAATCAATAATGAATTTTGTTGATCCGATGAATATTGCTGCCTTGATATTAATTGGATTAGGTTTATTCATTGGGTTAGCCATTAATATCTCAGCAATTTCGGGTATTGCACTTTTGCTTCTGTATTATTTTGCCTATCCGCCTTTTGGAGGTTCATTGGCGGGCTCAGTTGAAGGAAATCTATTTATTGTGAATAAAAACCTTATTGAAACGCTGGCTTTGCTATTATTGATTTTTAGTAAAGAAAAAGGTTTTGGTCTTTATGCCCTGAATTTCTTTAAAATAAAAAAACCGGTTGCAGATGCTGCCATTGAGAAATCTGAATCTTTCCAATCGCGTCGTGAAGTTTTAAAGAATCTGGCCACTCTGCCGGCTCTTGGAATCATTGGTTTTGGAGCTTTTCAAGATGGTAAAAGCTATGGTGTTGATACACTTTCAGGAGCTACAATTCAGGTTGGCAGGGCAGATATAAATGAATTAAAAGGTGATTTGCCAAAAGGAAAAATTGGTGATCATGAACTCAGCCGCCTGATTTTGGGAGGTAACTTGATTGGAGGCTGGGCACATTCGCGCGACCTGATTTATGTTCCTTCACTTTTCAGAGCATATAATACCGAAAAAAAGATTTTTGAAACATTAATGCTGGCAGAAAGGGCCGGAATCAATGCCATTAATATTGGTTTTCCGACTAATGAAACCATGCTGAAATATAAAAAAATGACCGGTAGCAAAATAAAAGTCATTTCTCAAATAGCACCCGAAACTGAAAAAGAAAACATCTTCTCAAATATTGATAAAGCCATTGATATGGGCGTTGATATGCTTCAGCTCCAGGGAAACTGGTGCGATTGGCTGGTTCGGGATAAACGGTTTGATGTTATCAAAAAAATGCTCGATCATATCCGAAAACAGGGTTATATTGCCGGTTTGGGAGCTCATACTGTCGATTCACTAATTGCCTGCGAAGAACAGGGAATTATTCCGGATTATTACATGAAAACCATGCACCATGATAAATATTGGTCGGCTCACCCCATTGAAAACCGTGCGCCTTTTGAGGTTGATGGCAAAAAATACCTCGATCATAACCGGTTTCACGACAACCTTTTTTGCCTTTTCCCTGACAAAACAACTGCATTTGTTGAAAGAGCCAAAGTTCCGGTAATGGGCTTTAAGGTTCTGGCAGCCGGGGCAATTCAACCCGAAGACGGTTTTAACTGGGCTTTTAAAAATGGCGCCGATTTCATCTGCGTTGGAATGTTTGATTTTCAAATTGTAAACGATGTGAACATTACCATCGATACCTTGAACAAACTTCAGGGAAGAACGCGGGAGTGGTTTGGGTGATTTAATTGTAAAATTTCATTTTAAAAAATTGATCTGTAAAAAATTTGTTTTGTTTGATTTACAAGGTAAATATTTACTATTATTGATATTCAAAAGAATATAAGTTATGTGTTTTAATGCGAGATACGGGATAAATGCTGCCTTGAAAAGAGCAATGCATGATGGAAGAAATGAGGATGCTGATTACTGGAAAGCTTTGCTCGAAAAATATGATGCGACTTTTGCTTTTGAAAATTATTATCAGGTGTCTGGGTTTGCGCATCCGAAAATAATTGTGTATGAAAATACTAAGCCATTTTTCCCAAACCCGTCAATTTGGGGACTTGTTCCTGATTGGGCAAAAAATCAGGAAAGCATTTGGAACAGTACATTAAATGCCCGCGGAGAAACAATATTCGATAAAGCTTCATTCCGAAAATCAGCAGAAACAAAACGTTGTTTAATTCCGGTAGAAGGATTTTATGATTTTCACCATTTCAGAGGGAAGAATTATCCGTTTTATATAACACATAAACAAGGAGAAGTTTTATATTTTGCCGGATTATGGAATGATTGGGCCAATAAAGAAACCGGGGAAATAGTTAATACTTTTACTATCGTTACGACCGGGGCGAATACAATGATGGCAAAAATTCACAATAAGCCTAAATTTTCAAATGATCCAAGAATGCCGGTAATGCTTACGGAAGATATTCGTGAATTATGGTTGAAGCCCTTATCTAAAAAAGAAATCCAGGAACTGGCAGTTTTTAAGATTCCTGATTCAATATTGGAAAGCTGGACCGTGAAAAAATTATCGGGCAAAGATTCTCCCGGAAATGTTCCTGAAGCGAGTTCGAAATATGAATATAAAGAACTTATGTTTGATGATAATGAACCTGGCTTATTTTAAGGTTCAGTTTTAATCAATCAAATTCAGTAGATATTATTTTTCACAACCTCTTACATTCAACCCGCATTTTTCATTCTGTTATTATATAAAGGGATTTTCATAAGTAGGAAGCTTTCAGAGAAAATCTGGTAAATCTGATTTGTAGATTTACCAGATTTTTGGTTTTTATAGCTTCCGTATTCTTGTTTCAATTGATTTTGTGGGCAAAAGTTAAATCAAAGGGTATAATTCTTCCCTTTGTCCGGGGATTTTAAGATGGTGATATATGTTTTTTCAGGCTGCCTGTTTTTCGAGCGCCATCTTTTGAGCTATTCTAACTGCATTTGCAGTATGGACACCAAAGAAAATCCAGAGTTCTTCATTTTGCTTTGTCATAGGCCTAATCTTTTTTAATCCGTAGTGTTCCTTTTCTGTCCCGAAGCTTCCTTCCATTCGCGTTGCCCTTTCTTTTCGAAGCACAGAATGAAGTATTTTTCGGTGCCCTTCATGTTTTCCTGCACGACCTTTTCGCTTAAATCCATGAATGATATTTTCTTTTTTTTGCAATAGGTGCGGTTGGCATTGGTAGCATAAATATCATCGCCCGAAAGGTGTTTTAGTTTACCAACCAACTCACGGCCGTAGCGGACAGATTGTTTAAGCCTTATTCCCTCATGAAAAGCGCTGAAACTTATGTGCTCAATAAAGTTAATCCCTCCAAATTGTATCATATTTACTTTGGCACCAAATTCAACAGGTTTAACTTCTTTTCCTCTTAAATGGGGCGGATATAAGATTTTGAAAGGCTGACTATACGGTCGGGGACACTTTCCCCTGTCTCAAAAATCTCTTGTTGTTGGGATAGTACTGTGGTAATTATTTCGATTTGGCGATAATACCAGGCTGGTATGGTAAACTCATCAGAATGGTTCCGTTCAGTTTCTTCTAACAGAAGCAACAATTTATTGAGCAAGTGAAGCAAACTCCGGGTAAGTACCCAGCGCTCTTTTTTCGACTTCCTGCGCTTTCGGCTATAATAACTATACCGCTCTTTTTGCTTAAGGTATTTGGTTAGGGGCGTTCGTTTCTTTAAGTACTTACAGCTTAACTTCAATTGACCATAACACCAATCCACACTTTCCCACAGTAGTTTTACATTGGTTGGATAACGCATTGAAGTTTCGTAACAAGTTGCATCGGTAAGCATAATGTTGGAATGCTCAATAAATGGCTTCCACCTTGATGACAGGAAGGCACATATTTGGCTGACAATTTTATAATTAGTGAGCCTTTCGTCTTGCAGCCAGATATCGCAAAAGAGTTGAAAGTGAATGTTCCCGTTTAAGAGCTCAACTAACTTCCTATAGGAACAGCCAACATAAGACTTAAGGAACATCAATGCAATCATCCCCTTACAACTAAAAATACGGGAAGGTCATTTCTTGTTTTCCCTGATCTTGAAATGGCGTACTAAATCGTCCCAGGGAATAGCAACATAAAGATTACCGATTTCGGAGTCTAAAAATGATTTCCAGTAAAGTGAAAATTCCTGACGTGGAGAATTGAAGTTAATTTCAAGGGGCGTTTCATAAATTCTTCGTACTTTCATACAACACAATTTTGAAAATTACCCCGATTTTAGGTGGTTCATACCTTTTTCGGAGTTTTTCTTTAAAATAACAAAACCTATCGCCTTCAGCGTCAACAGGCTTTGTTACTTATGAACATCCCTTTTTACAAGAAACCTTTTATCTTATTTCTTTAGTTTCAGATTATAACCTGAATGTATAAACATACTTTATCTGAAATGTGCGGTTGAGAAAGCTGACTTTCTCTGACTGGGGATTAAAATATCCTGTTGTTGGACTTATTTCATTATAAACAATATACAAATCATTGCCTTCGCGTGGATTATACCTTAACCTGAAATTTGAAACCGTAAAGTTATTAATACTGTTATACTGAATGAATGAACTGAAAGATAATTTTGTATTGAGCATATACAAAAATTTAAAACGGACCACATGCGCATTCATTTCCTGAATACGATTGGGAAAAACCACATGATTAAAATTATAATAGCCCGTTAACTGCACGCTTGACGATACATTAAAAACGGGTTCTGTTGTGATGGTAAAATTATTTCCATCATAAAACTGGCCGCCGGAAACCGATAAATCATTTGAAAAGAGTTTCGACGATGGCGAACGAAATGAAGTCCTGAAAGTAATGTATTCATACCTGTTTGCAGGAACAACTACATTGTCATCAAGGTTAAAATCGAAATCTACGCCTTCAATTTGGTAGTTTACATCCAGTTTTACCGACCAACCTTTTTTTGTTCGGATGCTAAAACCTGGTCCATACCTTCCTGATTCAATCTGTTTATCGGAAACACGATAAGTGGTAAATGCCATAAAATCCAATGAATAGCTGAACAACCTTGAATCTACTCCGGGAAGCCAACCATATTGCAGCCTTATGTTTGGCCCCATCGTTCCGTTGCGCGACAAAAAGCCAACGCTCGGATAAAATTCATTACCTGTATAATTGTATGATAAATTATAGGCAAACCCTTTTTGATTTCTTCGTTCCCAGGATATACTGTAGAATTTATTATCTTTTAAATCATCAATATTGTTATTTCCTTCCTCGTCGGTGGTTTGGGCAAGATTTACCTGTACATAATCATTGCCAAATATCCTGAAAATACCATCAAGACCAAACGAATATGTATTCGTTTCCTCATTCACTATTCTTGATGTTAATATTGCTCCGATGTAGGAATTTGGGTTGAAAACCTGCCGCCTGAAACGTAAAACCCCGAAATTTTCAGAAGGATTTATGCCTTTTTCACCTGTCTGCATATCCATAAATCCCATATCCCATTTTCCTATTCTTCCGTTCAATCTTGCACCACCCAAAATTGGCACCTGCGAACCATCATTTCCAATTCCAATACGCCGACTGTAAAACAGCTTGCTTGGTCCTCCCAAATCAAAATCAAAAATGCTTGATCTTTCCTGAAAAAACATTCTTTTCTCCGGATAAAACAACGCAAACCTGGTAAGATTTACCCGCTCATCATCCGCTTCAACCTGTGCAAAATCAGTATTTACTGTCACATCCATTGTAAGATTACTTGTAAGGCTGTATTTAATATCTAATCCTCCGGTTAATTTTTTGTCGTTGTTAAAATCAAAGCCAGTTTCGGCAATGTTTAACGTATTTAACTGATCAATGCCTGCGGTAATATACGGAGCAACATACACAGGCTTCGAATTTTTTACACCTTGCAGTTCAATCTTTTTAGCTAACGAAGGCTTATTGGCTGCCAAAGATCCATACTTAGGATTAGTTGCCGGATAGGTATCCGTTTCATTAATATGGCTGATTGTCCGGTTTATTAGTAATCCCATAATTATTTTACCATCCACTTCCTGAAAGCGCAGGCTTGAAAAAGGAATCCTCATTTCGACTGACCAGCCATTTTCTGTTCTTGCGGTTTTTACTTCCCAGAATGTATTCCAGCTGTAATTTATATCTCCACCAAACCTGCCACCGCCGGCTCTTTGAGCATCATTTGATACAGCATAATCAATCCGCTGTCCTGCCGGCATGGTGAAAAACGCAAGTGCATTTTCATTGTCGTTGTAGGTATCCAGTAAAATTCCAAATGAATCCGGATTTTTTGATTCCTCATCCCTTTTCTTACTTGTTGATACTATCTCTGCAGCATTATCATACTCAAGAAAAGCGCCTACCCATAAATAGTCGTTATCATAAGTGAAATAAACTGTACTATTTTCAGTAGGTTCAGTATTATAATTAGGGGAATATTCAACTAATTGAAATTCATGCGCATTCTGCCAGAAAAGTTCATCAGGAACACCATCAAAATTTATATCACCTTCATTTTTAATAATTGGAACTACATCCTGACTGAATATATTTGCGGTACTGGAAAGCAATACAAAAAGTACGGTAACCAATCGCAACAATAGCTTTTTCATCATCATTAAAATCTCATACTGATTGCCCTTCGGGTACAATCAATTCATAAAAATCAATTTCTTCAAAAAAGAATAAAAGGTTTGGAACTGAGAGGACAAATATAAACAGATATATTTTAAATAGCCTTGAATATCAGCAATAAGTAACCGTTTTCATTAATAATTACTGTACTAAAAATACAAATTGCCCTTTAGAATAATCTTTAAAGGGCAATAGTAAAATGGATTATTTAAGAAGTTTTACCGCTTAATAAGTTTGCCGAAATTTGATTTATTTTCAGAAGTAATTTCATACAGATAAACTCCATTTGGCAATTTTCCAATATCAATCTTCGTATTATTACTAAATTCTCTTGTAAGCACTGAACGCCCTGCCATATCAGATAAATTGAAAATTGAAGTATTACCCTGATTTTTTTGAAGTTCAACAGTAAGAATATCGTTTACCGGATTTGGAAAAATATTTATTCCCTGCATTTCAATGTTGTTCACATTCGTAGCAATTTCTGAATCAACAATTTGCTGAACAAAATCAATCAAATCTGTACTTCCAATTTCTGCCTGGATATTTTCCGGAAGTTTCTGTAAATGCCATGTAACATCATAGTTTAAAGTATCTCCAGCCGGAACAGTGGTATATTTACCCTGGTTTTCCAACTCAATATAAGTGCCACCTGTATAATATTCAAATTCACCTTCCCCAGGAGCATAATCATCGCTGGTTACATCATCAAAACTTCTTACAAAAACAACATTATCGTCGAAAGCATGGGCAAACCAGCCTGTTTCACCAATTCCGCTAAAAAATTTATTACTGTTTCCATAGGAAGTACTAAACTGCATCCAATAATAATTTGACTCCTCCCAGATTCCATTAACCAAAGTCGGAGTCCAACTTCCACTGGTCCAGGGCTCTTTATCTCCGGTTTCCCAGAAGGTTAAGCCTTCTCCATTTACACGGGTAATTTCCCATAAAGAAACTGATATACTGCTCGAACCTGTATTTACCATTGAATAGTGGATGGAGATTGAATTGTCATTTTCGTTCGCCCAAAATGTTTTAATAAATTTAAATTTCTTCCCGCTAATTCCACTTTCGATACCACTTTCAAAAATCATTTTATTCCCTTCAATACGTGCTGTATAAGCTTTTGAATCGGTTGTACTTAGTGGTGGCCAATTCCAGGCCGACTGAGGCGAAGTCCAAAGTGTTGATCCCATTTGAGTAGCATTTGATCCTTGTTTTATATACTCATTCCCTTTTAGTTTAAATGAAGTAATTCGCGCTCCCAAACTGGCATCAACAACCAGTTCAATATCTCCAACCGACAGCGAATATTTATTGCCATCATGCACTGGAACTACTTGGGCATCGATTGATTGCACAAATAAAAAAGAAATCAGAAATAGGTTTAGAAAAGTAAAAATGCGTTTCATTATTTGTTTAATTAGAATTATTATACTGCCTAAACATAGCAATTTTAAGTGAGTTAGCTAAAATGAAAAAGAAACATTTAAGACAAGCTTCAAATTTATTTAGTTAAAAAGTTATCGTAACCAGATGTCAATGAATCATTACCTTTAGGTTTTCATGAATTGTTTTCCCACCAATCTGAATGAAATAAATACCCGGAGTAACTTTCTTTCCACTGGTATTTTCTCCGTTCCAGATTATTTGCCGGGTTCCCGTTTCTGATTTATTAAAATCAAAAGTTTGAACCAAATTCCCTTTAATATCCTGAACTTTTATATTAACCGGCTCAGAAATATCCGCATCTGAAACAATTCTTATTTCACCGGAAGACGGATTCGGGAAGACTTGAAATTTCGAAATGGTATTGTTTGGTGTGGCCACCGAAGTTGCCGGTCTTACATGCTTTATTTTAGTTGTGTCTGAGTAAATTTCGGTGCCGTCTTTATAGGCGTTTGTCATAAATAAAACCGGGTCTGGCGATGGCGCCCTGTATTGGTAGACCAACTGTTCAGTTACATCGGTAATCGTTTTATAAAGTGCAGAAGTGTTTGTACTTTTGTTGAACGTAAAAAAACTCATGCTTTGCGTTTCGGCTGTTGGAACAATATAAATTGTGCCGTAATATATATTTTTAATTTCTGCATCCAGTAATGGTGCATGAAAATATCCCTGATATTTAAGTACCTTGAATTCATTAATATCAATAATATCCTCGTATGAAGTTGAAGTGCCGGTGAAGGTAACTTTTATAAACTTTGCATCAGTTGGCTCAATAATATCAAAGCTGTATGCCGAAATTGTATCTGTCCGTGAAGTATTATCAACCGCTAGATCCCAGTTCTCACCATCAATTGAAGTTTCAATTTTATATTGTAACCCTACATTTTTATGATTTCGGAAAAATAACTCAAACTGATCAACTGTTTGTAACTCGCCCAGGTCAATTGTAAGCGATGATGGATAACCTTGAAAACTCCATAACGAAACCATTTCACCATCGACAGCCAACGCTGCATCCTGATCAATGCCCGGACCCTTAATATTACTTTCCGATGTTATTGATTTTCCTAATGCAAGATTTTGATCATAAAGCACCTGGTAAGTGTTTCCGGTTAAGGCAGTATAAAAAATTTCGGCTACAAAGCGGGCACCTTCCACATTGGGGTGAATGCCATCAGAAAAAAGTTCCGGTTTATCCGATGTTGGGGTATAACAATCAATTGTTTCAAGATTTCTATCAATTGCAACCTGTTCAACAATTGGGATTACCCCGTTATAAATAACTGAATCAACAATATCATAAGCACCGGAGAACGCTTTTGGCGGATACACTACAATAACTTCCGGATGTGTTGGCAGGTTTTCAAAAGTATCGACCATTGATATATAATCATTATAAAACTCATCCTTGTGGTCATTCCAGTTGTTAGGTTTGCTATCGTTTGTTCCCAGCATGATAATAACAATATCCGGTTCAAAATTCAAGGCATCCGTAAATTTTTGCTCATCCCAGATCGGGAAATCTCCATTCTTCAAAATTGTTCTTCCGCTAACTCCAAAATTTCCAACTTCCCAATTTACTGAAAGCATTTTTGCCAGCTGACCGGGATAACTGTTTACCGCAGGATTGGTTAAAAAAGTACCTTCGGTTATGCTGTTACCAATTATTGCCACTTTTGTAGTTTCCTGGCTAAGTGCTGGTTGCACCATAATCAGTGCTAAAACTACTACCAATACCTTTAAAGATTTCATTATCAATTTAATTTTTACAATTTAGCTTCTTTCGAAAGTAAGTAATTTTTTATGAATTACAGATAATCCTTAATATTGATATTTTGATGATAACTGTTTCAAAATAAACTGTTATCTTTGTTCGTAATTTTACGAATAGAAAATGACAGTTGAAACTTCAATAACAGAAAAACAGCAAAAGGCAGCCCGGTATGCAAAAGCAATGGGACACCCGATAAGATTGTATGTTTTGAATTTACTTTCGAACCAAAGTTGCTGTTACAGCGGCGATTTAAGCGATGAACTTCCGATTGCAAAATCGACCCTTTCACAACATTTAAAAGAATTAAAAGATGCCGGATTAATTCAAGGTGAAATTGAAGCGCCAAGAATTAAATATTGTATTAACAAAGAAAACTGGGAAGAAGCCTCAATTGCTTTTTAAAGAATTTCTGAAAATTTAAAAAATTTGAAAACATTGTTCGTTATTTTGCGAACACCGAACAAAAAAAAGATATGGATTACAAAGATTTAAAACTCACAAAAATGAACATTAAAGTTCTGGGAACTGGCTGCCCAAAATGCAAAGCGCTTGAAAAAGCTGTTATTAACTCACTTTCTGAATTAAATATTCAGGCTGATGTAAGCAAGGTGGAAGATATTATGGAAATTATGCAGTTTGGTGTAATGAGAACACCAGCACTGGTAATCGATGATAAAGTAGTTTTAAGTGGTAGATTACCAAATGACAAAGAGCTTAAAAGTTTGTTAACTCAATAATTAAAAACCAATATGAAAACAAAAATCAACATTGCAACATTAACCGTATTTTTTTCGCTGCTGGTAAGTTTCAGCTTAACAGCGCAAACTAGCGCAAACAACCCAAAAGGAAGATAAAGCCAAAGTGAATGTCTATTATTTTCATTTTAATACCCGGTGTGAAACCTGTCGTGCTGTTGAGGATGAATCGAAAGCTGATATTTCCATGCTGTTTGGCAAAGACGTAAGTTTTGCTGCATACAATCTGGATAAACCGGAAGGAGAAGCTAAAGGGAAAGAATTAGGGGTAAACAGTCAATCATTATTGGTTGTAAAAGGCGATAAAAAAATTGATCTTACCAATGAAGGTTTTTTGTATGCTCTTACCGATCCGGAAAAGTTTAAAAAAGTGATCGAAGAAAAAATCAAACCGTTATTGTAAAATGCATGGTTTATTAAATGGATTGCTTGAAAACAGTTCATTACCGTTTATAACCGCATTAATTTTGGGATTGATGACAGCCATCAGTCCCTGCCCAATGGCAACCAATATTACTGCTATCGGTTTTCTTGGAAAAGATATTGAAAACCGTAACCGTGTTTTTTATAACGGAATTGTTTACACCCTTGGACGGGCAATTACTTATACTTTGCTTGCTGTTATCATTTTTTTGGGTGCCGATCAGTTTACGGTTATCAGGTGTTTTTCAGAGATACGGAGAAAAAATTATTGGTCCTTTACTGCTAATAATTGGGCTAATTATGCTCGATATATTAAAAATCAAATTTCCTGGGTTGAGTACTCTTTCACAGCGATTTGAAAACAAGGGCACAAAAAATTACCTGGATGTTCTTTTACTTGGGATTTTGTTTGCAGCCGCATTCTGCCCTTATAGCGGAGTTCTTTATTTCGGAATGCTAATTCCATTAACAGTCAGAAGTGCTTCAGGACTTTACCTGCCGGTTATTTTTGCAATTGCCACCGGAATTCCGGTTATTATTTTTGCCTGGTTAATTGCATTCTCAATTTCAGGAACAGGTATTTTATTCAACAAGCTAAAAACATTTGAGATATGGTTTAGACGCGTTGTTTCAGTAGTGTTTATAGTGGTTGGAATATATTATATAGTAACAGTATATTTTTAAAATTTTATACGTAATTCATTGAACGTTTTGATTATATATGAAGAATAAGATAATTTCATTCAACGAAAATCTGAATGGCTGGTTAATCCCTTCGTTACTTTTACCGGTCTGGATTTTGCTTTATTTGAACCTGCAAAAATCAGCCGATTTTATTATTAATGATTTGGTAGGAATGGTTTCAGGAACTCATTTAACTGAAACGCTACGTTTCTTCATTTTTGAAGTACCCAAAGTGATGCTATTGCTTGTGCTTATAGTTTTTGGTGTAGGCATTCTTCGCAGTTACTTTTCAGCAGAAAAAACAAGAAAAGTTCTGGAAGGAAAATCATTATTTACAGGAAACATTTTAGCTTCAATTCTGGGTATTGTAACCCCGTTTTGTTCCTGTTCTGCAATCCCCCTTTTCCTTGGTTTTGTTGAAGCAGGAATACCGATTGGTGTTACATTCTCATTTCTGATTGCTGCACCAATGATTAACGAAGTAGCCCTGATTTTATTGATTGGTTTATTTGGGTGGAAGGTGGCCGCAATTTATGTCAGCACCGGTCTTCTTATCGCTGTTTTTTCGGGTTGGATGATTGGAAAATTGAAAATGGAGAAATATGTTGCCAACTGGGTTTACGAGGTAAAATCAAACAGTGCCAGCTTTGTTGAAGAAAAAATGACTTTTGAAATGCGAATTCAGGCCGGTTACGATTCGGTAAAAGAAATCGTTGGGAAAATCTGGATTTATATAATCATTGGAATTGCAGTTGGCGCAGGTGCTCACGGTTATGTTCCTGAAGATTTTCTCGGATCGCTACTTGGAAAAGGAAACTGGTATTCGGTGCCGCTGGCTATTTTAATTGGAGTACCAATGTATTCAAATGCTGCCGGAATTATTCCTATTGTTAGTGTATTAATTGAAAAAGGAGTTTCGCTGGGTACAGCGCTCGCATTTATGATGTCGGTTATAGCGCTTTCATTACCCGAAATTATCATTCTAAAAAAGGTTCTGAAATGGCAATTGATTGCAGCATTCATTGGCATAGTCACGGTTGGGATAATTATCGTAGGAATAACCTTTAATTACCTATTATAAACTACTTGATATCCGAAAAAATAATTTAGAAACTATGAATATGTTGATATTATTACGTTCCTACAGAACTATAAAATAATAGAGGTTAATATTAGTTCTACCCATATTTCGTTCCTAACGGAACTGTCCCGTCTGGGACAAAATACCGGTAGAAAGAATTACAATGTTTTTTGAAAGTCCCTTAGGGACGAAATGTCATTAATTTTATCAGACAACAGCAATTATAAACAGCATAAACAAAATATATTATGGAATTTAAATCAATTGGTTTTATTGGCGGAGGTAGAATTACCCGTATTTTCCTTCAGGGACTTTCCAATAAAAAAGCTTTGCCCGAAAATGTAAAAGTATTCGAACCCAACGACGAAACATTTCAGTCGTTAAAAGCAAAATTTCAAGGTATAAAAAAAGCAAGTTCAGCTGCTGAAGCTGCTAAAACGGACATTGTTTTTATTGCCGTTCATCCGCCGGTAGTGATGGAAACATTACAAGCAATTAAAGATACTGTTACAGAAGCAACGATTGTTATTTCGCTTGCTCCAAAAATTACGCTTGAAAAAATGGCTATCGGTTCTGCCGACAAAGAAGTTGGTAAGAATGATTCCGAACGCTACTTCGTTCATCAACAAAGGGTTTAATCCGGTAACTTTTGCTACAGATTTCGACAAAAAAGAGAAAAAGCAGCTATTAAAATTTCTAAAAAAGTTGGGAAAAACATTTGAAACAGAAGAATCGAAACTGGAAAGTTACGCTATTGTTTCAGCAATGTTGCCAACCTATTTCTGGTTTCAGTGGCAGGAGATGGAAAAAATTGCAATCGAAACAGGACTAACACCGGAAGAATCAAGAAAATCAGTTTCATCAACACTAGGAAAAGCATGGGATTTATATTACAAATCAGGATTAACTTCTGCTGAAGTAATAGATTTGATTCCGGTAAAACCCATTGGCGAAAATGAACCTGAAATTAAAACCATTTTGAATACCAAACTGATTGGATTGTTTGGAAAAATTAAACCGTAGTTTATGGTTGACTTTTTAATTGGTATCATTTCTTTTATCGCCGCTTTTGTTTTTTCGCTCGGTGGTGTTGGAGCAGCAATAATCCTTATCCCAATATTAATATCATTTGGCATTCCAATTGGGATTGCAAAACCTGTAGGACTTTTTTATAACACAGTGAGTTTAACTGGGGCAAGTATTTCAAATATCAGGAATAAGCGACTCGATTTTAAGGTAGGGATTCCAATAATTATTTTTTCATTTTTATTTGCCATTGTAGGCGCATGGAGTTCTCAATATATCTCCAAAGAAATCATCCTAATTCTTTTTATCGTGTTTTTACTGTTTTCATCATTTATGTTTTTGACTCATAAGAAAAACGAACAAGACACTTATCGGGAAGACAGACCTTATGTTGCTCTTTCGGCTATTGGTGCTTTTGCAGGACTTTTATCAGGATTACTGGGTATAGGCGGCGGCGGAATAATCTCACCTTTGATGTTAATGTTGGGGTTTAATCCGAAGAAAATTGCTGCAATTACTGCATTTGTTGTTCCATTTTCATCTTTCTCGGGATTTCTAACTTACTGGTTTATAGGAAACATTAACTGGAAATTATTGATTATTGCATCAACAGCAGGGTTTGCCGGAGCGACTTTAGGTACAATGTTTATGCACAAAAAACTTAATCCAAATGCAGTAAAAAAAATATTAGCTCTCATTTTATTACTAATGGCAATAAAACTACTTTGGAATGTATTCGAATGAGCATTATAATTTTAATCAAAAATCATAAAATCAATCAATTAACAAATAAAATTTTAAGATCATGGTAAATCCAAAAGAATGGCTCGAATTCGGGCAAAAATTTCACGGTCATAAATGTCCTGCCATGCCAAATGGTTTGAGGGTAGGTTCAGCAGCAATGAATGCCCTTGGTGTGGAACGCACCGGCGACAGTGCCTTACATGCGATCCTTGACCTGGGCGACAACCACTGCGCTACCTGTTTTGCTGATGGCGTCCAGGTAATCACCGGTTGTACTTTCGGAAAAGGGAATATTGAGAAAACTTATAAAGGGAAATGGGCATTAACTTTGATTGACAAAAAAACGAACCGTGCTGTACGCGTAACTCCAACCGCTGAAGCAATGTTGGCGAATAAAAAAACCGAATTTTTTAAAGATTACCGCGAAAAAGGAGTACCTCCAACACAGGTTCCTGATGCAGTGGTTGAACCTTTAGTCGTTAAAGTAATGAATGCACCTGAAAATATGATGATGAAAATTTCAGACGTGTTCGAATACAAATGGAATCAACCTGTTCACTCGTTTAACAGTTTTGTTTGTGAAGAATGTGCTGAAATGACAGTTATGGAATACGGCCGGGTTAAAGGCGATAAAAAAGTTTGTATGGATTGTGCTGCAAAATAGGCAATCTTCTGTAATCAAAGGCAAAGGCTGAATATTAAATTTCAGCCTTTTTTATTAAAGAACAAATAGTTACACCGCAACTTTATAATTTCTGTATTAATTCTATAAGTTTTTTGACGTCTATATGCGCATTCATTTCCGATTCAAGATTCTGATATTGAATCGGAAGTTGCTAAATGGGTTGAAAAGATATTGTTTAGCTATTTTGATCCCACTTATTTAGGAAATTCTTTATATTAAATTATATTTGAATAAAGAAAAAATATTTTTTGTATAAATTATTTTAACGATCTAAATCTTATCTAAACAATGGCAAAATTAAAATTCATATTGTTAATAGTTGTAGTAATGACTATCGCACTTCAAATTCGTGCGCAAGAGGTACAAATAAGTAAAGAAGAATTAATTGCTTTAACTCCAAAGTGGCAAGGTGAGCGTTTTCCTGATGGACGACCAAAAGTACCGGATGATATCCTTAAAAGAATGAAGAATGTTAGTGTTGAAGAAGCATGGGCAACCATGAAAAATGCAGGATATGAACATCAAATTGCCGAAGATTGGAAAATAATAAATCCTGATAGTGTTTTAGTGGGTCGTGCCTTTACTACCATTTTTATGCCTGGCCGAATTGATGTATGGCAAGCCATTGATGCTGTTGGAAAAGCAAAAGGATGGGCAGGACAGAACTCATGGCCCATTGATATGCTGTCTCAAGGAGATGTATATGTTGTCAATCAATTTGGTGCTAAATTAGATGGACCAACTATTGGTGATAATGTAGGTAATGCTATTTATGCAAAATCTGGTAATGGTGTTGTATATGACGGAGCACTCAGAGATGTTGAAGGATTAAAAGAAATTGGAGGTTTTACATCCTATTATACAAGTTATGATCCATCTTACCATAACCCGGGCAGAAATCCTAACACCATGATTATGGGCATCAATAAACCAACGCTTATTCGCCAGGTTACTGTTATGCCCGGTGATGTGGTTTTAGGAAAAATGGGGGTTGTCGTGTTTATTCCTCCTCATTTAGCAGAGCAAATCGTTAAATCTTCGGAAGTTGTGAGGCTTAGGGACATGTTTGGCCATCTGCGTTTACAGGAAGGAAAATACACAGCAGGACAAATTGATGCGCGTTGGAATGCTGATATTGAAAAAGATTTTTCAGAATGGTTAAATGATCATATAGATGAACTTCCTGTACCCAAGGAACAAATTCAAGACATATTAAAGGAAAGAACCTGGTAAAAATTACCAGCTAAAAATGAAAATGTACTAAGCTGTTGGCGGAATTAATTCATAACTTATTGATTCCGCCAACAATATACAATGGCTGCTGCTCCGGCCGATTTAAGAAGAGGCTGTCCAAAAGGAACAAGATTATGATTGGTACGTCATCCTGAATTTATTTCAGGATCTCTATTATCAGCAACTTAAGATTTTGAAACAAGTTCAAAATAACGACAATACTAACTTTTTGGACAGTCTTTTTCATTACTGACCTTTCTAATTAATCTAAAAGCCATTTCCCTCACAAATATTTTAAAATAAATGTCGTAAGTATACGTCATTTATAAATTTGACGTATATTTGCGTCAAAGAATAGAATTATGGTACACTCGAAAGTTGAATTATTTGAAGAAGAATTGATTCAGAATGCAATTCTGTTTAAAGCGCTGGCCCATCCGGCACGTCTTAAAATCCTGCAGTTTCTGGCAGAAACAAAAACTTGTATAACCGGTGATATTTCGGATGAATTGCCATTAGGAAGAACCACCGTAAATCAGCATTTAAAGGAATTAAAAGATGTGGGTTTGGTTACAGGCCATATCGAAGGAGTAAAAACAAAATACTGTTTGGATGCTGGAAAAATAAAAGTTATTCGGGAAAGCCTGAGTGATTTTCTCACAGGTTTAGATTGTTGTTACGGTGACCTAAAATGTTAATTATTTAATGTGCTAATTATTCGATGTGCTAATTAATATAAAAAATAAGATGCATGGAAAAAAGAGAGAATATTATTGTAGAATTAAGTTTAGAATTTGCTCTTCAAATAATTCAATACACTGAGAAACTTGAAGAGAAACGTAAATTTGTTATTTCTAAACAATTATTAAAATCGGGAACATCAATTGGTGCAAATATTAATGAAGCTCAGAATGCTGAAAGCAGGGCAGATTTTATCCACAAACTAAAGATTTCAGCAAAAGAAGCAAATGAAACGGAATATTGGTTAAAATTGTGTCAGAAGGCAAAACTTATCCTGACCCTGAAGGGTTGCAAGAAATACTATTATCCATTCAAAAACTTCTGACAAAAATTATCCATTCAGCAAAAACTAATCATTAGCTCATCAAATAATCAGCATATCAATTAATTGAACAATTAACACATTAAGTAATGAAAGTATTAATTTTATGTACAGGCAACAGTTGCCGCAGCCAAATGGCGCACGGTTTTATGAAATCGTTTGATGAAAGGATGGACGTTGCATCAGCAGGGACAGAAGCTTCAGGAAAACTAAATTCAAAAGCCGTTGAAGTAATGAAGGAAATTGGAATTGATATCAGTAATCATACTTCAGATTCAGTTGAAAATTACCTCGGCCAGGAATGGGATTACGTGATAACCGTTTGTGGCGGCGCCAACGAAAATTGCCCGACATTCTTTGGAAAGGTAAAAAAGCGGTTGCACATTGGTTTCGATGATCCTTCGCATGCAACCGGAAAGTCTGAGTTCATTCAAAGTGAATATTACCGTGTTCGCGACGAGATAAAAGAAGCTTTTTTCAAATTGTATTCAGAAGAAATTAAACCACAATTATCATGAAAGCAGAAGATTTAAAATTTATTGTCAGAGAAAAATATGGAGAGATCGCATCAAAAAGCAATCTTTTAAAACAATCATCATGCTGCGGTTCATCAATCTGTTGCGAAGATTTGGAATTTAGTATGATAGGTGATGAATACGAACAATTAGATGGTCATAATGCGGATGCTGATCTTGGTTTGGGTTGCGGAATTCCTACCGAATATGCAGGAATAAAACCTGGTGATTCGGTTTTGGATTTAGGATCAGGAGCCGGCAATGATTGTTTTGTTGCCCGTTTTATTGTAGGGAAAAACGGAAAAGTTACAGGAATAGATTTTACCCCTGAAATGATTCAGAAAGCCAATGAAAACCTTGCCAAAACCGGGTTTAAGAACATTGAGTTTCATTCAGGCGACATTGAAAATATGCCACTTCCCGGAAATTCGTTCAATGTTGTAATCAGCAATTGTGTATTAAACCTCGTACCCAACAAGCAAAAAGCATTTTCTGAAATATTCAGGGTGTTAAAAACTGGTGGCCATTTTTGTATTTCAGATGTGGTTTTGATAGGCGAATTGCCCGAAAGAGTGAAACAAACAGCAGTTTTATATGCAGGCTGCATTTCAGGAGCTGAACAAAAACAGGATTATTTACAAATAATTGAAAATGCGGGATTTAAAAATATTCAGATTCATAAAGAAAAATTAATTACAATTCCTGATTCTGTTCTTTTAAAATTTATTTCCGCAGAGGAGTTGCAGGAAGTTAAAACAAAAAAAACCTGGATATTTAGTATTACGGTAAGTGCGGAAAAATAGCTAATTACGAAATCAGCTCATTATGAATAATAAAAAAAAACGTATTGGCTCTTTCGAGAAGTACCTGACAATTTGGGTGGCTTTGTGTATCGGCGCCGGAATTGCAATTGGTAATTTTGCCGGTGAAAGTGTTGCCGTTTTAAGCAAACTTGAAGTTTTTAATGTTAATATCCCGGTAGCCATTTTGGTGTGGTTAATGATTTACCCAATGATGTTACAGGTTGATTTTTCAAGCATTAAAAGTGTTGGGAACCGGCCGAAAGGGTTGATTCTTACTGTTGTGGTAAACTGGTTGATAAAACCATTTACTATGGCATTTTTTGCCTGGATTTTCTTTACTAAAATTTATACAGCATTTATTAGCCCCGAACAGGCTGGCGAATACATTGCGGGCGCAATTTTGCTGGGCGCTGCACCTTGCACGGCCATGGTTTTTGTTTGGAGTTATTTAACCGATGGCGACCCAAACTATACGCTCGTTCAGGTTTCGGTAAACGACCTTATTATTTTAATTGCCTTTGTGCCAATTGTTGGCTTGCTGCTTGGGATTACAAATATTAAAATCCCATACAATACATTGGTAACAAGTGTTGTCATTTTTGTTGTAGTTCCTTTGTTTGCCGGATTCATTACGCATAAAAGCTTAATCCGAAGTAAAGGAGAAAAGTGGTTTAAAGAATCCTTCCTTCCGCGATTTAAACCAGTTTCCATTCTTGCTTTATTACTTACGCTAATTCTACTTTTCGCTTTCCAGGGGAATACAATAACTTCAAATCCACTGATTATTGTTCTTGTGGCTGTTCCGTTGGTTATTCAAACCTACTTTATCTTTTTTGTGGCGTGGTTTGGTGGACGTAAATTGAATTTACCTCACGCCATTTGCTCACCCGCAGCCATGATTGGCGCCAGTAACTTTTTTGAGTTGGCGGTTGCTGTTGCCATTGCTTTATTTGGATTGCAATCTCCCGCTGCGCTGGTTACAGTAGTTGGTGTTTTGGTTGAAGTTCCGGTAATGTTGTCTTTGGTGGCATTGGCAAATAGGTGGAAGTATTAGAATTCCTTTAACAGATAATGAATGTGATATATTCATCCGGCATATCTGTATTTCGATTTAAATTTTATCCTCCTTTTTCAATCTCTTTCCAAACCAAAGCGCTTGCGCCGACAATAGCGGCATCGCCTGGTTTCAGTTGAGAAGGCAGAATTTTAATTTTGTTTTTAAAAATTGGGAGCAGATGTTTCTCCATATTTTCCTTTGTAGGTTTGAAGATATAATCACCGGCAGCTGTTGGCCCGCCAAAAAGGAAAATAGCTTCCGGACTTAAATGATGAACAGTGTCTGCCAAGCCTTCCCCAAGCCAGGCGCCTGTTTTTTCGAACACTTCCAAAGCAACTTTATCACCTTTTTCGGCTGCATCAAAAATCATTTTCGAATCCAATTCATTGAAGGAAATATTCGCAAGCAAACTTTCTTCAGCATTATAATAAGTTAATAATTCAAAAGCTGTTCTTTTCATTCCTGTTGCTGAACAATAGGCTTCCAAATGGCCTAAAGCGCCACATCCGCAAACGCGTCCGCCGGGAACAAGGGTTGTATGTCCGCATTCCCCGGCAAATCCATCGCTGCCATACACCAAATCACCGTTTACAACCAAACCACTGCCTAATCCTGTTCCAAGGGTAAACATCACAAAGTTTTTCATCCCTTTGGCGCCGCCGTAAATCATTTCACCAATGGCCGCTGCATTTGCATCATTGGTCAATGCCAACACCTTTAAATCTTTAAAATGTTCGCGCATTAAACTAATAAAATGAACAACCCCTTTAAAAGACAGGTTGGCAGCATATTCAATAGTACCAGTATAATAATTCGCATTGGGCGCTCCAATTCCGATACCGAGAACTTCCAAATCTTCATTAACCAGTTTTACCGATCTGATTAATTCTTTAACAGCTACAGCGATATCTGAAATATATAAATCGATATCGCCATGTGTAGGGGTTGAAATATTATCTTTTACCATTACATTTCCGGCAATATCAACAACTCCAAATTTGGTATTTGTTCCACCAATATCAATACCAATAGCCACTTTTTTCATATCCATGATTTTTAGTTTGATCTTGAATTTAGTTGTTTCAATATCGTCTCACAAATTTAAAGGATTAATCTTATAAGTTTATTTATTCGGAATAAAAACAAACTCTTTCAACCGCTGAAAATCGCGTTAATGAATTTAATCTGCTAAAAAATAGATTATTACCTTTGCAGGGCGATAAAAAAATTATGCAGTGCATAGCAAAGTCTATATTAAAAGCTGTGGGATGGATTTTCCTTATTCCGGTGTACATTTACAAGTATGCCATTTCACCTTTTACTCCCGCTTCATGCAGGCACATTCCAACTTGTTCTGAATATGCTGTAAAAGCCATCAAAATACATGGTCCTTTTAAAGGAATAATTTTGGCCACAAAGAGAATATCCAGGTGCCATCCGTGGGGAACAAGTGGTTATGACCCGGTTCCACCCGGGAAGAAAAAATCGGTTGAATCAGGATGCTAAATACTTTTATTTGCGCGGTGGCGGAATTAATTCATAACTTGTTGGTTCACTGTTCTCCCGAAAACTTCGGGACGATCACTGTGCTAGTCTGACTGAGCGATCCCGAAGTCTGATTTTTAATCATTTATAAAATAATTCCGCTAACAGGTTTTGGTTATTACTTTTGCGTTGTTGAAACTGTATTAAATTATGGCGAAATGATTGCCGGCAAAAAGGAAAAGTTTTATACCTGCCCCGATTGTGGCTTTAAGTTTTCTAATCTCGATGTTCCCCGGTCGTGTGGAAACTGCTTTGCCTGCACCGGATGCGAAATTTATTTGTGCCCGGAGTGCAAGTCTGAGATTATTATTAAACCAATAAAATCAATAAAAAAGTAATTGGTTACAATATCTTCCATATTATCATCTATTAATATTGCAACAACTATTTGAAATTCAATACACAAAAAATAATTTGCCTGAACATTTTTTCTAATAAGAAATAAACCCGCAGGTGTTGAAAAGTAAATAGTTACAATATTTGTTTTCAATAAAAAGAAAATGTATTTTGGAACTGTGTTTAACACAATCAATCCGCTATTATTTTAAAACTGCTTTCACGATGTTTTGAAAGCAGTTTTTGTTTTAAATCAGTGGCAATTGAGATAAGCTTTTAAAATTTAATGTCTGTATAATACAAACCTGAGACCCGTATTAGTTGTTGATAATTAAAAAGTAAATGAATATTGGCAAACGAGTTGTACCTCCCCCTATTTATGTTGTTTCAGGCGGACGTGGAATTGCAGGAAACAATCTTGTTCAATCACTTTTAATTCAATATCCTGAAAATAATATCCCTGTAATTATTGTTCCGCACATTTTAACCGAAGATGAAGTATTTGACGTTGTACTCCGCGCAAAAACCGATGGTGGATTAATTGCACATACAATGGTTAATTCTGACCTTCGAAAAAAAATGAATGAAGTTTGCGATGAATTTGGTGTACGCAAGGTTGACTTAATGGGCGAACTTGCTAATTTTTTAGATGAAACACTGGATGTTGAACCATTGGAACACCCTGGTTTGTACCGGGAGTTGAACTATAAATATTTCGACCGGATTGAATCAATAGAATTTACACTTTCGCATGATGACGGGATGAGCCCGGAACGATTGAATAATGCTGAAATCATCCTGACCGGCGTTTCACGGGCAGGAAAAACTCCATTAAGTGTTTACCTGGCCATGTATGGTTGGAAAGTGGCAAATGTTCCGCTGGTAAAAGGAATTCAACCACCGGAAGAATTGTTTAAAGTGGATCCCAATCGCGTTTTTGGACTGCATATTTCTGCGGCTCAGTTAATTGCGCACCGTAAAAAACGACTGCAAGGTTGGAACAATTATCAAAACGAAAAATACATTGATGAACGGGAAGTAAGAGACGAAATAAGGCAAGCTATGTTTGCTTTTGAACGGGGTGGTTTTACAGTCGTTAATGTTTCCAATAAACCGATTGAAAGCACTGCCAATGAAATACTTAATATTATGTCTCAACGGTTTGCCTATCGTGGCAGAAATCTTGAATCGCCGTATAAAAGCAATCCTGAACTTCCTGATGAAGGAATTGAATAATAAAGAGCAGATGTTTTTCAAATTGCCTTATTGAAGCGGTAACTATTTCTTTAACAAAATCCGGCACTTACTAGAAGTTCACTATCTATTGAAAAAGGTTTTGTTTTTATCTGTTTTGCCCTCTAAATCTGCTGATATGAAATTGAGTTGGCAATTTTTTATTTTTAATCTAATTTTACCCTGGCAAACAAATTTCTGACAGCTAATTTTTAACATTTTTATTTTATCATAATGAGTAATAACCATTCCTAATACGTATAATCCAGAGTATTAATAACAATAATTAAACGAATCATGCACAAACTAAAACTTAAACCAGGTATTCTTTTTATAGTAGTGGCTTTTATTATAGTCAGCTCCTGTAAAACGATATCAGAAAAAGAAACTAAATCAAGCTTATCAGAAAATTTTACGGTTCAAATTACCGACTATCCTTACACATTTTGCAATCCGCTTGACGTTATTGTAGATTCAGAAAGAGCTCGCAGAGGAGGTGAACCCATTGTTCTCATTTACAAAGATGATTATTATCTTTTTGTTACGCGTACAAGGGGATATTGGTATTCAAACAATTTCAGGGACTGGACTTATGTTGATGTACCTGAAAATTTCCCGGGAGGAGTTTTATCAGTCGCAAGCAATGGAGAAAATTTATTTGCATGTTCAATGAACCAAAAAGCGGTTTATAAATGTGTTGGTGACCCAAAAGATGGAGTTTGGGAGCAAGTTGGTGAATTTGATAGCGACAGGTACGGTGATGCAAATATGTATTTTGATGATGATGGCCGGTTATATATGTATTACGGATGGTCTCAAATAATGCCTTTTAAAGTTGTTGAACTTGATCCTGAAACTTTCAAAGAAATTGGCGAACCTAAAGTACTTTTCTTTGGAAATCATGATGAACATGGATTTGAAAGAAGAAGAGCTGACGACGTAATATTTCCATATTTTACCCACAGAGATTATTTTCCGGAAGAGTATCCCTGGATAGAAGGTCCGTGGGTATTAAAACACAATGGCAAATACTATTTACAATATGCAGCAATTGGCCTTGAATTCTTATCTTACTCACACGGAATTTATGTAGCTGATAATCCAATGGGGCCATTTGAATATTCACCGCATAATCCTCTCACTTTTAAAACTACCGGATTCTCTCCGGGAGCTGGTCACGGAAGTACTTTTCAGGATAAAAACGGGCAATTTTGGACCATCTGTATGATTCCGGCCTATTATGGCGGTGGCGGCGGCTCCGAGCTAGCCATATTTCCAACTGCAATTGACGCGGAAGGTGTAATGCATTCAAATACTGCTTTTGGCGATTATCCTCAATATTTACCAGGAATTAAGGAAAATGCAGTTGAAAATAATTTTACTGGTTGGATGCTTTTATCTCAGAAAAAACAGGTGGAAGTTTCTTCAACACTCGAAGGTTACCGGCCGGTAAATGCTGTTGATGAAGATTTCATGACTTTTTGGTGCGCCGAGACCGGCAATCCGGGAGAATACATGACCGTTGATCTTGGGAAAGAGTGTAATATTTATGCTTTGCAGGTGAACTGGGATCGTCACGATGCAGAAGTACAAATTGGAAGAGGTTTTGGCCCGGCGGCTAATCTGAATCGTTATCAGTCATTTATTATTGAAACTTCAAACGATAATCAAAGCTGGACAACAATTGTAGATAAAAGTAATAATGCAGAAGACCGAAGACACGATTATACAGAACTGAAAGAACCAGTAAAAGCGAGGTATGTAAAACTAACCAACGTGTTCACCCATGATGGCGGAAAATTTGCCGTTAAAGATTTTCGCATTTTTGGAAATCCTGATGAAGCTACATTTACAAAAGTTAATGATGTAAAAATAGTCCGCGATCCGGAAGACCAGCGTGATGTTACACTTTTGTGGGATCCGGTTGAAGGCGCCGACGGTTATATTGTTCGCTATGGTATTGAACCAGCTAAATTGTACAATAACTATATGCTTTACGATGAATATACCATAACCATACACAGTTTGAATAGAGATGAAAAGTATTTTTTTGAAGTTGAATCGTTTGACAGCGGTACTGATTACTACAAAGAAAGAACCGAAGAAACCATGGGACGAGGTGCAGAAATCGAACTTTCGAAAGGTGGTACTGGAGGAACAAGAGGAAGCGGTAATTCTGTAAGAAAGATGACCTATGAGGGTGTTGATGAGTATGTTTTTGACAACATTACTCCGGGTAATTATACATTCCGACATACTTTTGGCCCAGTGCTCTGGAGAGGTGAACTAACAGAAGATGAACTTATTGGTTCAGGAGATGAACCTACAGTGACAGCAAATCTTACCGAATTAGGTAACGGAACAGAAGTTTTGGGAGAGATGAGACTTAAAGTTATTCCGGGAAAAGAAAGCGGAAAAATAGTAATTACATTTGATTATAATTAGTCATTACAATAATGTAATTATCTCTTTTGATTTCCAAATTCAGGAGTTCGCTTAATTATTAAACGGACTCTTGCTTTTGAGTTTATTCGAAAATAGTAATTTGAAAATTGATAACCAGAGAATTTTACACCACTCCTTTTAATTGTGCTTAATGGTTTTTTAAATGACTGAAAACAGCCACTAATTCATGGGTAAGTAGACTTTGGATTTTTTAATTTTTAAAATAACTTTACATACCCTTAAAACAAAGTATAATAACTAACAACTTAATTAAGCTAATCATGTTTAAACAATCTTTAAAATCAACAATTTTAGTTGTAGCAGTAGCCTTGTTTGCTATTACATCATGTACAACGCGTTCCGATAGTCCCAAAAACTCCGGGCAATCAGATAATTTTACAGTTCAAATCACCGACAAACCTTTAACGTATTGTAATCCACTCAATTTAGTAGTAGGTAATGAAAGAGCTCGTCGTGGAGGTGAACCGGTAGTACTTATCTTCAGAGATGAATATTACTTGTTTGTAACCGGTAGCAGAGGATACTGGATTTCAGATAATATGCGCGACTGGAACTATGTGAATGCTCCTAACTTTCCGGGAGGAGTAGTTTCCGTTGTGAATATTGACGATGTATTGTACGCATGTTCAATGAACAATATCAATGTATTTTCCAGTTCCGATCCTAAATCAGGCGAATGGACACAGGCTGGAACATTTGACAGCGACAGATACGGTGATGCAAATATGTATTTCGATGATGACGGACGGTTATACATGTATTATGGCTGGTCGCAAATCATGTCGTTTAAAGTTGTGGAGTTAGATCCTGAAACTTTCAAGGAAATTGGCGAACCTAAAATTTGCTTCTTTGGAAACCATGATGAACATGGTTTTGAACGTAGAAGAGCTGATGATGTGATATTTCCGTTCTTTAATCACAGAGAATATTTCCCTGAAGAATATCCCTGGATAGAAGGACCATGGATGTTAAAACATAATGGTAAATACTATTTACAATATGCTGCAATTGGTCTTGAATTCCTATCCTATTCTCATGGCGTTTATGTTGCTGATAATCCGATGGGACCATTTGAATATTCCCCTCACAACCCGTTAACATTTAAAACAACGGGTTTTGCTCCGGGAGCAGGCCATGGAAGCACATTCCACGACAAAAACGGTCAACTTTGGACAATCTGTATGATTCCTTCTTATTACGGTGGAAGAGGTGGCGCTGAAATGTCATTATTCCCTACTGCCATTGATGAAGATGGCGTAATGCACTCAAATACTGCTTTTGGCGATTATCCTCAATACTTCCCGGGAGTTAAAGAAGATGCAGTTGATAACAACTTTACAGGTTGGATGCTTTTATCTCAGAAAAAACAGGTGGAAGTTTCATCAACACTTGAAGGTTTTAAACCGGCAAATGCGGTTGATGAAAATTTTATGACACACTGGAGCGCTGAAACCGGAGATGCGGGAGAATATATGACCGTTGATCTTGGTAAAGAATGTAACATTTATGCCTTACAGGTTAATTTCACACAGCAGGATGCTCAACGCGCTGGAGGTGGATTTGGTGGTTTTGGAGGTGGAGGTGGAGGCCTCGACCAATACCAGTCATACACTGTTGAAGTTTCTAATGATAACAAAAGCTGGTCAATGCTGCTTGACAAAAGCAATATCAAACAGGATTTACGACACGATTATACCGAACTTGCCGAACCAACTAAAGCTCGTTACGTGAAATTGACAAATGTATTTACGCATGATCAAGGTAAATTTGCGGTAATGGATTTCCGTATTTTTGGTAATCCTGATGTGGCTAAATTCACAAAAGTTGATGATGTTACGGTTGTTAGAAATCCTGAAGATACACGCGATGCAACCCTGTTATGGAAACCTGTTGAAGGTGCTGACGGTTATGTTGTTCGCTATGGAATTGAGCCCGGTAAATTGTACAACAATTATATGATTTATGATGATTATACAGTAACCATTCACAGCTTAAATAAAGGTGAAGAGTACTATTTCGAGGTTGAAGCATTTGATAGCGGAACTGAATACTACCGCGAAAGAACAGAAGCAACCATGGGCAGAGGCGCAGAAATTGAGCTTTCAAAAGGCAGGGGCAGAGGTGGCTTCGGCGGCGGCGGAGGCGGTTCAATGGTCAGGAAAATGACTTATGAAGGTGTAAATGAATATGTGTTTGATAGCATTACACCTGATACCTATACTTTAAGACATACTTTTGGACCGGTACTTTGGAGCGGCGAATTAACCAAAGATGATTTGATTGGTTCAGGCAATGAACCAACGGTAACCGCAAAACTTACTGAGTTAGGTAATGGCACAGAAGTTCAAGGTGAAATGAACCTCAAAGTTATCCCCGGTAAAGAAAGCGGAAAAATTGTTGTTACGTTTGATTATAATAAATAGCTGAAAAGAAAAATTTAAAGATAAAAATACCGCTGTAGTCGTTGGATTGCAGCGGTATTTTATTGACATTTGTTATTTAATTAAATCATCCTTTAATAATAAATAAAATCAAAAAACTCTGTAAAAATATTATTATCAGAGCTTTTATATGGCAAAGAATACGTTCGCCAGAGAATAAAAAATCTTCGTATGTTTTTGAATTGTTGCAAAGCCAGAAATTATTATAACCCGTTGCGCGGTTTAAGTAATATTAAAATGTTTTTTACCCTTAGTTAAAAATTAAATTAAAATTTTAAATAAACCAACTTGTTATTTAAGTTTTTTGCTATTTTCTTAAATAAGAACTATTTTTATTTAAAATTTTATATCGATGAAAGATTTTCAAGCAGGAATTTATATTAGTCAAGGCTCGTACAAATGTTTTCAGCCAAATTTTATTAACAGAGAATGGAAAATTGATAATATGGAAATATGGAAACTACTAAGCCAGGCTGACAGAGAATTAGGCCGGTTAGATATGTATTCCAACTATATTCCCAACATCGATTTGTTTATCAGAATGCATGTTCTTAAAGAAGCTATAAAAAGCAGTAAAATCGAAGGCACACAGACCAAGATTGAAGAAGCAATACTTGATAAAGAGGATATTCCTTTGGATAGACGCGATGACAGAGAGGAAGTCCGGAATTATACCAAAGCGATGGAATGGGCAATAAAGGAACTGGAAAATATACCTTTATCAAACCGTCTAATTAAAGAAACACATAAAGTACTATTACAAAGTGCAAGAGGCGAAAATAAACAACCGGGTGAATTTAGAAAAAGTCAAAACTGGATAGGTGGAGCTTCAATTAGCGATGCTGTTTTTATTCCACCGGTTCATACTTCGGTAGTTGAGCTAATGAGTGACATTGAGAAGTTTCTTCACAATGAATCAATATTTCTCCCGGAACTTTTAAGAATAGCTTTGGTTCACTATCAGTTTGAAACAATCCACCCGTTTTTTGACGGCAACGGGAGAGTGGGAAGATTGCTAATTCCTCTTTACCTGGTAAGTAGTAATATTTTGAAGAGACCGATTTTATACCTATCAGACTTTTTTGAAAGAAATAAAAAATTGTACTATGATAATTTAACTAATGTTAGGGAAGACAATAATTTAGAACAGTGGATTAAGTTTTTTTTGGTTGGTTTAATCGAGACATGCAGAAATGGGATAACTACATTTGATAGTATAATGCAATTGCAAAAGAAAGTAGATTCTGATATTCAAAGTTTGGGAAACAGAATGACAACTGCTAAAGCTGTTACAGATTATTTATATCAAAATCCTTTTATAAATGCAGAAGGTGTTAGTAAGGTTTCAGGCATTTCAATGCCTTCAGCTTACAAATTAATAAGAAGTCTAGAAAAGCTTGGATTAGTTTACGAAGTGACAGGAGGTCAAAGAGGACGGTTATATGTATTTGAGGAATATTTGAATTTGTTTAGATAATGAGCAATCAAATTTAAATAACTATTTCGAAGAAATTTGTAGTATCTCTAAAATAAAACACTTGTTATGATTGATAATTACAAAAGAACATACCGGAAATTCACACTTTATTGATAGTTCCATTTGCAATATATTATCAATATGACTACCCCGCAGCAAGCAGTCGAATTGTTCATTTAGTTGTAATTGTATTAGCTGTATTGCAACGAGATTAAGCACCATTTTTTGCCAAAATTAATATACCAATAACCTGCCAGTAATTTTATTGGTAGGATATACAAATATAAATTCAGTGAGATCAGGAACCCGAAATAATTTGTTGCTAAATCAGATACAGAAATCAGAACAAAACATTAATCCTACCAATAAAGGATACACAAACAACCACAAAAAAAGAGTTAATTATTTGATAATCAACTCCTATTAGTAGTCCCGACGGGAATCGAACCCATATCTACGGTTTAGGAAACCGCTATTCTATCCGTTGAACTACGGGACCATATAATATTATTAAAGAACTTTAAACTATTAGTTTCACAGAAATAGCTATTCCCTGCCTCCAGCACGCAGGTATCTTTACCTTTCGGCAGACAGGCATTGAACTATGGGACCATTTGTTTTAATTTTTCTTTACCACTTCCACCTTTATAATACTTTTCAAGTTTCCTTGCTTCCGCCCTTGTTTGACATTCGGTCGTGAAAATCAAATCCCACGGTGTATATCCTTTTGTTGATTTTGTTTTTCCTGAATTATGTTCTTTTAACCGATTTTGAACATTTTCCGTCAAACCAACATATATTCTACCATCAAATTTACTTTTTATCGCATAAACAAAATAACTCATTTCTATTACAATTAACGAAAACCGCTATTCCCTGCCTACCGGCAGGCAGGTATCCGTTGAACTACGGGACCAAAATTATTTTCAGGTGTGCAAAAATAGACAAAAACCCAATTACCGGCAAATCATTCGAAAAATAATCAGATTCAACTCATCAGAGATGTATTTGAAATATAATTAAATTTAAAAATGACCGGATTCTGCCAGTAAATATCTGCTTCAAATTTATCTCAGGTTTTAAAAATTTTTCGGCTAAAAATAAAAAATATTAGTCATTGAGACTGACTGGTCGCTTTTATTTTTATATTTGCGACCATACAGTCGCTTAATACGTTATTATGCCATTAAAAACATTTAATAACCTGGATGAAACGCGCAGAAATGAAATTCTGAAAATAGCTTATGAAGAGTTTGCTTTCAACAGTTATCTCACAGCTTCTCTCTCAACTATTATAAAGAAGTCGGCAGTAGCAAAAGGAAGTTTTTACCGCTATTTCGAAAATAAATTTGATTTGTATGCCTACCTCATTCAGAATGCATATAAAATGCGAATGAGCCAGCTAAGCAAATTATTAAACAATGAAAATCTAAGTTTTTTTGAAATTATACGGGAAAATTTCCGCGATAAGATAATTTTCGATTTGGAGTATCCGCTGGAAAGTATCTTTCTGTATAATTCGATGCAGGAAAGTAATGTTAAAGAAACAGGACCGATAATAAACGATATGATCATCAATGTAATAAAGTTTACCAGTTCGTTGATTAAGAAATACCAGCAAAAAGGAGAACTCAATTCAGAAATTTCGCCAGACGTTGCAGCACATTTTATTTTTCAAACCCAATTGGGAATTTATGATTACCTGGCAAAATTTAAAGGTGTTGATTTTTTGGAAAGCACAAAAAACGGGCATCTCTTTTCACTTTCCGAAGATGAAATAATGGAAGTTGTAGATGATATTCTTTTATTAATGAAAAACGGTTTGAAAGCTTGAAAATTAGCAATGATAAAAGTTAATAACCTGGTTTACACGTATCCTAAGAATGAATGTCCAACAGTAAAGAACATTTCATTTAGTGTTGATAAAGGTGAAATATTTGGCTTTTTAGGGCCTAGTGGGGCAGGCAAAAGTACCACTCAAAAAATACTGATTAAGTTGCTCACCAACTATTCCGGTAACATTTCAATTTTAGGAAAAGATCACCGAAAATCAGATGGCGCCTATTTTAATCACATTGGTGTTTGTTTTGAGTTACCCAATCATTATCCAAAATTAACGGCAATTGAAAATTTGCAATATTTTGCCGGATTTTATTCACAAAAGCCAAATAATTTATTGCAGTTGCTTGATAAAGTAGGCTTGGCAAATGATGCAAAAGTAAAAGTTGAAAAGTTCTCGAAAGGAATGAAAATCCGACTCAATTTTGTTCGCTCTTTTATGCACAATCCCGAAATTCTTTTTCTCGATGAACCAACTTCAGGAATGGATCCGGGAAATGCCCGTAAAATAAAAGACATCATTCTGGAACAAAAGCAACTAGGTAAAACAATTTTTATCACCACGCATAATATGCACGATGCTGATGAACTTTGCGACCGTGTTGCTTTTATGGTTGATGGACGGCTGGAGATTATTGATTCACCTAAAAATATTAAACAAATGGGAGGAAAACGCGCGGTAAAAGTTGAGTACGAAAATAATGGAATTCTGGCGAAGGAATTTAATATGGAAGGACTTGCTGATAATAACGAATTTCTGGAGGTGTTACGAAAAAATCGTATTCGTTCCATTCATTCCAAAGAAGCGTCGTTGGAGGATATTTTTATCAAATTAACCGGTAAACACCTGACAAACAATGGTAACGTTAATTAGAATGATACTTTGGGACCTGAAACTGCAGGTTAGAAATAACATTTTAACCGTTTCTATTTTCATTGCCGCATTTTATGTCGCCCTGTTTCTTTTACTTGGCTTCCGCGGAAATGACAAGATTTTAATTGCCCTTATTTTTTCTGATCCCACTTTTTTAGGTTTTATTTTTACGGGCGTTTTGGTTCTTTTTGAAAAAAGTTCAAATACCTTGCAGGCCTTAATTGTTACTCCTGTTAAAATCTGGCAATACCTATTTTCAAAGGCAATTTCACTCACCATTATAACTTCAACTATTTGTTTTGCAATGGTATTTGCAAGCCATGGTTTCCATTTCAATTATTTCAACTTTCTTGCCGCAATATGTTTATCTTCTGTGTTTTTCATACTGCTTGGATTTATCGGCGTTTCAAAAGTTAAAACTTTCAATCAATATATTATTGTAATCCCATTTTTTATCACACCGTTTATTCTTCCGTACCTTAACTTTTTCGAAATCACAAATGCTTATTGGTTTTACATTTTACCCACACAGGCATCATTCATTCTGTTTGAAGGAGCTTTTGAAAAGATCTCTCCGGCTCAGTCATTATATGCTATTTGCTACCTTCTGTTTTCAATTTGGGTTACTTATCGGATATCAAAACAACTATTTTTGAAACACATAGTTAGAGGAGAATCATGAACTTGCTGATCAACATAGTAAAAAACGATTTAAAATTGATTTTCAGGGATAAAAGTCTGATGATCATTTTTATAGTTCCGGTTGCTATTATCCTGATTTGCCGGTTCGGAATTACAAAACTACTCGAAATTGTTCCTGATATACAAGAATATTATTGGCTAATTGTTGCCGGTTTAACCATGATAAATGCAGCAACTCCATCCTATTTATTTAGTTTTATTTTACTTGATGAACGCGACGAAAATATTGATGTGATGCTCCGAATACTTCCTGTTCCTCAAAATTTTATTCTGAAAAGCCGGATTTTTGTTGCCATGAGTTTTGGCTATATTTTTTCAGTTTTAATTTTATTGATGAATGGATTAATCCATTTGAATTTATTGCAATTAATAGTCATCCCGATGCTTTTTTCACTAGTTTCACCTGTGGCAACTTTTGCAATTACTACATTTTCAAAAAATAAAATTGAAGCCGCAACCTTGTATAAAGCGATGAATGTTTTTCTTTTCATTCCTGTAATTGCTTTTTTTGTTGAAAGTAGCCTAAAATATATCTTCTTTGTTATTCCATTTTTTTGGATTTTTGAAACGGTTAGATTGGCAAATCTGAACGTTCAAATTACTATTTCAATTTTAACAGGATTGATTTATAATGGTTTTATTTGTTGGTTGCTTTACAATCTTTACAAAAAGAAAAGATCATAAATTCATTACATCTTCATTATTTCCACCCTTAAAACAATTTATACGGAATGATTATCTTTGTGCCTTTATCAATTAGAAAAGATGTTAGACAGGATAAAAGCATTACAGGAAGAAATAGGTGCGGCAGTTGCATCGTCGTTGGAAGAAGTTGAAGAGCTTCGTTTAAAGTATATCAGCAAAAAAGGCGCTATTAACCAATTGTTTGCTGATTTTAAAAATGTTTCGCCAGAGCAAAAAAAAGAAGTAGGTCAAGCAATTAATACATTAAAAGATTTTGCGCTTGAAAAAATTAATTCTTTAAAAGAAAGCTTTGATTCCTCTTCTTCATTTGAATCAGGATTAGATTTAACCCGCCCGGGTGAACCTATGAAAATGGGTACACGCCACCCGCTTTCTCTGGTTAAAAATGAGATTATTGACATTTTTGCCCGACTTGGTTTTATTGTTGCTGAAGGCCCTGAAATTGAGGACGACTGGCATGTTTTCTCAGCATTGAATTTCCCACCGGAGCACCCTGCCCGCGATATGCAGGATACATTCTTTATTGAAAAAGACCCGGATGTTTTGTTGAGAACACACACTTCGAGTGTTCAGATTCGGGTTATGGAAAGAACACAACCACCAATTCGTGCTATTTTCCCCGGTCGTGTTTTCAGAAATGAAGCAATCTCAGCAAGATCACATTGTATATTCCACCAAATAGAAGGATTATATGTGGATGAAAATGTTTCGTTTGCTGACCTGAAACAAACGCTGTTACAGTTTGCAAAAGAATTGTTTGGCGAAGAAACTAAAATCAGGCTTCGTCCATCGTATTTCCCGTTTACTGAACCAAGTGCCGAAATGGATGTAAGTTGCTCTATTTGCGGCGGCAAAGGTTGTAATGTTTGTAAATATACCGGTTGGCTCGAAATATTGGGTTGCGGAATGGTTGATCCTAATGTTCTGGAATCGTGCAATATAGATAGTAAAAAATACACTGGTTTTGCATTCGGGATGGGAATCGAGCGAATCACCATGCTCCGATATGGGATAAAAGATATCCGTCATTTCTTTGAAAATGATGTCCGCTTTCTGAAGCAATTTGAATCGGCAACATAGTCGAATTTCTTTCGCTGAAACGAAAATTTTAGCTATTCCGTTCGTTTAAAAAAATTTCATTCAACAGGTACTTTTGTTGATCTCTTAAACGTTAATTTACGCACAAGTCATGGTTAACAGTAATTTAACAGAAGAGAATTAAAATTTGTGTTGTAAAACACATTTTCATACTTTTGTAAAAGACTTTTACGTCTTTTTTATAATAAAAAGAAGAAAACAATGGAAACAAAAGCAAATCAGGATCAGATTGTTATTACAATGAATTCTGAAGAGCGGAAACAAAAGTTACCGCTAAATTTAATCCTCACGCTTGCCGCCGGAACAATTGCCGGAATGGCAATAATCTTTGGATTATTTTGGGGAGTGGAGAAAATAATTGGACTTTAGTTAGTGCAATTTACCAAACAACGTATGATTATAACAAATAGCTCGCTTATTGGCGGGCTTTTTTTGTAGCTAATTTATAATCTCTTCAATCTTGTCTATTTCATCAATACTGAATTCCAGATTTTTTAAAGTTTCAACATTATCCTCAATTTGATCTACTGAACTGGCGCCAATTAACACCGATGTAATCCTTTTGTCTTTAAATATCCATGCAAGCGCCATTTGGGCAAGCGACTGCCCCCTGTCCAGCGCAATTTCATTTAATTTTACTATTTTATCAAGCATTGAATCAACATGTTCTTTTTTCAGAAAAACCTCACGAGTTGCCCTTGAACCTGCCGGAATTCCTTTAATATATTTGTTCGAAAGTAAGCCCTGCGCCAATGGTGAAAACGATATGCAACCGATTCCTTCATCCTCCAAAACATCCAGCAAGCCATCTTCAACCCAACGATCAAACATGGAGTATCTGGGTTGATGAATCAAACACGGAGTGCCAAGTTCGTTTAGAATACGCGAAGCTTCTTTTGTCATTTCAGCAGAATAATTGGAGATACCAACATATAATGCTTTTCCTGAACGAACCGCCTGATCGAGTGCCATCATCGTTTCTTCCAGCGGTGTTTCCAGGTCTGGCCGGTGCGAATAAAAAATGTCGACATATTCCAATCCCATTCTTTTTAAGCTTTGGTCAAGACTTGAGAGCAGATATTTTCTGGAACCCCATTCTCCATAAGGGCCAGGCCACATTAAATAACCCGCCTTGGTTGAAATAATCAGCTCATCACGGTAATTTTTGAAATTCTGTTTTAGAATGTTACCAAAGTTTTCTTCTGCCGAACCGGGTGGAGGACCGTAATTGTTAGCCAGGTCGAAATGAGTAATTCCCAAATCAAAAGCACGTTGTACTATTTTTCTTCCATTTTCAAAATCATCAATTCCCCCGAAATTATGCCACAAACCCAATGAAACTGCAGGTAGTTTTAATCCCCATTTACCGCATCGGTTATATTGCATTGATTCATAACGACTTTCTTTTGGTTTGTACATTTTGGAAAATAATTATAGTTTGAAGAAAATTTCCGAATTATATAGTCAGCTTGAAATAAAACAGACAGCCTCAGTTGAGACCGTCTGCTCTAATTCGTAATAATTTTTTCTATACTTTGGGTAATTCCCAGGGAGCACGATAAGTTGGAACCAAATAATTATTAGCCTCCTGATCATCGATAAACGTACTGTTTTTACTGTCCCAGTACAAACGTTTTCCTGTACGTTGTGCAATATTTCCAAGATGTGCTACCCGTGCAGTATTTGCTGCAACAGCAATATTTGCATTCAAATTTTTATTACGGGTTTTAACACCATCAATAAAATTTGCCATATGTAAATCAAGTCCTTGCCCGGTCCCTTTTATCAAGTCAACACGTTCAACTAAATCTTCGTTATTTTTAACCTCCGGAATTACCTCCCATCCGTTTCGGTCAACCACAAGCGTTCCATTATTTCCAACGAAACCAACACCATGATCGCGACCAAAATGACCACCATTTATACCAGTGCCATGATCCCAAAGCATTGTATGACTATCAAACTCATATAAAGCCTGTAAAGTATCAGGAGTTTCGGCAGCATCATCGGGATAAGCAAATTTGCCACCCATTGCCATGATAGATTTTGGAGTAGGATCACCCATTCCGAATAAACCATAATCAATAATATGCACGCCCCAATCCGTCATTAAACCGCCTGCATAGTCATAATACCATCTGAAATTAAAATGAAAACGATTGGGATTGAAAGGTCTTTTACGAGCTGGTCCTAACCAGAAATCATAGTCCACTCCTGCTGGCGGTTCACTATCCGGTTTTACGGGAATGGAATTCATCCAACCCTGATACGCCCACGTACGAACGGTACGAATCTTCCCAAGTTTACCTGATTTTACGTACTCAACAGCATCGCGCCAATGTGGGTCACTACGTTGCCACATTCCTACCTGAACAACCGTATTGTATTTTTTTGCTGCCCGCTCCATAATATTAATTTCTTCGATGGAGTTTCCGAGCGGTTTTTCACAATATACATCTTTACCCGCCTGGCATGCTGAAACCATTGGCAAACAATGCCAGTGGTCGGGTGTTCCTATTATTACAACATCAATTCCCGGTTCTTCAAGTAATTTTCTGAAATCTTTAAATCCTTTTGGTTTTGTTCCCTGAATTTTCTCAGTATCTGCAATTCTTCTGTTTAGAACATTTTCGTCAACATCACAAATAGCTGCACATTCTGTATTGGGTTGTTTTAGAAAAGCTCTCAAATCATCGAAGCCCATCCCGTTTGCCCCAATGAGTCCGCAGACCAGTTTTTCATTTGCTCCTACACATGAATCCATTGCCAATGGCATAGTTGCTGCCAAACCAACAGCAGCAGTCGCCATAGCAGAATTTTTAATAAAGGTTCTTCTGTTTGTCATTTTAAGTTGATTGTTAGTTTAGATTTGAAATAATATTTTCCTAACTATTTTAATTATTGTATTATTCTTTTTGCATCGCATCATCAAAAGCAACATCAGATGGCGCAAAATCTACCTTTTTAACAAATGCGCAAGCCTCTGCAGCACCTGCCTCGCGGTCCATCCCACTGTCTTCCCATTCAACTGAAAGTGGTCCGGTGTAGCCAATATCATTTAATGCCCTTATTATATTTTCAAACTTAACACTACCTCTTCCAAGGCTTCTGAAATTCCAATATCTGCGGTTGTCGCCAAACTCCATGTGTCCGCCAAATACACCAACGGTTTTTGGAACATCGCTCCAATATGCATCTTTCATGTGAACATGGAAAATTCGATCAGAGAATTCATAAATAAAACGCACATAGTCAACATGCTGGTAACCAAAATGACTTGGATCAAAATTAAAACCAAATGCCGGATGATAATCCAATGCTTTTAATGCAAGATGTGCTGAATGGATATCAAAAGCGATTTCTGTAGGATGAGCTTCCAGTGCAAATTTAATACCTAACTTTTGGTATTCATCTAATATAGGAATCCAACGTTTTGCAAAATCTTTATATCCGTCTTCTATCATTTCCGACGGAACAGGTGGGAAAGAATAAAGTAAATGCCAAATTGGGCTGCCGGTAAATCCAATAACGGTATCCAATCCGAGCATTTTTGCCACTTTAGCTGTTTCAATCATCTCCTTCGCTGCACGCTGCCTAACACCTTCCGGATCGCCATCACCCCAAACACGCGGACTGGCAATACTTTTATGTCGCTGATCGATTGGATCACAAACACACTGACCGTCAAGGTGTGTAGAAATTGCAAATAACTGAAGATCATATTTTTCAAGAAGAGCTTTTCTTTCATCACAATATGCCTGATCGGCTTTTGCAACTTCTATGTGATCGCCCCAACAACAAAGTTCAAGTCCGTCGTAGCCAAATTTCTTGGCTTTTTTACACATGGTTTCAACAGGCAGGTCGGCCCATTGTCCGGTAAATAATGTTACAGGTCTAGCCATAATTATTTAAGTTTTAGTGGCCTCTCCCCCAACCCCTCTCCCAGAGAGAGGGAAGTTTGAAAGACTGTTTTTATATTTTTACATTTAATTTCAAATGATATGTTTATGGAATAAATATATCTTTTTTATTCTCCCCCCCGGGGGAGTCAGAGGGGGCTACTATTCACCAAATTTCAGCCATTTCACGTCATCATTATAACCTGCCTCCACAACTGTATCAATGAATTGCATTCCGCGAATTCCATCTTCAACACCAGGAAAATCCAGCATCTCAGGAGTTGGCTCAGCACCATCCATTTTTGCCATAACGGTGGTTGCAAAGTTTCGGTAAATATTTGCAAAAGCTTCAAGGTAACCTTCAGGATGTCCTCCTGGAGTTCGTGTATTATGAGCAGCAATTGCACTATCCAGGCTAGTTCCAACGCGCATAATTTGTGTTGGTTGCCCCAACCATTTTACGGTTAATGTATTAGGTTCCATTTGTTCCCAGTCAATACCTCCTTTATCACCATAAACACGAATTCGAATAGCATTTTCTTCGCCTGCTGCAATTTGGGTCGCCATTAGAACACCTCTTGCGCCATTATCGAAACGCATGAGAACAGCTCCATCATCATCAAGCAACCGGTTCGGAACAAAAACATTCAATTCTGCACACAATTCTGTTACTTTTAATCCGGTCATATATTCTGCCAGATGGTGTGCATGTGTACCAATATCTCCCATGCAACCCGCTTTACCTGAACGCTTTGGATCGGTGCGCCAAGATGCCTGTTGATTTCCAGTATCTTCCAGTTTTGAAGAAAGCCAGCCTTGTGGATATTCTACATATATTTTTCTGATTTTACCCAATTTGCCGTCTGCAATCATTTGTTTGGCATGCTTAACTGCCGGATAACCTGAGTAGGTATGCGTTAATGCAAATGTAAGCCCGGTTTCATTTATCTTCTCTTTTAACTTTAGTGCTTCATCCAAAGTAAATGTAATTGGTTTATCAAGTACAACATTGAACCCATGATCGAGCGCCATCATAGCCGGATCGAAATGGACAAAGTTTGGTGTAACAATTGAAACAAAATCCATTCTTTCTCCCTCAGGAAGCTGAGCCTCTTTTTCAAACATTTCCTGGTAAGTTTCATAAACCCTTTTTTCAGGCAGATAATACAATTTACCGGATTCTTTTGAAATTTTAGGATTGACACTAAAACAGCCGCAAACCAATTCGATCTGGTTATCCATAAAAGCAGCAAGTCGGTGAATTGCGCCAATAAACGCATCGGTTCCGCCACCAACCATTCCCATTCTTAGTTTTCTATTCATTTTAGAAGATTTATGTATGATTTAGTTTTAAGTTTATAAAATTAATAACTCTTTTAAAGGGAAGCAAAAAAAAAAGGCCGTAAAAGATTTAACTCTTAACAGCCTCGTTGAAACAATACCGAATTATTGTTTTATTTCTTTTTGGCAATATCAATTCCAATTTTCTGCCCTTTATAGTTTGCATTTTTAAATGCTCTTAAAACCTCGTTCTCGAATCGTGTATCTACTTCAAAAAACGAGAAACTTTTAAGTACTTCAATATTTCCAATATCAACACTTTTATTTGGAAGTTGCTGATTGATTAGGTCGATAATTGTACGTTTTCCGATTCCATTCTTTTTACCCAGGTTAAAAAAGAACCGGGAATAGGCGCTACTACCTCTACTTCTGTCTCTCCCTCTGTCTCTGTCATCGCGACCTCTTTTTCTGTTTCTTCGTTCTCCACCTCTGCTTTCTTCCTCAAAATGTTTTGATTCGTCAACGTTAATATCGGGTGCATTCTGGTAGTATTGTAAAAACCGGTTAAATTCAACAGATACAAAATGTTTGATCAATTCTTCACGGTCGAGCCAGGCCAGTTTTTTATAAATAACCGGCATAAATTCGCCAATTTGTTTTTCGTTTACCTCTATTTTTTCCACCCTGTCGATCAAACTGAACAATTGTTTTTCACAAATCTCTTTTCCTGAAGGAACGTCTTTTTTAAGAAATGATTTATTTACAATTTTTTCAACCTGGCGAAGTTTACCTTTTTCACGTAAATGAATTAAGGTAATTGATATCCCCTTTTTCCCTGCACGACCAGTTCTTCCACTTCGGTGGATATAAATTTCCGGATCGTCGGGCAAATTATAGTTGATAACATGTGTAAGATCATTTACATCCAACCCACGCGCTGCAACGTCAGTAGCAACAAGCATTTGCAAGTGTTTGCTTCTAAACTTACTCATCACATGGTCGCGTTGAGCCTGGGAAAGATCTCCGTGTAATGCATCGGCATTATATCCATCCTGCATCAATCTGTCAGCTACATCTTTTGTTTCTGCACGGGTACGACAAAATATAATTCCATAAATGTTTGGATTGATATCGGCAACCCGCTTTAATGCAATATAACGGTCTCTTGCATGAACTACATAATAATGATGCTCTACATTTTCGGCACCTGTATTTCGTTTGCCAACTGAAATTTCAAAAGGATTATCCATGTATTTGTTGGCAATGGCAACAATTTCTTTTGGCATTGTAGCCGAAAACAAAAGCGTTTGTTTTCCGGCAGGCGAATTTTCTAGAATGGCATCCAAATCATCTTTAAAACCCATCGATAGCATTTCGTCTGCCTCATCAAGTACTACCCACTGAATTTTTGTTACGTTCAGTTTTTTTCTTTTAATCAGGTCAAGCGACCGTCCGGGTGTTCCAACAACAATTTGGGCTCCACGGTCAAGATCGTTAATTTGTTTTTTTATATCTGCGCCGCCATAAACAATAGCAATTTTCAATTTGCCCAGATTTTTTGCAAATGTTTCCAAATCGTTAGCAATCTGAATTGCCAATTCCCGTGTCGGGCTTAATATTAATGCCTGTGTTGATTTACTTTCAAGATCAATTTGTTGAATAATAGGCAATCCAAATGCGGCTGTCTTACCAGTTCCTGTTTGAGCCAGTGCAACTATATCTTGCTGATTTTCTATTAAAAAAGGGATTGTTTTTTCCTGAATTGGGGTGGGCTGTTCAAATCCTAAATCTTCAATGGCCGATTGTATTTCGGCGCTCAGCCCCATCTCGTTAAATAATGTCATTAAATTGTTTCTCTATTTTGCGCGCAAATGTACTCTTTTAAAATGAGATTCAGTATTTTAAGTATTTTTCTTTATCTATATTAAATTTAATTTAGGAACCCAGGAACGTTAAATTCATTACACCTAAATCCACATTTACCTAATTTGCCCTATTTTTTATATTGAATTCGAATGGAAAAAATTACATTTGCTGAACAATAATATTCTGTTCAAAATCGCGAGATATGAATATTAATATGCCACTGAAAACAAATGTTATCTTGTTCAGATTAATTCTTTCAGGAATTCTTCTAATCATATTAAGTCTTTCTTCCTATGCTCAGGAAACTGACACAATTGTGCCTATTAAGGGAAATCCAGAAGAAGTGCTTCGAAAAATAAAAATCAAATCGATAACGCGAAATGGTTTTAATTTTTGGCAGGATGATTTTTCAGGGCACTGGGCAGGTTTTGATCTTGGGTTTAATGCTTTTCTGAATCCCAATTATTCAAATTATAAAAGTAAGTTTATGAAAAACAATGTGTTTCGTTCGAACTCATTGTACATTAATCTTATTCAGCAAAGTATTGGATTGCAAAGAAACCGCAATACCATTGGCATAGTAACAGGATTAGGAGTTCAGTTTCAAAATTACCGCCTTGATCAGAATACAACTATTGAGAGACAACCAAACGGAATGATAACACCTAAAACTCTCTATTTTACTGACAATCAGCGCTCAAAACTTTCACTCACCTATATAACAGCTCCTGTTCTTGTTGAATTTCAGATACCTATAAATCATTACGAAAACCGGCTTTACATTTCGGGTGGTTTATTTATGGGTTATCGAATAGGGTCTCACACAAAAATAACTTACCGTGAAGAAAAAAAGGAAAAATTAAAGGTGCCGGATGATTATTCAACCTACGATTTTAAATACGGTTTAATGGTTCGAACCGGCTATCGTTGGTTAAACCTTTTTGCCACTTACGATTTAAGGCCTTTTTTTAAACAGAATCTTGGACCGGAACTTACACCTTTTAGTTTTGGAATCACCTTATTAAGTTTTTAGCCAATTAAACACATTTAAACTTCGTTTTTCATAAAAGATCAACACATGAGACTTCTTCTTTTAAGCAATTCAACAACTCCCGGTGAACCATACCTGGATTATCCAAAACAAGAAATCAGGAAATTTTTGGGTGAAAAACCGGTTACAGCTTTATTTATTCCCTATGCGGCAGTGACTTTTTCGTTTGATAAATATTGCCAGAAAGTAGAGGAACGGTTTTCTGAAATTGGTCATCACATCGTTGGCATTCACACCTTTAATAATCCTTCAGAAGCAGTTGAAAATGCGGAGGCAATTGTTGTTGGCGGAGGAAATACATGGCAACTGGTTAGAATGTTGCATGATAATAATCTCATGAATCCTATTCGGGAAAAGGTTTTGAATCATACTCCATATATTGGGTGGAGCGCAGGGTCGAATGTTGCTTGTCCGACTTTAAAAACAACGAATGACATGCCAATAATTGATCCAAAAGGATTTGATTGCACAGGTTTAATTCCTTTTCAAATCAATCCACATTATATTGATGCCAACCCTGAAGGTCATGGGGGAGAGACCCGCGAACAACGTATTGAAGAATTTCTTGAAATTAATACAACTATGTACGTAGCCGGCTTGCGCGAAGGAACCATGTTTAAACTTGAAAATAATAAATTGGAACTCATTGGAGACCGTCCGTGCAGAATTTTCAAAAAAGGACAAAACCCCATAGAGTTAACCTCTGTTGATAATTTTGATTTTCTGATTAATCAAAACTAAAATCCTCCGTTTTTTATTTATATGAGTTCGGATCCAACGCTGTTGGCGACCAATGTTTATAAAATTGAAGAACTCTATCGCGATCGTAACTGCTGTCCTGTTTTCCGCACTTTCAAAAAAAGCCTTCTGTAATGCTTGATTTTACAGGGAATGATTTTGAAAATGGGTGTCCCGTTAGTAAATTTGGGCATGTTTGTACGAAAGAAGTTAAATCCATCAGGCAGTACTTCGGTTCAAATTATCACAAAGTCCCGTGGTAAATATAAGGTTGTTAAAACCATTGGGTGCAGTTCCAATGAGCAGGAAGTGCAGAAGTTACTTTATTTGGGCAAAATAGAGGTCGAAAGATTAGATTCCCAGTCTGGATTATTTGTATCCGAAAAAGATACAGTTGTCGAACAAGTTTTCTCTGCAATTGGCAATTCCAGCATTCGTACTGTTGGCCCAGAGCTTGTTTTTGGAAAGATATACGACAGTATTGGGTTTGGCATTTTGGAGGAAGAACTCTTCCGTCATTTGGTCATTGCCCGACTGGCTTTCCCTTTGAGCAAGCTGAAAGCAATAGAATACATTTACCGTTTCCAGGGAGTTATGCTTGATTTAGACACGGTATACCGTTTCCTGGATAAATTGAACAGTAAACTAAAAGAACGCGTTGAACAGATTTCTTTTGCACACACTTTAAACGTTTTGCAAGGCAATATCAGCATTGTGTTTTACGACATGACCACACTTTACTTTGAAGCGGGCGATGAAGATGACTTAAGAAAAACCGGTTTTAGCAAAGACGGGAAACATCAGAATCCACAAATTTATATTGGCTTACTTGTTGGTCTGGGCGGTTATGCAATCGGGTACGATATTTTTGAAGGTAACATTTACGAAGGGCACACACTGATTCCTTTCATCGAAAAAATCAGTGTGAAGTTTAAATTGAACCAGCCTATCGTAGTTGCCGATGCCGGGCTTTTGTCGAACGACAATATAAAAGCATTGGAACACAAGGGGTACGAGTACATTATTGGCGCCAGGCTAAAAAATGAATCCGATAACGTAAAAAACCAGATTTTGGGAATCCAGTTTTCAGAAGGACAGCCCGTCAGGATAAACAAGGCTGGCCGAACCCGGCTAATTGTCAGCTATGCAACAAACAGGGCCGTGAAAGATGAACATAACCGCATCCGGGGACTGCAAAGGTTGGAAAAGCGGGTTAAGGCTGGGAAACTCACCAAATCGAATATAAACAATAAGGGTTACAATAAATACCTGCGGTTACAGGGAGATGTGACAATCGAAATTGATTACGACAAGTTCAACCAGGACAAAATTTGGGACGGACTGAAAGGATATACTACCAACACGAAACTCAGGGATAAACAAGTAATTGAGAGTTATAAAAATTTATGGCACATTGAAAAGGCATTCCGGATGTCCAAAACTGATCTGCGTATACGCCCCATTTATCACCGGCTCAAACATCGTATCGAAGCACATATTTGTATATCATTTACGGCTTATTGTATTTACAAAGAGTTGGAAAGGGTACTTTATAAAGAAAAGTCGAACTTGTCATTAAAGAAAGCGGCAGAGTTAACACATAACATGTACCAAATCACATATATGTTACCCGAATCAAAACATTCCAGATCACAGCTCCTTAAAATGGATGACCAGCAAGCAATGCTATATCAAATTATCTTGAAAAATTTTCCGGGTGTCCCATAGCGGAAA
>CAWKIX010000005.1:0-83388 GCA_963849775.1 uncultured Prolixibacteraceae bacterium | reverse complement strand
AATAAACCGCAACCGGAGGTAATTATTACAGAACAGTTCGCCGGTGAGTTTGCCGATGACAAAACCAAAACACTGATTAAATCCATCGGTCAACTCCAAAACGGCAAAACAACCCATTATTACAGCTATGGAAACTTTAACCTGGTGCGGTTACTGATTCACCTGCTGAAACAAACCGGCCCTGCCAACCTGTTTATGACCTCCTACTCGTTTTCGCAAACAAGCATCGAGCAACTGCTTAACCACCGTCAAAAGGGGAATATACTTTCATTTCGCGTTATTGTGGATAACCGTGTTAAAACCATGAGCCCGATACCATTTCAAATGTTGTCAACAGCCTTTGATTACAGGTGCTCTTCCATCCACGCAAAAGTTGCTCTTGTTTGGAACGAAAACTGGAATTTATCGGTAATCACCAGCCAGAATGCAACCGACAACCCCAAGTTGGAAAGGGGAGCGATATTTACAGATATTGAAACATTTAATTTCGATAAAAATGCACTCGAAAATGAATTTCTCCGCGGAACAGCTTGAAGAAGTTGAATCGATGGCTGCACTTTTTATGCCGGTTCAGGATATAATGATATGTCTTGAACTGCCGCCACACGCCGAAGATGAATTTACAGAAATACTTCAGGTCGGCTATGACCACCCTTTATACAAAGCCTATCACACAGGCAGGCTCAGCGCGGAGATTGAACTTCGCCAATCCATTAAAATGGCAGCTTTAAACGGCAGCAACCCCGCACAAAACGCAATGTTAAACTATCATAACCAATCAAAACTATGAGCTTTATACCCCTTGTCAGTCAGCCGGCAGAAATAATCAAGGCCCACATCCTCAATCCGGAAAACTCACCTCTTCCCGAACAGTACCGCGAAATGCTGAACAGGGCAGTTTCCATGTGTAAACTGCTGGACAAACATCCGGTGGCAAAAAATGTAATTAAATTCCACAGAACGCTGTATCCCGATATCACTGCAGCCGCTGCATACAGGGATTTACAATTGGCCCGGCAGATGTTTAACAACTACCAGGATTTTGACTTTGATTTCTGGCTGAACTGGACCATCGGTGATATTACGGCAAACATCATCCGGTGCAGGGAAACAGGTCTTTCATCCGACAGGAAAATCATTGCAATGGAACACGCCAATCTTTCACGCATTCTTGGTAAAAGGCCCGATGTACCGGTTGACCCCTTAAGAAATGCTAAACATGAATTCTACATCATGGTTAATCTGGATGGCAAATCTGCCAAACTCGATATAAATTCCCTGCATAAACTGCCCCGGAACACGGTTGAGGAGTTAAACAGGGTGTTGTTCTCCGGAAATGAAATTGACGAGCAGGGCGCCGTTGAAATAATGAATTCATAATGCGGGAAATGGAAGAATTGGTAAGCGCACCTGTGAATTTAAACAACCCCCAGCTGCTTTCGGTGCTGAACCTGGCACAAAACGAAGTGAACATTGAGGGTAGGGGAACAGGGAAATCCTATAAAATAGGGTGGGAGATAAACCAGATTGTCAGAAATATGCCCCGCTCTGTTACCGCCATCACCGGAAGAACCTTTGGGCAGATTTATACCCGCACGTTGCCGTCTTCCCTGAAGTTCCTGGATAAAATCGGTTACCAGAAAGATTTGGATTATGTAATCGGCATAAAACCACCCAAAGGATGGGTTACACCTTATGAAACAATTACAAAATTTGACAATTTCATATCCTTTTCCAATGGCACAGGCTTCCTTTTGCTTTCACAGGAAAGGGAAGGTTCCGCGCGTGGTCCCAACCTTGACAGGGAAATTGTAGATGAAGCAATCACCCTGCACAAGGAGCGTTACGACCAGGAAGTATCACCTGCCAACCGTGGGAATGAGGAACGGTTTGGTAAATTAAGCGGCAACCCGATAACCCAACACCACGGATTTCGTTATGTTTCATCGATGCCTTATGCACAGGACCAGAAATGGCTGCTCGAATTTGGTAATTACTACCAGCAGGAAGCCGGAATATTTCTGTTTGACATCTGGAACCGCATTGTAAAAATGCAGCTGCAGCTGATAGAAGCAAAACACAGCAACTCCCCCGGTTTGTTTAAAGACATCTGGAATGAAATCGTTCGACTGAAAAAGCAAATCACACCCTTTGTTTCCAAATCAGGAGTTCTCTTTATCCTGGCTAATGCATTTGATAACCTGCAAAACCTGGGGTTCTCATACCTAATCCGTGAATACGAAAAACAATCCATTCTTACCTTTCTGGTGGAGATATTAAACTGGATTATCGACAAGGTAGAGGATTGCTATTATCATCTTGACTCGCAGAAACATGTTTATTATGATGCTTACAATGATGAATATATCCGCACCATAGCAACTGATTCCGAGTGGGACAGGTCAACCATGAACCCATCTGATTGCAGGTTTGACCTGGATTGCGACCCATCGCGGGCACTGGAAGTCACCCCGGACTGGGGCTCGAAAATTAACCTGTTTACGGTAGGGCAGGAGCGCAACTATAACTTTGTCACAAAAATAGTTGAGCCTTGCGATTGCTTTATCAACGAATTTTACAACAAACCACAGGAAGTAAACAAGGTCATGATTACCGATTTGGTGGACCAGTTTTGCACTTATTACGAAAATCACCCCACTAAAAAGGTTCTGTATTTATCGCGATAGGTACGGCGACAACAGGCAACCCAATGTGAAGAATTCGATGTCATTCAATAACCAGGCTATTGAACAGTTCAAAACCAAGGGCTGGATAGTTGACCCAAGAAGCCACAAGGGAATGGAACCACCGCAACATGATAAATACCTGCTCTGGATGAACATTCTCAAAGCCAATGACCCCCGGTTCCCGAAAGTGATATTCAACGGAAAAAACTGTAAATACACGCTTATCTCAATGAATAATACCAAGGTTATTGAACGCAATGGAAAATTCGAAAAAGATAAATCTTCAGAACGCAAGGAAAAGATTCTTCCGGAAGAGGCTACTCACTTCTCGGATGCTGCCGATAAACGGATTTGGACGAAGTATGGGAATAAGCTTTATACAAGGGTTTCGGGTACTTATGTGGAGCCGAGGTTGTAAGGTTAATTCATTTATATTTTTTAATCAATTAAGAGGAGACTAAAAATGGAAAGTCAATGCTATTTTTTACTTTTTAAATTTAAATTTTACTTTTAAATTTAAACACCATTCTAAATCTCATTTTTTTCATATACTAAAAATCATATCTTTGAGATAAAAATCTTACTAAACTACTTTGAAAGTTACAAAATCAAATAAAGATCTTTTGATCCTTCTCAAGAAAGGGGATATTATAGCATTCGATAATATTTACGAGATTTATAGCAAAGGATTGTATGGTTTTGTATTAAGGTACGTCAAGCAAAAGGAAGATGCAGAAGGTATTGTTCAGGAAGTATTTATAAAAATATGGGAAACTAAGAATAACATTGACATCTACGCTTCATTTGATTCTTTTATTTTCACTATTGCATATAATACAACAATTAATTTATTACGGAAAAGGATTAGTGAACATAAATACCAGGACCGGTTAAAATCAGTTCATCAAATTACGGAGGCAGATCAAATAATTGACGAAATCAGTTTTAGAGAGATTAAAAATCGGTTAGAATTATTGCTTGATAAGCTAACACCTCGCCAAAAAGAAATTTTTCAATTAAGCAGGGAAGTTGGTTTAACTCATGAGGAGATAGCAAATAAACTCAATATTTCGGTTAATACTGTTAAAAACCACATGGTTACCACCTTGGCTTTTATTAAATCTCATATTGATAAAGGTTTGATAGCCAATTTTTTATTTATTAGTTTATTCTTGTAAAGCAAAAATATTCATTTGGTATAGTCCTATCAGGAAGGTTAAACGTATAACTATTGATTCTTTAGAAATAAGATTTCAATTTCATAGATACGTTTTAGTTTAGATTAGTTAAATGTTTACAAAGATGCCTCCCTGTTTTTTGTGGGAGGTATCTAATTAAATGAAAAAATGACACAGGAATTACTCATAAAGTTTTTAAATGATAAATGCACCAATGAAGAGATAAACAAAGTTCTTCAATGGATAAAAAATGATTCTTTAGATAATCAAAGCAAAAGTTGGGGATATCAGGATTGGACAGATTTCAAAATGAATGATAATTTGGTGGACAATGATAATTTAAGTTCATTACTCGATAAGATCCATCATAAAATAAATATCAACAGGCGAAGAATTAAATACCCGATTGCCAGCATCACTACCTGGCTAATACGGGCTGCTGCTATTTTGTTAATACCTGTACTTACTTTTCTTATCTATACCATTTCCTATAAAAAATCAGAATCAAATAAATATACTTCTAACCTAACTGTTGATTCACTTGAAATCATTTCTCCCGCTGGTTCAAGAACAGTGGTTCAGTTATCTGATGGTTCTGAAGTTCATTTAAATTATGGAAGCAAACTGAAATACCCGCAAAATTTCACCGGTGATACAAGGGAAGTAGTATTATTGGGCGAAGGATATTTTAATATTGTTCATAATCCTGAAAAACCGTTTATTGTAAAAACCGGAAAATTAAATATTAAGGCGTTAGGAACTAAATTTAATGTGCTGGCTTATCCTGGTGAAGAAATTATTGCAACCACTTTGGTTGAAGGGAAAGTATTGGTGGAAAAAAAAGAAACAAACGCTAATATTAAAACAATTGGAGCAATGGAACCTGGGCAGCATGTAAGCTATAATATAAATAACGAAGTTGTTTCCTGCACCAAAGGTAGTGTTGAGAAATACATTGCATGGAAAGATGGAAAGCTTGTTTTTGAATAATGAATCTATTGGTTGAGATTACTGACCAAATTAAGCCGCATGTATAATGTTGACTTTGAAATTGCAGATAATGTTAAGGATTATTCATACACCGTCACATTTGTTGATGAACCTCTTTTTCAAATACTTGACCTTATAGCTATTGCTACTCCGGTAAGATATAAAGCTCTACCACGTAAAAAACTACCAGACGGAACATTTTCAAAACAAAAAATTATAATTGAGAAAAGAAAATAAATAATGAAACCTAACTTTTAAAATTATTTGCCTATGAGAAACCAATAAAAAAACAACAGGGAAATGCGCCAACACTTCCCTGAAGAGATTAATTATTCGCCCTGTATTATAGTACAGGGTAATCAAAAAACTTATCAACACAAAAGTATGAAAAAAATTACTGATTTGATTGGGAGTGTAAATATTCCCGGAATGGAAAAATTATTTAGAATTATGAAACTAACTAGCTTTTTTCTTCTTATATCTGTAGTAAGCGTTTTGGCAGGAAAAACCTACTCTCAGACCAAATTATTAACCTTAAACTATGAAAATACTTCTGTCAAGGAAGTATTGTCAAAAATTGAAGATCAAAGCGAATTTTATTTTATGTACAGCGAAAAGATTATTGATGTTAACAGAGAAGTATCTGTGAATATTGAGAATCAGAAAATAGATGAAGTTTTAAATTCTCTGTTTGCCAGAACTGATGTAAACTATACCATAAAGGACAGAATAATTGTTCTCACTACACCAGAAGTTGTAAGTAGTGAAGTTCTTGCCAATTTTCAACAAAAAACAGTTACCGGAAAGGTAACTGACACTAAGAATCAACCTCTGCCCGGAGTTACTGTTGTCATAAAAGGGACAACACAAGGAACCGTAACTAATGGTGACGGAATTTATACCATCTCAAATATTCCAGATAATTCTACTCTCCAATTTTCGTTTGTAGGATTAAAAGCACAGGAAGTTTTGATTGGTAATCAGACAACAGTAAATGTTTCAATGGAAGAAGAAACCATAGGTCTTGAAGAGGTGGTGGCTATTGGGTATGGTACTCAAAAGAAAGCGAATCTGACTGGTGCTGTATCAACTGTTTCACTGCCGCAAATGGAAAAACGCACCGTAGCACAGACTTCGTTAGCTTTGCAAGGTTTAGTTCCCGGAGTAACCGTGACTCAACGCAGTGGCAAACCGGGAGGTGACGCCGGCACTATTCGCATTCGTGGTAATACTACCATTGGAAATAATGACCCACTGGTGCTTGTTGATGGCGTAGAATCAAGCATTAATTCTGTTGAAACTGAGAGTATTGAGTCAATTTCAGTACTTAAAGATGCAGCTTCTTCGGCAATTTATGGTAATCGTGCAGCAAACGGTGTAATCCTGATTACTACAAAACGTGCCGTAAGCGGAAAAGCTTTTGTCACATATAACGGTTTTGTTGGCAAAGGAGATCCGACAAAAGTACCACAGTATGTAGGGGCAGTCGATTTTATGAAATACATTTCAATTGCGAAACGTGCGGTTGGTATGACACCGGAATATTCTGAAGAATATATAAAAGAATATGAAGCAGGAGTGGCCAGAAACGATCCTAACTATCCTGATGTAGATTGGTTTGATGCTACTGCTACAAACAACGGTTTACTTAACAATCATTTTGTTGCTGTCAGTTTGGGTACAGAAAAACTTAAGTCAATGACCCAGGCAGGTTATGTTTCACAAAACGGCATAACGGAAAACACAAATTATAAAAGATTTACATTGAGATCTAATAACGATTATCAGGTATTACCAAAACTTGCCGTTACTTCTGATATTTCTCTAGGTTATATAGATAGAAATGAACCAACAAAACTGGGTAACGGCTTTAATTTTGTCGGACGTATTCCAGCCAATCAGGCAGCTTATCTGGCCGACGGACGATACGGGCCCGGATGGCAGGGGATTAATCCCGTTGCCTATTACAAGGATGGGGGAATTCTTACCAACGTTGCACCATCGGGCATATTAAATCTGACAGCAACCTTCAAACCTGTCGAGGATCTTGAAATACAGGGACAATATGCTCTGAATTACTATGAAAATCACAGTACTACCTGGGACAAACTCGTACAGTTGTATCTCAATGACGGTACTCCTGATCCTCAGACACAATCAAAATCTACCCTTACCGAAAATACGAACCGTTCTATGCGTAATATGCTTGTAGGACGTGTAACCTACCATAAGTCACTTCTTGATTTTCATAATTTCAAATTAATGGCCGGATATCAACAGGAAACTTTCTGGAACAAATGGCATTCTGGATACCGGGAAGTGTTCCCGTTTCCTGATTATCCCGTACTCAATGCCGGCGGTAATGAAAATCAAAAATCGCAAGGATCAGCTTCAGAATATGCGTTACAGGCTTTTTTCGGACGTTTTAATTACGATTATAAAGGTAAATATTTGATTGAAGCTAATTTACGTTACGATGGTTCGTCTCGTTTTGCAGAAGATTACAGATGGGGTACGTTTCCTTCGGTTTCAGGCGGCTGGCGCGTAAGCGAAGAAGGTTTTTGGAATGATTTAAGGGTTGTTGTACCCAACCTGAAATTCCGTGGATCATGGGGACAATTAGGAAACCAGAATACGCTGAATGGTTACTATCCTTCTCAATCTACTGTTAATTTAAGCCCTAATTATGTATTCAATAAAAATATTGCTTCCGGCGCTGCAATCACAACAATGGCAAACTCAAGTATCAGTTGGGAGACCACTACGATGAGTAATATTGCCGTGGAGTTTAATCTGTTAAACAAACTTGACTTCACTGCTGAATACTATTACAGGGTTACAGATGATGTTCTTTTGACTCTTGATATTCCTTTGATTATTGGACTTTCAGCACCTGCTCAAAATGCCGGAAAGGTCGAAAACAGAGGATGGGAGCTTTCTGCAACCTATACTGACCGTTTTGGTGATTTCAATTTCAATGCAGCGTTTAATATCTCAGATGTTAAAAATGAAATCCTTGATTTAAAAGGAATTAATGAAACCGGACTTACGGTCAACCGGGAAGGTTATCCAATGGCCTCGCTATACGGATATCAGGCAGATGGTTATATCGTTCCGGAAGACTATAACAATGAGGGCAAATACACCGGTGCAACACAAATTGGAAATTTCGGCCCCGGTGATATTAAATATGTCGACCAATTGACTGTCGATACTAACGAAGATGGAATACCCGATGAAGCGGACGGTGTAATCAACACCTCCGACCAAGTAATAATTGGAAATACAATTCCTCGCTTTACCTTCGGACTAAATCTGTATGGTGAGTTTAAAGGAATAGACCTGACCCTGTTTTTTCAGGGTGTGGGGAAAGCCGATGGTTATGTTTGGGGGCATTCAATTGCATCATTTTATGAAGGTGGTACAATGCCCGAGATTGGAAAAGATTATTGGACACCAGAAAACAGAGATGCGTTATTTCCAAGATTGGCTTTTAACAATAGCAACAACCAGCAAAACTCATCTTTTTGGTTACAAGATGCTTCTTATTTACGACTTAAAAATGTTCAACTTGGCTACTCTTTTCCCAAAAATATTATTTCAAAAGCCGGTATTTCAAAATTAAGATTGTATGTAAGCACCGACAATGTATTTACCGTTTCGAATTTCTGGGAATATTTTGATGTGGAAGCTCCTGTTTTAAGTGGATACGGAAATTTTTATCCTATCATGAGAACAACCTCAATTGGTATTGATTTAACATTTTAATTTAAAACCATTTATATTATGAAAAAGAATATATATTTTATAATAAGCATATTCCTAATGGCTTCCTGTAGCGATTATCTCGAAAAGTACCCGTTGGATTCACCGTCAGACAAAACTTTTTTGGCTAATGAAACGGAAATTCAAATGGCCGTTATCGGCTGTTACACTGACCTTTATACAAACTGGGAAGGAATGCCCTTCTTTTTAGCTTTTGAAGAATTATCAGATAACGGCTGGGACCGGAATACGAACGATGTACAAAAACTTGCTCAGGGAGCAAACGATGCCAATAGTAGTTTTGTGAGAACCGTATGGAGTACGTGTTATAGTGGCATCAGCAGATGCAACTATTTAATTAACAACTTAGCAAGGGTAGAAGGTGTAAGTGCCGAAGTAACTTCTCAAGCAAAAGCAGAAGCTCAATTTCTCAGAGCTTACTACTATTCGTATCTGATTGAACTTTACGGAGATGTACCTTTGGTTTTGGAAACACTTACACTCGATAATGCTGAAATACCCCGTAGTCCTAAAGAAGAGGTTCTGAATCAAATTTTTAAGGATTATGATGAGGCAGCCGCTGTGTTGGGAACAACCAACAATCCAACCTCCGGACGTCCATCACGTCTTGCTGCTTTAGCTTTGAAAGCAAGAACAGCATTGTACAATGAAAAGTGGGATGTGGCAATTGGTGCCGCTTCCGAGGTAATGAAACTTGAAGGTACAGAAGTTATACTTGACCCGAGTTTTCAAAATCTTTTCACGTACAACGGCCAGAGTTCCAAGGAAATTCTTTTTTCAATTCAATACCTGTTTGGTTATAGGGTTCATCCAATTTTCAGACTTTATGGCTGCAGAAACGGTGGGGGTCATGCCAATAAAGTTCCTTCATACCAACTGGTTGATTCTTATGGATGTAAAGACGGACTTCCTATAGATAAGTCTCCCTTATATAATCCTGCAAAACCCTGGGATAACAGGGATCCACGTCTGGCCTGGACATTTGCTTTGCCCTCTTCCGGATTTTCAGATTGGCAAAATGAACCCGGTTGTATTTTTCAGGGCTTCCAGTTCGAAACTCACCGTGATAGTGTAAAATGCTGGAATTATCACAAAACTCCACCAGCTCGTGTTGACAATCAGGATGCTTTGAATGCATACGCATCTTTTACGGGTATTAACTGGCGTAAGTTTGTAAACGACGAAAATTACGGTGACGTAAATAACTGCCACAACAATATTTTCGTAATCCGTTATGCTGAAGTACTGTTGATTTACGCTGAAGCAAAAGTGAAAGCAGGTCAGGCAGACGCTTCTGTTTACGCTGCACTTAACAAAATACGTGTTCGTGCAAATATGCCGGAAATAGCTCAAACAAACCCTGACGAACTGTTTTATGCAATTGCACGCGAACGCCGTCACGAGTTGTCACGCGAAGGTCAAAGGCTTTCTGATATCCGCCGTTGGAAGATTGCCGAAAATGTAATGAATGGATTCGTGCTTGGTAGAATGCAGAAATCTTATCCCACAAAAGCTCCTGTGATTGATAAATGGGGCACACCAGATTATGTTGCTGCCGGAATTCCGATAGCTTCAGATGTAAATAATCCAAATACATCAATGCGTACTGTGGATAAGCGGTTGTTTAATCCAGACAAAGATTATTTATGGCCGATACCATATATCGAAAGGCAAACAAACCCGAGTTTGACACAAAATCCAAACTGGGAATAAGAGCGGAAAAAATTGGTTAAAATGAAAATCCATACTCAGGGGTGCTAAGGTTGGCACAATATTAAACATTACTCGCATTCTTGACGGGATACAGAATGAAGATGTTACAAAAACAGCGGCGTATGGAAATTATTAGTTTAGTTAGTTATATAATCCCGGTGGAACTTTTCCACCGGGGTTTATTTAAAACAGATCCTTTTAATAAACCTGAATAATAGCGATTTAGCCCGAAAGAGGGCATTTAAGTGCTTACATGTGAATTTAATCTTGATTAAATAATAGTCCTATGATTAGGATTTTAAACAGATACCTATTAAAAGAATTACCGGCGAGTGCTGTTTTTTTATTTCTCCTGCTGTCAATTATTAGTATCCAGACACCTTTACATGCCCAAAAAATAATTTGGATTGAAGCAGAAGATTTTAATGATCCAGGAGGATGGACCACTGATTGGCAATTTATGGACCAAATGGGATCACCCTATTTACTTTCTATCGGTTACGGAATACCCGTAAAAGATGCTTCTACAATAGTAAATGTTAAACATTCCGGTTATTACCGGATGTGGGTTAGAACTCACGATTGGTATACTCCTAATCATCCTGGTCAGTTTAATATCATAGTAGATCGACACCAGGCAATTAAAACTTTTGGTTGCAGCGGACAAGAGGATTGGACATGGGAAGACGGTGGTATCTTTTACCTTAGTGATAACACGAATGTTATAATAAAAGATGTTACAGGTTATTATGGCCGCTGTGATGCAATTGTTTTTGCAAAAGACACAACATGGATTCCGCCGGTAAACAATGATGATTTAATGACTTTGCGGATTAAATATGGTTCAGTTAGTCAACAAATACAAAACGCAGGAAATTATGATGTTGTTGTTATTGGAGGGGGAATTGCTGGTACATTGGCTGCTGTTGCATCAGCCCACGAAGGGGCAAAAACAGTATTAATCCAGAACAGGGGACAATTAGGAGGAAACGCCAGCAATGAGATTATGGTTCCACCAGTTGGTTCCCGGATGACACTACTCACAGAAGATCAGAAAAAATATGACCCCCGTGAAACAGGACTTATAGAAGAAATTGCCACATACGGTCCGCAAAAATATTTTGAAGTCGGAAAGCAGTTTCCGGGTAGATTATTGCGATTGGTAGAGTCGGAGCCTAATCTTGATTTGTATTTATATACACATGCTACGGATGTAGAATTACAAAATAATAAAATAAAGAGCGTTACAACCGTTAGTGTACATTCTGGCAAGCGGTTGAAATTTTCAGGTAAACTATTTATTGATTGCACTGGTAATGGTATTATTGGAGTAAAGGCAGGTGCTGAACATCTTTACGGTAAAGAATCAAAAACCATGTATAATGAAACCAAAGCCGTAAATGAGGCAGATAGTAGTACACTTGGAAGCTCACTTAAATATTGGTATTTGGATGAAGAACAACCACAACCATTTATCGCTCCTCCATGGGCCTATCATTTTCCGGAATGCACTGATTTTGGGGTCAGCCGCCATCCGATCTTGGGCACAATCGATAACCAATGGATGATTGAACTTGGCGGCACCGATAAAACGTATACCAATGCAGAAGATGTCCGTGATGATTTGTTGAGGTTAATTTATGGGATTTGGGACCACGTAAAAAACCACTGTACAAAATTAAAAGGCATAGCCGAAAATAAAAAACTAGTTTGGGTTAGTCACGTAGTGGGAATCAGAGAGAGTTACCGCCTTTTAGGTGATTATATTTTGACAGAAAGAGATGTAACCGGACAAACATTATTGCCCGATAGGATTGCGTATGGCGGATGGGGACTGGATGAGCACCCTTCGGAAGGATTCTTTAAAAAAGAACAACTTAATGATGACACACACGGTGGGATACTTCATTCCATTCCCTACCGGAGCCTTTATTCAAGAAATATCAATAATCTCATGATGGCTGGCAGGGATATTTCGGCAACACATGTAGCACTTACAGGTACCCGGGTTATGTACACTTGCGGTGCAATAGGCCAGGTTGCCGGCATGGCTGCCGGTATGTGTACCAAAAAGAAATGTTCACCACGAGATATTTACGACCAACATCTGGAAGAATTGCAACAAAAATTATTGAAAAGCGGCGCATATATTATTGAGTTACCAAATCTGGACCCGGATGACAAAGCACTAAATGCACAAATAACTGCATCTAGTGAACGATATCCTGCATCGCAAGTTATTAACGGCTACGCGCGTGCATCCTTACCTACAATATACCCCAACGCTCCAATGCAATTCAATGCATGGGCTCCTGATCCTAAACAAAATGGCCTGCAATGGATACAATTGAATTGGACTGCTCCCCAAAAAATTAATGTTGTTTATATTACGTTTCAAAACAGGGGAATATTGGCACCCAAGAAATTCCATCTTGAACAATTCATTGAAAAAGAGTGGGAAATACTCAAAGAAATAGATAACTCCCAAGCATTCAGGCGAGTTGTTATACCCTTTAGGGAAACTAATACGAATAATTTGCGAATTGTTCTGGATGAAAATGATGCTTCGGGAGGTATTTGTGAAATAAGAGCCTATCATGAATCCGAAACATGTATTAACATGATAAATAGATTAAACCAACTTAGGATAATTCCTGATGGAGAAATACTGCTGCCTTGGCAACAGGGTTATTTACAGGATCAGTGAAACTTTTTAGTATATACACAATAACAAAGAACCAATATAATATTGCAAAACATGAAAATATCACGACGTAAAGCTCTGAAAAATTCATTAATCTTTGCTACAGGATCTACTCTTTTAGCTAACATACCAAAAGATTCGTTTGGATCAACAAAGGAAAAATCTTCAAATTCTTACGAGTTAAAACGGCAAATACCAATTGAAGAAAAGTATGATGTCGTTATTGCCGGAGGTGGTCCCGCCGGAGTTGGGGCAGCTTTAAGTGCTGCCAGAATAGGAGCAAATGTTCTCTTAATTGAAGCAACCGGATGCTTGGGAGGAATGGGAACTTCAGGGCTGGTAACTGCATTTGATCCGATGGCAAATGGTGAAGAAATGCTGGTTGGTGGAATTATGTATGAAATTGTTTTTAACATGTATAAAAGAGGTTTTCTGGGTCCTCAGGAAAAACCAGAAATATTTACAAAAGCGTATCATCATTGGACTCCATTTAATGCTGAAGGTTATAAATTGATTCTTGACGAAATGATTACTGAAGCTGGCGTTGAGGTTCGATTTTTTACAAAGGTGATAGATGCAGAGGCAAATCCCGGAAAAGGAATAGTTGAAGGTATTATCCTGCATAACATTGAGGGATATCGGTTTATTAAGTCAAAAACATTTATTGATTGCACCGGAGATGGTGTATTAGCAGATTTGTGTGGTGCCATATGCAGGGAGGCAGGAAGAGATACTCCAAACATAATGCCTGCTACACTTTGCTCATATTTCACAAACATTGACTTCGAAAATTCAGTAAAAGTCGGCACAATGCATCCGATTCTTTTGAAAGCAATAGAGGAAGGACATTTTACTCAAACCGACAGGCATTTGCCCGGTTTATCCCAGGTTGGCAATTCAATAGGATATTTAAATGGCGGGCACGTATATAACCTGAATGCCCTCCGATGTGAAAGTCTTACAAAAGGCATGATGTTTGGAAGAAAAATTGCTAAGGAATATTTATCCTTTTACAAAAAACATGTTCCTGGTTTTGAGAACGTGGAACACGCAACAACTGCGTCTGTAATGGGCGTTCGCGAATCAAGAAGAGTGTTGGGAGAATATGAGTTAAATTTTGAAGATTACATATCAAAACGTGAGTTCCCCGACCAAATTGGAATTTTTAATAAATCAGTAGATATTCACCCATATAACGATTCTTTGGATGAGTTTAATCGATTTAATAAAGAGTATGAAGGAACCGGTAGGCTGCTGCCTGGTGAATATTTTGGAATTCCGTATTCAATTCTTGTACCAAAAGGATGGACAAACCTGTGGGTAGCTGGAAGATGTAGTTCAAGCGACATCAAAGTTCACGGGTCAATTAGGGTTCAGCCCGCTGCAAGTATGATGGGGCAGGCGGCTGGAACAGCAGCGGTTCAGTCTGTTAAAACCGGACAACCTGCAAACGACTTAAATACTGAAACATTAATAGACACATTGAGAAATGAAGGGGCAAAACTCCCTCAAAAGAAATTATCAAAAGAAATGACAAGGTTTTAATTTCTTTTTTATAATCCTTATTTTTCATGCTATAATCAATGAGAAAGACTATCTTATTTATATCATTTTCAGTACTAATTTTAACATCTTTTCAATTTAAAAGTGAGAATATTGAACGTTTAAGCGAACCTTCTATTGCAAAAGAAATTCATGCTGTAGATCCCCTTATTATTGATTTTAAAGATACTTTATCGAATGATACTCTTTTAGAATACCTTAGCGAGGAACAGATTCCGGTTATGTATTCACGAAAATTTCTGACAGGTGTTTGTATTGACGGAAAGTGCAGAATGTTATACATTGAACTTTTCTGGAATATTACAGGCCGTTATTTGGGATTTAAATTGCCAGAAGGAGAGTTTCTCAGTAAAACTGAACATGTAAAGTTCAATTCAAATGAATATGATAAGTTGAATCAATTACTGGCCGATCCAAATTCTGCTTTGGCAAACTATTCCCTAAAAGAGCTCGTTCCTGAGAAAGATACAACAAAATTAAAAGTTGATGCAGTTTCGTCAGCTACAATTGCTGCAGTACTCGATTATATCGTTCCCGGGGCTGTTTACACAACTTATACACTTTGGCAATTTGTATATGGGCCGACTAAACGTGAAATTGAAAAAATAACTTCTGAAAGGTTATCTGCCGAAATAGTCTTGGAATTGCTGAACAGCCAAAATAAGGACGACCAGGTTTGGACACTGAATCACATATCCGGAAAAGTGGAAATTTCGGTTTCACTTCAAAACAAATTGATGGAAATAATTTCAGGAAATGATATTTACCTGGCTGAGCAGTCTTTAAATACCTTGAAACCAAAAAACCTAACCGGTGAAATTCAAATGGAATTGGTCAATATTTTCAATAACGTCGGGTTTTTACAAAAAAGGCTTATTATTCAAAAATTAGGAGATTCACCTAAATTGGATGATTATGTAATAAAAAAAATTTCTTCTGAATTAAATAGCTTAAACGGAGTGTTAGTTAAAACTGCATTGGAGATGTTCACCAATCACAAAATTGAAGATGAAGTGGTAACAGAAAATGTTGCTGCATTGCTTAAAAATGAAAATCGTTATATTGCAAATCAGGCCTTTAAATACCTGGAAAGCCAAGATAATCTGGACAAAAAAATATTGAGTGATATTAAGAAATACAAGAAAAATAATTTTTAGATCATACAACTTGAGTAATATTATATAAAATGAAAATATCTCGGCGTAAAGCACTGAAAAATTCGTTGTTAACCATTGCCGGGGCAGGTTTAGGATTTACTTTGAAATCCGAAAATTGCAAACCGTTGAAAAATAAGAATACATTCAAATTAGAAAGAGATATACCTGTTTTGGATAAATACGAGCTTGTTGTGGCCGGCGGTGGTCCAGGTGGTGTTGCTGCGGCAATATCGGCAGCCAGATTAGGTATCCGGGTTTTGTTGGTGGAAGCACTCGGTTGTCTTGGTGGCACAGGTACATCTGGACTGGTTTGTTCATGGACGAATATGTTGGATGGAAATAACATGCTCGTGCAGGGACTATTTCTGGAAATATTAACAAAAATGCAGGAAAAAAATGGGCTAATCCCGATTTCATGGGGTTCAATTCTGCATGTTTCAACAGGTATTAATGCGGAAACTTTAAAAATTATTCTGGACGATCTTTGCCTTGAAGCAGGTGTGGATATTTTATTTTCAACCAGGGTAATTGATGCAGATATCGATGCAGAGAAAAAAAATGTTCATGGTGTAATAATTCAACATATTGAAGGGTACAACTATGTTCCGGCAAAAGGATTTATTGATGCTACAGGCGATGCATCTCTTGCAAATTACTGCGGTGTTTCAACCAGAGAAGCAGGAAGAGATACAGAAAACATTATGCCTCCAACACTTTGCGGACTGGTGACCGATTTCCGTTGCGGTGAGAATTGGGGAATTATGACTGGTGCCAAAAACATAAAAACACTTTCAACTGCAGCTTTAATGGGGATTAGGGAATCACGCAATATTTACGGCGAATATGAACTTAATTACAATGATCTAAAAAGCAGAAGACAATTTCCTGATCAAATTGGACTCTATTGTAAAGTAGTTGACATTCATGTATATGATACATCTGATGAACAATATGAACGATATATATCTGAGTTTGAAAGGAGAGATATTTTTCAAAAAGGTGAAAACTATGGTTTACCATATGGCATGTTGGTTCCAAAAGGATGGAGAAACTTATGGGCAGCAGGTCGTTGCATTTCAGCTGATGTAAAAGTACAAGGTTCAATACGAGATCAACCGGGGTGTTACATTCTTGGGCAAGCAGCAGGTACAGCAGCGGTACAGTCTATAAAAACCGGACAACCTGCAAATAACATTGAAACTGAACAATTGGTTAAAACGTTAAGAAATAACGGTGCTTTTTTACCACAAGAAAAACTAACTTCAAAAATGACAATGAATTAACTAAGGATGAAAATTGGTTTTTTGGAAAATTTCCATAAATACCAAATGATTTTTAGCAGGTGACCTATATTGTTGCTGGAAGTCTAATAAATAATAAAAAATGAAATCAATAAAAAAAAATGCTATGTTCTCAATTAAAAATTATCTGATCATTTTTCTTATCGTCATCTTTTCAGCAACCTTCCATAGTGAAGCAAAAAGTAAAAATGCTGAATTCGACATCGTAATTTATGGAGGAACTTCAGCCGGAGTTGCAGCGGCAATTCAAGGTTCCAGAATGGGCAAATCCGTTGTATTAATTGAACCGACAAACCGAATTGGAGGATTGACAACCGGAGGACTTGGAGCTACTGACATCGGGAATAAACAAGCCATTGGAGGAATTTCACGGGAATTTTATCAAAACATTCGAAAGTACTACGAGGATCCGGCAAACTGGAAATGGCAAAAACATGAAGAATACATCGAAAACCGAAATACCGGAAATGAAGATGCCATGTGGACTTTTGAGCCTTCCGCTGCATTAAACGTTTATCAAAATATGATTGACGCGGAAAAAATTAAACTGGTTTATGGGGAACGACTTAACCGTAAAAACGGAGTAAAAAAACAAGGTGCAAAAATCATTGAAATTGAGATGGAGAATGGAAATTCTTACAAGGGAAAAATGTTTATCGATGCTACTTACGAAGGCGATTTATTGGCCGCAGCCGGAGTGAGTTACACCGTTGGCCGCGAATCAAACAAGGAATACAGCGAAACTTTGAACGGTGTGCAGGCCAACGATTACAGTATTACCCTGCGCGGAACCATTTCCAGAAACAGCATTCATCATAACTTTATCGATGGAGTTGATCCTTACATTGTCAAAGGCGATCCTTCAAGTGGTTTATTACCTTTTATTATAAAGGGTGGCCCCGGAATTGACGGAAAGGGAGATAAAGGCATTCAAGCCTATTGTTTTAGAATGACGCTCACCGATCATCCGGGAAACAGGATACCTTTTTCCAAACCGGAAAATTATAATGAACAGGAATTCGAACTTCTCATTAGAAATTACGAGGCAGCGGAAGGGCCAATTGAAGAAATGTATTCTTATGGTGATCCTTTGGTTCCATGGATTAACACTCCAATGCCTAACCGGAAAACAGATACAAATAATCAGAAAGGATTTTCTACTGATTTTATCGGGCAGAATTTCGATTTTCCAGAAGCCTCTTATAAAGAAAGGGAAAAAATTTTGGAACGCCACAGAAATTATCAAAAAGGGCTGATGTGGACTTTAGCATATCATCCGAGAATTCCTAAAAAAGTGAGGGATGTGGTTTCACAATGGGGTACCTGTAAAGATGAATACGAAAGAGAAGACGGGTGGCAACAACAGTTGTATGTTCGGGAGGCCCGGCGTATGATAAGCGATTATGTTATGACCCAGAAAAATTGCGAGGGATTCGAAATAGCAGAAGATCCGGTTGGACTTGGCGCATACGGAATGGATTCGCACCAGGTACAGCGATATGTTGACGCAAACGGTTTTGTCCAAAACGAAGGAAATATAGAAGCTTCAGTACCCGGTCCATATCCAATAAGTTACCGTTCCATGATTCCAAAAAAGACAGAGTGTAACAATCTTCTGGTGCCTGTGTGTGTAAGTTCCACTCATATTGCTTTTGGTTCAATCCGTATGGAGCCTGTTTTTATGGTTCTCGGACAATCAGCAGCTACGGCAGCCTCTCTAGCTATCGAACGTCAAGTTGATATACAAAATGTCAATTATTCGGAACTTAAAAATCTTTTGTTGAAGGATAAACAGATTTTAAAGCATCAACCTTAAATGTTACAAAAACAGAAATATATTCTTTACTAAGAGAACCTTACATTAATTTTAAATAATGAATAAAACTTAAATATTATGAAACAAATTCTCGCAATTTTCCTTTTAACAACAATCTTTTGGGGATGTAACACGCCTCAAAAAAATGAAAACTCTTTTAACGCCGATGTCATTATCTACGGTGGAACTTCGGGAGCGATAACAGCAGCGGTAGAAGTAGTTCAATCAGGCAAATCGGTAATTGTGGTTTCGCCAGATAAACATTTGGGTGGATTAACAGCAGGTGGATTGGGTTACACCGATACCGGAAATAAATCGGTAATTGGCGGTCTTTCCCGCGAATTCTATCACAGGGTTTGGTTGCATTACAATGATTCGGCCGCCTGGGTTTGGCAGAAGCACAGCGAATACGGAAACAAAGGTCAGGGTACTGTTGCCATGGATGGGGAGAACCGCACCATGTGGATTTTTGAACCACATGTAGCAGAACAGGTTTTTGAAGATTTCGTAACGGAAAACAACATTACCATTTATCGCGATGAATGGTTGGATCGTGAAAACGGTTTGGTGAAAACGGATGGTAAAATTGTATCCTTCAAAACACTTTCAGGAAAAACCTTTTCAGGAAAAATGTTTATCGATGCTACTTACGAAGGCGATTTGATGGCGGAGGCAGGAGTGAATTATCATGTTGGCCGCGAAAGCACAAAAACATATAACGAACAGTGGAATGGTGTTCAAACCGGAGTTTTGCATCATGGTCACTGGTTTAAATCAAAAATATCGCCTTATAAAATTCCCGGTGACCCTGCCAGTGGAGTTTTGCCGCTCATTTCAACAGAATACCCCGGCGATTACGGTGCAGGCGATAATAAAATTCAGGCTTACTGTTTTCGCACCTGTATGACCAACCACGATGAAAATCGGATATCTTTTCCAAAACCTGAAAATTACGATTCAACTCAATATGAATTGTTGGTTCGGGTATTCGATACAGGACGTAAAGACTGGTTCGGAAAATTCGATGATATTCCCAATAAAAAAACAGATACAAATAATCACGGTCCGTTTAGCAGCGATAACATCGGGATGAATTACGATTATCCGGAAGCCAGTTACGAGCGCCGGCAGGAAATCATAAAAGAACACGAAAATTACCAAAAAGGATTATTATGGTTTGTTGCCAACGATCCACGTGTTCCGGAAGATATTCGCACAAAAATGGCAACATGGGGTCTGGCAAAAGATGAATTTAAAGATAATGGCAACTGGCCGCACCAGATTTATGTTCGTGAAGCCAGGCGTATGATTGGCGAATATGTTACTACCGAAAATGATGTGCTCCTAAAACGCGAAGTCCCCCTTCCTGTTGGGATGGGCTCGTATGCCATGGATTCACACAATGTACAGCGATATATCACACCTGAAGGATTTGTTCAAAACGAAGGCGATATTGGTGTTAGTCCGCCTGCACCCTACTCAATTTCATACGGTTCAATCATTCCGAAAAAAGAAGAATGCATCAACTTGCTGGTTCCGGTTTGTGTTTCGAGTAGCCATATTGCGTTTGGCTCCATCCGTATGGAACCGGTTTTTATGATACTCGGACAATCGGCGGCTACAGCTGCTTGTATGTCCATCGACAAAAACATTCCGGTTCAGGAAATTTCTTACGAAGAATTGAAAAAGCAATTGTTGAATAAAAATCAAATCCTTACTTTAGAACAGTTGAAATAAAACAATTTATTTTCCGGCTAAATTTTATGGTCACATTTATTATATCTATAATCGTTTTACTTCTGGGTTATTTTTTCTATTCCAAAATTATTGAACGAATCCAGGGTATCGATAGCAGCCGTGAAACTCCTGCTTTTAGTATGAAAGATGGGGTGGATTATATGCCCATGCCCTGGTGGCGGATTTTTCTGATTCAGTTTTTGAACATTGCCGGACTGGGACCAATCTTTGGCGCTGTTGCCGGAGCCATGTGGGGACCGGTGGCATTTCTATGGATTGTGCTGGGTTCGGTTTTTGCCGGCGCTGTACACGATTATTTCTCAGGAATGCTTTCGATAAAACATAAAGGACTGAGCATAACAGAAATCGTTGGAATTTATTTGGGCGTTGGCACCAAACAATTCATGCGCGGATTTACTGTTTTGCTGATGGTAATTGTAGGAGCTGTTTTTATTATGGGACCGGCAAAAATTCTTGCAGGATTAACACCTGATTTTGCCTCAATGACTTTTTGGGTGTGGGTTGTTTTTATTTATTATATTCTGGCAACAATGCTTCCTATCGACAAAGTTATCGGTCGCATTTACCCGCTTTTTGGAGCTGCTTTGGTTTTTATGGCTGTTGGATTGATTATAGCCCTTTTTGCGCAAGGTTATCAAATTCCTGAACTAAATATTAAAAGCATTCACAATTATCATATCGATACTGAAAATTTCCCAATCTTTCCGATGCTCTTTATAACAATCGCATGTGGGGCAATTTCAGGTTTTCATGCAACGCAATCGCCTTTAATGGCGCGGTGCCTGACCAACGAAAAATACGGTCGCCGGGTTTTTTACGGGGCAATGATTACAGAAGGTGTGGTTGCCTTGATTTGGGCTGCTATTGGGATGAGTTTTTACGGAGGTGTTTCGCAACTCAATGAAGTTATGAATGTCCACGATGGAAATGCAGCCTTTGTGGTTAATGAAATTTCCAATTCGCTGCTGGGTAAATTTGGTGGATTTCTTGCTCTGCTGGGAGTTGTGGCCGCACCAATTACTTCGGGTGATACAGCATTCAGAAGCGCCCGTTTGATTGTTGCCGATTTTTTGAATTACAGGCAGGGTCCAATTAAAAACCGTTTGTTTGTGAGTATTCCACTTTTTGCAATCGGCTTTTTACTCACCCAAATGAATTTCAGTGTAATATGGCGTTATTTTGCATGGTCGAACCAAACCCTTGCAATGATTGTGCTTTGGACCATTACCGTTTACCTGGTTCAGGAAAGAAAATTTTACTGGGTTACTTTGATTCCGGCTGTTTTTATGACTGCCGTAACCACAACTTATTTACTTTTTGCCCCCGAGGGATTTTCGCTGTCCAAAGAAATCTCGTATTCTGTTGGAGGAGGATTATCCGTTATATCGTTGATAGGATTCTTTATTTACCGAAATAATTATTTTAGAAAAATGCCTGCAAAAGCATAAAAAAATCAAACTAAAAATAACAAACTGAAATAAAAATAAACCTAATATGAAACGTCGAAATTTTATAAAAACTACAACTGCCGGTTCAGCCTTTTTACTTACTTCCGGCGCCTTTGCTTTTACCACTGTTAATAGTGACGATAAAAAGAAATTCGGTCACCAATCAGAACGAAAAATACCGGTAGCATATAATGTAGATGTAGTGATAGTTGGTGGTTCAACAGCTGCTGTAGCGGCAGCGGTAGAGGCATCCAGAGCCGGAGCAAAAGTTTTTCTTGCTGCCCAGGAACCCTATCTGGGTGAAGACGTTACAGGAACTTTTCGTTTGTGGAATACCGACGATTCCATTTTAAATACGGAGCTTGGTCAAATAATTTGGGGTGAAGGACTTCCAACCCAATTACATGTAAAACACACGCTCGACAATGCATTAATCGATAACAATATTAACTTTTTATATTCCTGTTTTGTCACCGATTTATTAACTGATGAAACCGGGAAACCGGCTGGAATTGTGATGGCTAACCGTTCGGGCAGGCAGGCAGTAATTGCCAAAACAATAATTGATGCCACTCCACGCGGATTGGTTGCCCGAATGACAGGAGCCAACTTTGGTGTTTATCCGGAAGGCAGACAAAATTTTAAATTTACTGTAATTGGAAACGATATTAAAACCGGTTCGAATATTTCAGCAAAAGTGCAGAAGGAACCAGTTCAGGTAAATTTTGCGTCATCAGGAACCACTGACGATCGCTCCTTTGAAAAAACCAATATTCAATACAAAGCCATTGAATATACTATCTCGGTTGACATGAAAGATGGCAGTTGGGCATCGTTTGCAAAAGCAGAACAAATTGCCCGCGACCTTACCTGGGATGCCAACCAGGTGGAATCGGCAGATTTATTATTTCAAAATCCACCCGATAAAATGTTAGGGCAAAAACGCTGGAACAATGAAAATGTAGACCTCGATAATATTAATTTGAAAGTATTTCAGCCCCGAAAAACAAAGAATATTTTTGTATTAAGCGGAAGCGCCAATTTGAGTGAGAAAGCCGCTGAAGTTCTTTTGGAACCCGGAAAACTCATCCGGATAGGTGAACGTATCGGTAACCAGGCGGCAATTATTGCAAGCGTAAGCTCTTCAGTCAAAAATCCAAAAATAAAAGGAAATATTTCAGCAAATGCAGTATCCGGAGATGTTGGCGAACTTCTCGAAGGAATACGCCCGTCCTTGAAAATGGGAGAAATTACAGCCGAAGAAACAAGTCTTCCCGTTCTGGCTGAATACGATGTGGTGGTAATGGGAGGAGGAACAGCCGGTGCACCTGCCGGAGTTGGTGCAGCTCAACATGGAGCAAAAACTCTTGTTATAGATTACATGCACGGTATGGGAGGTATGGGAACACTGGGTATGATTGGAACATACTACCACGGTTACCGCGAAGGATACACCAACATTGTTGATAACGGCGTGAAAGATATCGGTGGTGACAATCCGCGTAAAAAGAAAAATCTTTATCAATGGGTTTTCGACTGGAAAACAGAATATTTCAGAAAAGAAATCCGCAATGCCGGCGGCGATATTTGGTTTGGAACCATTGGTTGCGGTGCTTATGTTGAAAACGGGCAGATAAAAGGCGTTGTAGTTGCTACACCCGAAGGGAAAGGAATTGTACTTGCCCAAACGGTTGTCGATTCCACCGGAAGTGCTGATGTTGCCATAGCAGCCGGCGCGGATTACAGTTTCACCGACGGAAATTCAGTGGCAGTGCAGGGAGCAGGTTTTCCGTTTAAAAATCCCGACGACTTTTACAATAACACCGACTGGACCTTTATAAATGACACCGACATGCTGGATGTTTGGCGTGCGATGGTGGTGGCTAAAGATAAATTCGAGGAACAATATGATATTGGAAAGATTCCGCAAACCCGGGAAAGAAGAAGAATGATTGGTGATTATACGGTTTCAGTTTTGGATGTTTATAATGGCAGAACTTATCCCGATATTATTTCTGCACATTTTAGTTCCTTCGATACACATGGATTTACAGAAGACCCGTTTTTCTCTTTAAAACCACCGGCACACAGCGGCGAAGATGTACTGGCATTTGTGCCGCTTCGTGCACTTCTTCCAAAAGGACTGGAAGGAATTGCAGTAACAGGATTAGGAGCTAGCGCCCACCGCGACGCGATGCCGGTAATCCGGATGCAGCCCTGTCTTCAAAACCAGGGATATGCTGTGGGTTGGGCAGCGGCAATTTCAGCCTCAAAAAAACAAAATATACGTTACGTTGATATAAAAGCACTTCAAAAGGATTTGGTAAAAGTAGGCAGTTTGCCCGAACATGTTCTTACCGATATAGATAACTACCCGCCTTCCATGGAAAAAATTCAGGCTGCAACAAAAAAAGTAGTAAATAATATGGATGGGCTGGAAACTATTCTTTGGGATCAGGAAAAAGGAATTATCGCGTTAACCGACCAATTTTATATTACACAAAACGAAACTAATAAACTGGTTTATGCACGAATTTTGGGAATGCTCGGTGTAGCAGACGGATGGAAGGAATTAATCAAAGCAATTGACGGTTATGATGATTGGGACGAAGGTTGGAACTACCGTGGGATGGGACAATTTGGTCAGAGTATCAGTTACCTCGATAGTTTAATTATTGCTGCAGGGCGAACAAAAAAAACGGAAGCACTATCAACAATTTTCAGGTTGATGGAAAAACTAACACCTGAAAGTGAATTTTCACATTTTAGAGCAGTGGCGATAGCATTGGAAACCATCGCCGATCAAAATGCTGCTGAGCCTCTGTTTAAACTACTCCTATTGCCCGGCGTTCTTGGTCATTCGATGCCAGATATTCAAACAGCAAAAAAGCTGGCCCCAAAATTTAAAAACGACGTAACTACCCGAAACAATTCGCTGCGCGAGTTGATTTTAGGAAGGGCACTTTACAAATGTGGTGACCTAAACGGGCTTGGAATTCAAATTCTGAATGAATACTCAAAAGATTTAAGAGGGCATTACTACCGACATGCCAGCGGGGTGCTGAAACTATTCCAGAAACAAAAGGAGGTGGAAGTGGAATTATAACATATTTTATACTATAACTAAAAATTGATTGCTGCACTGAATATTTGACCCATGAGCAAAATCATAAAACATGGGATAGTCACGTTTGTATTCACGAAATGTGTATTTAGAATTTTGTAAAAAGCGGGTAAATCTAGCGTGAAAACCCAATTAAACACCGATTACCATGCAAACTCAAAAATTCACCAACCCAAATAAGCTCGCTGAAGAAGCCTTATTCGAATTGCGACAACGAATAACAGAAGTTAATCCAAACGAATTTGAAATTAACAACCAGGAAAATATCCTTAAAATCTTTCAGCTTGAAGACGAACCCAACTGGGGCGAAAAATTCATAATTGTAACAAAAAATAAAGAAATATTGGCAACTGTTCTCTCCGGACAAAAGGATTTATTCTCACTGACAAAAACCGAATGGAATGAATTACTAAATCCCTCACCACCAAACAAACTTGTGTTTAACTATTTCAAAAAACTCCACAACGCATTTAAAACAAATGCACATTCCAACAGAGAATATGATTCTGCTTTCGAAGAAATACTTCGGATATTAAGAGATAAATGGGATAAAAATCCTTCAAACCATAATTTCGAAAAAAAGGATACAGATATAAGGGGAAACAGGATAAACATTTAAATTTATAAAAATGAAAATCATATTAATTCTTACAACGCTGTTAATAGCTTTTGGAAGTACCAAAGCACAGAAAGTTTATTCAGTACAATACGCAAGTCAGGCAGACGTTAAGATTTTTGTGGTAAATTATGAAAGTCAGGCCGATTTAAAGATATTTAAAGTTAAGTACGAAAGTCAGGCCGGGGATAATGATGGCAAATGGTTCTTTGTTGATTATGAAAGTAAAGCGAAAAAGAAAGTTTTTTTTGTTGAATATGAAAGTCAGGCAGATTTAAAGGTCTATTTTGTCGAATTCGAAAGTAAAGCAGGATGGGTAAATAACTCAAAGAAACAATTGATGTATTAGTACCAGAAAGTCTCGGATCCTTTAGTTTAGAAATCAGAAAATCAGATCAAAATGAAAACTGACAATATAATTAAAATCGTTCTTTCAGGTTTGTTCTTTCTATGCTTATTAAATATGCCTTATGGTTATTATGAATTGGTGCGATTTCTGGCCATGGCCGGTTTTGGATTCCTGGCATATCTAAGTTATGAAGAAAACATAAAGAAGGGTGCTATAATTTATTTATTCTTAGCTATTCTATTTCAACCCTTATTTAAAATATCACTTGAAAGAGAGCTATGGAATGTAATTGATGTTCTTGTTGGCATAGGTCTTATTATTTCCATTTTTTATAAACCAAAAAATGAGGATAATTTTTAATAGTTAAAGTTAAGCTATAATAATTATTTTTACATTTGAGAAAACCAAAAACAAACTGGCTGATCCCTGCGGCAAAGAATTAAACAGAAAGAGTTTCGGAACAGCGAAAATATTTTCTACATAACAAAAAGGTGATTTAATTTAACTTATAGTTAATAACCCTGGAATATGAAAAATGCATTTATCTTAATTACAATTTTGTCTGTTCTTACAGTTTTCATTTCATGTGAATCAGAAGCTGAAAAAAAGCAAAGAGAAGTCCGTTTACAACAATTTCAGATTGAACAGAAAGAAAAAAAAGAGCAGGAAAAGTTTAACCAGGCAATCCGCGATAAGTACATCTCGAACTCTCTCAGCACAGGTGCAACCCCTTATGCCTATTGTTTTGGCAGCAATAATTCATGTTCAGAATCTGGTTGTTCTCAAATCAAGGTTAAAACTCCCCATAATTCTGATGTCCTGGTAACAATAAAAAGAAACAATAAAGTGTACAGACACGCATATATTAAGGCAGGAAGCAATTTTACATTTGAATTACCCAATGGCGTTTACCAGCCGTTTTTCTATTATGGAAAAGGTTGGAATCCCGATAAAATAATGAAAGAAACCGATTGTGGAACTCTTAAAGGTGGATTTGTAGCAGAGGAACAAATTGATAAAGATAGCCCGCAATCGTTAAATAATAATATTCTGGAATATGAACTCATTTTGCAGCAAAAAGGAAATTTCAGCACAACTCCAAGTAATTCAGAGGAAGCATTTTAACTCATTTTAGATATGAAAAAGGTTTTGCGGAACGTTTTTATTTTTATTAGTCCTTTTCTGATTATGATTAGTGTTAATGAATTATCCCGTACTGGAATAAGGGAGAAACCTTATACAAAATCAGGGATAGTAGCAATAAACACTGCTATTCAAACAAAAGATAGATGTTCCTGGAATTGCCATAATAATACAACCTATTGCAAAGAAAATCATGTTAAATTAATGAAGCCTTTCTTTAAATTCGTGGATCCGATTTATTTTGGGATGATTAAACTTTTATTTGCAACAGGCAATTATGGGCTTGCTAATATAATTTTTCTGGTTGTTCTGTGGCCCTTATTAATGTTCTTCCTTCTTATTAAGTCGATTCAAATACAACAAAAAATAAATTTATTAAAAAAATAGGAATGGAGTATTTAATAAAGATTGGATCATTTGTATATGCTTATTGCACTGACTTTATTATTAATCTGGCTAATATTTTAAATCTATCTTATTACGATATTAACGCTCTTCTCTTTTGCATAATTTGGCCTTTGGTTACTCTATTTTTGTTTTTTGTATTTGTAATACAGAAAATAAGATTGAATAGAATTAAAATGCAAAAACTATAAAAGCTTCAAAGTCTTGTAATTATACCTTATTTCAATAAAAATTCTAAAACAGAACCACAGGGATGGAAAAAAATGTTTTATCTAAATCCTGATGAGTTTCTAAAATAATCAGTATGTATTCCTTTAGTTAATGTTCAATAGAAATCATAAAATAAGGATATTGGATTTCTTTTTCAGTTAATTATTTGCATTAAAGGTGCACTTTAGTTTATAAATTTCTGCTTTTATGAAGCATCAAATTATTAGGCTGATTTAAATAAATTAATGATTTAAAGATTTCGAATCTGGCTATTTCTATTTAAATATGCTGCTAAACTGCATGCCTTTTAAGATTATTTTTTGTTTAATCGTTTAAAAACCTAAAAAACACCTTAACTTAATTTAGAATTATTCTAATAACAGAATGATTTATTTTATTTTATTTTTACAAACAACTAAAAAACCAAAAATTATGGAACCATTAACTCACATTCCCATAAGTTCTATTCTGAGTATAAATACGATTTTTATATTTCTTAAAACGTCGCTTATTTTTTCGCATATTCATAATTCTTAAAAATATGAAACCCCAAAAGAACAAATTAATCTTAGCTTTTATCTATCTGGTTGTAATACAAATTGGGTGCGGTATTTTTTATTCCAAAGAAAAGTATATAAAGGATTTCAAATCATTTATAATCGAGACAAAGGAAAATTGCTCAGAATATGAAAAGTCAGATTGGAAAATATCAGATGAACAATACAACAAATTTACAGTAGAACTTTATGAAAAGTTCAAAGATGACCTTTCTGAAGATGAAAAAAGGGAAATTTATAAATTAAAGGGGGCTTATTCAACATTGAAAATGAAAAGTAACATTAAAGAAATTATCGATCAGGCCTCAGGATTTATTGAAGGAGCAGTTGAAACTATAACAAATTAAAAAAATGAATAAAAAAATCTCAATTTTTGGATCTAAACTAATAATTGCTACTATGTTGGTTTTATTATTAACTAATTGTGATAAAACAACTCGGTTTGAGGTTGAAAAAGACAAACTGGATAAGATATTTACTTCAACTGTTAAGCCTAAAATTGAACTTAATAAAGAAGTTCACCTTTACATTGATTATTCAAAATGTATGAAAGATGCGGTTGACAATTCAGTTTTTTTTCAATCTATAAGAGCTAGATTAACAACTGGTATCCAACCTCTACTCATTGCAATAAAAGGATCAAGTATTGACACAATTACTTCTGATGGGGATCTCATTAATAAAGAACTTAATTTGCTCGACGAAGTTAGCGCAGCTAATATAAGACAAGCTGCCGAGGATATTACACATGGCAATAATCAGGCAATTTTAATTACAGATGGCGAATATTGGACAAATGAAATTGGAGAAAGATTGGATTTTCCATATATGTTTGAGCCCTTTAAACGATGGGTAAATAGAGGATTCTCGATTCACTTTATTATTGAAGAATATTCTGAAGTATATAGAGGGAAACCTTTTAACAAAAAAAGATTCTATATATTTTTTACTGACGACAAAATGGAGAATAATATTTATCAGGAAATTTCTAAGGACATAAATCTTGATCAATATGAATTGAAGGACTTTAAATTAACAAACTCAGACTTAAATCTTAACAAAGAGCCAGTGATAAATTCAAACTTAGATTTCAAACTCGATACAACGTCAAATTATGATTTTTGTGAAATTATTGATTCATGGGGAGTTATTTACGAATACGTTATATATGGGAAAGACGATGAAGGTAACATCATACCAAATGGCTACCCCTTGATAGAAAACATAACTCTTTCAAAGGAGATGGAAAATTATATTATTGAAGATATTGATTTAAAGGCATATAATATTTCTGAAGTTTATCTTGATTCTGCTCTAAATACTGCACTAATAAGTGAAATTAAAGATGGAATATTGATTGATAAAGATTTATTTAAAAAAGATGGTTCCATCTCTATACATTTAAATGATAAAATTGAAGATTACTTGTTCAAAAAGAATGAATATGAAAACTTATTGCGAATTGATATTATAGTTAAAAATGTCCAGCTAAAACCTACTATGACTGAATTGTTTACATGGGATGCAATGTTGCGGGATGGTGTCAATGAAAGTGTGTTTAAAAGTGTCAAACTAACTTTGGATAATCCCGATGTAAATCCGACAAAACAAAACGATGGTATTATCTATACTATCTTCATAAAAACTGCTGAATTTAAATAACCAAAAAAGATACTAAAATGAATAAAATTGAAAACATTAAACAGCTCGATGCGCTAATTAGCCAAACATATATGTATGGGATAATTATAGCAATTATAGCATTAGTATTGGCATTTATTATTGCCAATATTATTAATTGGCAAGGTGGAAAGAATCCGACAGACCACGTTACAAGAAGAATTTGGTACATAATAATTGGGTTAGTCGCAACAATTGCTTTCTTCCTCTACAACGCTCTGTATGTGAGCACAAACATTACAAAAGCGCCATTACAGGCAAAATTTTCCAACGCCAACATTTTAGCGACCCTGGCGGTTTTAGGTGTATATGTGGTAGTTGGTATATTAACAATGTTAATTATGCGCCGTTCTAAATGGGGTAGCATATTAGGTAAATCTAAAAAATAAATCATTAATTTATGGCTCAAGTATTTGTAATTGGAATTGGCGGCACAGGAATGCGATGCATCGAAGCATTTACCCATTTGTGTGCCATGGGAATGTTCGACAATACGGATGTTCATTTATTAGCATTGGATACCGATAAAGACAATGGAAATTTCAATCGCCTCAAAAATCTTAAAGAAGCGTATATTAAAACCAAAGGTGTAAATAAAAAGCAGTTTGCTTTGAGTAACACATATTTTTCGGCTAATCTGCATTACTATCAATTTAGTCCTGATTATTCGAAATTGTCAACTTTTAATGCTTTGTTTGATTATGGTGACACCAAATTCAGTAACCCGGAAAAAGCAGCTATTGCTGACTTACTTTTCACAGATAACGCCAAAGATTTTGACCTGAAGCACGGCTATCGGGCGCAGACACATCTAGGCAGTTTATTAATGTATCATTCAATTATTGATGACGTAAGAACGAATGACCGAAGTGATTTGAAACGATTTATTCAGGAATTAATTGCTTCTTGTTCATCAGGGAAACCAAGAGTGTTTATTTTAGGTTCAGTATTTGGTGGGACAGGTGCCTCTTCTATTCCAATTATTCCAAAGGCAATAAAAGAAGCGGCAGCATTAATATCAGATGCTACTGATATTGAGCGTAATGCCTATTTTGGGGCCACTCTTTTAACAAGTTATTTTTCTTTTCCATTGCCCAGCGACAATGACAAAGCAAAACAAAAAGTTATAGCTACTTCTGATAAGTTTGCACTCAACTCACAAGCTGCCATGATGTTCTATGAAGCTGATGAAACGGTCAAAAAGACCTATCAGAAGTTTTATATGTTGGGAACAGAGTCTCTTGATTGGAAGCCAAGTAAAGTAAAGGATAAAACCATTACAGGTGGCGAAAGTCAGGAAAACGACTCGCATTATATTGAATTTTTAGCGGCTTTTGCTGCCTGGCATTTTTTCAACGCTCAGGAACAAGGAACAGATATTGCTGGACTTGCTGGCTTAGAAGAATTAAAACGTGAAATGAAGGCAGAATATCTTTATCGTACTTTTAACGAAAATGGTAAAGTTGATTTTACTGATTTTGTAGGCAGTGAAAAAAAAGAAGAATTTGCAAAAAAAATAGGATTATTCACAGCAATGAGTTATTTGATTTTACTTGAAAAGTATGATTTCTTCGAGCAGGCTCAAATTGGGGGCTTAAAAAAAGTAAAAATTGAAGGATACGAAGATATTGATAAAGAGGAAGTAAATGCTTTAAAAAAATATATGTCGCTTTATCATTTTGTTAATGATAATGGCGAAATAAAAGATGGCTGGTTGAGACAGGTGCATCGCTCAACTGGTGGAGGCGACAAATTTCTTTTAAATCCTGCAATTTTTGGTTGCAATACAATTAGAGAATTTGAGAAATTTGATTTTAACAATACTCTTTATCAGAAAAATTCTGATTTTGAAAAGCATAAATTCAGTACAGGCCTTATTGGCACAATTATGGGTAAATTCTATGAAGGTTTTATCAGATCAACTGAACCTGAGAGTATAACCAACAAAAATGAGAAATTGATTAAACGGACGTATGATACGCTCTGCAATTTGTATGACTTTTAATATTAAAAAATCATGGGAAAAGCAAAATTGATAAAAAGCACGGAAGGGACAAAGTCCAACCCGGAAGGTAAGTGGTATGTTCATGATCAAATAAAGCCTTTCATTCAGGGAATTATTGCCGGGGATTTAGATATTAATCAGGTTTCAAGTACATTAATTTCCGGGGTGCCAACTCCATGGGCAAGAGCAAAAATATTCTGGTTTGCGTTTGATTATCTGCAAAGACAAGATGCAAATATTACCACATCAGGATTAATTGATTTTTATGGAATTCTGAGAGATGAATGGAAAGGAATAATTGCCCTATTAGCATTGTTTCCGGATAGGGTTTCATTCTCATCTCCAATATATATGAATCCTAAAGATAAAAACCTTTTTGAAATTTCAGGAGCTTTTGGACGTATGCTGCTTGACGATAAAGATATTTGGACTGATCAAATTGCAAAACAGCATAATCCAGATGAACTGCCATACATACAACTTTTACGTTACAATGGACAAGTTATTGGAGGCACTTCACCATTCTCAATTATTTTCCCGGCAATAGAATACGGTAGTCTGAAACATGCGAGCGATATTCCCTGGTTTCGAAACAGCAAATTTGAAGATCCGATGAAATTTTTGGACAAAGATAAAACGCAAAAACTTTATCTTTTCCTCAAAAATATAAATGCAAATTTTGCTAACTACGAGGACAACATTAATGTTTCCTTACAAAACAATAAACGTTTAGATTTATCAGGCTTAAAAGCATACTTGCGGAAATGGCAGAAAGATATTGAACTGAAAGAAGGCAATTTGCAGAAAAACGGTACGGTAGCAAAATATCCCAATCTTGCGATGCCATATAAAGCATTACTTGCCTCAGTTCAAAAAGTATATCAGCTTACTACAGGAGAATTTACTTTCGACAGACCTGTTGACGAAAGTTTAATTAAAGCAGAACTTAGCGATTTGCAGAATATTCTGAAAGATGATAAAAAAATTATTGGCTGGTTTGAATCTTCCGACAGAAAAAACCCACTTTCGAAAGCTGCTGTTTATTATCTGAAAATCAATGATGTGCGCGATACTGAAAATCCTACAAAATATTTTGCCTTACCGTTGAGTATGGAGGGTATTCAAATGTTCACTCAACAATTAGGCAACTTGGTTTCTCATCATGACCCGAAATTCGACATTGTCGGTAAAATCAGTGAACAAGGTAATTTGATAGTAGATTTAACTGTTGCAATTGATGGTCAACCATATAAATTAAATTCAAAAGAATACGAAATTGAATGGACAACCATTAACAACAAGGTTATCATGTGGCCCGATTTTATTTCGGATAATTGGGACGCCTATTACTTGTATTCTGAGTATCCGCTTAATGTACAGGGTATTAAGTTTGTTCCTTTCTTTAAAAGAGGACAGGAACAGAAAATCATTACCGTGGAAAGAGCACACGGCGATAAAATAATTAAATCAGTAGTTTATTCCAATAGCCTTGATGGCGATTTGCAGGATGGAAAGTTAGATATTACACAGTTGGTTACATATCCTGCAGGTCAGGTACCACAGGAAATGCACAAATACGAAGTTTTAAAGTCTAACCGTCCGATTGCAGGCTTGGAAATTCGCATTGAAAATGCTGGGAAATCGCAACTTGCCGGTTATCTGGTTGTGAAAAATCCAGGTGATGAAACAATGGGCGACAAAAAAATTGCCGATTTTACCACAGAAAATATTACCAAAGAAGCTATTGTAGGGATTGACTTTGGCAGTAATAACTCTTGTGTACACTATACCTTAAAGTCAGGTGCTAATAATGGTGCCCAACCTATTGAGTTCAAAAATCGCCGTTTGGCTTTAGTTGGTATTGATGCAGAGAGTGGTGCTACAGCGGAAAGAGATGAACTATTGTTTTTCTCTAACGAATCTACAATAAACGGACAAATCAAATCATGGTTGCACGAACACGATATAAGATATATTGGTGCTCACAAGGATAAAGAAATTGCAGGAGGTGTAGCTGTTAATGAGAAAAATATCCTTGTCAAAGAAATGGATAGAGAAAAGATAACTACACAGGCAGGTATCCTGAATTACAATATGAAATGGTTATCGGATATTGCAGGGCTAGCAAAAAAAACAGCATATTTGAAAGCCTTATGGTTATCCATTTGTGCCGATTTGTACGCTCAAAAATGTTTACCGACAGAGTTACGCTGGTCGTTTCCCGGTTCAATGTCTTCAACAGACCTCAATCAATACACTGCAATTTATAATGGTCAATTACCTGCAATTACACCTATACTCGAAAGTAGTACAGGTGTGCGTTTACGTCCGACTTCTATTTTAGAGCAAACCGAAGCAGAATCAGTTTGCAAATATGCACTTAGTCGGGATATAGGACTAAATAATAATCTGTTTTTAGGTATTGATGTAGGTGGCAGCACGAGTGATATTTTATTATTAGCTAAAGATATAAATGCAGATAATGCCCCAAGGTTATATAAACAAAGTTCGGTCAGAATGGCTGCCGGAGTGTTCTTTGATGCTGTTATTAAGTCAACAAGATTTAGAAAAGCCATTTTTAATTATCACCAAGGTCAAAAAAGAATAAAGGTGGAAAACATCCATGAAATCCAATCTGAAGGACATAAAGCACCTTTTTACCTTAATAGTGTCTTTGACCAACTTACTGATGATGATTTTTCAACTTTTTATAGTTTTATCGCACGTGAAGCCTCTTTTGCTTACGCTATTCCTGCTTATGTTACCGGATTACTTGTTTTTTATGCTGGAAAACTTTCTGCTAAAACCATTAAAGAAAACAATCTTTCTGCCGTAAGAGAAGTGCACTTGATGCCTTTTGGAAAAGGAGGACGTTTGTTCCATTGGTTACAAACCATACCGGGTAGCAGCAGTACTAATGCCTATTACGAGGAATGTTTCCGAAAAGGCTTTGGCGATGGTGCAGAAGCAATCAGGTTGGTTTATCGGAATGATATTTCTAAGGACAATAAATCAGAGGTTTCCAAAGGTTTGGCTGTAGATACTGAACTGACTTACGACCGAAATGTACGCTTTACTTCAGATATTTTTGCTGAAAAAAATATTCGGTACCTGCGCAGTGGGCAATTCATTGAATTTGATGAGAACGAAGTAGTTTCCGATGAATATTTTGAAAAAATAGGGCAATTTGAGTTCCCTGAAAGATTGGAAAATTTTGAAACATTCTTACGGATTTTCATTGATTTTGTTGGTCATAAAGCCGGTTTGGTAAGAGACATTGCCGTACTTGAAAATCGCAGCAAAGAACTTACGAGCCGTTTGTCTGCTTTTATTGAAAATGATCCGGAGTACAAAAAAGCCCGTAATACAAAGCAGCAAACCAACCGTTTTGAGTACCGTTTTCCAATTTTAATTGCTGAAGGTTTGTGTTATTTGGAACAAATTCTTATTCCTGAAATATTTAAATCCTGACAAACACAATGAGTTATCTGGTATTGCATATTGATGTAGAGTTCATTGTCGGCACCGTGTGTGCTGACAATGGTACTATGTATCAGATAAAGAATGGGAAAGAGGATTTATTATGGCTGTATTTTTTCAACAATCCACACCAAAACAGTATTTCATTAGGGAAAGACAACAAATCACATTGTAATAATTTGGAAGTAAACTATTATGGTAAATTCTTTGAGAAAATTGAAAAAGAGATCGAAACATTTACCTTACGAGGAATTGAACACCCAATTATTGACTTGATAAAAGAATCAGGATTGCTTGAAATAATCAGAAAAGCATATCAACAAAAAACGCTTGATAATGCACATAAAATTCCGACTTTGATTACTTTCTCCGCATCTATTGGCGATAACGCAAAACAAAAAACAGTTGAATATTTAAAAAAACAGGGTTTCCATATTGATTCCTACACTATTCCTCTTGCCGAATTGACATGCTATCATTGTTTGAATCAAAAGGTATTAAAGTCAGGAAATGGAAGTGTAGCTATCTTTCTGGAAGCCACTAACTCGACTTTGCATTTAATGAAATTGTCTCTTACAGATAACTATTATTTGATGGATGGTAAACCAAACTCATGGCGAGGCAAGGGTATAGACCCCAGAAAAAGGGCTTTGTCAAGGTTTGTAGTGAATGAAGTTAATAAAGCCACAGGGGTACTTTCAACAGAAGATGAAAAAGAAGATGAATGTGAACGATTGGAAATGTATACCGATGAATGGCTGAAAAGGTTGGATGTGCAAACAAGAAATATGCCCCTACGTATCCCCTCAGTCAGTTTTGCGAAAGCACCCAACATGAAAAAAGATGTGATGGTGCGAAAAGTTGATTTGGACAGCGACACAGGACAATACACACAGGATTTGAAAGATATTTTTGAGGCGTTCAGAATCGATAATATAAGGGGAGATGTGACTGCCGTATTCCTTTTAGGTAACTGCTTTCAGAGTGAGCGTGTAAAAGGCAGTTTCGAGCAAATGATAGATAAGGACAGACTGTATTTCTATGCCAATAAAGATATTAAGGATATTTTGGCGCTTTATCCAAAAATCGATGTAACGCGTTATGCGAGTGAGGAATCAAGAATAAAAGAACGGGCTAAAGCTGAAGAACTAAAACAAGCCGAACAACGTGCCCTCGAAGACCGTCAGCGAAAAGAGCAGGAAGCAGCAGCCAAAAATGCCGCCGCCGAACATAAAGAAGAAGAAAACCGCAAGGAAGCGAAGAAATTTTTTGAGCGAGCAGTGGAGTTGGAAAAAGAAGGAAAATTGGAAGATGCCCGCGTAAATGTGGAAGATGCTATTGCTTTGGATAAAACCAATAAGGAATACAAACTATTTTTTGATGATTTGAAAGATAAAATCAAAAAACTGAATGATAAAAACGAATTGTACAAAAAGTATTTGAGCAATGCCGACAATTTGCTTAAAAGCGGCGATTTTGAAAATGCATTGGAAGAATACGAAGCAGCGAAAATTGTTTTTGACAATGCTGAAATTATTGCAAAAATAATTGAAATAAAGCGGCTAATCAAAGACAAAGAAAAACAGAAACTAAAAATTACGCAACTTGCATTAGATGCAAAAGGGCTTGTTCAACAAAAGGATTTCCTAAAAGCAAAAAGCAAAATCAATGAGATTTTATCCATCGATAAAACTAATGCAGATGCAAACATGCTTTTATCCGAGATTGACCAAATTTTTAAACTGCAGGAAAAGCAATTCAACGATTTGGTGAAATCAGCCGACAAATATTCTAATGCTACAAATTACGAAGAGGCAGCAAATGTTTATAATCAGGCATTAAAAATAAAACCCGCCGAAAGTTATTGTATGCAGCAATTAGAAAAAATTGCCGAAACTGTTAGACAGCAAAAAGAAAATCAGGAAAAGTGCGAGAAAGTAATAGCGAAAGCCGATGAATTATTTCAATATAAAAGATGGGTAGAGGCAGAGGTGCAATATCAATTAGCGCTGAATTTGTGTCCGCAAAAAAAGGATTTGCAAATCAAAATCAACCAATGTAAAGCGCAAATCAAAGAGCTCGAAGATGTTTTTAAGGATTTGCTGATGCAGGCAACTGTTGCAGAGACAAAAGGCAAATTGAAAGCGGCACTCGAAGCGTTGGAATCTGCTCAAAAAATGCAACCTGAGGATGCAGATATTAAAAAGCGTATCAAAAATGTAAAGTTTATTTTGGAGTTTGAAGACGGGGGAAGTTCAAAACCAACGCATCAAAAGCAAGTAGAAACTAGCACAAAGGAAGATGATGATTTCTTTGGAAATAAGAAGTCACCAAAGGAAACTACTAAATCAAATAATGAAGACAATGATTTTCTAGGGACACAAACTACTAAATCAACTACTAATAAAAAAGAAGATAAAGACAATTTTTTAAAAAAGCCCGGGAAAAATAATGATGAAGATGACTTTCTGGGAACAAAAACTTCTAAATCAACAAGAAATATAAAAGAAGATAAAAACGATTTTATTATGAAAAAGCCCAAGGAAATTGAGGATGACAATGATTTTTTAGGAATGAAAAAAATAACAAAAAATTGATGAATAAAGAATTAAATCAAAAGATAATATTGGATAGACAAGGAATGTCATTTTCTACCACATCCATTGAGCAAGGTCGGATTTTGCTGCTTTGGGAACAAGATATTGATTTGGATTTAATGTTGTTTTATAAAACAATCGATGATAAAGAAGGTGGTGTTTTCCCTAATTATTTTTATTTGGATACAAACACAATTGGCTCATTACATGAGTTTCCATATATTCAATATAGTTCTAATCTTTTGATGAATTATGAGGAATACAAAGCATTTAATTTGGAAGAAATAAAGTTTAGAAAAATTGACACTTCAATTTCTGATATATTTATCCTGATCGTTGATATCGATTCGACACAAGAAAATTTTCCAGTTGATTTTACAAATTATCATTGTCAGTTAAAAATTCAATATAACTTGGAATGTAGTATTGAAATTCCTGTAAATAGCTCTAAGACAGGAGTTATTTATTTAATCTGTCGAATAAAGAATGAAAAAGGAAGGATAAATATAATCAATGAAAGCAAATGTATTTCGCTGGAAGAAGCATGCAATTTAATACCCGGATTCAATATGATATGTTCTAAATAGATTTATTGTTTAACTATTAAATTTTTATATTATGGAAGAAATTAAATTAAAACCGAAAGTTTCTTTAAAAAGAAAGGGTGAATCAGCACCATTTACGTTCAATGAAAGATTACAAATTGAAATGATTTGGTCGTCTGACACTGATTTAGATTTATGTTTGTTTTGGAAAACTCAGGATGGAAAAATCGGAGGTGTTTTTTCTGATGAATACAATCAGAATATTGAAGATCTAGGACATCTTGATAAGTATCCTTTTATTCAACATATGGGTGATAATAAAACTCCAAAACCAGGTGGAGAAGAAAATGAAGTAGTAAAAATTAAAAGTATTGAAACTCTAAGTGAATTGTATGTCGTAGTTCTTAATTATGACAAAGCAATTGAAAATGCACCTGTTACTTTTAGTCAGGACTCTGGTCGGGTTGAAATTACCACTGATACTGGTGATAACCTTGAAGTACTTGTTGATTCAGAAGAAAGCGGTCATGTTTATCTGATATGTAAAATTGAAAACAAAGAAGGTGTTAAAAAAGCTATTAATGAAAGAAGGGTTATGTCCTTAGGACAGGCATTTTCTCAAATACCTGGTTTTAAATTAATCACTGAATAATTATTATTATGGTTGAATTAAAAAGAAAGGTCAATCTAAAAAAGAAGGTAGTTACACCGGAAGCAAAGAAAAACAAAAAATGGTGGCTATGGTTATTGCTTTCGATAGTAGTGATTGTGGCTGTTGTTTTTGGGGTTACAAAATGGTCTTCTAACAGTACTAACGAATTAGTGACTGAAAAAGTTGAACAGGCATTAACAAAAGCCAACGAAGCTACTGCTGATATTCAAAATTCAAATGTAAATCTTGAAGAGGCACAGACAAATATAGAGGAGGCGCAAAAAGCGGTTGATGAAGCAAAATCCAATGCAAAAACCGATGAGGAAAAACAAGCGGTTGCCGAAGCACAAGCACAAGTGGACGAAGCACGCCAAACTGTAGAGCAGGAAAAAACCTCCGCCGAAACAAAATCTCCTGTAACGGACGAGGCAGTGACTCCTGCAACTGAAGAAGCGGCTGTAGTTGAGCAACCGGCTACTGCGTCTGCCGTACATGCAAAACCAGCACAATCAGCAAGTGAAAAGCCCGTAACAACACCTGCACAAAGTAGTCAATCTGCTACTTCAAAAACTGCTGCAAGTACAACACCTGCGCCAACCATTCCGCAAGGTACTCTTGAAGAAAAGGCATGGAGAGTTATCAGAGGTGATTTCGGAAACGGATTAGAAAGAAAACAAGCATTGGGAAGTGAGTACGATGCAATACAACAGAAAGTAAATGAGTTGTATCGTAATGGTGAGGTAAATTAAACCAATTGTAAATTAAAGGGCATTGCTTTAAAATAAGTAATGCCCTTTTTAGAGAATAGTATGATAGGTACATTGATAAAAATAATTATTGGACTTTTTATATGGTTTGTTCTGCCAACTATATTGCAAAAAGGGACTAAAAGCAAGCCAATTAAAAAATTTATTTCTCTAACATGCTTAATTATTGGCTTAGTGATTATAGTTTACGGAGTTATCGGATTTTTAGAAGGAATCTTGAATTTTGATTTATAATAATGAAATATTTTCTAATAATATTTGTGGTATTTGCAATTGCTTCGTGTTCAAGACCGACTCAATTTCTTGTAAAAAGCATAAAGAATTCACAAACCATTGAATTGGAAGATGGAACAATTGTTAGGTTAATTGGGGTGAACAAAACAAACAATAAATATATGCAGGGATTGCAAGGATTGCAGAATAATTACGTAACCCTTTACGATGAAAATTATGACCCTGTCAAAACTATTACTGATGGCACAATAATGGCTTATGTTTATGATGAGGAAGGTAATTGTATCAACGATTTTGCCGGTGGTTCGGATGGCAATCAGGAAGTGGCTGAATCATCAGATCAATCCCAAATCGAAATAAATAATAATGATATTCAGGAATCGGAAAGAATTTCCGGTAAATCTTTAGAATCAATGGCAGGCAACAGCCTCTCTGAAATGTATGAAAAAAATAAAAATGCTGTTTTTTTGATTGCCGTTCCTCAATCAGAGGATATGTATGCCCAGGGGACAGGTTTTTTTATTTCGGCCTCCGGTATAGGTGTAAGTAACTACCATGTTTTTGAAGGTGGAAATAGTGATGAAGCTATTATTAAGACTATTGATAATCATCAATATCGTGTTGGAAGAATTCTGAGTTCAAATAAAGAACTAGATTTTATTGTTTTTGAGGTTGAAAATGAACATTACGATTTCCCATTTTTAATAATTGCAAATGAAAGAACGGGGGTTGGAGAAGATGTTTATGCTATTGGGAATCCAAAAGGATTGGAACACACTTTATCCAGGGGAATAGTCTCTTCATATCGGGATAACGAAACAATGATACAAACAACAACTGAAATTACACATGGAAGTAGTGGAGGACCTCTATTTAATATGAAAGGAGAAGTTATCGGTATTACAACTTCAGGTGTTGGTGAAGCAAATTTGAATTTTGCGATGAATATTCAGAAATTGGGAATTATAGAACTTATTCAGTAAAAATATAGCCTAATCTCGAGATATCGATGTATGGAAACTAAACAAAAATTTATCAAATTTTTAGATCGTTTTCGTAAACGTGAACTCTATTCCCGCTTACCAAAACTTATATATATTTCATTGTTTTGCATCTTATGCATGATATTGTTAATTCAAAAGTGGTTTGAAAAAGAAATTGGAATGGCATTGTTACTATCCTTTTCGGAAATTATCTTTTTAGTTGTCTTTTTTATGTTATTTCTTGAAGCCAAATTTTATTTTCTTGTAAAGAATAGCCGAATTTATTCATGCCTTGGCACTCCAGATTTGATAGATGAAATTGTAATTACTCCCTTTATGATTGTTTTCAAGTTTAAGAAAAATGAAAATGAAACCCTTTGCATAAATGATTCTCCCGCAAAAACTGAGTTTATTAAGTATTTAAGTAAGTTATTCGTAGAAAAACAAATAGTAAATAAAATTAACTAACAGACAAAAATTATGAGCAATTTAAAAAATCTAAAAAAATCAATACTCGCCGATGGCGTTATTGATGAACAGGAAGTAAATCAGCTAAGAGAAGTACTTTATGCTGATGGTATTATTGACAAAGAAGAAGCTGAGTTTCTTTTTGAATTAAACGATGCTGTATCTGGTAAAAACAACCACGAAAGCTGGCAAATCCTTTTTGTTGAAGCGATTACAGATTTTCTTTTGGAAGATGAAATATCCCCGGGCGAAGTTGATGAAGATGAAACTAAATGGTTACTTGCAAAAATCGAAGGAGATGGAAAGTTGGATAATATTGAAGTTGCGTTATTAAAAAATTTGAAAAAGAAAGCAAAACAATTACCTCAATCACTTGCTAATTTATTAAAATAATATGGAACACAAAAAGCATCACACCGGTTTAACAGACAATCAAGTTATTGAAAGTCGCAAACTGCATGGAACTAATGTATTAACTCCGCCAGAAAGAGAATCGTTATGGAAACTATTTTTGGAAAAATTTGAAGATCCAATTATAAGAATATTATTGATTGCTGCAGTTCTTTCATTAACTGTTGCAGTTGTAAATCATATTACAAAAGGGGAAAAACATTATGCTGAGACAATTGGGATTTTTTGTGCTATTTTTCTGGCAACCGGTGTTGCTTTTTGGTTTGAAATGGATGCAAACAAAAAATTTGAGATTCTTAACAAAGTAAATGATGATGAGCCAATTAAGGTAATTCGCAATGGGTATATCTGTGAAATAACCAAAAAAGATGTTGTGGTTGGTGATATAGTTGTTTTAAACAGCGGAGAAGAAGTTCCTGCTGATGGTGAGCTCCTTGAGGCTGTTTCGCTCCAAATGGATGAATCATGTTTAACAGGAGAACCAAGCATCGAAAAAACAACGAATCCAAATTATTTTAGCAAAGATTCAACCTATCCTTCAAATTGTGTAATGCGAGGTACAAAAGTACTCGATGGACACTGTATTCTTGAAGTCAATAAAGTTGGGGATGCAACTGAATTTGGCAGAGTTGCTGAAAAATCAACAGAAATGAGTGGAGAAGAGACACCATTAAATCAGCAATTGGATAAATTGGCTAAGTTGATTGGGGTTATCGGTTTAGGGTTGGCAGCTTTTACTTTTATAGCAAGATTTTTAAAAGATGCGTTATTGGGAGATGTACCTTATACAATTGCACAATTTGGTTTGGTTAGTGGTGTAATAATTGCCGCACTTATTGCACTCATAAAGGTTTGGTTACCAATTATCTACGATGGTTTTGAATTAGCTGGAAAAGAAAAAGAGGTTCCTAAAAGTGTTGAAGAAGGTGGTTGGCTTAAATGGATTGGAATAGGGATATTAACCTTTGTAATTTTTGCTGCTGCTGGAATTCCATTTGGAGTTAATCCACTTGCCAAAGAATCATGGATAACAATTGAAACTGCAGGGCATATACTTCAATATTTTATGATTGCTGTAACTCTTATTGTTGTGGCTGTGCCGGAAGGCTTGCCAATGAGCGTAACCTTAAGTTTAGCCCTGAGTATGAGGAAAATGTTGAAATCAAATAATCTGGTTAGAAAAATGCATGCCTGTGAAACCATGGGGGCTACTACAGTTATATGTACTGACAAAACAGGGACATTGACTCAAAATCAAATGAAAGTACATAACACCGACTTTTTTGGTTTGAATGGAAATCCTCTAACAAATGATCTTGTTGGAAATATTATTATGGAAGGCATAGCAGTTAATTCAACCGCACATTTAGATTTTTCAGATCCACAGAAAATTCAATCATTGGGCAATCCTACAGAAGCAGCATTATTATTATGGCTTCACACCAAAAATATTAATTATCTTCAATTAAGGGAAAATGCAACGGTAATAGAACAACTAACTTTTTCAACGGAACGGAAATACATGGCAACGTTAATTGATTCACCGGAAATAAATAAACGAATTTTATATGTTAAGGGTGCACCGGAGATAGTTTTTTCGGAATGTGATAACGTACATTTTCATTCAGAATTCAAATCTGTTGCGGAATCATCACAACAGATTCATAGTTTATTAACCGGATATCAAAATCAGGCGATGCGAACACTTGGTTTTGCGTACGAAATAGTTGAAGATACAAAAGATCGATTTGAAAATGGTAAATTGGTAAATACTAAACTGTCCTTCGTTGGTATCGCTGCAATTTCAGATCCTGTTAGACTTGATGTCCCTGATGCAGTTAGAGAATGTTTAAATGCAGGAATTGATGTAAAGATTATCACAGGTGACACACCTGGAACTGCCAAAGAGATAGGAAAACAAATAGGTATATTTTCAAATGGGGATAATTCTAATTCGATAATTACAGGGCAGGAATTTGCTAATTTATCAGACGAAGATGCATTGGGAATGATTCAGAATCTAAAAATAATGTGCAGAGCGCGTCCTACCGATAAACAAAGATTAGTTCAACTATTGCAACAATCAGGATCGGTTGTTGCAGTTACCGGTGATGGAACTAATGATGCTCCTGCATTAAATCATGCCCATGTTGGTCTTTCTATGGGATCCGGAACATCTGTAGCCAAAGAAGCCAGCGATATTACACTAATGGATGATTCTTTTAATAGCATAACCAATGCCGTTTTATGGGGTCGAACAATTTACAAAAACATTCAGCGATTTATAATTTTCCAGTTAACAATCAATGTAGCTGCTTTAATAATTGATTTTTTCGGAGCTATTTTTTGGGGAAAACTACCTTTAACTGTAACTCAGTTACTTTGGATAAACCTGATTATGGATACTTTTGCAGCAGGTGCTCTTGCATCATTACCTCCTGACCCCAAAGTTATGAAAGATAAACCCAGGGATAGAAATTCCTTTATTGTAACCAAAGAGATGGCTAAAGCAATTTTTGGTGTTGGAATTTTATTTGTAGTTCTTCTCTTGGGCTTACTTTATTATTTTACGGTTAGTGATTATTTTGGTACAAACGAATCCGGTCTCAGCACAAAAGAACTGACTGTATTTTTCACCTTCTTTGTGATGCTGCAATTCTGGAATATGTTTAATGCAAAAGCATTTTTCAGTGGAAAATCAGCTCTAAAAGGTCTTTCAAAAAGTGTCGGATTTGAAATTGTGGCAACTGTAATTTTTGTTGGGCAGTTTTTGATTGTAACTTTCGGAGGAGATGTTTTTAGAACTGTTCCTCTAAGTGTTTCGGAATGGTTAATAATTGTTGGTTCAACGTCTTTGGTTTTATGGATCGGAGAAGTTGTTCGAATGATAAAACGTAGTTAAAAAAAATTATAAAATATTAAACCTGCTGAAATGACGGAGATGATTTTATATTTACCGCATTTCGGCGTTTTTTTAATTATACAGTAATCCATATAAATAAAATTTTTGGCAAGATATGAAGAGATCAAACACTCAATTCCAAATGAAAATTACTGCTATATAAAAATCAATTTGAAAGGCAACCCGAAATTCTTTTTTGAACACAGTAGGGAAAATTAAGAGAATTAATAATGGGAAAAAATATACATTGTGACTATCCTTATGCTAAAAGTTCCAAATGACCAAGTTGTGGCTTCAAAAATCCAGGTGGGTGTGTTGGAATTGTTGATGCTGTTATTGTTTTTTAATCTGTCAAAGTAGAAATAAAAACATCATGAGAATTATTGAAGCATCCGAATTAATCATAAATAAAGATGGGAGTATTTTCCATTTGCATTTATTACCTGAGCAAATTGCTGATACTATTATTTTAGTTGGTGATCCGGGGAGGGTGGAAACTGTTTCTTCCTTCTTTACAAAAAAGGAGTTTACTATTTCAAACAGAGAGTTTGTTGCATCAACGGGTGTTTTTAACCATAAGAGATTAACAGTTTTGTCCACAGGAATTGGAACTGATAACATTGATATAGTAGTTAATGAATTAGATGCTTTAGCAAATATCGATTTTAAAAGTAGAATGGTTAAAAGTGCCCATAAAAAACTAACATTAGTAAGACTTGGAACATCTGGAGCTATGCAGGCAGATATACCTGTTGATAGTTTTTTGCTAACCGAAATAAGCATAGGATTCGATGGCTTATTAAACTTTTATAAGGGGAGGGATATCGTTAGCGAATTAAACATGGAAAAAGCATTTCTTCAGCATACAAACTGGAATCCTAATTTAGCCAAACCGTATTTTACGTATTCAACAGAAAGTCTTATTAATTTATTTTCTGATTTTACAATAAAAGGTATAACTATTTCTGCTCCGGGATTTTATGGGCCACAAGGTAGAGTATTGCGAATACCGTTAGCAGATACATATTTAAATGATAGAATAGAATCTTTTAGGTACAATGGTCGCTGTATAACCAACTTTGAAATGGAAAGTTCTGCAATAAATGGGCTTTCGCGTTTGTTAGGACATAATTCAATAACAATTTGTGCTATAATAGCCAACAGAATATTAAAACAGGCCACAAAAGACTATAAGTTAACAATTACAAAACTAATTGAAAATACGCTAAAAAACCTTACAGAAGACATTTCGTTTTGAAAATAATATGCCTATCTCAATGGAGACCAGAGACATCTTATATTTTGATTAAACAGAAAAATAATTCGAAAAAGGATTAACTAATATAGCTTATCTCAATTATGAAAAATTTCACATACATTATCAGTTTCCTTCTCTTTATAACTTCATGTGCAAATAAAGATAATTCTGTAAAGAATAATGTTGACGACACTTTTAATCAAATTGCAAAACTGTATAACAATCATCAATGGGAAGAACTTGTTAAGATTGAAGGTATTATTTTAGATCAAGTTGAAAATGATTTTACATATTATTTGGTTCTTTCTGAATCCTTTACTGCGACTGGAGATATTAATAAGGGAATATACTACGCTGAAGAATGGATTAAAAAAGATTCAACAAACTACACTGCGTATTTAACACTTGGAAACTGTTATCTTCTTTCTAATTCCTTTAAAAAAGCAGAACAATGTTATTTAAAAGTATTAGATCTGGGTCCTTCTCATGCAAGAGCAATGCTACATTTGGCTGAGACATACATACAATTAAACCAAAAGGATTTGGCAATAAATCAATATTTGAGTGCCATTGAATTATTTTCAAAAAATGGTTTTGAGGAAGAAGTTATTCAATATTCAAGAGAAGTTTTAACGCTGGATCCAAATAACCTGGAGGCAAAGTATTACATAGAAACTAAATAGGAAATCATTATGAAATTCTTCATAACTATTACTGTTTTATTTGTTTCATTTATATCTTTTGGCTCAAAAAATCCCCTCTACATCCCAAAATCTCAAGGCGAACAAATAAACCACCACTATTACATTTTATCATACAACGAAATCACAGAACAAGCCAACTGGGTTTATTATGAGCTTTCATCTCAAATGTTAAATGGAAATATCAAAAGGTCAAACAGGTTTCATAGCGACCCCCTTGTAACAACAAAATCTGCTACTTCATCCGACTACACCAAGTCAGGTTTCGACCGTGGTCATTTATGCCCGGCAGCCGATATGTCTTTTGATTCAATTGCCATGTACGAAAGTTTTTACATGTCAAATATTTCACCGCAAAATCCTGCCTTTAATCGTGGAATATGGAAAAGTCTGGAAGGAAAAGTAAGAGAATGGGCAAATACTAAAGAAAAGTTAGATATTGTAACAGGCCCCATCTTCTCAAAAACAGACCTAAGAATTGGACAAAATAACGTACGTGTCCCGGCTTATTTCTACAAGATATTATTTGCAGAAGAGCAAAATCAGATGATAGCCTTTATTTTACCTAACGCGGCATCTTCGAATTCACTCGACAGATTCGTTTCTACTGTTGATTCAATCGAGCAAATAACCGGGATTGATTTTTTCATCCAACTCCCCGATAGTAAAGAAAATCAACTTGAAAGCGAAATCGCTTTATCTGGATGGTTTGGAAATACCGCTGCAAAATTACCTGTTTTAGAGAATGAAAATAATAATGCATTAATAATACTTCTTTTGGTAATTGTCGTATTAATGATTTTTATATTTATTTTTAAAAAACGGTTTTAGATTATTTTATAATCAGGGAATTATCATGACTTGTTAAGAATCCAAACAATGTAACTTTATCATGTCAAACCACGCAACCATACGACGATTTACCCTTGAAATTGAAAAAATAAACAGGGGGCAATTCCCATCTTTCAAAAAGATTAAGGAATATTTGAATGACCACGGTTTTAAATTGTCCGACAGAACCCTGGAAAGAGATTTTGAACAAATCAGGGATGAATTCGGAATCGAAATTACCTTTAGCCGCGAGAAAGCAGGTTATTATATCGACGAGGAGAACAGCATAAACACGGCATCTTTCTTTCGGTTTCTTGAAATAGTAAATACTGCCGGATTACTCACCGATAGTCTGATTGAAAGTAAGGATACGCTGAAGTACATATCGTTTAATGATGGAGGCAGGTTAAAAGGTATCGAAAATTTGAAACCACTGTTGGACGCCATTAAAAACCACCGGAAAATTTCGTTTCAGCATATTAATTTCTATACCGGCAAATCGAGGAATTACACTTTTAAACCCTATCTGCTAAAGGAATATCAGAATCGGTGGTATGTAGTTGGCGTTTTAGGAAATATGAACGAACCAAAAGCATTTGGAATCGACAGAATTGAAAATCTTGTGGTACTGACAGAAACTTTCATTCCGGATAAAAATGTGAATCCAATCGAGAGATTTGAAAATATAATTGGTGTTGTTTATTCTGAAAATCAACCAGAAGAAGTGATTTTATCATTTACACCCGTGCAGGGAAAATACATAAAAACACTTCCAATGCACAAATCACAGCAAATTCTGATTGATGATGAATCGGAGTTCCGGATTTCATTAAAAATTATTCCCAACTACGAATTTACCCAGCAAATACTCATGCACGGCGACACAGTAAAAGTAATTGAACCCGCCTGGCTGGTTGAGGAAATAATGAAAAATTTAAGTCGCACATTGAAAAAATACAATTGACCGACATCTTTTGACAGAGCCAAATTATATTTTTGAGAATTAATGGAAAGAGAATGAAGTTAAACACCTGGATTTCCAGAATAAAAAGCAAATTGAATATTTTTGAATACAATGAATTTTGTCGCCATTGATTTTGAAACAGCCATTCACCACCATATTTGTGCTGTTGGGATTGTAACTGTCGAAGATGGACAGATTACCGATGAATTTCAGGCATTAATTCAACCTCCCGGAAACCGTTATAACTGGTACAATATCCAGGTACACGGTATAACTGAAAGGGATACCAAAAATGCCCCATACTTTGATGAACTTTTCCCTGAAATTAAAAAACGGCTTTTTGGGAAAACAGTGGTTGCCCATAACGAATCGTTCGACCGGAACGTATTGAAAAGAACGATGGCAGATTATGGATTGAATTATTCGGAACTGAATATTCCTGACCGCTGGGAATGTACAGTTAAAATTTACCGTGCAAAAGGATATCGCCCGGCAAACCTGGCTGCCTGTTGCCATATTCAGGAAATAGAACTCAACCACCATGAAGCGCTTTCCGATGCGCGGGCCTGTGCAATGCTCTATTTAAAACAATAATCCATAATTTTTTTTGCTCCGACATGCTTTGACGGAGTGCCAATTTAGCTTTGTCCTAAAAATTAAAGCTAAAAATATGAGCACAAAAATGTTGGAACTAAAAGAGGAGTTTACCGAAAAACGGGCAATTCTTGAAAATGCACGAACTGTTCTGAAAACCGAATTTATCGGTATCGACAGGATTATTGACGAAGTAATCGATAATGTAAGTTCCTGGTTCATCCTTTCCGATATTCAGGAAAAACCAATTGTAATTAACCTTTGGGGTCTTACCGGAGTGGGCAAAACATCGCTGGTAACCCGGTTAATTGAGTTGATGAATTTCAAAAATAAATTCTTCAGGTTCGATTTGGGTGAAAAAACCGGCACTTTTTCATTTCGTCAGTCATTAAGTGAATTATGCGCTAATAGTGACTCTTCCCCTATAATTATTGCGTTAGACGAATTTCAGCATTCAAGAACGGTTACTGGTCCTTTTCGCACAGAAAAGGAAACCGACAACAATCGCATGGTTTGGGAACTGGTTGATTCGGGAATTATTCAGTACGTGGAGTGGAAGAGGGGTTTGTGGGCATTCGAAAACCACATCGAAAAACTAAGTTATCTTTTAACTGCCGGGGTTGAGGTTGAAAACGGAATTGTTGTTACAGAAAAAAATTTGTTTTGCAAGGAGACCGAAGAAACTTATGAAGATGATAAAGTTTTGTTGTTTGTTTCGGGAAACTGGTACGGGCATATTATTGATTTTGCAGGTATAAAATGGATTTGCATTTGCAGCAGGATGTTCAAAAAATTTTGTAGGATTATCAGGAGAGGAAACAATCTGGTTTTTGAAAAAGGTATTTAATATCGCTAACCGCCCGTCAGAAAAAAATTTCTCTAATTCACTGATTTTTGTGCTCGGCAATCTGGACGAAGCTTATACAATGAGCAGCAATTTCAGCGCCGATATGGATGCCGATGAATTTTACAAACAATCACTGAAAATTACCATCCCCAAAATAAAAAATGCGTTACAGCAAAGGTTCCGCGATGAACAGATTGCCCGGTTGGGAAACATACATATCATTTACCCCGCATTAAACAGAAATGCATATTTAAAAATTATTCAAAATGAGTTGAAAAAAACTGCTGAAAACCTGTTTCAACTGACCGACTTTCGCATTGAGTTTGATGAATCCGTAACTGATGTCATTTACAATGAAGGTGTTTACCCGACGCAGGGAGTCCGTCCTATTTTTACAACAATTCATTCTGTTTTAAAAAGCAAGTTCACGCTGTTTTTATCTGAAATCCTGCTTAAAGATTTAAACCCAACCAAATTACTTTTCAGTGTAAAAGACAAAATCCTTAAATGTGGCTACTGTTCTGGCAATACGATTATTTATGAAAAGGAAACCACGATAAATGCAACACTGACTGATATCCGTAAAAACAGCAAAGACGACATGCAAAGTATTACGGCAGTGCACGAAAGTGGACATGCCATTATATCGGCTGTTCTGTTGCAGACCATTCCGGAGGTGATATATTCCATTTCATCGGATGCCGAAACCCAGGGATTTGTTTTTTCCAAACTGGCCTGGAACTACACTTCGCGAAAGGAGCTTATTCCAAGGCTTGCAATGATGTTTGGCGGTTACGCAGCAGAGGAGATTATTTTTGGGAAAGAGCATGTTACCACAGGTGCTTCGGGTGATATTGAAAAAGCAACCGAATTTATATCTGTTAAATATAAAAGAAGTGGAATGGGTAAAATTCCAATTTCATATAGCCTTCCTGCATCAGATGATATCAAAAGTTACCATAATTTTGAATCCGTTGAAGAAGAAATAAAAGAGGCGGTAGAGCAGGGGCTTGAATTGGCAAAAGTAACTTTAACCAAAGAAAAGAAATTGTTACTTGCCATGTCTGATTATCTGAGCGACAACCGTATGTTGAAAAAACCTGAAATCGAAAAATTAATAAATGCTCACATTTCAAAACCAGTCAGCTTTATTACAAATGGCGATAACTTATTCTATCGCAATCATTTGAAGAAGTCGGTTGCCGGGGTCGAAATACATCAGCCGGTAAAGTTTGAAAATGCCATATCGTTAAACTGGGAGAGGGAATAACGATTTGAAAATTCTCTCCCGGTTACGAATCCTTCAATCATTGGAATGCATGAAACGGGGAAATATTTCCCTTTTTCATGCTCTGTCGGAATTATGGTAACCCAAAATTTATTTGTGCCAATGATTTTATTACTTTAGTTGCCCTAAAACAAAACAAAACCAAAGCCTATCCTCAGGCATGATTTCCCGGGGATATGGTAATTTGATAACGAAATAAATGATTCCTTTTCACGATTTGCCAACCTCATTTCCTGAAAAGTATAACTGTAAAATCAACTGTTAAAAATGAATATTGCTGTACATAATAAATTAGTTTCCTTTATCTGGTCGATTGCCGACGATTGCCTGCGCGATGTATATGTGCGTGGAAAATACCGCGATGTAATTCTTCCAATGGTTGTTTTGCGCCGTTTGGATGCATTGCTCGAACCCACCAAGGACGCCGTAATGGAAGAACTGGCTTTTCAACGTGATGAAGCTAAATTTACCGAGTGGGACGAGAATGGTTTGATAGATGCTTCCGGCTATGTATTCTACAATACAAGTCCATGGACACTACAGCGATTACACGATACTGCCACCAACAGCCAGCAGATACTTCAGAGTAATTTTGAGGATTACCTGAACGGATTCAGCGCCAATGTAAAAGAGATCATCGATAAATTCAAGCTCCGCAGCCAGGTGCGGCACATGGCATCGAAAGATGTGCTGCTGAATGTGTTGGAGAAATTCACTTCGCCATACATCAACCTCACTTCATCTGAAAAAGCCGATCCTGATGGACGAAAACTTCCGGCACTTACCAACCTTGGAATGGGTTACGTGTTCGAGGAGCTGATCCGCAAATTCAATGAAGAAAACAACGAGGAGGCAGGAGAACATTTCACCCCGCGCGAAGTAATTGACCTGATGACACACATCATTTTCGAACCTGTAAAAGACAAGCTTCCACCCGTAATGACAATTTACGATCCGGCCTGTGGAAGCGGCGGAATGCTTACCGAATCACAGAATTTTGTAAAAGACGAAGAGGGCGAAATACGGGCAAAAGGCGATGTGTACCTGTACGGCAAGGAAATAAACGACGAAACCTACGCGATATGCAAATCGGATATGATGATCAAGGGTAACAATCCTGAGAATATCCGTGTGGGCTCAACACTTTCGACCGACGAATTTGCAGGAACCACCTTCGATTTTATGCTCTCCAATCCACCATACGGAAAATCGTGGGCCAGCGAGCAGAAATACATCAAAGACGGAAAAGATATTATCGACCCGCGTTTCCGGATAAAACTTAAAAATTATTGGGGAATTCCGGAAGATGCCGATGCTACCCCGCGTTCATCGGACGGGCAATTGCTGTTTTTAATGGAGATGGTGAATAAAATGAAATCGCTGGCACAAAGTACGCTGGGATCGCGGATTGCTTCAGTTCACAACGGATCGAGCCTTTTTACGGGCGATGCCGGTGGAGGAGAAAGCAATATTCGCAGGTACATTATCGAGAACGACTGGCTCGAAGCCATTGTGCAAATGCCTAATAATTTGTTTTACAATACCGGAATCACAACGTATGTTTGGATACTGAGCAACAACAAAGATGCTCACCGCAGAGGGAAAGTACAGCTAATTGATGCCGGGCAGCTTTTCCGCAAACTCCGTAAAAACCTGGGTAACAAAAACTGCGAATTTGCACCGGAACATATCAGGGAGATATTAAATATTTATACAGCAATGGCGCCCGTGGAAGCCCGGGAAATAAACATCGAAAATATCTCGGGAACCATTTCAGCAAAGATTTTTGACAATCCCGATTTTGGATATTACAAAGTAACCATCGAACGCCCCAAAAGGCTGAAAGCGCAGTTTACCGAAGAGAGGATTGCAGAACTGCGTTTCGATAAATCGTTGCGCGAACCGATGGTTTGGGCTTTTGAACAGTTTGGCGATGAAGTTTATAACAACCTGGCCAAACATGAAAAAGCAATCCTTGAATGGGCCGAAAAACAGGAACTAAACCTGAATGCCAAACAAAGTCGTTCATTGGTAAATGCAGCAACCTGGCAAAAACAACTCGATTTGCTGAATGCAGCCAAAAAGTTAATGGCGGCTATTGGCGCAGAAGAATACAGCGATTTTAATATCTTCCGCGACAAGGTTAATGAAACTGTAAAGACGTTGCACTGCAACGTCTCAGCCAGCGAAAAGAATGCCATCCTGAATGCAGTAAGTTGGTACGATGCCTCCGCCGAAAAAGTAATAAAAGGCACAACCAAACTGGCTGGAGAAAAACTGGAACGCCTGCTCGATCATTTGGGCTGCAACGAAAACCAGTTGGCCGATTACGGTTATTTTGCCACCAAAAAGAAAGGGGAATTTCTTGGAATATGAAACCGAAAGCGATTTACGCGATACCGAAAATGTTCCACTGAAAGAAAACATTTACGACTACTTTTTGCGCGAAGTAAAACCCCATGTACCGGAAGCCTGGATAAACCTCGATGCCACCAAAATTGGTTACGAAATTAGCTTTAACAAATACTTCTATAAACACCAGCCACTGCGGAGCATTGAAGAAGTAAGCGCCGATATTCTGAAACTGGAAAGCGAAAGCGATGGTTTAATCCGTGAAATATTAAAATTAGCGTAAGTTTATGGATAAGATTCAGCAAAACGAACAACAACTTTTTACCGATATCAGGCAATTGATCGACGATGCCCGATTAATGGTGAGTAAGGTTGTTGCATCGGGTGTAACTGCATTGTATTGGAATATTGGAACCAGGATAAATAAAGAAATACTGAACAATCAACGGGCAGAATATGGCCAACAGATTGTCGCTACACTGGCGCGACAATTGGTTCAGGAATATGGCAATAATTTCGAAGAAAAAAATCTGCGACGAATTATTCAATTTGCCCAAATTTTTCCTGAGGCCGAAAATGTCGCTACGCTGTGGCGACAATTGAGTTGGTCGCATTTTAAATTGCTCCTTCCCATAAAAGACGAATTGAAGCGTGATTTTTATGCACAAATGTGTAACATGGAAAGCTGGAGCGTAGGAACACTTCGGAGCAAAATAAATTCGATGCTTTTTGAACGTACCGCCCTGTCGCAAAAGCCTGAAAAGTTGATCAAACAAGAGTTAGAGCTACTTCGAAAAGAAAACAAACTGAGTCCCGATCTCGTTTTCAGAGATCCTTACATTCTCGATTTTCTGGGATTGAAAGATACCTACAGCGAAAGAGACCTTGAAAAAGCCATCCTTTTTGAATTGGAAAAATTTATTCTGGAGCTTGGTGTGGGTTTTACCTTTGTTGCACGACAAAAACGAATGATTATTGATGGGGAAGATTATCACCTCGATTTGTTGTTTTATCACCGGAAGCTCAAACGATTGGTAGCTATCGACCTCAAGATTGGCAAGTTTGAAGCGGGTTACAAAGGCCAGATGGAAACGTATTTGCGATGGCTCGAAAAATATGAAGCCGAAGAAGGAGAAGAAAAACCAATTGGGCTCATTCTGTGTGCCGAAGGGAATAATGAATTGGTAGAACTTTTACAGCTCGACAAAGCCAATATTAAAGTGGCCAAATATATTACCGAATATTTACCCAACAAGCTGCTTAAACAAAAACTGCATCAGTTTATGCTTGCATCGAAAAGGCAAATTAAAAACCACACCGATGACGAATAACATACCTAAATACGCTGCATACAAACCTTCCGGTATGGATTGGCTGGGAGAAATTCCGGAACATTGGGAAGCAATTAAAATAAAATATCTATTCAAAGAGATCAAAGAAAGGAGTTTGGATGGAAATGAAGATTTGCTTTCTGTATCGCAATATACAGGAGTAACTAAAAAAAGCGATAAGTTAGAAGATGGAGATTTGTTGACTAATGCTTTGACTCTTGAAGGTTATAAAAAAGTGACCTATGGAGATTTAGTAAGTAATATTATGCTTGCGTGGAATGGTAGTTTGGGGTTTTCTCCTCACGATGGAATTACTAGCCCTGCATACTCTATTTACCGATTACAAGGCGAAAATGATAAAGGATATTTTCATTATTTACTGAGAAGTGAAATTTATAAAGCAGAATTTAAAAGAAACTCTTCAGGTGTTATTGAAAGTCGATTAAGGCTTTATACAGATGATTTTTATAAAATCTTAGCGATTCTTCCTCCTCCAAAGGAGCAAACCGCCATCGCCAACTTTCTCGACCACAAAACTGCGCTTATCGACCAAGCCATTGGTATCAAAGAAAAACAAATTGAACTACTCAAAGAACGCAGGCAAATACTTATTCACCGTGCGGTTACTCGGGGCCTTAATCCTGACGTAAAGTTAAAAGACAGCGGCGTGGAATGGATTGGCGAGATTCCGGAAGGGTGGGTATTATTAGTTATGAATTATGCAATTAACGCAGTAGCGGATGTTGATCACTATATGCCCCCAACTATTGAAAGTGGTATTCCTTATATTATGACAGGTGACTTAGAGGAGTTTGCGAGTGATATAGATTTTGACGGTTGTAAAAAAGTTAGCCAAAGAGACTATTGTAATCTTTCAAAGAAGATTAAGAGTTCATTAGGCGATGTTATTTTAGCCCGATACGCCACAATTGGAACCGCTGCGTATATAGATATTGATTTGAAATTTTTGGTTTCTTACTCATGCGTAACAATTAAAACAAACCCAACTAAATTATTGGGTTTGTATTTGTTTTATTACTTTAAATCCGATGCTTTTGCGATAGACATTAGGAATCGAGTAAATACAAATACTCAAGGTAATGTTGGTATTGGGGATTTAAAAAAAGTAAAGCTAGTATTACCTCCAATCGATGAGCAAAAAGATATTTTAGAATACATCAAAACCTCCACCACCAAAATCGCCACCGCCATTTCCCTCAAAGAGCAGGAAATTGAGAAGTTGAAGGAGTATAAGGCGAGTTTGATAAATGAGGCGGTAACGGGGAAAATAAAAGTAAACTAACTAACTAACTAACAAGATAAAGCTATGACACCAATAATTGATAAATATATCGGCCAGGAAGCACTCGAACTGGTTTTGAGCCAAAATGAATATAATGATGACTGTTTAAAGGAGTTTATAAGGAATTTGGATAATTTTCTTACAGGATTGGAACAGGATGGTGCTTTCGAAGAAGAGGATACAGCTGCTTATTTACTCACATTTCCAGTTGAACACACGAAATATTATGCGAAAAGAAGAAATGAAGGATTTAGTAGTGCATGGAGCAGAAAATATGCAGAAAATATAACTTTAGGTGATACCCATAACTTGTTAATGTATTGTTACGAAGCCTCTGAAGAGCAAGACAAGCAACAAGCCGATGCCGATTTAATGACTTATTTTAAAGTAAGTAATCGCGATCAATTGTTCATCGACTATTTTTTAAAGCAAATGTCAAATGGAAATCGTTTCAGTGAAAAGTCAATTGAAAATGATGTTGAAGAATTTGTTTCAAATTATAACGAGAAAATTAGAAAAGGCAAATCAAAATTATATGCTTATCAATATGCCGACATGCTAATTGGTGGTTATCACCCAATATTTTGCGAAGAGTACGCATACATCTACGATGATTCGATTAAGAAAGGCAAAAGTGAAGAATATGCAAAGGAATATGCCCACCAATATGCGCATGAGTTGGACAATGTAAAAGGAAGATATGGCATTTCAGATGATGAAGAATCGCTCGAATTTGCAAAATCAAAAGCTTTGGCATTTATAAACGGATGGGAATACGCCAATGATAACAAACTCAAAGATCGTTCTCGGTTTATTAAATGTTATGAAAATGCATACTTAAACACTTTATATTCGGATGACCCCTATGAATGGAAAACAATTGAACAATGTGAGAAAATCGCACTTGATAAGGCATTGAGCCAATATGAGAGAATGATAAAAAATAGTAACGATGAAACTCAAGGTTCTTTTTCAATTACCACTAAAATCTGAATGAAGTGAAATTTCAGAATCTAAAGAAACTATTTCTTCAAAGTTTCATTGTCATTTCCCTCAAAGTACAGGAAATTGAGAAGTTGAAGGAGTACAAGGCGAGTTTGATAAATGGGGCGGTAACGGGGAAAATAAAAATAAACTAAAAAACATAACGATGGAAAATGAATTCGTAAAAATTACCAGTAGTTCTGAATATACCGATAGTTGCCCATTAGAGTACAAAAAATACTTTCAACTGCATATTTTCAGTTATTCCCGAATCATTTCAACGTATTATCTTAAATCAAGTTTTAAGTTCTCTGATGTTAAAAATAATGCTGATAGAGTCTTGAATATTATTCAAAAGAGAACGCAACTAAGTAAAGAAGTGAGTTTGTTTGAGAACAATAGCATCTTACTTATTTCTGTAAGTAAAAAACTTATTGATTATTTAGATTTATTCGAATTCGATTTGGAGCGGGGTTGTTACGAATACAATGACAGTGGCATGGATTTTTTCGAATTTATCGGAAAAATCCCAGCCGATGTATTTATCAAAAATGCTTTAACCACTGTCGGTGCCGAATCACTTTACCCAACAGTTGAACCAATTGTTCAAGATATTTTAAAAGAACAAGTTCGAACAGCTAAACGGTTCGATGAAATGCGCATGCAAGATAAAACTGCACCTAAATATTTGGTTGAAATTTATAAAATAGAAAAGAACTATATCCCCGTAAAATCACACGAGTTTCTTTGTGGCAGTATGGAATCAGCCGAAAGTATGCCAGAGATTAGGAACTTACTATATGGTGATGACAGAAAAACCTGCATAATAAAAGAAATAGCGACAGGTAAAATTGTTGAAGGAAATTTAAGTGAGGCAATTGAAAGCCTCAAGTACGAAAAGTGGCAAAGAAAAAATCCCACCATGTTTGATGCTGAAGCAATGAGACGTATGGAATTGGACAATGATGATCCTGATTTTTTAAGTTTGGATGACTATGTTACAAACGATGATGAAATAGAAGAAGGTGATGATGAATATGAGCCAAGATGAGGTAAAAAGAATGTAAATACTTCAACCAGCAATCTTAGTTCAAATACAATTAGTTGAATATAATAGAAAAAACTCAAAAAAAATGCCACCTAAATTTCTTTCAGAGAGAAGGAAATATAGAAGTTGAAGGAGTACAAAGCGAGTTTGATAAATGAGGCAGTTACGGAGAAAATAAAAGTATGTTAAAAATTTAAATGTTAACAATGGCTACAAGAAGTGAACAGTTCCTAGAACAACAAAAAAGAGATGAAATTACGCAACATGCTAAAAAAATAGACCAGGGCTTCAGAAGATTAGGTGATGTAGATTCAAAAAGAGCTATCTGGGAGCTTTTCCAAAATGCTTTGGATTTATCCGAAGGAGATTGCAATATTTCAATTGAAGTTGAACCAGATAAGCTTATTTTTAATCATAATGGGAAGGTATTTACACCACGTGATTTGACTTCACTAAATAAACAATACAGTCTGAAAAATATCGAACACAATAGTGACGGTGTAGGTCAATATGGAACGGGGTTTATTTCCACTCACTCTTTCGGAAAATCTTTAAAAATTACAAGTAGTCTGGAATTTGGAGGAGAATTCACAGAATTGAATAAATTCCCGCTTGACAGGTCTTATGAATCGTTAGAGGAACTTGAAAGAAAAATATTGGATCAAGAAGATTTAATTAAGCAAATCCTAGATGAAAAACCGTTTTTTTCAACACCGCCCATCAAAAATACATCTTTCTTATACTATTCGATTTTTCCAAAAGAAAACACCTCAGCGAAGGAAGCTCTGAAACAGGTTCAGGAACTTGTCCCATATGTCTTTGCTTTTTGTGATAAACTAAATTCTGTTACCTTAAACTCATTTGAGGATAATTTCAACGAGCTGCGATATTTTAGAACACCAGAAAAGGATGATTTAGTTACGGAATCTGAATCTATTGAAAAATTTCAGCCTTACGAGTGCAATCTTACATGCAACGGGGAACCATTAACAATAAAATATTTGGGGCAAATAAATGAAGATGGCGAATTTCGATTCAAAGCAATACTCCCGATTAAAAATGATAATGTATTAGAGCCACTTCAAGAATATTTTCCTCGTGTTTACCTCTTTTACCCATTAATAGGGTCACATGATTTCGGATTTAATTTCATTTTCCACTCAAAAGACTTTTCTGTAAATGAAAAAAGAAGTGCATTAGAATTGAAAAGTGACAACCCCAAACTTGAAAAAGAAGAAGAAGCTAATCGTTTATTGTTAGATTCAATATCTGAAACTATTTTCGATTTTTTAGAAGATTCGATTGAAAGCCTTGAGAATCCAATCGAGATTGCGACCATAAATTTTAAAACAGCAGGTGACGATGACTTAATTAATAAGTATTTTGCAGATTTAAAAAAGACTTGGGTAGAAAAATTTTTGGAATACAAGGTTGTTGATACTCCACTTGGTAGAAGAACTCCAAATGAAACAATCTTCATAGATAGAGACCTAATAGAAGACAATCTAAATTTCCCAGATTTATATGCTTTAATCTCAAAGCTAGAGTGGGAAAAACCTATACCAAACAAAGATATTGCTGAAAGATGGACTGATATTGTTGACCAATGGAAAACAGAAAGCATTGATTATCTTACATTGGATAGATTACTTCTGAGAATTCAAGAAAAAACTCTTGCTGAATTGCCGGAAAATGAACTATTATCATTTTATAGTTTCATTATTTCAAAAGGATGGTCAGATAGGTTTGAAGCATACAAATTATTACCAAACTATAACAAGGAACTTTGCTTTCAGGTAAACTTGAATAAAGGGGTCAATCTTCACGAGAATTACTTTACATCGATTAGTGCAATCATTCCTGATGTCCTTTCCAAGCTAGTGAAACCAGAATTCATTTTTTCTCTAAAATTTAAAGAATACAACAGGCAAAAACTTTATTCTGATTTTAAATCCGAATTCGAGTCATATTTTATAATAGACAAAAAGGAAGAAAAAGATACGCAAAGTGATGATGAAAAAATCGTAGAACTTGAAAGCAGAATCAAAAATGTGGCACAGCTTTGCAATATTCAAACGGCTTATGGTGCAGAAAATCATCGTTCTAAAATGATAAAAAAGCTGGATAAGAAATACGGATTTAATACTGAGGAAATCATTATACCAAATTTTGATGAAGATAAGTTCGATTACGATTCAACTCCCTTTTCAACTCTCATTCGACTTGTAGCTGAAGATATGAAGGAGAAAACCAATCTAATTGAAAGCACTAATAATGAACACTTAGAGTTTATTCAAGATCTCATTTCCGAAATTAATAAAATAGGTCAACATAAATCATTACTTGAAAACCTTGAAATATTTCCAAATCAATTGGGCAGACTCTGTAAAGCAATTAGTGTGGCTAAAGAAAAAGATTTTTTTGAAAAGGATATAGAGGACGAAACCTTTAATTTTGAATCAGAAAACGAATTTCTTAAGAACAAATACTTGGAAGTAATTGGTAAAGATATTAGAGAAAAATTAGTTAATAATTTTTTCAAAAATAGTTTTGAAGCATTAAAGACCGAAAAAGAAGCTAAATCGGTTGCTGGTGAAATGGAGGATGTCTTTATAAAAGAAAAACTTGACGAAATTCAAAACCATGGTCAGCGGGCTATAATTTTTCAAATCATCAATAAAATGACTGATGAAAATAGTAAATGGCCTAGCCTTTTCCCAATTTTAGAATCGAAAAAGGAAATCATTCTTATGTCGAAAATGACAAATAAAGAAACAAAGAATGACCTATTTAAAATTATTAGTCTGGATGACCCCAAACAGATAAACCTTTTAAGTAGCCTTGCAGGAAAAGAAAATTTGGCAGAAATTGTTCGAAAAGGGGAACAACAAATGCAAAATGAAAAAGATGCCGCTGATGATTTTGAGTTTAAGAAAATGCTTGGTCTTCATATTGAAGGCTTGATAAGGGAAAAGTTAGATATAGAATTACACAACATTCGATTTGGTCATCCTGAATTTAATAAGTCCGATGAAGAATCATCAGCTGAACCCGATAGCATAAACGCAGCTAACATCCAGAATGGTCAAGATATCGTTATCTTTAAGAACGGAAATATAAAATATTTTGTAGAGGTTAAATCAAGATGGAACACGAATAGTTCTATTCGCATGAGTACTCGCCAAATTCAACGTGCTGCAACAGAGGAAAAAAGATTTGCCTTATGTACTGTCGATATGTCAAATTATCATCCTTCAGAAGGGAATAGGTATTTTGTAGAAAATATTGAATTAATATCTGATATAATAAGATTTGTTTCAGATATTGGTTCATACTTAGAACCTCTGGTTCATGCAGCTATGGAGAATGATAAACTGGAAGAGAATGTCAAATTGGTAGAATATAGGTCGGTAATTCCAAAAAAGCTAATTGATGAAAAAGGGATTACCTTAGATACATTTATTGATGAATTGGTAATTATATTAAAAAATGACAGCTAGCCAAACCAACGAACAAGCCCTCGAATCTGCCATTGAAAAACGCTTAACCGGCACTTGCCTGGAAGAACTAGTAGAACAAGGTATAAATCTGGATATTGCAACCGAACGGTCAGAAATCTACCAGGAGCGGGAAAGGTTATTTTATTGGTTCTCCCAACGATTTTAATGCACGATATGCCATTGATGAGTACCGTTTCTGGAATTTTCTGGAAACTACGCAGAACAGAAGAACTGGCCAAACTGCAAAAGCAAAGCGACTGGAAGCTCAAGATTCTGGAACGGCTCGACCGGATGATCAAAAAATATGGAATTATCCGACTTATTGAAAAAGGGGTTGGAAATTGATGATGCACATTTTACTTTATTTTATGTGTTGCCATTGGCCAGCAGCAGCGAAGCCGTAAAAAAGAATTTCGAAAGCAACCAGTTTAGTGTTACCCGTCAATTGCGTTATTCGATAGCTAACCCAAAAGAGGAAATTGACATGGTACTATTCGTAAACGGCCTGCCATTTTCAACCATGGAACTAAAAAACCAATGGACCGGCCAAAATGCAAAAGTACATGGTCAGAATCAATACAAATATAAAAGAGACATTAGCCAACCCTTGTTGAATTTCGGTCGTTGTTTGGTTCATTTTGCAGTTGATACCGACGAAGTTTATATGACCACCAAACTCTATGGTGGCGGAACATTCTTTTTGCCGTTCAACCTGGGGCATAATTTTGGCAAAGGAAATCCACCCAACCCGTTAGGGCACAAAACTTCGTATTTATGGGATGAAGTGCTAACGCGACAGAGTGTGGCAAACATCATTCAGCATTTTGTGCGATTCGATGGCAAAGACACCGATTCATTAAGCAAAAAAACGTTGTATTTTCCGCGTTACCACCAAATGGATGTGGTGCGCAAACTCATTGCCGATGCGGGTACAAAAGGGGTGGGGCAGACCTATTTGATTCAGCATTCAGCGGGTTCAGGCAAATCGAATTCAATTACGTGGGCTGCCTTTCAACTGATAGAAACTTATCCTGAAAATGATTCTGTCCCCGGCAGCAAAGGCATTTCCAATCCACTGTTCGATTCTGTAATCGTGGTTACCGACAGGCGATTGCTCGATAAACAGTTACGGGAAAACATCCGCGATTTTTCGGAAGTAAAAAACATTGTTGCCGCAGCATATACAGCAAAAGAGCTGAAAGAAAATCTGGAAAGCGGTAAAAAGATCAATATCACTACCATTCAGAAATTCCCGTTTATTGTGGATGGAATTGCCGACTTAAGCGATAAACGGTTTGCTGTAATTATCGACGAAGCCCACAGTAGTCAGAGCGGATCGGCAGCCGACAATTTAAACAGGGCAATGGGAAATAATGGTCACGAAGAGGAAGATCCCGATCCCCAGGATAAAATACTCGAAGCCATGCGTTCGCGTAAAATGAGAGACAATGCTTCTTACCTGGCATTTACGGCAACACCTAAAAACAATACATTGGAGAAATTTGGAGTCAAACAGGAAGATGGAAAATTCAAGCCGTTTCATTTATACTCGATGAAACAAGCAATTGAGGAAGGTTTTATTTTGGATGTGTTGGCCAATTATACCACTTACCGGAGTTATTACGAAATCGAAAAATCAATTGAGGAAAATCCACTTTTCGACACGATAAAGGCACAAAAGAAACTCAGAACTTATGTGGAGCGGCATGAACAGACCATTTCCACAAAAGCAGAAATCATGTTCGACCATTTCATTGCCAAAATAATAAACACAAAAAAACTGAAAAGTCAGGCCAAGGCGATGGTTGTAACACAAAGCATAGAGGCTGCCATTCGGTATTACTTTGCCATTCACAATTTACTCAAAGCAAAGGGAAATCCGTTTAAAGTCCTGATTGCGTTTTCAGGCAAAAAAACAGTGGATGGAATTGAATATTCAGAGGACAGCATCAATAAGTTTGCAGAAAAAGATACCCGCGACAAGTTTGATGAAGAGGAATACAGGATGCTGGTGGTTGCCAATAAATACCTGACGGGCTTTGACCAACCCAAATTAACTGCCATGTATGTTGATAAAAAGCTTCAATATGTAATGGCAGTGCAGGCTTTGTCGAGATTAAACCGTTCGGCTGATAAACTGGGAAAGAAAACCGAAGATTTGTTTGTACTTGATTTCTTTAACTCAACCGACGATATAAAAGAATCGTTCGACCCTTTTTATACATCTACAAGTTTAAACCGGGCAACCGATGTCAACGTATTGCACGAACTGAAATCAAATATGGATGATGTTGGTGTTTATGAATGGATTGAGGTTGAAGATTTTGTGGAGAAGTATTTTAAGGGAGTGAATGCACAGGAGTTAAGCCCAATTATTGATTTTGCTGCAGACAGGTTCAATTCCGGTCTTGAACTTGACGAATTGGCAAAAGCTGACTTCAAAATCAAGGCAAAACAATTCGTGAAAATCTATGGGCAAATGGCTTCTATTTTGCCCTACGAAGTGGTGAATTGGGAAAAGCTTTTTTGGTTTCTGAAATTCCTGATTCCAAAACTCATAATTATTGACCCAACGAAAGACGCATTGGATGAACTGTTGAACTCAGTTGATCTCTCAACGTATGGACTGGAACGGGTAAGATTAAATGCAAATATAGGTTTGGATGCTACTGAAACAGAATTGGAACCACAAAATCCAAATCCAAGAGGAGCGCATGGCGGTGAACCAGAAGAAGATCCACTGGATTTAATCATCCGGTCTTTTAATGAGCGTTGGTTTCAGGGGTGGGAGGCTACCCCTGAAGAACAAAGGGTTAAGTTTGTTCATCTGGCTCTAAGCATGAGAACACATCCGGATTTTAAGGAAAAATATTCAGAGAATGCTGATACCCAGAACAGGGAAATTGCATTCAAAAAAATCTTTGATGAAGTAATGGCCAAACAGCGCAAAAGTGAACTCGATTTATACCGCCTCGTGGCTAAGGATGAAGCCTTTAAATCAGCCATGCAGGATACTTTGAAGAGGATACTTTTGGCTTCATAAAATTGACAACCTAAATTTTAGAACATGATACTAAACGCTGAAAATGTGAAACGGATTGAAGCCCTGATTCCAATCTACCTTGAAGAAGTGGCAAAGCCAACCTACAACGAAAAATATAAGTGGAATGCAGTAATTCATTTCAAGAAAACATATGAAAGTGATGCTGAAAATTTCTCGGAAATGCTTAAAGATTCTCTGTCTGGTGCAGGTAATTTATTAACAAGTAGGATGTATTATCCATATAGTATGCTTAATCAATTTGCAGAGAAATATCCGAAAGACACTAAAGCTGCAATCACACATCTATTTGATGAATCAATCAATCTTTCCCAACGAATAGATGATTTCAAAACTTATGGGAAATCGAAGGCAAAAGATCTGGAGCCGGGAAAAAACCTCAGCAGTTATCAAGACGACCGGGCGATTTCTGTTTATTTAATGCTTAGGTTTCCTGAAATATATTTCATCTATAAATCGAGAAACCTGGGTCGATTTGTTAAGAAACTTGGTTTACAGCTACCCAATGATCCATCTTTGGTTCGGTATTTCAATTTAGCAAACGAAATCAGAGAAATTCTTATCACCAATACTACTCTAAATAATTATTTTGAAAATAATTCACAATCCGAAATTTCGACTCTTGCCAATTTAAATCTTTTCACGCAGGATTTCATTTGGGTGATCTCAACATTACATGTATCAGAATCTGAGAATGATGAACAAGCTTTAATCAATCGAATCAAAAAAATAAATAACAGGGCTGCTGTTGAAGAACATTTTTCGAAAGCTGAATTCATTACAACTTCATTGCAGGTGCAACCTGATGATTCTCATTTTGTATTTGCAACCCCAAATAATTCTGCTTTTTTAGCTGTTACATTGAATCAGCGATATATAATTCAAACTGAAAAGGAATTTATCTCTTTAATTCTGCCGCGGTCGTTAAAACCCGCATTAGATGGCAACGAAAATATCCGGAGTATTAGTTCATATGATGCATTACAAGGAGAACCTGATCCACCTATTTGGGTGCATTTCAAAAAGCTTTCAACAATTTCTCCGGATATTTGGGAATCATGGGTTCAATCTGCAAAAAAGGAGTTCAACTATGGTAACAAATCGAGTTACTTTAAAAGTGATAATCCAGCTTACCGAAAGGCTGTTTTTGACAATGAGTATCGAGAAAAAATAATTCAAATGGCATATCTAAAATCAGAAGCTATGGAACCGGTAGTAATAAATCCGACAGGTGAAAATAATGGAGATGAAGTTCCGGTATTTAAAGTTGAACTAGATATTCCAAAGAATCTAATACTTTATGGTCCCCCCGGAACCGGAAAAACATACCAGTTATCAAATTTATATTTCAATTATTTCACTGGTAAAACAGATGGGAAATCAAAAGAACTTTTCACTTATGAATTAGTAACTGATTTATCATGGTGGGAAGTTATTACATTAACGATGCTTGATTGGGAAAGTGGAAAAGTAAATAATCTAATTAAACATCCATTGTTGGCAGAAAAAATCAATCAATCAAAAAGCACAAAACCAAGAAACACAATATGGTACTATTTACAAAACCATACTAAAGATGATTGCCCGAATGTTAATGTTGCACAAAAAAGCGATATCCAGATTTTCTGGAAAGATGAAAATGCAGTTTGGTCAATTGACAAAAATAAAACTGAAGAAACTTTGCCGGATTTGATAGAAAAATTCGAACGATGGAAAAATTATAAATCGGTTAAAGAAGTTATAAAGCGTTTTGAAATGATAACTTTTCACCAATCATATAGTTACGAAGAATTTATCGAAGGAATTCGTCCGGATATGGAAACGGAGAATGAACTAAAATATAAATTGGAATCCGGTATTTTTCTTCGAATTGCAGAAAAAGCAAGAAAAGATAAAGATAAACCGTATGCCATTTTTATTGATGAAATTAACCGGGGAAATATTTCAAAAATATTTGGAGAGTTGATTACTTTAATCGAACCAGATAAACGGGAAGGAGGAGAAAATCCTATTGAGATCACTTTACCATATTCAAAAACAAGGTTTTCGGTTCCTTCAAATTTGTATATTATCGGCACGATGAATACAGCTGATCGTAGTATTGCACTTATCGATACTGCCCTTCGCAGACGTTTCCATTTTAAAGAAATTATGCCCAATCCTTCATTGTTGAATGAAGATATTGAAGGAATTAATTTAAAAGTTCTTTTAGAAATAATAAATGAACGAATTGAGTTTCTTCTTGACCGGGACCATACCATAGGTCATTCATACTTTATCCGGATTAAATCAAAGAATGATTTATGCCAGGTGTTTAAAAACAAAATCATCCCATTATTACAGGAATATTTTTATAACGATTGGGCAAAAGTTCAGCTGGTATTAGGCGATCATGATAAATGGGGTAAATCCAAAGAACAACGACTTGTGAGAATAAAAAAGCATTATACGGTAAATGCTGAAAAAGAATTATTCGGATTCGATGTTGAAGATTTTGAGGATGAAATGATATATGAAATTAATCCTGCCTTAAAAAATGATGATTTTGACCAAATTCCATTGGAAGCATTTGTTTATATCTATCAAAAACCTGCAAAACAGTTAGTATCATAAATGGCAATAACCAAACATATCTGTGAGTTTGGGACAATCTGGAATGGTCTGGAGTTTACCCCTGAAAGACCTGCAGATCGCTTCGATTGTATTTATCTGGATGATAGCTCTTTTCAAAGCTTGAAAAACTTCATTGCGGAAAATAATGACCCGGAATCAGAAATAGATCAGGCATTCTCAATTCATCGGAAAAAGGGGAAAGATTTTATTAAAGTCAAAAACTATGTTGGTGTTGTTGAAACACGCCAGGGCACAGTAATTGAAATATTGCCTAAAATATATCAGGCAGTAAAAACAGATGATGATGAAAAGATAAAAGAAAGCAAAACGATTTTATTAAAAATGCTTCGGACGCTTAGAAATGGACCTTTCAGGAGCATTGATAAAGCTCATTTGAAAGCCAGTCGGATGCCAATCATCGAGATTTTTATTACTGTTTTCTTAAAAGAGATGGAGACTCTATTGAAAAGAGGAATCAAACATTTTTATTCACCAGTGGAAGAAAACCAAAAGTTTCTGAAAGGGAGGCTTCTTTTTGGTGATAATCTAAAACAAAACCTGATGCGCAGGGAACGTTTCTTTGTGAGTTACGATGAATTTAAAGCAGATATACCTCAAAACCGTATTTTGAAATCGGCTTTGGTTTATCTTAAAGATAAAAGTAAATCGACAAAGAATATCCGTCAGATTATTAGTTTTTTGTATCTTTTCGAAGAGGTAGGAGAAGTAACAAATCTGGAAAAAGATTTACATCATTTAAATGGACAAAACAGACTTTTCAACCATTATGAAGTCGCATTAAAATGGGCAAAGGTTTTTTTACTGAATAAATCCTTTACCAGTTACAAAGGTATTCACCTAAATACAGCAATATTATTCCCAATGGAAACTTTGTTTGAATCATATGTTGCTCATAAATTGAAACAAACCTATCCATCCTGGGAAATTGCCACACAAGACAGAAAACACTACCTTCTGAATGATTTAACGTTGAAACAGGATAAATTCCGCATACGACCGGATTTAGTGATAACGACGAATGAATTAACAATAGTGGCTGATACGAAGTGGAAAATAATTAATCAGAATTTGTCCATAAAAAATTACAATATTTCGCAAAGTGATATGTACCAGTTGTATGCTTATGGTAAAAAGTATCAATCAAAAAATGGACATGTCCATTTGGTATTAATTTATCCAAAGCATATTGATTTTTCGGCACTATTGAATTTCAAATATGAAGAGGAACTGAATATTGATGTTATCCCTTTTGATTTTGAGAATGAAGAGGATTTGTTTTTTCATCTTACTACATTAATGCCATTGAACTCAATATCAAACTTGATAGAAATTAACCCTGTTGAAATATGCGCTACTTAACCAAATCAAGATTCAAGCTGGCAGAAGAATGTCCCACCAAACTCTTCTATACAGGAAAGAAAGAATATCCTGACAATAAAGGTGAAGATCCATTTTTGGCTGCATTGGCAGAGGGCGGATTTCAGGTTGGTGAATTGGCAAAGTGTTATTTTCCGGGAGGAACAAATATTACCTCATTGGATTATGAGGAATCCCTGAGACAGACATATGTATTGTTAAGCCAGGAAATTGCCATTATTTATGAAGCTGCAATCAGTTTTGAAAATTTCTTTATTCGTGCCGATGTTTTACTAAAAATAGGGAACAAACTCCATCTCCATGAAGTAAAAGCCAAGTCTTGCGATTTTGATGATGAAACAGGATTTCTAAATAATAAAGGATTTATGACTTCGGGTTGGAAGTCGTATGTCGATGATGTGGCATTTCAAAAATATGTTATTACCCAGGCATTTCCGCAATTTCAGGTGTTTTCATTTCTAATGCTGGTCGATAAAACAAAGAAGGCAACGGTTAATGGATTAAATCAGAAATTTCAACTGCACAAGGATTTGAATGGAAGGACGAGAGTTGAATACTATCGGAGAAACCGGAATAGATGCTTTGGGAGAGAAATTATTGATTTCAATAAATGTAGATAACCTGGTTTCCAGAATATGGAATGGAACTGATTGCGAAATTCCCCCTGCTGTTTCATTTGAAGAACGAATAAATAATTATGCAATCAACTATGCATCTGACACTTTAATTGATGCTCCTGTTACACCTGCTTGCTGGCTTTGCGAGTTTAATTGTTCGCTGGATGATGAAAAGCAGGGATTGAAATCCGGCTTCAGGGAATGTTTGAAAAGAAAACTGGGCTGGAATGACGCTCAATTTTCAATTCCAACCGTTATGGAAATTTGGAATAACAGAAGAAAGGCAAGATTCCTTGATGCAGGGAAAATATTTCAATACCAGTTAACTTCGGATGATTTAGATGTAAGCGAAGGCACTACCTCTCTTTCAGGTACAGAAAGACAATGGCTGCAGGTACAAAAATCTGTTAACAAAGATGATTCAATGTACCTCGATAGGGAAGGGTTAAAGGATATTATGGATTCGTTTACCTATCCGCTACATTTTATCGATTTTGAAACTTCAATGGTAGCCATCCCATTTAATAAAGGCAGACGACCTTATGAACAGACTGCATTTCAGTTCTCGCACCACATTTTGGATAGTAAAGGAAATATTAGGCATGCCGGACAATTTATTTCAACCAACCAGGGAGAATTTCCAAATTACAACTTTTTAAGGGCGTTAAAAAAAGAGCTCGAAAATGATGAAGGAACTATTTTTCGTTATGCTGCGCATGAGAATACAGTTCTTAATCAAATCTATGTGCAGCTTACAAATGATTCAACAATTGAACCGGGAGAGAAAGAAGAGCTCAAATCCTTTATTCGGTCCATAACAACTTCATCAGGTAATTCAGTTGAACAATGGGATTCTCCAAGAAGTATGGTGGACATGCTGGTGCTTGTCAAAGATTATTACTATGACCCAAAAATGAAGGGTTCCAATTCAATAAAAGTAGTTCTTCCTGCAGTTTTGCAAACTTCGGAATATGTTCAAAATAAATACAGTAAATCCATTTATGGGAAAAATTCAGCAATCAAAAGTTTGAATTTTGAGGATGGATGGGTTTGGATTCGGAAGGACGAACAGGGCAGTGTGATAAATCCATATAAATTACTTCCTAAACTTTTTGATGGGGTAGAAGAGACCGAGGATTTCTTAACCGATAACAGCTATTTAGCCGATGGCGGTGCCGCAATGACAGCCTATATGAAGATGCAGTTCACAAATATGCCAAAAGAAGAAAAGGATGCCATAATTCAGGGATTACTTCGCTACTGCGAACTGGATACCCTGGCAATGGTTATGATTTTCGAAGCATGGAGGGAGTGGATTGGATAAATTGATTTCAAGATAGATTAAATCCTAAAATTACCGGGAGACGAAAGAACTCATTCCTAATTTCATACTTTTATCAAAAAAAAGTTTTTATGACCGAAGAACAACTGATAAATATAATCTCTATGGGCGAAGGTTACCAGGCAGAGTTTAAAAAAGCAGTGCCTTCAAAAGCCAGGGAAATAGCTGAAGAAGTATGTGCTTTTGCCAATGCCGCAGGTGGAATGGTGATTTTTGGCGTGGATGATAAAAATAACATTACTGGTATTTCAATCGATAACAGGCAACGTTCTAATATTCAGGATGCCATTAACAACATTACTCCAAAACTGAACTGCAGGCTCGAAGAGGTGCAATTGGCAGAAGGGAATATCTTTGTGATTGAAGTTCCTTCGGGGCCACTGAAGCCTTACGTTTACAGCGGGGCAATTTATGTTCGTATTGGTCCAAACTCTCAGAAACTTTCATCAGCAGAGGAGATGCGGGAGTTTTTTCAAAAGTCAGACAGGATATTTTTTGATGAAGCTAGCGTGCCCTGGTTTTGAGTTAACCAACGATACCGACCGGGAAGTTTACGACTTGTTTCTCGAAACATCGGGAATTACCCGATCAACACCAATTCAACAGGTATTTGCAAATTTAAGGCTGTTTGATGCTAACAACCAGGTAAAGAATGGCGCCGTCCTGTTTTTCGGAGCAGAACCACAAAAGCACTTTGAAAAGGCTTTTACCCGTTGTGTGCTGTATGACGGTGAAGACAAAAGGTTTATTGCCGATGACAAACGTTTTAACGGTCCGTTGTACAACCAGTATCAGGAATCATTACGCTGGTTGAAGGGAAAATTAAATGTAAGGTACGATATTGAAGGGCAGGGTTCGGGGCCCCGGAAGGAAATCTGGGAAATTCCGGAAACCGTATTTAAGGAAGCCATCGTAAACGCCTTGTCGCACCGTGATTATTATGAGAAAGGAGCAACCATTTTAATCGAGGTTTTTGATAACCGCGTAGAGATATCAAATCCGGGCGGTTTGGTAAGCGCTATTTTACCTGAACAGTTCGGTACAAAAAGTTTTTCGCGGAATCCGCTGATTTTCGGACTTTTCAACCGGATGAACCTTGTGGAACAGGTTGGTTCAGGAATCCAGAGAATGAAAGATCTTATGAAAGAAAATGAACTCCCTGAACCAGCCTATTTTTATGATGGAATGTTTTCCATAAAACTTCACCGGAAAGTAAACTGGCTGCACAAAAGGGTAAAATACATTGATATTCTGTCGGAGAATCAAATGAAAATTATGGATTTGATATTTGAAAATCCGGATATAACAAAGAATAATCTAAGTTCAAAAATTGGAATTAGTACTACTTCTATTGATAATAATATTGAGAAACTAAAAGAATTGGATTTGCTTTTGAGGATAGGAAGTAGGAAAGAAGGAAGTTGGTTTTTAAAGTAACTTTTGAATATACTTCTAATGATGAACTTGGTAATAGGGTTGGTAATAAAGGTGATGAAAGAAATAATTACTTACTTACTAACTAACTAATTATCAGAAAACAAACAAACAAACAAACATATCAAGTTGGTAGAAGGGTTGGTAATAAACCGCAAAAACGAAAAAAGATTATAAATAGCCTGAGCCTACCTTCACCAAGCTTTACGCCATTGAGCAGGAAGCCAGGGAGAAAAACTTCCCCCCTGAAGAAAGACATAAACTCAGGATTGATCAATTCTGCCATGTTTTATTCCTTCTTTTGGCACCTGCAAAAAGAACGGTGTCAATCCGTTTGAGTGGCTCAAAAAAGCACTGGAAGTTATCCCGGATAAAGTGAATAAGCTCCACGAACTGTTGCCTCAAAACCTGAAGTTATAATTTGCCAATCTACTTCAAAGAAATAGTTTTTACTTGGTAGTGCAGATACAGTATAATAATTAACTTGTGCTGAATTTTTCTGAATGATCTCGCTCAGGATAATTTTAACTTAATCAATCTATGACATTAAAACTTAAACTAAAACCATGAAAACAAAAGCACTAAACCAATTTGCCTTTAAAAAAGCAATCCTCATTTTTGATTTAATCCTTATTTCAGTCATTTCAACTTTTGCCCAAACGATTTCAATAAAGGGTAATGAGTTTTATGTTGATTCAAAAAGAATATGGCTTAATGGTGTGAACACTCCATGGAACGTATGGAACGATTTCGGTGGAAAATTTAATTATAGCTGGTGGAACGAACATTTTCAAACGCTAAAAAATAACGGTATAAATTGTTCAAGGATATGGATAAGTTGCGATGGAAATGGAGCAATTAAAACAGATTCAACAGGTGTTACCGGAATGTCGGAAACTTTTTTCAAAGATTGTGATTCTCTTTTTTCTATTGCAAAACGCTACGGTATTTATATAGATGCCACAATGATGTCATTTGATCATTGCAAAGAAAACAACGCAAATCATTTAAACTGGCGGAATATTATCACAAATCAGGAAGCGTCGCAAACCTTTATTGATAATTACCTGGTACCGTTTGTAAATCGCTATAAAAGCAACCCTTATCTTTTTGCAATTGATCTTTGTAACGAACCGGAATGGATTTTTAATAACAAAGAAGATGGACAATTACCTATAATCGATTTACAGCGATTTTTTGCAATGTGTGCAGCAGCAATTCATAACCACAGCAAGTTGCCGGTAACCATAGGTTCGGGCTGTATCAAATGGAACAGCGACAATCCGGGATATGAAGGTAATCTTTGGAAAGATTCGGCTTTACAAGCCGCTTTTAACGATCCAAAAGCTTATCTTGACTTTTACTGTATTCATTATTACGGATGGGTACATAAATATTTTAAGTCTCCTTTTGAATTATCACCAAGAGATTACGGTATTGACGACAAACCCGTTGTTATAGAAGAATCACCAGCTAAAGATGAAGGATTAAAAGATATACCAATAACACTTGTTCAAGCGTATGAAATGGCTCTTAAATTAGGCTATCAGGGGCATATGCCTTGGACATCAAACGGAGTGGATAGAAATGGCAATATAACGACTGTTGGACCGGCTGCATTGTCATTTAAAAATAATCATCCCGAATTGGTTTATCCGGGTTTAAAATAAAATTTGTCAGTTATTTAAATTAAAGCAGCGTCGGTTGGTTTAAATTCAATTTCTCAAATTCGGGAATACAAATAAAACTGTAGATGCCTTTTCAGCTGCAACCCCGAGAATGAAATTTGAAAAGATTGTCAATTCTAAAAAGTAACCATCAAACCTAAATTTGTCTATATTATTGTCATAAATTTGATGATAATATAGTCATGGCATTTAACAGCTTTATTCTGGCAAGTAATTTTAAAAGAATTGAATCAAGGTTTAGCATGGCTAAACTGCCTGAACATGTGAAGTTTATTCCGTCTTACAATACTGTCCCCGGAAACCATTCTTACGCAATTAACAACAACCAAACAAAAGAGATTCTTTCATTTGAATTCGGGTTAAAGGTTAATGGTGCCATTATTCCATTTGTACGTGCTGAAGGGGATAGAAATATGAGCGACGAACCGAATTATTCCGGTTCAAAAGCCATTTTCTTAAAACCAGAGTTTAACCGTTTAATTCGTTATCAGAGATGTTTGGTGCTCGCTGATGCGTTTGTTGTTGGAATAGAAAATGGTAATCCACATCTTGTGCATCTCCGGGGAAAACAACGACCATTTTCATTTGCCGGAATCTGGGATAGGACCAGGGATGAAAATACCGGTGACAATTTTTATTCGTTTGCAATTATTACTTGTGTGGCCAATCCATTGGTACAAAAATTAGGGTATAAACGAATGCCCGTTATTTTGTTTAATGAATACGAGAGTACCTGGTTAAGAACATCCGCACAGTTATCGGATATATTGAGTATGTTATCACCATACCCGGTCAGTTTAATGAATGCGTATCCCATTTCAACTAAAATCGCTGATAAAACCTTGAATGATATTTCGTTGGTACAGCCAATTGGGAAACCGGTATTCAATGAAAACAGCACATTTAAAAAAATGTCAAGGCTTGGAAAAAAAGAATCAGATGAAAATAAAGTTCACGTTACCCTGGAACAAAGGATGAAGTCTGGGAAGTAAAAGCTCAACTAAATAAATAAGAAAAAGGTGAGAACACTTTGGACGCTTTTGGATGTGATTGACAATTTACAAACCCCTTCATAAACCAATCATAAAATATGTGTCTAACCTTTTGTCATTACAACGCAAAGATTATGACATTATTGTTAGAATTTGATTTATAGTTAGTTAAAGCTAAAATGCGAGACTGTGCAACTTTCAACAAAATAGGAATTCATTCATCCATAAAATATTTAAATAAGTCAAAACAGGCTACTGATTTTTTTCGTAACTTCTACAATCTGAATTTCATGCTTTTGAAATAAAAAGTACTTAAGTAATCACACATCTATGGGGAGTTCAATAACTCCCTTTTTTGTTATTAGTTAGCCTTCCGTAATTCAGAAAGATACAGTTTTAAAAGTTGTTTACGACATACTAAATCATAAGGAATCAAACGATGTATTTAGTTAATTGCCTGATTGTTGCCAGTATCGCGACAAAGCAAAAACTCATTAAAATTGGAAATATAGGCTTTGACTATTGTTATTTGATATCTTTCTTTCAATCGGAAAAAATGTTCAAAATGTGGGATAAATAAAAAGTTCAATCCAGGAGTCAGGATTGAACTTTTTATTTCAAATTACTAACTAAAGTTAAAGAGTCATTCCATAAACTGGTTCCCCAAAAACTTCATTTTTATCATTTCCACCCATTTGCCATTCTACAATAAAATGGCGACTATCCATCTGTTCAATCCTATTTGCAAAGTTTAAAAGGGGATTACTTAGTGAAAGATGTTGGCTTTTAAATCCGAAATTGATTTTTTCTATTGTTTTCATATTGTCTAATTTAATGTCCTTACAATACACAGACGCCATAAGCTACTATTTGTTGTTTCAACGAACCTGATTTAATGATTTTTGTTAAATTTTAACACGTTTCAAAATCAAAATACTAACTCAAAATCAGAATTGGGGAGCTGAAAATCTCCCTTTTTTGTTAGCCAACAGCCTTCTAATCTCCGGAAGATCCACACTCCACTAATTTACTGCAAATTTATTTCGCACCCCGGAACAGGCAAGGGTGTATAACGCCCTTCCTTTATAGTTTAATCCTGAGCGTAGCCGGAGGACGCCCTTGCCCTAATCCGGCGCTGCTCAATGTTGTGGTCATTAAATTAACGGGTGTGCCAGACCCGTCCGAATGTATTCATCCGGGCGGATACCCATAAATCATCTGCAGGGCAGCAGCAAAATAATATTATGATTCACGATTGTACCAACGGCGAACTTGATAAGATCAAAGCTTTCGTCAAAGAAAATCACCTTGCACGGGAATTCGTTTCCAGCTTTCCGGAGATTTAAACTGTGTTCAAACAAGGCTACGAAGTTTTCCTTTATCCTGACTGGGCTCCGCAATTGAGCCTTGCATTCCATTAAAATGGAAGGGTAACAATGACATGAATGGCGGCTTTATCTTCCATGGCCGCCAGATGGCGGCGGCAATGGCGAAGCTCCACTTTTCAGTTGAACTCAATCCCAGTTCAAAACCACATTGGAGTATTCATACTTAATAATTAATCAAATGAGCAAATTAAATTACACCGGTGTTCCCCTGTATTACATCGACTATTTTGATCCAAAAACAGGAAAACTTTCTGATATATCCGAAGAAGGATATAAAACAGATGAATTGTGCCAGCTACAAATCCATTTTGAAAACAAACAGGATGAAGAATTCAAACACGAACTCCTTGCCAAATACGAGGAAGATTTGAAAAACTTTGTTCTCGACAACGACACTTCCGACAGGGAACCGGTTAATCCATTAACTTTGCACTGGCGTTCTGACAAAAGATCACACCTATACATATTTGATGAAAGTGGTCATCATGAAATCACCGAACATTGCATCAAAGATTTATTCATGCTGAATGCTTCTGCCGAACAGATTGAAACTGTCAATCTATATTCTTAACGGCACTCTCGACCCTGAAACATTCGGAACTGTTGCTCAATGGGTTTCTGTTTGCTTCAACAAACCCAACGCTGATGAGCTAAAACTTCGCGCCATTAACGAGGTTCTGCAAGGGTACGGAATTGAATCTCTTCGCACCACAAAATGGAAAAACGGCTACTGGTGCGATATCCTTTGCACTTACGTCAACATGGGCGATTCTTACATTCACTACGATTATCCATCACCGCAAACATGGTTTTATGGTTGCCTCAATTGGCGATGTAATCGAAAAAAATAAACACGTAATCTGAAAATAAAATGAGATATTTTGCAAAATTCCATGATGGAACTCAAACCAAAAACAAAGCACAGGTTCAGGCTTATGCTTTTATGAAAACATTCGCTTCAATTCTTTTAACCAACGATGCATCCCTTGAAAGAATGGTTGCTGACATGAAGGATGGAATTGAAGGAATTAACACTGCTTATCCCCGCTGCGGCGATATCAGTTTCAGGGCTTACCTCCATGACGATTATCGCGGAAAATGCGTTAATGTTGGCGAAATCTGCTCTTATTCCTTTTACGCTGTTGCTTCTTCATTCACTGTGGTGAACATAACAGATGATAAAAAGGAAATTCCTGAAACCCCTTCCGTAATATTTAATTTTTAAAATTATGGAAAGAAAAACTTTTACGAACTGATGAACGGTTTAAGCCAGCGCCACGGCGTTGGTACCGTTTTCTCCGACATGCTTACAATGATTATCTGCGGATTCTCAATGAAAAAACAGGAGGAATTGTACTTCCTGACAATCAAACCTTACCAGAAAAAGGAAGTACTGCAGTTTTCTGAAGCTTTTGCCGCCCTGGTAATCGAAATGACAGGCGACGGAACCGGAATGGTTGACGTTCTGGGTGAATACTTCATGGAATTCCTGAGCTTTGGCCGAAATGGCCAGTTCTTTACTCCAATGCACATCTGCGATATGATGGCCCGCATAAACAACCCTGTCCATGAAACTCACCGCGTACTTGACCCAACCTGTGGCAGCGGAAGAATGCTCATGGCAATGGCTAAACTAAACAGGTATGCAACTTTCTTTGGTGCCGACCTCGATATGAATTGCGCGAAAATGACAGTTGTAAATATGTGCCTCAATTGAATGTACGGCGAAGTTGCCTGCATGGATAGCCTGGCAAACCGATGGCACGCAGGATGGAAAATCGAACATACAATTTACGGCATTCCATGCATCCGGAAGATTACTCAGGCTGAAAGCGAAATACATATGAAATTGCCGGAAACTCATAAAATCCCTGCAGTACCGGAACCGCTTCCGGAATTCATTTCGAATACAGCAAAACAGCCGGCCATTCAAACTCAAATGATTTTTGATTTCTGATTATTAACCTATAAGTTTATTTATCATGTTTGGAAAAGATTTTTACCCAACGCCAGTTGCTGTTATCGAGGACATGCTGGCTAATATCTGGGTTCACGACAAAGTTATCCTCGAACCCTCTGCAGGCAAAGGCAATATTGTTGACTACCTGCAATTGTGCAACGCAAAGGAAGTTATCGCCTGCGAGCTAAATCCAGAACTGGCAATAATTGTTGCAGCAAAATGCAATTTAATCGCACTTGACTTTTTCAGCCTTACTGCCGAACAGGTTTCTCACATTGATATGATTGTGATGAACCCACCTTTCTCTGCAGACGAAAAACACATCTTACACGCCTGGGAAATTGCCCCGGGCGGGTGTGAGATTATCGCACTCTGCAACTCCGAAACCCTGAACAACAGGTACAGCCGCAATAGGGCAATTCTCCGGGAACTGATTGAACTCAACGGTTCATCACGCGGTTTGAATCAATGTTTCGTTGACGCTGAACGGGAAACCGCAGTTGATGTTTCAATTGTGCATCTCTTCAAACCTGCTACAGGCGAAATGGAATTTGATGGTTATTTCGATATGCACGAAGAAGAAGAAAAACAGGAAAACGCAATCATGACATACAATTCCATCCAGGATGTTGTCAGCAGGTACGTTGGAGCCGTTAAAATGTTTGACAGTGTTATCGAAGCATCCAAAACCATCAATGACATGATTAATCCTATCTCTTCCGGTCTGGGAATTCACTTTGGGGCTACAAGCTCAACGAACAGCAGCAACAACATCACCCGCGATTTCTTTAAGAAAGCTTTACAGAAATCTGCCTGGAGATCAGTTTTTCATAAATTCAACATGAATAAATATGTTACCCAAAAACTGATGGGCGATATCAACAAATTTGTCGAGCAGCAAACCGCTGTACCTTTCACCGTCAAAAACATATACAAAATGATTGACCTCATTATCGGTACCCACGCCGAAAGGATGGATAACGTACTGGTAGAAGCTTTCGATAAAATCTGCAGCTTCTCTTCAGAAAACAGTACTGCAGGCGAAAAATGGAAAACCAACTCAAATTACAAAGTCAATCAGAAGTTCATTATTCCCTACATGTGCAGCAATGATAACCGCTGGCCGAGCGGATATGTAAACATGAATTACAGCCGTTACCACGAACTCGATGATATTGTGAAAGCCCTGTGTCACCTAACAGGGAAAGATTACAATACCACAATATCAGTTGACCGTTTTGTAAGAAGTTTCAACATGGAATGGGGTACATGGCACAGCTGGGGATTCTTTGAAATCCGTGGATACAAAAAGGGAACAATGCATTTCAAATTTGCAAGCATTAAGCTGTGGGAAGATTTTAACCGCAAGGTTGGCGAAATCAAAGGCTGGCAACTTGCCCCGCAAAACCGACAACAAATCCAAAGGCACCGAACGCACAAAATCAACCGGTGTGGAAGTATTCGAATTTTAATAAAGATGGGAGCTTCGCTCCCTTTTTTTGGTCGTGACAATTCTTTACTTCTGACTTCCGACTTCCGACTTCTGACTCCCTGCTTTCTCCATCTCCGGAAGATCATCACTCCAAATTATAAAACAAAATTAATTGCGCTTTTCGAAATGGGAAAGGGTATATAAACACCCTTCCTTTTCTCAACTGTCACCCTGAGCGTAGTCGAAGGGCGCCCTTGCCCTTATTCGAAAAGCTCATTGTGTTGGGTATTATAATTTTTAGTTTTTTATAAATAATCGGTGTGCTTGATACCAATACAAGTCCGCAAGGCAGCGGCAAAAATGTTATGTCAAAAGGTTTTGTAAAAGTTGGTTCGAACGGTTCAAACGGTAACAGTTCAAACGGTAACGGTTCTGTGGCAGTAATGGAAGTTTCTAAATCACAAAAAGAAACCGTTGCGGTTGAAGAAGCGGAAGCTGAAGTGGTGAAAGAAGAGGTTAAACAGGTGGAAGAAGTGAAACCAGCTGAGAAAGTTGCCCCTGTGATTACCCTTGACAGGAGAATCGAAAGGGTGGAAGAACTCAACATCACCATCTCAAAATGGCGGGCTCTGCAGGCAGCACGCAAAGGTCTTACCAATTTCAGGCTGGGTTCCGACGGGCTTAGCTCAACACTCACCCTGAAAGATGCTGATGGTACTCCTTTCTCAACTTCCAACCCTGTTGTGGTGGAAGCTGCTCTGTCTCACATCCGCCAGGTATTGAACGAAAAGATTGCCGAAGCTGAAAACGAAATCAACTTTAACGTTTAAAGAAAAGGTCCCGCTTAGGCGGGACTTTTTTTGGTCGTTACAAAGCAAAAAATATATGTTTTTTGCAATTGTATTATGATGTTTTGTTGGAATTTTTAACATCCGTTTTGTTCAGTTTGAAGATTTCATTTTAAATATAGTTCAAAATTTCCACTTACAAATCTTGAATTTTATCCCTAAAATCCAGTATTTATTGCAGGTTTGAGAAATTGGTTTAGAAATAGTCTAAATAATATGACTAGTGATACAGTTATAAATTAATTAGCCTAAATTGTAAGGACAATTGACAACAAACTTATGTCAGCTTTTAAACGACAAATAACAATAAAATTTCTCCGAAGTAAAAAATAAAAACAAATATTAACCAAACTAATCAAAAAATTATGAAAGCAATTTTTTTTACCGCAGTTCTCTGTTTGACTGGCATTATTTCAAATGCCCAAAACCTGATAGCCGTGCAAAATGCCGGAACGCCCTCTTTCTTTTTAAAGATTAACGAAGCCATTGAAAGCGCTCAGGATGGCGATACCATTTACCTCCCCGGGGGCAGTTTTGGAGACTGTACAATTAACAAAAGATTACATCTGGTTGGCGTTGGCCACCACCCCGACTCTACCAAAGCAACTCTCATGACTTATATTCCCACTGTATATTTTTACCTTGGCTCAAGTGGAAGTACCTTAACCGGTATTCGCACCCAGATATACAATAGGCAATGGGAGTGACGAGATAAAAAACCTGATTATTTCCAGGTGCTATATTGGTAACTGTGATATTAATCAAAAATGTTCAAACATCACATTTATTCAAAATATTATTAATTGATTGCTGGGAGTGGGATAACCGAGATATTAGTTTTAGCAACAATAAAATCAAGTCTTTACAAGGTTTTGAATATTGTTCTTTCAGAAATAATATCATTATATCCATTTCATATAGCATCACTCTTTCTGTTTTCGAAAACAATTTTATTGGCCAAGTACAATCTTATTCTTATTATTTACAGATATATTATTAAACAACAACATTTCATATTCTGGATTCGATATTACAACCAATAATGTAGGGGCGAATAATCTGTTTGGCCAGGATGCGGGGTCAATTTTTGTAAAGGAAGATTCGGATTTCGAATATGGAAACGATTACCATTTACAATCCGGATGCCCCGGTAAAAATGCCGGAAAAGATGGCACAGACATTGGTATTTACGGCGGCGCTTTTCCCTGGAAAGAAGGTTCTCTCCCTTTTAACCCACATTATCAAAGAATTAATATTAGCCCAACAACCGATAACAACGGCAATTTGAATGTGAATATTAAGGTGGCGGCGCAGGAACGTTAGTTTCGGATTCTGGGTTTACCAGTAGAGACACACTGCCGTGCGTCTTTACTGGTTCAGAGTTCAGAGTTCAAGGTTTAAAGAATTTCTAAATCAAACAATATGAAAAAATTCTTAATTATTCTTCTTGCGCTGGTGGCAGCCACCGGCAGCAGTTTTGGCCAGAATTTAATTGCCGTACAAAACGAAAACAATGCATCATTTTATCGAACCGTGGATGAAGCGATTGAAAATGCGGTTTCAGGAGATTACCTCTATTTACCCGGTGGGAGTTTTACCATTTCAAAACCCATTAACAAAACCCTGCATATTTATGGCGTGGGCCATAATCCAGATTCATGCGCCGCAACAGGTATCACACATCTTTCAGGAGAAATTAACATTTCTGGAGAAAGCGATTATGGCTCGCTTAATGGATTGCTCATTTCAGGTAATATTAATTTCATGACTGATTTAAGCGAAATTGACAATAAATATTTTGCGATTGAAAGATGCAACATACAAGGTAGTATTGGTTTTAATGCACATTCATCCGAAATACTGATAAATGAGTGCATAATCACTGGCGGGCTTGATGGAGGCGGTATGCAAGGCCTTCAAATGTCAAGGTGCATTTTGCAATCTTATTATTTGCAAGATTTTTATTCAAATTGTTATTTTCAAAATAATATTTTTTTAATGGATTTCAATTTATTTTCTGTACATAGCTGCCAATTCAAAAACAATTTGTTCTTGTCTTTTGGAGATTATCCAAATAATAACGCTACAAATAATCTCTTTAATAATAATCTATTCAAAACTGGTGAACCCCTTAATTTACACTACAATAACATTTTTGGAAACAATTTTTATGAAATGGAAATCCTGTTTGAAAATACAGTTGACGGAGTTTTCGACTATAAAACAGATTACCATATTTTAGAAAGCAGCCCGGCGCACAATGCTGGCACCGATGGCACTGACCTTGGCATTTTTGGCACAGGCAATCCCTGGAAAGAAGGTTCAATACCAAGAAATCCACACATTCAAAATTTCATATCCACCGAAACCAACGGCAATTTGAAT
>CAWKIX010000004.1:0-165779 GCA_963849775.1 uncultured Prolixibacteraceae bacterium | reverse complement strand
CCTACCGAAAACTAAAATCCACCAGCATGATTTCCGACTTCCCGGCAGTTTTAACCGGCGGCCCCCACAGGCGCAGGCCGCTTGTCACAAAAAAGTGGGTATCCCTGGTTTTCATGTATCCCCAGCTCAGGTCGTACATCTGGTGAATAATATAATTCAACGGGAAAAGTTGTCCGTTATGCGTATGTCCCGAAAATTGGGCGTCAACCGCTGTCTGGCTTACTTCCTGCAATTGTGTCGGGCGGTGATCCAAAAGTAGAATGGGCAAATCAGCCGGATGATTCCCCAAAACTTCGCGCACCGTTTTACGGTTCCTGAAATGCTCATCGTATCTTCCTGCAAGGTAAAACGAATCATTTATTCTGACAATTGAATCGTTAAGCAAGGTAATTCCTGCTTTTCTGAAAAAACTTCCGTCATCCTGTCCTGCATAAAATTCATGATTTCCAAGCACGCCGAATGCCCCGTATTTTGTATGAATACTTTTCAATGCCGATTCAATTTCCGCTGAAGTTGCATTTTCGCCCCGGCCTTCAACAATGTCGCCGCCATAAAGAATAATATCGGGTTGCAGCGCATTTACCTTTCGGACAAATTGCCGGACAAAACCCATCCTTGTATTTTGCTGAATATGAAAATCGGCAACGAAAGCCACCCGCAGGTTCCCGATATCCGAATTCCGTTTCGGAACAACAATGTTGTATTTTGAAACCCGGATGGTATTTAAATTGACAGCGCCGCCAATGACTGTTGCCACCGACAGAAACAGCATGGAAGAAAATACTGCCAGCCGGAATGAAAAGCGTTTTCGAAATCCGGCCGGAACGAATTTGAAAACAAGGTTTATCAGTAAAAACAGATCGAAAACAAGAACCGACAAAAACAGGTACAGGAAAAAGGGCAAAATATAACCTGCAGCGGTGGTAAGAAGTTGCGAAACAAAATCAGAATTGTGCCTTAAAAAATTCTGCGAAACCGGGTAAATGATTGCAAGCAGCAAATAAGCCGGTATGTACCAGCGGCGGTATTCCCTGGCGATAAACAGGTTTTTTATGCGAAAGAAAACATATATGTTAGGCAGAATATAAGCAAGTGTAATATAGAAATGAAACATGATTTGCGTTTGTAAAATTATACCGGCTCAAGATATAAAATTCCTGCAATGTTTCATAAGATGAGATGCGAGCTGCAAGCTACAAGCTGCAAGACACAAGACACAAGACGCAGGACACAGGGCACAAGACACAAGACACAAGACGCAAGACACAAGATACAAGACACAAGACACAGGACACAAGATACAGGACACAGGCACAAGACGCAGGATACAAGACACAGGACACAGGACACAAGAACCCGAAACTCAGAACTTCGAATGTCGAATGTCGAACTCCGAACCTGAAACTGTCTTCCTTTAAACCCGTCTATTCAGCCGGACAAGCTTTTAACCCGTCTATTCAGTCGAACAAGCCTTAAACTTAAAACTCCGCTCCCGGAACCCGAAACTCAGAACTTCGAATTTCGAATGTCGAATGTCGAACTCCGAACCTGTACTTCCTTTAAACTTTAAACCTTAAACTTTAAACTTTACACTCCCTCTCCTTCCCCGGAACCCCGAACTTTGCCGACAGCAAAGCCTGAAAGGCTGGTGCTGCAGACATCGGCGGCATCGGCCTTGAGGTCGGCCTTTCGTGCGTATATTTAGAAATTTATTTTCAAGCTCAATCCCATTTGTTCGGGTTGTCTGTAGCCTGTAAAAGCTGACGAATTGAACCTGAGCAGCGCAATTTCAACCTTTTTTTTACGACTTGAGCCGGCAATCCAAAAGGGTACTCCAACAATGGTCGATCCCATTCCCACAAGCATGAGTACGCTTCCGGCCACATATTTGCCAAACCCGTCATCATCGCCGCCAAAAACAAATCCATTTAAACCGCTTGCTGCTAAAAAAGTTCCCAAAGTAAAAGCTCCAATTCCGGAAAAGGTTAATATTTTCCCGGCGTTAAGATTTGCCTGTGCCCGTTGCAGCGAATAGTTTAATTGTGCTTCACTTAAATCGTCAATGTTATCCACACCAAAAGATCTGTTATACCATTGCGCATGAACATTTATGGCAAGAAAGCCGAACAGGACTACCACAAAAAACTTTTTCATAATTTAAAATTGAAAGGTTAAGTTGAATTCAAAACGAAACTTCGGATGATTTTTTTATCTAAGTTATGAATTGCGCAAGCAAAAATCAACTGAATGCATAATAAACCCGCACGACAACTTTTTTTGGGTTTACAGATTAAAGTATTCAACTCCGGCCGGAGCCGGATGTTTCTCCGTTGCATTTTCCCCATCCACATGCAATTACCTCCGGCACGGTTAGGCCGGCAAAAAATGCAGGTTTTGTTTAATGTTGTAAATTTGCCGGTATGGATGTACACGACAAAGCAACCCGCTCGTACAACATGAGCCGCATAAAAGGGAAAGAACACGAAGCCCGAAATGCTGGTGCGGAAGTATCTGTTTGCCCATGGATTCCGGTACAGGCTGAATGTGAAATCCCTTCCCGGAAAACCCGATATTGTTTTACCCAAATACAAAACCGTGATTTTTATTAACGGCTGTTTCTGGCACGGACACAAAGGCTGCAAATATTTTGTAATCCCCAAAACCCGCACCGAATGGTGGCTCAATAAAATCAAAGGCACACAAAAGCGCGACCGCGAAGCTGAAATTGAGTTAAACGTTCTGGGATGGAGGGTGATTACACTTTGGGAATGTGAATTGAAACCGAATGAATTAAAAGATACGCTGATACATCTTAAAAATACACTTCAACATTAATTAATATGTGACTTAAAGTCGGTTGACCAATAAGTCACATCCTTCTACTTTTATACTTCATGAATTCACAGGAAGAATTTGGCAAAAAGGTTAAGTTTTACCGGACGCAAAAAGGATACTCACAGGAAGAACTTGCTTTTAAAGCCGGACTGGACAGGACATATATAGCAAGTGTGGAAAACGGAAAACGCAATGTTTCCATTCAGACAATCAAAAAGTTTCTTGATGCCCTGGAACTGACCTTCTCTGAGTTCTTCAGCGATTTTGAATAGTAGAAAAGTACCAAACTTATGGCTATCCCAGTAATAGATCTGTTTGCCGGACCTGGTGGATTGGGAGAAGGATTTTCTTCCATTACCGATGAAGAAGGGAAACGGATATTCGATATAAAACTTTCAATTGAAAAAGATGAATATGCTCACAAGACATTGGAATTAAGAAGTTTTCTGAGACAATTTCCTATAAATGAATTTCCTCCTGAATATTATGAAATGGTAAGGAAGAATAATTCCATTAAAAGGGAATTATTAATGAAAGAAATGTTTCAAAAATATTCTGAACAATATGTTGTTGCTGAAAAAGAAGCATTGCTTTGTGAGCTTGGTCATGAAGATTTCCCCACTGATTTTGTTGATTTCAGAATAAGAAAAGCCTTAAATAAAAAAAATAACTGGCTATTAATCGGAGGTCCTCCATGTCAGGCTTATTCATTGGTTGGGCGTTCAAGGAACCGAGGAATTAAGGAGGAGGATTCACGGGTGTTTTTATATCGGGAATATTTAAGAATTATTGCAAAGCACAATCCTGCCATTTTTGTAATGGAAAATGTAAAAGGATTATTATCTGCAAAACTTGATGGAAGTAAAATATTTGACTGGATTAAAAAAGATCTCAAAAATCCCGGGAAAGTTTTTCCAAAATATAATTCCGCCCAATATCATATTTATTCGTTTGCCAAGAAACCACATGATTTTGATGGTGACGAACCAATTTATTTAAAGGATGAGGATTTTTTAATTAAAACGGAATTGTATGGAGTACCTCAAAACCGACACCGGGTTATTCTTTTAGGTATTAGAGCGGATTTAGGAAAAATTGATTTTGCAAACCTGCAAAAAAAACAAACTGTAACTCTTAAACAAGTAATTGATGAACTACCGAAATTAAGAAGCGGAATAGGACGTGAAATTTCCGGTATTAATTTAAATGGTAAAAACCAGTACCGAAAAATTGAAGATGGACATATAACATGGGAAAATATTGTTTTTGATTACAGTAAAAAAGTAGCAAAAGAATTTAGTGGCAAGAAAGTGTTTTTTAATCTCATCAGAGAACTAAATACAGGTAAGAATTTTATTGGTTATAATTTAAAAGAAACTGATAATCCATTAAACCAGTGGTTTCATGATTCGAAACTTAGCGGAATCTTGCAACATGAAACCCGGACTCATTTAAAGGAAGATTTAGCACGATATTTATTTTCATCTGTCTATCTGCAACAGAATAATGATTTTCCCAAATTAAGGGATTATCCGGATTGGTTAATGCCCAATCATAAAAATGCAAAAGGAGGAAAATTTGCAGACCGTTTTAGAACTCAAAGACCCGACCAGCCGGCAACAACGGTTACAAGCCATATTTCAAAAGATGGCCATTATTTTATCCATTATGATCCCTCTCAATGCCGGAGCTTAACCGTAAGGGAAGCTGCCCGGATTCAGACTTTTCCCGATAATTATTATTTCTGTGGTCCACGAACTCAACAATATCATCAGGTAGGGAATGCAGTACCGCCTTATTTAGCAAGACAATTGGAGAAATTGTATTTGAAATATTTACAAAGTCAAATAAATGAAAGATTTAATAGACTATATTCACAAAAGGCATTTTGTAAAACTGGGTAATTACAGTTTTAGTCCAATCATGGAAGCAAGTGCAGGTATAGCTTTAGAATATTGTAAAAAACTAGAAAAAGAAAAATGTGATAAGTCACCTTTGTTTTTTTGTTTTCCGGAGAAAAAAGGTGCTTCCTTATGGACTTCAATTGCAATATTGACTGAATACTTCTATGAAGATGCCGTCAATAATGAAGTCGATGGAATTGAATTTAAAAGGAATGACAAGGTCAAAATATTCAACTGTATTGCTCAGGTGGAGAAAGTTACTTCGGAAAAAGTTTATTTAAAATTCAAAGATCAAGGAGGTATTCCTATTAACCAAAAACTCAGATCTCAGTTAAGTAAAGTAACGACACAGCGCTCTTTAAATTCAAAAAATAGATTTTCAATAAATTATTCAGAAGCTAAAACAAAAAGAAATACAATATCAAAAATATTAGAACCAGACGAATCAATATCCATTAATCAAAACAACCTCAATTCAAAAATTTTATTAGTTACGGGTAGGGGAAATGTTCAATTATTTCGCGATTTATTACATAATATTGAAATCTATAATGAACCACTTTCAAAGGTTTTTATCGAAAATAAAAATTTATTATTTACTCCAGATTTAAAAGGTTATAAAGATTTGTTCAATACTGAAAAAATGAATGAATTTTCCGAGTTTAAAAAATTTTTAAAGAGATTGGCAGACCTAATCGATTTGGAAGATGTGAAGTTAAGATTAAATGAACTAATTAAAATAATTTTAATTGAAGAAACAATCTCAGTAGAATTGGATAATCTTTTTTTATCTTTCTTTCATGACTACAGTAATGAAATTCCCCAGCTTAAATTCTTAGAGAAGAAATATCCTGGTTACCAAGAATTACTTCCTCAAAACTTAAGAGCAGTCGTAATAAATGATATTCAACAAATAATTGATTATCCAAATACAATCAAGGGTTTTTTAGAAAAAAAGATCCCTGTTATTTTTATTTCAAATCGGAATATTCAAAATACCACTGAATTAGATTTATATAAACGATTGTTTAATAATAAATTGGATTATTACAGAATAAATTGGAATAAAGGAAAAATTACTGCACTAATTGATTGTGAAAAAAATGTAGAATATATTGACAAAACACTTTGGTCACAATGCAAAAGATATGCAAAGCAAGATATTAAAATCACAGTAGAGGCAGGAAATGAACTTGACATATTAGCTCCAAGGATTGTTGAATATATAAGAGAACTTGACAGTTATGAAAGATTGCAAAAATCATTTTATAATTTTTTCTATCCAGCCTTATATGCTCTGAAGAATTCAAGTCACACTAACGCACAAATAAAGAAACTTATATTAGAATTTCAGAAAGTGTTTAATGAAGTGAAAAGTTTCGGTATCAGTCAAGAAATTATTCACGATATTGAAAAAACAATTCGTTTGGCGCTGGACTTTAAGGATAATACAAAAACCTACAGCATAAGTGGCAATGTTTTTACAAATCGTTCATCTACCTTTCCTAATGAAGAAATAATAATTCCTGTTGAAATGGAAAAGATTAACATTCCAGATGCTGCTACTGAAAGTATTCTTTTTACTGGATATCCATATCATGAATATTCAGGCAAATATTTATTTAATTCTGTTTGTTTAGATTTTATACCGGACATCCAAATAATTTGCTGGCCCAAAGAAGCTTCTTTGACACAAGGCTACTTAAAAAGAAGAATAATAGCAGGTTATTTCAATGACTTTTTAGAAGGAATTGTTTCATTAAAAAGTGAATATTTACTAAAAGATGAAACTGATTTTAAAAATGAGATTAGTACATTTTTCAAATTGGATTCTAAAATTCCAAACGAAAGCAATCAAGAAGAATCACTTGAATATCTGTACAATTTCAAATATAAAGGGTACAGCGGTCATGTAATAAATGATAATTCTTTCAAAGTAAAATGTAATATTCTAAATTTTGATGATGGTAGTTTTATGTTTTTACCAAAACAAAGTACAATCCTAGCACAAGTAGAAAGTAATCGAGGTAATATAAAGATAAATAAAAATAATTTTCATGATTTAAATATTGGTTCCAAAATATTTAAATACATAAAGGATAGAAGTACCTACAGAGAAATATCAAAACATGATAGAGAGATTGAAGGCTATTTCCTAAAATTAGAAAGGTGGAAAGATATACTTGAAAGTTTATATAATGCTTCGAATAATAATCTTGACACATTGGAAAGGTTACTTTCTGAAACAAAACAAACTAAGAAAATAGATGGAGGAAATCCATGTAAGACAAGTATACAAAGATGGCTTTTTGATGAAGAAATAATAAAGCCTGATAATGCAAATCTTCGAATTATTCTACATGCATTCAAAATTGAAAATATTGAAGAAAAACTTAATGAACTAGATATTGCATATAGAAAGGTTCTGTCATATACCATTGGGTTAAGTTCCAACATCAAAAAAAATATTGCCAAACAGATTACGTCCCAATCCAGGGATGGTAATAATTTTTTTATAAATATTAACGGGTGTGAAATTGAAGTTGAAACAAGAACAATCAGCTCTTTGGATAAAAATGAAATCGAAGTTGACTATCATAACACAAGAAAAATACTATGCTAATACCTGATAATATTACTGATTTCAGTTCAACAGGAGAGAGGATATTGTACATGAAGTTTAAAAATGATGGATCAACTTCAACTATGTTCATACTCCATTCACTGTTTACTGGTCATCACATCAAGAATATGTCAGGGGAGTTAGATTTTTTAGTGTTATCACCAAATGAAGGTTTCTTCTGTATTGAAGTGAAACATGGTGGAATATCTAGACGGAATGGTGATTGGTGTTTTACAGATAGGTATGGGCAAACTAATTGTAAAAAAACTGGGCCTTTTGTTCAGCAAAATGCAACAATGAATTCTATCCGGGAATATGTCTTGAAAAGAATTAATCATAAAAAGGAAATGCATGATCGTTTTAAAAGATTTTTATGGGGTTCTGGTGTTGCTTTCACCAGTATGACTGAATTTGTTGATTTTGGACCTGAAGGTCATTCTTGGCAGGTATTATCAAAACAAGGATTAAGCCTTCCGATTGGTGCGTATATAGCTACTTTAAGTCAAGGTGCTCATAGAGAAAGTTCTGGAAAGGCATGGTACGATATTCATAAGTCCCGACCAACCAAAAAGGACTGTGAAGATTTGGTAAAAATACTTCGTGGAGACTTTGATATTAATTATTCTGAAATAAATAGAATCAATGAAAGCGAATCATTAATTGAAGAATATACAAAGGAACAATTTTCTCTTTTGGATTTTGTAAACTATAATCAAAGAAGCCTTATTGAAGGATTAGCAGGAACGGGAAAAACTTTGATGGCATTAGAAATAGCAAGACGAAAGAATGAAGAAAATATTAAAGTTGGACTATTTTGTTTTAATAGTCAGCTTGGCTCCAAACTTTCTGATTCAATAAAAAATATTAATTCAAGTACAAGAGCCATAAAGTTTTCTGGAACCCTTCATAGTTATATGGTTAAAAACACCAAATGCACCCACCCCCAAGACTCAGATAAATTACAAAAGTATTACTTAGAAGATTTGCCTATAGAATTTTTAATTAGCAATGAAAATTTGGATGAGGAAGACAAAATGGATTTTCTAATTTTAGATGAAGCCCAGGATTTACTGTCACCATATTTTATTGAGGTTTTTGATTTAATATTAAAAGGAGGAATAAAAAATGGTAACTGGGTTATGTTTGGTGATTTTTCCAATCAAGCCATTTATCTAAACGAACCAGAAAGGGTATTTGAAAAACTTAATAAGACAACATCATTTACACGCTTCCCACCACTTAAAATAAATTGCAGAAATACAAAGAGTATTGCCCGGCAAAATACTTTGCTAACTGGCGTTCAACTGCCCGAATTTACCTCCAGAAATGATAATGGGAACAATGTGACTTGCAGGTATTCAACTCAAACATCGCAACCAGAAGTTATTGAAACAATTCTTTTGGGCATTGAAAAGAGAGGAATTCCTCTTAGTAAGGTGACTTTATTGTCACCAAAGAGAATTGAGAAAACCATTATTTGGCAATATGAACCGATTTCAACGCTTATAAAAAAAGGTGTGCAAACTAGCACAATCCAGGGGTTCAAAGGGTTAGAAAATACAATAATTGTGCTTTATGATTTTGAAGATGTCAAATCAGACCAAATGCAAAGATTATTATATGTTGGCATTTCAAGAGCTAGGCAGGAACTTTACATAGTATTAGATAGAAAACTTGAAAGCTCAATTTCTGAGTTAGTAGGGCAGAATTTTCAAAAAACTATAAAGACATGAATATTAGAGACGAAATAGTTAATGCTGTAATAAGGGAAATTGTTGGCCCTTGTCCTAATTCAAATTATTTGGATAGTGAAACCGGAGAAGAAATTTTATTGGCGAGCGTGCATGGCTCACCTAAATCAAGGTACGGAGCAGGAATGTTATATCCCCAGCAAGCCATAAATAATGGGGAGGTTGATTCTGTTGGAGACAGTACCATTAATTCTATTGAAGATGAAGAAATACCGGCTGATAAAGAAATAGTAAAAAATAAAAGATCCGGATATAGTTCAGGTGAAGAGAAAGATGAAGAACCCGTCGGAATGGCTAATCAATATCTGCCTTCCGCAATGGGTTTTACCGTTCGTTTTAGAAAAGAGGAGAAAAATGACGAAATAAAATTAGAAATACTTTCTGCTTATTACGAAAAAGGAAAAGATAAGAAGCCAAAAAAACAGGTCGATAAAGAAGGTAATGTTGTTGTTCCAACTGATAAAGAGGGGAACACCTTTGATTCTGATTATTGGATAAGACGACCTATTAAATCTGAGCCGTTAACAGTTAAATTGAATTCTCTTTTTAGACAAGCGAAGAATTCCGTGGATACTGTTTTAAAGAAAGATTCTAAAGGAAAAGAATGGCTTGTATTGAGGATTTTCAATAGGACAACAAATGACGACAAAAGAGAAAATTTACTCACTTACACATTTGTATTGATAAATGGTCTTAACTCTGTGACGGATGATGCCACAAATCCTGATAAAATTTTGTATCAAAATGAACTCATTTTAAGTACAACAAATGAAAATCTAATTGCTCCTTACAAGGAGAAGTATTTAGCCACCGACACTGATGAAGAGAAGGAGCTAAACTTGCTTTATAGAAAAAAGAGAGTGTTTTCAATAGGTCACGGAACATCAGTTTTATGGAATATAGATTCAAAAAGTGACTCTGAGTACGAAACCGTAAAACAAATAAAAACTTCAGTAATTCCGGTTTATGATCTCCCTCAAGTTGCGCCAACGTCTCATGTAACTTTAAGCATGTTTGAACTTTCCGATTTAGGAGATTGGCATAAAGCAAAACAAAGCTTGATTACTCTGAGTGAAATGTATCGCGCGTGGATTGAAAAAATTGAAACTTCCACAAGTACTAACGAATTCGATGATTATAAAGAAGCTGCTAAGAAAAATGTTGAAAAATGTAAAATTTCTTTGTCGCGAATAAATAATGGCATTAAGCTATTAGTAGATGCTAAACCGGATTCTGATTTAGTTAAGTGTTTTAGGTGGATGAATCGTGCTATGATTTGGCAACAGCAAAGATCTAAAGCCAAAATTAGAAAATGGCGGAAAACTGGAGTTGCAGACAAACAAAAACTGTATTTAGATTATTTAGATGTTCATACTAAGAGCGAAACGTTTGAATCCTTGCAAGATTTTCATGAAGGAAAATTCAATGGGAAGTGGAGACCTTTTCAGATTAGCATTTGTATTAATGAATATATAATCTATAATTAATTCTAAATCGAAAGAGCGTGAAATTGTCGATTTGATTTGGTTTCCAACTGGTGGAGGTAAAACAGAGGCCTATCTTGGATTAACGGCATTCAATATTTTTTATCGAAGAATTAAAGGAAAGAAAGATTCCAAATGGAGTTATTTCGGAGGAACAACGGTCTTGATGAGATATACTTTAAGGCTATTGACAACTCAACAATATGAAAGAGCTGCGTCTTTAATTTGTGCATGTGATTTAATAAGATTAGAGAATATAAAGCAGCGAGCAGAGCAATTTGATTTCGGTGAACTAGGTGAAGAACCTATTTCTATAGGTTTGTGGGTTGGTGGATCTTCAACGCCTAACGAAGTTAAAGAAGCAAGAGCACAACTTAGCAAACTTAAAAAAGATGTTAAAGAAGAGTACAATTTTGTGGTAATGAAATGCCCTTGCTGTGGAACACAAATAGGTAAAGTTGAAGGTATAACCAATAATGATAAAGTATCAAAAATAAAGGGACTATACTCAGAGGATGGTATAAATGGCAAGGTTTACTTTCAATGCGAGAATCATTCATGTGAATACTCAAATATTCCATTACCTCTGAAGTGGTAGACGAGTCCATTTATGAATCTCCTCCAACCCTATTGCTAGGTACAGTAGACAAATTTGCCATGATTCCTTGGAAACCAGCAGCAGGGAATTTATTTGGTTTTAGAAAAAACGACACTAAAAATATTCATAGAATTTGTCCTCCTGAACTCATTATTCAGGATGAGCTTCACCTTATAGCAGGCCCCTTAGGCACTATGGTTGGACAGTATGAAATAATGGTGCAAACTCTCTGCAACAATTATAATAAAACCACCCCTCCATTTATTTCTAATAATAACCAGGATGTAACATTCCTAAAATAGTTGCATCCTCAGCTACTATTAGTAGAGCCTATGACCAGGTTAAAAATTTATATGCAAAAGACGAGAGAGTATGTAAACATATTTCCTGCTCAGGGGCTTGAATTTGGTGATACATGGTTTTCAGAAGAAAAATCATTAGAAGAGGTAGATGATGATGACAATCAATTATATCCAGGAAGAAAATATGCCGGAGTTCTTGCTTCTGGGTATCCTTCTGCTCAAACCTCAATTGTTCGCACTTATGCAATTGTTCTTCAAAGAATCAAAGAACTTTCTCAAGCTAATACCGATAATTCTATGAACTATTATTGGACACTGCTGGGTTATTTTAACAGTATTAGAGAACTTGGAGGGGCTTCTTCTCTTGTTTATGGTGACATTATAGAACGGCTTGGACAGTTACAAAGTCGGGATCTAACAATTAAAAATCAAAAAAGATATCTGAATAAAATAGAAGAATTAACGAGCAGAATTAGCTCGTCTGAAATACCAGTAATTCTTAAAAAGCTTGAAACCAAGTATACCTCTGGTATAACTCAAGCATTGGATATTTGTTTAGCCACTAATATGGTTGCCACTGGAGTTGACATTTCGAGGCTAGGTTTAATGTTCATTCACGGTCAACCCAAAACAACAGCTGAATATATCCAAGCCAGTTCAAGGGTTGGTAGAGAAGTTCCAGCTGGTCCTGGGCTCATTTTTACATTATATAGTTCATCAAAACCAAGGGATAAATCACATTATGAGCAATTTCAGGGCTACCACAGTCGCATTTATTCAAATGTAGAACCGACATCAGTTACTCCATTTTCTATCAATGCAAGGCAGAAAGGGTTACATGCAGTTTTTATTGCACTATTGAGGCATTTTTCTGTCGGTAGTTTAACGAAGACGCCTATTATTTCAGCAGAGTTTGAAGAATTGTCACCGATAATAGAAAAAGTAATAAAAGAGAGGTGCGAGATAATTGACTCAGAAGAGGTGATTAATACTATAAAACTATTAACGAAAAGAATAAAATCTTGGCAAGTCGGAGGAGCAGAAGAATACGGTGATGCAGCTAACTATAAAATTCTCAAAGAATGAAGGATTTTATCCATTAATGTATGCGAGTAGCGCAGAGATTCGAGAAGATATATTAGGAAGGCCAACCCCTTTTGCAACTTCTACTTCTATGCGTGGCGTTGACACTGAATCTGTTCTTAGTATTCAATTTAACAATGAAGAAGATGAGTAAAAAGAATAATGTAAGAAGCAGTCAATTACTTTCACCCTTCGGTATTGGTCAAATTGTAAATTTCCCTAAGGAATTATCGGTAATGGTGTGTGGGTTGAGTTTATGGGATGATCAAATAGAAAAAGGTAAAATTAATAGAGGAGTAACGAGTATTAGTGAAAACGAATTGCGCTTTAATGAAACTCGATTGCAAGAAGTTCTTGGAGTTGACTATTTTGTAAAACCATTTGAGTATAAAACCTCAGGGACAAAGAACAATTACCTCACAATACCTGTAGTACGATTTCCTGGATGGCATTACTGCACAAATCCAAAATGTGGAAGATTAAGAGAAGTGCCGTTGGGTCAACCAAATACTAAAATTGAATGTATTGCATGTTGGGATGGGAAGAGTAAATTTAAGTCAAAAATGATTCCGGTTAGATTTGTTGCAGCTTGTCCATCAGGTCATATTCAAGATGTGCCTTTTAAAGAGTGGGTGCATAATGGCCATGTTCCTAATGATGGTAATGAACATGAAATTTCTTATCATACAGGTGGAGGATCCGGTGACTTAGGAAGTATTATCCTAAAATGCACTTGTGGTTTAAGTAGATCATTGGCTGGGTTAATGAATATCAGAAAGGATGGTGAGATTGTGTTTGATAGTTCATTGGCTCGAATCGGATTTAATAAAGAAGACGAATACAAGTTTGACCAAACTAATCCAAATAATTCCAATCCTTTAGGGCAATATTGCAAAGGACATCGGCCATGGTTAGGACTAGAAGGAATAAACGATGCGCAAGAATGTAAAAATCATTTACAAGTGTTAATTCGAGGTGCATCCAATGTTCATTTTTCTGAGATTCAATCGGCTATATATCTACCTGAAGGATCAGTTGATACTAACGAATATGTAATTCAAGTTATTGAAGAAATTGGCAAGGAGGAGTTAAAGAATTATTTCGAAATAGACAAAGGAGAAGTGATGCTGCCTGCGATTTTAGGAATTCAAAAAGTTGTTAAAAAAGGATTTATATCAAAGGAAGAGCTGTTGTCTGGAATTTTAACTGAATTATCAGATAAAGACTCTGATCAGGGAAAGTTGGAATTACCGGCTGAATTGAAATTAAGGTTTGAAGAGTATAAATATATTTTAAACGGAAGAAATACTGAAAATTCAGATTTTAAAGCGATTGTAAAAACTTTTGAAGATTATCAAGAACAAAAACTTTTAGAAAAATATTTTGATTGTGTGGTTTTGATTGAAAAGCTTAAAGAAACCAAGGTGTTTAAAGGCTTTTCAAGAATTAATCCGAATAATAAAATAGATAAAAGAGAATTATCTAATGAACCTGTAAACTGGCTTCCCGCTGTTGAAGTATATGGGGAAGGGATATTCTTTAAATTTAATGATATAGTTGTGGATGAATGGCTTAAGGAGTATGGTTCACAATTTTCCAAAGTTGTACAGCGATATCATTCATCTATGCTTAAAAGAAGACCTCAAGATGAACCCAGAAACATTAATCCTTTCTTTGTCGCCATGCACACTTTTGCTCATCTCCTCATCAAAAGATTGTGTTTTGATTGCGGTTATGGGTCATCGTCACTAAGAGAACGTCTCTACTTTTATGATTCCGCAGAATATCGAATGAATGGTATACTTATTTACACATCATCAGGAGATTCTGAAGGCTCGTTAGGAGGTCTTGTTAGACAAGGGAAAGCAAAAAATTTAGGGCAATTGGTTAAAAATGCAATTGCAGAAGCCAATGGTGTTCAGCCGATCCAGTATGCTCAGATGTTGGGAATAGCAGTGGGCAGGGTCCCGATAATGTCAATGGATCAGCTTGTCATAATTGCTGTATTGTTCCTGAAACAAGTTGTGAAGAGTTTAATACGTTATTGGATAGAACAACAGTTATTGGGATCACTTGAAAATACCGAATTAGGATATTTTTAATTAAAAGTGAGTTAATTAGCTTTTGGATGTAAATATTCTCCAAAATATCCTCTCCTTAAACCAATCCCCCACTAAATATGGTAAAGCGCCGCATAAACCTGTTTTGTTTCTCCTCGTTCATCCCAAACTCAAAGATTTCAACCCCGATTCAGGAATCCAGCAATATGGGGGAAAACAGGGGAAATTTATTTGCCCGCCAACGAGAGATTTTACCCATCGGTTTACAGCCTGCATGAGCACCGGAAAAAATTCGGGTATAACTGATTGATCTGTATTATAATTTTCCCCACCATTTTACGGCTTTTCGGGAAATACTTCTTCTCCCTCTCGTCAATGCCGGAGACAGGTGGCTATTCTGGTTCGTTTTGTGCCACCGATTTCGGAGTGGTTTGTGCCAGTGATTTCGGTTCAAACAGTGCCAGCGGATAGCTAAAAAGCGGATATTTTTCGGTTCGTTTTGTGCCAGACCGTGCAATTGCCGGTTACACTAACGGTTCGTTTTGTGCCACTTTGGGAGATCAGGTAAAAACATGCTATATCGCAGATTTTTTCTGAATATGGCAAATAAACTTGATCCGATGGATTTAAAACAAATTTTATCGTTGCACAACGACGGAGAAAGCAACCGACAAATCGGCGAGCTTTTAAGTATCTCGCGCAACACAGTCAACAATTACATCAAACTGGCAAGGGTCAGTGATTACAGTATCGGGGAACTGCTGAATATGGATCCTCACCAACTTGAGGAACTTTTTACATCCCATACCACACTTATAACCGACCGGTACGACGAGCTGATGGCTTGGTTTGACAAAGTGAACCAACAACGCAACCACCCCGGTTTTACCTTTATGTATCATTACCAGGAATACCGTAACCAGGTATCCAACCCGTACAGCTACACCCAGTTTATGGAACATTACCACCGTAAATACGACCAGGTGAAAGGTTCGATGAAACTGGAACATGAGGCCGGAAAAGAAATGTACATCGATTTTGCAGGTAAAAAACTGCATATCATCAATAAAGAAACCGGGGAACTTATCCCGGTAGAAGTCTTTGTCGCTATCCTGCCCAATAGCCAGTACACCTATATTACAGCCTGTTTAAGCCAAAAACGCGAAGACCTTATTGCTTGTACTGCCCGTGCCCTTTCATTCTTTGGTGGTGTGCCCAAAGCTATTGTTTCGGACAATTTAAAATCGGCAGTTACCCGTGCAAGTAAATATGAAGCGGAGATAAACCGTACGTTTAAAGATTTTGCCTGTCATTATGGTTGCGTTATCAACCCAACACGCAGTTATGCACCGCAAGACAAAGCACTGGTCGAAAACGCCGTTAACCTTGCCTATCAGCGTATTTATTATCCATTAAGAGATATGGACTTCTTTTCGCTTGACGACCTGAACCGTGAGATAAGAAAACTTTTAAAAGACTACAACAATTTGCTGTTTCAACGAAAACAGGCCAGCCGGCGGGAACTGTTTCAATCGGTAGAACGCGGTTACCTAAAGCCACTTCCTGACACGCCTTACCAGATGAAAGATTACCGCAGGGCAAAAGTTCAGAAGATTGGCTATGTGTATTTTTCACCCGAAAAAAGCTATTACAGTGTCCCGTACCGGTATATCGGCAAATCTACACTTATCCACTATACCGCATCCACGGTAGAAGTGTATTACAACCACCAGCGTATTGCCCTTCACAAACGTAACTACAACAGGGGAAGTTATAATACCATTAAAGACCATTTAAGCAGTACACACAAAGCCCGCTCCGAGTGGAGCCCTGATTTTTTTAAGCGCATGGCTGCCAAACATGGAGAAAACGTGTTGTCACTTATCGATCAGTTGGTTACTGCCTGCGACTATCCGGAAACGGCTTATAAAAGCGCGATGGGCATTGTCCAGCTCCACAAGGCTTACGGCTCACAGCGTTTGGATAATGCCTGTAAACTGGCCCTGCTTGCCGGAACTCACTCCTACAGGCGCATTGGTAATATTTTAAAGAATAAACAAGATAAACTTCCTTTCCCTGAAGAAAACAGCAATGTCCCGCACATCCCTGCACACAGCAATTTGCGTGGGGCAGCAGCTTATCAATAACATTTAATTTTATTATTATGAACAACAATCAGACAGTTGAAAAACTAAGGCAGATGCGCATTGGCGCAATGGCCGACCTGCATTTACAGCATGTAAAAAACAATGGCTTACAAGAACTCACCCCCGATGAGTACCTGGCCTTGCTCACCGATCATGAATGGGAAAACAGGCAGAACCAGAAAATCGAACGGCTCCTGAAACAAGCTGCTTTCCGTCAAAAGGCAAGTATTGAAGAAGTGCGTTTTGACCCGGCACGTAACCTCGACCGTAACGTGTTTAACCGCCTGGCAACGCTCGATTTTATCAAGCGTAAAGAAAACCTTATTATAACAGGTGCATCCGGCGTAGGTAAAAGTTACCTGGCACAGGCACTTGGACACCAGGCTTGTTTTAGCGGGCTAAAAGCTTTGTATTCAAACACAGCTCGTTTGTTTGCGCGGATGAAACTGGCTAAAACCGATGGCACTTATCTGAAAGAACTGGGCAAGTTGCAAAAAACAAACCTGCTTATCCTCGATGATTTTGGCCTGCAGGCACTGGATAACCACAGCCGTGAAACCTTGATGGATATTATCGATGACCGGCACAACAAAACTTCAACAATTGTTGTATCACAAATACCCGTTTCGGTTTGGTATGACATTATCGGTGAAGGTACTATCGCAGATGCAATCCTCGATAGAATTGTGAACTCATCTCACCGTATTGACCTAAAAGGTGAATCGTTAAGAAAAGGAATTTTGAAGAATGAAGATTAATTTTTTTGTATAATTGCAATGTCTCTCAAAGTGGCACCGTTTCAACCGAAAAAGGTGGCATGGTCTGACCGAAATAGCCAAAAAGTCAGGAGTTTTTTTATTTTCTGACTTGGGTTAGAGTTAAATGGTGATGCTGACAATAAATGTTAGTAATCCCGATCGGAATAATTTCAAAGTTTAAAAGTTACATCCCATGGAGCTTTTAAACATTTTAAATATTTAAGATATGGGAAAAAAGCAAATGAGTTTAGAAGTCGTCAACCCAAATGCAGGGGGAATCGACGTAGGAAGTAAAAGCCACTGGGTTGCCATTGGACAAGATGCACAGGACATCAGGGAATTCGGTGTTTATAGTGAAGACCACCAGAAACTCTGTCGGTGGTTATCTGAAAATGGAATAAAATCCATTGCCATGGAAAGTACCGGTACATACTGGCAGACTTTATTTAGTGCTTTAACAGCTGCCGGGTTTGAGGTAATACTGGTAAATGGCAGGCAAACAAAAAATGTGAAAGGGAAAAAGACCGACATCAAAGATTGCCAATGGATTCAAAAGCTACACTGTTTAGGTCTATTGAGCCATAGTTTCCTTCCCGATAATACCACCGAAATAATCCGGACTTATTCAAGGCACCGCCAAAACCTTATCCAACAATCAGGAAGGACGGTTTTGAAAGTACAAAAATACCTCAGGTTAATGAATATGAGATTGGATGTGGTGGTAAATGATGTTGTTGGGCTCACTGGCACAAAAATCATTAATGCATTTATCGCAGGCGAAACCAAAGGTAAAGAACTTGCTAAGTACCGACACTACAATTGCAGGAAACCAGAAGATGAAATTGCAAAAGCGCTTCAATACAATGGAAGAGCCGATTATCTCTTCGCTCTCAAACAGGAGTGGGAAACTTATCTGCATACCCAAAAACAAATTACAGAAGTTGATACACAAATAAAAAAACTACTGGAAGATATTATCGATAAAGACGACAATAAAAAACAGCACGTTGCCAATAAAAAACCATACAAACGGAAAAATAAAAACACAATCCGCGGGACTGATATGAACCAAATATCCTACAAGTATTTTGAAGGAATAGATCTTATGGAAATCGAAGGCGTAAATGATGCAACAATAATGACCATTATTAGTGAAATTGGCCTTAATGGAATTAAAAAGTTTGATTCGGCAAAACAATTTACTGCATGGCTACGATTAGCTCCAAACAATAAAATCAGTGGTGGAAAGGTCTTAGCACATCACATCCCAAAAGGAAGCAGCAGAATGAAAATTGCTTTACGAAATGCTGCCAATGCTATTGGAAACCTGAAAGAAGGACATCTTGCCGATTTTTTCAGAAGAATAAATTACAAAAAAGGAAGGGCTACTGCTATTAATGCAACTGCCAGAAAATTAGCAGTAATTATTTGGAATATGCTGGCAAAAGAACAAAACTATAATCCACCAACACAATATATGTTCCTCGACGAAAAAAGAAGACTCGGAATAGTGAAGAGATTAAAAAAACAAATAACTAAATTTGAAATTAAACCCGAACAACTCGGATTTGCAACCACTTGATTATTTGGATTGTAAGTTTGACGTTAGTCGGAATAATAAAAACGACTACCACCATGAAACTTACATTATTAATTCTTAGCATTTTTCTGTTCATTCATACGACAAATGCCCAATGGACAATCAAACATCTAGATGAGGATTCGGGCTATGCTGGTACATTAAAATTCAAAGATGACTCGTTGGGTTTATTTATGGGATTCGGCTCAACCATTTATAAAACGACGGACATTGGAGAAACATGGAATAAGATACCAATAACCACTGATGTCAACATTAATGATTTTCAATTCATTGGTGATTCTATTGTTGTCGCTATCGGTGACCATTACCCTAGTGATGCCAGCAAACTAATTAAATCAAAAAATTTGGGGGAGAATTGGGATTCCATTTCAACTCTGACCGGAAAACAATTATTTTCTCTTTGGTTTTTTAATAATGATTCAGGCGTTGTTGCCGGATATGACGGAATTTACAGAACCGTGAACAGTGGTAGTTCATGGGATACCGTTTGGAGTGTTACTCAGTTTGGTTATAAGTTTGGAGAGGTTAGGCAAATATTTTTCCCATCCTCCGATATAGGATATGCAGTTGGAGTTGGCTATAATCAGTCAAGCAATCCTTCGTTGGAAGATTTTCTGCTGAAGTCGACCGATTCAGGAGTAAACTGGGACACTATTATAACTTTTGAAAACACATCTTTATCATCTGTGTTTTTTGTTAATCAGGACTTGGGGTTTATTGGAACAGAATCGGGGCTTATCTTCAAAACAACTGATGCAGGTAATACCTGGAATGAAAAACAGATTTCTAATTCAAGAAATGATGTAAAATCAATACAGTTCCTCTCAGAAACAAAAGGTTTTGCGACAGGAGGAACAACATATTACTTAACATCTGGCGGAGGTTCGAATTTCTTTATTTCAAAGACAATTGACGGAGGAGAAAATTGGATAAGCTACGACACTACAGGTGTTTCCTTAAACTCAATCTATTTCATAAATGATACAACTGGATTTGTCTCAGGAGATAATGGACTAATTATGAAATCCAACGGCCAAATAAATAAATTGCCGGAAAATTATCCTTGGCATTTGGTTATAGGTACGGGTGTTAATGACAACAAATTACTAAACTCCAACATAAAGGTTTATCCTAATCCGACAAGTGGGATTCTACACATCCAGCGCATTAATTCAAATAAAGAAATTGAAAAAATAAATCTAATAAACGCTTCTGGACAAATGGTTAATATTGGAAAATATGATACTAACAATCAGCTTATGCAATTAAATTTATCGAATTTAACATCTGGTATTTACTTATTAAAGGTTGAATATCTGGAGCAAACTGAGACTATGAAAATTATAAAAAAATGACAAATTACTGTTTGTAACACAGTACATATTGCAGGGCGGGGTTCGGTGGTATGCCAACTGCGGATTCTCGTTTCGCAGTTCCGTGTCCTTCGGACAGGAACGCTCTCCGAAATCCGCCCCGACAACATGTACCAACCGTCAGACTGTCTAAAAACCTAACTGCATTTTGTTTATAACTCAAACACATATCAACACCAACAAAAACGGGCTTTTAGTATCTTCAAACATGAAATTTATACAAGGACAAAACAGGGAACAAATCTACCTTTTCCCGGTTTCGCTTGGAGAAGCCGTTGACCCGGAAAACGAAGTGCGTTTAATCGACGTTTTTGTCGACAGCCTGAAAATCGATGAATTTGGTTTTAAGGTAGATTATGTGGAAAACGGAAGGCCAGCCTACCACCCCACCGATTTGTTAAAGCTGTACATCTACGGTTATTTAAACAAAATGCGTTCGTCGCGCGATCTGGAAAAAGAATGCCACCGTAACATCGAAGTAATGTGGCTGCTCAAATGCCTGAAACCCGACCATAACACCATTTCCAACTTCCGAAGAGACAATCCGAAAGCCATCAAAAAAGTTTTTCGCGAAACCGTTAAAATTGCAAAATACTTTAACCTGATTGGCGGAACACTCATTGCCGGCGACAGCACCAAACTCAGGGCACAAAACAGCAAAAAGAATAACTTCAACCAAAAGAAAATCGACCGCCACCTGGAATACATCGAAAACAAACTGGCTGAATATGAAAAAGCACTGGCAGAAAACGATGGTGACAAACAAGAAATTGAAAAACAAATAAAAAAGCAAAACCAGCGGAAAGACGAGTATAAAAAAATTGAGCAAGCAATTAAAAGAATCGGGGCAGCCCCAGGTATCCACTTCCGATCCTGAAAGCCGCCAGCTGATTACCCGCAACAACATAACAGAAGTTGCCTACAATGCACAAACCACCGTGGACGACAAACATTACCTGCCCATCGATTATAAAGTAACCAATACCAACGACTACAAAGCCATGGGCGGGATGCTGCGCAGGGCAAAAACTATATTACGTTCCAATAATTTTACATCGCTTTACGACAAAGGCTATCACACCGGAAGCGAATTCAAAACTGCCGATGAGCTGGGAATAGATGTTATGGTGGCCATTCCAACTGTGGCAGCCAATGCTCCAAACCCATAAGTACAATGTGGAAAACTTTACCTTCGATAAAATAAATGATTGCTATACCTGCCCACAGGGCGAAATAATGACTACAAACGGAAGATGGCACCAGGCCAAAACCTATCGCTTCAAACGCTACACAACAAAAGCCTGTAAAACGTGCCCGGCAAAAGCGGAATGTTCAAAAGCAATATGCGGAAAAGCTATCCAGCGCAGCGAATTCCAGGAATATGTCGACAGGAATAAAAATCGGATTAAAGAAAACAAACAACTCTACCGCAAACGACAGCAAATAGTCGAACACCCGTACGGAACCATAAAACGTCAGTGGGGATTTAGTTACATTATCACAAAAAAATACATCGAAAGGGCCGAAGCCGACTTTGGCTTTATAATGACAGCCTATAACCTGCGAAGGATTATCAACATAGTTGGAATGAAAAGACTGAGGGAATGCCTGGAAAGTATTTTCCGGTTTTTTTGCATCAAAATCAGTCTGTTTAAGCTATTTTTAATCCAGATAAACCAAAAACTAAAACGAACGATAAAAAATCCGGGAATTTTAAATCTGACTTTAAACTTCGCCAAAAGTTCTCAAATAGCTTTTGGACAATTGGGTTTTTAGACAGACTGCCGTTACCAATAATTATGAAAAGAGCAGTTCTGCAACATAGATTTTGATAAAAACAATTTGACAAGTGTATCTAATTAGGTACATTTGTTGAAAAAAATTAGTATGCCCACAATAGATTTCTTTGACGGAATAAAAATCTGCATTTATGGTGGAGAACACAGACCACCACACTTTCATGCAATTTATAACGAATTTGAAGTCGTTATCGAAATTGAAAGCAACAACATTTATGCAGGAGATTTGCCAAACAAACAACTTAAGAAAGTATTTGACTGGCTGGCAGGAAATTCAGATTGGGCAATGGAAGTATTTTATGAATTAAATCCAGAATTATTATGAGAAAAACAATTAAAATGCCGAGGATATTAAAAATAAACTGGATAAAAGATTTATCAATTTCAGTTGTTTTTAATAATGGAGAATCAAGAATTATTGATTTTAGAAACGTATTAAACAAAATTAATTTAGTCGAAAATTCCCCTGCACGAATTCTTTATGACTCAAAAGAATTTAAAAAAGTGGAATTGGAAAATAATACCTTATCATGGAATAATGTTGAGCAATACATTACAATGAGAAATAAAGAAAAAATGAGAGTTCCATACCAAATTGGTGCTGACGTATTATTAAAATACAGTCGTCCTGAAAAATCGGAATTAGCATTAAAAATTGGTCGGTTAATAAAAGAATCAAGAATGTCTCTGGGATTAACCCAGCAAGAGTTGGCATTAATGAGTGGAACCTCAAGAACTTATATTTCCCGAATTGAAAATGACAAATCAGATGTTGAGCTGAGTACTTTAAGGAAAATTATTGAAACCGGACTAGGAAAAAATTTAGAAATTAGTATTAAATAACTATTGGTAACACAGTACATATTGCAGGGCGGGGTTCGGTGGTATGCCAACTGCGGATTCTCGTTTCGCAGTTCCGTGTCCTTCGGACAGGAACGCTCTTCGAAATCCGCCCCGACAACATGTACCAACCGTTACCGGTCAGCTAAAAAAGACGACACCAATGAACATTGAGAGTTACAAAATATTAATTTCAAATCTGCCTGTAAGACAACAATGTTTTACCACAAAACGAACGACTTGGACAAAAGCAGAGAATGAAATTCATTGGCTAAATAATCTCAATGACAAGTTGTTTGACGATAACAAAACTTTGACTATAAGCCGTCAAGACATTTTTGAAACAAACGAGCTGAGAGAAAAAATTATAAAGACAATTTATTGGGGCTACACAGCAGGAATGCGTGGAAATCATTTTATAAATATTCTCAAACACATTGACACCATTGAAAACGTATTGCAGACTTTAAGAGAAAAACCAAAATCCAACAACCAAAGACTTTAACGACCTAACATTAACTTTCAAGAATGTTGCAGGGCTTGGACTATCAACTTACAGTAAATTACTTTACTTTTTTAAAATAGCATTCAACAACAACCCTTGCCTAATTCTTGACCAGCGACTTATTGATGTTTTTGCGAGTAAGACATATTCAAACTTTCAGCAGATTGACAAAATACGATATGACAATGCTGAGAAAAAGTATCTTGACTTTTTGCAGCTTACGAGGCAGCTTGCTAATGACCTTAACACACAAGGAGAAAACATTGAACTATTTCTTTTCACTTTCGGCAATAACTTAAAAACAACAAAAATGACTGAAACGAAAATTTCAAATATGTGGAACGGATACTGCCCTGAAAGTTTATTGAAAGGTAAAACTGTTCGTATGCGACTTAACCAAAATGACTTTTTTGAAAGTGAAGAAACAGGACTTCAAATTTGTATCATTCCAGGAGTTCAAGCGGTCATTTTGAATTTTAGGGGACAAGGAAAATTTAGAACAACTGAAAATTATGGGGACGAAGCTGACAATGGTGAGATTTTAAGTCCTCAAAATTCTAACAGACCACCTTTCAACAACCCAACAACTGCTTTTGGAGAAAGTGAAGAAATTGAAAATTACATTGCGACAATCCAATAAAGAAAATGAATATTCAGCTAAACAAAGACGACAGAAAAGAAATCGAGTAGGTAAAGGGGAGTTTCACCCCTAAACCTCTCACAGAACCGTGCTTGAACCTCTCGATTCACACGGCTCTTCATAATGAAAGACTACGGTTAAGGCATAAAGCCAACTTTCCAATGCTCAAACATGTAGGGATATAATTTTGCAATACCCTGTAAATGTTTGTAAGCAAAGTACCAGTGCCTGCGCCTGAACCTGCGATACTTGTTGCTTACCCATTTCGCCAGCCGCTTGTTCAAATCACGGAACAAGTGACGTAGCTCCGACTTGCGGAATTTGGAGTAGTAATTGAGCCACCCCCTGATTTTGGATTTTAACAGCTCACCTACTGTAAGCTCCCCCGAAAACCGGACAGTTTAAAAGTAGACAAAAAGTAATAATTTTAAACTGTTAAAATGAAAAAGAAAAGATTTACACCACAGCAAATCTCCTCGATTCTGAAGGAGTATGAGAACGGCAAAAGCGTAGAAGAAATCGTCCGTGATCATGGGGTAAGCAGAGCCTCGTTTTATAAATGGCGCCAGCGCTATGGCGGCATGGACGCATCGGAGTTAAAACGGTTAAAGGAACTGGAGGAAGAAAACCGCAAGTTAAAAATGATGTACGCCGAACAGGCACTTGATTTAAAATTAGCCAGGGAGATCATAGAAAAAAAGCTCTAAAGCCTTGCGAGAAGCGAGAGATTGCACAAGAAGTCAGTTCAGGTTCAACAATCGGCATAAGCAGGGCGTGCCGGGTTCTAAACATGAGCCGTTCAGTTTATTATTATCAAACTATGAAAGATGATGCAGAATTAATCGATGCTTTATCACAAAAAGCCAAAGATCATCCAACAGAGGGTTTTTGGAAGGCTTATGGCCGGTTACGTCTGGAAGGTTATGATTGGAATCATAAACGAGTATATCGCGTATATTGCCTGATGAAGCTGAACATTCGCAGGAAGGTAAAGAAACGGCTTCCTGCCCGGGTAAAAGTTCCTTTGTCTGTTCCGGAAAGTATAAATCATTGCTGGTCGATTGATTTTATGCACGATGCCCTTGAAAACGGGCGGAAGATAAAGAGTTTTAATATTATGGATGACTTCAACAGGGAAGCTCTTCATGTTGAACTTGATCACTCCATTAAAAGTAACAAAGTAGTTTATATTTTAAATCATTTGATAAAGCGACGAGGAAAACCAAAACAAATAAGAATGGATAATGGTCCGGAATTTATTGCTGATTTATTGAAAGAATGGAGCCAGGTAAAGGGAATAGAACTTTTGCACATACAACCGGGAAAGCCAACACAGAACGCTTTTGTTGAACGCCTGAATGGAACGTACAGAAGAGCTGTATTGGATGCCTATTTGTTCCATTCACTGGATGAAGCCAGAGAAGAAACAGATAAGTGGTTGTTGGACTACAACAACAAAAGGCCGCATGATTCTTTAAGAGGTATGACTCCGATTGGATATGCAAAAATTATAAATAACCAAAAATTAAAAAGCAAAGAAAATGTGATTCATGAACCTGTCAAGGGTATATAAACGACTTCGTTCCTCAGTCGCCCTTGACAGAACCAAGCAATCACATTAAAAAAGCTTTTAGAATTTGGTTATGAAAAAGAAAAAAATCTATTTTTAGATTGTCCTAAAAAGGGGAAGCTTACACTACCCTGCTCAAACTAAAGTATGTCCAGCGATGAATTTTGAGTTTTCGCAATACTTCGTTTATCCGGGCAATACTCTTTTTGCTGATGGCAGGTGTGAACGCAAGAACCAGTTTACCATACTCCTTGCTGATTCTCGGTTTAAAAGTAAAACCCAGAAAATCAAACTTCTGATAGTAAACCTTAAACGGCGGTTGCTTCTTCTGGTTGCGACGGCAATATACGATTTTGGTCTTGTCCCTGTTTACTTCCAGTTTGCAAGCCCTGAAACGTTCTTTTATCGCCTCCAGCAAACGGAGTGCCTCTTTTATGTGCTTGCAATGAACCACAATATCGTCGGCATAACGTTCAAAAACAACCTCCGGGTTACGCTTCTCAATCCACTTATCAAAAACCACATCTAAAAAGATATTTGCCAACACCGGGCTGATTACACCGCCCTGTGGTGTCCCTTTTCCCTGTGGCTCGTTGATAGTACCATCGGGCAACTGTATGGGCGCTTCCAGCCAGCGTTTACAGTACAACAGAATGTGTTTCTTATCTGTATGCCACTCAACAGCTTTCATCAGCAATTCATGGTCGATATTGTCGAAAAAGCCCTTGATGTCAATGTCGATGACCCAACTGTATTTCATACAATTGATACGGCATTGTTCTACGGCTCCATGGGCAGACTTATCCGGGCGGTAACCAAACGAGTTACTGCTGAATGTCCTGTCAACAATATTTTCCAACTCTGTTGCTATTACTTGCTGGGCGACCCTGTCAACGACGGTGGGAATCCCCAATGCACGTTTGCCCCCATCGGGTTTGCGTAGAAAACTCTGGCGGACTGCTTTGGGAAAATAACTCCCGCTTGCCATCCTGTTCCATAACGGATACAGGTACTTGCGTTTGTTATTGTCCACTTCTCCGATTGTGATGTTATCAATTCCCGGATTTCCACCATTGCCTTTTACACGTTTAAAAGCATCAATTACCTGCAACCTCGTTATCGGTTGCGTCTTTTGTCCATCTTCAAAAATCATCCTTAAAATAATTTTAAGTTGTTATACAATTCTGAACCCATTATGTGAAGCCCTTCGCTCGCGGGGTCATTACTCCCGCTCTCCTGGATATGTTCGCTACTACGGCTTCATCTGCCACAATGCTACACTTCGCTAATTTTGGCGTTTCCCGTTTCGGGTTCTCCACCGTTTCGCTTGCCATTGCAGCATTGCTTCTCCTGTTTCCTGAAAGAGCCCAGACATGGGTCTTGCCGTCTTTATGCCGTGCGGTGTGTAACCGTAAAACAGGCCGCCTGTTACACTTTGTCTCCCGGGGTCGCTCCCCCCTCGATTTTACCGCAGCAAAAGTTATTTCCGACACCTCGATAACGGTTCACTTGCGTTCAACTCCCATGCCCATACCATACAAAACCTCGACCTACAAATGTCTGACTTTGCCTTGACCCTGACGCTCAGTACCATCCCGTTAAAAACAGCACCTCAGGGCGGTTTGGTAAATCTGCCTGTACAGCCTTTACCGATAGTCCAAATACCTTATTATTTCTTCGTCAAGCCCGGACAGTCTGTTCGCTTGACCTCCGCAACTTATCACAAGAATTTTATTGATATTCCCTATCATCTCTCTCAGAATTATGTTACCATTTCAAAGAACATTTATTTATCTTCGTATCCTGTGGTAACGCAGGACACACAGCCGAACCGCTAACAAAAGCTATACGTAATGCGGGTTTTAGTGCTAAATTGAAAGTAAATGAATATTAACAAACATATCGGTAGGCTGACAGTGAAGTGCTATTTAATCCCGCACAACGCATAGCCAAACCGTTATGCGCAATCCTCCTACTGATTGTAAAACAGTTGAGTTTTTCTGCTAACGAGTTATCTTAGTGTCGAGCTCCGAGTAAAGGCCGGTTTTAGCAATGGTGTTTTATAAGCCCGAGCGCAATCAAGGTCAGGATGTAAAAAGTCAGGAGTTTTTTTATTTTCTGACTTGGGTTAGAGTTAAATGGTGATGCTGACAATAAATGTTAGTAATCCCGATCGGAATAATTTCAAAGTTTAAAAGTTACATCCCATGGAGCTTTTAAACATTTTAAATATTTAAGATATGGGAAAAAAGCAAATGAGTTTAGAAGTCGTCAACCCAAATGCAGGGGGAATCGACGTAGGAAGTAAAAGCCACTGGGTTGCCATTGGACAAGATGCACAGGACATCAGGGAATTCGGTGTTTATAGTGAAGACCACCAGAAACTCTGTCGGTGGTTATCTGAAAATGGAATAAAATCCATTGCCATGGAAAGTACCGGTACATACTGGCAGACTTTATTTAGTGCTTTAACAGCTGCCGGGTTTGAGGTAATACTGGTAAATGGCAGGCAAACAAAAAATGTGAAAGGGAAAAAGACCGACATCAAAGATTGCCAATGGATTCAAAAGCTACACTGTTTAGGTCTATTGAGCCATAGTTTCCTTCCCGATAATACCACCGAAATAATCCGGACTTATTCAAGGCACCGCCAAAACCTTATCCAACAATCAGGAAGGACGGTTTTGAAAGTACAAAAATACCTCAGGTTAATGAATATGAGATTGGATGTGGTGGTAAATGATGTTGTTGGGCTCACTGGCACAAAAATCATTAATGCATTTATCGCAGGCGAAACCAAAGGTAAAGAACTTGCTAAGTACCGACACTACAATTGCAGGAAACCAGAAGATGAAATTGCAAAAGCGCTTCAATACAATGGAAGAGCCGATTATCTCTTCGCTCTCAAACAGGAGTGGGAAACTTATCTGCATACCCAAAAACAAATTACAGAAGTTGATACACAAATAAAAAAACTACTGGAAGATATTATCGATAAAGACGACAATAAAAAACAGCACGTTGCCAATAAAAAACCATACAAACGGAAAAATAAAAACACAATCCGCGGGACTGATATGAACCAAATATCCTACAAGTATTTTGAAGGAATAGATCTTATGGAAATCGAAGGCGTAAATGATGCAACAATAATGACCATTATTAGTGAAATTGGCCTTAATGGAATTAAAAAGTTTGATTCGGCAAAACAATTTACTGCATGGCTACGATTAGCTCCAAACAATAAAATCAGTGGTGGAAAGGTCTTAGCACATCACATCCCAAAAGGAAGCAGCAGAATGAAAATTGCTTTACGAAATGCTGCCAATGCTATTGGAAACCTGAAAGAAGGACATCTTGCCGATTTTTTCAGAAGAATAAATTACAAAAAAGGAAGGGCTACTGCTATTAATGCAACTGCCAGAAAATTAGCAGTAATTATTTGGAATATGCTGGCAAAAGAACAAAACTATAATCCACCAACACAATATATGTTCCTCGACGAAAAAAGAAGACTCGGAATAGTGAAGAGATTAAAAAAACAAATAACTAAATTTGAAATTAAACCCGAACAACTCGGATTTGCAACCACTTGATTATTTGGATTGTAAGTTTGACGTTAGTCGGAAGCATAAAAAAACAGACAATTGCACATTTAATTGTGCATTAATTTGAAGAATATGTTGAATGTGTTGTGCATTTCATATCTTTGTAAAAAATAGTACATCAATATTATGAGAACATTATATCAGAAATTTGAAACGCTTTTACAAAGTACGACAACGGATTTTAAACGTTATTTATACGATGAAGTTTCTTGGGAAAGTCGAATGATTGGAATTATTGGTGCTCGTGGAGTTGGTAAAACGACTATGATTTTGCAACATATAAAGGAGAGTTTAGACAGCAAAAGAGCGTTATACGTTTCCGCAGATGATATGTACTTTGGAGAAAACAGACTTTTTGATTTAGCGGATGATTTCTATAAAAATGCGGGAGAATATTTATTTATTGACGAGATTCATAAGTATACTGATTGGTCTCGAGAATTGAAGAATATTTATGACTCATTTCCTACATTGAAAGTGATTTTTACAGGTTCTTCTGTACTCGACATCCTGAAAGGTTCAGCCGATTTAAGCCGTAGAGCCATAATTTACAAATTACAAGGACTTTCATTTCGTGAGTATTTGAAATTATTTCATAACTATGATACCAAAGTATACTCCTTGGAACAAATTGTGGAAAATGAAATTAAACTCGAAAATATTCAACATCCATTACCCCTATTTAATGATTATTTGAAACGAGGATACTATCCATTTGGAATCGAAAATGAAATGAATCTACGTTTAGGTCAAATTATTGTTCAAACCTTGGAATCAGATATTCCGCAATATGCAAACCTAAATGTTGGAACAAGTCGAAAACTAAAACGATTACTTTCCATAATTGCAGAAAGCGTTCCTTTTAAACCCAATTTTTCTAAAATATCTGAAATGATTAGTGTAAGTCGGAACTCACTGGATGATTATTTTTCATATATGGAAAAGGCAGGTCTGATTGGACAGTTAAGAAATGAAACAAGTGGAATAAGAGGATTAGGAAAAGTTGATAAAGTGTATTTAGATAATACAAATATCATATTCAACTTGGTTGGAGAAAAATCAAATATTGGCAACTTGCGAGAAACATTCTTTTTCAATCAAACGAGAGTAAAAAATGAAGTCATATCTTCAAAAAAAGCAGATTTTGTAATTGAAAATTATACGTTTGAAGTTGGAGGTAAAAATAAACAACAGAACCAAATAGAAAAAGACGGCAAATCATTTATTGTAAAAGACGATATAGAATATGGTTATCGCAACGTGATTCCTCTTTGGGCTTTTGGGTTGAATTATTGACTTCGATACAAGAATGCCAGGCGTTAACAATAAATATACGTAATGCGGGGCGATTTGGTAAATTTGAACTTTACAGCAATTAATAAACAAGGTATAGGTTTGATAGTGAAGTGACTTGAAATCCCGCACTACGCATATTCGAGCCGTTATATGCCATATTGAAGAATTGCTGTAATATTTTAGATAATTGAAAAATAATTGATGAAAGTCTATCAAGAAAACATAAAAAAGTAATGCCAAAATTTTAAGGTTAAAGAAGGTATTAAATAGAATATCTCTACTTAGGTTACTTATTTTTGTTATTTCAAGTACCATTTTAATAGCCTTATTTTATAACAAATTATTTGCTTCCTTTTTTGTTGTTTTTCCTATTTCAATATTATGTTTTGCTTTTGCAGTAAAACGTTATAACAAAGCAACTTTCCAAAAAAAGCATACATCATTCCTGAAAAGTATAAATGAATCAGAGATTTTAAGAGAAGAATGTAATCTGGAAAAATTTGAAACCGGACATAAATTTATAAATCATAATCACCCTTACACCTCTGATTTAGATATTTTCGGACAACATTCCATTTTTCAATTACTTAACAGAACAACTACAGAGTCTGGTATGATACTTTTGTCTGAATGGCTTTCAGAACCGGCACCTGATAATGAAATACATAACAGACAAAAAGCCATAAAAGAAATCTCTCAAAAATTGGATTGGAGGCAAGACTTTCAGGCATCAGGTATGCACTTTCAAAATAAAAAAAGTGATTATAAGAAATTGTTGGATTGGGTAGAAGCACCTGTCGTTTTATTAAAATATCGACAAATTTTAATAGCTGTGACAATACTCCTTTCAGTTCTATCATTGGTTGGCTTATATCTTTTCATGTATAATTTGATTACATCAAATTTGAATGCATCAAACTGGTATTTTTATATTCCACCATTTTTTACTGTTCTACTTATTAATTCCGTAATTATAAGGAAGGTAAAACCCATCGCTGACGATATCGTTAAGACTTCACAGGAGAATATTAACATATTAAAAGGTTACCGGACTCTTATCAGTAAAATTGAACGTGAAAGTTTCAATTCAAAAAAATTAAACGATTTACAATCGATACTAATAAAAAGCAAATTTTCGGCATTCAAAGAAATTAACAGGCTGTGCAGATTACTGGAATTTTCTCAGCAACGGGGTGTAAAAATAAAATTTATAGCAATTGGTGGAAATCAACTTTATCCTTTGTTAAATAGTTTTCTGCTCATTGATATTTACCTGATTATTGGAACAGAAAAATGGAAGTCAAACAATAAAGCGTTTTTGAAATCATGGGCTGAAGTAGTTAGTGAATTTGAAGTAATGAATAGTTTCGCAGGTTTTAGTTATTCAAACCCATCATATACATTTCCAAAGATAATAGAAAAGAACAATTACGTGCATTTTGAGCTGCTTGGACATCCCTTAATAAATTCCAATAAACGGGTATGCAATAATTTTCGCACAGAAGGACAAGGCGATGTTGTTATGATTACCGGTTCCAATATGGGAGGGAAGAGTACTTTTTTAAGAACCGTAGGTGTAAATCTTGTATTGGCTTTAGCTGGTGCACCTTGTTGTGCAGAATATGGGCAGCTATCTAACCTGAAAATCTATACAAGTATGCGAACCCAGGATAATTTGAGGGAAGGAATTTCTTCTTTTTATGCAGAATTAAGTAGAATCGAAAAGATGCTGAAATTAATAGAAAGTTGTCAAAACACTTTTTTTCTTTTGGACGAGATGTTTAAAGGTACAAACTCAGAGGATAGGCATAAAGGAGGTTTTTCATTGATTAATCAAATAAGTAAGCTCAAAACGTCGGGAATTATTGCAACACACGATATTGAACTTGCAAAACTGTCAGAGAGGAAAAAATTGGTTACAAACTATAGTTTTAATAGTGAGCTTAAAAATGATTCAATGTATTTCAGTTATAAACTTCATCCGGGTATTTGTAATGACTTTAATGCAAGTGAGCTTATGAAGAGAAGCGGAATTAATATTATATCGAATATTTCAAGTGAACGGAATTAATAAAATACGGCATATAACAATTAAGGTTCTGATGGCATGCAATGCCTAATCTGAACCTGGTGTTGACGGAACCGGTTCGGAGCGTATATTATGGGGAATGATTGATTTTTACGATTCTTTTGGGAGATGCAGTGTTGGTTTAAAAACCGGTTAATCTTATTTAAACGTTTCTTTTCTTTCAGTTTTTATTCTGAACGACGCACTTTTCTTGTTTCCATCCAACAATTTTCAGTTCTACATGTTAAAAGCTGCCTTTTCTTTCGCTTCTGGCATAGCTATCCTATTCGCCTTTCGGGCGTTAATTTTGGGAGACACTTATTTGGGGCAATAACTTTTCCACTAACCATGCAATGTAAGCTTCCCCTTTTCAGGACAATCTAAAAATAGATTTTTTTCTTTTTCATAACCAAATTCTAAAAGCTTTTTTAATGTGATTCATGGTTCTGTCAAGGGCGACTGAGTGAGCGAAGTCGTTTATATACCCTTGACAGGTTCATGAATCACATTTTCTTTGCTTTTTAGTTTTTGGTTTTGCATTTTCTTCGCATATCCCACTGGAGTCATTCCCCCCAGAGAGTCGTGTGGTCTTTTGTGGTTGTAATCAAATAACCATTTATCTGTTTCTTCCCTGGCTTCATCCAACGACTGGAACAGGAATGCATCCAGTACCGCTCTTCGATATGTTCCGTTCAAGCGTTCCACAAATGCATTCTGTGTTGGCTTTCCCGGTTGGATATATAAAAGTTCTATTCCTTTTACCTGGCTCCATTCTTTCAATAAATCGGCTATAAACTCCGGGCCATTATCCATTCTTAATTGTTTTGGTTTACCTCTTCGATTTATCAGATGGTTTAAAATATAGACCACTTTATTGCTGCGAATGGAGTGATCCATCTCAACATGGAGTGCTTCCCTGTTAAAGTCGTCCATGATATTAAAGCTCTTGATCTTTCGACCGTTTTCAAGTGAATCGTGCATAAAATCTATCGACCAGCAATGGTTGATACTATCCGGAATAGCCAAAGGAACCTTTACCCTGGCAGGGAGCCGCTTCTTCACCTTTCTTCGAATGTTTAAGTTCATCAGGCAATAAACCCGGTATACCCGTTTGTGGTTCCAATCATAACCTTCCAGGCGTAACCGGCCATAAGCCTTCCAAAAACCCTCTGTTGGATGATCTTTGGCTTTTTGTGATAAAGCATCGATTAATTCTGCATCATCTTTCATAGTTTGATAATAATAAACTGAACGGCTCATGTTTAGAACCCGGCACGCCCTGCTTATGCCGATTGTTGAACCTGAACTGACTTCTTGTGCAATCTCTCGCTTCTCGCAAGGCTTTAGAGCTTTTTTTCTATGATCTCCCTGGCTAATTTTAAATCAAGTGCCTGTTCGGCGTACATCATTTTTAACTTGCGGTTTTCTTCCTCCAGTTCCTTTAACCGTTTTAACTCCGATGCGTCCATGCCGCCATAGCGCTGGCGCCATTTATAAAACGAGGCTCTGCTTACCCCATGATCACGGACGATTTCTTCTACGCTTTTGCCGTTCTCATACTCCTTCAGAATCGAGGAGATTTGCTGTGGTGTAAATCTTTTCTTTTTCATTTTAACAGTTTAAAATTATTACTTTTTGTCTACTTTTAAACTGTCCGGTTTTCAGGGGAGCTTACATTGATATGTGTTTGAGTTATAAACAAAATGCAGTTAGGTTTTTAGACAGTCTGACGGTTTGTACATGTTGTCGGGGTGGATTTCGAAGAGCGTTCCTGTCCGAAGGACACGGAACTGCGATGCGAGAATCCGCAGTTGGCGTACCACTGAACCCCGCCCTGCAATATGTACTGTGTTATGCACTGGCATTTAATTTTTTATTTTTACAAAGTCTCTAAAATTATCCCTGTCAATTACAAATCCATTTGCATTATAAGCATCTAAGAATTTTTGAGGAAATTTTGTTTTTTTATCTTTCCATTTAAACTCAAATGCAGTGATTTCTCCGTCCTTTTCCTCTACAAAATCAATTTCCTGCTGTTGCTGTGTTCTCCAAAAATATATTCTCGCAAATGTGTCTTTGTAAATATTTTGTTTTAGCCTTTCCGACACAAGAAAGTTTTCCCATAAAGCTCCTTTGTCAAGTCTTAGGTTTAAAGGTTTAAAGTCACCAATAATCATATTTCTAATGCCATTATCATAAAAGTAAATTTTTCGATTTTGCTTAATTTCATTTCTTAAGTTTCTGCTAAAGCTATTGAGACGAAAAACGATATAGCCTTTTTCTAAAATATCAATGTAATTTTGTATTGTAATTTTATTAACTCCTATGAGTTGAGATAACTCATTATAATTAACCTCACTTCCCATTTGTAAAGCCAAAGCTTGCAATAGTTGGTCAAGAACTTCAGGTTTTCTGATGTCTGAAAAAGCAAGAATATCTCTATATAAATAACTGGCAACGAGATTTTTTAGAGTTTCTCGTTCTTTGCCTTGATTATTTATTACTTCCGGATAAAATCCATACAATAATCTATTTTCGAGTTGCTGTTCTGCTTTGATAAATCCAATTTTATTTTCGTATTCCTCCCAGGAAATTGGAAATAATTCGTATTCCCATTTTCTGCCAGTCAATGGTTCGTTAAGTGCATTCCCTAAATCAAAAGAAGAAGAACCACTAACAAATAATTGAACATCTTTAAATTGGTCAGTGATTATTTTTAAGGTTAAACCAATTCCCGGAATTCTTTGAGCTTCGTCGAGAAATACATATTTGTAATCTCCAAGAAAAGTTCTTATTTGTTCTGTCGTTGGATTTTGAAGAAGACTTCTGGTTGATGGGTCATCTGCATCAAGAAACAAAAATTCTTTATCCGTTAGAATTTCTTTTAATAGAGTTGTTTTGCCTACTTGTCTTGCGCCTACTACGATTATTGCTTTTCCACTATTGAATTTCTCTTTTATCGTATTTTCAATTGTTCTTGTAAACATTTTTTATTTTCAAAAGTAGTTTTTAATATTGTAATGACCAAAACTTATAATTATTCGTCACTAAATTGCCGGTTTTGCTGTTTTTTTATGCTTCCGACTAACGTCAAACTTACTATCCACTAATTCAGGTAGTTGTAAATCCGAGTTGTTCGGGTTGTAATTTCAAATTTAGTGATTTGTTTTTGTAATCTCTTCACCATTCCCAGTTTTCTTTTTTCATCGAAGAACATATATTGAGTTGGTGGACTATAGTTTTGTCCTTTTACCAGCATATTCCAGATGATTACAGCAAATTTTCTGGCTGTTGCATTAATTGCAGTTGACCTCCCTTTTTTATAATTGATTCTTCTGAAGAAATCGGCAAGGTGTCCTTCTTTCAAATTTCCAATTGCATTTGCTGCATTTCGTAATGCAATTTTCAATCTGCTGCTTCCTTTTGGGTATGTGATGGCTTAATACCTTTCCACCACTTATTTTGTTATTGGGAGCCAACCGAGCCATGCTGTAAATTGTTTGGCTGAACCAAACTTCTTAATTCCCTTCTAAGCCTATCTCACTGATTATTGCCATTATTGTTGCATCATTAACCCCTTCGATCTCCATAAGATCGATTCCTTCAAAATACTTGTAGGACATTTGGTTCATATCAGTCCCCCGGATTGTATTTTTGTTTTTTCGTTTGTATGGTTTTTTGTTGGCAACGTGCTGTTTTTTATTGTCATCTTTATCGATAATATCTTCGAGTAATTTTTTTATTTGTGCATCGACTTCTGTAATTTGCTTTTGGGTGTGCAGATAGGTTTCCCATTCTTGTTTTAAAGCAAACATGTAATCAGCCCTTCCATTGTATTGAAGGGCTTTTGCTATTTCTTCTTCTGGTTTTCGGCAATTGTAGTGTCGGTATTTATGCCAAGTTCTTTACCTTTGGTTTCACCTGCAATAAATGCAGTTATGATTTTGGTGCCTGTCACGCCAACAATATCCTTTACAACCACATCCAATCTCATATTCATTAACCGTGAGGTATTTTTGCACTTTCAAAACCGTCCTTCCTGATTGTTGTATCAGGTTTTGCCGGTGCCTGTGAATAAGTTCGGATTATTTCGGTGGTACTATCGGGAAGAAACTATGGCTTAATAAACCTAAACAATGTAGTTTTTGAATCCATTGGCAATCTTTGATATCTGTCTTTTTCCCTTTCACATTTTTAGTTTGCCTGCCATTTACCAGTATTACTTCAAAACCATATGCGGTTAAAGCACTAAACAAAGTTTGCCAGTAAGTACCTGTACTTTCCATGGCATATTGAAGTAATTCCATTTTCAGATAACCAACGGCAGAGTTCCTGGTGGTCTTCACTATAAACGCCGAATTCTCTGATGTCTTCGTGCATCTTGTCCAATGGCAACCCAATGGCTTTTACTTCCTACGTCAATTCCCCCTGCATTTGGGATTGACGACTTCTAAACTCATTTGCTTTTTTCCCATATCTTAAATGTTTAAAATGTTATAAAAAGCTCCATGGAATGTAACTTTTAAACTTTGAAAATATTCCGATCGGGATTCCTAACATTAATTGTCGGCATCACCATTAAACTCTAACCCAAGTCAGTAAATAAAAAAACTCACTGACTTTTTACATTCTAACCTTGATTGCGCTCGGGCTTATAAAACACCATTGCTAAAACCGGCCTTGACTCGGAGCTCTACACTAAAGATAATTCGTTAGCAGAAAAACTCAACTGTTTTACGATCAGTAGGAGGATTGTGCATAACGGCAGTCTGTCTAAAAACCCAATTGTCCAAAAGCTATTTGAGAACTTTTGGCGAAGTTTAAAGTCAGATTTAAAATTCCCGGATTTTTTATCGTTCGTTTTAGTTTTTGGTTTATCTGGATTAAAAATAGCTTAAACAGACTGATTTTGATGCAAAAAAACCGGAAAATACTTTCCAGGCATTCCCTCAGTCTTTTCATTCCAACTATGTTGATAATCCTTCGCAGGTTATAGGCCGTCATTATAAAACCAAAGTCGGCTTCGGCCCTTTCGATGTATTTTTTTGTGATAATGTAACTAAATCCCCACTGACGTTTTATGGTTCCGTACGGGTGTTCGACTATTTGCTGTCGTTTGCGGTAGAGTTGTTTGTTTTCTTTAATCCGATTTTTATTCCTGTCGACATATTCCTGGAATTCGCTGCGCTGGATAGCTTTTCCGCATATTGCTTTTGAACATTCCGCTTTTGCCGGGCACGTTTTACAGGCTTTTGTTGTGTAGCGTTTGAAGCGATAGGTTTTGGCCTGGTGCCATCTCCTGTTTGTAGTCATTATTTCTCCCTGTGGGCAGGTATAGCAATCATTTGTTTTATAGAAGGTAAAGTTTTCCACATTGTATTCCGGGTTCGGGGCATTGGTAGCTACCGTTGGAATGGCCACCATAACATCAATTCCCAACTCATCGGCAATTTTAAATTCGCTTCCGGTGTGATATCCTTTATCGTAAAGTGATGTAAAATCATTGGAACGTAATATAGATTTTGCCCTGCGCAGCATCCCGCCCATGGCTTTGTAGTCGTTGGTATTGGTTACTTTATAATCGATGGGCAGGTAATGTTTATCGTCTACTGTGGTTTGTGCATTGTAGGCAACTTCTGTTATGTTGTTGCGGGTAATCAGCTGGCGGCTCTCGGGGTCGGAGGTGGATACCTGGGGTTGTCCCGATTCTTTTAATTGTTGCTCAATCTTTTTATATTCGTCTTTACGCTGGTTTTGCTTTTTTATTTGTTTTTCAATTTCTTGTTTGTCACCATCGTTTTCAGCCAGGGCTTTTTCATATTCAGCCAGTTTGTTTTCGATGTATTCCAGGTGGCGGTCGATTTTCTTTTGGTTGAAATTGTTCTTTTTGCTGTTTTGTGCCCTGAGTTTGGTGCTGTCGCCGGCAATGAGTGTTCCGCCAATCAGGTTAAAGTATTTTGCAATTTTAACGGTTTCGCGAAAAACTTTTTTGATGGCTTTCGGATTGTCTCTCCGGAAGTTGGAAATGGTGTTGTGGTCAGGTTTCAGGCATTTGAGCAGCCACATTACCTCAATGTTGCGGTGGCATTCTTTTTCCAGATCGCGCGATGTCCGCATTTTATTTAAATAACCGTAGATGTACAGCTTTAACAAATCGGTGGGGTGGTAGTGTAAGCTCCCCCGAAAACCGGACAGTTTAAAAGTATACAAAAAGTAATAATTTTAAACTGTTAAAATGAAAAAGAAAAGATTCACACCACAGCAAATCTCCTTGATTTTGAAGGAGTATGAGAACGGCAAAAGCGTAGAAGAAATCGTCCGTGATCGCGGCGTTAGCAGGGCCTCTTTTTATAAATGGCGACAACGTTATGGCGGCATGGAAGCTTCAGAACTGAAAAGGCTCAAACAGCTTGAAGAAGAAAACCGCAAGCTAAAAATGATGTATGCAGAACAAGCACTTGATTTAAAACTTGCCAAAGAGATTATAGAAAAAAAGCTCTAAAGCCTTGTGAAAAGCGAGAAATCGCACAAGAAGTTTGTACCGAATCTTCTGTTGGCATCCGCAGGGCGTGCAGGGTTTTAAATATCAGTCGGTCTGTTTATTATTATCAAACAATTAAAGATGATACAGAAATTATTGATGCACTTAGCCAAAAAGCAAAAGATCACCCAACGGAAGGGTTTTGGAAAGCTTATGGCCGATTACGTCTGGAAGGGTATGATTGGAATCACAAGCGAGTATATCGTATATATTGCCTGATGAAGCTGAACATTCGCAGAAAGGTAAAGAAACGGCTACCTGCCCGGGTAAAGGTTCCTTTGGTTGTTCCGGAAAGCATAAATCATTGCTGGTCGATTGATTTTATGCACGATGCCCTTGAAAACGGACGAAAGATAAAGAGTTTTAATATTATGGATGACTTCAACAGGGAAGCTCTTCATGTTGAATTGGATCACTCCATTAGAAGTAACAAGGTAGTGTATATTTTAAACCATTTGATAAAGCGACGAGGAAAACCAAAACAAATAAGAATGGATAATGGTCCGGAATTTATTGCTGATTTATTGAAAGAATGGAGCCAGGTAAAGGGAATAGAACTTTTGCACATACAACCGGGAAAGCCAACACAAAACGCTTTTGTTGAACGCCTGAATGGGACGTACAGAAGAGCTGTATTGGATACCTACTTGTTCCAGTCACTGGATGAAGCCAGAGAAGAAACAGACAAGTGGTTGTTTGATTACAACTATAAAAGGCCGCATGATTCTTTAGGAGGTATGACTCCGATTGGATATGCAAAAATTATAAATAACCAAAAACTAAAAAGCAAAGAAAATGTGATTCATGAACCTGTCAAGGGTATATAAACGACTTCGCTCACTCAGTCGCCCTTGACAGAACCATGAATCACATTAAAAAAGCTTTTAGAATTTGGTTATGAAAAAGAAAAAAATCTATTTTTAGATTGTCCTAAAAAGGGGAAGCTTACAGTAGGCTGGCCTTCCGTTTTCCACATAATCTACCTTAAAACCAAATTCATCGATTTTCAGGCTGTCGACAAAAACGTCGATTAAACGCACTTCGTTTTCCGGGTCAACGGCTTCTCCAAGCGAAACCGGGAAAAGGTAGATTTGTTCCCTGTTTTGTCCTTGTATAAATTTCATGTTTGAAGATACTAAAAGCCCGTTTTTGTTGGTGTTGATATGTGTTTGAGTTATAAACAAAATGCAGTTAGGTTTTTAGACAGTCTGACGGTTGGTACATGTTGTCGGGGCGGATTTCGGAGCTTCGTTCCTGTCCGGCAGGACGGAACGATGTTGCGAGAGCCGCAGTTACAAACCGCACGAACCCCGCTATGAAATATTACTTTATTAACGGCTGGCGTTAATTGTTTTTAAAAAACTGTCCGGAGTTAGAACTCCAATTTTACTATTAGCGAAGTCTTTTATGTTTCTAGTAATAATTGCATCAATATTTCCTGATTTAACTGCTGCGAAATTTTGCAATGCATCTTCAAAATCTTTGAATTTTGAGTTAAGTGCTTCCACTATAATTTCTTTATCCATTTGAAGTACATCAATAAAAGTTAGAAGTTGGCTTAATCTTTCAATTACTTTTTCATGTTTGGATGTCCGTCTGAGTAAATAGTAAACATTACTACAAATAACCGGTGTAATGAATCCATTCAATTTGTTCTGATTCACAATAGGATAAAATAATAGCAGCATTTTCTGAGAATGGTTCTCTATCAAAGAAAAAATCTAATATCACATCTGTGTCAATAAGTACATTTTTCATATTTACAAATATTTTTCAGAGAGACCATCTGTCAATTCCTTCTTATAATCATAACTTTTAGGTGCTTTAAATGAACCTTTCAATGATTTAACCAAAGGAGTTATTTCATTCTTTTCTTTTGTTTCTTCTTGTGTAATAATTTTTAAATAATTCTCAATAATTCCAGATAAGCTACGTCCATGTTGCTTTGCATATTTTTTTGCTCTCTGAATTATCCTCTCTTCTATTGTTAATGTGAGTTTTGTATTCATAACACTCTATTTTTAAATTTAATTTATACGTGTAAAGATAAAAAACAATTATTATACGTGCAATATAAAAAATAAATACACGTGTTTTTCCCGCTTGCCGTTAACGTCCCGAATAACACAAGTTGCGGGATGGACAGATAAAACTGTCCGTTAAACTCTATTTTAAAAGGTAGTCAATAATGTCATTTTTGACAGGTATTCCGCAATTTGTGTTATTCATTGTTGAACGAAACCTAAAGGTAGCTAAAGCCCGAACTGTCACTACCTTTAGGATATATTCAATAAAATTTTTAATTATGAAAAAAAAGCCCGACCCTCATTGAGCGCGCCTGTTCTTCAGTACCTAAATTTAATGAACTTTATGGAAAGCTCAAACGGCACATCGAAATTACCGGAAAAAGCCAAAGTACCCTTAACCAATTACGGCCGTTGCCTGGCCACGATGGCCCTGCATTTTAAGTGCAGTCCTCTGGAGCTGGACAAAGAGCAGGTGCTGGATTACCTGCATTTCCTGAAATCACGGAAGCCACACGCCTTCTTCGAGTTATTTCAAACATACGGTTTACGGTCTCAGTTTAGCCTATAAAGTGGATGGGGCTGGCCGCACGAGGCATTTCGCTTCCGATGTTGAAGGTTCCGAAAAAGCTTCCCGGTAGTGCTGAGCCGGCAATGAAGTAAAACGGCTGCTGAAAACATCCGGTTTGTTAAAACACCGCCTGGTACTTGCCCTGCTTTACGGTTGCGGGCTAAGACGCTTTGAACTCTGCAACATTAAAATACACGATGTCGACCTGGACCGGATGATGCTCCATATGCGCGAGGGGAAAGGGCGCAAGGACCGTTATGTGCCGCTGGGCGACAACCTTTCGCGTGGTTTGAAAACCTACCTTGAGGCAGAGAAACCTTACATCTGGCTGTTTAACGGGGGAAAAACAACACCGGGCAGTTGCAGCAGTTTACCGGTGCCGGTGTGCGGTGGGTTGTTAAAGAAGCCCGGCGGAAATCGGGAATAAAAAAGGAGGTAACTTCTCATGTATTGCGTCATACCTATGCCACGCACCTGCTGGAAATGGGTATGGACATTATGACCTTAAAAGAGTTGTTAGGCCACGAAGATATTCAAACAACCCTGGTTTACCTTCATATAGCCCAGTTGGGCAGGAATAAGGCCTTTTGTCCGCTCGACAAACTCTACTTTCTGAAGCAAAAGTAATGCTCCCGCAATATGAAGTGGCCGGTATACTTCAGCGCAATACCGGGCACATAAAAGAACTGGCAGCCAACAGCTGGCAATCGCGCACGCTTTATGCACTGTCGGCATGCCGTACCCACCTGCTGGGCGGGCATATCGACCGGTGCACCAACCCTGACTGCAACCATGTGCACATCAGCTATAACAGTTGCCGTAACAGTCATTGTCCGAAGTGCCAGGGGCATAAACGCGAAGAGTGGATACAGGCCCGCGAATCGGAACTGCTGAACGTGCCGTATTATCACGTGGTGTTTACCCTGACTGAAGAACTGAACAGGATATGTCTTTTCAAACCGGATATCATTTATAATCTTCTGTTCAAGACCGCCTGGCCGGTGATAAAATCGTTTGCACAAAACCCAAAGTTCCTGGGTGCAAAAACAGGGATGGTTGCAATTCTTCACACCTGGGGTCAAAACCTGAGCCTTCATCCGCACTTGCACTGTATTGTGCCCGGCGGTGGAATTACACCGCAAATGAAGTGGAAACCGGTACGGGGGAAAAGCAAATATTTGTTCCCGGTGAAAGCCATGGCAAAGGTGTTCCATGCACGTTTTGCGGAAGAACTCAGGAAAGAACTACAACTCCCCGGCGATTTGTACAAAGCATTGTTTTCCCGGAATTGGGTGGTGTATTGCAAACGCCCGTTTTTCGGGCCATCGCAGGTAGTGGAGTACCTGGGGCGGTACACACACAAAATTGCCATCAGCAACCACCGCATACAAAACACCGAAAACGGCAGCGTAACGTTCTGGGCCAAAGACTACCGGCATGGTGGCAAAACCCACCCGGTTACCCTTACCGACCACGAATTTATCCGGCGCTTTGCCATGCACATCCTACACAAAAGATTTACACGGATACGCCATTACGGAATCTTAAGCAGTGCCCTGAAAATGGATGTTATTCCCGAACTGCAACAACAACTGGGCAAACCTGCACTGCCCGAAAAACCACAAGCGGTGCACCGCCTGTGCCCGGTATGCAAAACAGGACAAATGGTAACCCTGCTTACCTTTACAGCCCGCGGGCCACCAATTGCATGGATACTGGAAAAGTTATTACCCCAAATTAATGCCTCCCAAAATTAACGCCCGAAAGGCGAATAGGACAGCTATGCCAGATGCGAAAGAAAAAGGCAGCTTTTAACATGTAGAACTGAAAATTGTTGGATGGAAACAAGAAAAGTGCGTCGTTCAGAATAAAAACTGAAAGAAAAGAAACGTTGAAATAAGGTTAACCGGTTTTTAAACCAACACTGCATCTCCCAAAAGAATCGTAAAAATCAATCATTCCCCATAATATACGCTCCGAACCGGTTCCGTCAACACCAGGTTCAGATTAGGCATTGCATGCCATCAGAACCTTAATTGTTAGCTAGTTTTTATTTTTTTTAGTTTTTTTTTGTACGGCAAAAATACGTACATTTGTAGTGCTGATGATGTAAGCTTCCCCTTTTCAGGACAATCTAAAAATAGATTTTTTTCTTTTTCATAACCAAATTCTAAAAGCTTTTTTAATGTGATTCATGGTTCTGTCAAGGGCGACTGAGTGAGCGAAGTCGTTTATATACCCTTGACAGGTTCATGAATCACATTTTCTTTGCTTTTTAGTTTTTGGTTTTGCATTTTCTTCGCATATCCCACTGGAGTCATTCCCCCCAGAGAGTCGTGTGGTCTTTTGTGGTTGTAATCAAATAACCATTTATCTGTTTCTTCCCTGGCTTCATCCAACGACTGGAACAGGAATGCATCCAGTACCGCTCTTCGATATGTTCCGTTCAAGCGTTCCACAAATGCATTCTGTGTTGGCTTTCCCGGTTGGATATATAAAAGTTCTATTCCTTTTACCTGGCTCCATTCTTTCAATAAATCGGCTATAAACTCCGGGCCATTATCCATTCTTAATTGTTTTGGTTTACCTCTTCGATTTATCAGATGGTTTAAAATATAGACCACTTTATTGCTGCGAATGGAGTGATCCATCTCAACATGGAGTGCTTCCCTGTTAAAGTCGTCCATGATATTAAAACTCTTGATCTTTCGCCCGTTTTCAAGGGCATCGTGCATAAAATCTATCGACCAGCAATGGTTGATACTATCCGGAATAGCCAAAGGAACCTTTACCCTGGCAGGGAGCCGCTTCTTCACCTTTCTTCGAATGTTTAAGTTCATCAGGCAATAAACCCGGTATACCCGTTTGTGGTTCCAATCATAACCTTCCAGGCGTAACCGGCCATAAGCCTTCCAAAAACCCTCTGTTGGATGATCTTTGGCTTTTTGTGATAAAGCATCGATTAATTCTGCATCATCTTTCATAGTTTGATAATAATAAACTGAACGGCTCATGTTTAAAACCCGGCACGCCCTGCTTATGCCGATTGTTGAACCTGAACTGACTTCTTGTGCAATCTCTCGCTTCTCGCAAGGCTTTAGAGCTTTTTTTCTATGATCTCCCTGGCTAATTTTAAATCAAGTGCCTGTTCGGCGTACATCATTTTTAACTTGCGGTTTTCTTCCTCCAGTTCCTTTAACCGTTTTAACTCCGATGCGTCCATGCCGCCATAGCGCTGGCGCCATTTATAAAACGAGGCTCTGCTTACCCCATGATCACGGACGATTTCTTCTACGCTTTTGCCGTTCTCATACTCCTTCAGAATCGAGGAGATTTGCTGTGGTGTAAATCTTTTCTTTTTCATTTTAACAGTTTAAAATTATTACTTTTTGTCTACTTTTAAACTGTCCGGTTTTCAGGGGAGCTTACAAATTAGGACTATATATTGTAAAGTTTAGTTCTGAAGATAAAATTAATACTCAATTGATTATCAAAGAATAAAAACCGATTACTATAAAAGAAACCGTTTGTCAACCACTGAGTTTTAGCAAGTTTTCACACCAAATCTTTTTTTCAATTTCCCTTTTCGGCTTTTTTTGCATTTTTCAATAATAATTCAGAACTAGTTTTTTTTAAAAAACATTCCCTTACAACGGCTAAAATAGCTTCTAAGAGATCAGATAATTGTCAACAAACCTAAAATGGGTAAATATGGTTGCCATTAAAAATTCAGTGAGAAAAACTTTTCTGGATTATCCTTTTTCAGATTTTCATTAATCAATTCTGGATTAATTTCACCCTTTATATAAACCAGTGCATTTTCGTCGCCTCCAACAAGTACAACCATTTCATGAATCACATTGTCGTCCATCTTTGCAAAAATGGTCACATCCCCGTCATCGTTTTTTACTGTCATTAAAGTTTCAAAATCATTATTGACATTGATCTGATTTACAAACTCCTCGTTAAGGTTTACACGTGTATTCAGGTCTTCATTGTCAATTGTCAAAACCCTAACCTTATCGATACTCTCCAGAAGTTCGCGTTCATTTCTATCCATTTCTCCCACACGTGCAGCCAAATGAATTACCCACCCCGGAACTGTAATAGTAGTTACGCCATCCTTAAATCTATATTTAGTAAATGCTTCAGAAACTCCCGGATTATAGTCACATGAAGTAAAAAACAAAATGGCTGATAACAACAACAGGTAGGTATACTTTTTCATGACGTTATAATTTTATCTTATGACGCCTGAAACTAATTTTCGTTACAAAGCAAATAATGAATTATACTTTTCAAATTTGCCTCCTTAAAATTGGCAGTTTATCAATACCCCAACTTCTCCCCTTTTTCTGTAGCCGAAATTCCTTCTTCCATCCATTCAGGAGCAGGCTGTCCTTTTAAATAATGATTAAAAAACTGGAACATCCGGGTGCTAAGGTCAATTCTGTTTGCCCAGCTTTCCGCTTTTAAATTATGTGGTTCACCATTATACGACAACATCCAGACTGGTTTATCGAGCCTTCTCAATGCAACAAATAATTCAATTCCCTGGTACCACGGAACAGCTCCATCATTATCATTATGCATAATAAGCAGCGGGGTTGTAACTTTGGGAGCATAGAACAACGGTGAATTCTCAATATAGCTCAATGGTTTGTCCCAGAGGGTTCCACCAATCCTGCTTTGTGTATGTTCATACTGAAACATCCTGCTTAACCCCGACTCCCATCTTATTCCACCGTAAGCGCTTGTCATATTACTTACAGGCGCTCCTGCCATTGCAGCCGCATACATATCGGTTTGTGTTATAAGGTATGCTGTTTGATATCCACCCCAGCTTTGACCTTGTAAACCAATATGTTTTTTGTCGATGAATGAAAATTTTGTTGTAAGGTATTGTGTGCCGCTTACAATGGCATTGTATGCACTTTGCCCCGGATAACCTGTTTTATAGGTAATATCTGGAACAAAAACAAGATACCCGTTGCTTGTATAAAGCGCTTTGTTAATTGTGGAGCGACTTGGTGCCGGTAGCTGGTAATTATACATGGTTTCTGCACTTCTCTCGTAAAAATAAATCATCATCGGGTATTCTTTAGATGCATTAAAGTTGCCTGGTTTATAAAGTAATCCTTTTAATTTTTCACCCGAAAATGATTCCCATTCTACCAGTTCAACGGTGGGCCAGATATATTCATCCTGCCAGGGGTTTGCATCTGAGATTTTCACTGGATGTTTAAACCCGACATCGCTCAACCAAACATTGGGATATGCAGAAACACTTTGTTTTGTCCAGATGATTTTATCCGTATCTTTTGCCTTGCCCGGTGTACCAAAATTAAATTTATCCATAATCAGCAATGATGGATCTTTAACCACGTTAAAACGTGTCTGAAAAAAACCGGACGACATTGTACGCTCATCAAACGCACTCAGAATTACAGATTCATTTGTTGCGATAAATTCTTCCTCCCTGTCAAGTTTAACATAACGCAAGCGGGTACTGTTTCTTCTTCCAAATGTTTTGGTAACGTTTACAGGTACCTTTTCCCCCGACGGGTCAATTTTCCAGATATCATAACGATCATAAATAAAAACAAAACGGTCATCTTCATCCCAGCCTGCAATACCGTATGGATCTGGATCACTTGGTGCATCATGTAGCTCATCGTAAAAGCTGACAGGAATTTTCTTTGTAAGTGAAACTGTTCTGAGTTTGTTTATGTCTGTCGATTTCGCATAATAACTGCTATCAGCAAAATTAAACCAGATAACGTATTTTCCTTTTGGCGAAAGCCTTACATAAGATTGTTCGTTTAAAATCTCACGTTTAATTCCCGATTCAAAATCTACAAGATAATAATCCTTGTTATCCACTCCTGTCCAGTTAGACTCACGTAAATACGGTAACTCATTATATCCCAGACCTATTTTTCCATTTCCTTTTTCAATGGTAGAAACATCCTGAATATTAACATCAGCAAGTTGTATCATTCGGTTCAAATCAATATGATAAACAGCCATGTAAGTTCTGTCTTTTTCTTTTTCTGCCTCCACGTTTTGTTGTGGCTGAAGCTTTACATCTTTCCAGTTCCAAATATCAAGTTCCGGCTTTTCATCGTCAGGAATGGTGTCTTTGGTTTCTGGTTTTGGAGTCAATGCTGTGCCCAAATAAATTTTTGTTCCATCTTCTGAGAACCATATTTTTCCATGCTCTGAAGGGGCCCATCCAACAGGAATACCTCTTGTAAAACCGTTCACAATCACTTCCGGATCTGCATCTTTTTTTCCAAGATAAAGCGAATACTCTTTTTGATCTGTTGTATCAGCAGAAAAGAGAAATGCGTATTTATCGGCATTATCATCAGATACAATTGATTTTGCAAATCCATTATTGTTGAAAAACTCTATTGTTTTTGAAGTATTTGTATCGAACATGAACACAATGGAATTTGTTGAAGTTGAATCTTTTAGTTCCCGGACAAAATAAAGCGCCTGCCCATTTTTTGCCCAATTATATTCAGTTACATTTTTAAAAGTTGTTGTATCCTGATTTTTAATGTTGAAAAGTACCAGGTCATCTCCTTCTTGTTTTACTTTTTTTGTATTATCGTTTTCGTTATTTTCTGTAGAATCTTTTTTTGCTTCAGAAGATTCCAAAAGAAAAGCAACAAAACTGCTGTTGTCATCAGCAACTTTAAATGATTTTAGTTGGGCAAATTTTATCACCAAATTGTCATTAAAGATGTATATACCCAGACTATCCTTTGGCATTTCTTCTTTCTTTACTTTTTTAATTTTTGCCTCGCGCACCTCATTTTCTGTTGGTTTAATCTTAAAAACAATAAAATCGTTTTCCGAACCAAACTCTGCTCCCGTTCCACGTTCAAAAGAAACTGTACTCTTATCTGAATACAACACAAGTTTTCCGTCTCCTTTTTGTGGCCCGATTTCATAGGCAACATATTTTCCATTATTTGAAATCATCGGATTTTTAATGGTTTCCCATCGGGCAAAATCATCAATAGTAAGTGCTCTTTTCTCTTTTTCCTGAGCAGCTAACGATAAGATTATGGTGCAAAGAAGAATGGTAACAATTGTTCTTATATATAACATTTTGCTTTACTTTTTAAATGTGCCGTAAATGTATAATTCTCTTCCTGTTTTGCATGACAATCTTTTCTTACTTTTGTTTACGCAGTTTTCTACAATCTTATTGAAATGAACATGATAAAATCTTAACATAAAAAAAAGCATGATCATAACTTTCAATGGAATTCCATTCAAAATTGACAATTATTATGAGATGAGATCGATAACTAAAAATAGTAACTATTTAAAAGAAGGGCTGAAACTTAGTTTTGAACCCTATAATTTACAATTAAAACATGTTTTTACTCTGGCCGGAAGTTCACGAAGCACAACGCCAATCATGCTTACAAAAATTGATTTGGGCGGTTTTACCGGCTACGGAGAAGCATCAATGCCGCCTTACCTGGGTGAAACGCAGGAAACAGCAACCCGGTTTTTATCGTCACTTAAATTAGAGCAGTTTACTGATCCGTTTCGGATAGAAGAAATTCTTGAATATGTTGATTCTGCTGCGCCTGGGAATAATGCTGCAAAAGCAGCTGTTGATATTGCTTTATATGATCTGGGCGGGAAAATACTTAATCAGCCATTGCATGAAATTTGGGGCTTTTCTGCTGAAAACACACCTGACACTTCTTTCACCATTGGCATCGACACTCCTGAAATTATAAAACAAAAAGTAAAAGAAGCTGCTGATTATAATATCCTGAAAGTAAAATTGGGCCGGGAAAATGATAAAGAACTGATTAATACAATCCGATCGGTTACTGATGTTCCAATTTGTGTTGATGTTAACCAGGGATGGACCGACAAAAAAATGGCTCTTGAAATCATCAACTGGCTAAAAGAATTGGGAGTTATTTTTATTGAACAACCCATGCCAAAAGAAATGAAAGATGAAATTGCATGGCTTACCCAACATTCCCCGCTCCCAATTATTGCTGATGAAGCAGTTCAGCGCCTTGCAGACATTAATGATTCTGCTGGTATTTATTCAGGAATAAACATAAAACTGATGAAATGCACTGGTTTGAATGAGGCTCATAAAATGATTCAACTGGCAAAAGCAAAGCAAATGAAAGTAATGATTGGCTGCATGACAGAAACTTCATGTGCTGTTTCGGCTGCAGCTCAATTATCGCCGCAAGTTGACTGGGCCGATTTGGATGGAAACCTGTTAATTTCAAACGATGTGTTTAAAGGCGTCGAAATTGTCAATGGAAAAATAAAATTAAACCATCTTCCCGGAATTGGCGCTGAAAAAATCTGAATCCAAACAATAAACATCCATTTTTTGTTTTTGAAATAAATATAAATTTCGAAACAATGGAAAATCAAAAACAGGAATATCGCAAGCTCACCGAGTTTGAGGAGTATGTAATTATAAACAAGGGAACAGAACGCCCATTTACAGGAAAATATGAAGATTTTTATGAACAAGGCACTTATGTTTGTAAACGTTGCGGTGCCGAATTATACAGGTCTTCCGATAAATTTAATGCGCATTGCGGCTGGCCCAGTTTTGAAGATGAAATCCCGGGGGCCGTCAATAAAACGGTAGATGCAGATGGACGAAGAACAGAAATAACATGTGCGAACTGCGGTGGTCACCTTGGTCATGTATTTTATGGCGAACAATTTACGGATAAAAATACCCGGCATTGTGTAAACTCTGTTTCGCTTGATTTTATTCCGGATAATAACAAAAAAGATGAGAAATAATTCACTCTATCATAAATACGAATCACTAAATATTACACTTCTTTTACTTTCATTCCCCCGATAGCACAAGGTTGATTGTATTCTGAAATTACTAATGTCGTGTCGTACATATTTCATTTGAACTATAAAATAGTGAAAATCTCAATGCAAAATGCTCAGTAGCGTTCTAAATTTCATATCATCTGAAATTCTGACAAGTTAAAAATAATGAAATTATGTTTTGAATTGAAAAGGTTAATAATGCAATTGCTGTTCCATTTAATGGGAAAAGGATGCATACTAAAAAGAAGAATTCGGGAAATAGAATTACAGAAATCTTTTCACATTAAAAAACAATATGTAAAACACTGTATATAAAAAGGATAGAACATTGACTTGAAAACAAATTCTTTATAAATTGTATATTCCTGGTTTACTGGGGTTCTGGTTTTATCACAACTTAATTGGGTTCCACCGGATACTGATCCGGTGGGCTTTTTATTTTAAGAATTTTTAAGCTGAATAAAAATCATTGAGCGATATCAAATCTGTTGCATTACAAATCGGACAATTTGTTACGTTTTCTGAGTAGTCGCTAAAGCTGGCGTTGCACGAATTACATTTATACCAGTTTTTATCAAAATAAACATCACCACCCCGAAACAATAAATCTCGTCCTTCAACAAATGAAGTTGCCACTTTTTTTCTTGCCTCCTCGTAAATACGTGTCAAAGTTGGTCGCGAAACATCCATATAAACTGCCGCTTCCTCCTGTGTCAGATTTTGGTAATCGAGCAAACGTATTGCTTCATACTCTTCAAGGTGAAGTATCACTTCATTTGATTTTCTACCACGAATACCATAAACTGACATTCCCTTAACTACCGGGGGCATCTGAATTCGTCTATTCCGTTTTTTTCTAGGCATATTAAATATTATTAAGTTTACTCATTAAAAAGTGATCAGCCAATACCAAAGCAGCCATTGATTCAACAATAGGTATAGCCCTTGGAAGAACACAGGGATCGTGTCTGCCTTTTGGGTTTATTGTTGTTTCATTTCTGTTTTTATCTACCGTTTGCTGTTCTTTTAATAACGTTGCGATGGGCTTAAAAGCAACATTAAAATATATGTCCTCACCATTCGAAATTCCACCCTGAATTCCACCTGAATGGTTTGTTTTTGTTTGAATTCCTTTGTCTGTATTAACAAAGATGTCATTATGTTGCGAACCACTTAGTTTAGTCCCTTCGAAACCGGAACCGTATTCAAAACCTTTTACTGCATTTATTCCCAGCATGGCAAAACCAAGATCAGCATGAAGCTTATTAAATACAGGTTCGCCCCAACCAGAGGGCACACCTCTTAGAACTCCTGTTATAACACCGCCAACAGTATCCCTGTCTTTTCCGGCAGCTTCTATTCGAGCTATCATTTTTTCTGCAGTTTCGGTATCAGGACAACGTACAATATTATCTTCCGTTTTTGAAAGATCAAGTTCTTTGTATGATTTGTTCAAATTAATTTCACCAACTCTAGATACAAAAGCCTGAACTGAGATATTTACATTTGAGAGTAACTGTTTGGCGATGGCGCCTGCAACTACTCTTGCAATCGTCTCTCTTGCTGAAGAACGACCGCCACCTCTATGATCCCGCGTTCCGTATTTCTGAATGTATGTAAAATCAGCATGAGACGGGCGATAGACATCTTTTAAATCATTATAATCATTGGAATGCTGATCTTTATTCCAAATAACAAATGCAATCGGAGTTCCCTGTGTTTTCCCTTCAAAAATACCTGATAAGAATTCAACCTGATCGGGTTCTTTACGTTGTGTGGTAATTTTTGATTGTCCGGGTTTTCTTCTGGCTAAATCTTTTTGTATTAAATCAATATCAACCAGCAAACCAGCAGGGCAGCCGTCAATAATGCCACCGATTCCCCTGCCGTGAGATTCGCCAAAAGAAGTTAAACGGAATATATTACCAAATGTATTCATACTGCACACAAAAACCCCGCTCTCATTAAGAACATAGAAAACGAGGTTAAAGTAATTAATTTGAACAAAAAATCAAAACGAAAGTTTAGCAGCCACACCCACATCCGCCGTGTGAATGTTCTGTGTCGCATGTTTCTTCATCGCCGCAACCACATCCGCCGCTTCCGCAACCGCAACTTCCGCCGCCCGATAAAATCTGGGCAACTTCTTCTTCTGATGCTTCACGAACTTCGACAACTTTTCCGGCAAAAAACAAATCTTCGCCAGCCAAAGGATGATTGAAGTCCATTTTTACTGTTTCATCATTTACTTCAATTACAAGTCCGTTTAAACGCTGACCGTTGCTGCTCATCATTGGAACAGTATTTCCAAGTTTAATCAACTCTTCATCGAAATTACCATCAACAAGAAAAACGTTCCTTGGTAATTCTACAACAGCATCTTCGTTTACTTCGCCGTATGCTTCGTTTTTACTTAATCTAATGTTAAATGGTTCTCCTTCGCGTAATCCGGCAAGCTGAGTTTCAAATTTTGGTAACATCACACCTGCCCCATACAAAAATTGTAAAGGTCTTTCTTCTGTTGCCTGTTCAACAACTTCACCATTTTCATCGTCAACTCTCAAATCGTAGGTTAACGTAACCATTGAGTATTTTCCTATTTCCAACATATCTATAGTTTTTATACTTTCCATAATTTCTCGCAAATAAAATCAATTTAATGAACAGAACAAAATACCAAATACTCTTTTTCCATTTTCTTAACAAAGAAACATTTTAAATGGCACTATTGTTCTAAACGTTTCGGGTTAAATATTAACATATATATTCTACTGAAAATCAATAACAAATAAAGCAATTGTTTATTACGAAGCAGGCCTAAACAGCAAATTACTGATTTTTATAAATCTTTTCAGGTAGTTTAATGGCCCTTACCACCAACATTAATCCAAACAAAACAAATGGAATGCTCAGCCATTGCCCCATATTTAATACCATACCAGCTTCAAATGCTTCCTGATCTTCTTTAACAAATTCGATTAAAAACCGGGCTCCAAAAATGAAAAGGAAAAATACTCCCAAAAGCATCCCCTCTTTATTTTTTGCCTTCGTTTTCCAATACATAAACATAAGAACAGCAAAGGCTGTCAAGTATGCCAATGCCTCATAAATCTGGGTTGGATGTTTAGGAACTGTTTCACCATTCAAATCGAAAATAAAACCCCATGGCAGTGACGTTTGCACCCCATATATTTCTGAGTTCATTAAGTTTCCTGTACGAATGAAAGCAGCTACCAAAGCAGTTGGAACAACAACTCTGTCAAGTGCCCATAACATCGATCGTTTGGTCACATTCTTTGAATAAAGATAAATGGCCACTAAAATTCCGATTGCCCCACCATGACTGGCCAAACCGCCGTGCCAAACTTTTATTATTTCGCCCGGGTGCTGTGAGTAATAATCCCAACCATAAAAAATTACATGTCCTAAACGGGCGCCTACTACAGTTGCAATAATCAGGTAAAAAAACAAACTGTCGATCCACTTTTGTTTAACATTTTCTGATTTCAGCATTTGCTCGCCGATATAGTAACCAATAAGAAATCCGCCGGCAAATAACAAACCGTACCAACGAATGGCACGTGAACCGATATGAAAAATATCAGGATGAACATTCCAGTGAATAAAGTCCAAATAGTTTATCATTTAATAATTGTTTTGTTTTCGAAATTATACCTCTCCCCGTCCGTGGCATTGTTTGTATTTTTTCCCGCTACCACACGGACAAGGATCATTTCTACCAACTTTCTTTTCAACCTTAACTGGCTGTGGTCTTGACTGTTCCTGCGTATTTGAAGAGGCGCCTTCCATTGGGTTTTTTGCATTTGGCAGCTCCGATTTTTGTTCCTTGTACCGACTCATGTCAGTTCTTTTACGGGTTTCTGCTTCCCGTACCTGATCAGGGCTCTGAATAGGAATCTGGCCTTTCATTAATGTGGAAACAACATCTTTGTTCACCTTGGCAACCATTTGTTTAAACAGGTTGAAAGACTCAAATTTATAGATTAACAATGGATCTTTTTGTTCGTAGCTGGCATTTTGTACCGACTGTTTCAAGTCGTCCATTTCACGCAACTGTTCTTTCCATGCTTCATCTATGGTATGTAAAGTACAATCTGTTTCTGATATGATTTCACCAACTCTTTTCCTTTATTCTGATATGATTTTTCCAGATTACAAATTATCTGAAAAACCCTTTTACCATCAGAAATTGGAACTACTATGTTTTTATAGACATTGCCCTTTGGTTTCAAAAACATTTTTAATAACCGGATATGCTTGTTTTGAAATGGTTTCAACCTTGCGGCTATAACCTCCAATCATTTTTTCGTATAATCTTTCAACAATTTCCGATGCATTTAAAGCTTTTAAATTCCTCTTCACTAACTGGCGATTCAATGGAAAGCAACCTTAAAAGCTCCATATTGAAATCTTCGAACTGATCGGTGCCATGATATTCATTTACAAGATCTTCCACCGAATCATACATCATGTTCAGTACATCAACTTCCAGCCGTTCTCCATAAAGTGCATGACGACGACGTTTGTAAATGATCTCACGTTGCGAGTTCATTACATCATCATATTCCAGTAATCGTTTACGAATCCCAAAGTTGTTTTCTTCAACTTTTTTCTGGGCTCGTTCAATTGATTTTGAAATCATGGAATGCTGAATCACCTCACCTTCTTTCAATCCAAGCCTGTCCATAATTCCGGAAATTCTTTCGGAACCAAACAAACGCATCAGATCATCTTCCAGTGAAACATAAAACTGCGAAGACCCAGGATCTCCCTGACGACCTGCACGTCCACGCAACTGGCGGTCAACCCGTCGCGAATCATGTCTTTCAGTACCAATAATTGCCAAACCACCAGCTTTTTTAACACCCGGAGTATAGTTTAATGTCAGTACCACGACCTGCCATATTTGTTGCAATGGTAACCATGCCGGCCTGTCCAGCTTCTGCAACAATTTCAGCTTCACGTGCATGTAACTTGGCATTCAACACATTGTGCTTTATGCCTTTTATTTTTAAGCATTCGGCTTAACAATTCTGAAATCTCAACAGAAGTTGTACCCACCAAAACAGGCCGTGCCTAATTTATTTAATTCAACTATTTCATCAATTACTGAATTGTATTTTTCACGTTTGGTTTTATAAACCATATCTTCCCTATCGTCTCTGACAATTGGTTTATTGGTGGGAATAACCACAACCTCAAGTTTGTAAATATCCCAGAATTCACCTGCTTCAGTCTCCGCAGTACCTGTCATACCAGCCAGTTTATGGTACATTCTGAAATAGTTTTGCAAGGTAACTGTTGCAAAAGTTTGTGTTGCAGCTTCAACTTTTACCTGCTCTTTTGCTTCAATTGCCTGGTGCAAACCATCGGAATAACGACGTCCTTCCATAATACGTCCGGTTTGTTCATCAACAATTTTTACCTTATTGTCGATCACCACATATTCCACATCGCGTTCAAACATGGTATAGGCTTTCAGCAGCTGGTTTATGGTATGAACCCGTTCTGATTTTACCGAATAATCCTGAAGCAGTTTATCTTTTATCTCCATCATTTCTTCATTCGGTAATCCTGAGTTTTCAAGCTCGGCCATTCTGGCCCCCATATCTGGCATCACGAAAAATTCAGCATCTTCGAAACCTGCTGATATCAAATCAATTCCCTTATCCGTTAATTCAACCGAATTTTGTTTTTCTTCAATAATAAAGTAAAGCGGATCAGTTACGATATGCATGTTTTTGTTGTTTTCCTGCATATAGAAATTCTCCGTTTTCTGCATGGTTGCTTTTATGCCTTCTTCGCTAAGAAATTTGATTATCGATTTATTTTTTGGCAAACCTTTGTGCGCTCTTAAAAGAAGTAATCCTCCTTCTTTTAATTCATCGTTGGTTGCATTTTCTTTATTAAGTAATTTTTTTGCATCAATAAAAATCTGGTTTACCAAATCTCGTTGTGCTTTATACAGTTTCTCTACATAAACTTTTAGTTCTTCAAATTGCTGATCATCACCTTTTGGCACCGGACCGGAAATAATTAACGGAGTTCGGGCATCATCAACCAGTACAGAGTCAACCTCATCAACAATTGCATAATGATGCTTTCTTTGCACCAGGTCTTCAGGGTTTATAGCCATATTATCTCGCAGATAATCGAAACCAAACTCATTGTTTGTTCCGAAAGTGATATCTGCATTATAGGCTTTCCTTCGTATCCTCAGAATTCGGGCGGTGCTTATCAATACAATCTACTGAAAGTCCGTGAAATTCGTAAATAGGCCCCATCCATTCAGCATCACGTTTTGAAAGATAATCGTTAACGGTTACAATATGAACACCACGGCGGGCAAGTGCATTCAGGAAAACAGGCAACGTTGCTACCAGTGTTTTTCCTTCACCGGTTGCCATCTCTGCAATATTTCCACGATGAAGTACAATACCACCTATTAACTGCACATCATAATGTATCATGTCCCATTCAATCTCGTTTCCACCGGCAATCCAACGGTTTTTCCATATTGCCTTATCGCCTTGAATGTTTATGCTATTCCGGGTTGCAGCTAAATCCCTGTCGAAATCGTTTGCAGTAACCTCCACCGTTTTATTTTCCACAAAACGTCGGGCGGTGTCTTTTACAACAGCGAAAGCTGTAGGAAGAATTTCGTTTAAAACTTCCTCTATTTTTACAATAATGGTTTCTTCCAGTTTGTCAATCTTCTCATAAATTTTCTCGCTTTCCTGAATTTCCGCCTCCTCCGCCTGCTCTTTTAAAGCAGCAATTTCATCTTCTTCAGGTTTAATTCTTTCGTCAATTATCTTTTTTAGTTTATCCGACTCTTGCCGAAGACCATCGTTGCTAAGTTGTGAAACCCGATCGTATTCTTTTTTTATATTCTCTACAACCGGGGTAACTTCTTTTATATCTCTTTCTGATTTATTGCCAAGTATCTTTCCAAGAACTTTATTTATAAAAGCCATTCTATTCTTCTTTAATCGTAAAACAAAAATCTGTGCAAAGGTAATTAATTGTACAGGTCAAAAAAACGTTCGTCGTGAAATTATAAAAACTATGCCACGTGAATATTTCGTTTATTGTCAGTCAATATTTCCGTTAATTCTGACAAAAATTGTAAATATATGATTGATATTCTTTTGAATTGTTTTTTTGACAGCGGAAAACTTAAGCTGCTATTGTGATAAAACGTGTGGTGGTTAATTAATTGATCCAATTTCTATAACCCGGCAACGAATTTTAAATTGAAGATCTGAAAACAAAAAAACCATCCGTAAATACGAATGGTTTTATTTTTAATAATTTATTTCTTTTTTATAATAAACTCAAGGTAACAGTTAATCCAGCCATTACTACAGAAACCATTGTCATAAGTTTAATAAGAATATTCAATGACGGGCCTGAAGTATCTTTGAACGGATCACCAACTGTGTCACCAACAACACCAGCTTTATGAGCTTCACTGCCTTTACCGCCATAGTTACCTTTTTCAATGAATTTTTTAGCATTGTCCCAGGCACCACCTGCATTATTCATAAATACTGCCAATGTAAAACCGGAAACCAAACCACCAGCCAAAAGACCGATAACTCCGGCAACACCCATTGCAGCACCTACAACAACCGGAACGATAATTGCAACCAAAGATGGAAGCAACATTTCTCTTTGCGCACCTTTGGTTGATATTTCAACACATTTAGCATATTCAGGCACAGCTGTTCCTTCCATAATACCTTTAATTTCACGGAACTGACGGCGAACTTCATCAACCATTGCGCCGGCAGCACGTCCAACAGCTTTCATGGTCATTGCGCTAAATAGGAATGCCATCATTGAGCCCAGAAATAAACCGCCTAAAAATAGAGGATTGAAAAGTGTAATATCATAAGAAGCTGCCAAATCTTTTACAGAAGCAGTAGAAATTTGTACTGCTTTTAATCCATCGTGAACAGCAGGCGCAACATCATTATAAAATATATAGTCGCCTTTCTCAATAAAACCTTCGCCAGCTTTTGCAATTTTACCAAACCACAACCGAACTTCTTCCATATAGGCAGAAATCAATGCCATTGCGGTTAGTGCTGCAGAACCAATGGCAAAACCTTTACCAGTAGCAGCTGTAGTGTTACCAAGCATATCGAGAGCATCGGTACGTTCGCGAACTTCTTTTGGTAATTCAGACATTTCAGCATTTCCCCCTGCATTATCTGCAATCGGGCCAAAAGCATCAGTTGCCAATGTTATACCTAATGTAGATAACATTCCAACGGCTGCAAAACCAATTCCGTAAACACCCATGGAAAAATGATGAGCTCCGCCGGCAGCCCAGAAAGCTCCCATAATACCAAGCACAATTGTTACAACCGGAATCCAAGTGGAATACATACCAACTGCCAAACCATCAATTATTGTAGTTGCAGGTCCTTGTTGAGCCTGTTTTGCAATACCTTTTGTTGGTTTATATTCATCGGAAGTAAAATATTCGGTTGCCTGACCAATGATAACACCAGAAGCAAGGCCAATAACTACTGCCCAGAACACACCCCAGGTTACCCAACCCATTAATGACAAACCAATCATGGCAATAAGAATAAGAACAGAACTTCCACCAGTTCCTAAAAGAAGTGCATTTAGCAGGTTTTTTTGAGTGGCTGATTCTTTAGTACGAACCATATATATTCCCAGAATAGAGAGTAAAATTCCAATTGCAGCAACAATCATTGGAGCTACAACAGCTTTCATTGTATCAAGGCCAGCATCATTTAAAGCTATTGCAGGAAGTGCAGCACCCAAAGCAGCGGTTGCAAGAATTGAACCTGCATAACTTTCATAAAGGTCGGCCCCCATACCTGCAACATCACCAACATTATCACCTACGTTATCAGCAATAGTAGCTGGGTTACGCGGATCATCTTCAGGAATACCAGCTTCAACTTTACCAACAAGGTCAGCGCCTACGTCGGCAGCTTTTGTATATATACCACCGCCAACACGAGCAAACAATGCCTGTGTAGAAGCACCCATACCGAAAGTTAACATGGTAGTAGTTATTTCAATCATTTTCTGTGCATCATCAATTCCGGGATGAACAAAAGTTAAACCAAGGAAATGAAGTCCGTTTTGCATATGTTCCGGCGTAAAAATAACCCAGTTCAACAGGGAAAACCAGGCAACAATATCTAACAGTGCAAATCCAACAACTACCATTCCCATAACGGCTCCACTACGAAATGCAACCTGCAACCCTTTATTTAATGATTGCGAAGCTCCATGTGCAGTTCGTGCCGATGCATAGGTTGCAGTTTTCATCCCCAGAAAACCACAAAGCCCTGAGAAGAAACCACCCGTTAAAAAGGCAATTGGAACAAAAGGATTCTGTACTCCAAAATACGCCATAATGGTCAGCAGAATCACTAAAATTATGAAAACAATACCTACAACTTTATACTGTCTTTTAAGATAAGCCATTGCACCTTCACGTACATATTGTGCAATTTCTTTCATCCTGTCAGTACCTTCTGAATTCTTCATCATAGATTTAAAGAAGATCCAGGCGAATACCAACGCCAGAATGGAGGCTATTGGTACTAATAAGAAAATGTTACTCATAAGATGTTAATTTTTGTGTAACTGTCGTTACGGTTCAGATTTTTTAAATTTTTTATTCGATACTCAAAGTTTATTTTAACTACCCAAAAGAAAAATTTTTCCAATTGACAAAGATAATTTATATAATGAAATGATAATTATTTGAAAACCTGTTAAACAATAGGTTGAGAATAAATTAACAAATCTGGTAGTTGTATATTTTCATTCTAAATAAGCGATAAAAATTAGTCTGATTAGTGGTTTTAGGAAGCATATTTTAACTTTGTTGACAGAAGTCCGGTCTCGGCTCAGACGAGAGAAAGAACAAAAGCAAAGGACAGCCACCTCTGGATTGCAAGTAATTTATATGATTTACTTTTCATGCTCAAAAATACTTATTAAACAAATCATTGAAAATCTCCGAAAAAATAATGAAAACCTGTAAAATAATACTGATTTTTGCATTCCTCACAATTAGTTTTAAATCCTATTGTCAGTTCGATGATGAAAAGCTGGAATATTTTTTTAGTAGCAGAATTAATGTGCCAATCAAAATTACTGCCAAATCTCATCGTGATAAAATAACATTTTATGCAGAAAACAAATCATTCTTTAGGTATGATATCAATATCGAATTCATAAGACTAATTAATGTCAAGATTACGGAAGGAACCCAGTTTAAAACGATTGGGCGGGGAACAACAACTCTATTCTCCTTAACCAAAATAAATCCTGACGAAGCTCATTCATATCAATACAATTCCAGATACTCAATTAGTGCTACTTCTGAAATTATTAAAAATCTCCCTTATCTACATCCAGTCAGGATAAACGAATTAAATAAGTCAAAAATTAAGTTCACCAGAAATGGAAACCAGGGAGAATATATTATTGCGAAAGGAGATACAATAATAGCTATGAGAAAAGGAGTTGTAATTACAAATAAAAATAAACAAGTTGATTGTGAACGAATATTAAAGTTAAATAGTATTGAAATTTTGCATTCCGATGGTAGTATCATGGCGCTTTCAATTCCTGACGATTCATACGAGATGCTTTCATTTATTGGTGAAACTGTTTATCCGGGTCAACCACTCGCGGTCACCCTGGCCAAAGAAACATATCTTATTGCAAGGCTCATGAGAATTGAAAGAGATGGCAAGATATATTCCGAACCTTTTAAATATAATTGTGGTAATTCGCAAAATGAATTTACACCTTCTGAAATCTTCTACCCTGAAGAAATAATCACCTTGGAAATGAAGAAAAATGAAATAAAAAAATACCAAAAAGGTAAATTATTCTGAAAACTGGCAATATATAATTGTATGGTTTTAAATAAACAGACCATCTCCCGAAACAACAGACAGATGAGCAGTGAATTTATGAACTTAAAAATGAGAGATGGCAAAATTTATACTTTGTGCTATTTTTGCAACAAATAATGAGTTAAATGTTATCAATAAAGAAATGTTTCGTATGTGAAGAACCGGTTTCACCTGATTCTTATGAGTTAAACTGTGAAATTCATATGCCGGTTTGCAGCAATTGTAAAGGAACAGATAAAGAAAAAAAACTGGTGGAAGAAATGCTTGACAGCTTAGCCGACGAACTCGTTTGCGGATGTATATAAACTTTAACATTAAAAAATCATTTGGATTATTTTCAAATTAAAGGAGTACCTCAACAGATACTCCTATACTAATCTAAATTATAAAAAAAGATTTACGTAAATCTCTAAATTCTGACCCTACATTAATTTAACAAGTGAGTATATCCCTCGTTAATTAAATCAGGCAAATAAGCTGCAATTAAACCCAGGGCTTTTTCATCATCAACCGAATTTGGTGTAATTATTCGTTGCCTTTTCATTTGATCTTGATTAAGAACTGCAGAACTTATTTTTTTCGGTGCATTTCTGAACGATTTACTTACATTCCTCACACCAAACCCCTTAACAGAAGCTACATAACTAACATCAAAGAACTCGGAATGAACAATATATTCAGTTCCTTTTGAGGTTTTTTGTTTTACCACAGTAACCGGCGTTTCGCTATTACTGTAACTTATTTTCCAAACTGCTTTTACATCTTTACCGAGAAACAAATTATTTACCTCAGTAATGGAATAATCTTTAAATTCTGTGCTGGTTTCAGTGGCAAGTAAATTCTGGCTTGTTAATACGACAACGAATGCAATTGCAAATAAAAAAAATGTTTTTCTCATGGCTTTAGTTTTAAAAATGTTTTTTGTTTATAATGTTTCTGAATAAAAGACGTGATGTTAACAGATTCGTTACACAGAAAGCTCTTAGATTTTATAATTATCGACCAATGCTATTTTTGCATCTACGAATGTTAACTAATTCCGGGCGAATGATATTGTTGCAGATAATTTTTCAACCGATTCATACCTTCTTCAATATTTTCCATAGAATTGGCGTAAGAAAAACGTAGAAAGCCCTCTCCGTTTTCACCAAAATCGATGCCCGGAGTAACTCCAACATGTACTTTTTCCAGAATATCAAAAGCAAGCGAGTAACTGTCGGATGAAAGGTGTCTGGCGTTTACAAAAACATAAAATGCCCCGGTTGGCGGAACTTTAATGTCGAACCCTAATTGGGTAAGCCGATCAATGAGGTATTTGCGCCGTTTATCATAAATCAGCCGCATTTTCTCAACATCATCAGAGGCATATTTCAGTGCTGCAAGTCCGGCACGCTGAACTGTAGAACCAGCACAAATAAAAAGGTTTTGCTGAAGTTTTTGCATGGCGCGAATACAATTGGGCGGAGCTATTGCATATCCCAACCGTAAACCTGTCATTGCGAAAAGTTTTGAGAAACCGCTCAAAACAAAAGCATTTTTTGTGAATTCAAGAATGGAATGCGCCTGATTTCCGTAAACCAATCCATGATAAATTTCATCCGAAATTATTGGCAATTCAAACTTTGAAAGTTCGTTCATCACTTCTGGCGAAAGAAGGTTTCCAGTAGGATTCATGGGGCTGTTAATCATTATTCCCTTTGTTCTCCCCGAAATGTATTTTTTGATTTCTTCAGGTTGATATTGAAATCCATTCTCTTCGTAAACAGGTATCTTAACCGGGACTGCACCCAAAAACCGGATAAAATTCTGATAACAGGCATAGCCGGGATCGGAAACAATAATTTCATCGCCGGGATCACATAAAATACCAAGTGTTAGTAAAATAGCGGGCGAACTTCCGGAGGTAATAATAATTTGTTCAGGTGAAACTGCAACATGATATAAATCCATATATCGTTTGGAAATTTCCTCCCGCAATTCAGGATCGCCCAAACTATGTGTATAATGTGTTCTCTTATCTTTGTATGCCTGTTGTACAGCTTCTGAAACACATTTGGGAACATCAAAATCAGGCTCACCAACTTCCAGGTGAATAACATTAATTCCCTGTTTCTCCATTTCGGTAGCTTTTTCCAAAACCTCCATTACAATAAATGGTTTTATGTCGTTGGCTTTTTGAGTTATCATAAATTCACCCGGTTTGGTTTTTGGTAAATGTAACCAGAATTGCAAAACAGAACAATGGTTTTTATTAATTCAGAAATTTTGTAATTATATATACCTTTTAGCAATACTAATTGCCTGACTTTGATATCCGCCGCCAAACAAATAATAATGGTTTAAAACATGATATAACTGATAAAGCAGATTTCTTTCACGCCAATCGGATGGCAGCGGATTTACTTCATTATAAGCTTCAAAAAACCGCGATGAAAAACCACCAAACATGGTAATAATGCCAAATTCCATTTCACGGTCGGCATAATAACAGGCTGGATCAATCAATGCAGGCCCTGATTCTGCAATCATATAATTACCCGACCATAAATCGCCATGAATCAAAACCGGTGTTGATTTTTCAGGAATTAAACCTGGTATCCGTTCCAGTAATCGGCTATAGATTTCCATTTCGTGAACCGGCAAGAATCTTCTTTTCTGAATTAAATTAAGCAGGTATTTTATCCGGTTTTCAATAAAGAAATTTTGCCAGTTATTTTGCCAACGGTTATCCTGAATTGTTTCTCCGCAGTAATTATCATGATAAAATCCAAAATCTTTTGAAGAATGTTTATGAATCAAAGCAAGCCCTTTACCCAGCTTTTCATCGCTGCTTCCTGCACTGCGGTCTGGTAAAAATTCAAGTACCAAAAAACCAGGTGTTGAATTAATTTCCTTAGCAGCAAAAACTTCAGGTATTGATAAATAATGCTGAGATGCTTTTTTAAGTTCAGTAAGACTTTCTGCTTCCCTGACAAAAATATCTGATGGCCCCCTGCTATTCCATTTCAGGAAGAAATTACCAACATTCGTTTCCATTAATGAGGCACTGTGAATACATCCTCCTCCAATTGATTTCGTAGATTTTATTTCTACTTTCCGACCAAAATTATCTGACAATAATGATGTTATACCTGATTCTAATTCCTGATTCATTCACTTCTTTTTTCAATTTTGAGGTAAGTTAATGAATTCTGATTTTAGTTCATTGAAAACTGCACTCCGGTTTTCAAGGTATCTGGTTTTGGAAAAATAAAAAAGCCGGTTAAAACCGGCTTTTAAGTATATTAATTATCCAAATCATCGATGACCCGAATTTTTTCTTTCAGGGTCTCAATTTTTTGCTTTGTTAATTCAATTTTATTTTTAACATCCGCAATTAACGATTCGGCATTTTTTGATTTGGCAAAAAATCCAACGTTGTTATCCAACAAAACAAGATCATTTTCAAGTTGTTTTAACTTGTTCATATACTTTTCCCGTTCAAAACGCATTTTATTTTGCCCCCGGTTCGACTCGGAGAAAGAGGCCATTTTACTTTTAAATTTCAACAAATTACGCTTGTCATCATCAATATTCAAATCATCATATAAATTATTTACAGCCTCTCTAAAACGATTTTGAACATCATCTTTCTTTTTAAACGGAACATGCCCAATTTCAGTCCATCGACGTTGAAATTCTTTCAGTGATTTAAGATTCTCCTCTACTTTACCTTTTGATTTGAAATTTTTAACCTCTTCAATTAATTCCTCTTTCAATTTCAAATTATCCACCTGCTCAGTATCAACATCTGAGAAATGCTCTGATTTTTTCTCAAAGAAATAATCACAGGCAGCACGAAAACGCTTCCAAACAGTATCAGAATGTTTACGTGGAACCGGCCCTATCTCTTTCCATTGTTTCTGAATATTAATCAGGTCCTGTGTTGTTTTCTTCCAGTCGGCACTGTCTTTTAAAGCTTCTGCCTGCATACAAAGATCCAATTTCATTTGCAGGTTATTCTGCTGCAACTCTTTGTTTTTGGAATAGAAATCACGTTTTTTATTGAAGAACTCATCACAGGCTGTACGAAACCGGTCATAAATTTTATTGTTATCTTTTTTGGGAGCAAACCCGATGGTTCGCCAAACTTTCTGTAATTCAATTATTTCCTTTGACTTTTCATCCCACTCTTTATAGTTTTCAGGTTCAAGTGAATTTATCTCTTCAACTTTTTCGCAAAGCGCTGTTTTTGCTTCCAGGTTTTTCCTTTGTTCATCTTTTCGGCCTTCAAAAAACTCCTGGTGCTTTTTATTGATTTTGGCAGTTACCGTTTTAAATCTTTCCCAAATATCATCTTTATTCTCGTGTGGTACCGGACCTATTTCGCGCCATTGTTCGTGGTATTTCTGAAGCGTGCCAAATGCTTTTATTATTGATGGTTCAACAAGCAATTCTTCGGCATGCTCGCACAAATTGATCTTCATTTCCAGATTCTTTTTCAAATCGAGGTCACGAAGCTCACGATTAATCTTTATATAATCGTAAAAGTTTTCTACATGAAAATGATAAAGATCCCAAAGGTTCTTCATTTTTGATTGTGGAACGAGACCAATTTCACGCCATTCATTTTGCAATTCTCGGAATTCGTTAAATGTTTTATTGATTGACTCCTCGTTATTAATCAGCCCTTTAATCTTCTCAATAACTTCATATTTTTTCTTCAGATTTCCTTCCTTTTCCTGATCGAGTTGTTTGTTATGTTCAATTCTGATTTGTTTATATCTTCTTAACAAATCGCGAATATCATTTTCGTACGGATCTTCTTCGGCAACAAACTCCTCTTCCATACCACCTTCCTTAACAAATTCTGCTTTTGCCAATTCGACATTCTCAGTACGAATTTTATAAAATGATGATTTTATGGCATCGATTTCGGCTTTTACATCATAATGATCTTCATGATTATCAAGCACATCGCGCAATGCATTTATAAGTTCAACCTGCGTATATTTTGAATAATCTACTGCTTCTTTTTTCTCCTTTTTAGGCTTTGATTCCTCTTTTTTAATGGCCTTGCCGGTTTTTTCTTCTTTAGCCTTCGGAGCCTCATTTAACTCTTTACCTTCTTCTTTAGCAACCTCTTTTTCTTCAGTATCTTTTATTTCTTCAGGGGTTTCTTTACCTGATTTTTCAACTTCAATTTCATTCGATTTTTCTGTCTTAGAAATTTCCTGCGTCTCTTTTGAAAGTTTATCAGATTCTGAAGCCACTTTCTCAGAAGCAGATTCCCTATCTTCCTTTTCTTCCGGTTTTTCTGCTACTAATTCTTCCTTTTCAGGTTCTTCAGTATTATTCTCTTCCGGTTCGGTTTCATTTACGAAAGTTTCAGAATCCGGTTTTTCAGGGGTGTTCTCGTCATTTGATGCAGTTACTTTTTTACTTTTTTGTTTCTCTTTTTCAGCATCAACGGTTTTTTTGTTTTTCGAATCAACCGTTTCTTCCGGTTTTTCTGTTACTAATTCTTCCTTTTCAGGTTCTTCAGTATTGTTCTCTTCCGGTTTGGTTTCATTTACCAAAGTTTCAGAATCCGGTTTTTCAGGGGTGTTCTCGTCATTTGATGCAGTTACTTTTTTACTTTTTTGTTTCTCTTTTTCAGCATCAACTGTTTTTTTGTTTTTCGAATCAACCGTTTCTTCCGGTTTTTCAGTTCCTGACTGAGCAGCGTTTAACTCTTCCGAGTTCTTAAGGTCTTTAGGTTTCATTGTACATTATTTTTTACCATTAACTTAATGGTGTGCGTAAATTCAGAACTACGAAAATAGATATTACAGCCCTAATACTCAAAGATTTTAAACAAAATAAATTAGAAGATGAAGAATACAAAAAATGCAGCTACTACCTGCTGATTTTTCAATCCACTATTTTTAACAAATAATATCTAATAATGAAAATGTTATGATTAAAAATATAGAATAATTAATTCCGGAAGCAAAAATAAATACTAACCGGTTTACTTAAAACAAAATTTCTTTTCTACAATATCCAGCATATCAATTTTATGTTGAATAACATAGGTAAGTATTTCATTTTCAAGTCAAATATGAGAAATTACTATTTTAAATCCATTTCATTTTCACTAATTTAGATCGCTTAAAAGACACTAATAATGGGGTAAAGATTTTTTTTTAAGTAATCAGAATTCGTGCAGGAGCCAAATGGCTGAGGCGATTCTGCGAAGTTATGATCCGACGCTGGAAATTTATTCTGCAGGTATTGAACCGGCCGATCATATTAGTCCGGTGGCAATTGAAGTATGGCTAGAAATAGGTATTGTTTTAGTGCCAGAAATGCCAACTCATTTTTCGAAATTCTCCGACATGGAATTTGATTACCTGATAACCGTTGGCGATGGAACAACAGAACAGTTAAAAATTCCTCCCATAAAATTTAAGCGTAAACTTCATCTTGGATTTCATAATCCTTACAAAAACTTTCGTAATCGCGATGAATTACTTCAAAAATGCCGTGAAATAAGAGATGAAATAAATATTGAAATGGATTATTTTTATCACAAAATATTACAAAAATATCGTAATATAAGTCAATTTCTAGTTAACTACCTACTATTTCTTCAATTCATCAGGATTAATCGGAATTCTTTCACCAAGAATTTCGCTTCCGTTTTCAGTAACCAGAATATCATCTTCCAGCCTGATTCCGCCAAAATCGAGATAATTCATTCACTTTATTGAAATTGATAAAATCAGTATTTATTTTTTCGGTTTGCCATTTGTCAATTAAAGCAGGAATAAAATAAATTCCCGGTTCGTTGGTTATTACAAATCCTGGTTGCAATCTCCGTCCCATTCTTAAATAAGCAGTTCCAAACTGATCAACCGGTCGTGTTTCATCATCATAACCAACATAAATCTGTCCCAAGATCCTCCATGTCGTGCACATCAAGTCCCATCATGTGACCCAAGTCCATGCGGCAAAAACATTGCATGAGCTCCATTTTTAACCGCTTCTTTTACATCACCTTTCATTAATCCCAGTTCTTTTAATCCTGATAGCAATTACTTCAGCAGCAGCCAAATGAACTGACAAATAAGTAACTCCGGGCTTTATTAATGATGCTGCTTTGTTATTGGCAGCCAAAACAATCTCATAAATTTCGCGCTGTTTTTGAGTGAATTTTCCACCAACAGGAACTGTACGTGTAAAATCCGATGCATAATGCGATAATGATTCAGCGCCAGCATCACAAAGCATTAGTTTTCCCTTTTGTAAAATTTGGGAATGATCTGTGATTGTGCAGTGTTTCTCCGTTTTGACTTAAAATAGTTGGAAACGAAGTTGAACTTCCACCGGCAAGAGCAATTCCTTCAATGGTACCTGCAATTTTTTGCTCCCACATTCCCGGCACAGCCATTTTCATAGCAGTTACATGCATTTTATAACCGGTTGCACAAGCTTTTTCAATCTCTTCAATTTCCTCTGGTCCCTTTACAGAACGTAAATCAATAACTGCCTTTATCAACTCAAGCGAAACAAATTGCTGAATTTCGTTTATTGAAATGTTGAGCAGACTTAGAAAGTAAAATTTTATTTTCGCCACGGTATGGAGGCAAAATATGGATTTTTCTTCCTTTGATTAACGTTTTGGAAATAAAGTCATTAAATTTTGAAAAAGGGAAAGTTTTTGCGACTCCAACTTTTGCGGCATTTTCCTTTAACGGAACCTGTGGTCCCATCCAAATAATATCATCGATGTCAACATCATTTCCAAAAATGAATTCCTCACCATTGTCAAAATCAATGACGCCTGCCAAACCCGAAAAATCAAGTCCAAAAAAATATAGAAATGAGCTATCCTGTCTGAAACTAAAATAGTTGTCGGAATAATTTCGCGGTGAATCAATATTTCCTAAAATCAATGCAACCCCTTTAAATCCTTTGCTTTTTAAAGCATTTCTTCGATTTTGATATATGTGTTTTTCAAACATTTTTACTGAATTTATTCTTGATACGAAATATTTATTAGAGTCTGTTCAATTTTCTAACAATTAAACAAACTCAAAACTAATATAAAAACCTTTAAACTTTGATGATTGAAATCAGCAATAATCGGATTAAACCAGCCATCAACAAACATAAACAAAACAGCTTGAAAATCGTATATTAGTAAAAAAATGTCATGAAAAATTCGTTACTGATTTACCTCAATAAGAGATTGCTCGGTTTGGATTTACAAACAAAGAAATCGAAGAAAGCCGGGCCTGTAATTACAATCTCCAGAGAAGTTGGCTGCAATGGGGTGAAACTTGCACATCTTCTGTCAATTCGTTTAAACTCGCACAATTTATCGGCAGAATGGAGGGTTTTGAGCAAGGAAGTATTTAACGAAAGTGCAAGGGAACTGGATATGGACGCAGAAAAAGTGCGTAAAACATTTAAACATGCTGACAAGTATACTTTTGATGAAATTATAAAAGCATTTAACGACAAAAGCTATAAGAGCGACCGTAAGATTGCCAAAACCGTTTCCGATGTAATTCACAGTTTCGCTGTTGACGGGTTTTGCATTGTTGTTGGAAGAGCGAGCCACATTATTGCAAAGGATATTAAGAATTCTCTTCATATAAGGTTGGTTGCCCCGCTCGAATACAGAATAAAAAATACAATGAAAAACAAGCATTTAAAACGGGAAGAAGCAATTGAGTATATTTCAAAAATTGACAAAAAAAGGAGTGCTTTCAGAAATGCAGTTTTGAAAGACAAAATAGTTGAAGAAACTTTTGATATAACTATTAACCGTGAAAAATTTGATGATGAAGAAATTGTTGATATTATTGAATATGCAGTAAATAAAAAGAAAATTCTTCAGGACTATAAATCGGCCATGGATTTTATTTAATTATTTATCATTCAACTATTTTGGCTTAATTTAACTGTTGATTTAACCGGTTATTTTTTCAGCAAAACCCTTCACAACAACTGGTTTTAAACTGTCAGGTTTTATTTCAAACATATCATTTGGTGTAAGCTCACAATCAATAATCATTTGAATACAATAGTCGAGCCGACCCAATTCGCTATCAATATTATTTGTTCCGAATGTAAATTTTATTCCGGCTTCTTTTGCCATTTTTATCATGTCAGAATTTGGCGTTTTATAGCGAGCATTTATTTCCAAAGCAATATTATTTTCGGCTAAAACTTTTATTACCCTTTCCATTCTTTCTTTAGTCCATAGCAAATCATATTCATCCATTAACTGATCGGGCAAAACTGTTGGGTTGACATAAATATCAACCGGTTCCTGCGAGAAAATAGCTTCAATTTTACCAACCAGCATTTCCATAAACTGTTGTTTATCGTCCACCCAAACTTCTTCCGGAATCCATATTCGGTTTCTGCGTCCTTTATTATCGGTAAATGTCATCGCATCAGTAAAAACATAATCAAACTTTGCAACAGCTTCCTCTGAAAACAAAGTTATCCATTCTCTTCCTTCGGCCTGCATTCCTTTGAAAACAGGACTGTCTGATACATCATTAATGTATGCATTTAGCGATGAGTCGTTGGTAATTGGAAAATTTAAACCGCAGTTTGGTGCCACTCCGTAATTGATTCCCAATTGCTGTGAATTTTCCACCACTTCTTCAATCGTCAAACCTCCTTTTAAATGAACATGATAATCAACAAGCGGAAATCCGGCTTTCATAAGTTGGGTCACAGTTGCATCCCATTCTTCATCGTTTACTGTTTTTCTTTCACCATCAGGGAGTTCTCTTATTTTCAGGTTTCGGTAATATGTTGTACTGTTTGGGTCGTGTGCCTGCAGCGCTATCGTTCCATGGCTTAAACGGCAAGTCTCCCCTCCTTCCCATCGCCATGGATTTTCAGGTTCTGTGTATTCATTTACCTTAACATCGTTAATGAAAACTTCCACAAAATTCTCAACAACTTTTATCTTCATTTTAAACCATTCACCATCGTCTGCCAGCGGAAAATAGATGTTTCTGACATTATAAACACTTCCGGTTTTTCTTCTGTCGGGTGTGTATGTATTGTTTACCTGAATTTCATAACCATAAGCAGGCCAGCCGTCTTTCTGATACCTTGTATGAATGAATACACCTGAATTTGAATGTTCCATCGCTTTAATTTCGGATTCAAACTCAAAATTCTTCATATCACTTTCATAAAAAAGATGACTTCTTTCACCGGCACATTTTATTGTTCCGTTTTCCACTGATATACTTTCTGGATTTTCAGCAGCTTTTTTCCAGCCATCTAAAGTTTTTCCATCAAAAATGGACTTCCATTCATAACCTGGTGTTGAAGTTTGACAAGAAAAGAGCAGTCCCGAAAGAACAAAGATTACAGCGATAGATTTAGTTTTCATTTTATCGTTAGATTTAGTTAATTCCTGAGAATTCAAATCTAATTAATTTTGAGGAGAAACGTCAAATTTATCTTGCGGGTTATCTGCTTTAAAACTAAGTATTGTTGTTATAACAATGAAAATAACCAAAACTAAAATTGCATAACTATAACTACCTAATTTAGTAGCAGATAAACTAAAAATAATAGGCCCCAACGCACTTGAAAAAACAATGATTGACATTACAAAACCAGTAATTTTCCCAAGATTTTCACGTCCGTAGAAACGTGGCCAAACTACCGCCATCAAAACATTGTACAGCCCGCTAACTATCCCGTTTCCGGCAATAAAACCGTAGTAATAAACTCCACCATTTAAACGCGAAAGACAAAACAAAGCCAGAATTTGTGCTGCCAGATTAATATACAAAAGATATTTCAGCCGAATTTTATCACTAATATAACCTCCAACCAACGAAACAATAACAGAAATTACCGAACTTGGTATAAAAACAGCCAATGCTTTATCCCGAGGTAAATTCGCGTTCTCAAAAATAGAAACCAGATGAAAAGTAAATCCTGTAATATACAATGCATAAATTCCCAATGGTATTGAAAACAGCCAAAAAGCCGGCGTTTTTTTCGCTTCGGCGAGGGTGAATTGTTTAAATGGTTTTATGATAACCTGGCGCTTCTTATTTTCATGTTTTTCACCATCAGGCAGTAAATTAAGATCTTCCGGATTATCGCGAAAAAACAGGAAGGCAAAAATGGTAAAAAATATACCTATTCCCAACGCCATTAAAAGCCAGGCTGTCCGCCATGAAGTTCCCTGTATCATCGTATCAAAAGATAATGGGGCAAGCGAAAAACCAACCGAAACAAAAACCGAAGATATTCCGTTTACCAAACCTCTTTTGGCTACAAACCATTTCATTAGCATATTTCGCGAAACCATGGTTAAAACACCCTGTCCGGTGAATCGCAATGCAAAAAACAGGATGACCAAAACGGCAACAGCCAAACCTACGTAAATTGTTGCTCCTGTATCTTTGATAAACAGGTGTATAATCCGATCTGTCTGACTCAATAAAACGAGTATAATTGCCATTGCAACTGATGTTATTATACTAACCCAGCGAGCGCCATATTTGTCGTACATTTTCCCTGCAAATGTCAGGATAAGGGAACTGCCAATAGTTCCAATCATATAGGCAGTACTTAATTGATTGCGGTTAATATGAATGTTTTCCAACAAATAATCTGTAAAGGTTGAAACGCCCATGGTTTGTCCGGGAGCACTGGCTAATAAACCAACCGTTGAAGCAAACAAAATTACCCAACCGTAAAAAAATGGTACTTTTTCAGGGTTAAACGGGGAATTGTTCCAACGGGATTTTACATTCATTTACAATGTTTTTTTTGCAAAAGTATGTCAGGAAACCAGGAAAGAATAATATTTATCACACATTTAATTTAAAAGACTGAAGCTTAACTTTGAATAAAGATTAAAATCTGTTTGAGGTCGTTTATATATCCGAAAAAGTATGAACTTTAACAATTGGCATTGCAATCTTTTTCAACTGTTTCATTCTCAATTTGAAAAGTGGTATGATTTATTCCAAATTCACGATCGAGAGACTTACGTAATTTCGCAATAAATTCATCGTCACCACCTTCTGGCATAACAAGGTGTACAGTAAGTGCAACCTGCGTTGTGCTCATTGCCCATATATGAAGATCATGAATATCGTTAACCCCATGTTTTGCAAGCAGATAATTTCTAACTTTTTCAATGCTGATATGTTTGGGCACAGCATCCAAAGCTAAATCAACAGAGTCGGTAAACAAACGCCAGGTTCCCCATAAAATAACTGCTATTACAACAAAACTCATCACCGGGTCGATCCAAAGTGCGCCGGTAATTCGAATCATTAACCCAGCCACAACCACACCGAGCGAAACACCTGCATCGGCAGCCATATGCAGAAAAGCGCCTTTAATGTTTAAATCTTCCTTTTGTCCTTTCATAAACAGTAAAGCTGTCAATGTATTGACAACAACCCCTATTCCTGCTACAATCATAACCTGGGTGCCGGCTACCGGTTCAGGATTTTGCAGCTTCCCTACTGCATCCCAACCAATGGCAATTACGGCCCCAAATAAAAGCATGGCGTTCAAAATAGAAACAAGGATGGTGGTTTTCCGAAGTCCGTAGGTATATTTTCCTTTCGGTTTTATTGTTGCCATCCAGGCGGCGACCCAGGCAAAAATCAGACTCAAAACATCGCTTGCATTATGCCCTGCATCGGCAAGAAGCGCTGATGAATTGGCTGTCAATCCAAAAATAATTTCGACTGCAACAAATGCTACATTTAAACCGATGCCAATGGCAAATGCTTTTCCATGTATACTTTGATGCTTATGTTCGTGTTCATGTGCCATAATCCTATTTTAAAACCTATTTAGCCTGATTATTTAACAAAGTACCCTGCTATTCCCAAAGCAATCAGTAAAATTCCTGTGATGGTTCTTTCATGATGTTCAAGAAAATGAGAATTGATTTTTTTAATCCCTTTTAATCCTAACCAAACAAGCAAAAGCATGCCCAAAATTGTAATGATAGTATAAATCACAGAAACGGTTATAATTCCTTTCCAGCCAAGATTACCTGCAACGAAGAAATAAGCTTCAATTTCAAGGCAGGGAGAAAAAAACATGGAAACAAGAAGAGCGAGTATAATGGCTACTGTTGATTTCTTTTTGACATCTTTTACATCAAAATTATGGTGATGGTGGTGATGATTATGCCTGATACTTAAAGAAAGGTAAATAATACCGAGTAGCACCAGGATACCCGGAGCAATTTTTTCAATGATAAATGAATAAGAGTCGGTAAGTCTGTAACCAATAAAGCCTACAATAATTCCAATAATAATTGTGCTAATTGTATGGGCAAAAGCTGCAATTGCAGTAATTCCCAAGGTAAACCTGTCTTTCCAATTTTCAGCTTTGGAAAGCACAACAAGCGGAATCCAATGGTTTGGTATGGAAGCGTGAACTAAACTTAGTAAGAAAGCACCAATAATTATTTGCGATAAACCGGTCATATCAGTCAAAAAAAGATTTTTTTAAAATTACCATTAAAAATTATATGAAAAACCGAAAGCTCATCAGTTTCTCACTGAATCCAAAATTAAATATGAATATTTTCCCTTTTTTTAACATGATGTACTTTCTTTACTTTCGACACATAAATTAAACCGTTGCCGGAATTTAATGTTTACCATAATCCGAAATAATGTGAACACGCTTATACATTTCGTTTTTATTATTTACTAATACTGAATGGCCATTTTTCTCTCCACGTTAGAAAACGATTGAGATACAAACACCATTATATCCTATTTTTCCCAGTGCCTTAAACCGATTAAATATTACCTAACTGAAACCCGCATTCATCAAATTATGCATTATTTCGGCTACTTTACCGGGCCCATATAAATACTTTTATTTCTTTCATAAATTTTAATGTTCATGTTCTGTTTCTTCCTTGTTCATATCTGCCAGCAGGTAGTAGGCTGCATTAATCACTACTTTAGTGTTTTCAGGTAGCGAATCAAGCAGTTTTATCTCCGTATAATTTCCCTCCTGCATTCCGGCAACTACTTCCACCATTCTAAAACCCAGAGTAGAATTATCAGATTCTGATTGATGATTATCTACCGTTCCATTCATAGTTTCTTCATGTCCCTCTCCGGTAACTGAGTCATCAAATACAAAAATGAATGATTTTGTTCCTTCGCTAACAACAGCATCGTTGGGAAGAGTGCGAACGTAATTATCGTCGGTATGAATGTGGCCGGAAACATACATTCCCGGAATAAGATCACGTGGATTGTTATCCAGTTTGGCGTGAATATGCACAGCACGTGTATTGGATTCAAACTCTTTTCCGATGGCAAAAATGGTGGCGGTTAGTTCTTCTCCCGTTCGGTTGGCCACGGTAAAATCAATCTTTTGCCCGATCTTCAGCAAAAAAACATCATTTTCATACACCATAAAATCGGCATGAATCTCACGGTTGTCAGTAATGCTGAAAAGTTTGTCTTTTGCATCCGCATACGTTCCCACTTTGATGTTCACCTCATTGACGTATCCACTAATAGGTGAAACAATAGGATAGTACTTGAAATCTGGCCTTTTTTTACTTCTTCGGGAGACAGGCTGCAACAAGCGCAAGCGTCGATTTTAAACCTTCATATTTTGTTTTTACCGTATTGAATTCCGATTTTACCTGTTGAAAATCCTTACCTGCGCCTACATTATTTTCAAACAGTTCTTTTTGCCTGTTATATTCCTGTTCGAGAAAATCGAATCTGTTGGCCATTTCAGCAAAATCTTCCTGTAAGGCAATGTAGTCGGGATGTTCGAGCACTGCCAGCACCTGGCCTTTGTTTACTTTATCGCCATGAAAAACCTTTATTTCTTTTACATTTCCGCCAATAACGGCTGTAACTTCGGCGCTTGCCGCAGGCGGCACTTCAAGCTGCCCGTTGGTTTTTACAAGGGTAGTAAGATTACGCATTTCGAAAGTTCCCAATTGAAGGCCCAAAGCATCGCGTTGGTGTTTATTTAACAGAACTATGCCGTCGGCACCTTCAGAATGTTCATGTTTCTCCTCTCCATTGTTTTTTGTGCTATTGCTGTTGCATGCCGATAATGTTACAATGGTCAGGAGTAAAATCATTATTTTAGTTTTCATCTTTATCATCTGTTTTTATTTTATTGACCTGTTATGTATTTCAATTTTTCCTTCAATTGGTAAAATTCTGCCAGCCGGTATAAATATTCCTGCCGGGTTTTTATAGCCGATTCCACATTCTGTATAAACTGAATATAATCGAGACTGCCCAGCCGGTATCCAATGTTGGCAGCATTTATTTGTTCATAGCCAGCGGTAGCGCCTCGGTTTTGTAATAGTTCAGAACCTCGGTCATCGAACTAAAACGACTGAAAAGTCCGCGGTATGATGCGTTGATTTCCAGTTCTTTTTGCTGATATTGCAGGTCTGTTATTTGATAATTGATGCGGGACGCCCGTGTTTTTCCCGATTGGGAGAAAAACAGCAGCGGAACGGAAATTCCCATCTGCCACCCATAAAACCCCGATCGACCGTCAACCGATTGCACGGGTATACCCCAAATCAAGTTTTGGAAGAAAATTGGCCTTTTCAACCTGCCACTCTGCATTCGAAACATTTACCTGTTGCTGGTAAAAATTCAAAATCGGAATGTTTTTAATTGAATCAGCAATTTGAAGGTTTATTGCTTTGCTGTCCACCTCATTTTCAGGTACGATAATTTCAATTTCCTGCGAAAACAAAAGGTACTGATTTAGTTCAAAAAGAGCGGCACTATAGAGGCTTTGGGCTTGTTTAATATTTACCATTAGTTCCTGGTACTTTGCCTGTGCCGCCAGGTATTCAACTTTCGATGTTTGCTGGGTTTCATAACGCAATTCAGCGGCTTTTAAAAAATTGATATAAATACTGTCCAGTTGTTTATACAATTGCCACTGTTTTTTTGCTGCAATGGCTGAAAACCATGCCAGACTCACATCGCGCACCAAGTTTTCTCTGTGAGCTGGTTTTGCGACTCTGCCAGGCTAATTCTCGACTTGTTCAATTTGTTTTTTGCAGGTATGCCAAAAAGGTCGATCTCCGATTGCGCAACCCCAATTTTATTTTGAATTCCCGATTCGCTGTTACCGGTCTCCTCCTTTCCCGGTGTGAATTGAAGTATTTCCCAAGTCATAAGCTGCAGATTTCAATGCTTTTTGTTTTCAACATTACGAAGCGGCTGTTAACTGATGGATAATTTTCTTTTGCCCTGCTGATGGCTTGTTCAAGTGTAACAATGGTTTTTTCCTGTGCTATCGGTGCTTGCCTAATACCTAATCCTACAATGAGCAAACAAAAAAGATAACGAGTATTTATTTAATTGAGGCATCTTTGCTTTACGTTTTACCGGTTTCAACCATTTTATATAACACCGGCAACACAACCAGTGTTAAAAGTGTTGAAGTAAGCATTCCTCCAATTACAACAGAAGCCAAAGGACGTTGCACTTCAGCCCCGGCTGAGGTGGAAATGGCCATTGGTAAGAACCCTAATATATCAGTTGATGCAGTTAGAAAGATAGGGCGGATTCTGCGAATAGAACCTTGTTTGATAATTTCACCCAGCGACAGGTTGCCTTCTTGCTTTAACTCGTTGAAACCGCTTATCAACACCAAACCATTTAGCACAGCCACGCCAAACAACACAATAAAACCTACCCCTGCCGAAATACTGAAAGGCATTCCGCGCAGGTAGAGCGAAAAAATTCCGCCCACAGCGGCAAAGGGGATGGCAATATAAATCATCAGGGTTTGCTTAAATGATTTAATGGCAAAAAATACCAGCATAAAAATCAAAGCCAGGGCAAGGGGTACTACCAGTGAAAGTCGTTTTGTTGCCCGCTCGAGGTTTTCAAAAGCACCCCCATAGCGAATATAATAACCTGACAGGCAGTTCCAGTTTTTCATCGAGGGTTTGCTGAATTTCTTCTACCAACGATTTAACATCGCGCCCTTCCACATTGATACCCACATAAGTACGGCTGTTGGTATTGTCGCGGCTGATTTGCATCGGCCCGGGCTGATAGCTTATATCGGCCACTTCTTTCAACGGGATGTACGCGCCATCGGGTGTATTTACAAACAAATTGCGGATATCATCAATGTCCTGGCGGTGTGTCTCATTGAGCCGTACCACAAGGTCGAACATGCGCTCGCCTTCATATATCACCCCGGCCACACCGCCACTGAAAGCCGTTTCCACTACCCGTATTCAGGTCTTTGATTTTAACCCATACTGTACCAAGTTTTGTACGGTTGTAGTTTATAGTTATTTGCGGAAGCCCACGTGTAGCTTCGGCTTTAATCACCTGCAATTCCTTCAATGCCTGCAATCATCCCGGCAATTTCTTCAGCTTTGTCGGCCAGAATTTCCAGATCATCGCCATATAATTTTATTGCAACATCTTCACGAATTCCTGTTAAAAGCTCATTGAACCGCATTTCGATTGGCTGGGTAAATTCATAATTGATTCCGGCAAAAACACTTACTTCATTCCCGAATTTTATCAATCAATTCTTCCTTTGATTCTGCTTTTGTCCAATCTTCTTCCTGTTTTAAGTAGAATAAATACATCTCCAATATCTATTGGCATTGGGTCGGTAGGCACATCTGCAACACCAATTCGGCGTTTGAGCCGATTCCACTTCATCGGGAAATTTTTCCAACAGCAGCTTCTCAATTTTTGTGGATGCTTTTGTCACCTCCGACAGGGAAGTTCCCGGTTTCAGGAATATATGCATTGCCAAATCTCCTTCATCGAGTTGCGGGATAAACTCAGCGCCCATTCGAGCAAAAAGAAAAATTCCTGAGATTAATAAAACCAACGCCATTGCCAACCACCAGTTTCCCTTTGCGCAAAGCCCACGAAATAACCGGTTCATACAGTATTTTCCAGTTTCTAGATGAATTTTTCTCCCCAGGTTTTTTTGTTGTTTTTGGAGCCCGGAGGAACAGCGAGGCCATCATAGGGATATAGGTGAGACACAACAACATAACACCCAAAACGGCAAATCCAAAAGTCATTGCCATTGGGTATGAACATTTTACCTTCGACACCCTGCAATGCCAACACCGGAATAAATACGATGAGAATAATAATTTGTCCGAAAAACGCCGAGTTCATCATTTTACTGGACGAATTGTAAGCAATTTCATTGCGTTGCGGCAGGCCAATTTTTTTCCCAATAAATTCTTTCCGGTGCAGGTAGAAAATCATACTTTCCACAATTATCACCGCACCATCAACCAAAATTCCAAAGTCGATGGCGCCGAGGCTCATCAGGTTGGCCCACACGCCAAATACCTTCATCATTATAAAGGCAAAAAGAAGTGACAGCGGAATGGTTGAAGCCACTATAAACCCACCACGTAAGATTTCCGAGAAAAATGACAAGTACAAAAATTACAATAAGCGCTCCCAGCGAGAGGTTTTCGGCAACAGTGGATGTGGTGCTTTTTATCAGTTTGCTGCGGTCGAGAAAAGATTTAATCCTGACACCTTCAGGTAACGATTTTTGAATTAACGCCAGCCGTTCTTTTACATCTTTAATAACATTGTTTGAGTTTTCGCCTTTCAGCATCATTACAATGCCACCAACGGCTTCGCCTTTACCATCTTTGGTAAATGCCCCGTAGCGAACAAAACTGCCATAACGCACTTCAGCTACATCACGGATAAAAACCGGTTGCCCGTTAATATTCGCTATCGGAGTATTGCGAATGTCATCAAGAGAACGCATTAACCCCTCACCTCTTATAAAATTGGCCTTGAAATTTTTTTCGATGTAGGCTCCGCCAGTATTCTGGTTGTTGTCTTCCAATGCTTCAAAAATGTCGGTCATGGTAAGATTCATGCTACGGAGTTTATCGGGATTAAGGGCTATTTCATATTGCTTGCTTCTTCCACCGAAGGAGTTTACCTCAACCACGCCAGGCACCATAGCCATCTGTCGTTTAACAATCCATTCCTGCATGGTTCGCAGGTCCATATCATTGTAAACAGTGTCGTAACCGGGTTCAACATTTAATGTATATTGGTAGATTTCTCCTAACCCTGTGCTAATTGGCGCCATAAAAGGCTCAGCAAAACCTTCAGGAATTTTTCCCTTTATTTCGACCAATGATTCACTAACCAGCTGTCGGGGCAGGTAAGTTCCCATGCGGTCTTCGAAAACGATGGTTACCACAGACAAACCAAACCGTGAAACAGAACGAATTTCGGTTACGCCCGGAAGATTGGCAACCGCCAGCTCCACCTGGTAGGTAACAAATTTTTCAATGTCTTCGGTTCCGAGGTTAGGAGCAGTAGTTATTACCTGCACCTGGTTGTTAGTAATATCGGGAACAGCGTCGAGCGGTATTTTGGACATCGACCACAATCCTCCAACAATAAGACTAATGGTCATCAACCCAACTAATGCTTTGTTTTTTATAGAGAATGAAATAATTCTGTTTATCATAAATTACAGTTTAACATGTTACAAATTTCAGGACAGAACATAACCTACTGTCCGGTATTCAGGGAAATTTAATATGTAGCAGTGTTAAACTATATTTTTGGCGGTCGCCATAAAGAACGATAAACCTGGTATTCTGATTCAATAATTTCAGAATTTACGGTTTCAAAATCTTGAATTGTTAATGATGTAATTATCTGGAATTCAAGATGACTCAAAGTTTGACAACAATTGCAGAAACAAAATGGCGAACATGTATCAAAGTTGTCTTCATGTTTATCCGGAATTTTAACACATGAAATTTCAGCACCATTTTCTTTATGTATATCGGCACAAGGGATGAATAATAATCCCAGGATATAAAATGCCAATATTGCCGAAAATACTCTCATCATAAAAATTACATCTTTGAGCTGCCAAATCTACAAAAATATTTTCTTTATCAGGTTACAGCGTTTGTTGTAACCTGAAACTCCTTAATTTGCCATATTTTTGAGAAAGTATGCTAAATTATAGTCCAAGTACTTCCTGCCCCTGCTCAAAAACAATATCAACTGGAATATTTTCTTTTTGGATTCGAAGAAGATCGTAATCCAGCGTTTCAAAAATCACTCCTTTTTCTTCAATGAGGTTACTCGCTTTTATATAATCTCCATCACCCTGTATTTGTAAAATTTCTTCGGAGAGCGACAACATGGCTTCCTTCATCTTCTCATAGTTAACCCGATAAGTTCCGTTAGTTTCATCACGTTCAAAAGCTCCGGCTTCCTGAAAATAGTTAAAGCGAATCATATTTGCTTTTCCGTGAGCACTGGCTGCCCCAAAACGAATTGACCTAAATATCCCAGCCATAAAAGTCACAAAATTGTCCATCATATCTTTTTCGCCCAGTTCGCCCATTTCGTTGAGTTTGTATACACACCACAAGCCAAGAATATCAGCTTTTCCCTCTTCAATAGAAGTATATGTTTCTTTAAGCGCTTCACGAACTGTCATGCTTTTATCAACTGTATTTCCCAGTCCCAAACCATGAGCAACTTCATGAAACATTGTATTTTCAAAAAAAGAATCGAATTTTACATGTTTACGTTGATCCTCAGCAATAAGCAAATCGGAAATCGGCACCAAAATTTTATCGAATTTTGCACGCATCGAATTTTTAAGTTGCAGTTTACGACTCCCTTTTGTTTCTCTTACTTTTTCATCGTTTGGTAGATTAATGGCAATTGTTTTGCTACCGGCATTACAATCGCCGGCATAATAAATAACATCATAAGCATTTAGATCGGAGTCACTTCCCGGCATCTCATTTTTGTATCTTTTTTTACAAGGCAAAGCCTTTTGCAGGTCGGGTAATAATTTTGCATATTTTTCCAATCTGGCACTCCATTCTTTGTCTTTCATAAGAATATAAGCCTCGTGAGACGTTTTATATCCATACAGCTGATCTTCATAACTTTCAATAGGGCCAACAACAAAATCGATGCTATTGTTCTTCATTTCCATCCATGCCATGTCACTTTCAAAATATTCGTCGCTAAGTATAGCCTGAGCTCTTTTTTCAAGATAATTTTTCAGCCCTGCATCTTCTGCCAACGAGGAAGCCTTCATTAACAGTTCAGCAGCAACTTCTATTTCTTCTTTAAATTCAACATGATAAGGAATCGATTCAAGCTGCCCGGAAGCATTTCTTCTGATTACTGTATACTGACTTGTTTTGGTATCATTGCTCCAGGCATCAAATTCTGCTTTAGTCATGTCGGTTGGATAAAAATTTGCACCTGCAGGTTTTTCTCCAACTCCTGCTAAAAATGGTTTGTTGTTATTCAATCTTTCCCAGGGACCATAATTTATTTTCAAAAATTTTTCAGTTGCCACATCAGTATCATCTGTAAAAAGCTTTTCTTTATTTCCATATGCTTCTTTCCAGAAAATATCATCCATCATTTTTGCAACTTCAAAAAGAATTGGTAACATCTGTTTTTCCTTCTCAGTTAAAACACTCAAATCAGTTGTTAATTTGAATGGTACAAATTCATCAGCTTTTTGCTTTATATCCTGCTCTGTTTCCATAATTTTTTCATTTTTCGGCTGCGATGCATTACTGATAAAAAACAATGCAAATAATAGCACAAAATATCTCATTTTGTTTTGATTTTAATTTGACACAAAGCTATTAAATGTGGCGGTAATTAAGGAAATGAAAAATCATTTCCTGCAAAGAATTTTGTTTATTAGAAAAAAATGAATTGTCCTCCTGGCTATGAGATAAATCTTAAAGTTGAATTATTTTTTTTTCCAATGAATGAAAACATCGTAATTGTAAATGATTAAATGATTTTTTATTTGAGCAATGAAAATGTAGATTTCGTTTCCCGGCTAAAAGAATTTTCATGCAAATTATATGTTTAAAAATTGTTCAGGATAATTCTGATACCGAAAATTTTAATCATTAAAATTGAAAGATTCGAAACTATATAATAATTATCTATTTAAAATCAATTAGTTTAAATTTTGTCGTTATGGCCAAGTCGACCAAATACTATAATGACCGGCTAAATCGGTGCTTTGCAATATTCTGTAAGATTCCAAATAATATGCATTCATGACTGCTCTTGGAGTGATTTTCATTCTATTTTTCTTTACATCAATAGACACTTTACCAAAATGGGCCTGGCTTAAACCGTGTCCTATTTCATGAACCGCTATAGTTTCAACATCAATCCCTGTAATTCCATCGTTTGTCCAGGAATAAGAGGGATCAAAATAAATTTCCCTAAAGGCTACATCGTATTTCTTATCATTATTAATATCGGTAAAATTCCCTTCTTTGTCAACAAATGAAAATGTAAATGTAACTGCCAATATTCCAGGATTAAAATCCATATCTCCCCAACCGGCTATTTGTATATCCGAAAATATTTTATAGGATCCATTGCTATTTTCAGTAAATGCTACAACTCCAATATCTTCATTAAGAGCATCTGTTTCAGTAAGATTCAAATTTGTTTGTTTTATATCATTCCAGGTTTTAAATGCTTTTTCTATTGCATTTATTCCTTGTTCTTTACTTAAAATACCACCTCGAGGAATGATATCGTTTGTATGATCGATAGAATATGTAATTTTTGTTCCTGAATCACCACTCCATGTTCTTCTTAAATCACCAGGGACAAAATCAAAGTCAAGTTGTTTATTCCCAACATCTTTAGATATTACGATGTTTTTAATATTATCTAACTGCCCTAATGTAATTAACTCAGCTTTAGCAACTCGGTAATTAACTCTTTTTAAAGATAGTTTAGCATTTATTTCTTTGATTTTTGCTGAAGACAGGGTTGAATTTGAAATGCTTTCCAGTTGAATTATATTTTCTTCCTGGGATAATTTTTCATTTATAAACTCTTGATTTTCAAATTCACTTTTATTACAACTTACCGCAAAAAACAATACTGCAATAAGATAAAATTGGATGTTTTGGTTCATGGTAACATTTATTTTTATTCAAATGAAAAATACAACAAAATTTGCAGATATGTTTCATTTAAATTGAAAATATATTACCTCTTTTTGGTGTATAAGATAAATTGATTGAGTGCCAGTTTAATAATTAAATTGAGTATGAAAATTTATCCTGAACACAAGTTGGTCAAGCAGAAAATAAATCGTCAAAAGTTATTAATTACCGGTTAAAGCACTTACTTCTCTTAAAATTGCTTTTTTTGTTTTCACGCCCACTATTCTGCCAGCTTCTACCCCATCTTTAAAAATAAGTAATGTAGGAATATTCCTGATTTTATATTTACTGGCCAATGCCTGGTTATTATCAACATTTACCTTTCCTATTGCGATGTCATTCTGTGTTTCGGCAATATCATTTAAAATTGGAGCAACCATTTTACACGGTCCGCACCATGGCGCCCAGAAATCAATTAGTATTACTTTTTTACGAAGAGCCAATTTGAAATTTTTACTATTTAAATTGGCAATTTTTTTACTTGGTTCAACGGGTTTCACATTTTTCATTTTAAAATAGCTGAAAGAAATAAGACCAATTAAAACTACAACTACAGCTATAATTATGATAAGTGTTAATGACATTTCTAATTTTTTATTCTATTATTTTTATTTCTGAAGTTATCTCAAATGCTTTTCTGTATGCAGCACTTACTCCGCAATACTTTTCTTCCGATAGATTAATTGCTTTTTGAATTTTGTCCAAAGATAAATTTTTCCCTTTAAAATCATAAACAACATGCATTTTTGTGAATTGTTTCGGATGATCTTCAGTAATTTCACCTTCTACCGAAACGCTAAAATCATCGAATTCAACTTTCATTTTTTTAAGAATTGAAACTACGTCCATGCCTGTACAACCCGCAAGAGCAGTCATCATTAGCGGTTTTGGCCTTGGCCCACGGTTTTCTCCGCCAACTTTTTCGCTTGCATCTAAAACAATTTCATGTCCATTTACTTCTGCTTTAAACGCCATATTTTCGAGCCAGTTAATTTTTACTTGTTCTTTTGTCATTTTCCTTTTTTTTGATACTTTTTATTACTATTTACCAAGTTGTTCAGCAGTATTGAAGGCTGCAATGGTCCCTTCATTTCAGATTAACAGGAATAATTTTGCTCTTGATGTACCACCTGAAGTGTAGTTTTATTGCCCAAATCTGGCATCCAAAATGCCGGTAACCTGTTGCATATTCTGAATGCTGCTTGTTGCATGTGTTACTTCGCCGTTTTTATAATACATGGTAAATGGCAATCCCATAAAACCCCGACATTCAGGAGCATTGCGAATTACAGCCGCCTCAGGATTATCAAATGCCATTACAGCAAATTTAATATTGGGACGATCTACTTCCAACTTTTCCATAATGTTGTATACCGGAAAACACATCGGCCCCATTCTTCCACAGCAAACCATTACATTTTCATTTTCGGTGATAAATTTCTGCAACTCGGCTGCAGTTTCAACTTCGTGTAATCCTGTGCGTAATAATTTCATGACATATAATTTTAACTGTTAATAAATGTATTGTACTAATTTTCCTTTTGTGTTAATTCAGCAATAATTTTTTTATCCGATTCAAGTTTTCCATTCATATAATCCTCAATAAGCTTCTCTGGATTTAGCTGCGGAATACCTACAAATAAATTCACCTTTTTAGAGGCGAAAAGAGAAATAATCTGCCGGTTTACTTTGTATGCAATTATATCTGTCACCCCTTGCTTTTCAAGCCAACCCGGAATATCGGTAATGGAAACACCTACCGGAAGTTCAACAAATTTTTTATTCACGATTTTGTTTCCAATTTCAAATATTTGGTAGTAACTACACTCCCCAAAATATTCGCTTAAATGATCATTAAAAATTGGTATTGCAACTCGTTTCATTATTATTATTATTATTTCATCTACAGCAAAATTATATGATTCAAAATTTTTATGCCATAGAAAGAGGTTTAAATGCGGAGGATTGTAAACTATTATTTTTCAGTTTTTTTACTGTAATACATATGCGGTTCTTTTTATTTCATTCTGATAATCCTTATCAATTGGAATGAATTGATAATTTTGCATACCGGATATCATTCCTTTCAAACAATAAATTATTCATGATGAATATAAAACATCAATTTCCCGAAGAATTGGAAATACTGCAAAAACACAAAACTAGTATTACTTACCTGAAAGGTGAAAATATTTTTAAGCAGGGCGCTTTTGCACCCTATGTTTTATATGTTATTAGCGGATTGGTAAAAGTTTATTTGCAAACCGGGTATGATAAACAAATTAATGTAAGCCTGGCTCGTTCAGGTGATTTTCTTGCTTTTTCTTCCATTTTCGGTGAAAATATTCATACCTATTCAACACAGGCGGTTAAAGTTTCGGAAATATGTATGATAGAAAAAGAAAGTTTAAAGGAAGCCTTGTTGAAGCACCCTGATTTTGCATTGCAAATGACTTCTAAAAATTACCGAAACGAGCGGCACTTATTCGAGATTATTAAAAACGTTTCCTATAAACAAATGCGCGGAAAATTAGCTTCTTGCCTGTTATATTTGTCGCAGGAAGATTTTTTGGAAGAGGATATTTTTAATTTTCTTACCCGCCAGGATATTGCTGATTTCGCTTCCATTTCAACTGAAAGCGCAATTAAGTTTTTGAAAGAATTTGAAAAAGAAAAGATTTTGAAGTTAAATGGTAAGGAGATAAAAATTCTGAATTATGAAATTCTTGAATCAATAAGTAAAAACGGATAGAAAATGAAACTTTCTGAAGAACATAAAATTCGTTTGATTACTGAAATTAAGTTTTCTGCAACCCGCAGCAGCGGGCCTGGTGGCCAAAATGTTAATAAAGTAAGTTCAAAGGTTGAACTCCGTTTTTCAGTTGATAATTCAAAAGAACTTGAACCGGAAGAGAAGGAAAGATTACTCGCGAAACTAAAAACACGCATTAATTCTGACGGAGAATTAATTCTGACGGCACAAACCGAACGTTCTCAATTAGCAAATAAGGAAAAAGTTATGGAGTTATTTTTCACTTTGATTGAAAAATCTCTCACGATTCCAAAAAGCCGAAAGAAAACTGCACCAACTGCCTCATCGCGCCTTAAAAGACTGGAATCCAAAAAAATAACCGGACAAAAAAAGCAACTTCGAAAACCACCCGAAATTTAATTCACTACAATATTTTAGATTTTCAGTTTAAAATTGTTTCTTTAAATGTTCATTTTCAGTACAACAGCTATTAAATGAGTCGGTTTTTAACAAATATCCAAAGGCAAATAATCAGGATAATCGATTGGTTTTATTTCTCTTTTTTGCATTTTATTCCAAAGGAAATATTTAGATATGCTTTTACCGGAGGATTAAACACTGCATTTGATCTTATTCTCTTTTTTGTTTTTTACAGTTTTATTCTTGATAAACAAATGGTTGAATTGGGTTTTATAACAATAAGTCCACATATTGCTGCATTTTTAATTGTGTTTCCAATAACTTTTAGTACCGGCTTTTTACTGGCAAAATACATCACTTTTACTGCATCGGAACTTAACGGAAAAATACAGCTTTTTCGTTATGGAGTTACAGTTGCCGGATCGATAATTCTCAACTACATTTTTCTCAAAATATTTGTTGAATATTTTGGTTTATACGCAACACTTTCAAAAGGCATAACTACCATAATTGTAGTAATTTACAGCTATATATTTCAACGTTATTTTTCATTTAAAACAGGAACTCTGTTAGTTCATCAAAAAGTAGCCGATTAGATAACCAGAAGGTGGAAGTTATAACCATTTTTTGAATTACTGTGAAACAAAGCTTATTGTTTTTAAGTTGTTATTCTCTATGAATGAAATAAGGCAAAAATATTATCCTACTATACTACAGGCAATTCATCTGCTTATCTTATATATTTTCATTCAAAGTATTGTTGATTTTCCGCTTGCTCTAATCGATTATTATAATGACACTGAATATTTATATCACCCGGTTAAAAAAATTGTTCTTGGCATCGGATCAACTTTATTTATTTTAATTTATGGCTTTTATAAAATCGAAATCTCCTTTCTTCAAGGTATTTCCGGTAAAATTTTTTAATCCACTCATTATACTTCCAATTGTAACTTTTTTTTGGGGAGCACAAAATCTACTGGAAATAGCCATTAACTTTCTCGATAAATACATACCTCCGCCACCATGGTTTTGGGAACTTTTCAATCATATTTTTGAAGGAGATTATGGTTGGTTCGGCGCTTTACTAAAAGTATCGGTTGTGGCGCCAATTGTTGAAGAATTGATTTTCAGAGGGTTGATTCTACAAGGATTTCGCAGGAACTACAATGCATTTGTTGCGGTTTTAATGTCGGCACTTGTTATTTGCACTTTTTCATTTGAATCCTTGGCAATTCCCTGCTACCTTTATACTTGGACTTTTGCTCGGATGGATTGTAATTCGCACAAATAGCATTATTCTCTCAATTATCGGCCATTCCATTAATAATACTCTTGTACTGCTTTACATTACTTTCCCTGAGGAAATACATTCTCATGCGATATATCTGATTGAAAAAAAGGAATTGTATTATATTAGCTTTCTGGTTGTTGTGCTTTCGTTGGTGTTAATGATTTTACTAACATTTAACATGGTTCGCAAAACAAAACCAAAATAAATCAGTTATTCATTAAGTAATTGGTTCATTAATTTGGTTGAATGTCTTATCCATATTTTACAATTTAAAGTTGCTCAAACATGGATTATGTATTAATTGGATTAGGTATTATCCTCATGATTTCGGGTTTGTTAGGCTGTATTTTGCCAATACTGCCCGGGCCACCATTAAGCTTATCTTGGATTGTTGCTTTTACACTTTACTTCGAGGTTTGAATTTTCAGGAAATTTTCTTGTTCTGTGGGGAATAATTACAGTGTTTGTTTATGGGCTTGATTATGTAATTCCGGCATGGGGAACAAAAAAATTTGGCGGAAGCAAAAGAGGTGTTTGGGGAAGTATTATTGGGATGGTTGTTGGTTTTTTCTTTTTTCCGCCAATTGGAATTATTATTGGCCCGTTTATTGGCGCAATTATTGGAGAGTTTTCTGCGGGAAAAGATTCGGCGGCGGCCTTTAAATCCGGAATTGGATCATTTATTGGCTTTTTTTTAGGTACACTTCTTAAAATTATTGCCTCCGGAATTATGACATTTTATTTTGGACGTGAACTTTTAATAGGTTAACATTCACATGAATTCTTTTACCCCGTGTACGATTTTTATTAATAAAATCGTTAATAGAGTTAGTTTTGAATAAAATAAAAAAGTGACAAAAAATAATTCAGATAAAAATACTAAAAAGCCCGCAAGCAGGAAAAAAAGCAAGGCTGGGCAAACATCAAAAGGTCGGAAAATAATTAATCTTCTTTTGAAAACCATTGTGGTACTGATTTTATTGGGTACCCTGTTTTTCACATTAGTATTCCTGGGGGTATTAGGGCCTGTTCCATCAAAAAAACAGTTACACGAAATTAATAACCCGGTTGCTTCTGAAGTTTTTTCGGCAGACGGCAAAATTCTTGGCAGATATTATATTGAAAACCGAAGCAATGTATCCTACGATGAAATATCTCCAAATGTAATAAATGCATTAATCGCTACCGAAGATGCAAGATTTTATGAACATCGTGGAATTGACGAAATAGCTTTAATGCGGGTTTTGGTAAAATCAATTTTGTTACAAAAAAACAGTTCCGGAGGAGGAAGTACATTAAGTCAGCAAATTGCAAAAAATCTTTTCCCAAGGGGCAATTTCGGGCCTCTGTCGATGCCGGTAAATAAAATACGTGAATCGATAATCGCCTATCGTTTAGAGCGAATTTATACAAAAGAAGAAATTCTCGCGCTTTATTTAAATACGGTTCCTTTTGCTGAAAATATTTACGGTATTGAAGTTGCAGCCGAACGATTCTTTTCAAAGAACCCAAATAACCTTGATGTTGATGAAGCCGCCGTTATAGTAGGAATGCTAAAAGCCAATAACTACTATAACCCGCGCACTCATCCTGAGCGGGCAAAAGGTCGGCGAGATGTTGTTATCGATCAAATGGCAAAGTACGAATACATTTCTGCCGAGCAAGCTGAAAAATACAAGGAAAAACCATTAAAACTAAAATACAGGGTAATTTCTTACAACCAGGGTCCGGCGCCATACCTGCTTGAAAAACTTCGCCCGCAACTATTGAAATGGTGTGAAAACAATACCAACAAAAGTGGCGAAAATTACAATTTATATACTGACGGACTGAAAATTAAAACAACCATTGATTATAACCTTCAATATTATGCAGAGCTATCAGTAAAAGAATACATGAAAAACCTCCAAAAGGTATTTGATGATCATTGGAAAAATCGTGATATTTTTAAGGAGAACCCTGAAATTATGGGTAGTGCAATTGCCAGGTTGGAAGCCACAAATGCAACTTCTGAAAAACTACAAGAGAAAGTGCATGCACAACTGTTTACATGGAACGGAATTGAAGATACTACATTATCCAGGCAGGATTCGATTAAACATTATCTAAAACTATTAAATGCAGGTTTTGTAGCCATAAATCCGGAATCAGGCGAATTAAAAGCTTACGTTGGGGGAATTGATTTCCGCTATTTTAAATATGATCATGCCACTGCACCGCGACAGACAGGCTCAGTATTTAAGCCTTTGGTTTATCTTTCAGCATTGGAGAATGGCATAGCTCCCGACAAATATTTTGAGAACCAGTACAAAATTTACGAAGAATACCAGGATTGGGCCCCGCGAAATTCACACGATGAATATGGCGGCTATTATACCATGAAGGGGGCACTCGCTAAATCGTTAAACACAGTTTCTGTTGATGTTTTGCTTGAAGCCGGAATTGACAAAACCATTGATCTTGCCAAAGATTTTGGCATTTCATCCACCCTACCCGATTATCCATCACTTGCTCTGGGTGTTGCTTCCGTTTCGCTCGAAGAAATGGTTGAAGCTTATGCAGGAATTGCCAATGGAGGTTTTCCGGTAAAATCACACTGTTTAATTGAAATTTCAGATGGTAAAGGAAATATTTTGGAAACTTTTAAATATGAAACCAACAATCACAAGGTAGCTTCAACGGAAAACTGCAGGGCTGTTATTCACATGATGGAAGCAGTAGTTGATGACGGAACAGGAAAAGCAATTCGCACTGTTTATGGGTTAAATGGCGATTTTGCCGGTAAAACCGGAACCACGCAGGATAATTCTGATGGCTGGTTTATTGGAGTTACACCTGATTTAGTTGCCGGATGCTGGGTTGGTGCTGATGACCGACGCGTGCATTTCAGAACTACAACCTATGGCCAGGGCGCTTACATGGCTCTTCCGATTGTGGGGAAATTCTATAGCAAAATGTATTCTGATCCCAAATTTGAACGTCTTAAATATGACAAATTTATTGAGCCTGATCAAGAATTACTTGCCCTGCTTGATGTTCCTGAATACAAGGAGATAATGGACATGGAAAGACGAATATTTAATCTGGCCGATATTTTCCGTAAAAACAGGGATAATGAAGATTTAAGAGAACCTAATAAAAATATTGATCAGGAAGACGATAATAAAGATCGTCCGATTTGGGACAAGATTAAATCAATTTTCAAGAAAAAGAAATAAAAATCGTAGTGTTAAGTATTTAGAATAATATAATGTCGTATTTTATAGGTTTTGTACAATAATATAGTTATATTTATCTCATTATGAGATATGTAACACTAAAAACAGAGGAGATTGAAGCACTCGAAAAGCTTCAAAAAAACAGTACTGATAATACGGTCAGAAAACGCAGCCATTGCCTGCTTTTATCCCATCAAAAACGAACGATCACTGACCTTTCGGGCATTTTTGATGTAAACAGGAGAACCATCGAACGTTGGCTTGACAGCTGGGCGAAAAACGGTGTTCGATTCTCTTTCCATCCAACCTGGAAGAGGAGTTAAGACCCGACTAAAAGGCCTTGAGACAGTGATTTCTGAGCAATTAAAAGAACACAACCGTAACTTAAAAAATGTATTGACCTATCTTGAGAAACAACACAATATTATAATCTGCAAAAAGACTTTGCAGAATTTTTTAAAAGATACTGGGCTATATCTGGAAAAGGGCCCGGCTGTCCCTAAAAAGCAAACGCAACCAGAATGACTTTGAACTTAAACAGCAGCAAATAGAAAGCCTTAAAGAATTGGAAGATAGCGGTTACATAGATCTTTATTTTGGCGATGAAAGCCATTTTGGGCTTACACCAAATGTGCCATACGCATGGCAAACAAAAGAAAACCCGATATTATTACCTGCTGCCAAAGGAAAGTTCCTAAATGTTGTTGGCTTGATGAACCGTAAAAACGAACTGTTTTTTGAAATGAACGAAACGACATTCAATTCTGATAAGTTCATCGGTTTTATGGATAAATTTATGAGCCAGATAGTTAAAAGGACTGTTGTAATACTTGATAATTCACCAATCCATAAATCTAAAAAGTTCATGGCAAAAATTGAAGAGTGGAAAGAAAATGATTTGTTGATTTACTTCCTGCCACCATATTCCCCGGAATTAAACCTGATAGAAATCCTGTGGCGAAGAATCAAATATCAATGGTTGCCTTTTGAAGCATATCTCTGTTTTCAAAATCTCAAAGAACGTTTGTCGTACGTTTTGAATAACGTTGGCAAAAAATACGACATTATATTTTAACCATTACTTATAATAGCATATTCATTGTTTTAAATTTCTTAAAAACAATATCTTCAAACGATAATCCTATTTAACTATTTTGTTTAATAAATCTACGAAATGAGGAAATATAGCTACAGAATTCCTCTTTCATGACCTTTCTGAATAATAAAAAAAATAACGCTCAAATATCTATTTAACAAAGTATTAGAAAGCTTATCGTTTTTTCAGGAACAATATTCGTAATTAAGTTACCGAATTCTAAATATTGAAGCTATGAAAAAATTATTTTTAGTTACAATTATTGCCTTTATAACGGTTGGAATTGCAAATGCTCAATATAATTTTGCAATAGGACTTCGTTCAGGTGGAACTTCAGGATTAACATTAAAAAAGAATAACGGACCTTCTGCAATTGAAGGCATTATTGGATTTTGGCACAACGGACTGACTTTAACTGCCTTGTGGGAACAAAACCGGGAAGCTTTTAACACATCAGGTTTAAACTGGTACTATGGAGTGGGTGGACACGTTGCCTCTTATGGTGACGATTTTGATCGACATGGCGGACCATCCTGGTACAATCATCCTTATGCTGTAGATAAAAGCACTTTTGGAATAGGCGTTGACGGAATAGTTGGCATGGAATATAAAATTTCAAATGTACCCATTGCATTAAGCATTGATTTTAAACCTTATATCGAAATTCTTGGAGATGGAGATGTCTTCTTTTCTCCTGACCCGGGGATTGGAATTAAAGTAGCTTTTTAGACCATTAAAAAATAATATGTAAAAGAGTGACTTGATATTTTTTCGAAGTCACTTTTTTATTGGTTTAATTCATAGTTATTACTTTGAATTTAATTTAAATATCACATCAAAACCACTGTCAATGGAAGAGTTGTTTAACTGAAGAAATAAAAATTTGAATAATTCATATTCGAGTTTTACTTCATACTTTGCAATATCTGATTGTTCTGTGGTTCCAAATCGTTGTTCGTAGCTAACAAATAAATCGTTTGTTATGTACTTACCGACAACAACGGTTGCATTGTCAAATCCTTCATTGCTTTTTACTTCTATATAATCTACATCCAGATTTTTACTAAGAAAGTTTGACAACTGCGCCGATAAAACGGAGGCTGCTGCTTTTTCTGCCAGTTGTCCACCACCTGATCCCGCCAGATTATCCTGTTGGTCAGATGTAAGTTCATTCATGCTTCTCCCAAAAAAGATATACGAAACTGCATCTCCCTCGCTAATTGCATTGCCATCAAGAGTAAAACTAACCTCCGGAGATTCAGCTGTGCCAGTAATGTTTACGGTTAACTTTTTTTCTTCACGCTGAGCCGTTCTAAAAGAATAAGTTGCCGTAATATTCATTTTGGGCATTATCTCTTCACCTCCTTCAAAACTTATCATTCCTTCATCAATTATAAAAGTTCTTCCTAACATATCGTACTGACCGCGCACAACATTAACCGATCCAAATAATTCAACAAAAGTGTTATTTTTTACCAATTCCAGATCACCTGAAAGTTCAATGCGCAGGTCTTCATTTTTAACCCATGTATTTTTAGGAATTTTAATACGTAAATTGCCGGTCAACTGGTCAAAGTAATTAAAGTTGAATTGTTCTGTAGTATCCCTTTTTTCTGCTATAACTCTTATAGAATCGGGAATTGTATTTTGATCTTCCATCTCTTTCACCAAAATTGGTTTTGGAATGTCAGGAACATATATTCTACCCATTAAATTCATTATTGCCGGAAGATAAATTTCAGCTTCCGGAACATTTAAATCACCATCAAAAACAACATTTCCCTTTTCTCCTCCCAGACTTGCATTTCCTGACAACTGCATATTAAACTGTGGATGATTAACCGGATTGAACTTATGAAAGTTTAGTTTTATCTCCGACTGACTAATATCTCCTTTATAAAAATCGGAAGTAAAATCAATTGTACCATTACCGGTAAGTACGCCGTCTTCAGTCTCAATTGCCAGAGTATCCAGGCGAATATTGTCTTTCAGTAATGAAAGATTAAATTTTATATTCCGGTAATCAATTCCATATTCCCGGATTTTCACGGCTGCATCAATCAGCTTTAGTTCTCCTTTTGGATCAGGTGATTCAGCAGTTCCGGTTACGTCAATATTTCCATCAATATATCCTGAAATATTATCAGCAACATTCATCATTTGAACCATGGCCAATGGAAATCTATCAACCGTAAGATGCACATATAAAGAGTCTTTAGGGCTATAATCAAAATTAAAGCTATCGAGTTTTATCACTACCGGAACTTCGCCCGAAAATTCTAATCTTCCGCTATCAACCGGAACGATTTCAGACTGTAATTTGAACTGGTTGCCTTCATAACCAAATGATCCGCCAAATTCAGTAAATCGATATTTATTAAATTCTGCATTTCTGATTCCAAAATCACCATTAATTACAGGCGAGTTGGCAGTGCCTTCCACAATCACATTGAATTGAACCATTCCAGTAGCATCAACCGGATTTCCAAAAAATTCCATCCATTCTCCAACATCAATATTATTCAAACTTAGTTTTAAATCTTCGTTCCCGTTTCTACTGATATTTCCTTCAGCTAAAAAATACTGGGCCGTATCAGAAGCATTGGAAGCCATTTTTAAATGGTTAACACTGTAATTAACTGAATCAATTGTTATTACTGCCGGAGCATCCTGCAACGCAAGATGTTGACCTTTATAATCAACAATCCAATCTTCCAAGGTAATCCGTAACTGGTTCTTCCAATTCATTCTGCCTTTTACGGTGGTTGCAATATCTTTCCCCACTACACTACCGTTCATCTGCATTGAATCGAGCGAAGCTTTTACGTTCATATTAACTGAATCAACAATCAGTTTATCATTCTGAAAATGATAGACATTTAAATCGGCTGATACCAGAGTATCCGTTTGATCTGCTTTTGCATTGGCATTTACAATCAGTTTATCGATGAAAAAAGTTTGATAAATGGTTGAATCAAGATTTATTGCTGTTTCAAGATTGAGCGAATCAAACGTTCCCCATAAATGAGCTTTTATATCGCCGCTGGTCTTCAACCCTGTGATTGGCAGAAACGATTCAAAATCAGAAATACTGTCTAAATGAACCGTTAATCGCAGATCTGAATTTGATTTTAAAGCATAATTTCCATTTGCTTTTACATCGGCAGCATTCGTTTTTAGCCATAAAGAATCAATCCGAATGTTATTATTATCATACTCAACATCGGCATGAACAGAATCTATTGTTAACGAATTAAACTGAGAGTCGGCTACTTTTACAATTCCTTTTACATTTAAAGTTTTAGGTTCAAACCCCTGGCCTTTAACATGCGCGTAAAGGTTAATATTTGAACGTAAACTGTCATTTCCAGTGAGTTGAGCAAGGTCCAGTTTACGTGTTTCAATAGTAATTTCATAGGCTGGTACATCAAATAAATTCTGAATAGCCGGCTCAATATTAAAGCTGCCAAAATTACCACTGCCTTCGGCCTGCCCACTTAAATTTCCATGATCTAAATTAAAATCAAACAAGAGTTTATCCACCGGTTTATCTTCAACAATTATATCTTTGAAGTTACCAGTAAGCGCTAATTTTGCGGTCTTCGGATCGGTTCCCTTACCTTGTGCCGTTAATTCCCCATTTATCAGATAATCGAGTTGTTCGTTGCCAGTCCAATGCGCAAGGTTAATTTTATCGAGGTTTCCGCTTAACCAATATTCCAGTTCCACAGATGATGGATTAGTAATAAACTCAACAAAATGATCAGCAGAAAAATCAAAACCAATGAGCTGTTCTTTGTCATTAAGTTCAGTACGTCCGTTCAATGAATCGTTTTTTAATTCTGCATTGAGTTTAAATTCAGGATTTGCCGGTAAAGATAAACCGGGTAATACAAATTTAAATTCTTCGGGATGAAGCGGATTACTCTGAAAACTTGCTCTACCTTCCTTTTCAGGAATCAAAAAATCACCATTACCTCTTATTTCATTTTCACTTGTTTGAAGAAGAAAATCAGTGAGGTTAACGGATTTATTATCTTTTTTTATATCAAAAGTTAATTGGGCCAATGTAAGATCAGGATTTTTTGCAATGAAAGAAAACCTGCTCAATTGAAGCGATTGCAGATTTTTTTTCATCCGAAACGAAAGCGTGGTATTTAATTGTTGTATTTGTTTCGGTATTAAAGTATCTCTGGTATCGAAATTTATCCGGCCTTCATTTAGTTTAACATCTCTTAAATCGATATTAAAACTACTACCAGATTTTGTTGTATCAGTGGCAGATGAAGATGATTTTATTAATTGCTGAATGTTCCATGTAGAATCGTTTTCCTGTTTCAGGTAGAAAAATGGTTGGTTAATTTCAACCAGAAAAACCTGAACCTGTCCGTTTAGGAGCGGTCTTAAATCGTATTTCAGTTTCAGGTTTTCAATATAAGCAACAGTGTCATCATCATATTTCCATAATAAATGTTCCAGCTCCAGGTGCGAAAAAAAATTGCCCTTTATTTTACCCAGTTCAAAATTACCCTTTAAAAAATTCCCGGCCTGACTGGTAGCAATTTCAGCAACTTTCTTTTTAACGGGCCGGGTTTGAATAAGCAAACCGACCAAAATGAGCAATACGATGACTCCCAGGAAAAACCATCCCAGAAATTTTAATATGTATTTTACCACTTTATTCATGCTCATTTAAAATGCTTGTCCCACACTTATAAAAAATTGCGGGCTCTTTTTTGTATTCCACACCGGAAAACCAAGGTCCAACCGAACAGGCCCAATTGGCGTGTCCAGTCGTATTCCTCCTCCGGCTGCGTATGCCAGTTTATTTATCTGGTAATCAAATGGTGAAATCCAAACATTACCCGCATCCATAAACGCCACTATACTTAAACGCCAAAACAAAAAATACCTTAATTCAAGGCTGGTTTCCAGCAAACTTTTACCACCAAGCGGTGTTCCACTTTCGCGTTTTGGCCCTAATTGGGAACGATTCCAGCCACGAACTGAGTTGCTACCACCTGAATAAAAACGATCTTCAACGGGGATAAATCCACTTGTATCGGCAGAACTAATTCCACCGGCCATTATTCGCGCAGCAAGTACAACATCTCCTATTTTATGGTATGCTCTAAAATCGGCCCACAAACGGTTATAACTAAAATTTCCACCAAATATGTAGCCGTTAACCTTAAAACCGGCAGAGATATAAAATCCTTTTTCGGGTGAAAACCGTGGCTCTGAATTGTCGTAGATTGCGTTTAATAGCAACCCCGATTTTTTGTACGGAAACTTTCGACTTTCCCGGTTAGTGAATTCCGGATCACCTTCTTCAATTGTTTGCTCCACATCTTCCAAATAATAAGTAAGTGAACTATTTAACCAGGAATTAAATCTGTAAGACAAAGGAATATTAATTCCGTAAGTACGTGTATTATAGCCAGGTTCAGCATTACGACTGATGTATGGATTCAATTCTATTGAACTATTTAATATTCCGAATAATTCTGGCTGAATCCAGCGTAAACTTGCTGAATAAGGAACTAATGCCGAATGTTTTAGATAAAGATTTATCCGCCTTGCTCCTCCTAAAAATCCATGGTAATTAAAATCGAGAAATGTTCTGAATTTGTCTTCCGTACCGTAGCCAACACCCAAACGTGAAGTTATTCTGGGCGCTTCATCAACATGAATTTTTACGTCAATCGGATTTTCAAGCGAATCAGGATTTGTTTGTGGCAATACAGAAACTACCCTGAAAAGTTGTAATTGATATAAGCTTTTTCTTGTATCCTCAAGCAACGATTTATTATATAAATTCCCTTCTTTGTAACGTATCTGCTTCCTGATAAACTTTTCAGAAACATGCTCGTTTCCCTCAATTGTTGTTTCTCCAATATATGATTTTGGTCCTGACTGAACATCGTATTTTATTCCTGTTTCACCTTTATTTACATTAAGATTTAAATCATAAATTGCTTTTGCATAGGCATATCCAAGACTTTTAAAAGCATTTTCAATAACCAAAATATCACTTTTTAAATCTTCATCGCGAAATCGTTTTCCTTTTTGTAATATTAATTTTCTGTTCAAACGTTTTTCCAATGAATCGATGTTTAAATGCGTAAATTTGTCTTCAAACTGAAAGCTGATTGTATCCACTAAAATCGGGTCACCTTCTTTAATGTCAATATCAAGTTTTACATTTTGTTTTTTCTCGTTTATTGTAATTGGTTGCAAGGAAACTTCAACATTTAAAAAGCCTTCTGACTGGTAGGTACGAATTAATCGCTGGAGGTCGAGGTTGATAATTTCTTCGCTATACAATGATCTCTCATTTTTTGTTAAAAGCTTTTCAACGAAGGAAACATCGTTTAGTGACATTGCGTCAAGTAAAAAATTTTTATCCAGGGTTTTATTTCCATGAAAATTGATATTTCTGATTTCATAGTTCTCTTGCGCCGGTAATCTGCTTGATAAAACGGCAAAAAATAAAATTCCAATTAAGAAAAAACGTAACTGACGCATATGAGATTAACTACTGATATTATCTTTAATAAATGTTATCGGGTTATGTAATGATTTTAAGGGATTATTTTTGAATACCATTTTGTTAAAATAATTGTTCCCTTTTTCCATTTGCACCATTATTAAATATTTCATGCCCTTAACCAAAACGTTGATAACTCTTTTATTTGTGCAATATAAGGAAGAATTATGCCAAGTTTATTTGTTTAACATATTTTGGAAAAAATGGCGCATTTAGCCATAATTATACAAATGAAATACAAGGAGTTATAAAAGCAGGTGTTTTGCACTCACTGGATTGTATTTAACAAAAAGGCCTATCATTTCTACAAAAAAGTGTAGTTTTTCCACACATTGAATGAGGCATAAACAGCCATATAAAATTTCGTTGTTTTATCAACCACAGTGTAAATACTTATTCATGAGAACATTATGATTTTCTAAAAACCTGTTGAACATATTTTTATTTTATGGTTCTCAATTTGCCTCTCATATTTAAAATTTATTTACCAAATAATATATATGAGTAATTTAAAAGGCCAAATAGAAAGTACAATTGAGGGTTTTTTAAGTGAGTTGGGAGATATTACGCATTTTACATTTCGAACAATTCAGCAGCTCTTTGTAGGGCCTTTTGAATTTAAAGAATTACTTCGGCAAGGATATTTTGTGGGTAATAAAACACTTCCGCTAATTTCAATCACGGGGTTTATACTTGGCCTGGTACTAACCTTACAGTCAAGGCCGGTATTGGTTGATTTTGGTGCACAATCAATGTTACCCGGAATGATCACTGTTTCAATCATCAGAGAAATTGGCCCGGTTATAACCGCACTTTTATGTGCAGGAAAAATAAGTTCGGGTATTGGTGCCGAACTTGGCGCGATGAAAGTAACGGAACAACTTGATGCTATGGAAGTTTCGGGGACAAAACCACTCAATTATGTGGTAGCTACAAGAGTTATGGCTACCACATTAATTGTTCCGATCCTGGTATTTTATTCAGATGCTATCGCAATTTTAGGTTCATACGCAGCAATATTAATGCATGAGAAAACATCATTTGTTCTTTTTCTTTCTCAGGCTTTTGATGCACTGAGCTTTTCAGATATTATACCGGCAACAGTTAAATCGGTATTCTTTGGATTTTTTATTGGATTAATAGGTTCATTTAAAGGATATAATACAAAAAGAGGAACAGAATCAGTTGGATTGGCAGCAAATTCAGCTGTTGTTACCTCTTCACTTGTAATTTTTATTATTGATTTGATTGCAGTGCAATTCTCTGAATTTATTTACGGTTTTTAATCTCCATCAATGGGTAAAGTAATTGAAATAGAGAATCTAAAAATATCATTTGGGAAAAACGATGTTTTACAAGGGGTAAACCTTGAATTACACCAGGGAGAGAACCTTGCCATTCTTGGAGAATCGGGTACCGGTAAATCGGTACTGACTAAATGCATTGTAGGATTAATTAAAGCAGACTCTGGAACGATAAAAGTTTTAGGTAAGGATATAAACGAACTTGACGAGATTGAAATTGATGAACTGCGAAAAAAGGTGGGATATTTATTTCAGGGGGGTGCTTTATATGACTCGATGACGGTGCGACAAAACCTGGAGTTTCCGGTAAGGCGCACACAAACATCAAAAAATACAAATGAAATAAATGATATGGTTCAGGATGCACTTAAAAGCGTTGGTTTGTTGGATGCAATTGATAAAATGCCTGCTGAGCTTTCAGGTGGAATGAAAAAACGTGTTGGACTTGCCAGAACACTTATTCTAAAACCAGAAATAATTCTTTATGATGAACCTACAACCGGGCTAGACCCTGTTACTTCGGGAGAAATAAGCGAATTGATTTTACATGTCCAGGAAAAATACAATACATCATCAATCATTATAACACATGATATGAAATGTGCAAAAATTACTGCAAATCATTTAAAGTTAATATGTAATGGAAAATTTACAGCCCATGGAACATACGACGAGTTAAGCAAGAGTAATGATAAATATGTAAGTGCATATTTTAACTAAAATAGTAAACCATGAAAAAACAAAACGTACATTCAATAAAATTGGGATTAATGGTTGCCTCAGGGTTATTGCTGTTTATTGTGGCTATTTATATTCTTGGGAGTAAACAAAATCTATTTTCATCAACTGTTACGCTAAAAAGTTACTTTAAAAATGTGAGCGGTTTGGTTGAAGGGAATAAAGTACGTTATTCAGGAATCAATGTTGGCACAGTATCACGCATTAAAATTATTGAAGACACCACCATTTTGGTTGAAATGTCGGTGGATAATAATATCGAAAAATTTATCAAAAAAGATTCGAAAGCAGTAATTAGCAGTGATGGTTTAATGGGAAGCAAAATAATAAATATTCTTCCCGGTTCCTCTGGCGCTGGAGTTGTTACCAACGAAGATTTTTTGCCAACAAAAAGGGCTGTCGATTTGCAGGATGTTATGGAAGAGGCCCAAAAATTAATTAATGAAGGACAGGATATCTCAAAAAACCTGTTGAGTGTGAGTAAAAAAATGAATAATGGTGAAGGCGATATTGCCGTTTTGCTTAATGAAAATAATATAACATCGAAGCTAAACAATGCTGGTGATGAACTTATAGCTTTTGCAACGAATGCCAAGGAAATTACCAGGAATGTTAACAACGGAGAAGGTGATTTAGGCAAGCTTGTTAATGATACAACAATTACAACTCAAATAAACAATGTAATTGAAAATTTAAATCAGATATCGGAAAGAACCGATTCGTTGACAAAGCAGCTACTTGTATTTAGTAAGCAACTTAACTCGGGAGATGGCATTGCACACCGCCTGGTTTATGATGAGGAAATGGCAAACAATATTGATACAACAATTGAAAAAGTAAATGATGGTATTGTTGAAGTTAAGAATGCAGCTGAAACAATAAAACACAGTTGGTTATTTAATCTGTTTTCAAAGAATAAAAACAAATGATATTCAAAACACAATGGGTTTTATGATTACATATAAAAAAGAATATGGTTCTATGAGAGAAAGAAATAAACATTCCATAATTAATTTATAGTATTAATCTAAAAAGTTATAAAAATGAAAAAGTTAATGACAAATTTATCAGTAGCAATTTTACTATCTTTAGTACTTATTTTACCTGCACAGGCAAATGTGGATAAGCTCAGTAAAACTCCAAAAACATCAAAAACAGAAATTTCTGCTTTAAAGCCAACCGAAACCGAAAATGTATCGGAAAAGGTTGAAGAAATGATCTCACGTTTAAATGAGATTAAGGAAATGGATGTAAAATCGATGAGTTCTTCAGAAAAAAAAGAACTGCGAAAAGAGGTTAAAAACATTCGTAATGATTTAAAGGCTTACAGCGAAAGCAATGCTGATGCAAAAGCGGCTGCAGAACTTTCCAATGGATTTTATATTTCCACCGGAGCGGCAATAATTATTGTATTGTTAATAGTGCTTCTTGTATAACAGTTTTATATTAAAACTTATCAGTTATTATAAGCCTGCTAACAATGTGGCACAATTGTATATTTATTTATTGAATTGCTTTTGTGCCACCTTGTTCATAAAGTTAGAAGTAATCTCTGAACCATCGTGACCATAAGAGTCTACTACCGTTCCATGTAATCCCGAATTTGTTTTTACCGCATACAAAATGCTATCATCATTTGGGTTTGTCATTCCGTCAAATCGATGAAATTCAACTAATTCCACTTCTGAAAATGAAAATAATTCGCCTTTCGAAGATTTGAGTTGGCCACTTGTATTTATGCTAAAATTTTGGGTGAATCCTCTTTTTTGAAGATCATTTATTGCTTCTGAAAGCGTACTGTATTGATTATTACTCATAATTAATTCTTTAAAAATCTTATCATCCCTTATAGTGAATAAACCCTGCCAAATACGCTCATACGAACCAGCAATTTATATAAATCTGAAATTCAATATTTTGAATATAATGTTAACGTAACTTTATAAATAAAAGATTCTATTTTTGTAAAAATGTGTGGATATTGTTCCCCATAAAAATGATTTCATTGCACATAAACAATGTATAAGAATGTTGAAAAGCAACTTTATTAAAGATAATTTCAATAATATTAATATGTAAAACAGTAAAAAAGAAGTTAAAACCCTATATAATATCCATAAGTTAATAATGGCACAATTCTTTCATTCTTAATCTAATTCAATACAATGCAATGGAAAATAAGTTAAAAGAAAAAAGCCGGTTTATAAAAAGAACTCTCAATGGAATAAAAATAGTTAAAAATTCATTTTTGAATTTTAGATCAAACCGCCCGATAGAATTAGCTGGCACAACTGCCTTTTTTGCCATATTTTCAATTGCACCAATATTAATTATTATTATTTCTGTTTTCGGTTTTTTTACTAACGATGAAGTAATAAGGCAAAAACTATTTAATGAACTAAATGTGCTAATTGGAGAGGAAAGCAGTATACTCTTGCAAAATATAATTGACAATTACGAAATATTAAATAATAGTGGTATTGGTGCAATAATTGGTTTAATACTTTTTCTTTTTTCTGCTACTACTCTATTTAGTATCTTACAGAATGCAATAAATTATGTGTGGCGCATAAAAATAAAAACAAATTTTAAAATGGGCCTTCTAAACCTGATTAAAACAAGGATTTTTTCATTTGGTATTATTCTTAGTTTAGGTTTTGTCTTATTGGTTTCGCTGGTTGTTGATGCTTCTATAGCTATTCTAAAAGACTTTTTATCAACCTATATAAGTAAACAATTAATTGTTTTGGCCCAGGTAGTTAATTATGTTTTATCATTCGGAATAATAACAGCTATATTTGCCTTAATTTATCGTTTTCTGCCCGATGTAAAAGTTAGATGGAATGCCAGTTGGTTTGCGGCTATTTTTACTTCGTTACTATTTATCCTGGGGAAAATTCTTATTGGTTATATTATTGGAAACAGTAATCTTGGAGTAGTTTATGGGGCGGCCAGTTCATTAGTTGTTATCCTCATTTGGATTTTTTATGTTTCAATTATTTTCTATTTCGGGGTAGAGCTTAGTCATCAGTTTTCATTGTTTTATAAACACAATAATAAACCAATGAAATTTGCAGTTCCATTTCGCATCAATAAAATATAGTTTAAAATAGAAATAAAAAAAACGGATTAAAATAATCCGTTTGTGCTTGGTTATTAAGCAGATCTTAACTAGATCCACGTATAATCGATATCAGAATGGATATGACAGCCAGTACTAACAGTATATGGATTAAACCTCCTACTGAATATACAAAGAATCCAAAAATCCAACCGATTAAAAGAATAACTGCTATAATGTACAATAGTCCTCTCATGATTTAAAGTTTATTAATTTCATCAATTACTTCTTCCTTGCTTTTACCCGTTTTTTTCTGAAGCTTTCCCAAAAGTTCATCCTCTTTTCCTTCCACATATTGGAGGTCGTCATCTGTCAGATTACCATACTTTTGTTTTAGTTTCCCTTTTAATTCATTCCAATTTCCTTTTACTTGTAGTTTGTTCATAGCTTTAATTTTTAATTTATATTATATTTAATTTAGTTTATCATCACAAAAACAGACATCTCTGCATGTAAAACTGTAAGCATTTTATTCCAACCCTTAATTCAATAACTAGGAGTAAAGAATATTAATTATTTATGTTGCCTTTTTTCTACTCACCGTCATTACAATACCTATTATCATAACAGCACCACTTATAATTACTGGTGTCCAATTTGCAGAACTAACAGCAATGTCTATTCCGAACAAATTAAATGTTTCAGAATCGCTCACGGCTTGAATTCCGTATATTATAACTCCTACTAATCCTAAAACAAATAATATAATTCCTGCAACTTTCATATTTTAACTTTTAATCAATTATGATAAGCGTTGCTAACAAAAACGTGCCAATTTAAAAAATGAAGTTGTTTTACCTGAAAGACAATACTTATTTACTGACTTTCAAACACATGGCATACACAACAGTATTTTAGTAAATACAAAATGAATGAAAAATAATTCCACACATTGAGGTATGGATTCCTCAGTATGTAACAAAATAATTTTCAAGCTTTGTCTATTTACTCTTGTCATCAAATAATTTCAGAAAAAAGTGGATTTATTGAAAATCGTTATTTTGTTTTTTGAAAAAAGTTTAATTTTGGGGCACTAAAAAATCGGGATGTAGCGCAGTCCGGTAGCGTACTTCGTTCGGGACGAAGGGGTCGCAGGTTCAAATCCTGTCATCCCGACTTAAGAAAAAAATCCTTTCTACCAAGTGGAAAGGGTTTTTATTTTAAATACTGAGCAATAGGAATGAAAGGAAACCATAAAAATCCAGGATCGTCCCAATTGAAATTTTTAAGGGAACTCGTTAAGCCTTGCTTTAAAAAAACTTACTACTATTCTGATATTCTTAAATACATTTTTTTCATTATCCAAGAAAATAATATGAATTGTATTTCCCTGTAATCAATAGATATTAAAATTTATTTTATGGTTAAAAACAAACTATTAAAATCGTAAAATTCTACTTTTTTTTAGAATTTACTGGAAATTGTATTCCAAAAACTATAATAATGTCCCAATATTAGAAAATCTCATTTTTAATTTAAATCATTATTTGAACCATATTCATTACAAAAAGGAATTGATAATCAAACAAATAAGATATTTTTATCTTTATTTGGAATTTTTTTTCTGATTTTGTTCACAATTATTTAATAATAATGAAATTGGAAAAATAATAAATATGACGTACCTTTTTCCAAGATTTGTGAGGATTATAAGAAATAAGGGTATTTTTCTGACAGGTTAACGCCTTTTAATCCAACAAAAATTTTACTAAAATCTTTTTATAGATGTTGCTAATATGTAAGTGACAAATGGGGTACCCTTACTATTTTTAAAATATATAATCATAAATTTCATTTTGGCATTAATAAATTTTTCTGTAATCATTTAGAAAAAAATAGAACTTTTATAAATATTTATAATTTCTTAATATTGCAGATTATTTTAAAAATTATATTTTGAAAAAAAGAAAATACAGTTTTCATTAAATATTTATTATCAAGCCCTCAACTCTTAATTTCCTATTAAAACACTAATCGAACTACTATAACAGGTAAAGCCTGACTGCTCACGGTATTGAAATTATTTTTCAATAAAATGCATTAAACCAATTAATGTTTTAAAAATATTTAGATGCTTAAAAGAAGGTATAAAAAGTCTGAAATTTATAAAGTTCTTAAAGAATATGAGGACGGAAAATCTATACCACTTATTTTAGAAGAGTATGGAATAAGCCAAGCCACATTTTATAATTGGAAGTCAAAGTATGGAAATTTCTTGTCAAATGACATGTTAATCCTGAACAAACTAAAAGAAGAGAATGATAGGCTAAAAAGAATGTATGCTGAATTGAGTCTTGAAAACCAATGGTTAAAAAGAAAACTTGAAGAGTAAATCAGTAAAAAATTTAATTCATTCATTTTTTTGACAAAAAACCCTATTCGAATGCGTCTAAACTCAAATTGAACAATAGGAAATTATTCTATATCTTGCAAACATTAAATGATAATATTATGATCATTGCGGTTGATTTTGACGGAACAATTGTTCAACATAAATATCCTGAAATCGGGAAAGAAATACCATTTGCAATTAAAACATTAAAACTTATACAGGAAAAAGGCCATCAGGTCATTTTATGGACGTACAGATCAGGCAAAGAGTTAAATGAAGCAATTCAATTCTGTAAAGACAAGGGGTTAATTTTTCATGCCGTAAATAATAATTTTGATGACGAAATATTCGATAATACATACAGCAGAAAAATTTATGCTGATATTTTTATAGATGATCGTAATCTACTTGGTATTCCAGGTTGGGGAGAAATTTACAAATTAATCATTGAGAAAGATAAAAAAGCGATTGACAAAGGATTTTCTTTTTCTAGAATTTTATATAAATTAAAATAATGACTCAGAGGAAAGCTTTAATTACAGGTATCACAGGGCAAGATGGGGCTTACCTTGCAGAGTACTTAATAAAAAAAGGATATATTGTACATGGCATTAAACGAAGAGCATCCATGTTCAATACAGAAAGGATTGATCATCTTTATCAGGATCCACACATGGAAAATCTTAATCTGATTTTACATTACGGTGATTTAACAGATAGTATGAATCTTACCAGAATTATTCAGGAAGTTCAGCCGGATGAGATATATAACCTGGCCGCAATGAGCCATGTTAAGGTTAGTTTTGACACTCCTGAATATACCGCCAATGCGGACGGAATTGGAACTCTTCGAATTCTTGAGGCTGTCCGATTGTTAAACCTGATAGATAAGACTCGCATTTATCAAGCTTCGACCTCTGAATTATATGGTCTAGTTCAGGAAGTCCCTCAAACTGAAAAAACACCTTTTTATCCAAGATCTCCATATGGAGTAGCAAAGCTTTATGCATACTGGATTACTGTAAATTACAGGGAAGCTTATAAACTACATGCTTCAAATGGTATTTTATTTAATCATGAATCTCCTGTTAGAGGTGAAACATTTGTTACACGTAAAATTACAAGGGCAATAGCACGCATTGTTTTAGGAATGCAAAATACATTATTTATGGGCAACTTATCTTCAAAACGTGACTGGGGTCATGCCAAAGATTATGTACGTGCAATGTACCTGATTCTTCAACAAGATGAGCCTGATGATTATGTAATTTCGACAGGAATTACAACATCAATACGAGATTTCATTAAACTTACTGCAGAGAAACTTGGAATAGAAATCACGTTTACTGGAACAGGTGCTGATGAAAAGGGTTTTATTACTGATATTAATAAAGAGATTTTCTCTGAAATTGTTGGAAGTGAATATATTGACAGCATATCTGCACGGATTTGCAGTGAAAAACCAGAAAATACAAAATTAACACCCGTCGTTTCGGTAGATCCAAAATATTTTAGACCTACAGAAGTAGATATACTTATTGGAGATTCGACCAAGGCGAGAGAGATACTAGGATGGGTTCCCAAATACGATTTGAATGGATTGATCGACGATATGATTAAATCTGATTTAAAATTAATGCAAAAAGATGCCTATTTAAAAGATGGAGGTTACCGTATTCTTAATTATTTTGAATAAAAATTAATTGAACATAACCTGTAGGCTGGGAACCAACATGTTATGCATTAATTCCACCAACGCGTTGGATATACATTACCGATAATCAACCTTTAAAATGATTTTTTTAGACAAACGTTGATCTCTATTCCGAACTACTCAAATGTTCTACAATAAATGAATAAAAATTCAAAAATATATATAGCAGGACACCGTGGATTGGTTGGTTCAGCAATATGGAAGAATCTTTCCGGAAAAGGTTACTCGAATTTAACAGGTCGAACTTTTGAGGAATTGGATTTAATGAATTTGTTTGAAGTAGAAGAATTTTTCAGAACTGAAAAACCAGAATATGTTTTTCTTGCTGCAGCAAAAGTTGGAGGGATAGTTGCTAACAATACTTATCGCGGAGAGTTTATTTACGAAAATTTAATGATACAAAACAATGTAATTCATGCTTCATACAAATACAATGTTGAAAAGCTTCTTTTTTTAGGCAGTACTTGCATATACCCCAAAGAGGCCCCTCAACCCATGTCTGAAAATTATTTATTGACCGGCGAGCTTGAATATACAAATGAACCTTATGCAATTGCAAAAATTGCTGGTATCAAAATGTGTGAAAGTTATAACATTCAATATGGTACAAATTTTATTTCGGTAATGCCGACTAACCTTTATGGTCCAAATGATAATTTTGATTTAGAAAAATCCCATGTTCTTCCTGCATTAATGCGCAAAATTTATTTAGCAAAGTGTATTGCAGATAATAATTGGGAGGCTATTGTTTATGATCTTAATATTAGACCAATTGAAAAGGTAAATGGGAAATGCGAAAAGAATGACATAATTAACATATTGACCAAATATGGCATAATTTTAGAAAACAATAATGCCAATCCAAAGATTAAAGTGGAAATTTGGGGGAGCGGTAAACCAATGCGGGAATTTTTATGGAGTGAGGAAATGGCTGATGCCTGTGTATTCATTATGGAAAACATTAATTTTTCAGATCTCATAGTGAACGACCAAAAAGAAATACGAAACACACATATTAACATTGGAACAGGAAAAGAAATAAGCATTAAAGATCTCGCGTTTCTTATGAAAGAAATTATCGGTTTTGAAGGAGACCTGCATTTCAATACACAAAAGCCTGAAGGCACGATGCGTAAACTAACTGATGTTTCAAAACTTCATTCACTTGGCTGGCACCATAAAACTGAAATTGAAGAAGGAATTAAGAAGCTTCTCAAATGGTACAAAAATTAAATTAAGTAATTACTCAATATAATTAACACACTTTGAAGATTGTATCTCTCTGAATAATAGTCTAATTTTGTAAAAATAGACTTTATCTCTACCAAATAATTTTATGAAAACAAGTTTAACACTCTACAAAATCAATAATCATGCTTAAAGAAAGAGAACCGATTCTTGAAAAATTAAGTATCATTTTTCAGGTCATTTTAACTTTTGCATGTTTTTGGGCTTCAATATTTATAACAAAAGCTTTTCTGAAACCCATCGCATGGGATTTATCGCAGTATAAAATAATTTCTTTTATTGTGGTGCTTATCTGGACATTACTACTGGAACAGGCCAATCTTGGACGAATTGGTCGGATAAAAATGTATTCAATTACTTTTATTGAATATTTTACAGTTGTATTTATAGGAATTTTAGTGGTTTTTGCGTCAATTGTAATTTTAGATTTAAATTCAATATCAAGGTTGGTTATTGGGGTATTTGCGGCAATTAATTTTCTTTCTTTATATTCCTTCAAATTCATTTTATCTTCTTCAATGAAATTTCTTAGAAAGGAGGGAATAAATACGAGGCAAATTCTCATAATAGCAGACTCTGATTCCTATTATTTTATTGATCGGCTTATCGAAACCAAAGATTGGGGATATCGCATCAGGGCCATTATGTCCGACGATGAGTCAATAATAGCTAAATATCAGAATGAGTTTAAAATTATACCTTATGAACGCGACTTATCAAAAATAATTGACGAAAGCACAATTGACGAGGTTTTTTATTGCAAAAGCTCTTTAGATCAGAATGAAATACAAAAGTTTATTTACTCTTGTTCTGAAGTTGGAGTAGTTTTTAGAATGCAATCCATGCTTCTTAATTATGTAAAAATGCAGTCTTCTCTCTCTTTCTTGAATCAAATGCCATTTTTAACTTACAGAAATACACCTGATAACTATTTAGCATTAAAATTTAAAGCTATCCTTGACATATTAATATCCATTTTTGTCTTAATAATTGCTTCTCCAATAATGATAATAATCTCACTTTTAATAAAGAAGGACGGTGGTCCAGTATTTTTTCTTCAAAAAAGGACAGGGTTAAATGGAAGACAATTTTATTGCTATAAATTCAGAACTATGGTAGTAAATGCTGAAAGTCTTCAAAAGACGTTGATGGATAAAAATGAACAACAAGGACCCGTATTCAAGATAAAAAATGACCCAAGAGTAACAAAAATTGGTAAATTCCTTAGAAAAACCTCGCTAGATGAACTACCTCAATTTATTAATGTTTTAAAAGGTGAAATGTCAGTTGTTGGACCTCGTCCACCGATTCCATCCGAAGTTAAACAGTACCAAAGATGGCAACAAAGAAGATTAAGTATGAAACCTGGTATTACATGTATTTGGCAGGTTTCCGGGAGAAACAATATACCATTTGATCAATGGATGAAAATGGACATGCAATATATTGACACCTGGTCTCTTAAACTTGATCTTATTATAATATTAAAAACCATCAAGGTAATGATCACAGGAGATGGACAATGATCATAAAACCTATTAAAGTTTATTTCTTATAATACAGATTTTTATTTTTATGCATTTAATCTAATGCAATTTTCTTTTTATTTGCTCTGTAAAAATTACTAAACAATCTTAACATTATGAATATTGACGTTTCAAATGCTGAAAAACTCAGAACTTTTATTTCAGAAACCACTTTTACGGAAATAAAAGACATTCAAGACGATACTCTTTTGTTTGCAGAAGGATTATTTGATTCTTTGGGTTTTCTGTCATTAATAAGTTATTTAGACGAGGAGTTCGGAATAGAAGTGGAAAATGACGAATTAATTGAAGAAAATTTCGAATCAATTAATGCAATATCGGCGTTCATCAATTCAAAAAAAGAAACGCTTTAAAAACGTTTTAAATTTATTGGCTCAATGTGTGGAATAGTTGGATATATCGATAATAATGAAAGGGCAAGTAAGCTATTATTAAATAAAATGCTTACCCGAATTCAACACAGAGGGCCCGATGAATGTGGTATTTATGTAAATGGCAATGTTGGTTTGGGAAGTGTTCGGTTAAGTATAATTGACATTGCAGGAGGGCAGCAACCGTTGCCAAATGAAGATTTAAGTCTGTGGATTGTTTTTAACGGAGAGATTTTTAATTACATCGAACTTAGAAAAGAATTAGAGGAAAAAGGACATCATTTCAGAACTCAAAGTGACACTGAAGTGATCGTTCATCTGTATCAGGAATATGGCGAAGAATTTGTTTCAAAACTCAACGGACAATTTGTTTTTTCGATATGGGATAAAATAAATCAGGAACTTTTTTTAGCAAGGGACCGCGTTGGAATTAGGCCATTATATTATTTTCATGAGAAGGATCTCTTTGTTTATGGTTCAGAAATAAAAGCAATTTTTGAACATCCAAAAGTAAATCGTAAAATCTCATCAACAGGTATTTCAGAAACATTTACCTTTTGGACAACAATTACACCAAACACTGTATTTGAAAATATAACGGAGTGTCCTCCAGGTCATTATATGAAAGTTAAAAACGGCGAAATAATTATTAAAAATTACTGGGAGCTGAATTTTGCAAAAAGCGAGAACTATTTCACCGGAAGTTTTGAAGATGCTGTAAATGAATTTAGTGCTTTATTTGAAGATGCAGTAAGAATTAGATTAAGAGCAGATGTGCCGGTAGCTGCATATTTAAGTGGCGGTATAGACTCTAGCATTACAACCGCTTTCATTAAAAAAATTGAACCAAAAATCCTGCAAACCTTTTCAGTTGGTTTTACTGAAAAAGAATTTGATGAAACTCAATATCAAAACATTGCATCTGATTATTTTGGCACAAATCATATTTCATTTAAATGTACAACTAAAGAAGTTGCTGAAAATTTTCCTAAAGTAATATGGCATACTGAAACGCCTATTTTAAGAACATCGCCTTCACCAATGTACAGCTTGTCAAAAAAGGTACGAGAGAACAATATTAAAGTTGTTATTACCGGAGAAGGAGCTGATGAGATTCTTGCTGGTTACAACATATTTAAGGAAAATAAAATAAGACATTTTTGGGCAAAAGATCCAAAATCAAAGTTCAGACCTTTGTTATTAAGAAAACTATATCCATACATTACAGCATTACAAAACGCAAATCCGAACGTACTTAAAATGTTTTTTGGTTATAAATTAGGCGAAACTAATTCTCCAATTTATTCACACTTGTTAAGATGGAATAATTCATCCAATATAAAAAAACATTTAAACAGAAGTGTTCTTGACGAATTGGCATCATTCGATCCATATGCAAATTTGTTAGCATCAATTAATACGAAATTGGACGAATTAGACCCATTATCCAAAGCACAATATCTTGAAATGAAAATTTTTCTTTCCGGTTACTTGTTGTCATCACAGGGCGACAGAATGGGTATGGCGAATTCGGTAGAGGGAAGATATCCTTTTTTAGATCACAGAATAGTTGAATTTTGTGCGTCCTTACCCCCTGATTTTAAGTTGAAAGGATTAAATGAAAAAGTACTGCTCAAAAGGATGATGAAAGGTAAACTACCCCAAGAAATATTAAATCGCCCCAAACAAGCATACCGTGCTCCTATTTTGACCAGCTTTCTTGGTGAAGAAGCCCCGGAATTTGTAAAAGATATACTTTCTAAAGAATCATTAATTGAATCTAATATTTTCAATCCTGACACGGTTTCAAAATTGATATTAAAAATGAAATCGGGCAAGGCTTATTCGGAAATTGACAATATGGCAATTACAGCTATTATTTCAACTCAATTACTGTATAAACAATTCATTAAGGATTTTAAGTATCTAAATGAAAATGAACTTATTGAATATTCCTTAAAATCAGAGACTAACTTTATTAAACTTACTCTATGAATGTAAAACCCAGGTTTTCAAAAGAAATCTTAAAAATAAAAGACATAGAAACCACTGTAAACAATATTTGCACTCATATGCGAAAAGATGTAACAGCAGGTTTAAAAAGAAAAGGTGGTATAATAGGAATAAGCGGGGGAATAGATTCTTCTGTAACATTGGCTTTAGCTGTGAAAGCATTAGGATCTAAAAATGTAAAAGGGCTAATGCTTCCTGAAAAAGACTCAAGCCCCGATAGCTTATCATTTGCAAAATTATTGGCTGATAAATATAATGTGACCTACGAAATTGAAGACATTTCTGATGCACTTGTCGGGTTTGGTTGTTATAAAAGAAGAGATGAAGCAGTAAAAAGAGTTTTTCCTGAATATAATCCCAAAGAATATAAATTTAAAATTGGTATCACACCCAATACGCTGAATCAAAGTCTTCCTGCAATTTTTCACGCCACAATTGTTGATTCAGAGGGTAATGAAAACAGCAAACGATTACCGGTAAATGATTATCTTCAGATTGTTGCTGCCTCTAATTTCAAGCAACGCTCACGAATGTCGATGCTATATTATTATGCAGAAAAATTGCATTATGCGGTTATAGGCACTCCAAATAAACATGAGGTGGAACAAGGTTTTTTTGTAAAATATGGCGACAGCGGTGCAGATGTAATGCCAATTGCACATCTTTTTAAATCTCAGGTATATCAGATTGCAGAATATTTAGAAATTCCGAATGATATAATAAAACGACCTCCTACAACCGACACTTATTCTGCAGAACAAACACAAGAGGAATTCTTCTTTCAATTACCTTTCCACCAAATGGACTTATTGTGGTTTGCATTTGAAAATGGTTATAAACCGGAAGAAGTTGGGGAAGTTATGGAAATGCCAGCCAAAGATGTAACTGGTATTTTTAATGGTTTTGCCCGTAAAATAAAAACAACAGAATATTTAAGAATGTCACCTATAAAATATTAAATATTTTAATCCTATTATGACTTCAATTCCACAAAGACTTCTCGGAGAAGCCTTATTAATCTCGGCTGCAAAATTTCCTTCAAAAACAGTTGTTATAGCAAAATCAGAAGAGTACTCTTATTCTGAGTTAAAGGAAAATGCAGAAAAATTGGCCAATTATCTGGTTTCTTCAGGAATACAGAAAGGCGACATGGTTGGCATTTATCTGCAAAACTCTTGGCAGTGTACTGTTGCAATCTATGGGATTACTTTGTCGGGTGCTGCTTTTTTAGTTATTAATCCACAAACCAAAGCTGAAAAATTTCAATACATTTTAAATGATAGCGGGGCAAAAACTTTAATATCAGATACAGGATTACACCAGGAAATTATCCCGGCACTTAATGATTTCGAAATCAATTACTGAATTAATAATTACAGGAGAAACAAAACGTTTTGAAGGGATTGGAAATTTGAAAATATCAAACTTTGAGAACATTTTAATAAACAAAAAAGTAGAAACACTCCTACCCCGGATAATTCCCAACGATTTGGCCGCATTAATTTATACATCAAGCAGTACCGGTTTTCCCAAGGGAGTGATGATGACCCATCAATCCATGGTTTTTACTTCCTGGAGTTTGATTGAATATTTAAGGCTATCAAATGAAGATCGTATTATTTTACTTTCACCACTCGCTTTTGATTATGGATTATACCAGCTTTTAATGGCTGTAACTATGGGTGGTTCAATAATTATCGAACAATCATTTATTTTTCAGGCAACAATTTATAAAAATATTGAGAAATATAAGCCGACAGTTTTTCCGGGAGTTCCTACAATTTATGCAATGATGATTGCAGCAAGTAAAAAAAACGAACTGGCATTCGAAAGTATAAAAAGAGTTACAAACACAGCTGCTGCACTCCCGGCTGAATTTATTCCTGATTTAAAGAAAATTTTCCCTAAAGCTCTCATTTTTAAAATGTATGGACTAACGGAATGCAAAAGAGTCTGTTACCTTGAACCGGAATTGGTTGATGAAAAACCCGGTTCGGTTGGGAAAGCAATTCCAGGCACTGAAGTTTTTTTATTAACACCCGATGGGGATAAAGTTCCTGCAGGCGAAAGAGGTATTTTGCACATACGGGGACCGCATGTCATGCTTGGTTATTGGCACAAAGAGGAATTGAGTAATCAAATGTTAAAACCCGGAAATCTGCCAGGAGAAAAAATTTTATGTTCCAACGACTGGTTTAAAATGGATGAGGACGGCTTTTTATATTTTCAGGGACGAAATGATGATATTATTAAAACCAGAGGAGAAAAGGTTAGCCCTGTTGAAATAGAAAATGTCATTTACAAAATAAAAGAAGTGAAAGAAGCGGTTGTTTTTGGTGTACCTGACGAAGTTTTGGGAGAATCAATTATAGCAATTGTTACCACTTATGGCAATTCTGAAATTATGGAAAAGGATATACTAAAAGTTTGTGTGTCAAAGCTGGAAAATTTTATGATACCACAGAAAGTGCTATTCATGGATGAAATGCCAAAAAATGCAAACGGCAAAATTGATAAAAAAAGCCTAAAAGAGAATTATCTTGAAAATGGAAATTGAAGTATTTTATAATGAATTGTACAATGAATTAAAAAGCAAGATTCATTTTCTTGAAGACAAACCTGAAGAAACTGTTGATTCAACTTTGAAAGCCTTATGGATGACAGCTTCCGGAATATCTGTTTCAGCCGAGAAAGCAATTAATATGAAGCTTCCAAAACTCAAGGAAAAACAAGTAACAAAACTACTTGATTTGATTGATCAGCGTCTTAATAATATTCCGCTTGCCCATATTACAAAACGGCAGAATTTTTTAGGGATTGAACTAATTACTGATCAAAGAGCTTTAATTCCGCGGAAAGAAACCGAGATTCTTGGAAAAAAAGCACTTGAACTTTCAGCTGCACTTGCAAATGAAAAAAATGAGATCAATATCCTTGATATTTGTTGCGGATCCGGAAATCTTGGCATTGGAGTTGCAAAACTAAATCCAAAATGCAGAGTTTATTCTTCAGATATTTCAAATGAAGCAGTTAAACTAACACAGGAAAACATTAATTTTCTTAATTTAAACGATCGCATTGAAGCCTTTCCTGGCGATATGTATGGGCCTTTTAAAAGCGACAAATTTTATAATAATATCGATTTAATTATTTGTAATCCACCATACATATCAAGTGCTAAAGTTGTAAAAATGGATTTGGAGATAGCATTAAATGAACCATCTCTTGCATTTGATGGAGGAATGCTGGGAATTAAAATTATTCAAAATCTTATAAGCGAAGCGCCGTTGTTTCTGACAAAAAAAGGGTGGTTGGTTTTTGAAATTGGTGTCGGTCAGGGTGATTTCGTTATTAAGCTGATAGAGAAAACAAAAAAATTTCAACAGATTGGCTCAGTTCCTGATGATTCCGGAAATATTAGAGTTGTATTTGCACAAAAGTATCCTGATAAATTGTAACTTTAAAATTGTCGATCGAACAACTAATAAGGTTATCTTTTTGAGTTTAGAAATAAAACAGAAATACTACTTTTGAATAAATCTATATAAATAAAAATCAAAAGTTTTACTTAAAACGAGTAAAAACCATGAACATAAACAAATACCGCCGGTCCATTCAGATTCTAAGATTTTCATTAATAATTGTAATAGTGTTTCTTTTTTCATCTTGCGTAACACATCGAAACTTAGAATATATGCAGTATAAGGACACAGGAATAACTTTATATAACGATAGTGAAATTCCAGATTACAAATTAAAACCCTGGGATGAACTTTATATTGATATAAAAAGTCTTGATGATCCGACCACAAATGTATTTCAACAAGTGGGAAAACAACAAAGTAGTACAGGATATGGTGTTACTCCCTATAGTGCATCTTTATCCTCATATATGATCGATAAATCGGGATATTTAGAATTACCATTCATTGGGAATATACTTGTTGAAAATAAGACAATTCCTGAAGTTACTGCCATGTTAACAGATTCATTAAATAACATTTTAAGTAATCCAACAGTTACTGTAAAATTGGTAAACCGCTATGTTTCCGTTTTTGGTGAAGTCAAAAACCCGGGTCATTTTTCTTACGCACAGGAAAAACTCACCATTTTTGGTGCAATTAGTTTGGCTGGAGATTTAACAGATTATGGAGATCGTAATGATATAGTACTCGTTCGAAATGAGAATGGTAATAATTTAAGAATAAATGTTGATTTGACGTCACCAAATATTTTGGCATCGGAATACTATTATATTCGCCCCAACGATATGTTATATGTCAAACCATTAAATAAAAAATTCTGGGGACTGAATCAATTTCCATGGTCACTTTTGTTATCATCTATATCAACAGCCGTTCTTTTATATACGGCTTTTGGAAAGTAAACAATACATGTTTTTAGCTTCATAATTATGAATCAAAATTCTTTATCAGAAATGGATAGTAATAACCTTTTGAAGATAATTAAATTAATATTCCGAAATATCTGGGTTATTATTCCTTGTATTATTCTGGCATTAGTTATAGCATATATTTATAACAGATATACTGCACCGGTCTATTACGTATCTTCCTCTTTGCTAATTCCAGAGGATACAAAAAATAATGCATATAATTCTGATAGATTTATAAATACAGATCTTCTTAATAAAACTCAAAATCTTCAAAATGAAATAATGATGATTCAATCATTTCCAATGATTGAACAAACAGTTAAAAATCTCGATTTGGAAGTAATGTATTATGAATATGAAGATTATCAATATTACAATGCTTATAAACAGGCTCCTTTTAAAGTAGTTATTTTTAAAGAACATCCACAATTGGTAGGTACTATGTTCGATATTATGTTTAATTCAGATGGAAGTTATATACTTAACGTAAAAAAACAGGATGTTGAAATTTATAACTATGAAATTGACAAAAAAATTGGTGAAAAGGATGATCTTGAATTAAATCTGAAAGGTAACCTAGGGGAAATATTGGAGACAAATGACCTAAAATTATTGGTAACACTTAATGAAGGGGATAGCTTATCATTAGATAAGGAAAGAAATTATGCCTTTAAACTCACAACTGTTTGGAATCTTACAAATCAATTTAAAGGCGGTCTGCAATTTAATCTCCCAAATAAGATGGCAACAGTTGTCGAAATTGGAATGAGAACATCTTCAGTTCAACTTAGTATAGATGTAATCAATGAACTTATGCGTGTTTATACTGAAGCAAAACTTACTGATAAAAATCATCTTGCAAATATAACCATCGATTATATTGAAAAACAGTTAAATGAGGTATCTACATCCCTAAACCTCACGGGAGACAATCTCAAAAGATTTCAATCCGTAAACAAAGCGATGAATGTTAATGAACAATCCAGCAGGTTGTCGGGACAGCTTTTAGATCTTCAAAATCAGCTGGCTGCTTTAACAATTAAGAAAAGATATTATGATTATATCAAAGAGAATAGTTCAGTAAATACCGACGAAACGCAATTTATAGCACCATCTTCTATGGGGGTTGATGATCCTTTGTTAAGTAAACTCATTGAACAACTTACAACAACTCAATCACAACGAGATATATTAATCAAAAATAACCAGGAACGCAACCCTCTTGTAAATCGTCTTAGTATTCAAATTCGAAACCTGAAAAATGCCATTACAGAAAATATATCTTCAGCCGAACAAACAAATAATTTAGCTATTACGGAAATGCAAAACCGTATCAGTCAATTAGAAAATGAAATAAGCAAACTTCCTGAAACTCAGATGCAATTGGAAGGAGTTGAACGCAAGTATAATCTGAATGAAGCAATCTATAATTACCTCCTCGAAAAACAGGCCGAGGCAAAAATTACGAAAGCTTCCAACTTACCTGATAACGTAATTATTGAACCTGCTCATATTGTTAGCTGGACACCTGTTTCTCCTAAAAAGAAATTTAATTATATTATTGCTTTAATTGCAGGATTTGCTATCCCATTTGGCATTTTATATCTTTTAATGTTTTTTAAAACTACAATCACAACCCAGGAAGAAGTTGAAGATATAACTAATGCCCCCGTTATTGGAAAAGTTCTACATTACAAAAATAAAAAAGAACGAAATGTTTTTGTTTCATCTCCAGGAGGCAAAATAGCAGAAAATTTTCGAACTCTTAGAACTAACATTAATTTTGCGTTACAAGGCACATCAAGCAAAATTATTTTGGTCAGTTCCTGTGTATCTGGCGAAGGGAAATCGTTTAGCGCGCTAAATATTGCAGCGGCTATTGCACAAATTGGAAAAAAAACAATCTTGTTGGATTTCGACCTTCGCAATTCTCATGCTATAGTTAAAAGCAATGATAATGAAAATGGGCTAAGCTTATTTCTTTCTGGTGAAAAATTGCTTGATGATGCTTTAATTAAATCCTATATTGAAAATCTGGATATTATAAATTCTGGTCCAACTCCTCCCAATCCACTTGAATTAATGGAAAACGAAAAAACAACCAAACTTTTTGAATTTCTAAAAAAGAATTATGATTATATTGTAATTGATACGCCACCCATGGCACAGGTTTCAGATGCATTTGCAATAATTCAACATGCCGATTTGAATTTGCTTGTAGTTCGTTATAATACAACGAAGAAGAAGTTGCTTAGGCTGGTATTAAAAGAATTAAAAAATAAAAATATTAATAATATATCCATTATTTTAAATGATAATAAACTTATTAATGAACAAATGGGATATGGATATTATAATAAATAAACATATTAAGATTCGATCATTAACTCATTTATTACTGCATCCAATTTTTATGGTGCTATAATAATTCTTCTTTATTCATTGAAAGGTATTTACCTTTTTCATTTCACCCTTCAAATATATTTCAGAAAAAAAGTTATAATCTAATCTACACCTAATTGGGGGAAAACATAACTAAGGAGAAATTTTTTGTGAAAAATTTCGAGTTCATTTTATTAAGGTTGTGCAAATATCCAGAATAAATCTGGAATTTAAATAATCAAAATGAACGTTAAGAGCATTTATCATTGATGACTATAGTATGGACGTTTAGTCATCTTGGGGAGGGATATAAAAGATGATTTAACCTGGAAAAATATCGAATGACATTAAGCAAAAAGATGTTAAATATTAAAATTAGATAAACAGAATATTTAAAATCTTATAGTTATATTAATACTCCTCTCATATTTTGAATTATCAAGAAACCTTTTAATTTAAAATGTTTACGTGAAGAACTCTGAAAATAATAAAAGAATCGCAAAAAATACGGCACTATTGTATTTTAGGCTCCTCATCACTATGGCAGTATCACTGTTTACAGTTAGAGTTGTGTTAAATACATTAGGTGCCGTTGATTACGGACTATATAATGTAGTGGGAGGCATTGTAGTTATGTTTTCTTTTTTAGGTTCAACTATGGCATCTGCTTCTCAACGGTTTTTTGCTTTTGAACTCGGTAAAAAAAATCTATTGCAATTGAAAAAGACTTTTAGCATGACTTTGACTATTTATATCATGATTGCAGTACTTATTCTTCTTATAGCAGAAACGGTTGGCCTTTGGTTTCTCAATACTCAAATGAACATTCCGGAAGATCGTATGGATGCTGCCCGCTGGGTGTTTCAATTCTCTGTTTTAACATTTATGATGACAATGTACAGAACTCCTTACAATTCAGCAATTATTGCTCATGAGAAAATGAACATGTATGCGTACGTAAGCATTTTTGAGGTGACCCTTAAATTAATTCTCGTTTACATGTTGACTTTGTTTAATTATGATAAATTAAAGCTTTATTCTATACTCATTTTTGGATTGACGTCAATTTTATCAATTATTTATCGTACTTATTGCAAGCGAACATTTGACGAATGTAAGTATTCTTTTTATTGGAATGCTGATCTTTTTAAAGAACTTGTCAGCTATTCAGGCTGGAATATTATCGGATCCATTTCAGTGGTGCTTAAAGATCAAGGTATAAATATATTATTAAATATATTTTTTAATCCTGTTGTTAATGCTGCACGTGCGATAGCATATCGAATAAATACTTCGATTTTGCAATTCACAAATAATTTCTACATGGCAGTAAGACCCCAAATTATTAAGTCATACGCTTCGGGAAATAGTGAGTATATGAAGAATTTGGTATCAACAAGTGCTAAGATTTCTTTTTTTTTATTATTTATTTTAACAACTCCAATTTTATTAGAAACGCATTATATAATGTCTGTCTGGTTAGTAAATATCCCCGATTTTGCCATTTTATTCACCCAACTAGTAATTATTAATTCATTAATTGATGTACTTAATATTCCGCTTGTAACAGCTATTCAGGCAACAGGAAAAATAAAATTATATCAAACAACTGTTACATTAATTCTGCTTCTTAATCTTCCTTTATCATATTTTTTTTTGCAAATTGGCTATCCACCAGAAACAACAATGTACGTTTCTATAACTATCTCATTAATTAGTTTTATACCAAGGTTAATAATATTTCAAAATGTTACTAAAATACCAGCTTTATTTATATTCAATAATGTAATCTTTAAAATAACTATTACGAGTATTAGTGCCATGATAATACCTCTGGTAATCCATTTTAGTTCTAAAGAAGGTTTTATACGTCTTATTTTTGTTTCTATCTCCGACATATTTATTTCAATAATTTTAATATATGTGATTGGCTTAACAAAATCTGAGAAGTCTATCGTTGACAACTTAATATTAAATAAATACACGTTCATCAAGACAATAAAATCCAAATTCAATTAATACAAAGAGTTGTGGTAATAAACAAAAGATAGTTATTATTTTGATTGCAAAATTAAATATTAAAAAATTTCAATAGTAGTTCAATGAAAAGATTATTAAAAAAATTCAGAAGCATTTTAAAACTATTCACAAAACTGAAATCTTTTCCTAAAATTATTAAGTATCGTCCGAATGGTAATATTAAGGTTTGTCATATTTCAGCATTTTCATATAAAAATGCTGGAGATGCAATTCTTCCTGTTGTGTTGCGAGATCTTTTTAATTTTAAGATTGGAGTGAAAAATTGGAAAAATATTCATGTACACACTATTGTTGACGATCGCATAATATCAAAAATAAATAATTCAGATGCTTTAGTGATAGGTGGTGGTGGCTTGTTCCTAAAAGATACGAATAAAAATAATCTAAGTGGTTGGCAGTGGCCTTGTAGCATAGAACAACTAAAAAAAATTCAAGTACCTATAATAATGTTTGCTGTTGGATACAATAGATTTAGAAATCAGGAAGAATTTGAACCTGTTTTTAATAAACATATAAATGAGTTCGTTAATAAAGCTAAGTTTATCGGAATACGAAATACTGGGAGTATTAACAAATTATATGAATACTTGGATACCGATGAGTGTAAAGCAAAATTAACCTTCCAACCATGTATGACAACCTTAATTTCAAAAATTTACCCAAACATAAATAATTACAATGTTAAAGAAGATTTCATTGCGATTAATTGCGCATTTGACAGGGAAGAAATGAGATATAGTAATGACAGTATATTACACTCCATATCAAAGGTCGTAAAAAAATTATCAGAAATAACTAAAATTAAATACTATGTCCATATGGAGAGTGATAAGAAAATTTTGAGTTTTTTTAATGATGATAATATCGAATACGAAACTATTTTACTTAAAAATCCCATGCAGATCATACTTGAATATTCAAAACCCAGGTTAGTAATTGGGATGAGAGGTCATGCACAACTTATACCTTTTGGATGCAAGACGCCAATACTTTCAATTATTTCACATGATAAAATGCAGTGGTTTTTAAATGATATTTCTAATCCTGATTGGGGTGTAGATGTTAATGATATGGAATTCGAGAACAAATTATTAACAAAAGCTATAAAGCACTACAATAACTATACAGAATATCTAAACGAAATATCAGTTCAACAAGATAAATTATGGGATATAACACAAAATAATATGACACAAATAAAAATTCAATTATGAATGCACCTAAAATAATAGCAGAAATAGGCTGCAACCATAAAGGAAATATGGATATAGCCAAAGAGATGATTATTACTGCTGCGCTGTTTTGCAAAGTAGATGTAGTAAAATTCCAGAAAAGAAACAACAAAGAATTGTTGTCCGAAGATGAGTATAACTCTCCCCATCCAAATCCGTCTAATTCGTATGGGGAGACCTATGGTGAACACCGTGAATTTTTAGAATTTAACCTTGAACAGCATAGGCAATTGAAAAAATGGTGCGAGGAAACTGGAGTGATTTATTCAACTTCTGTTTGGGATATAACATCGGCCAAAGAAATAACATCACTAGACCCACAATTAATAAAAATTCCATCTGCATGTAACCTCAATAAAACCATGCTTGATTACCTCTGCAACAATTATGGTGGAGAAATTCATCTTTCCTTTGGTATGACAACACAGACAGAAGAAGAACAAATTGTTTCCTTTTTCGAATCAAAAGGAAGAAATAAAGATTTAGTAATTTATAGTTGTACTTCCGGTTACCCCGTTCCGTTTGAAGATATAAGTTTAATGGAAATCAAGCGACTTCAAAAAGCTTTTAAAGCAAGAGTCAAATCAATTGGATTCTCAGGCCATCACTTGGGAATTGCGGTCGATTCTGCTGCTATTGCGCTTGGAGCTGAATGGATTGAGAGACATTTTACCTTAGACCGGACATGGAAAGGAACAGATCACGCTGCCTCATTAGAGCCTGATGGACTTCGCAAATTAGCCAGAGATTGCAGAGCAGTGCATAAATCTTTAACCTATAAAGAAACAGAAATCTTAGAGATTGAGGAAGTACAGCGAAAAAAATTAAAAAGCAATCAAATAAAATGGCAAGAAAAGTTATAGCCTTTATTCCTGTAAGAGGAGGGAGTAAATCTATTCCACTAAAAAATATTAAAGAATTCTGCGGTAAACCCTTAGTTTATTGGAGCACTTCTGCTCTTGAGAATGCTAAACATATAGATAAAATAGTTATTGCAACTGATTCAGAACAAATAAAAGAAACCGTTTTGGCATTTAACTTTAATAAAATAGAAATATTTGATCGAAGTAAAGAAAGTGCAACTGATACAGCCAGTACTGAAAATGTAATGATTGAATATATAGATAAAGCAAATGTTTCTGATTCAGATTTATTAATATTAGTTCAGGCTACTTCTCCTTTGACACAGACAAAACACATCGAAGAAGCATTATCAATTTATTTCAACGGAAAATATGATTCAATGTTAACATGTGTCAGAAATTATCGTTTTTTTTGGAATTCAGATGGCACCTCTAAAAATTATGACTACCGAAATCGGCCAAGACGACAGGATTTTAGCGGCGAGTTAATGGAAAATGGGGCATTCTATATTAATACCATCGATAATATTAAAAAACACAGAAATCGTTTGAGCGGAAAAGTTGGAGTTTATGAAATGCCGGAATATACCTCCTTTGAAATTGATGAACCGGATGATTGGGCAATATTAGAAAACTTAATGTATAAATATGTACTTTCTAAAAAATTAAAAAAGAATATAAAGTTAGTTTTATCTGATGTAGATGGTGTTCTTACGGATGGTGGAATGTATTATTCTCAAAAGGGTGATGAATTGAAAAAATTTAATACAAGGGATGGAATGGGATTTCAGTTACTAAGAGAAGCAGGAATAAAAACTGGGATAATTACATCAGAGAATACAAAAATTGTTGATAACAGAGCAAAGAAATTAAAGGTTGAATATCTTTTTCAAGGAAAACGTGAAGGCGGTAAATTGACTGCAGCCATCGAAATCTGTCAGAAGGAAGGTATTGAATTAGAAGAGGTTGCCTACATTGGTGATGATATAAATTGTATACAAGTACTTTCAAAAGTTGGATTAGCCGCATGTCCCAAAAATGCATCAAAAAAAGTAAAGGCTATTCCCAATATTATTGTTTTAAATAGCAATGGAGGAGAAGGAGTATTAAGGGAATTGGTTGAACTAATATTGGAAAATTGAAATAGCAATGAAACATATTTTCACTGTCCATTCACATATAACATACTTAATGTCAATTGCAATCATTAACTTTTTGCAGCTTGACACAAATGAGATTATAATAATTTCTTATAATACAAAATTCAATCCTACTTACAGGCCATATCCAATTAATTATATTAAACGGGGAAGTAGTAAAGGTATATTTAATAGAATTTTTGCAATCTTTAGAAATTTCAATCACGCCAAATACCTGGATGACCAAATAAATTTATTGACTTCCGGAGAATTATATTTTCTTTATATTAATTACGTAATTGGTAACAACCGAATATTATTAACAAATTCCAAATGCATTGGACTATCGTTTATTGAAGAAGGGATGGATAATTATAAAGAGGATTCACTATTGACCTATACAGTGCATTCAAAATCAAATTCATATCGATTACCTTTTGTTCAAAGATGGACATTTTTAAAGAATAATAGTAAGGATATTCTCAGGGAATTTACAAATGAAAAACTAAATTTAGTTCCTGTGCATCCTTCATGTTTTTCTTTAATTCCCGGAATAAAATATTTTTCATTCTCAAATTATTCATTCCCAAATATTCAGGAAACGAAAAAGCATATATTAGACATAAAATCAGTTGCAAGGTATATTGATAAAAACACAACAATGTCACTCGACAATTCTGTTGTTTGGGTTGGTGACAATGTCGTTAATTTTTACAAAATGCCTGTTGAAAATTACATTAATGCAATAAATAAAGGAATTACAGACTTTTTTAAAAAGAATTCCTTTTCAAAAATATACTTAAAATTCCATCAGGATGAGCATCTTAACAGTAAACGAGAAACTCAAAAGATTTTTGATCTATTAAATATTGAAACTATAATTATTGATGATTCACAAAGTGTAGAGATACTTTTGTTGAATTCAAAAAACATTAAGATCATAGGTCTAACATCAAGCTTACTATGGTATGCATCATTAATCGGACACGAAGCCTACTCAATTAACCGCTATCTCAAAGAACATAATCATCTTAAAGAGCAAAACATTTTTTGGGAAAAGGTGACTTTATTGTAGTAAATTTTACTTCTCTTATAAATTTGTTTTTATTTCTTTTCAAAATGACACTATTGAATTAACCATTAAAATCCTATACTTATAATTAGCATAAAAGATTTAATTTTATGAATACTACTATTTCCGATGTAAAACTCATCAACCTTCCTAAGATAGAGGACCCTCGCGGAAGTCTTTCATTTATTGAAGAGGAAAACCATATTCCGTTTAAAATTGAACGTTCTTATTGGATTTATGATGTTCCGGGAGGACAATCACATGGTGGACACGCTTTTATTAAACAGATGGAATTCATTGTTGCATTATCTGGCAGCTTTGATGTAATTATTGATGATGGAAGAAAAACAAGGACTTATTCATTAAATAGGTCCTACTACGGATTATATATTCCTAATGGTTTGTGGAGAAGGCTAGAAAATTTCTCAACGAATTCATTAGCTATACTAATTAGTTCCACCACATTTTCTGAAGACGATTATGTTTATAATTATCAGGAATTTTTAAAATTAAAAGGATTATGAAAAAAACATCTGTTTACGACTGTCATGTATTACCTCTTAATAAAATTCATAACCTGGCAGGTAATACAACTGTTGTTGAAGGAAACCGGAACATACCCTTTAATTTACGCAGAATATACTATATATACGACATACCAGGTGGTGAAAGTCGCGGAGGACATGCTCATAAAGAGTTATATCAATTAATTGTTGCGGCAAGCGGAAGTTTTGAAGTATTACTTGACGACGGTGAAAACAAAAAAATTGTTCGATTGGACAGACCTAATTTTGGGTTACTGGTGATTCCCGGAATTTGGAGAGAATTGATTGAATTTTCTTCAGGTGCAATTTGTATTGTATTGGCATCACATAAGTATGATAAATCAGATTATATGAGAGACTATGATGCTTTCACTAAATTTAAAAAAAGCATTGACGAATGAAAAAAATCGAAAAATATGGGATAATAATCAGGTATGTTGAAGTTGACGATGCTGAATTTATTTTGAATTTGAGAACTGATGAAAAACTTGGCCAGTTTATTTCCAAAACAGATCCTAATATAGATGCACAGATAAATTGGATAAAAAATTATAAAATAAGAGAAGAATCAAATCAGGAATATTATTATATAGCTGAAGATAAAAAAGGAAACAAGTTTGGAACGATAAGATTATATAACTTTGATGAAAAAAGTTTTGAGATAGGAAGTTGGTTATTTAAAAATGATGCCCCTTTAGGAATGCCAATTAAAGCACATTTTATTGGGTTTGAAATTGCCTTTGAAAAATTACAAAAAGAATATTGTAGATTTGATATTCGTAAAGAAAACACACAGGTTTTGAATTACATGAATGATTTTGATACTGAACTGATTAAAGAAGACGAACTTAACTTCTATTATATATTAACTAAAGATAATTTCTATAAACGAAGAAATGCTATACCATTTTTTAATGCGTATTTAAAAAAAAAGAAATAATAAAAGCATTTATGCACCCTACAGCCAAAGTTAAAACATCAAACGTAGGAATGGGTAAATCCATAATGCAAATTATGTCGTACTGTAGAATGCTGTGATCGATAAAAATTGCAACTAAAATCTCATTATTTTTGATGAAAATGATTTGATAATCGGCAATAATGTTACAGTAAAATCCGGTGTTTAGCTCTGGGATGGATTGCGAACAGAAAACAATGTTTTTATAAGCCTAAGTGTAATTATAAATTGGATAACCATTTTAACTTTACTAAATGCGGTAAAACTCATCATGCTGTAAATGGTATTATTGAAGAAAAATAGAAAAAAATATATTATTCACAGTTTAAGTCTTCACTAAAAATTAATTTTTAAAGTACAACATAAAACAGACAAATAAATCATTTACAAATCTATTTACTGATATTACAATGCGAGATAAATATAATTCATTCTGTTTGTGAAGTGTACAGCGACTTAGGCATTAACCCTATATGATAAAATTTCTCGACATAAAAGCCATTAATGACAGTTTCGAGCCAGAACTATCAATGTCTATAAAACGCGTCCTTGATGCTGGATGGTATCTTCATGGTAATGAGACAAAGAAGTTTGAAATTGAATATGCGAAATACATCGGGGCAAAATATTGTATTGGAGTTGCTAATGGATTAGATGCACTACGACTAATATTAAAAGCTTATATTGAATTAGGAACCTTAAAAGAGGGGGATGAAATTATAGTTCCGGCAAATACATTTATAGCTTCTATTTTGGCTATAACTGACAATAGATTATCACCTGTACTAGTAGAGCCTGAACTTAATACCTATAATATTAATCCGTTTAAAGTTGAAGAGAAAATTACCGGAAAAACCAAGGGAATTATGATGGTCCATTTATATGGATTAAATGCCATGCACCCCGAAATTGAACGCCTTGTAAAAAAATATAACTTATTACTTATTGAAGATAATGCACAGGCAATTGGCGCGTATTATGGTAAAAAACGTACTGGTTCAATAGGTCATGCAGCCGGACATAGCTTTTATCCCGGTAAAAATCTAGGGTGTTTGGGAGATGGAGGCGCCGTTACAACAAATAATGAAAAGCTGGCGACCACCATTCGGGCTTTGGCAAATTATGGTTCATCTCAAAAATATATTTGTAATTACAAAGGGTTAAATTCGCGGTTAGACGAAATTCAAGCTGCTATTTTGCGAACAAAACTTCTGCGCATCGATGAAGACAATAATCGCAGACAGAAAATCGCCGGGTATTATTTGAATTATATCAAAAATCAGAACATCATTTTACCATATATTTCCAACGCTAATTCAAATAGTAATAATAAAGATGCTCATGTATGGCATCTTTTTGTAATTCGTACAACAAAACGTGAAAAGTTGCAGGAATACCTTACAAAAAATGAAATACAAACCCTTATTCATTATCCCATTCCGCCTCATAAACAAGATGCGTACAAAGAGTTGAATAGTTTAAATTTACCAATTACAGAACAAATACACAGGGAGGTATTAAGTTTGCCTATCAGCCCGGTTATGAAAGATTCTGAAGTGGAAAACGTGGTTTCGGTATTAAATGACTTTTGATTTATGGAATTAACAAATATAGTTCCCTCTTTAAAACACGATGAGGAAAATTGGGACATTATAATAAAGCCTCAAACCAGTCTTCTGGAGATAAATTTAAAAGAGATATGGAGGTACAAGGATTTGTTAATGATGTTTGTAAAAAGAGATATTGTAACATTTTATAAGCAGACAATACTGGGACCTTTGTGGTTTTTTATCCAGCCTTTATTTACAACAATTATGTTTATTGTAGTTTTTGGAGGATTAGCAGGCATTTCAACGAATGGACTTCCTAAAGGTCTGTTTTACCTGGCAGGCATTCTTTGCTGGAATTATTTTTCAGATTGTTTAAATCGTACATCAACTACTTTTAAAGAAAATCAGGAAATTTTTGGTAAAGTTTATTTCCCCAGAATAGTTGTTCCATTATCTATTGTTGTGGCAAATTTAGTCCGGTTTGGCATTCAGTTTCTCCTTTTCATCGCCTTTTACATTTATTATTTGACACGGGGTGTTTCGGTCCATCCGAACATAGGGGTTCTGTTCTTTCCTTTATTGATTATTATCATTGCCGGACTATCCCTTGGTTTTGGTATGATAATAACTGCAATGACCACAAAATATAAAGACCTTACGTTTCTGGTGCAATTTGGTGTGCAACTATGGATGTATGCCACGCCAATTATCTATCCTTTAAGTGCTGCTCCCGAAAAATATCGCTGGCTTGTTGTTGCGAATCCAATGACAGGGGTGGTTGAAGCATTTAAATATGGTTTTTTGAATCAGCAATCTTTCGAAGTTTACCATCTGCTTTACAGTTTTATTTTTATGATCTTTATCCTTTTAATTGGCGCTTTGGTTTTCAATAAAGTTGAAAAAGGTTTTATGGATACCATCTAATATTGTTTTTAAATCTTTCATAAAATAAATGAGCGACACTGCAATAGTATTTGAAAATGTAAGCAAACAATATCGTCTTGGTCAAATAGGAACCGGGACATTAAGTCACGATTTAAATCGATGGTGGCATATTGTTAGAGGAAAGGAAGACCCTTATTTAAAGATTGGTGAAACAAATGACAGATCAAAAATGGGTGAAAGTGATTATGTATGGGCATTACGTGATATCAATTACGAAATTAAAAAGGGAGAAGTTTTAGGTATTATAGGAAAAAATGGCGCTGGTAAATCCACCCTCCTAAAAATATTATCAAAAGTAACAAAACCTACCACCGGATTCATAAAGGCAAACGGCCGTATAGCATCTCTTCTGGAGGTAGGCACCGGATTTCATCGGGAAATGACCGGACGAGAAAATGTTTACTTGAATGGTTCCATAATGGGAATGACAAAATCGGAAATTACACGTAAATTCGATGAAATAGTTCAATTTGCCGGGGTGGACAGATACGTAGATACACCTGTAAAGCGATATTCAAGCGGCATGATTGTGCGATTAGGTTTTGCAATAGCAGCTCACCTTGAACCTGAAATTTTAGTTGTCGACGAAGTTCTTGCCGTTGGAGATGCTGAGTTCCAAAAGAAAGCCATTGGAAAAATGCAGGAAGTATCCCATAATCACGGCAGAACTGTCCTTTTTGTTAGCCATAACATGGGCGCTGTTAGAAATCTCTGTAAAAACGGAATTATTCTTCATAATGGATTAATCGATTTTGAAGGGGATGTTAATACAGTTGTCGACCATTATTTATCTACTTCTAAAAGTACATTAAATAGAAAAACTGTAATAGAGGACAAACACAGATTATTTTATTGTTCAAGAGATATTGAATTGATGGAAGTAGAGTTGGTAAATGAAACAGAAATTGCCACAAACGAATCCCTTAAAATTAAATTAAAGCTTAAAGTGAATAATTTGAGTAAGAATGAGGTTCGAATTAAGGGAATGTTGAATGCTTCTAATGGAAACAGAGTTGGTTGCCTTTTTTCAGAACACTTTTCGGTACCCAAAAACCAAAAACCATTTGAAATACTATTGACATTAAATAATCATAACCTGGCCAAAGGCCAATATTCATTGGATTTTAATATTGGAATCGGTGATCCGACAAGTGCAATAACCGACTTCGATTTAGTTTATAATACGCTTTCGTTTGAGGTTGTTTATGATGATTTCGTTACCAGAGAACTAATCACAAAATGGGCACCAACATGGGGAAATAGTTATTACAAGCAAGTAGATATCGAGTTTTTAAATTAATTTATACCATCATTCACATTTATCACTAAAATATTTCATGAAGGTTTATCAATGCTTCCATAAATATAGTCCTCATATTAATTATTTCGAAGAGAGATACAAGCCCAGGGAGAATAATCTATCGTTTGATGAATGGAGAAATTTATTGATCAGTGATGGATTTGCAAGTTGTAATATTTTGCAACCCGCTATAGAGGGAAAGTCAGAAGAAGTTTTTTATACCATGTGGGATTATACAGCGTTACAAGTTAAATGGGCCGAAGAAAAAGGTTTGAAAACAAAAGATTTAGATGAAATCAAGCTTGCACAACTTGAAGAATTTAAACCCGATGTATTTTATAACGTTTCTCCATACTATGATAACGAATTTATTAAGAAGGTTTTACACAAAAAGATGACGAAAATATGTTGGGATTCGATTATTACAAACAGGCCTTCTTTTCATGAACATTACGATTTAAGATTTTCACTTTTTGAGCCTTTTGTAAAATACTGGAACCAACACGGATTTCATTCATTTATCTTATCGCCAGCCATTGAAAATTCATGGAATGAATTAAATCTCAAGCAAAAGGAAATTGATATTTTATTTTATGGTCAATATCAAAATTATTTTTTTTCCGACAGAAACGACACGCTTTACGAATTGGCAAAATGGGCAAAACAAAAAGGATATACATTTAATTTTCATCTCCAGTTTTCGAAGTCAAAAAAACCATTAATAAATATCAAAGGTTTACGAAGATTAACAAAATGGATGCCGGTTGCTCCGAAAATAATTACTGAAAATGCATTACTCCCAATTTATGGCAGGCAATTATATGAAACCATTGCCAAAAGTCGCATAGTTATTAACGGATTTGGAAATTTTAATGGATTATTTAAAGAAAACATGCGCAATTATGAAAGTATTGGATGCGGTGCATTTTTAATTAGCGAAGATGGAATTTATCCGAATCATTTTGTGCCAAATAAAGATTTCCTTACGTATCGAAATATTTCTGAATTATTTGAAAAAATTGAGCATATTCTTTCATTACCGGATCAAGGGTTACAATGGACTGAAAACAGCCGCAATAAGATAAAAACTATATATTCAAAAGAAAAACAATGGAATAATTTTGTCAACGCAGTTAACTCAGTGCGGGTTTAATTCAGCGGATGTAGATATCTACTTCACTTTCTTAATATCTAACGGCAAAACCTAACTTCTGGAAACTTGCGTTTTAATTATAAGAGATATTAATGAACAAAAAATTCAGTTTTACTTAAATTACCACTATTAAAAGTTTTTACAATTCATTTTGTTGTTCCGGGCGCACCTTAGCAATTAAAATATTGAGTTGGTTATGAAACATTTTTCAAGAGTAATATTATTTTTGTGCTTTGGGATTAGTATTAATCTAAACGAACAAAAGAACCAGAAAGAATATAAATAATGATATAAATTTAATGCAAATGATTCATTGTTCATTTTAGAAATATTAAAAATATTGCTCTATGAAAGCATCAATCATCCAAATTACTTAAAATGCAATATCAAGAACCATTAGTTTCAATTGTTGTAATTACATATAATTCTTCAAAATTTGTTCTCGAAACACTCGAAAGCATAAGGAAACAAACATACCAAAATATTGAGTTGATTATTTCGGATGATTGTTCAAAAGATAGTACCATAGATATTTGTCGAAATTGGATTGAGAAAAACAAAAACAGATTTGTAAAAGCTGAATTAATTACTGTAGAAAGAAATACAGGGATAGCACCAAATGCAAACCGGGGGTTGAAAGTAGCAAAAGGAGAATGGATTAAGTTTATTGCAGGTGATGATATGTTAATTTCCAATTGCATTGACGAACTTATTTTGTTTATACAAAAGAATGATAATTTACCTATATCTTTTTTAGTTCATGGCATAATTCCTTTTAAAAATAAAAAAGATTTTAATGTTGTCTATCCACCCCGAGAAGCTTATGCGAGGGTGATGCTCATAAATCAATTAATCTATTTTCTAAAAAGAGGAAATAGCATAAGTGGTTGCGCTTTTTCCTGGAACGTTCTACATTATTAAAATTAGGAGGATTTGATGAAAGGTTTAATTTATATGAGGATTTCCCACTACTTTTAAAATATACACGAAACAACTATAAAATCTGGTTAATTAAAAAGCCTTTATTTAAATATCGAATACATTCAAGTAACCTATCTTTTGAATATTCATTTTTGATTAGGGACTCTTACTACAATTTAAAGATGAAGTTCTGTATCCACTATTGTTGGGAAACAAACTATATTTTACTTATTGGCATCGCTACCTTCAAGGTAAAAAGAAGCCTAAAATTTTTTGGTCTTGTTTGCTAGCTCTTTCTCCTGTGGGATGGAAAGATAAAATCTATAAGATTTTTGGGATGAATTATTTTTATAACCACAAAGTTGAATTTCAACGCGAAAAAAAAAATTTGACTAGTGTATAACTATTAGCTGTCTCGAATTGTTTTTCTTTTTATAATTAAATCAAACGATTTCAATTGGATTTAATAATTAGTTAATCTAATGAATTGAAACTAATATAAATTATTGTGGATATTTTAATAAAAATCGTTTTTGTTTTCGCGGTTTCAATTGTTTTAACTTCGGCAATTGATTTAAAATTATCAGTTGCAATTTATTTATCATATCTTATATTAGTTCCATATCTTGAGTTCAAAATTGCAGGTATTCCATTATCTTACAATATTATAAATACATTATTATTCGCTATTTATATTTACCATTCTCTAATCAATAAAAGATATAATGTCAATTTTGAATTTATAGTTCCATTTTTAGTCCTTTATTTTTCATTATTATTTCTTTCTTTATTTACATGGATTATGCCATGGGGAATACAATTTAATAGTTGGCGTGCTTCTTTTATGCAAACCTGTTTTATATCATTTATTGTCTGGAATTTAGCTAATACAGATCAAAAGTTTTTGGGTTTTTTCAAGCGTTCATTTATTATATCGATTACAATAGCTGGAGTTTATGGGCTTTTTTTGATGAAAATGAAAGGACTAAATCCTTATACAACTTTTTTAGCTGATTATTTTGGTAAGGACGATGTAGCAAATAATTTCTCAAGCATGGACGCAAGACTGGCTTTTTCCAGCGCATCTAAAATTCAGGCTACAATGGCACATCCAATGACATGGGCATTAATACTATGTATTTCTATGATTGTAGTCATGGCATTTTATGTTAAAACTCGAAATAATAAACTTTGGGCATTAATTGGACTAATAGGATTTAATATTTTAATTTCAGGTGTTCGTACAGGAATTGCAGCAATAGCTATTGGTTTTATTTATTTTTTAATTCGATATAGAAATTTTAAACTCATAATAATTACTGTAATAGCTCTTTTTTCCTTTGCCCTTATTATTCAATCTAGTGAAAGTATGTCCAATTTATTTACATCATTTACCGATTTCACAGGAAATAAAAGTGATGTTAATGGTTCTTCAATCACTATGAGATTAAATCAATTACAGGGAACAATAGATGAAATTAAAGGAACCGAACTTGTCGGGAAAGGTTATGGTTGGACTAATTACTATATTTCTTTGAATGGAATTCATCCTGTAATTTTAGCTTTTGAAAGTCTTCTTTTTATGGTCTTATGTAATAGCGGATACATTGGATTATTTATTTGGATTTTGTTCTTTTTAATGCTTTATCAATTAAATCGGAAAATTCTTTCTGTTAAGACTGATATATTTTTGATGGATAGCATGATTGTAGTATATGTTGCTTTTGCTATGGGAACAGGAGAATATGGCTATTTACCATATTTTGCAATTTATTATTCATTTTTGCTTGCATATTTAGCAAACTTTAAACAATCTGACACCTCTCCTAAACAACATTTTATTAAGAAACGGAAGAAAAACTATATTGATTTTGATTTGGAAAGCAGAAAGTTATGAAAAATAGAAAAGCAAGAGTTATAGCGTTCTATTTACCCCAATTTCATCCCATTAAAGAAAATGACCTGTGGTGGGGAAAAGGATTTACTGAATGGACTAATGTAGGTAAGGCAAAACCACTGTTCAAGGGACATTATCAACCAAGGGTACCAGCTGATTTGGGATACTATGACTTAAGGATGCCGGAAATTAGAGAGGCACAGGCAGAAATGGCAAAAGAAGCAGGAATTGAAGGATTTATGTATTGGCATTATAGATTCGGAAATGGAAAAAGAGCACTTAGAAAGACCTTTTGAAGAAGTATTGGAAAGCGGAAAACCAGATTTCCCTTTTTGTTTAGGTTGGGCTAATCACTCTTGGACTACTTATACTTGGAATAGTAAATCACGACAAGGTAAGGATTCCACTATTTTTGAACAATTGTACCTTGGAGTTGAGGATTATACGAACATTTTTATGAAGTTCTACAAGCTTTTAAAGATAAACGATATATAACTGTAGATGGGAAACCCATTTTTATGATTTATGATCCTTTGTCAATCCCGGACGGAGAAAAATTTATGGCTTTATGGAATGATTTATCGTTAAAAAATGGTTTAGCGGGAATACATTTTGTGGGATTAGCCTCGGGTTGGCTTGAAATATATCAACAGATATTAAATAAGGGATTCAATGCTATTGCACCAAGTAATCTTTGGATAGCTGAAAGTAAAGTGAAGGGGAAATTAAGAAAAATATTAGAACATAAATTACGACAATCTTTTCCCGCCATTTGGCTTAATAAATATAAGTATAAAGACATTATAAAAAATTTCTATACAGAATATGATTATAAAGAAAACTGCTACCCCTCAATTATACCTCAATGGGACAGATCTCCAAGATCAGGAAGAAGGGCAGTTATATATAGCGGTTCAACACCGAAATTATTCAAAAAACATGTTGAACATGCAATTCAAATCGTCGCTAAAAAATCACCTGAGAATCGCATAGTTTTTTTGCGCTCGTGGAACGAGTGGGCTGAAGGCAATTATGTTGAACCTGATTTAAAATTTGGAAAAGGTTATCTAGAAGCATTGAAGAGTACTTTAATCTGAAGAAGATATAAATGTACAAAGTTGTCTCCACAAAAAATCGAAGTATTTTAAGTCAACAGTTTAAAATAGATCCATGAAATCCAAAATTCAAATAATATGAAAATTGTACATATACTCCATAATTTAAGAGGAGGAGGTATTCAGAATCTCCTATTATCCTTAGCTCCTATGCAGGCAAAAATGGGAAATGAGGTAACTTTAATTCTTACAGACGAAGATAATATGGATTATTCAATTAAAATGCGTGATAAAATTGAGAAAAAAAATGTCACCGTAATTTACCTAAATAGAAAAGTAGGAAGTACTTTTTCGTCAATTGTTACTCTTTTTAAGTGTTATAGATTATTGCATGAATTGAGGGCAGATATTATAAATTCGCATGGTGCTTTTAATCATAATTATGCGGCTCTATGTACTGTTTTCACAAAAAATATTCATATACCAACAATTCATAGTTCTCCTGAGAAATGGAATAAATTAGGATATTGGTTGAATAAAAAGAAGTCAATGATTTTTTGTTCACAATCATCATTTGAAATCAATAACTACAAAAGTAGTAATAGTATTATAATAGCAAATGGAGTAGATAAAGAAATGGTTGTTTCTATTAAAAAATCAAATTTACATAAAGAATTAAACATAAACAGTAATATTAAACTAGTTGCAGGTGTTGGTGCACTTCGAGTACCAAAAAATTATCCATTCTGGGTTAAGATAGCAAAAGCTTGTAAAGATATCGATGTTCATTTTATTGTTTGCGGTGGAGACAAGGGACAAGATTTTATTAGTGCTTCCATATTTGACGGGATAGAAAATTTGACATGGGTGGGAATTAGAAGTGACATACCGGAGATTATAAATGAAGCAGATTGTTTTCTAAGTTGTTCTACTTTTGAAGGTCTTCCTATTGCAGTGCTCGAAGCATTCTTTTCTGGAATCCCTTGTGTCTTATCGCCAATACCACAACATTCGGATATAGCTAAAAATATTAGTGAATGCTATATTCCAGAGAAATTTGAAATTCAGGATTTTAAAGAAAATATTATTAAGGCATGTTCCTCAGGCAAGTCTCATCAGACAATAAAAAAAGAAAGAGAATTATTTATAGAAAATTTTTCTATTGAAAGAACAGCGAAGGAATACATTGATTTTTACAAAAAATGTATTTCAAACTAAAAACTTGATTTGTTCCAAATAGAAAGTTCTAAAAAATCCTCCAAATATTTCTCCTTTCGTTAATGACAAAGACAAATATTTTCATTGTCTTTAGTTATAAGTTTTAAATTAACTGACAAAGTAAACATAGAGTTATGACGACAAGAAAGATTGGGTGTGTACTTGCCTATGCAAAAAACCATAATAATTATGGAACTTTTCTCCAGGGCTTTGCCTTATTAAAATTGATTAAGGATCTTGGTTATGTACCTGAAATTATCAGATACTCAAAACAAAGATCACTTCTTGAATTAATAAAAGTAACCCCTTTATATTTAATGGCCGGGGGAAATAAAATGCTGAAACAAAGGCTCAAATCAAAATTATACAGGAAATTTTTCAGTGACTACAATTCTATACTTGTTAGCAGAACTAAAGCCGTAAACAAGGAGAAGCAAAAACATATGGAGCCTCTATGTTTTGATTATAAAGGATTTGACAGATTATCAGAAGGATCTAAAAATTATGGGATGGTTCTTGTCGGGAGTGATCAGGTTTGGAGACCATTTAGTCTTTACAGTAAGTTTTACAACTTATTATTTGTTAATGACAAAATTCCAAAAGCTGCTTATTCATCCAGTTTCGGTGTTAATTCAATCCCTGGCTGGCAATATAAGGGAACGAAAAAATATCTTGATAGATTAGATAAAATTGGAATAAGAGAACAAAGTGGAAAACAAATTGTAGAATCCATTTCATCCAACAAAGCAAAAGTAGTATTAGACCCTACTCTTTTATTGAAGGCAAATGACTGGGAGCTTTTTTTTAAAGACAAAGCTTCTATTTCTGAGAAACCATATATCTTTTGTTATTTTCTGGGAACATCTCAGGAACATCGAAGAGAGGTTGAAAAATTAAAAGAGAAAACAGGCTGTAGCATTGTAACAATTAAATATATGGATGAATTTGTTAAAAAAGATAGAACTTTTGGAGATATCGCTCCTTCAGATGTCGGTCCCTTTGAATTTTTAAAATATATTAAAGATGCGGCTTATGTTTGTACTGATTCTTTTCATTGCACTGCATTCTCAGTGTCTTTCAACAAACAATTTCTCACATTTTATCGACATAATAAAAAAAATAAAAACTCCACAAATACCAGAATTGACAGTTTTTTGGCCCTATTTAATTTAAAAGACCGAATATATAATAACGATATTAACAAACAAATGCACAATCCGATTGATTTTAATTTTGTAAACAATAAGCTCAGTGAAATGAGACAGGATTCTTATAGCTTTTTTAAGGAAGAACTTGCATTGTCAAAAAAGTCTTCTTCAAGTTAATTTTTAAAATTATGCCCAAAATCATTTTTTACGGTCCATTAGGGAAAAAAGGAAAAACAATTGTTGGAGGAAGCGAGACCGGAAATATAAGGACTATAAATATTTTAGAAAAAGCCGGATATCAAGTTATTAAAGTAAGAAAACCATATCATACCGCCAGGAACTCAATTGGAGAAATACACTATTTGATTGTATTAACACTTAACCATCTTTTATTTCCATTAAAGTTAATTGGAATAAAGGACAAAAAAATTGTACACTTAACCGGATTTTACTTCAATGTAATTTATTTTGAATGGTTTATGATTTATATTTCAAGGCTATTGGGGTGCAAAACTATCTATGAGCTCAGAGCAGGAGGCCTATCAGATTCCATTGATAATGGATCAAAATTATATAAAAAATTTCTTAAATCAACTTTAGATCATTCAACGAAAATATTGACACAAGGTTTTGACGATATTAAATTATTAGAAAGCATCACAAAAACTCCTGTTTATTATTATCCAAATTACATAAAAGATGAAATTATTCAATGCAACAAGATTATAGAAAGAAGCAAAAGTGATACTATTGAAATCATCTATTTCGGACGTTTAGCTCCATCAAAAAACATATTATTTATTATTGAGGTAATAAATGAACTCTACAAGAAAGGAGTAAATTTCAATTTAGAATTAGTTGGTAATATCGATAAAAAATACTCAAAAGCAAATGCTGTTAACTATATTGACTTATTAAAAGATTCCATAAAAGAAAAGAATCTATCAGACCGCGTAAAAATAACCCCTCCGGTAAATCGGGAGGAATTATTTCAAATTTTGAGAACAAAACATTTTTTTATATTTCCCTCGTCAGAAAAAAGAGAGGGCCACTCTAATTCTTTAACAGAAGCAATGAGTTTTGGGCTTGTTCCAATTGCAAGCAATTCTGGTTTTAATAAATCAGTTATCGGAATGGATGATTTTATTGTAATGAATTTTAATCCTATTGAATATTCTGAAAAAATTTGGGAAATATGGAAATCAGGTAATTGGGCAAAATATTCAGAAATGATGTATGACAGAATTAAAACAAACTATTTAGAGTCTATCGTGACAAAAACATTACTAAAGGCATATGAATAATATGTTAAACAAAGAACGTAAGTGCCTTCTCATAATACCAAAGCATTTTTATTCTTTTCAAAAACAATTCAAATCTGAATTAGAAGACAGGGGATACATTGTTACTGTTGCAAATGACGAATATCCTGAAAATGTTTGGGGGTTACTAATGGGCAAATTAAAAGTTCCTCTCACCAAATTAATAACATTCAATCAAATAAAAAACAAGTTTTTAAAAGACCAATTCTTTGATCAAATTTTAATTTTTAAAGGCAGAGGATTATCTGCAAAGTTAATTGATGAATTAAAAATTCACACAACCAAAATTGTTGGGTATAATTGGGATTCATTCAAATTTAACAGTGCCCCACTTGCTTGGTATAATAAATTAACTTCTTATTATACTTTTGATCACAAAGATTCAGAGGAATTCAATATTCCACTTGTAGAATTATTTTCAAGTGCTAAAAATATAACTAATGCAAAAAAAGAAATAGATCAGAAATACTCGGCTATTTTCAGAAATCACTCAAACAGATTAAAGTATCTGGATAAAGTTGTTAAATATTTTGGGATTAAGGATAATGAAATAATAATCTATATTTTTGAACAAAATGTATTTTTTGCAATAATTAATTTTTTAAGTTCACCCATTCTTTATCTTAAATATAGAAAATTCATTCATTCCAAATTTCTGGATTATTCAAATTACAATACGATTATTAAAAACTCCGCATATACCATAGATTATGCGCATCCTAAACAAACAGGTCTTACAATGCGTTGTTTTGAAGCACTGAATGCAAAAACCAATATAATTACAAATAATAGTTACATAAGCAAGAGTCCTTTTTTTCGAGACCTTAACCCAATTGTTTTTGATTATGAAAATCATTCTGAAAACGGGGATTTGCAGTCTGTCAATGAAAATAAATTGATATCAGAATGGCCTAAACGCACTATAGTAGATTTTTTTAACGATATATTGAAATGATAAATAACGTATTAATTACTGGTGGGGCTGGTTTCATCGGCTCGAACATTGCTTTGAAACTGATTCAAAAAGGGTACAAAGTGACTGTTCTTGATAATTTGTCCAAACAAATACACGGAGAAAATCCTGAAATCAATTCTCCTCTGTATAATTCTATTCAGGGGAAAGTGAAATTCATTTTAGGTAGCGTAACTTCAAAAAGCGACTGGCTGGAATGTATAAAGGAGCAGGATGCAATAATTCATCTGGCAGCAGAAACAGGAACAGGACAATCGATGTATGAAATAAAACGATACAGTGATGTTAATATAGGAGGAACAGCACTGATGCTTGATATACTTACTAATGATAAACACTCAATAAAAAAAGTTATAGTAGCTTCAAGCCGCGCGATATATGGCGAAGGAAAGTACTTATCTTCAAAATATGGATTTGTATATCCTGAATCCAGAAATTCTGTGACATGAACAATGGATTATTCGAGCCAACTTATTTAGATGACATAACGTTAAGCTCTGCTCCACAGATGAGGATTCAAAAATTCATCCAACATCAGTTTATGGAATTTCAAAACAAGTGCAGGAACAACTTGTTCTTACTGTATGCAATTCTATTGGAATTAGTGGTATCGCATTCAGGTATCAGAATGTTTATGGCCCCGGACAATCACTAACAAATCCTTATACGGGGATATTGTCAATATTTTCATCAAGAATATTAAACGGACAAGCCATTAACATTTTCGAAGACGGAAAGGAAAGCCGTGATTTCGTTTATATTGATGATGTTGTAGAAGCAACAATAGCAGGTTTGGAGAATGAAAACAGTATAAATGATGTTTTCAATGTTGGAACTGGAATATCAATATCTGTAACAGAGGTTGTCGAATCTTTAATGGAAAATTACAATAAAAAAGTTGATTATACTTTAAGTGGAAATTTTAGAATAGGAGATATTCGTCATAATTTTGCTGATGTAACAAAAATCAAAGAAAAACTGGGATTTACACCACAAGTCACATTTAAAGAAGGCATAAAAAAATTCACTTCCTGGGTACAAACACAACCTCTCACAGAAAATAATTATGAGAAATCTTTATCTGAAATGAAACAAAAAGGTTTATTCAAATAAACATTTATAAATAGTAAAACATGATAAAAGGAGCAATTATTGGTCTTGGTAAAATGGGACTTTCTCATGCTGCTATTCTTGGCGCCAATCCCGATGTTGAAATGGTTGCAGTTTGCGACACTTCTTCATTAGTATTGACGGCATTTAAAAAATTCAGCAGTGTAAAAACTTACACCGATTATAAAGAATTACTAATAAAGGAATCGTTGGATTTTGTTTTAATTGCCACCCCTACACGATTTCATTATCCTATGGTAAAAATGGCACTTGAACATCATTTACATGTATTTTGTGAAAAACCATTCAGTTTGACTGTTTCCGAAGGAGAAGAACTGGTGAAAATTGCCGAAGTAAAAAATCTTGTCAACCAGGTTGGATACCACAACCATTTTATTGGAACATTCCGTGAGTTAAAAAGATGCTTCAGAACGGAGTATTGGGTGAATTGGTTCATTTCACAGGAGAAGCATATGGCCCTGTTGTAACCAAAGAAAAAGGTGGATACCTGGCGTTCGAAGCCAGAAGAAGGCGGAGGCTGTTTATACGATTATGCATCACATGTAATTAATTTGATTCAGGAGATTATTGGCGCGACCGGTAAAAGCAAGTGGCATTCAACTAAAAAGTATATATTCAAAAGGAGTTGAGGATGCGGTTTATGGTTCACTTACACTCGACCAGTGGGTTAAGTGGAATTCTATCAGTTAACTGGAGTGACGAAACCTACCGTAAAATGTCAACCTCCATTACCATTCAAGGCAAAAATGGTAAAATTATTTGTGATGCCACAGAAATGAAAATATATTTAAAAGAAGCTTCAAAAAAGGAAGGACTAGAAAAAGGATGGACAATAAAATATATAACTGATCTTGCCATTCCCGTGAATTTTTATTTACGGGGTGAAGAATACAGTGCACAAATCGACCATTTTATCGAATGCATTTTAAGTAAAAACAATGTCACCATATAATTCCTTTGAGCAAGGTTTATATACCGATAAAGTAATTGAAATGATAATAGATGATTATAAAAAAAATTAAATATGGACAAAGTATTATTTGGAGACAATCAGTTTTTTGCTGTTAATCATGCTTCCGATGAAAAAGCAAGTGCACAGGCCATTCGTTTTAAGGATGATGCTGCTATAATTAAAGTTATTGATCAGGCAATGGATCTCGGAATCAATACTTTTATGTGTACTACTCATGACCGTATTGGAAACATCTGTGATCATATGAGAGATAATCCTGCGAAGTATAAAGATTTCAATATTTATCCCTGCATGCCATATGCACACAAATATGCAAATGCAGTTACTGAATTGGGAATTTTGGGAACCATAAACAATATGTTCCGGGAAATATTTTCAGTACTTTTGCTAAAGGAGGATTTGCCTTTTTAAACAAAGATTTTATTGGCCTAATGGAAATACTAATTGATGCAGAAATGAAAATGTTTAATGGGATCTAATACTCCTGTAATTTTTATTCAGAATGTGTTGGTTGATATGATTCTTGGATTAAAAATGTATGATGTATTTAAAGAATATGATACTTACATTCGTAAGAAATATAATGCCGAACCAGGTTATATCACTATGAATATGCCTACATTATTGGATGCATTAAATATGTTGGAATTGAAAATCCAATTATTTGCAGTTCAATTAATAAAATAGGCTTTCGAATGAGTGGTGGTATTGATATTTATGAAAAATATCTTACATGAAAAACAATTTCGTCCAATTGCCATGCAGGTATTGGCCGCTGGGGCATTACGACCTAAAGAAGCAATTGAATATCTAAGTAAATTTCCGAAAATCGAATCAGTATTGTTTGGAGCTTCGTCAAAAGAACATATCAAGGAAACAAAAAATCTGATTGAACTAAATTTATAATTTTTTTGAATTTAGTTTATTTGAAAAATAAACGTCTTTTAATTTTAAAATTTACCTCAAATAAATAGTTGTCTCCTTACTTGAATTAAATCTCTTACCTAATGTGTGGATTTGTCGGAATAATAAATAAGAATGGAAATAGTGTCAATCCTGAAATTCTCAGGAATATGGCAGATACTATACATTATCGTGGTCCAGATGAAGAGGGCATGTTTCTTAATGGTCAGTGTGGTTTTTATCATAAACGATTGTCTATTATCGACCTTAAAACGGGTCAGCAGCCTATGACCTTTCAGGAATATACCATCGTTTTTAACGGTGAAATATATAATTATATTGAACTACGAGATGAACTGAAAGAAAAAGGACACATTTTTAAAACAACTTCTGATACTGAAGTTATACTTCATGCATACCAGGAATATGGAGATAACTTTGTGAACCGATTGAACGGGATGTTTGCATTTCTTATATATGATGGTAAATTAAAGAGAATATATATTGCAAGAGATCATTTTGGCATTAAACCATTATACTGGTTTCAAGATGATCAATTTATACTTTTTGGTAGTGAGATAAAAGCACTTTTAAAGCATCCAAGGGTTAAGGCAGTTCCTGAAACAAATCACCTTTATGAATACCTTACATTTCAGTTTATTATTGGCGAAGGAACAATGTTTCAGAATATTTACAAGGTACAATCAGGACATTATAGCACATTGGATTTAAATTCCTGGAAGCTAAAATCTGTAAGATACTGGGATCCGAATTTTAATACCGATTTATTTCACACAGAGGAATATTTTGTGGCTGAGTTACAAAAAATTCTTGATGATACCATAACTCAGCAAATGCGAAGCGACGTTACAATTGGTACTTATTTAAGCGGTGGCATGGACTCATCACTTGTTACCATTATGTCATCTAAACTTTCGGGTTTGCAATTAAAATCTTTTAGTGGGGCTTTTCATGAAGGACCTGAATTTAACGAACTTGAATACGCACGTATCGCTGCGAAAAAAGCAAATGCTGAGTTATTTGAAATTTATCCAACCGAAGAAGAATTCATAGATGTATTACCAAAATTGATTTATCATTTAGATGAACCTGTTGCCGGTCCCGGCTTATTTCCTCAATATGTTGTCTCAAAGTTTGCATCAAATCATGTTAAGGTGGTTCTTGGAGGTCAGGGAGGTGATGAAATTTTTGGAGGTTATGCAAGATATTTGGTTGCATACCTTGAACAAGCTTTAAAGGGATCAATTTTTGAATCAAATGAAGAAGCAGAACATATTGTTACACTAAAATCAATATTACCAAATCTACCATCTCTAAAACAATACCTACCAATGATTAAAGGTTTCTGGAAGGAAGAAGCTTTTGAGCCAATGGATAGAAGGTATTACAACCTGATAAACCGCATGGGATCAACAAAAAACTTTCTGCATGCTGATTTTTACAACTCATGGAATGAGAACGAGATATTTTCAAAATTTGCTAATCAATTTAATCACCCTGAAACCAAGAGCTATTACAACAAAATGACCCAGTTTGATTTGACCGGAAGTTTGCCGGCTCTTCTGCAGGTTGAAGATAGAGTTAGTATGTCAGTTTCCATTGAGTCAAGAGTACCTTTGCTTGATCGTAGAATTATCGATTTAATATCCCGCATGCCAGCCAGTATGAAATTCAAAGGTGGCGAATTAAAATATTTGCTAAAAAATACCATTAAAGATATTCTTCCACCCGAAATTTTGAATAGAAAAGATAAAATGGGCTTTCCTGTTCCTTTGCATATCTGGTCAAAAAATAAAGCGCGCGATTTTATTCTTGATACCTTTCTTTCCCAAAAATCCAGAGAAAGAAACATTTTAGATACTACCTATATTGAAAAGCTGATCAACTCAGAACAACCTTTCAGCCGGGGTCTTTGGGGTCTACTTTCACTCGAACTCTGGTACAATCAGTTCATTGATAATTAATCAAAAAATTTTCTGAAATACTTTATCCTAACTTAGAAAATATTAAAATCAAACAAATGAATAATATTGCTCCTGTAAATCCGGAATCCTGGATTGTAAAAAAAATTGGTGTTATCGGCCCCGGTATTGTTGGGATGCCTATGGCAAGTTTACTTGCAAGTGCACGAATAAAGATTGGTAGCGAAACACCAGCGAAAGTTATAATCGTACAACGAAAATCAGTTAATTCAGGTTGGAAGATTGATGCAATTAATCATGGTAAATCAGTAATTGGAGGAATTGAACCTGATTTGGATAGAATTACAAGGGCAGCTTTTGAAGCTGGAACACTTTCAGCAACATCTGACTATTCAAACCTTTCAGATGCTGACGTAATTCTTGTATCGGTACAAACAGATAAAAAAGTACTGGAACCCGATTATGGTCCCCTTTTCGAAGCATTGGAAAACCTGGGTAAGGCGCTACAAAATAAGCCCGAAGGAAAAGTACCTTTGGTTGTATTTGAATCAACTTTAGCTCCAACCACAATGGACACTTTAATTCGTGACCATTTTATGAAATTTGGACTTGAAGAAGGAAAAGATATTCTCCTGGGGAACAGCCCAAATCGGGTTATGCCCGGACGACTGGTTGAAAGAATAGCCCAATCAGACAAGCTGGCGGGCGGATTAAGCCCGGTAACGCCAATTTTGATAAAAAAACTTTATAGTCATATTGTAACACAGGGGCAGGTTTATAAAACAAACAGTATGACTGCCGAGATTGTCAAAACGCTCGAAAATGCTTATCGTGACGTTAGAATTGCATTTTCCGCTGAAATTGTCAGGTACTGTGATGAAAATAATATCGATTTTTATACGGTAAGAGAAAAGGTGAATGAATTACTCTCACAGACTGACCTGGCGAATGACAGGCCAAATGAAGTCCCAAGCGGTGGAATTTTGATACCAACTTTAGGTGTTGGCGGCCACTGTCTTCCAAAGGATGGTATTTTATTATGGTGGCGAAAACTGGAGTCAGGAAGTGACTCGCCTTCAAGTTTAATTATGCAATCAAGAAAAATAAACAACCAATCACCTGTTAACACTTATAATCAGGCAAAAAAAGCGTTTGGTGAAATCGGCAAACGTAAAATTGCACTTTTAGGAGTTGCATACAGGTTCAATTCCGAAGATACACGGAACTCTCCTACCCTGGAACTTGCTAATTATCTTCGCAATAATAATGTGAATTATATAATGCACGATCCGTATGTAAAATTTGATGACCAAAATATCTTAAAATATGACCAGCAGGATTTTCTGACTCAGGATATTGCAAAAGCACTGAAAGATGCAGAAATTATAATTATAGGTACTGCTCATAAAGAATATCTTGATAAAATTGAATTGATAAGCACTGCGCCAAAATTACAAGGTATTATGGATGCCTGCAATATTTTTAAACGGAGCTATTTTACAAATTTAAATATTCCGTATGCAGGCATTGGAAGGGGAATTGAAACACCTGATTCAGATTTCACGAAATTTGTATTGGAAAGTTTTAAGGCTATGGAAAGTGGTCTGGCGCTTGAACTGAAAAATCTGATTCAATTTTACAATGAAAATTATGCTCATGACGAATTTAATATGGTTGATTTTTCTGAGGTCCAGAAATTAGCAAGAACATGCTCAACCGGATGTGAAATCGCAGATCCTGTTAAAATGAGCAAACTTCCTACCTATAAAGGATTTACTCCGACGCTTACTACAATTGCCTATGATTTATTTCAGGCAGAATTATAAAAATTGAAAAACCTTACAGAAGATAATAAGTTTTTTGCATGAAAATCTAAACTATATTTTAGCTATGACCAAAAAAACAGATTGGGCAATTATTGGCGGAGGAATATTGGGGATGACATTGGCAATGAGGCTAATTCAGCAAGGGCATAAAGTCACCATTTATGAAGCTGCAGGAAAAGCAGGTGGCCTTGCCAGTTCCTGGCGCATGAATGATGTCGTGTGGGACCGCTTTTATCATGTAATTCTAATGTCTGATTTAAATACAAGAAAAGTTTTAAAAGAAATCGGGCTTGAAAATGAATTAAACTGGGTGGAAACAAAAACCGGTTTCTATTCCGATGGCAAGCTCTATTCCATGTCAAATCTGATTGAATTTTTTAAATTTCCACCTATTAATCTGATTGATAAATTCAGACTTGGCCTCACCATATTTGTGGCTTCAAGAATAAGAAACTGGAGAGCAATGGAAAGAATACATGTGGAAAAGTGGCTAACGAAATGGTCTGGCAAGCGTGTATTTACCAAAATTTGGTTACCTCTGTTAAAGGCCAAATTGGGTGACAATTATAAGAATACGTCGGCATCATTTATATGGTCAACAATACAACGTATGTATGCTGCCCGAAGAAGTGGCTTGAAAAAGGAAATGTTTGGGTATGTAAATGGTGGCTATGAAAAGATCAATACTTCATTTGTTGATTTTTTAAAGAATGCGGAAGTTAAATTCGAATATAATTCGATGGTCACTTCACTAAAAAAAACAGATTCAGGGAAAATTGAAATGGCATTTGCGGAAAAACCTTCTGCAATTCATGATAAAGTGATTTCTACACTTCCATCGCATATTTCAGCTAAACTATCGCCGGATATTAGCGAAGAAGAACATCAGAAACATATAGGTATAAAGTATTTGGGTGTTATTTGTCCTACCCTGCTACTGAACAAAAAAATTTCACCTTACTATGTAACCAATATTACTGAAAATGATACCCCATTTACCGGAATCATTGAAATGACAGCTTTAATAAATCAAGAGCAAATTAAAGGTCACCATCTCATTTATTTGCCTAAATATGTGAATTCAGATGATCCCATGTTCAACGAATCTGATGAAAGAATCAGTGAATCGTTTCTGAAAGAATTTTTAAGAATGTATCCATCAATAAATCGTGAAAACATTGTATTCTGTGGAGTTTCAAGAGCCAGGAATGTTTTTAGCCTCCCGACAATTGGATATTCGGAAAATCTTCCTCCGGTTAAAACAGCAGTCGAAAATTTTTACATTATTAATTCAGCACAAATTATTAACGGTACTCTTAATGTTAATGAAACAATTCAGGTTGCAGAAACTAAACTTGCCGAAATACTAAACTAATATGGCCAGGAAAAAACCAATTGCAGGAATTTCACTTGACTTAGATAACCAGTGGTCTTATATGAAAATTCATGGTGATGAGGGTTGGGACAGTTATCCTTCTTATTTTGATATTTTTATACCACACATTCTTAAAGTACTTGATGAATTAGACCTTAAAATTACTTTTTTTATTGTTGGGAAAGACACGGAAAATGAGGAGAACAAGAAATATTTAAGAATGATTACCGACCGCGGGCATGAGGTTGGAAATCATTCCTACCATCATGAGTCATGGCTTCAAACCTATAGTTTCGAAAAAATTGAAAAAGAAATAATAGCTGCTGAAAATGCAATTTTTGATGCCACTGGGCACCGACCCAACGGATTTAGGGGCCCTGGTTTTAGCTGGAGTATCGATTTGCTAAAGGTTTTGGAAAGCCGAGGATATTTTTATGATGCCTCGACCCTACCAACATATCTGGGACCACTTGCCCGTGCATATTATTTTGCAAAATCTGATTTATCGAAAGAAGAAAAGAAATCGAGAAAAGAACTGTTTGGTAAATTTAGTGAAGGATTTCGCAAACTTCAACCTTATAATTGGGATTTAGATAATGGGAAAAAAATAATGGAAATCCCGGTTACCACCATGCCAATTTTTAAATTGCCATTTCACTTAAGTTATTTAATTTATCTGGGTAATATTTCAATGCCGCTGATGAAAATATATCTTAATATCGCTCTATTTCTTTGCAAGTTAACGAAAACTCCTATTAGTTTCTTACTGCACCCTTTGGACCTCATTGGAGGAGACCAGATAACACAGCTCGCTTTTTTCCCGGGAATGAACGTTAATAGTAAGCAAAAGGTAAAGGTATTTAAGATGGTTATTGGCACCATTCAAAAAAAATATAATCTCGAAAATATGTCGGTTTATTTCAAATCATTCAGTAATAGCAACCTTAAATCTTTACCTGTTAAAATTTGATTAGTATGACCTTCTGATGCTATCTCAGCAAAAAAAAATATTCGATTTATTTGGTTTAATCCAACGAAACTCATTTAATATTTAATTCCCCCATTATTTTTCTTATATTTATCTCTCATTAATATGTAGCTAACATTCTAAAGGACAGATAAATAATCAGAATAATCATCTTATGGAAATAATTACATTTAAAAACCTCCTCAAGAAAAACGCATTAATTACTTTGTTTAAATTATTCTTTCCCGGAATAATGTTATTGCTTATTTTAATTGCATTTTCATATTTAACAGATACTTATTTTGGGTTACTGTCCCGTGATGTAAATGGAATTCATAATGCCCCGCCATATATTGGAATGTTATCAAATACTGGCATTTTAATCTGGGCGTTTACGGTTGCTGTTCTTTTTCTATCATATAAACTATCAACTATTCTGGATCAGGATAAAAAACAATCAGGATTCCTTTTATTTTCAGGAGGATTAACCTTATTAATGCTAATTGACGACATGTTTTTATTTCACGATTACGTAATTCCTGTCTATTTAAACTTACATGATTCAATATTCTATTTTATTTATGGAATATCAGTAATCCTGATCTTTTATTTTTATTTTAATCTTATATTAAAAACCGACTATATTCTGTTTATAGCAGCCTTCGTTTTTTTTGGAATGTCAGGATTCTTTAGTGAAAGTTTTTACTATTTCGGTATAAAATTACCACAACCACACATTTTAGAAGATGGGACAAAGTTTATCGGTATATTATGTTGGTTTTTTTATTTTGTGAGAACCAGTTACAGGTACATTTTATCGCTCTACAAAATACAATAACACATTCCTTTATTCAATTTCCTATTTCAACCATATTTGCCATTCTCAATAAGATATTAATTTTAATACTTTACTAAAGTATGCATTTGGCATTAAAGCAAAGTTACAAAATGATCACAAAATGAATAAGATACGAATTAAACCAAAATTAATTGTCAGGTATTTAACTTTTATAGCAAGTTTTCTGATTATCCTTGGTATAGTAACTCAAGTCATTAATTATACCACTGAGCATCACTCGCTATTTGGTCTTATTCCTTTTTTGAATTTAGATGAAGAACTTAATTTATCCACATTTTTCTCCGGTTTAATACTCTTATTTTCTTCACTTTTACTGGCAATTATCTATTTTCAGAAAAGAAAAGAAAAAGACAGGTTTTACTGGGCTACTTTGTCTTTAGGATTTTTGTATATGATGTTTGACGAAATGTTTATGATCCATGAGAGATATGTCAGGCCAATAATGCACAAAATTCTTGAAGGTGATGATTTGGGTATTTTCAATTTAGAGTGGTTAACATGGGTTATTCCATTTGGTATTATTGTATTTATTTTGGGATTTATTTTTTTCAGATTTTGGTATAATCTTCCTCGTAAAACAAGAATGTTATTTTTTATTGCTGCCGTAATTTTTGTCGGCGGTGCCATTGGATTTGAGTTAATTGAAGGTATCGTTGTATATAAATTGGGTGAAGATAATTTGATGGTAGCGTTAACTTGCAGTATTCAGGAAAGCTTGGAAATATTTGGTGTTATAATTTTTATAAAAGCGTTACTTGATTATCTCTCTTCTAATTACAAAGAATTTCATATTAATTTTGATTACTAGACATTACTCTATTAGGTACTTTAATGTGAGTTCATAATATCTGAGATACAATCTAATAATCATCACTATTTTTCTTTTTGGTTGGAATTAAAAACAGCTTAATGTATTCAACAATTTACAATATTATATTAGGTTCAAAAGTCTATTCTTAAATTATTTTTCCACTCCGGTTTAAATACATTTAGAAAAATTTAAATCTCCGGATATTGAGCATTCTAATGACGTATTCTGTAAACTTTTATTTTTAAAAGTTTTATCTCCTGTTCATTAAAACTATTTCAGTTGGGCAAAATCGAAAAAAAAATTGAACGCTTAGATTGGATTGATTCGTTAAAGGCTTTTGCCATTATAGGGATTTTATTGAATCACGCTGTTGAATCTTTCCGATCATATCCCTGGTTCTCAAATCCGTCTGAAAGTTGGCTTCCTTTTGCTGAAAGGATGAGTAACTTATTCCCAAAAGATGGATCAATTATTCTTCGATTGATTCAATTTTTAGGATGGCTTGGAGATATGGGACCAGGGATATTTATTTTGGTAAGTGGCTTAACATTAACCATATCTGCATTTAATAAACCATTTAATAAAATTGATTTTTATAAAAAAAGAGCATTAAGAATTTATCCTTTATATATTACCATTCACCTGATAACAATTGTAGTTGCTGTTTTATATTTTCATTGGAATATAAATCCCAAATCGGCAATACAAAGTATGTTAGGCTTGCGTTTTACTGATTCATTATTTTGGTATCTAAATCCTTCCTGGTGGTTCATTTGGTTAATCATTCAATTCTACATTGTCTTTCCGCTTCTTTTTAATATTCTAAAGAAGTACGGACCCAAATATTTTTTAATCCTAACCTTAGTTATTACTCTAATATCCAGAACATCTGGTGTTTTGGGATATACATTTGGCGTGGATTTGGAAAAATGGATGACAGGATTATTTGCTGGAACAAGACTTTTTGAATTTACATTTGGAATGTTTGTGGGCTTTTTAATTCAAACTAAAAACTTCCGACTTACCCAAATTTTAAACGATAAAATTAAGTTTTCTGCATTTTCTGTTTTCATTTACATTGTCGGATTTATTGCTTCATGGACCTATTTTGGTAGTATTTTTTCCAATTTTCTAATTACAATTGGTCTTTCAGGAATTTTTTATTCGGCTTATGAACTTATTTTCAGAGGTTCTAAAACAATGGAAGCACCTATTCTTTGGATCGGAAGAAATTCCTTTAGTGCATTCCTGATTCATCAGTCATTCATGAGGTATTACAGTTCTGTTCTTACAGGATATTCAAAAACAGTAGCTTTAGTCGTTATTATAATAGCATCTTTTGTTGCAGGTTATCTAATCGAAAAATTGGTAAATAAAACTCTTCCTTATATAATAACAGGATATTCGTCAATAGTAACTTTTATTAGAAGTAAAATTGGTACAATTCTTAGCATAATATTAATTGCAGGAGTTTCATTTTTAAGTTTCGTTTACCTGCTGGGTATTTTCGGACATTCAAAAATAATATTCTTGTCATACCTGTTTTTGTTCTCATATTTATCATTTTATCGCCTATTTGCAACTCCACACCTAAAATCCGGAATATATAGATATTTCGATATTGCTTTGATAATCTCCTTTTTAGTATTGATTTTTCGCGGAACATGGTTATCTCTGTTCGGGCTTTTAATATTAGTTTCGTATGTGCTTTTCCTAATGCTCAAAAAAATAAATCACAGGACAGCATTGTTAATTGTTATTTCTGTTTTGATTTTAGGTTTTGGTTCTATTGAATTTTATTTAATGAAATACAAACCCGTTGAAACAGAATCATGGGGAGAATTGCCTGCATTAAAAATTGATAGCGAAACCGTTTATTCATTGATTCCAAACAAATTAACTCATTTAAGGTACAACAATTATAACTATTTCGTTAAGACCAATTCAATGGGTTTTACATCACCAGAAATCAATTTTCCAAATAAAGATTTGAACGAATTGTACATAATGGTAGTTGGAGATGCCTTTTCAATGCCAGAAGGAATGAACTATAATTTTTCTTATCCCGCAATTTTAGAAAACAAATTAAGGGCTCAATTTCCCGAAAAAAAAATTCATGTCATAAATGCTGGTGTTACAGGTTATGGGCCGAATGAAGAATATGCCCAATTAGAAAAATACATTAATACAATTAAACCCGATATCGTAATTAATCAATTATTTATAAACGAGTTTCTGGAAATTAATATTAGCCGGAAAGTAAGACTGGAAAATATTGGATTAATAGAAAAAAATAGGAAAGAAAAAAGATTGAGAGAAAAACTAAATGCATTGGGAGATTTTCAATTTACAAATCATCTTTCTTTATTTTTTAAGAATATTTCTGGAAACAATGATGATTTTAACTATAATAAATCGCTTTTATATCTCTATGAAAAAAACTCATCATTATACAGCGACTCAGTTGTTACCAAAATGAATAATTTTCTTCTTGAAATGAATGATTTATGTAAAAAAAACAAGTCTGAATATATCGTTCTCGGCGTTCCGGGACAAATAGAGGTATCAGAACCGAAGTACATTACCTATTTCCCCCATACCGTAAATTTGAATGATACTACTAAATTCGATTTCGATTTACCCTTACACATTTTACATAATCTTTGCAACGGTAATGATATTACTTATCTGGATTCTAAATTTATTCTACGCAAATATCCGGAACAACCTGTATATTTTGAGAAATCATGGCATTGGAATAAAAAAGGACACAGTGTAATTGCTGATTACTTATTTGAATTCATAAAAAATGATACTATTTTTAATTAATATAAATACTAATTAAAAGTAATTCACATTAATATAATCTGTAATAGATTATTATGACCAAGTAATTAACCAACTAAAAAAACAATAAGATACAACCTTTCGTACCTATTATTGTTTGGAACAAAAAAGATATTATGAAGATTATCATTCCCAATAAAACGTATCTAAGCCGCACCAATGAAGTAGATTATTATGAATGGAATTATAAATTTCCTATCAAATATGTTCAGTTATATCGGTTTAAAACAATAATAAAATTACTTGGTGATAAAAAATATCCTCGTTTGCTTGAAATAGGTACGGGAAGTGGAATTTTACTTCCTGAACTTGCCCGACATTGCGACAATCTGTATGCATGCGATATACACCCACACAAGAATAAAATAAACAATCTTTTAGATCATTATGAGGTAAAAAATTATGAAATAAAATCTCAAAGTATAGAAAAAACAGATTATCCGGATAATTATTTTGATGCAATAGTAGGGGTAAGTGTCCTTGAATTTGTAGATGACCTTCAGAAAGCCATTGTGGAAATAAAAAGAATACTTAAAAAAGATGGGGTTTTTGTTACAATTTGCCCCATGCACAGCAAAATTCTTGATTTTATAGTTTCATTATATGCGGATAAAACTGCAGAAGAAGAATTTGGAGATTCCAGGATGTATGTGAATAAAAGACTGGAAAAAAATTTCATTATAGAGGAAAAAGGGTTTATGTTACCGCTCATAGGAAAATATTTTCCTATTTATACTCATTATAAGCTTAGAAAAAGTTAGCATACTCATTTTATATTCGATATAAAACCTAAATATAATAGCCAAATGGATCCCATAAGTAAAGTTTATATTAGCATTGTTTTACCCTGTTATAATGAAGAAGCAATTCTGCAAAAGAACTTAAATACAATCATAGCGTATTTAAAAAAGAATAGTCATAAATATGATTGGGAAATCGTTATAATTGATGATGGTAGTTCTGATAATACACCAGATATTGCGGATAAAATAGCCGATAAGTATAGTCAGCTAAGGGTAATTCATCACCCGGTTAATTTAAATTTGGGCAATGCATTACAAACAGGATTCTGTAATTCTAAAGGGGAAATAATAGTGGTACTGGACGTGGATCTTAGCTATTCAGTAGAATACATTGGTTTGATGGTTGATAAAATGATTGAAACATCATGCGATATAGTTGTTGCCTCCCCATATATGAAAGGAGGCAAGGTTACCTCTGTTCCTTTTGGTCGTAAAATGATGAGCAAATGGGTCAACCGGTTTATGAGGGTAGCAGCCCAGGATAAATATTATACTTTTACCGGAATGGTAAGGGCTTACAGGACTAATTTTATTAAAAATGTGAATCTGAAAACGAAAGATTATGAAATAAATCCTGAGATAATGTATAAGGCAATGATCTTGAGGGCAAGAATAGTGGAAATACCTGCACACCTCGACTGGACAGAACAGAATAAATTTTTGACTAAAAGAACCTCAAGCATTCGCGTAATAAGAGGATTCTTTTCCGGAATAATGTCTGCCTTCATTTTCAGACCGTACATGTTTTTTATTGCCATTGGAAGTATCTTAATGATTCTGTCAATGTACCAAATCATCTGGTTATTCGTAGATACAATAGTCGACTTAAAACAATGCCTTTCGACAGGAGGAATAGCCTGTTCTTTTTCGATAAGTTTAGCAAAACAATTTGACAAAAACCCACAATCGTTTTTGGTTGGAGGAATTACTTTTCTCGCGTCTATACAATTCTTGTCCCTTGGGTTTCTTTCTCTTCAGAGTAAAAGGTACTTTGAGGAACTTTTTCATTTAGGAACAACAGTAAAGAAAAATATCGCAAAACACATCTAAAATTGCCAATTATCAGGAATTTATTTTGATAAGAAACTAATATAACCGACAAACTCATGAATATTTTTAACGATCAAAATTTTAGTAAAAAAGTAAAGAGTGAGATATTAAGTCAATATCCTTTCTATCTATTCTTACTATTTTACATTATAGGCTTAATTATTCTTTCAGTGAAACTTGTAATTTGGAATGATGAAGCCTATTCATTGACAACTACTTCCAATAGTCTTTTGAAAGTTATTCATCTTTCATACAATTTTGAAGGGCAGCCACCTGTTTATTTTGTTGTTTTAACCATATGGAGAAAAATTAGCAGTGAAATATTTTTTGCACGGCTATTATCCATCGTATTTACTTTATTGGCTGCTTTCTTGTTGAATAGTACATTAAAGATAATTTTCAAAAAGATTTATTCGCGCTGGGTAATTGTTTTATTCCTTTTAAATCCATTTGTAGTTTGGGCATCGGTGGAAATCAGAACATATTCACTTTTGATATTTCTCTCCATGGTTTCAATCTATCTATTCTATCGAATATATTATTATAAAAACGATTTTAAATACAAACTAATTTTTGTTCTGGTTTGTATTATTGGCACATACACTCAATATTTCTTTGTTTTTGTAGTAGTTACTTTTTCAGTTATTCTTTTAATATCAAAGGGTTGGCGTACTTTTTTCCGATTTTGCGGAATGGCTATTCCTATTGCTTTACTATTTCTTCCTAATCTACTTTTTATTGGAAAGGAGGCTTCAATTCATCAGAATATTGGAACTAATAATTCTTTAAGTGCAGTAATTCATCAAATTTATTTTGCAGCTGAGGAATTATTAATGGACTTAAGCTATATCCCATTTGGAAGATACGGACGTTGGATTGGCAGACTTTTGCTGGGCATACTAATTTTCTTAGCAATACTAAAATTATCGAAAAAGAGAATATTTGACACACAAAAAGAACATTGGCGAATCATCGAAATTATGATTTCTATTGTAATTTTATTTTTAACTTTTTCGTCCGTATTTTATGTTACAAATATTTATTTTAACATCAGGTATCTGGCTGCTGTATTCCCATTTATTGCATTAATTTATATTACGATAAATGCCTATGGCAGAACATTTAGCACTGTTATTTATGGTTTAATTGCTGCATTTTTCATTTTTATTCTTATTGAAACATATCAACCACCCTATATAAAAACTTATAACTCAAAATTAATTGCTAATTATGTTGAACGGATTGAGCAGCCAGATGAACCGATATTCTTTTACGCTAAAACAATTGCTCTGCCTTTTGGATTTTATTATGATGGGATTAATAACTTACATCCTCTGCCAAAATTGAAATTTGATTTATCATACTACGATGTAGATTTAAAAGACACTACAGAACTTAAACAATACATACAAATGGTTGAAGAGAAATCAAATTCGTTATTATTTATCAATGGCACTGACCTTGGCTTTACCAGCAAAGAAAAGGTAACCAACGAGTTAGTAGATACTTATTTTAAAAATAATTATATTACAACCGTGGATACTTTATTTCTAGGTAAAGAGTATTATCAGTTTATTAGAGTAAGAAGGCTTATCAAAAAATAATTTTGATTTTAATTAAAAAATCAGTTCGGAAAAGTGAAAATATATCAAACTGTTCACAAATATGGCTATTTCGGTCAGACCATGCCACCTTTTTCGGTTGAAACGGTGCCACTTTGAGAGACATTGCAATTATACAAAAAAATTAATCTTCATTCTTCAAAATTCCTTTTCTTAACGATTCACCTTTTAGGTCAATACGGTGAGATGAGTTCACAATTCTATCGAGGATTGCATCTGCGATAGTACCTTCACCGATAATGTCATACCAAACCGAAACGGGTATTTGTGATACAACAATTGTTGAAGTTTTGTTGTGCCGGTCATCGATAATATCCATCAAGGTTTCACGGCTGTGGTTACATGGGCTTCATCGTCAGCACCGGTTCATCGCGTTGGTTCAGCACCTCGACGAAGCTCGCACCATGCCGCGATCGGGCTTGGAACGCGACGCCCGAGCCTCCTGCATGGTGACCCGGACCCGCAAGCGTATCGCCGGGGCGCACCGGGTTTGGCCAGCGCAGTTCGTCGATGCCGGGCGAAGCGAGGCCGCCCGTCGGCAGGTAGTGATCGACCAACAGCCGCATCGTCAGCGCAACGGTCTGCCAGCCGCTGGCGATCACCTCGCCGAACGGACCCTGCGCTGCCCATTGCGGATCGACATGCATCTGCTGTGGATCGTACTGGCGGGCGAAGTCGATGATCGACTGCTCGGTAACTGTCACGGGGCCGAATTCGAACACCGCGCCCGGAGAGGGTAATGCTCCAACCAGCGGTCGTGACGGCGGCGAGGGGAACTGGTGAGGCATCGGTCCACGGGCATGCTGTTGCCGGACGCAGCTAACATGCCCCCAGGCAGGCCTGACAACGCGCGCTTCCGCGCCGGCGGAGCGGCGGGCTGAGCGATGAGGTTGTACGCGGCGATGGCGTTGGTACACGCCCTGGCGGGCGAAGGCCGTCACCCACGACTTGTTGGGGGAATTTCGTGGCCGCAAGCGGCTCTGGGAGTCTCCCACAGCCAGTCGTGGGTGGCGGGCCTGCGCCCGCCACGACGCTGTACGGCCGGACGCCGGCTTAAGTTAGCGCCCATGGGCCTGCGCCCGCCATGACGGGGTGCCAATGCCCTCGCTCAGCCCGCCGCATCATTCCGATCGTGAATTCCAAATCGCAGTACCAGTCGGTAATTCCAAATCGCAACTCTACCCAAGCTCCTCATGCCAGGTCCGCCCATCGCGCTCGATCAGCGCGATCGCGGCGGTCGGCCCCCAGCTTCCCGCCGAATAGAGCCGCGGCTGGTCGGGCCGGCCTGTCCCAGGCCTGCAGGATCGGTTCGACCCACGCCCAGGCCGCCTCCACCTCGTCACGGCGCATGAACGCGTCGGATTACCGCGCACCGTGTCCATCAACAGCCGCTCATAGGCATCCGGAAACCGCACACCGAATGTGCTGTCGAACCGAATGTCCAGGCCCGTGGGGCTCAGCCGCAACCCGCCCGGGCCAGGATCCTTGGTCATTATCTCCAGCCGCATCCCCTCCTCCGGCTGCAACCGGATGATCAGCCGGTTCGGCCGCCACTCCGCCGCATCCGGTGGAAAGATCGAGAAGGGCAGCGCACGGAACTGCACCACGATCTCCGACACCTTCTGCGGCAGCCGCTTGCCGGTGCGCAGGTAGAACGGCACCGTCGCCCAGCGCCAGGTCAACACCTCGGCCTTCAGCGCCACGAAGGTTTCCGTCGGGCTGGATGCTGCCATTGCCCAGGTCCGCCACGTAGCTTGGCACCGGTTTGCCGTCGATCGCCCCCTGGGCATACTGGCCGCGCACGGTCAGACCCGCCGCGTCGTGCGGCGCGAGCGGGCGTAGCGCGCGCAGCACCTTCAGCTTCTCGTCGCGCACCCGGTCGGCATCGAGCGACAGCGGCGGCTCCATCGCGATCAGGCACAACAACTGCAGCAGGTGGTTCTGCACCATGTCGCGCAACGCGCCCGCGCGGTCGTAGTAACCCGCCCGTCCTTCCAACCCCACGGTTTCCGACACCGTGATCTGCACGTGGTCGATGTCGTCCGCCGACCACAGCCGTTCGAAGATCGTGTTGGCGAAGCGCAACGCCAGCAGGTTCTGCACAGTTTCCTTGCCGAGGAAGTGGTCGATGCGGAAGATCTGCGCCTCCTCGAAGACCGCGCCGACCTCGTCGTTGATCCGCCGCGCGAATTCCAGATCGTGACCGATCGGCTTTTCCAGCACGACGCGGGACTGCGGGCGTGACCAGGCCGGCGCTGCCGAGGTTGCGACAGATCGCGCCGTACAGGTCCGGCGACGTGGCGAGGTAGAAGACGCGCACCCGCGCCGGATCGAGCAGCGCCTGCAAGACCGCCCAATGCTCGCCGGACCGGGAGGCGTCCAGCTGCGCGTAATGCAGTTGCGCGCAGAACCGCTCCACCGTGTCCGGTTCCAGATCGGCGGGAGAAACGTGCTCTTCCAGCGCGCCGCGCGCGCGGTCGCGGAAGCCGGCCTCGCCGAGGTCCGATCGCGCCGCGCCGATCACCCGAGAGTCGGGCGGCATTTGCCCGTCGCGGAACCGGTAGTACAGCGCCGGCAGCAGCTTGCGCAGCGTGAGGTCGCCGGTGGCGCCGAACACGACGCAGTCGAACACCTCGACGGGAATGATCCTGGACATCCTGCTCCCCTGCCTCGAAACCCTCAAAGTGGTCGCTCGAGCCGATGGTAACAGAGGCTGCCGTCATATGCTGCATTGCAGCACGATCCAATCTGAATTCCCGATCAATTCCAATGATCGAATGCGTTGGATTGATCGTCAGCAACGCGCCAGTTCGGACCCAGCGCGTCCAACCGCATGCGAGGTCCGATCGTGTCCGACATTTTTGCCCCACCGGCGCATCCCGCGTCTCGTGCGTTACCAATCGCACGAGACGCCTCCGCCGCAATCTCCCGCCTGTTGCCCGGCCTGCTGCTCGCGGTGGGCGTGACGCTGGCCGCCGACCTGCTGCAAGGCGTGGAAATCCGGCTGCTCGGCCGCGCCTGGGTCGAGGCCCTGGTGCTCGCCATCCTGCTCGGCACAGTGGTGCGGACGGCCTGGGCGCCGGGCCGGCGCTGGACGCCCGGAATCCACTTCGCCGCCAAGCCAGTGCTGGAGGTAGCGGTGGTGCTGCTGGGAGCTTCGGTCAGCGCGCAGACCGTAGCGGCGATTGGGCCGGGACTGTTGATCGGCATTCCCGCAGTCGTCGCGCTGGCGCTGAGCGCCGGCTACGCCATTGGCCGTGTCTTGCGCCTACCCCACCGCATGGCGGTGCTGGTGGCCTGCGGCAACGCAATCTGCGGCAACTCGGCGATCGCCGCCGTCGCCCCAGTGATCGGTGCCGAAAGCCACGACATCGCCAGTTCCATCGCTTTCACCGCCGTGCTCGGCGTCGTGGTCGTCCTGGTGCTGCCGCTGCTGGTGCCGCTAGTGCACCTCTCCGCCGCGCAGTTCGGGGTGCTGGCCGGGTTGACCGTGTATGCCGTGCCGCAAGTGCTGGCTGCCACGGCGCCGGTCGCGGCGGTCAGCGTGCAGATCGGCACGCTGGTCAAGTTGATGCGCGTGCTGATGCTGGGACCGGTGGTGCTGGCGCTCTCGCTGGCCGCCGGCCGCGAGGCGCGCAGCTCCGGTGCTGCGGTGCCGCGCAAGCTGCACCGGCTGGTGCCCTGGTTCATCATCGGCTTCCTGGCGATGGCGGCGTTGCGGTCGCTGGACCTGCTACCGATCGCGATATTGGGCCCATTGTCCGGGACGGCGGGAGTGTTGACCGTGATCTCGATGGCGGCACTCGGGCTGGGCGTGGATGTGCGCACCGTCGCCCGGGCCGGCGTCCGCGTGGCCTCGGCGGTGACGGCGTCGTTGCTGCTGATCGGTGCCATCAGCCTGGGCTTGATCCGGCTGGTCGGGATCGGCTGACCCCGGCGACCATGTCCAGCAGCGCGGCGGCGGCATTGCTCCGCGGTCGGTCGCGATGGCGCAGCGCCTGGAACGCCCGCTCCGGCACGGCGAAGCGGACCAGGTGCAGCAACCCGGCTTCCAGGCCGGCCGCTGCGACCGAGGCGGAAATCACGGTGGCCCCTCCCCCCGCCTCCACCGCCGCGCAGACCGCTTCGTTGGAGGGCAGCTCCATTGCCACCTGGACTGACGGCAAAGCCAGGCCGTGGTGTTCCAGCAGCGCCTCGAACGCGGCACGGGTGCCGGAGCCCGGTTCACGCAGCACCCAGCCGGTGGACGCCAGCTCTTCCGGCGCGATCTCGCCGCGCTGAGCCCACGGATGCTCTGCGCCGACCACCAGGACCAGCCGGTCGGTCGCAACCTGGGTGGCGAGCAGCCGCGGGTCCTGCACCGTCCCCTCCACGAAGCCGAGCTCCACCGCACCATCGATCACCGCCGCGGCAACCTGGGCCGTGTTGCCGATTTCCATGCGGATCTCGATGCCGGGATAGCGGCGGCGGAACGCCACCAGATGATGCGGCAACCAGTGGCTGGCGATGGTCTGGCTGGCCTCCACCCGCAGCCGGCCGCGCTGCAGCCCGGCCAGTTCGGCCAGCGCGAGTTCCGCCGCCTCGGCGCGGGCCAGCACGGCGCTTGCTTCCGGCAGGAACACGCGCCCGGCCTCGGTCAGCTCGATGCCGCGGCCGACGCGGTGGAACAGGCGCGTGCCATGCTGCGCCTCCAGCGCGGCGATGGCGGCGCTGGCGGCGGACTGCGCCAGGTTCAGCGCGCGCGCCGCCTGGGTGACGTGCTGGCGCTCTGCCACCGCGACGAAGATGCGCAGCTGTTCAAGGGTCACGCCCCGGCTCCCAAGGTTCGACCGGTCTTTTCGCCTTCCAGACGGCCTCGGGCAAATACCGCGGTGGCGAAGGCGAACAGCACGCAGGCCGGGGTGGAGATCAGCAGGTTGTCGGTCGCGGCATGGACGGCCATGCCCAGGAACACCAGGCGGAGGATGTATCTCTCATGCTGGCACAGGCGGGCGGTATGACCGCGCACCCACAGCAGCAGCGACAGGATCAGCAGCGCCCGGCCCAGCTGGCCGCCTTCCACGGCGACACGCAGGTATTCGTTATGGGCTGCCCAGGTGTGCATCACCGAAACCACATCGCTGTCCGGCGGGATAATGGTGTTGCCCGCGCCAACGCCCCAACCGAACCAGGGCAATTCCGCGGCCGCTGCCTCGAAGTCGGGCCACAGCATCTGTCGGCCACTGTGGTTGTCCCAGTCCGTCGCGACGATGTGGAAGGCGCGCAGGCCGGACGTGTCGGCCGGCAGCAGGCCGAAGGTCAGCGCGGCCAGCAGCGGCATGGTGGCGGCTCCGACCAGCAGCAGCAGCCGGCGGCGGTGCGCCGGCACCGCGGGGGATCGCACGCAGGCAAGGGTCAGCACGACCACAACTGAGGTGCAGGCGAGCGGAGCGCGTGCGCCGGTCAGCAGCAGCAGGCCGAGGTTCACGGCCAGCAGGACAAGTTCGGCGCGGCGGCCGGAGCGGTAGAACTCGATGAGACGGCATAGACCCCGGCCTGGCAGACGCCGGCAAGAAAGGCCGGGTGGCTCAGCGCCGCCAGCCGCGCGCCGCCGGATTCGACGAACAACGGATGCAGCCCGATGGCGGCCAAGACCGCGCCGGCGGCCACGCCGGGCAGCGGCGCCCAGCGGGTGGTGCGGATCACGCGCTGGGCCCAGTCGGGTGACAGGCGGCTGAAACCGAACGCGAAGGGAGCGATGGAGCCGATCAGCGACCGCAGGCTGTCCCCGGCGGACAGATCGGGCCACAGCCCGTGCGCCAGACCCGCCACGAACATGGCGATCCAGGCGAGCGCCGGATTGAACAGATCGAGGCGCAGGCCGTAGCGCAGCGCCGCCATTCCGGCCAGCAACAGGCCGGCGCCCTTCACCAGGGAGATGGTCGCGGTGAAGGCGCCGGGACCGACAGGTCGGTGAGCGCCATCTCCAGCGTGGCGCCGGTGACCAGAAGCCAGATGGCGGTGGTGAGGGCGAGATGGCGCC
>CAWKIX010000003.1:0-273511 GCA_963849775.1 uncultured Prolixibacteraceae bacterium | reverse complement strand
CCAAAACTGGCAGCGAATAAAAAACTTGTATTTGATTTTTGGCGCGAAGTTTTTCAGGCACATAACATGGAACTGGCTCCAAATATATGGCCGAAGATTACATTCAGCACAATCCGATGGTTGCAACAGGACGTAAGCCATTTACCGATTTTTTTGGCCGGTTTGAAGCGCTACCTGTAAAACCTGAAATCGATGATCTGGTGAATATGGTTGCCGAAGGTGATTTTGTGGTGCTGGCTTTTAAGCGTGAATTACCTGATCCCCAAAACCCGGGAAAAACCTACACAACAACGTGGTTTGATATGCTCAGGATTGAAAATGGTAAAATTGCCGAACACTGGGATTATGGAACGAAACAGTAAGAAGTTGGAAGAAAGGAAGTTGGAAGTTGGAAGTTGGAAGCTGGAAATTGGCAGAAATGGTATCTTTTTAACAATAGCATGAAACCTGTAACTTGTAACCTGTAACCTGTAACTTGTAACTTGTAACTTGTAACTTGTAATCCTACAACCTGCAAACTGTAACCTGCAACCTGCAACTACCTAAACATCTCCACAATTTCCTCTTTGGAAATTGCCTTGATCGGATTATTTGAATTAATAAATTTATCGACCAGCGAACTTTTTCGATTTTGCAATTGCTGTATTTTTTCTTCGATTGAATTTTCAGTAATAAACCGGTAAACAAAAACATGTTTATCCTGACCAATGCGGTGGGCGCGGCTAATAGCCTGATTTTCGGCAGCCGGATTCCACCATGGATCGATAATAAAAACATAATCGGCGCTGGTAAGGTTAAACCCTACCCCACCGGCTTTTAACGAAATCAGAAAAATACGATTTTCAGGATCGTTCTGAAACTGCTGGATAACTTGTTGCGTTTTGTGGTTTTTCCGGTTAGCCAGCTGTATTTCCATGAACCTTTCAATTTTTTCCTGCAATAATTTAAGATGTGTAACAAACGATGAAAAAATCAGAACCTTATGATTTTCTGCCACGAGATTTTCGAGCATTTCAAAAATCTCTTCCATTTTACCTGACTCATTTTCATTATCATGTTCCAATAAACGAGGGTGATTAGCCAGTTGTCGTAATTTAGTAAGGCCCTGCAAAATTACAAACGAAGATTTTTGAATTCCTTCTTTTTCAATACTTTCAAGAATTGTATTTCTAATGATTGATTTTTCTTTATTATATAATTGAAGTTGCTTCTCCGTCATTTCACAAAAACGGATCTGTTCCATTAGCGGCGGAAGATCTTTGGCTACTTCCTCCTTTTTCCGGCGCAAAATAAATGGCCTGATCATTAACTGCAATTTCTCCTGCGATTCTACACTTCCATGTTTCTCAATTGGGGTAATAAAAAATCGCTTAAAAAATGCCAGGTTTCCTAAAAGTCCGGAGTTTAAAAAATTCATTTGCGACCAAAGATCTGATAACGAATTCTCAATGGGTGTGCCGGTTAATACAAGCCGGTGTTTTGAATGCAGTTTCATAACTGCCTGATACGTTTTTGATGACGGATTTTTTATGTATTGGCTTTCATCAAGAATCACATAAAAAAAGGTTGTATTTTTCAATCAATCAATGTCATTACGCACCGTTCCATAAGTAGTTAGAATAATATCGTAGAAACGTGCAATTTTTGAAATGTCAACCGCTTTTTTTCTTTGCAAACCAACATAAGAGTAAACTTTCAAAGAAGGCGTAAATTTTCTTATCTCATTCTCCCAGTTATGCACCAATGATGTGGGTAACACAATCAAACTTGCCGCTTGAATTTCTTCGACAATTTCATCACTTTTAAATAAATCCAGTTGCCCTGAGTCTGCAGAAGGATCAGTGATATGAATTGCGTTCTTGTCTCTTTTTAGTTTTAGCAGCAAAGCAAGCGTTTGCAAGGTCTTACCCAAGCCCATGTCATCGGCCAAACAACCGCCAAATTCTTTCTTTTGCAGTTGAAACATCCAGTGATAACCTTCACGCTGGTAGGTTCTCAACTTTGCTTTTAAATCCTTCGGAAGTTCTGTTTCATCTTTTGCTGAAAATTCAAGATCAGTTAATCGGTCAAGAAGCGAAATTGATGTTCCTTTTAGTTGGTTTTTTAACAATAAAAAATGATGTTTTTCAAACTGAAGATGATCACCTTTTGTTTTGGCGAAAGGAAGCAAACCTTTATAGCGGACAAACCATTCTTCAGGTAAAACTGCAATTTCTCCATTTGGAAGTTCAAATTCACGAATATCATTTAAAATGTATTTTTTTAGCTTTATAAACGGAATTTTAAATTCACCAAACTGAACCAGTGCATAAATATCGAACCAATCTCCTTTTTCGGTAGTTTTTAACTCCAGTGTTTGTTGTCCGGTAAAATATTTTTTTTCCAGTCTTTCCTGGGTTACACGAATACTTTTTGATGATAATGTTTGTTTATTTTTGTTAAGCCAGTTTACCATAAAGTACATGGCATCATTTTCTTTTAAAAGCTGAATTCCTTTCGGATAGTAAAAACCATTATTTTCCGTCAACCCCAGCGAATTCAAAAATCGATGAACATCTTCTTCCCAACCTTTCTCGCGAACCGTTTTTCGAAAAACAAACGTTTCTGAAGTCTTCTCCATACTAACGGCAACCTTACGTTTCGAACCTGGTAAAAAACGCTCGTTTCCATAAACAAACTGAAGAACAAATCCGGGTTCATTCTGCAGATTCATTTCCAATGAGAACAATGCTTCCCGCTCAACATCATCATTTTTTATGGAAAATCCTTCCGCTTTTACTTCAAAATCACGAATAATATTCTGAACAAAACCGGCATAATATTTTTCCTCCATTGAGCGTGGAACTTCAACAAAATCTTTCTCAAAAAAAGGCATTAATTTTTTAGCATCCAGCTTCTCAAAAACCACCAACTTTCTGCGATACAAAAGCATGCAAGGTTCATTCGCGATTACTTTGACACCCTCACTTTTCAGCACTAATTCTTTCTTATTGTGAAGTATTTTAAGTGAATATTTAGTGCCTGTTTCAATGCGTTGAAAATGAAAAACAGGATGGGCAAAAAAAGGTGTGATTTCAATTTCATCTTCATCGTATAAATTGGCATATTTTGATTCTTTATTAATCAATCGTACCGGACTGACCATCAGTATTTCAGCAATCCGAAACATCAACTTTTCAATGTATGGCGAAACCTGTTTCTGAAAATATCCTGACTTTAATGTGGAATAAAACTCAGAAACACTTCCGGCGCGTGAAAATTTTCGCATCAGTTTCTCATCGCTGTATTTATCGATGATTTTAACCAGTTCTTTCTCCCATGGCTGAAATGAATAATCGGAACTGTTTTCCAGGTCGCGGGGCATTACATGGCTTTTTACTGTATAAAACTGTGCACTTTTGTTGATCAGATACGGGGTAAAAACATATCCAAAATAACGGTGATCAGTTAATGCAATAATAAATTCCGGTGCGGCCATATTTTCTTTAAACTTTCAACATAAGGAGTTATACATAGTTGTTCACTCCTAAAGAACCTCAAATATACAATGTTACCTATCTATTTTATCTAATTATTAAAAAAGATTATCGTTAATTTAATTCAGCACAGGAAGGATCTTAGCTTTGTTATTAATAACAGAATTCGTAAGAAAGGTGATTAAGGATAGCATCCACTTGAAGGATTCCATCACTCAAAAAAGATGAAATCCATTTATGATACACCCGGGACGTGCCCCCGCCGGAGTGAAATTATTCGGGCAGGGTTTCCAACCGCATTTAATTAATATCGGCGATTAGAAAGCGCCGATCCCGGAATAAAAAGCTATAAAAAAAGCAATGCCATCCTACGTGCGGTCAAAATATTCGGTATGCAACAAATGATGCGCTTTTTCGCTCATTGGCTCTCCTAAAAATTCTTTATACAGCTTTTTTATGTAGGGATTCTCATGAGATTTGCGAATGATCTTGTTTTTATCTTCCCGGTAAATCGCCATCTGACGTTTTTTTAGAATTTCAGCTTTCCCGTGGTGATAAGGTTGGCCACCTCCGCCGATGCAACCGCCAGGGCAACTCATAATTTCTATGGCATGAAATTCGCTTTTCCCAGCCTGAATATCTTCCAAAAGTTTTCTTGCATTTCCTAATCCATGTGCAATTCCTATATTTAATTGCAACCCGTTAAAATCGATGGTTGCTTTACGAATTCCTTCCATTCCACGCAATTCTTCGAAATCAATTTTCGGTAGTTCCTTTTTTGTGTGTAACTCGTAAGCAGTTCTAACAGCAGCTTCAATAACGCCACCGGTAGTTCCAAAAATTACTGCAGCTCCACTCGATTCACCCATTGGATGATCAAAATCTTCGTTAGGCAATGTTTTAAAATCGATATTTGAAATTTTAATTAATGCGGCTAACTCACGCGTTGTAATTGAATAATCTACATCGGGATTTCCGTTTACTTTAAATTCATCACGACTCCGCTCGTATTTTTTTGCCACACAAGGCATAATGGAAACCACTACCAAATCTTCTCTTTTAATATTTAATTTATCGGCAAAATAGGTTTTTGCAATAGAACCAAACATTTGTTGTGGCGAACGTGCCGTTGAAGGAATGTCTTTCATCTCAGGAAACTGGTGTTCAAAAAACTTCACCCATGCCGGACAGCACGATGTTAAAATCGGTAGTTTAACATTGGTATCACCTTCCAAATGTTTTTGTAATCGTGATAACAACTCTGTTCCTTCTTCCATAATGGTAAGATCGGCGGCAAAATCAGTATCGAAAACAAAATCAAAACCCAATCGTCGTAATGCAGTTGCCAGTTTACCTGTAACCAAAGTACCCGGTTCCATACCAAATTCTTCGCCAAGTGCGGCACGAACGGCAGGTGCCGTTTGAACAATCACTGTTTTTGAAGGATCAGAAAGCGCCCGAATTACGTTACCTGTTTCGTCAACTTCGGTTAAAGCACCGGTTGGACAAACAGCCACACACTGTCCGCAATAGGTGCAAACCGAATGATCGAGGTTCATTTCAAATGCTGGTGATACAACGGAATTAAATCCACGGTTAATTGCTGATAAAACACCAACTGTCTGAACTTCATTACACATCATTTCACAACGACGGCACATAATGCACTTATCCACTTCACGAATTATTGCAGGAGAAGTATCTTCACGATAATGCGACTGTTCTCCTTCGTAATGCAATTCCCGGATTCCCAATTGATGAGCCATATCCTGCAACTCGCAGTTACCCGATTTGGCACAAATCAGACAATCCGATGGATGATCGGAAAGTATCAGCTCCAATACTGTTCGTCTTGCATTTATTGCACGAATAGAATGCGTGTTTACAACCATTCCCTCGTTGGCTTCGGTGCAGCAGGCAGGCGCGAGATTCCGGCGTCCATCAACTTCTACCACACAAATACGGCAACCGCCCGGCTTGTTTTCTATATTTAAATCATCCAGTTTCATGTGGCAAAGTGTTGGAATATCAATTCCAATACCGGACGCCGCTTCTAAAATTGTAGTCCCTTTTTTTACTACAACAGTTTTATTATCAATGGTTAGATTTATGGTATCCATTTCTGATTTTTAAATTAAAGAGATTGCATTGAACTTACATTTCTCGAAACATACTCCACATTTTATACACAGCGTTTGGTCGATAAAATGTGGCATTCTGCGTTCCCCGGTTATTGCACCCACCGGGCAATTTCTAAAACAAAGTGTGCAACCGGTGCAAATATCTTCTATAATTTGATATTTCAATAAAGCTTTACACTGCCCTGCGGGACACTTACTTTGATTAACATGTGCCAGGTATTCACTCTCGAAATTCAAAATGGTTGAAAGCACTGGATTTGGCGATGACTGTCCAAGTCCGCATAACGATGTGTCTTTAATTACATTGCTTAAAACCTTAAGCCTTTCGATATCTGAAAAAGTTCCTTTTCCTTGAGTAATTTTCTCCAGAATTTCGTGCAGCCTTTTATTACCAATTCTACACGGGGCACACTTTCCACACGATTCTTCCAACGTAAATTCAAGATAGAATTTCGCAATGGAAACCATGCAATCATCTTCATCCATCACAATCATTCCGCCTGATCCCATCATGGAACCGGCAGCAATTAAATTGTCATAATCAATCGGTGTATCCAGAAAATCTTTAGTTAAACAACCTCCTGATGGACCGCCTGTTTGAACCGATTTAAATTCTTTCCCGTCTTTAATACCTCCTCCAATTTCATAAACAACTTCACGTAAAGTAGTTCCCATTGGAACCTCAATCAAACCTACATTATTAATCTTTCCTGCCAAAGCAAAGACTTTTGTTCCTTTTGATTTTTCAGTGCCAATTTTATTAAACCAGCTGGCTCCTTTATTAATTATTACCGGAATGTTGGCAAATGTTTCCACATTATTAACGTTGGTTGGTTTTTGCATATAACCTGAAACTGATGGGAAAGGCGGCTTAAATGTTGGTTCTCCACGCAAACCTTCCATTGAATGAATTAATGCCGTTTCTTCACCACAAACAAATGCGCCGGCGCCATAACGAATTTCAATATCAAAATTAAAACCGGTTCCGAATATTTCACTGCCAAGTAATCCATACTCGCGAGCCTGTTTTATTGCTGTTTTTAATCGATTGATTGCCAATGGATATTCGGCTCTAATATAGATAAGTCCCTTATCTGCTCCAATACAATAACCACAAATTGCCATCGCTTCAAGAACCGAATGTGGATCGCCTTCCAAAATTGAACGATCCATAAAAGCGCCCGGATCGCCTTCATCGGCATTACAAACCACATATTTTTGGTCAGCTTTCGACTTTCGGGTAATTTCCCATTTCAAGCCAGTTGGAAAACCTCCGCCACCCCGACCTCGCAGCCCAGAATCTTTTATTTCCTGAATGGTTTCACCGGGAGTAAATTCTGTCAAACACTTACCAAGCGCCATGTAACCATCACGCGCAATATATTCATCAATACTTTCCGGGTTAATAAATCCACAATTCCTGAGTGCGATTCTAATTTGAGTCACTTTTTCAGTCATAATCCGAGTTGTTGGTGATTAATCAATTGTTGCAAATGAAATATTCATTTCTCCTTCCACTAGCTCGCCTCGCAAAATATAAAGCTGAACAATCTCTTTTGCTCTACTTTTATCAACGAAACCAAAAACTTTTGATGTTTTACCGGGCAGAATTACCTCAACCATTGGTTCAGCATAGCAATACCCCAAACATCCTGTAGGTTTAATCTGAACATCAACAGCCTGCTGCTCACATTCCTCTTCAAGCACCCTCATAATATTCTTTGCACCCGAAGCAATTCCGCAAGTTGACAGACCAACTTTAATTTGTACTATTGGTTCAGGATTTAACTCAGGATGAACGAGAAATTTACTCTTCTCCCTGATTTCCTTTAATTCGGAAATGGAATGAATTTTTGCCATCTAATAAATTGGTTAGTAATTGTTGCTTTTTTATCAAAAGTGCAATTCTACATCTACCTGAATTCTAAAACTATGATACAAATTAGTGTTTCAAAAAAATGTTGTACAACACAAAAAACAGGTAAGTAAATTACTCTTTTACAAGCACAAAGATAGGATTTACATCAAACAGAGAGAAACTTTTCAGGTTATTTAAGGCATGTTTTAAAAAGATTTAAAATGAGTTGAAATAACCTACTAATTTCACTAATTTTCGGCTTCAAAACTGATAAAATACCTGCTCATGATTTACGACAAAAATTCATCTTCATCGGGAGAAAATGAATCGCCTGATTTCTATCAGAAAATAATAGATGCTTTGCCAACTCCCATTTTTTATCGTGACCTGAAAGGCGTTTACCTGATGTGTAATAAGGCGCATGAAAAATTTACCGGCAGACCTAAAGATCAGATTATTGGCAAATCGGTTTATGAAATTCACACAAAAGAAATGGCGGATATTTATTCTTTAAGAGATAAAGAACTTTTAAACCAACCAGAAGAACAGGTTTATGAAACCAAGGTAAGACATACTGACGGAACAACTCATCATGTAGTTATGAACAAAGCTGTTATAAGGGATAACAATAAAGATATAATTGGTATTGTTGGTTCGATTAATGACATTACTGAACTTAAAAAAACTGAAGTAAGTCTGAAAAAAGCTCAGGAATCAATGGAGATTTCCTCGCACATGATGCATAAAATTAATGTTGGAATTCTGATGATGGATAAACAATTTAAAGTGATTGACTCTAACCAAAGTTTTGCAAAATTAATGGGAGAAGAAACGGTTGAACTTTTTGAAACTATTCCCGGCTTAAAAGGTGCAGATGTTAGTGTTCTGGTGCCCGAAATTATTTTTAAAATGCTTTCCGGCATTATGTCATCAGGAGAAGATTTACTGGAACGCGACTTGAAATTTCAAAATAAATTGTTGCATGTTTCGGTGGTTACCTTATATAAAAATCATGTAGTTGGCGCTGTTATCCGCGACATGTCGGCGCCAATGCTCGTGCGCGATGAGATTATTAACCGCGCTCAGCGAATCAATAAACAAAACATTGATACCGTTCAAAAAATAGCTCAGTTACTTGGCGAAAATGCTGCTGAAACCGAGGAACTTTTAAATTCAATCATTCAAAGCTATCGTTATGATGACGAATAATCCTGATTACCATGTGGAGATTGATGTGCAGCAAAAAAAACCAAAAGGTGAAGTTGCCTGCGGAGATGTTTTTCAATCGAATATTTTCAGGGAAGAAGGCCGAACAATCCTGGTTTTAAGTGATGGAATCGGGCATGGAATAAAAGCCAATGTTTTGGCCACACTAACCGCGGCAATGGCATTGAAATACACCCAGTTTCATACTAAGCCTGAGATTGCTGCTGGAATTATAATGAATGCACTTCCGAAAAGCAGTGACGGTAAAGAAAGTTACGCCACTTTTACGATTATTGAAATTGAAACAGATGGCCTGGTAAAAATTATTAATTACGACAATCCTCCTGTTCTCATTTTAAGAAATGGAAAACCTTATCAACCCAAAGAATATGAACTCAATATAAGGGGTGAAGAAAACCTTGGAAAATTGCTTCGATGCCGGGAATTTACAGCCAGAATAGAAGACAGACTAATTTTTATGTCGGATGGAGTGCCACAATCAGGATTGGGAAATAACCGCTACCCAATGGGTTGGGGAACTGAAAATATAGAAGCATTTGCAGAAAACCAAATTAACCGCATGCCCGACATTTCGGCAACAAAACTGGCTCGAAAGATCATAAATCAAACGGCAATGAATGATAATTTTAATGTTAAAGATGATGCAACCTGCGGTGTTATTTATTTCAGAGAGCCGCGACAATTTATGCTAATTACCGGTCCACCATTCTATAAAATTAAAGATTTTGATTTTGCGGGCAGAATTAGAAATTTCAATGGTAAAAAAATTATTTGCGGCGGTACAACAGCCGAAATTATTGCCCGTGAATTAAATATTGAAGTTGAAATCCAACATCGCCCAAAAGAGGCAAATGCATTTCCACCCAGTGCCAGTATGGAAGGATTTGAGCTGGTATCGGAAGGAATTCTTACTTTGGGTAAAGTAGAAGAAATTCTTGAAAATTATGATAGCGACACTCACCTGGATGATTCTCCACCGGAAGAGATCGTTAAATTATTGCTTCAGCATGATTTATTGATATTATTGTTGGAACCCGTATTAACTGGGCACATCAGGATCCGGAACAACCCATTGAACTTGAACTTAGAAAGTTTGTTGTAAAACGTATTGTAAAAATTCTCACCAATAAATTCTTCAAAAAGGTAATTATTGAATATGTTTAACTATCAATACAACTGAACTTTAACATAGTTTAGCCTTTTTTCATCCATTTTAATAATGTTTATGCCGAACTTTGGTAATGAAATCATTGGCCATGAAACCATTACTTATAACATTTTTCATTATTTGTTCTTTTCAATTGGTTGCACAAGAGGAAAAACTTCATATTCAGGGACAAATTACAGACTCAGATAAAATCCCGATTACGGATGCTTATGTTATCAACCTACATGACAATAGCCAGCATGTATCAAGACAAAACGGTGTATTTGATATTTGGTTGTTACCCACCGATTCAATAATGATAACTCATGTTACTTACCTGCGAAAATTTATTTCGACTTTTGACTTACTAAAAAATCCGGTGATTGTGCTCGAACCTGATACGGTTTCAATAAATCAGGTAAATGTATATACCACTAAAAAAACAGATTATCAACGGGCGATGGAAAACATTAACGAAATTAAATATGATCCGCGACCACAGGTAAACGATAGTTATTCAGAATCTGAAAGAATGCAGCAATTGCTTCAGCGTGAAAATAAAGTTGAAAGAGCTGCTGCCAATTCTTTAACTTACAGTTTCTCACCAACTGCAGTTATAGGAAAAATTGTCGATAAAATAAAACTGCGTAAAAAATCAAAACAGTATAATTCCACAAAAAGGAAGAAGAAATAAAAATTCAAACTTGATTATTTTTATTGATATGATACATTAAATCTTCAGAAAAATCTTGATGAAGCATATAAATATGGATTAGCAGTTATCGTTGATATTCCAATACCAGTATTTAATTATGAAGGTTAAAAAAATCAGGAAGAAATACGAATTATTAATCTGAAAATACAAAATTTAGTACCAAATAAGTTATTTTTTACATAATAGTTTTATACCTGCCAATTACCCTTTATTAGTAGTAAATACAGGTAATAACAACAAAAGGACTTAACATTGTAGTTAAATCCTTTTTTTAAAGCACTATAAATTTGTTTTCTTATTACCAATTGGTGCCGGGATCTGAAGGTCCACTAGCAGCCTGCGATTCTTTTGGACTTAGCACGATAAGCATGCTTGCTGCTGTAAAGGCAGCGTACTTCCCAGCTTTCTTCAAAGCCTCTTTACGCGTCAGTTTTGCGTCTTCAGAATTTTCGTTGAGTTTTTTATTTCTTTCCATGATATATATTTTATTTTTTTCTTTACTAATTTGCTACCTGTTCACCGCTATTTTTTGCGAAAAAATATTACCATTCAGTTGAATCTTTAACATATAGATTCCTGTTTTAATATCCGAAGTAGAAATAAAGTTCATTGCTATTTGGTCCAGTTCAACAATCTTAATTCTTCTTCCCACCATATCATAAAGTACTGCATTGGCATTCATAGGTATTTGTCCTGAAATAACAATATTATCATTAGCCTGGTATACCTGAATGTCACTTTGTCCCTTACTATTACCTATTCCAGTTGTTGCATTATTGCTATTTACCGTATGTAGGAAGAACCTGCCACCCATTTCGTCTTTTTCAACTTGAGTAGTATAAGTTTCCCCATCCTTCAAACTGGTAAAAGAACCGGTTAAACGATCTTCCAAAAGAATGTTTGTACCTAAAGGAAGATTAATCGTTTCTGCAGAGAATGTAACCTGATCATCATTCTTTATATTAATGCCCAATGCAACTTCAGATTTTTCCAATGAGGAAGCGGGAAGATACTGCAATGCAAAGTTTACACCATTATCCCTGACAAGTTTAGAATACAAATCAAATCCCGATTTATAGATTCCTGCATCATACCCAACATCAAGACCTTCGCTCATTCCTTCTTTAAAATTAACCCTGGTATAACTTCTTTTATCTGAAGACTCTGCAATCAGTTTAATTTCAGGGTTACGAATAATGCCGCCTTTCACTTTGGCACTTGCGTCGTTCGTTTGCATTGCATTTGTAAATTGTACCTCGGTAACACCCGATTTTGCTTTTATCATAAATGCTTGTCCGACTGCTGCATTAAAAGCTGGTCCATCAATGTCAACCGGAGTATAAGCAGTTTGATCCCAAACATAAGCTGTAGCATAACTTACATCTAAATTATTAACATTAATATTGATAAAATTATCAGTTGCATTTGCATTGTCGTTCATAAAAATAGCGGAAGGATATGGATTACCAACACTGTTCCAGCTATTACCACTTGTTGTAACACTAGCCATAACGGAGCTTGCTTCAAGTGTGCCGGTAAATTCAACAACGGTCCTCAACATCTGTTCGTAGTTCAAATCCTTTACCTGCATCCATATTGCCAGCCTGAGCATCAGTAAAATATCCATTCCATAAATTTGTTCCCTCATTATAATCAGCCATAGCCCTATATACGGGATCTGGATCAGTGCCCTTTGATGAAATCCCCGAGTTTGTTGTTAGAAACGAGGCAATGGTCTGACCAGGCGCCGGTGATGAAACAAGATGCCAATCCATACCAGTCATATAACTCTGGATTTTTACCGAACCATTAACGGTTAAATTAGATTGCCCAATTATTGATCCTGTACCTGAAACTAGAACTTTCTATGGTTAAATCATAACAATTTAGCTGCTGTTGAAATGGTAGGGTAATTTGTCGATCCAACAGGAATTAAGGCATTTACATTTGCATCCGGAACTGTTATTTCCTCCAGTTTCCAGGCGTTTCCCACTCATCGTTATGCACCAACCCAGGTAGCATTGTTGAATTTAAACCCTTGCTAAATCCCCTGCAGAAGTTCCTAACTTATAATCGCAGTTCCATCGTTATTTATTCCAACAGAAAATCCCAATCCCATACCAGCCGTTTCTCCATGAAAATCAGAACCTATTTGTTCCCAAGTTACCGACCATTCTTATAAACCTTAACTCTACCATTTAAATTATTTAATGGTGCACCTACAATAAAATTGAACCATCATCATTTAATCAACATACTTACCAAATTGTCCCCATGTACACCATTAATATTATCTCCTATCTACTCCAGCTCGTTCCTGAATATTCATAAACTCTTACACAACCTGCGTCGCAACAACAGAATATCAGTCTTTAATACGCCCCAACTGCAAGAAAGTTCCCTTGGTTGTATCAGAGTTAAAACTTACTGACACCCCAGTTTTCGCTATCTGTGTCTCCATTTATTACTCCAAATTTTCCATGTACCGGAATTGTTTTGATATATTCTTGTAATACCTCTGTCCGCACCTGTAACATAACTCTTATATCCACCTCCTGCAATAATTTCCATCAGAACTTATACTTACAGAATAACCAAATAATCATCTGCAACCCCATCTTCAATGGAAGTATTAAAGTCCAGGAATCAGACGAATTCATAAATTTTGACCTGCCATCCCCAGTCTTCCATCATCATTTATATGCCCCGACTGCAAGCCTTGTTCCATCAGCATTCAGGCTGACACTGGTACCAAATACATCTCCAGCAGTTTCTCCGGATTTATTTACTTCCCTTTTGTCCAGGTTCCTCCGCTGTATTCATATATTTTTACGTATCCGTCACCAACCATGGGGCACCAACAGCCAAAACTGTTCCGTCGGCACTCAAACTTACACTCGGCCAAATTTATCACCATTTGTAGCTCACCCACATCGATTGTATTACCCAACTTTAACTCCACTTTGATTCCACTGATAAACTTCAACATATCCTGGTTGATGCACCACCTTAGCCCCAACTGCCATGATAGTACCATCACTATTAAATGATACATTTATACCAAAATTACGACTTCCAGTAATATCAGCACCTATCTGATCCCAGGATAATGTCTGCGCCTTAATCAATACCTACTACCAAGCATAGCAGTATTAAGAGGTTTTTAATCTTGTAGTTATACGTCCCATAATAATTGTTTTAATTTGGTTATGTTAATTATTTTGATTTCAAATTGGTTTTTCTGTGATTATCACTATTCCATTGAAAATCATGGCCAAAATATAAAAAATTATTTCATCAATTTAAATCTATAAATTTTTTTTCACAAAATTCATAAAGTTGAAAAAATCTAGTTCACTATTGTTCCATCTCTTCCTTTAATAGCTTTTTTCTAACTTATGATTATTTTTTTCATTTCTTTTAAGAAAATTCAATGCCGTTTAATTAATGATAACAGACTTCGAAAATGTTCAGTCTGACAATCATCCTGAGCGCAGTCGAAGAGTGTTAGTATTTTTTATTCTTACTTAACTAAACAAAATTGAATTAAATTTTATACTTCTTTTCTATTGTAAAACTTATTTCACTTACTCATTTTCTTCTTTTTTATCTACTCACGGTAACCTTTTTGGAGATCAAGGCTCCTCCTGATTTTATACTTAAAACATAAACTCCGTTTTTATTACCGGATGTGGAAATGTAATTCAGGTTTGATTTCTGGATTCAACTTTTAAAATCTTTCTGCCTGTTATATCATAAAGTACGGCATTTCCGTTTCGTTTTATTTTTCCATCGATATAAATTCTTTCATTGGCATAGTAAACTGAATTTTCACTCCACCCGGAAGATGAGTCTGAAATTGTACCTGCACCTGTAGAAGTTGTTAAATTAAAAACACGTACGAGAGGTTCACCTGTATAACCCGGGTCGTTTGAAGAACCAATACCAATAACATCGCCTTTATTATTAATTGCCACGGAATAGCCAAACCCCTGGTTATCCGAATCTCCATCAATATCCTGTCCTACCTGTTCCCATGTTCCTGATACATTCTTCCAAACCTGAGCTTTTCCAGCTATTGAATTATTTAATGGTGCCCCTATGATTACCATTGTACCATCATCATTTAAATCAACAAATTTCCCGGATTGATCGCCGCCATGTACTCCCGGAATACTATCTCCAATCTGGCTCCATGTTGTTCCTGAAACATATTCGTAAATTCTTGTACAACCTGCATCAGCACCTACATTTGCAATATCAGCTTTATAAGATCCAACAGCAAGAATAGTTCCCATCGATGCGTCGGAATTCAGGCTTACAGAAACTCCTGACTCTTCAGTTATCAGCACTTCCGCTAATACTGCCAATATTTTCCCAATCCCCTGTTTCTTCCCGGTAAATTCTGGTAATGCCTCTGCCAGTACCTCCAGCATCACTGTTATACGCACCTATGGCAACAATTTTTCCATCGGAACTTAAACTTAATGAGTAACCTGCATATTCACCTTCAACTCCTTCTTTTATGGAGGCTGTTTCTGTCCAATCAGAAGAATAGTCGTAAATTTTTACCTGACCATCATCTGTATTTACACCAGAATCAAATTTAAATGCCCCTACAGCTAACCTGCTTCCATCAGCACTCAGGCTAACACAGGTACCAAACTCATCGCCCGTTGCGTCTCCGGTTAATTTACTTCCCTTTTGTCCCCATGAGCTTCCGTTATATTCAAAAACTTTTACATATCCGGCACCACTTTGGGGTGCACCTATTGCCATAATTGTCCCATCGGCACTCAAACTGGTAAACCGGCCAAACCTATCTCCATCAGCCGAACCAGCAACAGTATCTCCCATTTGCAGCCAATTTCCATCAATATAGTTATAAACCGCTGCATAACCCGGAGAACTTGATCCACCCGGAGCGCCAACTGCCATTATTGTTCCATCATCGTTAAATGATATGTTTACACCAAAATTTTCAGTACCGGCGATATCATCACCTAATTGGTCCCAAGATAAAGCCTGGGCTAAAACTATATTGCTGCTTATAATTAAAAGAAACAGCACATCGATTTTTTTAAAATTATTAGAAAATAATCCCATGATAATTGTGTATTAAATTGGTTGTTAAACTTTATTTTGATTTACAATTTCAACCGTGGTTGTTTTCATTGAAAATCTAAATCAAAATATAAAAAAATATTCAATTATTTATATTTGAATAGTTCTTTAACGAAAAAATAATATTCTTATCCTTTTACCTTTAGCTCACACTTGACTGATTATCTATGAATTACAAATACATACAAACAAGAAAAAACAGGCACCATTAATGATCCCTGTTTTATTTCAGTTTAACTTAATATCTTAAACCATCGGATATTTTTTAAATATTGCTTCTGATTTCATTAAAATATCAACGTATTGTGCGCGCTGATAAGTGTATGGATCGTCCTGATTTTTCCTTGAAAGTTTTCCTCTGAAATCATCCAGCGATTTATATCCTTTATCATCCATCCACTTATTTAATTCAATCAATATATCTGAAACTACTGTTGGTTGATTACGATAAATTGTACTTACCATTTGAACTACATCTGCCCCTGCAAGAATCATTTTTATAACATCGCTTGCATCATAAATTCCGCGGCTGGCACAAATGCTACCTTCAATATTTCCATAAAGTAAACCTGCGAAACGTAAACTTACCATGTGATCTTTCGGATTGCTTAATTCCCACGGATAAAAATATTCTTCTTTTTCAATATCAATTTCGGGTTGGAAAAAGCGATTAAATAACACATAAGCATCGGCTCCCGCCTCATCAATCTTTTTAATAAAATTCAACGGATTAGTATAAAATAAGCTGATCTTAACACTTACCGGAATATTAACAGCTTTCTTAACAGCCTTCACAACCTGAACTTGTTTCTCCTCCAACGACTGGCCGGTTACCTCAAAATAACCCGGTACTGCATAAAGGTTTATTTCTAATCCATCAACACCTGTTTTTTCCAGTTCTTTAGCATATTCAACCCATGAAGGTTCATAAATCGCATTCAAACTTGCGATAACCGGCACATTAACACTTTTCTTTAATTTCTCAATATTATACAAATGTTCTTTAGGGCCAGCGTGTTCCAAACCCGGAAACAAACTTGTCATTTCAGCATTGCGTTCTTCATATTCCGAAAGCTCCTCATCCATTTGAAGATTTTCAAGTTGAATTTGTTCCTCGAAAAGTGAACGATAAACGATAGCTCCTATACCAGCTTCTTCAATTTGTTTAATTGTATCGGGTTTACTTACCAGGTTACTGGCTCCAAGAATGAGAGGGTTTTTTAATTTAATACCCATGTAGGTTGTTGATAGATCTGCCATATTTTTAGATTTAAATTGTTTTTAGAATGAAAAACTAAAATTAGAGCTAATTTGTTCAAGAACCAATTTAAATTTTATCAATCAGGTATAAATAAACCAGGATTATCATCTTCAGAAAAAATGAATTAAAACTTTTTCTTTCCTAACAGGACAATGATTCTGGAGTTTTTGTATCTGAAAATTATATAACAAATCCTGAATCGTTCAGCATAAGGAAAATTATAAGGAGTATTTTAATATTGAAAATGGAAAATAAATTTGCTAAAACATTTTTGAACGTTTTTTTTACCTTTACGCTTTAAGCAATCAGGTTATAGAGGATTAATTTTATTAGTTTAACCGAATTACATTGTTTTATTTCCTGTTTGTCAAACAGATATGGGAACATATTAATATTTAAACCACAACCTAATTTTTTATCAAGATGAAAAGACGAATATTTTTTTCTGTTGTAGCCCTAATATTAGCAGCTTGTAATTATGGTTCAAGTCAGGATTTGAAACTCAATGATCTTGAGTATTTCGAAACGCAAGGCGTAAACGTTCTTGTATATAATAACCTTTTTACCGGAGGTTTTAACGATGAGAAAACCGCTGGCATTGAGATAATTCACCATGGAGTGAGAACAGCACAAGGTGGCGCCGTGAGACTTTCCAGCACTCCGGAACAGTGGGATCTTGTTCCGGAAATACCTACCCGAACGGTGGACCGTACCTCGCAATCCATAGAGTCAACATTAATATATGATGATTATGATTTTGAATCACGTGTAGTCGTCACAGCTAAGGGTAAAGGTGTAGAGATAGCTGTTTATCTTGACAAACCCGTTCCCGAGGAACTTGAAGGTAATGCCGGATTTAATCTTGAATTTCTACCCTCTCAATATTGGGGAAAAGCCTATTTAATGGATGGGCGTCCGAATCGGTTTCCGCGTTATGTGGTTGGCACCACCATTACGAAACCAAATAGTGAAAAATTGAAACAATTCAAGGGATATGTAACTTCCGACGACAGAGGAACCGGTAAATTTATTGAACCACTTCCACTTGAAACCGGACGTACAATTCTTCTTGCACCCGATGAACCTGAACGTATGGTAAAAATCACCTCACAAGACGCGGATATTATGCTTTTCGACGGACGTGTGCTTGCACAAAACGGTTGGTTTGTAGTTCGCAGTTTACTTCCAGCAGGTAAAACTGGCAAAGTATTAACCTGGATGGTTGAACCAAATGCCATCGACGGTTGGATAAGAGAACCAAATATTGGTTTCTCACAGGTGGGATACCTGCCTTCGCAACCAAAAGTTTCTGTTATTGAACTCGACAAAAAAGACAAACCGCTATCAAAAGCATCACTGTATAAAATAGACAACAACGGCGAAGCTTCAGAGGCTTTCAGCGGAAAGATTGTTCTCTGGGGTGACTATTATAAATACAACTATGTGAAATTTGATTTTTCATCCGTCAACACACCCGGAATTTACTATATTCAATATGGCGATTTTAAAACAAATAACTTTATAATTGAAAATAACGTTTATGATTGGATCACCGATGCCACCAGCGATATATGGATTCCTATACACATGAATCACATGTTCGTAAACGAAGCATACAGGGTATGGCATGGCGAGCCTTTCAAAGAGGGTTATCTCCAGGCTCCGCCTAATACTGATCACTTCGATCTTCATAGTCAAGGACCAACAACCGATACCGAATATAAAGCACTGGAAACCATCCCTGGATTAAACGTAGGTGGTTTTTTCGATGCCGGAGATTTTGATATCGAAACTGGATCAAATATTGGCGTTGTACAGAACTTCGTTCAAACCTGGGAATATTTCAAACCCTTACGTGATCAGACTTTTGTAGATGAAAAACAACGTTATGTCGATCTTCACCGTCCGGACGGAACACCAGACATATTGCAGTTTATTGAACATGGTACATTGAACCTGGTAGCTCAGGCAGAAATTATTGGCCACATGGCACAAACACTCTCTAACTCAGTTCTCGATAATTATCATCACCTTGGAGACGCAGCCTCAATAACAGATGGCCTTCCGTATAATCCGGACCTTGGCCCGTACGAAGTTGCCACTGACGGCAGGTCCAGCGGAGTTAAGGATGATATGTGGGCATTCACCAGCCGCAATCCTGGCCTCGATCTCAGGGCAGCAACAATGTTTGCCGCAGCAAGCCGGGCGTTAAAAGGATATAACGATGATCTTTCCGAGAGAGCGTTGCAGCAGTCAAAAAGGCTACTAAATGAGGCAACAGAACTCCTTGCCAATCAGCCACAGGGTCGATTTGGCAGGGGTGGCGGTTCAGCAGACATGGGCACAAATCTACAACTCTACATCTCAACCAGGGAACAACAATATATCGATAAATTTCAGGAACTTTTATGGCCTGCACTTGATCGCAATGTCAGCAGGACCATATTGACGGCATTACAGGCCATACCGCATATGGATGCTTCATACAAAGAAAAGCTCCGGCCGTATGTTGTAAAGTACAAAGAGTATATTGATGAGCTTGAAAAAGATAATCCGTATGGAGTACCTATCGGCCTTGGTAACTGGGCAGGTAGTGGAGGCATAGTAAGCTTTGGTACTACTATTTGCTTTGCCAGCCAATATTTCCCTGATATTATTGATGTCAGCAATTCTTACAAAGTCACCAACTGGCTGTTTGGCTGCCACCCATACCACAATTATTCGTTGGTGGCAACAGTGGGCGCTACCCGTCCTAAGGCAGTTTTTTATGGCAATAACAGAGCCGATTTCTCATTTATCCCTGGAAATGTTGCTCCTGGTTTATTATTCAGACAACCCGACCACTTTGAAAACTACGATGACTGGCCATTTTTATGGGGTCAAAACGAAGGCACCATTGGTGGTAATACCAGTTATTTAATATTTGGATCAGCATTTAAAAACTTAGTGAAATAGAAACATATTAGAAAGATTTGAAAACGCTTATAACGATATGGAACAAGCTTTGAAATTAAAGAATAGTGTACTTTAAACGATTGATGTAAATTTAATAAGCAATAAATACACAAAATCACCAGGTACAACAACTGCTAAAAGAGTATCAGAATTGTAATTTAATTATAGCAGATCATACGATGTTGAAATTGGAATTATATTGTACAATCATGGTAATAATTCTATTTATTACAGGTTGTAAAAAAGACAAAACAGAGGATGAAAACACATTTATTCCGCCAAATCAAATGGAATTTTGGAATTGCCATACTCAAACTGTTTGGCATATGGAATCTGTTTTTAATGAATTAGTTGGAAAATGGAAATGGATTTACTCAGAAAGTTATTGGGCACCAGGCGAAGGCTTAAACACTGAAGATGAAAATACAATTCTCGAATTTCAAAGTGATTCAGTTTTGAATGTTTATGTTGATGGTAATTTAACGGGGACAACCAATTGGAGTATAATCCTTACCGATCCTCCTTTATTCGGACTTGCCATGGATTCAACCATTGCACAACTGTATGGACGAATACTATTTTGCAATGAAATTGTTGAATTCAATAACAGTTATATTGATGGTGATGATAATTATTTTAAAAGGATTGAATAACAGTTTAGCGAGTAAATAAAAAATTACGAAGCATCTAAGTTTTTCTTGAACAGATCGGAAAGAAAATTCTATTTTTATGTCATTATTCAAAACAGCCTAAAATGAAACTTAAAATCAGTATTCTCATCGTTTTATTATCAAGTCTTATTTCCTGTTCAAAGCCGGATACATTTGTACTTCAGTCGCCAAATAAACAAATTGAAATCACCATTTCAAATATTGATAGTGTTTGTAAGTTTAAAACACTTTACCAGGAGAGCCTTCTCATTCAGCAGTCACCTCTCGGATTAGTTGTAAATAATACTGATTTCACAAAAGAGGTATCAATTACTGATTTTAAAAAATCTAAATTTGATGAAACCTGGGAAACCGTAAACGGAAAATTTCTTACCGTTAGAAATCATTACAATGAATACAAACTAAAAGTAAGTAAAACTGAATCAGCGAATCTTTTCTACGAAATAATCTTCAGACTTTACGATGATGGTTTCGCCTACCGGTATAATTTCCCGGATGATGCGATATTGGATAGTACACTCATTAATAAGGAACTAACAGAACTATCATTTATTGATGAATACAAATACTGGGCATACAATGGAGAACGACATAATTTAGGGCCAATTATTCGGGCTGAAAGAAACATTGAAAATGTTCAGATTCCAATGGTTATTCAATTTGGGCCAACTCGCTTTATGGCGATCCATGAAGCTGAAATAACAGACTTTGCGCCCTACACCATCAATGCAGCTTTAGAAAATAAAACATTAAAATTCAACACCACATATTCAACTCAAAATGAATCGTTTAAAACTTCATGGAGAACTTTTATTTTGGGTGATAAAGTCGGTAATCTGGTAGAATCAAACTTGCTTGTGAATTTAAATGAGCCTTGCAAAATTGAAGATCCCTCGTGGATAAAACCAGGCAAAACGATGTGGGACTGGCGCGTTTGGGGTTATAAAACTGACGATGGATTTGAATATGGTTTGAATACTGAATCGCATAAACGAATGATCGATTTTGCAGCTGAAAACAATGTGCAGTATTTATTGATTGATGCCGATTGGTACGGACCGGAATTTAGCGAAACATCAGACCCAACTTCAGCAAAAGGAGCGATTAACATTGAAGAAGATATGGCGTATGCAAAATCAAAGAATATTGGCATTTTCCTTTACCTGAATGATGTTGGCGCAAAATCTTTCGGACTGGAAAGAGTATTAAAGCAGTTTTCCGACTGGGGCGCAGCAGGCGTAAAATATGGATTTATGCAGGGCAGCGAAGAAGAAAAAGTTAAACATACCCGCCAAGTGGTTGAGTTATGTGCCAAATATAAGCTGATGGTTGTCTTTCACGATGGACCAATAGCTCCAAATGGCGATCGGAGAACATATCCGAATATGGTTGCCAAAGAGTTTGGACATGCACAAGCCGATGCCATGCGTTCGCATAACCCTGAAACTTCGGTTAACCAGGTGTTAATCAACCAGATTTCCGGTCCGCTGGATTTAACCAACGGCTGGTTTGATTTAAGCAGTGCACATCTCGAAAACAGGCCAAAAGTATTTCGCGAAATACCGGGAACTGTTGTTGCCGAAGTTGCCAAACTAATTACCATTTATACCGGCTTGGCGGTTTTATCTGATAGTCCGGAAGAGTACCTCGAAAAAGATGATCTTTTTGATTGTATCCGGAAAATGCCGCCGCAATTTGATAGCTACAAAATTCTGGATGCCAAAATGGACGAGTTTGTTACTGTTGCAAGGCAAGCCGGCAACAACTGGTTTATTGGGTCTTTAACCAATAGAGATGCACGTAAACTGGTAATAGACTTAAGTTTTTTACCAGTCGATAAAAACTATCGCGCAACTTTGTACGAAGACGCAGAAGAAACACATTTCATGGATAACAAAGAATCATATACCATAAGAACAGAGGAAGTTAATTCATCATCCAAGTTAACAGTAAAACTAGCTCCCGGTGGTGGAAATGCTATTTATCTGGAAGAAATTGCAGAATAATAAATAAAAAAACCGGCATATTTAACAATTGGGAATTGCCCCCTCCAGGGGGTTGGGGGTGAAGAATGTAGTTAATAACTAGATAAATATTCATGAAAAAAGGTCTAATTATCTTCACTCTTATTTTCCTCTCTCAACTTGTTATTTCACAGGTTGATGATTGTAAATGTTTTAATGGATTTGGTTCTCACGAAAACGATAACCCAAATTTAACCATTGGATTCAGCAATGGAATAAATCTATCTATTTGTGGTTATGAAAGAGAAAAAATATCAGATTCTGAAATTGTCATTTCTGAATTCGATGTGTTTAATTGTAAAACAGAAGAATCTATTATTTTCTTTGGGGCACTGCAAACCTGCCAAATTATATCAAAAACCGATACTTTAGTTATAAAGCATTTGGCTTCGTTGCCAACAGGGAAAAACTGGAAGTGGCAATTGACACTTGTAACCCAACAATTTATTTATCCTCATAAAGATTCAATAATTATTACTTCTCCAGTATGCATTTATGAGAAAACGCAGATTGAACAACCTCGCGTTGATCAGTTTTTCCGTGAATTGGAAGCGTTTAAAGGAAATGGATACAATAAAGAAATGGAAAATTTGATAGGAAAACTGGGAGTATTAACGTTAAACGGTAACATAAAAGCCAGAAACATTTTAAATGAATTTATATCTTATATGGGCGGAGGTGTGGATGGTGCTAATTCAGAAACATTGAATGCCATAATTTCAATTACAAATTTTGAGTGTAATACCACCGAAAAGAACAGTAACTAAAACATATTTCTAAAACAAAAACGCGATCATCTCTTGCAAATAATTAATATACCTCTCTTTCAAAACCATCAGAAACATTACAGTTAAAATCGAACTGGTTATAGAACTCTGTATTACACCTTAAGTAAGTCATCTGTTAATTATCATGGAAATTTATAAAGTAACAATACTCATTCCTGCAATATCAGAAATAATTTTTTTCACACATGGTTATCCACAGAAGGATTTTTAAATTTTCTTAGTGCATTAAATTGTACTTTTTGTTAAGTTTGTAAATCAACTTAATACCATATCTTAACCATTAAAAATTCGTTCTAAACCAGCTATCATGAAAAAGAAAAGTCAATTTTTATTCATTCTCTCACTTGTCTTTAGTCTTCCAATTCTAACAATGATGTTTATATCAACATCTTGCACAAGGCCAGAAGTTCCGCCCAGACCAGAAGGGCCGGGTGATATTTATAATGCAGCCGGATTTCCCAGTGTTACGGCCCATAGTACCACACGCGCTTTATTCGCATCTTATGACGGCCCCTTGTACCAGGTAATGCGTCAATCGGATGGCAATACTCTTGATATCGGAGTAGTTCACCCTATTGTTGACGATCCCGGCGGATACGCAGATGCTGCTGCACAGGATAAATTTTGTAAAAATACCGTTTGCTGGATTACAACAATATATGATCAATCAGGTAATGGAAACCATTTGAAACAAGCGCCTCCCGGAACATTTGTCGGTCCGGCAAAAGGAGGATTTAATGAACTGCCAATTGCTGATATGGCGCCAATAACTATTATGGGGCATAAAGTTTACGGCATCTTTATTATGCCAGGTATGGGTTTGCGAAATAATGATGCCACCGGTCTTGGAATTAATGATGATCCGGAAGGTATTTATGAGGTAGTTGACGGCACACACTTCGACAGCGGCTGCTGTTTTAATTATGGAAACACATCTGCAAACAGTCGTGCGGTTGGAAGAGCCACTATGTCAACGGTTTATTTTGGAACTTCAACAGCGTGGGGGAAAGGTGCCGGGACAGGTCCGTGGATCATGTCGGATATGGAAGCTGGTTTATTCTCCGGTTATAATACCAAGGAGAATATTGAAAATCCGACCATTGACGACTGGCGTTTTGTAACCGGAATGGTTAACGGTGGCGGCGGAAACAAGTGGGAAATAAGAGGTGGAAATGCACAGGAAGGTGAATTGTCTGTGTTTTATAAAGGAGTTCGTCCTCAATCGCGCGAAAATTCCAACTACTACCCCATGCATAAAAAAGGATCTGTTCAGTTGGGAAATGGCGGTGATAACGGTAATGGTTCTGCAGGTACTTTTTATGAAGGTATCATGACGAAAGGTTATCCTTCAGATGAAGCGATTAACGCAGTTCAGAAAAATATTGTTAATGCAAGTTATGATGTTCCCGGAGTAAGTATGTCAAGATTGACTTCGTTTACTCCGAATTCTTCACAGGAAGTAGTTGTAAATTATACCAATATAACAGCATTTCCTGCTGAAAATATAAAACTGAGTATCGATCTTCCTTCAGGATGGTCTGCTGTTGTTGCTGATTCAAATGATAAAACAAAAAAGTTAACTGAATCATTTCCAGCAGGTGAATCAGTAAATGTGACTTTCAATGTTACCTCTCCAAAATCAGCAAGTACAGGACAATTAATTGCTAAAGCTGAATGGAAAAGTGAACAGATGGGTGGCAAACAAAGGGTTTCAAATACACAAAGAATAAGAAGCGCAGCACCTGTTAAAATAAACGAAGTGCGTTTTAATACTTCCTCCAATCCTACCAATCAGTTTATTGAATTGTACAATGCTTCTGATGAAGAAGTTGATATTTCAGACTGGAAGATAATTAATACAAAAAGCGAGTGGGCTCCGGTAAAACTGGCTACCATTCCTTCAGGAACAAAATTGCCTCCGAACGATTTTTATCTGCTGGGTTTAGCTAATTCGGGACTTGCGTCACCGGCAGATAAAGGATCAACCACAATTAATGTTTTAAATACAACCGGTTTTGAAGCCGGACAGCAAATAACAGTTGGTGGTGAAGAACACAAAATTAAAAACGTTGGAACTTCTGCTTCTGACATGACAATGATTTTTGTTCCGGTTTCAACAGGACCATGGATTACAATTCCGGCCGGGTCAACCAATATTCCGGTTGTCAATGCAAATGGATTTATTGCAGGCGAGAAAATGGCGATTGACATTGGAGGCGGTTATGAAGAAGTTACAGTGACCGAAGTAGGTAAAGCATCAACACTTACCAATCTTGCGGTAGAAGCAAAAGCAGGTGAAACCGTTATTAAAGTTACAGCAAATTCAAACATGACTGTTGGCGATAAATTAACGATTGGCACTGGTGCACGTAAGGAAACTGCAGAAATTAAAAGTATAATTAATGTAGTGGAAGCTCCGGTTCGAAGAGGTTTTGGTCAGGGCGGAAACACAAACAATGGCCCCGGTGAAGTGGAACTAACGGCTCCTTTAAAATTTGATCACATGCTGGATGTTGACGTTTCAGACCGGGGAACCGGTATTTCATTTACACCTGCAACTCAATATGTACATAAAAGTGGCGATGCTGTGCAGGCTCTTGGAAGTGGCATTGAATTGGATAGTCAGCTTGGAAGAAAAGTATGAATTGGGAATTGCAGTAGTTAATTCCTCACTAACAAATACAGGATATCAGGGAGATGTTGCTCCTGATCTGTGGTACGGTGGCCCACTATCTTCCGCAGCCGGATCAATTGCATTAATGGATGCAAGCGGTAAAGTTATTGTTGACGGTATGGTTTACGGAACGCAGCAAACAAACTCAGGCGCTAACGGAACAGTAACCACTCCTGTAATAGCAACACTCGAGGGAAATCAAAGCCAGGGAGGTTGTATTGCAGTGGTATCAAATACAACCCGGGGTTTTGGAGCAGCAACTTCAAACGGTGAATCAAATAAAAGCCACGGTTTATTTCCAGATGGTGCAGACACCGACAATAACTGCAAGGATTTTAAAGTTCAGAGTACAATTACTCTGGCAAAACAGGCTGAAACAGGATCGAATAACATTAAAGTGGATAACATATCTGATTTAAGAAATGGACAGGAAATCATCATTGGTTCAGGGTCAGATAGCGAAACTGCCATTATTAAGGAGGTGGGAACACCGGGTAGTACTTTATTAGATGTAGGCACCAAAAAAGGAACATCTTTGATGCTTGTAGTAAGAGCGCAGGATTTTAATGTTGGACAAAGCATTATTATTGATAGTGGTAACAAACAGGAAGAAGCAGTTATATCATCGATTGGCACAGCCCGGCGGCGTTTTGGCTCTCCAACCAATAATCAGCCTGATACCATCAGAGTAACATCGCCACTTAATTATGCACACGCAGATGGCACATATATTTCAGGTTCTGGTATTACACTTGCGAATGCATTGACTAAAGCTCATGATAACGGAACCCAGGTAACATCAGGATTACCAACACCGGGAAAACCAAATCAATTCTAATGACAATTAATAATGATAAATTCATTCAATAACTAACATCAACCTGACAACTCTAACTAACTAAAAGAATTGCCAGCAAAAAGCCAATATTATGAAAAAGAAAAGTCGTTTTTTAGTCATCCTTGGACTTGCATTTATTATGCCGGTTACAATGATAATGATAATCTTGCTTGCAGGAACAGGGTGCAATGTTTCTTCGTCCAGACCGGAAGGTCCGTGTGATATTTATGCTGCTGGATGGCAACCCTTGTGTGGCTGCACACAGCAGCACCCGTGCATTATATGCTGATTATAATGGCCCGTTGTATCAAGTCATGCGTCAATCGGATGGTAAAACCCTTGATATTGGCGTGGTTAAACCAAGCAATGGCGATCCGGGTGGATATGCTGACGCGGCTGCCCAGGATAAATTCTGTGCTGACACTTATTGCTGGATTACGATACTTTACGATCAGTCGGATAAAGGAAATGATCTAATACAGGCACCGCGAGGTGGATTTAGCGGTCCTGCCATGGGCGGATTTAATAATCTGCCGGTTGCTGATATGGCACCGGTTACCTTAAACGGACATAAAGTTTATGGCATCTTCATTGAGCCGGGAATGGGACTTCGTGATGATGATCCGGTTGGAACAGCAGTTGACGATCAGGCTGAAGGTCAGTACTGGGTACTTAGTGGTCATCATTACAATTCAGGTTGTTGTTTTGATTATGGTAATGCTGAGACAGACAGTCGTGATGATGGTGACGGAACAATGGAAACAACATATTACGGAAATGCAAATTCATGGTATCATGGTCAGGAACCCGGTCCATGGATTATGACTGACCAGGAAAATAACTTGGTAGGATGTGTAAATCCTTCTCCAAATGATAAATATTGTGCTGATCTTCCAACAATTACATGGCGATTTGTAACGGCCACAGCAGATGGCGAACCGCACCACTGGAGATCGATGGGTGGTGACGCCCAGCAAGGCGGACTGCAAACAATGTTTGATGGACCACGTGTACAAAACGACAGAAACAGCTATGACCCCATGCGTAAGCAAGGAGCTATTCTTTTAGGTAATGGTGGTGATAACAGTAACGGATCTCAGGGAACTTTTTATGAAGGTGCAATGACTGCTCCGGGAACATTCCCAACAAATGAAACCAATCAGAAAATTCAGGCAAATGTTGTAGCTGCAAAATATGATGTAGCCAGTGTAAGTATTGCTCCAGCATCGGTAACTGATACTCCTCCGGGACTTCAGACTTTTGCACCTGGTACTGAACAAAATACCACCGTAACATTTACGAATTCAACTGGTGCTCCTGTAACAGATGTAGAATTAAGTATTTCTGTTCCAAAAGGATGGAAATCAGTAGTACAAAACTCTGACGAAGCTTCAAAAACAATTGCAGATCCGGTTGCTCCCGGAGCAAGTGTTAGCGCAACTTTCACTGTTACATCAGGATCAGATATTTTTAATGGTGATTTGGTAGGTAAAGCAACATGGAAAAATTCTGTAAACAAAAGCCAGTCAGAAATGGCAATCGAAAAAGTACGCAATGTTAGCCCGGTAAAAATTAATGAATTTGCTATTAGTTCGGGAACTCCTTCCAATTCGACAAATTCGTTTATTGAACTTTATAATGCAGGCGATCAGGAAGTTGATATTTCAAACTGGACTTTGACAGAACATGCTACCCAGATGCCAATTTTTTCTTCGATAGAAATTCCTGCTGATACAAAAATTGCCGCCGGTGGTTTCTATCTCTTGGGATTATCCAATTCAGGATTGGCAGTTCAGGCCAAAAAGGGTGAATCAACCATTTATGTTAGAAGTGCAACAGGAATGTCGGTTGGTGATGCGATCGAAATTGGCACAGGGTCCACAAAAGAAACCCATAAAATTACCGGAATTAACACTCAATCGGTACCTGAACAACCTGCTTCTCCATTTGGCCGCAGAGGTGGTCCTAGTGGCCAAACTACTGTTTGGCAACCGCTTCCTGATGGTCCGATTATGACAATTCCAAAAGGTTCAACAAACATACCTGTTACAAGTGTTGCTGGTTTTGAAGTTGGACAAAAAATGGCTATTGGATATGGCGCAACCTACCCTACTGTTTCCCAAGCTATTGAAAAGTATGAAGTGGTTACCATTACCGAAGTTGGTAAAGAAGGGACACAAGCGTGGTTATCGATGGATGCAAAAGCCGGTGATACAAACATTAAAGTATCTTCAGTTCAAAATATTACAGCCGGCGATAAAATCAGGTTAGACATTGACAGTGAAGAACATGGAATTGAATGGGTAACTGTTAAAAGTGTAGGAACACAATCTGCCCGCAGTACTTTCGATGGTCCACTACGTGAAGATGAAGATCCCGGAACAGGTCTTGAATTAGAGGAACCGCTGAAATTTGACCATGCCTCCAATATGCCATTCAGTGCAAAAGGAACAGGAATCACATTTGAACCGGCAACTGCTTTTGATCATTCAAGCAACGAACCTGTTTTGGCGCTAAATACAAGCATTACATTTGATCAGCCTTTGAGTAATGATCATGAAATCGATGCAGTTGTTATGGACGCAAAAGGTAACAACCGCAGGATATCAGGGAACGCAAAAACCCGACCAGTGGTTTGGAGGCCCTGCCCTATCATCAAGTGCAGGAAATATGGTTCTTCGCGATGAAGATGGAAACATTGTTGACGGACTAAATTATGGAGGTCTTGTTGATCCTTACTCTGCCGAAGGATATCAGTCTGAATCAGCAGCAGGTGCAAGTGGTTGTTATGTTACGTCGCCGGGTGGTAGAAGCGGAGGATTCCGATTCTTTAATACCTCGGCCAGCCAACCTAACCAAAGTGCAGGACGTTATCCAGATGGCAGTGATAGCGATAGCAATTGCGATGATTTCAAAGTACAGAGTTCCATTTCACTGGCTGCAGCTACAAAAACCGGTGATAACAACATTAAAATCAATAGTGTATCTGACTTTAAGGTTGGACAAAAAATTATAGTTGATGCAGAGCCGAACAGCGAGATTGTAGTTATTTCAACAATAGGAACTACTGGAGGAACAATTGTTGGAACAAATGCAAAATCAGGTTCCAAAATGCTTCTTGTTGCAAGTGCACAGGGATTTGATGCCGGACAGACAATTACGATTGACAACGGATCAAGGCAGGAAACTGCAGTTGTTGCGTCGGTGGCAACAGCCCGCAGGCGTTTTGGCAGAGGTAATACTACTGCACCTTCTGATACACTTAATTTTGCATCGCCATTACGTTTCGCGCATTCGGAAGGAGCTCAGGTTTCAGGTAGTGGAATTACATTTGCAACAGCTTTGACTAAGAATCATGAAAATGGTGTTCAGGTTGTGGGCAGTGTTCCGACTCCAGGTGAACCTAATCAATATTAGAAGTTTGGATTAAAGACGATTAATATTGTTAAAATATTTATAAAACTCCGTGGTTCAAAAGAAAATTGAGTTACCACGGGGTTTTATATTTCAAACAGGAAAAGATAAGATGGTTACAAAAAAAAATAATTCGCATACAAAATGGCCATGGTGGCGTTGGGTGATGATAATTTTAACTTTGCTGGCACTTATTTTAAGCAGCATCCTGAGCTGGCATTTTATTGCAGGAGGTTCAATGGCTGGTTGCGGTGGCGGAAGTCCGTGTGACCAGGTTCTGGGAAGCCGATGGTCAATGTTGTTCGGTATTTTACCGGTAAGTGCGCTGGCAATTGGCGTATATATGACATTGCTCGTTTCCATCTTTTTTATCGGTCCGGAAACCGATGCCTCAATCAGGCGTCTTGCCTGGAACGTGATGATTATATTGTCCGGTTCAATTGCCGGAAGTGCTATCTGGTTTACCATTGTACAAAAGTGGATTATTGGAGAGTTTTGTGTTTATTGCATGACTGCTCACACTGCAGGTTTTCTGCTTTCCATACTAATTATAAGACTGGCACTTAAGAACTCGAAAAATATTATCATTCGTCCGGTAACAGTAATGGGCCTTGTTTTAATTGGACTGATATCCGCAGGCGCCGTTGTAATTTTACAAACCAGTTACACACCATCAACGGTTTATACAGATGGAGAAACACAACCTGTGTCAACTACAATAGATTATAACAATTCGCCCATGGTTGGATCTTCTGATGCAACTTACATTGTCGACCTGCTTTTTGATTATCAATGTCCACACTGCCAAAAGCTCCATTTTTTTCTGGAAGAAGCAACCCTTCGGTACAATGGAAAGCTGGCATTTGCATTATGCCCGGCACCACTTAATAACCAGTGTAATTCATACATTCCACCGGAAGCAGATGCCTATAAAAACTCCTGCGAATTAACCCGGATAAGTATGGCAGTTTGGGTGGCAGACCACAAGGTATTTCATGACTTTGATACATGGATGTTCTCCTTTGAATCCGGCAGCAGATGGCAACCACGAACTCCCGAAGCTGCCCGTGCAAAAGCAGTTGAAATGATTGGCAAGGAAAATTTTGACAAAGCTTATTCTGATCCATGGATTGATCAGTACATTCAGAACAGTGTTGAGATTTACGGAAAAACCATTCGGAGTGGTAATGGAGGTGTCCCCAAAATGGTATTTGGTTCGAATTGGGTGATTCCTGAACCGTATAGCATCGACGAACTTATTATGATATTGCAGGAAAATTTGGGTGTTCCAAAACCTTAATGACTGATTCTGAGAAAATGGTTTTGAAATTTGTGGAATCAATAAAAATTTGGCTCCGGCTAATACAGAAATTAAAACGTTACAATTGTGGTTTGGAATTATCGGATTTCAAAATCTGTTGCAGAAAATAATGCCAGGGCAAAAATTCTGAAGAAACCAATTTTTATAATAAGGAAGGTTTACCTTCATCAATTTTCAGAAAAAGAGATTTGTATTAACAGTTATTCATCTTAAATATTTGGATTGAAACAGGTTCGGAAAAATTGTTAATGAGAAATAAAAATATCGACATATCTTGATATATTTTAAAATATTTATTAATCTTAACAGCAATAATCTTATAACTAACTAAATATAATAGTAATGAAATTCGATATAAGAAGGCTAAAAGGGAGACTGGCACAATTGAGAGACTGGATGACCCGTAAAAACTTACCTCCAAGAATGGTATTTTTTATTTTGGGTGTTGCGTCCACTATTTGGTTCCTAATAAGGGTTATTCCAAAACCAACAAGGGCTACTTATCCGTGTATGAAAATTGCGGCGCCTTTTATGTCGGGACTTATCACATATGTACTGGCTGTTGGTGGTTTAACTGCCCTTTCAAGAAGATTTAAACGCAAAATAATTAATGTAAGGTTAGGCGCCACCGTAATGTTAATGGCAGCCGTTGTTTTTGCAATGGCAGTAATTCCATCAGGAACTACTGATCCTGTTTTTCAGGTAGAGGAAAAAGAAGAAGGTCCGGGTGACGGGCCAAATCAGCCAATTGGAGAGGCAAAAGGAATTTTCCCGGGAAGAGTAGTTTGGGTTTGGAACCCGGAAGCAACAAATGAAAATTTTCAACATAACAGCCTTGAAGACTATAATTTCTTTTGGCAGGAAAAAAATAATAATCCGGAAGTTATTGCTAAAATGTTTTCTGACGGTATTTTAAAACTTACCGGCGAGAAAAAACTGTCTAATTCTTGGGATGCGATTTTCAAAAATTTCAATCAAAAGAAACATGGTGAGAAAAGTGGTTATAAAAAAGGCGAAAAAGTTTTCATAAAAATCAACCAGGGACAGGCAAACTGGGTGGTTTCCCGTGGCGATTGGGAAAACGGCATGGACCAGGGATATAAACTTTCACATTTAAATCCTGACGGAGATGACCGCGACCCGCGAAGCATGACTCCAACAGAAAATGGCCCCTTCGTTGTGCTTGAATTACTTCGTGAATTGGTTAACGATGCCGGAGTAAACCAGGAAGATATTTATTTGGGAGATCCCATGAACCCAATTTATTATCACAACTACGCAGTGTGGTCAAAAGAATTTCCAAAAATAAAATACATCGACAGAAGTACAGACCAGTTTGGACGAACAAAAATTTATTACACAGAAGAAGATTTAATCTTTTATTCAGATAAAAAAAGAAACGAGAAACTGTATGATTTCAGTCGTGATGCAGATTATATGATACTCCTTCCGGTATTAAAACCTCATGGTGCTGCCGGAATATCATTGGCAGCAAAACTTAATTTCGGTAACATTGGCAACCGCGGAGCTGGCCACTTACATTATTCACACATTGCGAACAGACGAGAAGGAACGCCAACAAATACCGGCTATGGAAAATACCGTGTTTTTGTTGATATGATGGGCAGTAAATACCTCGGACAAAATACATTGATCTGGATAGTTGAAGGTCTTTTTGGTGGTGGATCAAGCGAAATAATGGGACCTGTAAAATATTTTATGCCGCCATTTAATAACGACTGGAGTAATTCTATTTTCATGTCGCTCGATCCTGTTGCAATTGAATCGGTTGGTTATGATTTTTTAAGGACAGAATTTAATGGCAAAAATGAACATGATCCGTATAATAATCAATGGGAAAATATACCAAACATGTATGGTGTTGATGATTATATGCACCAGGCTGCCGATCGTGCAAACTGGCCTGAAGGCATTGTGTATGATCCTGACAATAGTGGAACACCGATTCCTTCGCTTGGAACCCACGAGCATTGGAATAATTCGGACGAAAAATTATACTCCCGTAACCTTGGTACCGGAAATGGAATTGAATTGGTTTCGATACCTGAAACTCTTGTTAAAAAATTAAGTCAGAATTAAATAAAAAATAGTAATCGAAAAAACCTGTATCTTTTCCAAGGTACAGGTTTTCTTTTTTCTACCCATAACCATTTAGTATCAAGCTTACTACACAACTTAAAACTCCTGGCATTTCATTCTCAGTAAAAAATTTTATTTCAGATGTAATGAAACTTCTAAGCCTGCGTCATACATTTGATTACGAAAAGAAAAGACAGCAAATGAATGGTTGCCAGAGATTTTAAAACCAGTGTACTGCCAATAAGCAAAAAGTTGCTTCGGTTCGCTACTCACTTTTTAAAAGATGAGGATGCAGCGAAAGATGTAGTACAGGACGTTTTTCTGAAACTATGGCAAAAAAGAAATGAACTTGGCGAGATTGAAAATATCGATGCCTTTGCGATGCGGATGACAAAAAATCGCTGTCTGGATGTAATAAGAGCAAACAGAAGTGTTGTAATTGACGCGGAAACCGACCGCAAAATGAAACAGGAAACGATCGACGTTCATTCAAAAGTTGAGTTAAGCGAAAGTGCAAACCAGATAAAGTTGCTAATTGGACAGTTGCCAGACCTGCAACGAATGGTAATGCAAATGCGCGATATCGAGCAACTTTCGTACGAAGAAATTGCTGAAGCCACAGAATTAAAGGTAAACGCAATCCGGGTTAATCTTTCGCGGGCAAGAAAAAAGGTACGCGACGAATTTTTAAAAATGAATTCAGATGAAACGAGCGTGGCAAACTTTTACCACAAAGATGGATCATTATAAAGCGAGTTCCATCGAATACTTTTACAATTAACAATTATAATGAGATGAAAACAAACGATGTAAAACAATTACTGCAACGCTATTTTAACGGTGAAAGTTCGGATGCCGACGAACAAAAACTGGAGGCGTATTTCATTGGAGATACTGTTGCAGATGAATTGAAAGAATATAAAGAGTTCTTTGGTGGAATTACTGAATTAACAAGCATCAAAAACGATTTAACGCTGGAAGAAGACATCATGGATTATATCCTTGAAAATGAACATCGCGAAAAAACAAAATTCCGCCGGATGTGGCAAACGGTAACGGGCGTAGCTGCAACAATAATTATTGTACTTGGCGGATTTCTGTTTTACCAGCAAAAACAGCAACCTTACGAAGATACTTTTAAAGATCCTGAAAAAGCGTATGAAGTTGCAGCACATACTCTTGAATTCGTATCAGGAAAATACAATAAAGGATTATCGGCTTTGGCAGATTTCGACAAATTAAACGAAGCTTTAAAACCACTGCAAAAAGGCGTTGCACCTGTAAATAATGTTTTTGAAGGCATTGAAAAAGCAGAAGAATTAAATGATACTCCGGAGATAAATAATGAATAACAACATTAAAAAATGAATACAATGAAAAAGCTAATTTTAATTCTTGCAGTTGTATTGCCAATGGCAGTGCTTGCACAAAAATCACCGGTTGACAAACTATTTGAAAAATATGCCAACCAAAAAGGAATAACAACGGTAAATATTTCAGGAAAATTATTAGGTTTTGCAAGTCAGATTGATTCCGGAAATGATGCTACAACCGATATTCTTTCGGGTCTTAAGGGGATTCGAATATTGACGGTTGAAGACGATGAACTAAATAAAAAAATCGACTTTTATGCCGAACTGGAAAAGGATGGTTTTTTTAAAAATAACGGTTACGAAGCTTTAATGGAAGTAACAGAAGATGACGAAGTAATCCGCTTTCTTGCCAAAGATGCTGGTAACGGAAAAATTTCTGATTTGCTTCTGGTTGTTGGAGGTGATGACAATACACTAATCAGTATTAGTGGGATAATCAATCCGAAAGATATCAGCAAAATTACCAAGGCAGCCAATATTGATTTAGGTGATATCGATATAAATCAAAATAAGAATAAAAATCAAAAGGTAAATCAATAAAAAAATAATGGAGAGTCAAGATAGAATCCGGGGTTAACTCCGGATTTTTTTTGTCATAATCTTAACTCGTTACCAAATGTTTCGTATTTTTCGCCAGTTATTTATTATTATAAATGGATTTAGATTCAATTTTACAAAAACACCAGATTCTGCCAGGCACCACAAAAATTATCGATATTGGTTGTGTCCAGTTATCGGCAACCCGTTTAAAAGAAGGTTGGCATTTAGTTACAAAAGATAATTGTCCTGACGATGATATTGCATTAAATGAGGAATCTACACTTGCTGACTATTTCCAAACAGGTAAATCAAATACGTTGATTATTGCACCTGCATTACCAGTAAAACCAATGGTTTTTAAAGGGGCCGGCCTTAATGTTCTGCCGGAACAGAAAGTTACACTGTTCCTGAAAATACCCCTTACATTCCAGATTTATTTTTCAAAAGTTCAGCCAGAAAACCTATTAAAAGAAATCGTTTACAAGAGGCTTTCAAACACCTGGTTTGGTGAACCCGACGCCGGTGAACCTGCATTTACATTAGGAAATGATTATAGCCTTGATTTTAAAAATATTAAGATAGAAGGATTTGAAGCAATTTGCCCCGTTTCGGTGAAAAATATTGCCGCCGAAAACCTCAATGTTCATCGCCTGATAATCCGCGATGAATTTTTAACCTTATATAAAAACGAGGACAAAATAGTAACCAGCCACTTACTTATTGAATTTAAAGGAAAAGATACAATTGGTTCGGTTGATTATCAGTTCTCAAAAAACTACAATGGCGAAAAACAGGAAATTTTGGCTAAACCAAGAAACAGCACGGGAAAAAGCCATTTGAAGTTTAATTTCCATTTTATGAAAACAATATACAGAACTGAATAATGAATATTGATTGGTCAAAATATCATTTGTCATCTGCCTCTCTGGAAAAAATATTAATAGCAATTATTATCCTTGTTATTGGATTAGGAGTTATTTACTTGCTTGCATTAATTGTAAGAAAATCATTTCCGAGAAGTTGGTCAAGACAACGAAGAATGATTGTAAACCGGTTTATTCAGTATTCCGGCTATATTTTATTGTTTTTCATTCTTATATCCGAATTGGATTTAACCGACAGCCTTGCTGGAATTTTTGGTGCTGCCGGGGTAATCGGAATAATTATCGGTTTTGCCTCTCAAACCAGTATTGGAAATATTATAAGTGGTTTCTTTTTGGTTTCGGAAAAATCTTTTGAGTTGGGCGATGTAATTCGTATTGGAGATAAAACAGGAACAGTTTACAGCATCGATTTGCTTTCAATAAAAATAAAAACCTTTGATAATCTTTTACTACGGATACCAAACCAAACTGTAATTAGCAGTGAGGTAATCAACGTTACAAGGTTTCCCATTCGTCGGTTTGATCTTGATTTAAGTGTTGCCTATAAAGAAGATTTGGGAAAAGTAAAATCAATTATTGAAAGAGTTGTCAGAGATAATCCTTTATGTCTTGATGAACCGGAACCTCTGATCACATTTAAATCATTTGGCGATAGTGGAATTAATATTCTTTTGGGCGTTTGGTTTGAGAAAACAAATTACTATAAAAGTCAAAAATTCTGTTTTCATGGAGATTAAAGCTGCTTTTGATGCAGAAGGAATTGAAATTCCATTCCCACACATGAGTATTTATACCGGAGAAGCGACTAAACCTTTTCCGTTGACTGATATTTCGAAAAAATAGAATTAGTCTAAGTATAAATTTTGCAAACCAAAATTCTCATCTTTTCATTTAGCCCCGGTTACAGTAGGAATATTTTGAAATTCAATGATTCACGAAATGCTGAAGAACATTAATCATAACAATTCAAAATAACATCATTTGCCTTATTATTTTATAAATTGTGCTATTTTTAAAAGATCACAGAATAGCATTTACGCGTTTCAGGTTTAATATTCATCAATTGCAGGAAAAAAATAATTTAAAAAATAGCAAGCGCTTATTTGATGGTTAATATCATGTTACATAGATATTTAAAAATAAACTATCGATTTCATTTAAATCTGATACACACAATAAGTCTGGCTTCAATTCTGGTCTTCAATTCCCTCATTTTAAAAGCTCAAACCGAAAATATTAAATTCAACCGCATTGGTGTTGATGATGGGCTTTCGCAAGGAACCATTTATTCAATCTGCCAGGATTATCTGGGTTTTATGTGGTTTGCTACCGAAAATGGATTAAACCGTTATGATGGGTACACCTTCAAGGTTTACAAGCATAACATCAGGGATGAAAATTCGATTAGTAGTAACCTGATAACATATCTTTTGGAAGACAGAAATAAAAACCTGTGGGTTGGTACTAATGAAGGGCTAAATTTATACGACAGAAGCAACGACCGGTTGATACAAGATCCAAAATGGCCACACAATTCAATCACTGTAATTGCTGAAGATGAAAAAAATAATTTATGGATTGGCAGCAACGACTCATTATACTTCTTAAACGTAAAACAAAATACAGTAAAAATTTACACACCCAATAATTCGATGTTAATAATGAAGGCAACCTAAGCAATGGCATTATTAATTCGATTTGTATTGACCACAATCGAAATGTTTGGATAGGCACAAACAATGGGTTGAATTTATATAACAAAGAAAAGGATGAATTTATAAACTACAATTATGATATCAGTGATTCGAATAGCCTCAGCGACAACCAGATTTGTTCACTATTTGAGGATAATGAAGGCAGGTTTTGGGTAGGTACCGCTGCTGGTTTAGATCTATTTTCTAATGCACAAGATCTTCCCCTTAAAGGAAAATTCATTCACTTCCAAAATAATAGTACCGATCAAAAAAGCATTTCTAAAGGCCGCGTTTTAGCCCTTTCAGAAGATAATAAACAAAATTTATGGATAAGCACCGAAAATGGTGGCTTATGCAAATTAAATCTAGTTATGTATAAAAAAGAATCCATAAATTTTATTCATTACAGAAACAATATTGGAAATAATAACAGTCTCAGTTTTAATTCTGTCGGTTCAATATTTCAGGATAAGCAAAATAACATTTGGATAGGCACAATGGGGAACGGGATTAATATGATCAGTGCTTATGAAAAACAGTTTATCCATGTTAAGAACGAACCTATGAATGAAAATTCATTAAGCAATAACATGGTAAATGCATTTCTTGAGGATGGAGATTATTTATGGATAGGAACAGAAGGAGGCCTAAACCAATACAATAAAAATAATGGAACCTTTAAACGATTTGTTCACGATCCTCAAACCCCCACCAGTATTGGGTCAAATGCAGTTTGGGCAATTTGTAAAACTACGAAGGGAGATCTATGGGTTGGTACCTGGGCCGGTGGATTGAACCTTTTTATCAATAAAAATGAAACATTTACCCATTATTACCATGATTCTGAAGATAGCAATAGCCTAAGTAATAATAATATTTTTTCTATTACAGAAGATTCCAATGCTAATATTTGGATTGGTACAATTGGTGGTGGAATATCTGTCTTTAATCCGGTTGATAAAACATTTAAAACATACAATAAAACAAATTCAAATATTGACAATTATATTTCAACAATAAAACAGGTAAAGAATGGCGACTTATGGATATTATCATCTGATGACCTTCTCCGTTTTGACGTTACCAAAAAAGAATTCGAGCATTTTGTGCATGATGTCAATGATACAACAAGTTTAAGCAGCAAACAATTATATGATGTTTTTGAGGACAGCAAGGGGAATATTTGGGTTGGTACCGACGATGGGATTAATGTCATTAAAAAAGGAAACAAATACTTTAAATGTTATCGTATAGAAGATGGTTTGCCCGATAACGGCGTTAGAAGTATACTTGAGGATGATCAAGGAAATCTTTGGTTGGGAACCTATAAAGGCCTTTCAAAATTTACGGATGCGGTTAACCTTCCTGAAGACCCGAAATTCAAAAATTATTCGGTTGAAGATGGGATACAAAGCAATGAATTCCGAGGTAGATCAGCTTATAAAGGAACTGACGGCATGATGTATTTTGGCGGAGTTAACGGCTTTAACATGTTCTATCCTGACAGTATAAAGGATAATCCATATGTGCCTGATGTTATCCTAACTGATTTTTTACTCTTCAACAAACAAATTAAAATAGGTGAAAAAGATTCACCTCTTAAAGAAGATATAAGTATTGCAAAGGAGATTAAGTTATCACATAAACAGTCGGTTTTTACCTTTAAATATGTGGCTTTAAACTATGTAGCTCCTGAAAATAATAAATATGCGTTTTTCTTGGATGGCTTTGATAAAGCATGGAATTATGTGAATTATAAAAAAGAAGTAACCTATAGAAATTTGGAACCGGGTGAATATATCTTTCGCGTTAAAGCTTCAAATAACGATGGAGTATGGAATGAGGAAGGCGCTTCAATCAAGATTACCATACTCCCACCCTGGTGGTTAACCTGGTATTTCAAAATTATTTATGCAATTCTTTTCATTGCCCTGTTTTATGCAATTATACATTTCCGCACTTCAAGCTTGAAAAAACAAAAGGAAATACTTGAAAAAACAGTGGAAGAACGTACACACGACCTGCATGAGAAAAACACGCTTTTGGAATACCAGTCGGAAGAACTGACAAAAATCAATGCCATTTTATTAAAAAACCAGGAAACCATTGAAGTACAAAAAGAAGAATTAAAAGCTACGGCGGAAAATCTGGAATTAACAAATTCTGAACTGGTTAACCTGAATGCAACAAAAGATAAGTTTTTTAACATCATTGCACACGACCTTCGTGGCCCTTTCAGCAGTTTCCTTGGGTTAACCGAACTAATGGCCGATGAATTGCCAAATCTGACAAAGGATAACATTCATGATATTGCCGAAAGTATGAGAAATTCTGCTTCAAATCTTTACCGGCTTCTTGAAAATTTATTGCAATGGGCAAGAATGCAGCAGGGATCGTTTTCATACCATCCGGAATTACTTGAACTTCTTCCACTAATTTCTGAAAGTGTTGCTACCGCTAAAGAAACTGCCAATATCAAAAACATTGTTCTATCTATTAATATTCCTGAAAATCTGAAGGTTTATGCCGACAAAAATGTGATTCAAATGGTAATCAGAAACCTGGTTTCGAATGCACTGAAATTTACAACTGAAGGAGGTAAAGTACATATTTCAGCAAAATCGGTCGAAAACATGGTGAATGTTTCGGTAAAAGATTCAGGTATTGGAATGGATAAAAGCATGATTAAAAATTTGTTCCGGCTCGAAGTATCAACTAATCGTAAAGGTACAAACGGAGAACCGAGCACAGGCCTTGGATTAATCATCTGCAAAGAACTTATTGAAAAACAGGGCGGAAAACTCTGGGTTGAAAGTGAAGAAGGTGCTGGGTCTGTTTTTTACTTTTCGATACATTCAAGTCCCGATGATGTTAATTTAAAGATGTAAAATTTTTCAATTACAACCTTACTTTCTCAAAATCTGATATTTAATGCCGATTATAAAAATTTAGATGGAATAATTTTTGTTACTGAACCTGAAAAACAATTTTCATGAAATCAAGATTATTTATCTTAATCCTAATTATATTTCCAGCTTTAACTTTTGCACAATATAATTTTAAGCCAATAATTGATACTGCAGTAATTTGCATCGATTCTACTGAAGCTAACTTTGATCAAATGCCAAATCCATACTACAACTACAATAAAAAGAAAGCATTTGTCAATCTGTTTTACATCGCTGAAAATATGCCCAGTCCCGAACTGTCTGTTGATAAGATTCAGGAAATCTTGAAACGTAACATTCGATTTAATGAGGAAGAGAAAAAATTAAACGGTGAAATGTATTTTCAGTGTGTTGTAAACTGCGAGGGAAATGCAGGCGATTATCAGATAATGCATTGTCCTGATGGATTTTCCGGAATCTGCAATAAAGCGCTTACTGTTTTTCGTAGTGAAGTAAAAAACTGGCATCCTGGAAAACAAAGAGACAGTAATGTAAATGTACAAGTGAAGATTCAGGTAAAAATAGATAACGGAAATTTTGAAGTTATTGCGCCTTATAAATAAGAACAGCTTTCTTAAAAATCATGATTCAAACAAAATCAGAATAAAATATCACTTTTTCAATTATTTATAACAAAACTGTTACCGGTTTATATTCAATTGAATCATTAGAACCTTCATTCAAACAAAAATCTTTACTTTTGTCGAATTCAAAAATTGAACAAATCGTTATACAATGAAGATTTCATATTCCTGGTTAAAAGATTATATTAAAATTGATCAATCGCCCGAAGAAATTAGCGCTATTTTAACCCAAATCGGGTTGGAAGTTGGCAGCGTTGAAGAAGTGGAAACGGTAAAAGGCGGATTAAAAGGACTAGTTATCGGTGAAGTTCTAACGTGCGAAAAACATCCGAATTCTGATCATTTAAGTAAAACCACTGTAAACATTGGAAACGATACAATTCTTCCGATTGTTTGCGGCGCTCCAAATGTTGCTGCAGGTCAGAAAGTTATTGTTGCCACCATAGGTACAACGCTGTACTCAGGAGATGAATCATTTACCATTAAAAAATCAAAAATCAGGGGAGAAGTTTCAGAAGGGATGATTTGTGCAGAAGATGAAATTGGCATTGGAACGAGCCACGATGGAATATTGGTTTTAGATGAACATGCAAGAGTTGGTTCCCAGGCAAAAGACTATTTTAACATTCAATCGGATTGGGTAATTGAGATTGATCTTACCCCCAACCGTATTGATGCCGCATCGCATATTGGTGTTGCACGAGATCTTGCCGCGTTTCTTTCACAAGAAAAAGAAATTAAATACACTCGTCCTTCTGTTGACGATTTTAAAGTTGATAATCACGACCTTGAAATTTCCGTTGAAATACTGAATCCTGAAGCATGCCACCGATATTCGGGCGTTACCATTTCCGGTGTTGAAGTAAAAGAGTCACCTGAGTGGCTTAAAAATAAATTGAAAACCATTGGCCATACTCCCATCAATAATATGGTTGATATTACCAACTTTATTCTTTTTGAAACAGGTCAACCGCTCCATGCTTTTGATGCCAAAGCCATTTCGAGTGGCAAAGTAACAGTTCAAACATTACCGACAGGCACTATAATGAAAACTTTGGATGAACTGGATCGCACACTTGACGAAAATGATCTTATCATTTGTAACGATAAGGAACCGATGTGTATTGGAGGTGTTTTTGGTGGCATCGATTCCGGAGTAAAAGAAACAACAAAAAATATATTTTTAGAGAGTGCCTGGTTTGACCCTGTATATATTCGTAAAACGGCTCGTCGACATGGTTTAAACACCGACGCCTCTTTTCGGTTTGAACGCGGCACCGATCCAAACGGTGTAATCTACGCATTGAAAAGAGCTGCATTGCTCATGAAAGAAATTGGAGGCGGAACCATCTCTTCTGAAATCGTTGATGTTTATCCTGAGCCAGCTGAAGGTTTTCCGGTTACCATTTTATACGCTAATGTAAAGCGTTTGATTGGTAAAGAATTGGGTAAAAATACAATCAAAAACATTTTGACTTCGCTCGAAATTGAAATTGTTTCAGAAACGGAAACGGAACTTTCATTGGTTGTTCCACCGTATCGTGTTGACGTAAAACGCGAAGCCGATGTAATTGAAGAAATTTTGCGGATTTATGGCTATAATAATGTTGAAATTCCACAGCAGGTAAATGCATCATTGCAAACGGCTGAAAAACCTGATCCAAACAGGGTTCGCAACCTAATTTCAGAAATGCTTTCTACAAAAGGTTTTAACGAAATATGGTCGAACTCGCTAACAAAGGCTGCTTATTATGAAGGTGTTAAAACTTATCCTGAAACACAGACGGTTAAAATTCTAAATCCGTTAAGCGCCGACTTAAATGGAATGCGCCAGACTTTGTTATTTGGTGGACTTGAAAGTATTTCATATAATTTGAATCGGCAGAACAAAAACTTACGGTTTTATGAATTTGGAAACTGTTACTTTTTTAAAGGTTCTCATTTAAAAGATCAGCCGGCCAATAATTACTGGGAAGAAGAACATCTTGGACTTTGGATTACAGGTGATAAAGAAACCGAAAACTGGGCCGAAAAAGAGCAGCCGACTACATTTTTCACGCTAAAAACTTATGTGGAGAATATACTTTTAAAACTTGGAATTTTAATGAACCAGCTACAAATTGCAGATACCAAAAATGAATTGTTTTCTGTCGGATTAAATTATAAATTCAATAATAAATCATTGGTTGATTTTGGTATTTTAGCAAAAAAGCTGCTGATTAAATTTGACATTGAGAATCCGGTGTTTTATGCTGACATTCACTGGGATGCAGTATTTCAATATCACAAAAAACATAAAGTTGAATTTAACGAATTGCCAAAATTCCCGGCTGTTCGCCGTGACTTGGCTCTGCTGTTAAATAAATCAGTAAGTTTTGCCCAATTAAAAGAAGCTGCATTTAAAACCGAACGCCAGATTTTGCGTGAGGTTGATTTGTTTGATGTTTATGAGGGCAAAGGAATTCCAGAGAATAAAAAATCGTATGCACTCAGTTTTATTCTGCGCGACGATCAGAAAACGTTAAATGAAAAACAAATTGATAAAACCATGCAACGGATGATTACAGTCTTTTCAAGGGAATTTGAGGCGGAGTTGAGGTAGCCCAAAATAACTACAGATTTCCCGGGATTTTTCCGGGATTTTTTTACGGAAAATTTATATGCAAAGTCATACCAAAGGAATAATTTACGCATCAGTTACTGCATTCTTTTGGGGATTTCTGGCTATTGCCTTAAAAGTTGCCAACCAAACAGTTGATTCTGTTACTATAGTATGGATTCGATTTGTCGTTGCATTTATAATTCTTGCGGTATGGCAAGTCCTAAAAAATCCATCCTCTTTTCAGATTCTGAAACGTCCGCCATTATTTCTATTTCTGGCTGCGATTGGTCTTTCCTGGAACTATTTGGGGTACATGTTTGGCGTCCATTATACAACGCCGAGCAATGCACAGCTTTTCATTCAAGTGGGGCCAATTGTGCTGGCAATTGCAGGTTTCGCTTTCTTCCGCGAAAAAATCAAAAGAAACCAAATTATTGGATTTTCACTGGCGTTTCTCGGACTTTCATTCTTTTACCGCGACCAGCTTTCAGCATTTTTCGAGAGTCGCGAAAATTATAATGCCGGTGTTATTTTAACCATTTCAGGAGCTTTAACCTGGGCTGTTTATGCCAGTCTTCAGAAAAAACTTGTTATTAAATTTTCTGTTGAAAGCCTGAACCTTTTTCTTTTTGGATTTCCCGCTATTATTTACCTCCCATTTATAAAGTTTAAACCGCTGTTACAACTGAATTATTTATGGTGGTTATTGCTCATTTTTTTAGGTCTAAATACTTTTATCGCTTACACTTCTCTCGCAAGAGCTTTAAAATATACAGAGGCAAACCGGGTAAGTATAATTCTAATTCTCAACCCGATCATTACCTTTATAACAATGGGAATATTAACCAAAATAAATGTTTCCTGGGTTGTTCACGAACGATTTTCGTTGGTTACCATTTTTGGTGCACTACTAGTAATTTTAGGTACAGTTTTAGTAGTAAAAAAATCAAAGTAAAAGAATCATAAGCAATCAATTTTTGAGAATTAATTTTTATTTTCCAAGTTTATAATTATATGTTTTAGTTTTTAAGGCTGCTATTATTCTTGCAGCATTTATGTTTTCCGTAATTTAACACAATGTTTTACTGACACTTAAACTATTTAAGATAAAAAGAGTCTATAATAAACAGATACATGGAAGTCAAAAATATTCTTTAACTTGACAACCCTAATTAATGTATCTTTTCCATAGGTTTCTTTGTAGAATTTTAAAACTTGACTAAGATGAAAACAAAGCTAAAACTTCAAAAAAACGTGATCCTTCCTTTCCTGTTTGTACTTGCTTTTAGTAGTCCCGTATTTTCACAAAATCTTAAAGAGAATCCGGAGTTGGATGCAAAAGTTAAAGCCTTTTTATCCGATAATCGTTATTCATGGCGAGATATGAATGTTCCTGCTTCTGATGGTCAGCTACTCTTTGACATCATCACAAAAAATGGCTACAAAAATGCAGTCGAGATTGGGACTTCGACCGGGCATTCAGGAGTTTGGATAGCCTGGGCACTTAGCAAAACCGGCGGGAAACTCATTACGATGGAAATTGACGAACGCAGATATAAGGAAGCACTCGCCAATTTTAAAGAAGCTGGAGTTGTTGATTATGTTGATGCCCGTCTTTGTGATGCTCACGAGATGACAGAACAGTTGAAGGGACCTGTTGATTTTGTATTTAGCGATGCAGATAAAGAATGGTACACTAACTACTTCAAAACTCTTGCTCCCAAATTAGTTGTTGGTGGCACTTTTACAGCACATAATATTACACAAACCAGAAGGCAACGTGGGATAACGGAATATGTAAATTATATTGAGGCTCAAACTAATTTTGAAACAACGTATAATAACGAAGGCGGTGGAGTTTCAATAAGTAAAAAAATCAGCGAATAAATCCATGTCTGAAGAAAAGCTCCAGCGAAAGTTAGGCTTATTTTCTTTATCAAACATTGTTGTGGCAAACATGGTTGGTGCTGGTATTTTTCTTACTTCGGGACTAATAATGGAATCGATCAACAATGCAGGACTGATGCTTCTTTTGTGGGCTATTGCAGGAATAATCGCTTTTACAGGTGCAATTTCGTATGGTGAGCTTGGCGCTACATTTCCAAAAGCCGGAGGAGAATTCATTTTTTTATCGGAGCTATTTCATCCATTAGCAGGTTTTTTAACTGGCTGGGTTTCCTTTATTGTCGGCTTCTCTGCTCCTGTTGCAGCATCGGCAATGGGTTTTAGTGAATATTTTACAAGGGCTTTTCCTGAAATACTAACATTTATTTCACAAACTACGAATTCAGGCCCGGGTTTAATTAATAAAGGAATCTCAATTGTGGTGATTCTGCTTTTCACCCTTATTCATTTAAGAGGTATCGAAAAAAGTGCCACAGTACAAAACATACTTACAGTTCTCAAGATTATTCTAGTTGCAGGGTTAATAGTTGCAGGCCTTCTTCTGGGGAATGGAAACTGGGATCACTTTCAGCAAACAGAACATATTCAGTCAAATACCGGAAGCTGGAAATCCATTGGGTTATCGTTAATGTGGATCATGTTTGCATATAGCGGCTGGAATGCTTCAACTTATGTTGGTTCAGAAATAAGAAATCCGTCAAAAAATATTCCTAATTCACTTTTAATAGGAACAGGCCTTGTAATTCTTTTATATTTAGGAATAAACACATTTTTTATTTATGCTGTTCCATCTGAAGAAATGAAAGGCATTATTTCAGTTGGCGGTCTTGCAGTAAATTATGCTTTTGGAAAAAATATGGATATCGTGTTTTCATTATTGATTTCCTTTGCACTGTTCTCCTCATTAAGTGCATATTTAATTCTGGGACCAAGAGTAACTTATTCAATGGCACAAAAAGGTTATTTCTTTAAATCGGTTGCCAGAATAAATCCAAAAACAAAAGTACCGTCACTTGCAATTTTTTTACAGGCGGTCATATCAGTTATCATGGTTCTTTCGGGAACTTTTGACCAGATTTTAACTTATCTGGGATTTTCTCTTGGAATATTTCCAATTCTAGCCGTTGCCGGTGTGTTTAAGTTGAGGATTCAGGGAAAATGTAAAATAAAATTAATGGGATATCCTTATATACAAATTATTTTTATCCTTTCAAGTTTGTTTATATTGGCACTTAGTTACAGCGAACGCCCAATAGAATCTTCAATAGCACTGGCAACTATAATTATTGGAATACCATTTTTCTATTTATTGAAAAATAAAAAGATAAACTAAACCTAATTACCTGATAAATTTTAAAAAATGAAAAAAATCCTTAATGTAATTTCACTAATATTAATTTTGTCGAACGCCATATTCGGGCAAAACTTCGACATGGATGCACAACCAGCATCGACAAATATTAATAAAAACGGATATCCAAAAGTCACGCCCGATCAACGGGTCATTTTTCAGGTAAATGCACCTGATGCTCAAAAGGTACAAATTGATCTTGGAAAAATATATGACATGGCACGGGATGAGCAAGGTGTTTGGACAGTAAAAACCGAGCCACAGGTTCCGGGATTTCATTATTACAATTTAGTAATTGAGGGCGTTTCTGTTGCAGATCCGGCAAGCGATTCATTTTTTGGAGTGAACAAAATGTCGAGCGGTATTGAGATTCCTGAAAAAGGTGTTGATTTTTTCTCTGTACAGGATGTGCCTCATGGCCAGGTAAGTTCAAAATGGTATTTTTCAAAAGCTACAAATGCCTGGCGAAGATTTTACATTTATTGTCCACCGGGTTATGAAAATGATATCAATAAAAAGTACCCGGTTTTGTATCTCCAACATGGTGGAGGCGAAGATGAAACAGGATGGGTAAAACAGGGAAGAGTTGATATTATTCTGGATAACCTGATTGCAAATGGAAAAGCAGTCCCGATGCTTATTGTAATGGAAAACAGTAATGCAGCAAAACCGGGAGAATCTGGCGGCGGTATGATGATGGGTGGCACACCGGGCTCAAATGAGTGGATGTCGGGTCCGTCAACTTTTAAGGAAGTGCTGATTAACGATCTGATACCTTTTGTTGATCATACTTACCGAACTATTTCCGACAGGGATCACCGGGCAATGGCCGGATTATCAATGGGCGGTTTTTTAACGGTCAACTCAGTTTTCGAACATCCCGAAACTTTCGCATACATCGGCGCTTTCAGCGGAGGAATGAGAATTTCACCAGATGATGTTATAAAAACATTGTACAATGGAATACTTAGTGATGCAGATGCTTTTAATAAGAAATTTAAAATCTTTTTTCAAAGCATTGGAACTGCTGAAGGGCCATGGCCAAGAGTAAAACAAACCCATGAAATTCTTAATAACGCCGGAATAAAAAATGTTTATTATGAATCTCCGGGAACTGCACATGAGTGGCTGACCTGGAGGAGATCGTTAAATGCTTTTGCTCCGTTATTGTTTAATTGAAAATATTTTTGAGAATCATATTTTCTGATCAACATCAAGAAACAAAAGAACTTAAAAACTTGAATTCAATAAAAACCAAATAGCTGAAAACAACATGCGAAAAATGACATCAGTATCATTAGCCTTGATATTTATTTTCGTGGTATTTAGTTGTAACAATGTAAACGACAATCACAATGACAGTGGCTCGAATATAAAAATCGAAACAATTAAAAGTTACCAGGATTTTTTGAATGACTATTCCATCACAGAAATAATTCCACTTGAAACAACCAAAGAAAGTTTACTTGGGATGATTTGGGATATATTCATATACAAAAATCGCATATATGTACATAATATGGTTGATACTGAAGGACTTTTATGCTTTACTAGTAAAGGAAAATTTTTGTTTAAGGTTGGTAATGTAGGAAAAGGTCCGGGTGAATACATACAGCCATCATGTGCATGGATTGGAGAAACAAATGGAACTGAGTATATAAAAATACATGATGGTTTTTCGAGGAGAAATCTTTTTTACGATATCAGTAATGGGCAATTCATTAAAGATGAATCTACCGATGACCGAATTTTACAAGATTGCAAACAAGTAGGCAATTATCTTATTTGTCATCAGTCATGGCACGGGTCGGAAAACAAGGACCGCCTGCTGATTTATGAACAATCACCACTGAAAATTAAATATTCAGGACTTGAGAGTAAAAGTGAGTTTGATTTATTTACGAACAGAGGTTGCATTTGCGAACCATTCAATAATGAGCATGTTCTGTTTGCTACCGGAGCGGAAGATATTATTCATGAAGTATCACCAAATGGCATTACCAAAAAATATTTGGTTGACTTCGGCAAAAAATCAGTTCCTGAAAAAGATAAACTTGAATTCGATTTCGATAATTATGAGGAAGGTGACTTAACTTATTACAAGGGAAAGTATTTTAGCTGGATAGGCGATTTATGTGAAACAAATGAAAATATCTTATTTTCCTTCTCATATCTCGATCAGGCTTATGTTGCATCATATAACAAGAAAAATGAAACATGTATTTCTTATAAAACTCCCTTAAAAGTTGCAGATTATATATTTAGTGCTTTTCCATGCCCGGTTACAACAATTGGCGATACTCTTGTTAGCTTTATTAGTACTTATTCTATTGATATTTATAATAAGGAAAATAAACTCATTGATGTTACTGTTGATGAGTCAGACAACCCGATACTTATTAAGTATATAAAAAGAATTGATTCTAATTAAATTGAGTTGGGAATTTAAGTTTGTAATCGTATTTTTAGATAATTAAGTTTTTCTATAAATCTAAACCTAAGAATATGAAACGTCGAAACTTTATTCAAAAATCATCACTGGCAACAGCAGGTTTGATCACTGCGTTCAATATACCGGCTTATGCTGCACAGGAAAAACTAAAAGTTGGTTTAATTGGCTGCGGATGGTATGGAATGGTTGATGTTAATGCAGCATTAAAAACAGGTAATGTTGAAATGGTTGCTATCTGTGATGTTGATGCCGAACATTTAAAAAGTAGCGCCGACCAAATTAATAATTCACAAGGAAGCAAGCCGAAAGAATTTAAAGATTACAAAGAGTTGCTGGATTTTCCTGGTCTCGACGCCGTTATTATTGCAACCCCACCTCACTGGCATGCATTAATGTTTATTGCTGCCTGCGAAAAAGGGCAGGACGTATATTGCGAAAAGCCGCTTTCTTATGATGTTCATGAAGGACTGGCAATGGTTAAGGCTGCTCAAAAAGCAGGAAATATTGTTCAGGTTGGATTTCAACGAAGACATAGTAATGCTTTCCAAAAAGCTAAAGAGCTGGTTGGCGAAGGACGAATTGGTGATGTTTACGAGATTAATGCTCAAATTCACTATAACCCTGACATTCTGGACAATACTGTGCAAGCACCACCGGAAACCCTCGACTGGGAAACCTGGTGTGGCCCGGCGCCAAAATTGGATTACCGACCCAATATCGGTCATAATGCATGGCGCCTTGAAAAAGTGTACGGTAACGGACATTTTGTGGACTGGGGAATTCATAATATTGATGCAATTCGAGTAATTATGGGATTTGACATGCCGGTTTCATTTAATACAAATGGAAGGCTAAGTGTTTTAAAAGATAAAATTACTACACCCGACACCTTAAATGCCTATATGGAATTTGAACAATGCCCTGTTGTTTGGCAGCACCGCATGTGGGGGCCCGGCGAAGTGGACAGGCAATTCAATAACGGTATTTTTCTAAATGGTGACAAGGGAACCATTTTCGCATCTGACAACCGGCTTGTATTAATGCCTGCAGGAAGAGGTGCTCAACAGGAAGTAATGGATCTTCGTTCGCCTGCAATGCAGGATGATCATGTTTCAGGTTTTATTAATGCAGTTCTGGCAAAAGATAAAAGCATGTTAACCTGTACGATTGATGACGCTTTTAAATCAACAGCAACCGTGCAACTTGCAATGACTTCGTATTACACTGGAAAACCTGTAAAATGGGATGCGGTGAAAAATGAAATTGTAGATAATAAAGAAGCTGCTAAATTACTGGAACGTTCGTACCGGAAAGGTTATAACCGACCTGAAGTTTAAAATTTTCTTTTAGATTCGAAAATCGGACATAAAAAAGGGAACAACTTTTCAGTTATTCCCTTTCGTGGGGAGTGATGGATTCGAACCACCGAAGGCTTAGCCAATAGATTTACAGTCTACCCCATTTGACCGCTCTGGTAACTCCCCGAAAAAATTTGAGCCGAATCTCATCCCGACACTTCGGGACGAACTGAGACCCCCTCTCTTTTTGAGCCGAATCTCAGATTCGAACTGAGGACCCCGAGATTACAAATCACGTGCTCTGACCAACTGAGCTAATTCGGCTTATTTATTATTAAAATTTTTGTTCAAGAACGAATGCTGTTTCTGAATTCAGCGGCGCAAAGTAAAGCATTAATTTTTTATTCTGCAAAACTTTTTTCAAACATTCAAATCGTTTTTTTTCTTTCAAAAAAAGTGGGTAAGCTACCTGTGTCGCACCGCTACAACCGCCTACCCTTGCTGCCTTCCGACCCTGGGGGGTTTCAGCAGGAGCTGGTCGCACAGGACTTACCCGGGTGCAAAAGTAGAAAATTTTGTTTTACCACCAAATAAAAACAATCCGTCGCGTAATTTTATTCCATTTGGTCTACAAATTCATATAAAAGATGAAATTCACTTTCTTTAAATATCGGTTCAATTTGTCTTCATAACAAGTCAATAAAAGCAAATTTCTATAAGAAAAACTTTAAAATAATTTATATTTGTCGAACTAAAACAAACAAACTATCATGGAAGAAAAATCTGTATCTGTTTGGAAATCCACACTAATGCCCGCAGTTTATCTGGGAATTGTATTAATACTTGTATCGGTAGTATTTTATGTTACCGGAAATACATTTTCTTCATGGGCAGGTTATATCTCATATCCTATTATGATTGCAGGGGTTATATATGGTCAACTCGCACATAAAAGGGAACTTGGTGGAACGCTTACCTACGGCCAAGCCCTGGGAAGTGGGATTGTCACTCTTATTTACGCTTCAGTTTTAACAAGCATTTATTCAATTTTACTTTATAAAGTAATTGATCCTTCTTTACTTGAACAAATGAGAATTTTTATTGAACAAAAAATTGTTCAACAGGGAAAAGTTCCGGAAGATCAAATTGATATGGCAGTTAATATAACAATGAAAATCCAGACACCTCCACTTTCAATTATTACGTACATTGTTGGCAGTGCAATTATGGGACTAATTATATCGTTAATTACAGGAATTTTTATTAAAAAGAATCCTGAAGACGAAGTTCCTGAATAGTAAAAAGTAATTTCTATATATGGACATTTCCGTAGTTGTTCCACTATTTAATGAGGAAGAATCGCTTCCGGAACTGGCTCAATGGATTGAGCGGGTTATGAAAGAAAATAATTTCAGCTATGAAATTATAATGGTTGATGATGGAAGTAAAGACGATTCGTGGAATGTAATTGAATCGCTTCAAAAAAACAACCAGAACATTAAAGGTATAAAATTCAGGAGAAACTACGGAAAGTCGGCGGCACTTTATTGTGGTTTTGAAGTGGTGCAGGGCAAAGTAATTATCACGATGGATGCTGATCTTCAGGACAGTCCGGATGAAATTCCGGAACTATACAGAATGATTGTTGAAGATGGGTTCGACCTTGTTTCGGGATGGAAGAAAAAACGCCATGATCCGGTACTTACAAAAAATCTCCCGAGTAAACTTTATAACCAGACAGTAAGATGCATGACAGGAATTAAACTTCATGACATGAACTGCGGACTAAAATCGTACCGCAAAAACGTAATTAAAAGCATTGAAGTTTATGGCGAAATGCACCGTTATATTCCGGTGTTGGCAAAATGGGCAGGATTTAAAAAAATTGGCGAAAAGGTTGTTGTGCATAGCGAGCGAAAATATGGCGTAACTAAATTTGGCATTGAGCGTTTTATTCGTGGTCCGCTTGATTTGCTTTCGGTTATGTTTATCTCGCGCTTTGTAAAACGGCCAATGCATTTTTTTGGAATACTTGGTATTCTGATGGTTTTTATTGGATTAGCTGCTGCAATATGGCTCGGAGTACAAAAAATTATTGAACTAAAAAGCGGAATAATGGGGCATCTTATCACCTCAAGTCCGTATTTTTATATTGCACTGACATCTATGATTATTGGTGCACAGTTTTTTATGGGTGGTTTTTTGGGAGAATTAATTTCGAGAAGCGCCAGTGAAAGAAATAAATATCAGATCGATAAAAAAACCTTTTGATTTATTCTCTATTATTTTTTTGAATGATTGAAAAAGAGATTCAGTTTAAAAAGAAGCGGGAAATTGGGGAGATAATTACTGATTCGTTTAAATTTCTTCAGCAGGAATATAAACCAGTTTTAAGGCTGGTATTTATTTATGTTTTGCCCTTTCTTTTGTTATATGCCTTTGTACAAATTCAGGTGCAACAAAAATTGTTGGGTGGCATCGATTTTTCTGATACTGAAAGATTAAAAGAAAATATTGTTCCTTTTTACAAAAACCTGTTTATGTCGGGGATTTTTAGCTTGTTTGTGCAAAGTTTACTCGCCGCTACATTTTATACTTATGTTGAGGCATACTTAATAAAAGGCAAGGGAAATTTTACACTTTCAGACATAACTCCTCTGCTTTTTTCCAATGGATTAATCGCCCTTAAGGCCAACATCCTGCTTTTTATTATAGTAATCATCGGTTTGTTTCTTTGTATTGTTCCGGGAATCTATTTTGCCAATACACTTTCAATTGTGGTAATTGTATCAATGTTTGAACGAAAGGGAACAATTAATGCATTTATACGCACTGCTTTTTTGGTTAATTCTCAATGGTGGAATACGTTGTTGTTAAATTTACTTGCTATTGTACTTATTTGGTCGGCAAGCTTTATAATTTCTATTCCAACAATGTTTACAGGAGCTTCGGTTGATTTGTTTGGCACTGAACCAATAAATACTGAACAACTGCCTGTTTTATATTGGGTATTATCAGGCCTTTCAAGTGTAGTTGGTTCTGTTTTATGGATTATCGCTTATACTTTCTGGGCATTTCAGTATTTCAACCTGGATGAAAGGATGAAAGAAAAATTTCCTCCCACAGTTTAAAAATTATATTTATCATCAGAGTTGATTGATTTTTTTATGAAGTTATATTCTTCAATCAGATTCTCCATGATCTTTTTAACCGGAAGTATTTCGTTAATCAACGCTGAAACCTGGCCAATTTCCAATTCGCCATTTTCAAGGTCGCCTTCAAACATCCCTTTTTTTGCACGGCCTCTTCCCAGAATTTCCATCAATATATTTACGGATGCACCCCGAAGTTCCGCCTCATTAACCAGATTATAAAATTCATTTTTAATAAGTCTTACGGGCACTAATTTTTTTAAAGCTAATATAGTCCCTCCCTCTCCTATTTCGGTTACCATCTTTTTAAAATCAGGATGACCCGATGATTCTTCGGAAACAGCAAACCTTGACCCCATTTGAACACCATCGGCGCCTAAAACCATTGCCGCCAGCATTGAAGCGCCACTTGAAATTCCACCTGCTGCAAGCAATGGCAAAGAAGTGGCTTTTCTTACCTGCGGTATCAATGTTAGTGTTGTAGTTTCCTCCCTTCCATTATGTCCGCCAGCTTCAAAACCTTCAGCAACAACTGCATCAACACCCGCGGCTTCGCACTTTTCAGCAAACATAGAATTGGCTACCACATGTGCTACAATTATACCATGATCTTTTAACCAACCCGTCCATTTTTTTGGACTTCCGGCAGAGGTAAAAACCACAGGTACTTTTTCCGCAGCAATAATGTCCATAATTCTCTCTTGTTCAGGATAAAGAAGCGGTACATTTACACCAAAAGTTTTTGATGTTGCTTTTTTTGTCTTTCTTATGTGTTCTTCAAGAATTTCAGGATGCATTGATCCTGCTCCTATTAGTCCAAGACCTCCGGCATTGCTAACAGCCGAAGCAAGTTTCCACCCGGCGCACCAAACCATTCCTCCCTGGATAACTGGATATTCAATACCAAATAAGTTACAAATGCGATTCATTAACAATAGTTCTGATAAAAAGAGGATGAAAAATTAATCTTTCAACTCCAGGTTTTCTTCCAATAATTCAATTAATACTTCTTTTGAAATTCGGCGTCGGATTTCCCCGTGTTTAACAAATGAAACAGATCCTCTTTCTTCAGATATTACAATGGTAAAAGCATCTGTAGCTTCGGTAATTCCAATTGCTGCACGGTGTCGAAGTCCCAAACTGATATCAAGTTCTTTTTGCGTAAGCGGTAAAATACATCCGGCAGCAACTATTTTGTTTCCTTTTATAATAACAGCGCCATCATGCAATGGTGAATTTTTAAAAAACAGGTTACGTAACAATGGCGACGATATTCTTGCATTAATCTTTTCGCCTGTATTAATTTGTTCATTTAGCTCTGAATTCCCGGCAATTACAATTAAAGCTCCTGTTTTATTTTTTGACAATGACATGCAGGCATCTACCAATTCTTCAATTTGTTCCGCATTAATGGTTTTAGGTTTATTAGTACCAAACAGTTTATCAAGCGAAAGCACTCTATTTACCGTATTATTTGATCCGATAAAAATCAGGAATTTTCTTATTTCCGGATGAAAAACCACAATCAAGGCAAGAACGCCAACTGCAGCAAATTGTCCCATAATTGTTTCCAGAAGCTCCATATTCAGCGCCCTAACAACAAGCCAAAACAAGTAGAGCGAAAACATTCCGATTACAATGTTAAAAGCAACTGTTCCTTTAATTAACCGGTATAGCTGGTAAAGCAGCAATGCAACCAGAAATATATCCAGAATATCTAAAAAACGTATGGTAAGAAAAGCTATCATTGAATAATTGTTGCTTTTATTTCTGTAAATATTTTTGTTGCTTCAACCGCTTCTTTAACATCATGAACACGCAAAATATCAGCGCCTCCGAGCAGTGCCATTGTGTTTGCCACAGTTGTTCCGTTCAATGCAGTTTCAGGAGTAATTTCAAGTGCTTTCCAGATCATCGATTTTCGGCTTATCCCAACCATTACCGGCAATTGAAAAACTTTAAACGAATCAAGTTTATTTAGCAATTCATAATTGTGTTCCAGTTTTTTTCCAAAGCCAAAACCGGGATCAAGAATAATTTCTTTAACGCCAAATTTGATCAATCGTTTTACTTTTTCACTAAAATAGGACGACATTTCTTTAATCAAATTCTTGTATTCCGGATTTTCCTGCATATCCTGCGGTGTTCCCTGAATATGCGACAAAACATAAGGCAATCCAAGTTTTCCAATTGTCTCAAACATTTTTGAATCAAGCGATCCACCTGAGATATCATTTACAATTACAGGCCCAATTTCATCGAGCACTCTTACTGCCACCCACGAACGAAATGTATCAACAGAAATTGGAATTTTAGGAAAATTGTTTCTGATGGCCTTTAACGCCGGAAGTAATCTTCCCAATTCTTCTTTTGTTGAAACCATTGTTGCATTAGGCCTTGTTGAAACAGCGCCAACGTCAATAGCTGCTGCTCCATCATTTATCATTTTTTCAACGCTTGACAATAATGCTTTCTCATCCTCAAATTTTCCTCCGTCATAAAATGAATCAGGTGTTACATTAATAACACCCATAACAACAGGTAAGGTAAAGTCAATAGCTTCGTTACCCACTTCAATACTACTTTTTCGTTTGAGAAATTTGCCTGCCGACTGGCTGATCAACATGCTAAAAACGTTTTTAAGTTCGACATACGATTGCTCACAAATGTAAAACAAAACCGTTCAAATTCCTCATTTTTTAATACATTTATGCCTTTATGTTAAGATTGAAGATTTATGGTTATTTTGAGTCCATAAATTGAATTTTTGAAATTACAAAATACAGGAAAAAACAAACAGTTTTCAGTTATTAAATGGAAAAAACGATAGATCAGTATAACGCGGTGATTTCAATTTGCAGAAACATTTTCGAGAAAAAAATGCAGGATTACGGAACCGCGTGGCGCATATTACGACCTGAATCTCTAACCGACCAGATTTACATTAAAGCACAAAGAATCAGAAGCATAGAAGAAAAAGGAGTTAACAAAGTGGGTGAAGGTATAAGGCCTGAGTTTATTGGCATAATTAATTATGCAATTATGGGTTTAATTCAATTGGAACTCGGTACTTCTTCTGAAGAAATGAAGGCTGAACAAACAATGAGCTTGTATGATCGTTATTTTGAGGCTGCCAGAACATTAATGGAAGCAAAAAACCATGATTATGGCGAAGCATGGCGCAACATGCGATTAGGTTCGTACACCGATTTAATTTTAATGAAAATCATGCGTACCAAGCAAATAGAAGATAATAAGGGAGTTACAATAATATCGGAAGGCATTGACGCAAATTATCTGGATATGATTAATTATGCGGTTTTTGCAATGATTAAAATTGAATTTGAAAACAAAGAAAATAGATGAAAATAGTAAAGCATATTGCCAGAATTCTGGTAGGGATAACGTTTGTGTTTTCAGGATTTGTAAAAGGAATTGATCCCTGGGGTTCAACCTATAAATTCACCGATTATTTTAATGCCATGGGATTGGAATGGTTGCTTTGGGCTGCTTTTCCGCTTGGAGTTCTGCTTGCCCTTGCTGAGTTTACCATTGGTATCGCTTTATTGTTCAACATTTTCATTCGCTTTTTTTCTTGGCTGGCACTTCTTTTTATGGCTGTTTTCCTTCCGCTTACACTCTGGGTTGCCATTAAAAACCCGGTTACCGACTGCGGCTGTTTTGGCGATGCGCTGGTAATTACAAACTGGCAAACCTTTTATAAAAATGTCGTTCTGACAATTCTTGCAATTATCGTAGTTACTTTTAGAAAAAACATGAAGTGTCTTTTCAATCAGAAGGTGGCTAATGTTTTTGGGTTGGCTTCAATTATTACATATTGCTTTTTGGTTTATTACTCTTATAACCATTTACCTGTTTTCGATTTCAGGCCATACAAAGTTGGTGTAAATATCCCGGAAGCCATGAGTATTCCTGCAGATGCTCCTCAAGAAGAGTATAAAAATATTTACTACTATAAGAATAAAAACACCGGCGAAGTAGAAAAATTCAGCGAAGAAAATTATCCCTGGCAGGATACCACTAACTGGGTATGGGAGAATACGGAATCAAAATTGGTTCAAGAAGGTTATCATCCGCCAATTCACGACTTAAGAATTGAAACTCCTGATGGCGAAGATATTATTGACTTTTTCGTTAACGATGAAAATTATGTTTTTATGCTGATTGCTTATAATCTTGATAAATCAGCAAGAGAACCACAGGATAATATCAACGAATTGGCAAATTGGGCACTTGAAAAAGGCTTTTCCTTTATATGTGTTACCTCATCGTTACCTGATGAATCAGCAGCATTTGTTGAAGAAACAGGGGCTCCTTATGAGTTTTTTAACTGCGATGAAATTACGTTAAAAACAATAATTCGTTCGAATCCCGGATTGGTTGTTCTCAAAGACGGAACTATTCTCGGTAAATGGCACTACAACGATATACCAACGCCTGAAGAATTTGTTGAAAAATTTCCTTTAAATGAAGTAGAATAAATTTACCAAAAAGGAAGTAAAAAAATAGTTAATTGTTAAAACCACAATTGCTTTCAGTCTGAAAATGAGGAATAACCTTTTAATTTTGCGGACGATATAATTATTATCCTTAAAATCTAAAATCAGAATAATGAGAAAAAAAATAGTTGCAGGAAACTGGAAATGTAATACCAATTTACAGCAAGGCATTGAGCTTGCTAAAGCCGTTAACGAAAAGGTAACAACAGAAGGTGCAAAAGATGTTGTTGTTGTTTTGGGAACGCCATTTACACACATTACCAAAGTAGTTGAAACCATTGACGGAAGCAGGGTTAATGTAGCCGCTCAAAACTGTGCAGCAGAAGCAAAAGGCGCTTTTACAGGTGAGGTTTCTGCTGAAATGGTAAAGTCAACAGGTGCAAACTATGTAATTCTCGGACACTCTGAACGTCGTGAATATTATGGCGAAACAAGTGAAATTCTGAATAAAAAACTGGCACTGGCGCTTGAAAACGGACTGACTCCGATTTTTTGTTGTGGAGAAACTTTAAACATTCGCGAAGCCGGAACCCACAACGAATACGTAAAGCAACAGTTGGCAGAAACTATTTTTACCCTTTCTGCTGAAGATTTTAAAAAAATTGTAATTGCTTACGAACCAATCTGGGCAATTGGAACTGGTGTTACAGCGTCGTCAAACCAGGCGCAGGATATGCACGCTAATATCAGAGCTGCAATTACAGAAAAGTTTGGCGCTGAGATTGCAGAAGAAACCTCCATTCTGTACGGTGGAAGTTGCAACGCTAAAAATGCAAAAGAACTTTTTGCCAACAAAGATGTTGATGGCGGATTAATTGGCGGCGCTTCATTAAAAGCCGAAGATTTCATCCAGATTATAAATGCTTATTAAAAAATTAAATGATACAAACAAAAACCGCAGAAACCTGCGGTTTTTTTATGCATTTTATTCATTTGATTGAATAACAACAAGCCAGTCTTTATCTCCGTCTGATGGCGGGTTACCAACCAATTGAAAACCTTTCCCTTTTACAGAATCTACTGATCCATTTTGCATCTCCCCTCCAAGCCGCGGATTATACCACTTTATCGTGTATAATTTATCGCTTTCTAAATTTATAGCAGCATTTTTGGAATTCGCAGGCAAATAAGCCAGGTACAATTCACCCGGTTTTGCATAACAATACGAATCTTCGATATTAACCAACTCATCCATTGAACTCATTTCCTCCAAAGGAAAATTCAGCATGAACTGAGTTGCCAAAGCAGACTGTTTCCACCAATTACTACGGCTTCTGAAATCTTCTAAATTCAAATCATTGTTTGGGTACTGGTAACCAAAATACCATTCAACGCCGGCTCCGCCAGCCATAAGTGTGCCCCATAAACATTCACTGCGAACTGTATCATGATTTGCATCAAATGCGTCGGGCATAACACCTTTGTTGGCAGGACCAATTTCATCGAGATTTACCAACCATTGTTTTCCGGCTTTTTCTGATTCATTAATCCATTTTAAAACCCGGTTGTGAACATCGATAACATTTCCGATTTGCAGGCTTGGCCCATCAAGATTTTCAAAGCTCAACATTGGTGTTAAATATTCGTCCTGGTGCTTATCATCGGCGTGGGTATGCAAAACCATTATATTTGGATATGGATTTATTTTTTTGAAATAGTTGGCCATGTCTTTTTTCTGCTGGTCAGTTTGTCCTATTGGCGACCAATCTGTTGGGCCATTTTCTTCGCCAATATTCCATGAAACCGCCAGGTGATGCCCAAATCTTGCGACGAGTTCATGTAAATAGAGTTTCCGTTGTACGTCAGTATATCCGGCATCAAGCAAACATTCATTTTCAGTTTCCTGTAAAACAAAATGCATCATCATTCCCAAACTATCCATGTGGTCAAATACAATTTCCCACTGATCGAGTTTGCTGCAATCAAACCGGTATCGTTCATTATGGTCGGTGTAAGGCCAAACATCTTTTCCGTCGCCCATAATATTCATTGTTAACATGTAAACTGAATTTACACCCACAGAATGCAAGTAATTTAACGCTCCAATTATTCCTTTCCCCTTTCCCTCCTGCCATGTTGGATCATCCTCCTTCCAATCAACAATGTGAGTTTCATAGCGGTGCAAATCTTTTTTTGGATCTGCTTCTCCTGACCTTGCCTGACTACTGTATCGAAAAGTTTGATCAAAATCGGCGTAGGCAAGAAAATTCTCAGGGCTGTCGGCACCGTTTTTTATCCAAAGTTTATTACTATCCTGAAACTTGAAATAGCCTTTTCCACCATTTACAATTCTTCCTTTTGCTCTGTAATCGTCACTTGCTTTATCCGATGCTGCCACATCAAAAGTTCCTTCGATTCCATCAGAAGAAACAGGTTCTCCTTCACCGCCTTTTACTGCAATATCTTTCCCTGTTTTAAATGAAATTATGTAATTCCATGTCCCCGTATTATCCGGTCTAAACCGAACTTTCCAACTATTACCTTCACCAGCCGAAGTTTCAGCAGCATTGCCATCAGCAGCAAAAAAGCCGGGAACAACATACGTTTTTTCTCCATTCGTAAATGTTACATCAAGTTTATAATCAAGAAACGGATTTTGTTTATCCCATTCGGAAGTTGCTGGTCCTGGAATTTCAAGTGTGATTTTATGCCATTTTTGCAATTCTCCGTTTATCTGAACCTGCGAGTTTTGCTTCAAACTACAGGAAGTTAGTAAAAACACAATTACAAAAATTAAAGGATAGGTTTTCATTGGTTTAGCTTTAAATTATACGGCGAATTTAGCCTGATTTTTTATGTTTTTTGTAAAGATACTATTTGGGTTGATAAGTGCAAAAACAGGAGAAAAACTTCAATTTGAAGCCAATGAAATTGAAAATAACATAACGTGCTACTGATTTATTAATTTTCCAACTACGTATTTGGCGTCCCGACCAACACCCCCAACAAGACCGGAGGCCAACCCATATTGAAATGGCATACCCATGAAATACATTCCTTTCTGTTTTCTGGAAACTCCCCGCTCTGTATCAGGCCATCCGGTTTTATTAAGAATATCAAGATTAACCCAGGAAAAATCAGGTTTATATCCGGTACACCATATCACAGTTTTTACATTTAAAACTTTTTCATCCTCCATAACCGGAAGTCCTTTTTCAACTCCTTTCATTTTTAGTAACCTGATTACCCCTGCTTTATTCAAATCTTCAACTGAAATATTTATTAAAGGACCACCGCCATGCAAAATCTTTATTCTTGCTTTTCGACCAATTGGTGTTTTCACAGTTAAAATATTTTTCACAACCCACCAATAGATATTTCCAGCATATTTGAAAACTTTGTCGGGTATATGAAATGTTGGGTTTCCTGATATGTATGTTTTCCTGATTTTTGAAATTTCCAATGCTATTTCCACCCCTGATGTACCGGCGCCAACAACTAAAACTTCGCCTGCGTTTACCGTGTTTGTATTTTTATATTCTGATGAATGAAACTGAACAATATCAGCAGATAATTCAGCAGCAAAACCTGGAATTTTAGGTACAGGATGGGTTCCGGTCGCAATCACTATTTTATCTGCAAAATAAGTCCCGTCGGTAGCTTCAATTTCAAATAAATCACTCTTGTTGGTTATTTTAAATACATGAGTATTCTTACGTATTGGCAGCATAAACTTAACCGCATAATTTTCAAGGTATTTTGCCATTTCATCTTTGCCTGGAAAATCGTTTTTATTAAGCGGAAACTTCATTCCCGGAAGCCCGTCGTATTTTGATGGGGTGAAAAGATGAAGAGAATCCCATCTTTTCCTCCACGAATCACCGACACGCTCATTTTCATCTAAAATGATAAACTTTGACTTTTTTTGTTTTAAAAAAAATCCTGTGGCTAAACCTGCCTGACCTCCACCGATTATGATGACCGGCCAGTGATTCTGAATTCCTTCCATAAATTTGATGATTATTAATGTATTGCAATTGAGTAAGACCCACATTAAAACACGCATGAATGAAAAAAGTTAATTCATTTAGCATAAATATTAATCGTTATTTGATTAATTTATTCTGAAATTGAACCATTCATGTATTATTTACGATTTATTATGTTATGAACTTAGCCACGATTAAAACCATTGATGAGGTTATAGGGATTTTGGAAGATATCATTCAGGAATCGATTGACAAAAATAATCCACTTGGATATTTTGCTGCCTTGTACCAGCAAGTTACCATAAAAGTAAAAGAAGGCATTGAAAAACAATTATTTGAAGATTGCACCCGAATTGAAAAAATGGATATTATTTTTGCATTACGTTATATCAACGCATATCAAAGCTGGAAAAATAATCAGTCGGTAACTCAATCGTGGGAGAAAGCTTTTAAAATGGCTGAGAAAAATAACCCGGTTGTACTTCAGTATTTATTAATGGGAATGAATGCTCATATTAATCTTGACCTTGGAATTGCTGCTGCAGAGATTTCGGAAGGCTTTAATATTTCAGACCTCCAAACCGACTTTAATAAAATAAACGAAATCCTTTCTGAACAGGTAAATGATATACAAATTAAACTGGTTTCGATCTGGCCATTGTTGGGAAAAATTTTGGATAAAACCGGACTTGTAGATAATCTCATTGTTGATTTTAGCATGGAATTAGCCCGCAGCGGAGCCTGGAAATTTGCCACTGAAATAGCTTTGTTATCCATTGACGACAAAAATATCGGGATTCAAAACCGCGATATTAAAGTGGCGGCAAAAACAAGGATTATAACTACTCCCGGATTTGGCGCAAAAATTATTCTGTTGATAATTCGCTTCGGAGAAAGAGGCACAATTGCTGAGAAAATAAATAAGTTAAAATACAAATTATAAATGCTGGTTTGACAACTTCTTCAAAACTTCATTTTTATAGCTTCTACTAACAGGTAATTGCCTTTTACCTATTTCAATATATTCATTGGTAAACAAATCAATTGCTGAAATAGCAACAATAAATGAACGATGTGTTCTGATAAAATCCTGCTGCGGAAGTTTTGTTTCGATGTTGGCAATTGTTTCGCGGGTAACAACTTTTTATCAGTCAAATGAATTTTAATATAATCGCTTAAACTTTCAATATAAAGAATTTCAGCGAAAAGGAAATTTTAATCATTTTCCGGTCGGAACGCACAAAAAAGTAATCGCTTTTTTCCTCTTCAATTTGAACTGGTTCGCTTTGAACGACGATCGTATTTTCGTTCAGATATTTATTTAAAGCCTGTAATAACCGTTCAAACGAGATGGGTTTCAGCAAATAATCCACTGCCTGTAAATCAAAACCCTCAACCGCATATTCGCGGTAAGCAGTGGTAAAAATTACTTTGCTGTTTTTATTGATAGATTTTGCAAACGACAATCCCGAAATCTCAGGCATATTTATATCCAAAAAAATCAAATCTACTTTGTACTGATTAATTGCATTAAAAGCTTCAATAACATTTTTGCAACTGGCTACAATTTTAATTTTATCAACCTTTGCCAGATGTGTTTCCAGAATCTCCCTTGCTACTGGTTCATCGTCAACAATAAGGCATTGAATCTGTTCGGTCATTTTATTTTAGTTTAGGTTATTGATGCTCAATTCAGCCTGAAACCACTTTTCTTCTTTTTTAGTTTCGAGCTTATAATTTCCTTTGTAATGAAGTTCCAAACGTTTTTTCAAATTTTCAAGTCCAATACCGCCATTCCCGTTTTTCTGTTCTTTAAATGTATTTCTTATAGAAAAATCAAGTCGATTTTTGGTAACCGCAACGTTAATTTCAATATGGAGAAAACCTTCAAACAAACTGCCATGTTTAAATGCATTTTCAACAAAAGGAATCAGCAACATTGGCGCAACCTGCAATTGCCCGTCAAATTCATTGGAAACAAAAATTACTTTCAGCGTATCTTTAAACCTGATTTTTTCCAATTCAATGTATTCCTTAATATGTAAAACTTCTTCCTTCAAACTCACCCGTGGTTTGTTTACCTGATACAAAATATAGTCGAGCAGGTTCGATAATTTCAAAATTATATCGGGAGTTTGAACCGACTGCTTTAAGGCAAATCCATAAATCGTATTTAACGTGTTAAACAAAAAATGCGGATGAATTTGCATTTTCAGGTAATGCAATTCCTGCTCCTTTAGCTGCAACTGCGTTTCCAGTATTTTATTCTGAAGTTCCTTATTTTTTGATAGTGTTTTGAAATTGTGATTCAGCAAAGTAATGAAACTTACTACACCGGATACAAGGAAAACCAACAACATAATAAACAGAAAATTCTTACTCATCGGCGGCATGATAGCCACATTAAACTGAAGTAAAAAAATAAGGCAGGAATACAAAGCCAGTACGATAAGATAAGACGAAAACACGAGCGTATAAAAACTGTATAATCCGAATAAAAGGTAACGTCGTGTTAGCAGATAGCGGGGAATTAAAAAATAAACAAGAAAATAGGTAACACCCATTGTAACCGGCAATAAACAGCTTGAGAACCAAATAATGTAAACCTTGACATCGGAGTTGTAGCTAAAAAAATAGTAAAAGAAAAACCAGACACCAATCCAGAAAAGAAGGTGAAAAAGGATTATCCTGATTTTTGATTTTTGAAGCCAGTTCATAACAACAATATTACTGAAAATTAGTGTATCAGCTTTTATTTATCGACGGATTACCGGTTTAATTGAGGTTGTTGCCAGGAAGGATGTATAAATCAGTTTACATATCTTTTTTTGCTTAAAAACACACTAAACCTTCCATCTGTCGCAATAAAATTATACCAAATGAAATGCTTTATACTTTTGAACTAATTGAAACAAAACAACATCTGACAAAATGAATGGGAATAAATTAATTTCGGGAATTCTTTTAAGCATAATATTAATTGCTTGTATTAAAGTCAGTTCTCAAACTAATACCATTATTGAAGAGGCTGTCCAATTAACAAATGTTGGTTATTCAATTTTTAGTGAAACTATGGTTGATATGCCATGGACTGAAATAGAGCAAACTATAAGTGATGGTGCAATTGTACTTTTGCCCGTTGGAGGTATTGAAGAACATGGCCCACACATGTGTTGCGGGTCTGATACCTACCAAGCCTGTCTGTCAGCAAAAATTATTAAAATAGAATTAAACAGAAAAGACATTCCTGCATTAATAGCTCCCCCGTTTTATTGGGGAATTGCTGACATTGCAAATGGTTTTCCCGGTACTTTCACAGTAAGTGAATCCACAATGAAATCCTTGTTATACGACATTTTCAAATCATTAAAAAAATGGGGAGTAAAAAATGTGATTGTTGTTAACGGACACGGGGAACCTAAACATACTGAAACTTTGACAAATGCAATTGCTGAATTTAGTGCTGAAATTGAAATCAATATTTATTTCTTAATCGATGACGAGAAGCTGGCCAAATTCCAAAATTCAATTTATAAGTATTGTGTTATCCCTGTATCTTACCAACCGGAAATAGAAATTGAATGCAGATTCGACAACAGTCATGCAGATTGTATTGAAACGGGGACTATGGCAGGATTTTATCCTGAGTTAGTTGATACTTTGATGGCCAGAAATCTGGTACCAACCAATTTCATGGAAAACAGTGAATTTAAATCACCAGCTGATGTTCAAAAGGCATGGGAAGCGGATGCAAGACGTATTACACCTCTTGGTTATTTTGGCGATCCGGCAAGTTTTAATGCTATAAAATCAGCCACAAATTATTTAAACAATTCAAAAAGTGAAGCCGAAGCAATAGAAGTTTTCTTTAAATAAAACCAGCAAATTGTAAACATAATTCAATTATACTAACTTTAAATTTAAATATTATGAAATCACTAATCGGAAAATTTATCGACGGAGGCCCTGTTTTTACAGTGGTTATTTTTATCTGCCTCATTTTGGTGCTTGCACTGTTTGTAGCTGCTTATATGAATAAAGCGAACCGGGAAAAATATATTTCATTTATGAAACACATCGGCTGGTTTGCAGTTGCCTGGGGATTTATGGGTCGCACAATGGGATTGATTCACGCTTTTGACCTTGTTGAAGCCAGTGGCGAACTCACTCCGAGTTTACTGGCCGAAGGGTTAAAAATGGCTTTGGTGGATCCGCTTTTTGGGATATTCGTTTTTGTAGTAGCCCGGCTTTGTATTATTTTAATTGTTGCCACCCGCAAATAGTTGAATACTCTTTATTTATCTATTGCCGGCTGTTCAACCCAAATCAGTTTCGAAGTATCATATCCTCGCTTTTGGGCCAATTCAAGAATCCGGTTTTTAACCGGTTCTTCCAGTTTTGGGGTGCGACTTAAAATCCATAAATATTTATCGGAGGAACTACCAATCAAAGCCCACTGGTAATTTTCTTCCAACTCTAAAATATAATAATCGCCATAAAAAATCCAGAAGAATGACACTTTCAGTTTCCCCGGATCATCCGTCAATTTTGCTTTACCGGTAGCTACATCTAATTCTCCATCCAAAGAATTTTTATATCCTTTGTTTACCACTTTTATTTTGCCATCGTCTCGCAAGGAATAGGTTGCAGTAACTCCCTGCAGTCCACGTTCAAAACGATGATCGAAACGGGCAATTTCGTACCATGTTCCGAGATAGCGCTGAAGATCAAGTTTGTTTATTGTTGAATAATCCATGTTATTGTTATTTTGAGCGTTACAACCTGAAAAAGCGTATAAGATGCAAATTAGGATAATAGGTTTTATTTTCATGTTTTTCAATGATTAAATTATTTCACTAAATGCGGCTAAAGCCTGTTCTTTAAATCTTTATTTCTCCGTCGGTTAAAACCGACGGCAATATCACAACATTATCAGCAAGAATAATTATTAAAAATCATATTCCCGTTCACTTTAGTGAACGGATAACAAACATTATCAGAACAAGGCTTTAGCCTCATTATTCACCATTTCCAGAAACATATTTCCACCCGTATTATTTCATAAATACTTCTATTTCTTCATCAAAAGTCTTCTTCCTGTGGTGCTCCTCCTGATTGTCAATATAATTCCTAACAGATTCGATATGACTTTTACTAATACTCACTGCCCAAAAATCTTCTTGCCATGAAAATTTCTGCGGTGTCAAATTATTTTTATTAATCCAGAAAGATGATTCGCATTTAATCAGCTGTACTACTTTACTAATTGTTTGTTCCCTACCTAACGGAAGTAAACAATGAATGTGGTCTTTATGTCCATTTATGACATCCAACTAAATATTTTTTTCTTTCGCATTTTCAGAAATATGATTAAATACTTTCTTTCTTATTTCTGGAGTCAGTAAAAAAGGAGTTCCACCTTTTAGTAGAAAAAACCAAATGAACCCATATTCTTATCCAATTCATAATTTTAAATTTATGTGGCTAAAGCCAGTTGTTTTATTCCTAATAGTTCCGTCGGTTAAAACCGACGGCAATTAAATCGTTTATTCACTTTTTTCCAAGTAAAAACTACCAACAATACTAATTCTTATTTTAAATCTACTTTTCCCGTTCACTTCAGTGAAAGGATAAAAAACATAATTAGAACAGGGCTTTAGCCACATGATTTAAAAGAACAACTCTTTGTCGTGTTCAGGGTAAAAAATACCGGCATCAATCCGAATGCGATCGAGTGTTTCCATCAAATCGAGGCTCACCTGCCAGTTCATGCGTGGACTTTCAATTTTACCGGCATCAAGGCATTCCATTACATGCGCTGCTTCGTACTGATAACCAAAACCTTCCGTATGTCCTGAATCCAGAGTTTTGGATTTTTCGCCCCGAACCTGGATGGTAATCGTTGTTGGTACGTGCCACTCAGGATTTAGCGTAATGTAACCTTTTTCGAGCCAGAAGTCGGTTTGAACTGGTGAAAAGCTAGCAAAACTTGAACTCAGGTTAGCCATTTTTCCATCGTTATATTTAAAGATCATTCCAATGCTTTCTTCTGAACCTGTCGGGCTAAATTCGACCATTGTTTTTATTAGTTCAGGTTTACCGAGTGTTGACAGCGCTGCAAAAACAGGGTAAATACCAATGTCAAGTAATGAGCCTGCGCCCAAAGTAATATTATACATCCGATTATTCGGGTTCTTTTCTGCATTAAATCCAAAATCAGAACGCACTGCCATTAATTTGCCCATTTCACCTGAGTTTATAATCTCTAGTGTTTTAATATAATGTGGATGAAAATAAGTCCAGAATGCCTCCATTAAAAACGTGTTATTTTTTTTTGCACAGGCAATCATCTCTTCCACCTCTTTTTTATTGATGGCAAATGCTTTTTCACACAAAACTGCCTTTTTGTGGTTCAGGCAAAGCAGTGAGTGCTCGTAATGATGCGAATGAGGTGATGCAATGTAAACTACATCTACTTTAGGATCTTTTACCATCTCTTCATAACTGCCATAAGCTACCTCAAAACCAAACTCACTGGCAAAATTCTGCGCCTTATTAAAGTTGCGCGATGCTGCCGCATAAAGTTTTGCATTTGGAAGTAATTTTAAATCGCTGCTAAATTTTCGGGCAATACTGCCACAACCAAGAATGGCCCAGTTGTATGTTTTCATTTCAATTGTATATTTTATTTGACTTTATTTCATGCAAGAAATTATGTTAAGATATGCGAATTTGCAAGTTAATTTCGATGTAATTCGCCATGAATTTGATTTATTCAGGTTTACTAATTTGAATAAGATAAATTCATGCTCGTTTCATCAATTATAAATTTTTTCTTTTTTGTTTAACATCTCAATAAACTGTTTTAATTTTTTCTCTCGGGTTTCGGGTTTACGTGCTGACTGCAACCGATATAAAATTGCATACCGGTTCACGCTATTCAGTGTTTCAAAAAATTCTTTAGCTTCTTTATTATCATTAAGAAACTTTTGCAAATCTTCGGGTATTTTAATCGTTGCCTGCGAGGAATAAGCGTTTTCCCATGCCCCTGATTTTTTTGCATATTCAATGGTTGCCAGTCCGGCCGGTTTCATTTTCCCTTCTTTTATAAACTGAAGCGCTTTGTCCTTGTTAATTTTCGACCAGTTGCTTTTGGGTTTCCGCGGTGTAAAACGCTGAATAAAACTCTGGTCGTCGTATTTCTTTTTCAGCCCATCAATCCAGCCATAGCAAATACCAGTATCAACCGCCTGCGGGTAGGTTACCGATGTTAACCCGCTCCCCTTTTTGGCAATTCTCAGCCAAACCCCCGGAGCATCACTATTATTTTCAAGCCAACTGATTAACTCATCTTCGTTCTTAAATAGCATTACCGGCAAGTCATCTTTCATATCAAATCGCGTTTTTTCATAAAATTACAAGTTAGTACAAAGGTAAGTTAATATCAAAGTTTAACTGAAAAGTTTAGCTACACAAATTGCTTTCTTTTGTATTATTCAGATTGTAATATTGAGGAAATAGTTTAACCAATTATTTAAAATCAAAAAATCATGAAATTAGTACTCCTTTTTACCTTTTTAGTATCGCTGGCAAAAGGCGGATTATGGATTGCAGCCGGTACATTAATTAAAAGCCATATCGGACCGTTAATGGCGTTTATTATGCGTAAACCCATCCCCGAAGATTTAATCGACAAGCATAAATATGAAGCATTTATGAATATCGTGAAATGGATTGGGATACTGCTTATTATAATAGGAATCGGAGTTGCAGTAATAGGTTTTGTAACTTTTGTTGTAAGTTTCAGAATACCAACCAATAGTTTCAATTTTAAATTTTAACGAGGATGGTTTTCAACTACCTGCAAAACCTCATATTTTTATGGAACGGGTTTCAAAGCCTTCGTAAAAAAAAACTTAGCTGGAATAAATGATATCTTATCAAGACTAAAAACCAAATTCAACGATGAAAACATTTCACACCACATTTGAAATGGACATTAGAGGGAATAAATACCAATCCAAAAAGCAATAAAAGCCTGTTTCTGTCAGCAATGAATCAGCGCTTTTTGCTCCCGCCCATTCATTAAAATGGTAAGTGGTTTATCAAATTCAACATGCTTAATAAATTCAGTTTCTTTCACCACTTTTTGCTTTTTCAGCGATTCCATTTTTAATTTCGATTTTTTTGAATCGTGTGGAACAGAAAAATAACCGACATTCATTGAGGTAACATTATGAAAGAAATGCGATCCAAGCGAGGCATCCAAATGAAAATCAGGTAACCCGATTTCAATGATAATACGGGCCTTTGAAATATTTGCCCAGTAAACCGGTATTCCGGTAAATGAATCGCGAGATCCCCAACGCCCCGGACCTATTAAAATATACTCCTTTCCCATTTCTTCCATCTCCCGGTTGAAATTGCCAATTTCCTGGGCCATTTGCCTGGTTTTCATTTTATCAAACTTTTCCGGGTCAACATAAATCACATCCCTTATTCCATCTATTTTCCCATTACCCATACCCTGTTCGGCATACATAAAAATTTTTTCATCTCCAACCTGAGATACATCTATTTCAACCTGTTCTTCAATTCTTATCAATGGTTTTATTTGTAACAGGTAAAACGTAGGTAATTTATTTTCAGCAAGTTCAAGGTCAAGTGCATATTCAATTTCCACGGGCGATCCCATGGCTTCTTTAAATAGCTTTAATAATATTCGAAGTGTGTCAGCCAGTGGCAAATAGTTATATTTCAGAATATTGGCAAAATCAACAACCAGTGGTCCGTTTTTAAAAACACCCGGTGTTAAAGTATCATTTTCAACATCATAGGTTGATGCACAATGATCCAGTGTTCCATCTTCAACAGCATCTTTAATTCGGAATCTTTTTAATGAAGCCGATTCCCCATCTTTTATAAAGTCTGGGGTTGAATTGGAAAGATCAAGTGCGTAAAATGCTTTTTGAGAATCGCGAACCTGGTCGGCAACCATGGTTGGATTAATGGTTGGATATTCAGGGCAAAACCGGTATGAATTTTCACCGCCAACCACGTACATTCCCAAACCCACAGCAGCAACTGAAAATCCGTCTTCAGGCTTCATATATGAAATCGGGTAATAATTGTACGATTGAGCAACTCCCGAAACTGTCGGGTAAAATTTACTATTATAATCATGGCCAATTACTTCCTGGATAACAACCGCCATCCGCTCCTCTTCTATTTTATAGTCAACTGCTTCAAAATAAGCCTGTGCCTGATCAGTAAAAATACTTGCATAAACCAATTTAATTGCTGTTTCCAACTGAAGGTAGCGCACTTCCAACTCAGGATGATTATTTGGAATCAGGTAAGTTGAATAAACACCAGAAAACGGTTGCAGAAGCGAATCTTCAAAAAGGCCCGATGACCTTACAGCCAATGGTTGTTCCATCGTTTTCAAATATTCGTGCAGCCGGTTTTTTATTTTATCATCAAATTCTGCTTCCAAAAAATGAGTTCTTATTGATTCAAAATCATTCAGTGAATAAACGTCATCGTATAAATTATTGATTTCGATAAATTTCTCAAACTCAAGTGCCCCTAAAACAGTGGTTGCCGGAATGCGGATATTCAAATTTGGAAGTAGCTTTTTAAAATCAATATTTTCAATAATATGACAGCTAAAAGCAATTCCACGCCCCTTTCCTCCAAGCGAACCTTTTGCCATGCGGATAACCATTTGATTGGAATGTACCAGAGCCGGGTTAAAATTAACGATCGTACCTTTTAATTTTTCAAACCGAACATCCCTGAAAACGTTCAGGCAAAACTCGCGAAGGTCTTCTGCTGATTTAAAATCCTGGGTCTGAACAGGCCGTAAACGCTCGGCCATATTTATTTCGCCGCGCGCCATTAACCAGGTTGAAAAAGAGTTACGACTGCCATGATACATCATTGCATCGGCAGGAATTTCACGGAACATTTGCTGAAATTTGTCCAGATTATGAGCTTCTCCCAAAGGTTTTCCATCCAAACCTTTAAAAACAAAATTCCCAAAACCGAGGCGACGATACAGAAAATTCAAAATATCCATTGAAAGACTTTCTGAATTCTTATTGATAAAGTCAGCTCCGACCTCTTTTGCCCTTCTGGCATTCGACATATCGTGCGATTGTAACAACAATGGAATTGGAAACCGAAAGGTTTCGTTGGCATATTTTAGCAATTCAATTCCGGCATCATTATCATCTTTACCATTCTTTTCAAATTTTACATCTGAAATTACACATAAAATATAGCGCCGGTAGCTGTTAATAAACCTGACAGCTTCTTCGTAAGTACCAACCAAAATTACTTTTGGCCGCGCCCTCATTTTCAGAATTTTATGCAATTCGTCGGCTGCATCTTCCTTTACCAGAATTTGCGTTTGTGTCATCACCGTAGTATAAAGCATGGGCAAATAACGCGAGTAATACTGAATGCTGTCTTCAACCAAAAGGATTACCCTTACACTTCCGTTTTGTGTATCGCGCGCCACATTCTTTTTGTCTTCAATGTACTTTATCATTGCAAGGAAGACATTTGAATTTCCGTTCCAAACAAATATCTGGTCAATGAAATCATGTTTTTTCCCTTCCATTTGAAAATATGGCAGGTCTGCGTTATTATTTACAAGTAAAAGCAATGGTACTTTTGGTCTTAATTTTCGAATGTCGCGCGCTGTATCAATGGCAGCAACTTTATCAACACCAGCCATTACTATAACAATATCAAAATCTTTATGCTGAAGCATCAGGATTGCATCGTGAATTGAATTTACACTTGTAAAACGGGGGGCTGCATATAAATTTAACTGGAGGTATTCGCCAAAAATTTTATCGCTGAACTGGCCTTCGCGAACAATGGAATATGAGTCGTACAAATTGGCAACCAACAGTACTTCCTTCACTTTTACAGGCATCAGTTCCTGAAAAATATCCCGATCTGTTTTTCTGCGCTTGTATAAATTTGCCAGTGTAATTTGTTCAATATCCATTGTTCAGCTTTAAAGTGTTGAATTTAGCCAAAATTTATCTTAGAGTACAGAATATTAAACAGGTTTTCTGATTTTAGGAAAAAAGAATTTCCGAAGATTTCTCCCCGTACCGGGCAAATTAGAAATAAATTTATATGCTGAATTTAGAAGTTCTTGATTATACTTTATGCAAAAATCATGTTGTGGCACTTTATCCAATCAATTCAAGAATTATTTGATTAAAATTTTGTACATCAACAACAAGTGGTTCAACAATTTCTTCATCAAACTCTATAAAATCTGCGTAATCTGTTTCTAATCTCCAATCAAACAGATGAGCAAAAAGTTTTCCCTGTTCCTTGCTTATTTTTCCATTTTTCACAAAATTCAAAAAAAACTGTGTCTTCACTCCATTATGCGTCTCTGCTTTTAAATTTTCTTTAAACAGCAAAGCGCTTACAAGATAAAAACTTGAATAGTAAAGCCTGTTAACGCAAGAGTTCCAGCGTTGATTTTGGGCAAGTAATTTTGCATCCTCAAATATCTCTTTCGATTTTGATATCCTGTAATTGATATAATTATCTTTTGTACCAATCATGACAGTAGAATACCATCCCGTTTAATATTGGCGTAAAGTGGAGTAATTGCGTGCCTCGAATCCCAATCGCTTTTTGAAAAAACAAGAGTTGAAATCGGTTCACCAGTTTCCAACTGCAGTTCGAATAGCTCTTCCCGATACTCCTTCTCCGTTTTCCAATCCACGTGGGCAGCTTTCAACAAGATCAGGATATCCCAGTCAGAATCGGCTGTTGCTTCTCCACGAGCATGCGAGCCAAAAACAATGACCTCTGCATTTGGATTTTTTCTGTATATCCGGCTCCTGATCAGGTCTGCAATATTTTTTTCCTGAGCATTCATTTCACAAATATAAATTTTTATGGTACATCATATACCATTGTGATAAGCTTACTTCGCTTCCGTGAAGTTATCTTTTTTCAATCAATTTCGAAGCCTGCACGTGGTTATGTACTTTCCACTATTTTTTTTGTTTCGAAAATTCAATTAGTAAGTGCAACGAATTCATTGATTATCGAGATTATATTTTATATGGAAGCATATTTCTACTACTGCTACATCCCTTCCTGAAGAATTATTATGCGTAGAAATACCTAAATGAATAAAATGCTGTTTCTCAAAATCTTCAGCAATTACAATTACAATTTATGAATTACCAATCCTGATCTTAATTTTGGTTCGAACCAGGTAGTTTTTGGCGGCATAATATTACCACTATCTGCAATATTTATGAGTTGCTGCATAGATACCGGAAACAAAGCAAAAGCTGCTTTCATTTTTCCTGAATCTACTCGTTTTTGTAACTCTTTCAAACCGCGAATACCACCAACAAAATCAATCCGGTTTGATGTTCTTAAATCTTTAATATCCAAAATTGGTTCTAACACCTGGTTTGATAAAATGGTAACATCCAAAACACCAATCGGATCTGAATCATCGTAAGTTCCAGGTTTTGCATTTAGCTTGTACCAGTTCCCTGAAAGATACATTCCGAACTCGTGCAATTTGCCTGGTTTATAAATTTCATCGCCAGCTTTCTCAACTGAAAATCCTTGTTCCAGTTTTTTGATGAATTCATCGTCAGAAAATCCATTCAAGTCAGTAACTACGCGATTATAATCGATAATCTGCAACTGATCATCCGGAAAATGAACCGCCATAAAATAGTTGTATTCCTCATCGCCTGTATGATTTGGATTTTGAGCTGTTTTCTCCAACCCGATTCTGGCAGCGGCTGCAGTACGGTGATGCCCGTCAGCCACATAAGTAAACGGAACTTTTTCAGTAAAAAGTTGCTCAATTTGGCGATTCAATTCATCGTCTTCAACCACCCAAAAATGATGACCGAATCCATCTTCAGCAACAAAATCGTACGTAGCCTTATTCTCTGAAACTACTTTTTTCACTATTTCATCGATTTCTGTAACAGCACGATATGCAAAAAATACCGGTTCGATATTGGCATTTAAGTAACGTGTTAACACCATTCGGTCATCCTCTTTTTCAGGACGGGTAAGTTCATGTTTTTTAATGATTCCGTTTTCATAATCGGTACAGGCAGCAGCTCCAACTATACCATACTGTGTGCGGCCATTCATGGTTTGAGCATAAATGTAATATTTAGGCGATTCGTCTTCTACCAGCCAGCCTTCATCCTGAAACTTTGTGAAATTTTCAACCGACTTATTGTAAATGATTTTTGAATGAATATCATCTACTTCAGGGCATTCAATTTCTGCTTTTGTAACCCGTAGTAATGATTTTTCTTTTCCTTCTGCCATTGCCGCAGCTTCTTCGGAGTTCATCACATCGTAAGGCAAACATGCCAGTTCTTCAACAATATTTTTTGGAGGCCGAAGCCCTTTGAATGGTTTTATTATCGCCATTTTACAGATTTTTAAATTTTAGATCAATAGATTTTCAGATGCCAAAAATAATATTTTTACTTAATTGAGCGATTAAGAACAAATTATTGAATTTTATCATTTCGCATTCATGCATTACTATGTTTACGCATTCTATCATTCACGCATTTTTTTGTTCAACTGGAACGTGCAATCTCCTTTTTCAAAGAAGCCAACAATTTGTTCAGCCGCTGCAACACCTGCATTAATATTGGCTTCGGCGGTTTGTGCCCCTGCTTTTTTAGGAGTAAAAAAATACCTGCCCTGCAATTTCGCCGCAAATTCATCTGCACAATCTGGAGTCACGTCAGACATATATTTTATCCCCGGTTTTTCTTCCATTATTTTCACCAAATCGGGTTCATTAATTACTTCTTTTCGGGCGGTGTTTACAATAATGCTTCCGTCTTTCAAATGTTTTAAAACTTCATAACTTACTGATTTAATATGTTCACCACGAGCGGGAACATGGATGGAAACCACATCGCTTTTTTCGTACAATTGCTCCAATGAATTTGTAACTTTCAGTCCGATTGCCGCCGCTGCATGTTTGCTGTAATGCGTATAAACAATTACTTTCATTCCCATTGAACGGGCAATTCGAAAAACATTACGCGCAACAAATCCAAAACCATGCAGCCCAAGTGTTCTTCCCCGAAGTTCGCCCCCCGGTTTTCCGGAAAACATTTCGCGGATTCCAAAAATTGCAAGCCCAACCGCCAATTCAGCAACTGCATTTGAATTTTGTCCAGGAGTATTCATTACCACTACTCCATGATTTGTTGCCGCTTCCAAATCAATATTATCATACCCGGCTCCGGCGCGAACAACAATTTTAAGATTTTTGGCGTGCTTAAAAACTTCATCATCAATTTTGTCACTACGAATAATTAAAGCTTCGACTGCTGTAATTACATTCAACAAATCATTTTTTGAATTGTAATTTTCGAGATAATCAACATTGTATCCGGACTTTTTAAAAACCTTATTAATTTTTTTTATTGCCTCGGGAGCAAATGGTTTTTCAGTGGCAACCAATACTTTTCGCATACTCAATTTTATATTGCAAAAAAAATGCAGGATTAAATCCTGCATTCTCTTTATTTTGTTTTTTCAAATTCCTGCATGCAGTCGACAAGCGCTTTTATACTGTCGATGGGCAACGCATTGTAGGTTGAGGCTCTGAAACCTCCAACCGAACGGTGTCCTTTTAAACCAACCATTCCTTTTGATGAAGCAAAATCGTTAAATTCTTTTTCAAGTTCAGCATATTCAGGAGCCATCACAAAAGTTATATTCATTCTTGAACGATCCTCAACGATTGGAATGTTTGGCTTAAACATTTTATTTCTGTCCAGTTCATCATATAAAATTGCAGCCTTTTTAATGTTGATTTTTTCGATTGCTTCTACCCCACCCTGATCTTTTAACCAGATCAACGTTTGAAGGCAACCATAAACTGCCAATGTTGATGGCGTATTAAACATCGAACCGTTATCGATATGAGTTTTGTAATTCAGAATGGTTGGAATCGGACGATCTACTTTACCCAGCGCTTCGTCTTTTACAATTACAAGTGTTGCTCCTGAAGGTCCAAGGTTTTTCTGAGCCCCTGCATAAATCAAATTGTATTTTGAAACATCAACCGGACGGCTAAAAACATCAGATGACATGTCGGCAACCAAAGGAACAGCCACTTTCGGGTCTTCAAAAAGTTCAGTACCGAAGATTGTATTGTTAGTAGTTATATGAAAGTAATCAGCATCAGCAGGCACTTCATAACCTTTTGGAATATAATTGAAATTGGCATCTTTTGACGACGCTACTTCAACAACTTCACCAAACAGCTTTGCTTCCTTAATAGCTTTTGAAGCCCACGAACCAGTGTTTAAATATGCTGCCTTTTTATTCATTAAATTATAAGGAGCCATTAAAAACTGAAGACTTGCACCTCCCTGAAGGAAAAGAACCGAATATCCGTCAGGAACGTTTAGCAGTTCTTTTACCAATGCTTGTGCCTGATCCATTACAGCTACAAATTCCTTGCTACGATGCGAAATTTCCATAACAGAAAGTCCTGTCCCTGCAAATTCCATTACCGCTTCTGCTGTTTTTTTCATTGTAAACTCGGGCAAAATTGAAGGCCCTGCGTAAAAATTGTGTTTTTTCATTTTACAACTAGTTAAAGGTGAATGATTAATTCCATTTTGTTGCAAACACATTTCAAAATTCGTGATAAGAAAATGGTTTGCAGATGAGAAAAATCAATATATTAAATTAAAAATTGAGTTTTAAAACATCAATAATCGTCAAAGATATATGACAAATCTCATTCTCCGCAAAGAATTGTTTTAAAACACATGAATTCTTTAAATAATTTTATATCCGGTTACAAAACAAAATAAAAATAACCAATTCCACTTAAGTTATTTAAAAGCAAAAAACCACCATTTTTCAATGGTGGCCTGTGCAGTTTTTTACCTGTTATTTTAGATAAATGGAACTTTTACAATTTCAGCAGGAATTTTTTTATTTCGGATTTGCACAAAAATTCGTGTTCCGAACGCTGAATATTCCTTTGCAATATATCCCATTCCAATTCCTGAATTTAAAACCGGCGACATCGTACCGGAAGTAACTTCACCAATTTTTTCACCTTCAGAATTTACGAGATCATAACCATGCCGGGGAATTCCTCTTTCTTTTAAAACAAATCCGCGCAAGCCGGCGGGTAACTCCTTCATTTTTCTGCATGGTAAGAAACTCGCGGTCAATATACTGCCTGCCCGTTATTGAATTTGGTAATCCAACCCAAACCGGCTTCAATTGGCGAAGTTGTATCGTCAATGTCATTTCCGTATAAACAATAACCCATTTCAAGCCGAAGTGTATCGCGCGCTGCCAGCCCAATTGGTTTTATGCCAAATTCTGCGCCCGCTTCAAAAACAGCATTCCATATTTTTTCTGCTTCTGAATTCTGAAAATAAAGCTCGAAACCACCGGCACCTGTATATCCGGTGCTGAAATAATTACATCCTTTAACACCGGCAATTTCACCCGTAACAAACGTATAATATTTAATTTCTGAAAGATTTACAGAAGTTAATTTTTGTAATGCAGCTGTTGCCTTTGGTCCCTGAACTGCAATTTGACTGATTTCATCGGATGAATTTTCCAGTTCTGCTCCAACATTGTTATTACTTACAATCCAATTCCAGTCTTTTTCAATATTGGCTGCATTTACAACAAGCATATATTTTTCAGGTTCATAATAATAAATCAGCAGGTCATCAACAATACCTCCCTTTCCATTTGGAAAACAGCTGTATTGAGCCTGTCCCGGAATTAACAAAGTCGGATCGTTTGATGATACTTTTTTCAATAAATTCAAGCGCATGCGGCCCTTTCACCCAAAATTCGCCCATGTGCGAAACATCGAAAACACCAACCGATTCGCGAACTGTCATGTGTTCATCACTTAATTCCACTGTATTCAACAGGCATTTCAAAACCGGCAAAATCAACCATTTTTGCCCCTAACTTTTTATGTATCTGATTAAAAGCGGTAATCTTCATTTCTGAATAAATTTATTTGACAAAACTATGGATTCAAATATACCTTACACATGAAATAAATCAGCGTTTACGTGAAAAGAAATTATTAGCAAATATTTTACTAAATTGCATCAGATTTTAATAACCATGCAAGAACAAAACCAATTAGTAAATCTTAGTCAGATTGATCAAATTTCATCAGGCGACCCAAGTTTCAGAAATGAAATGATCGGGATTTTCACCAGTCAAATTCCTGTTTTTTTGGAGAACATCAAAAATTTTCTGGGAAAACAATGACCTTGAAAATCTTGGCCGGGAAGTACATACCGCAAAATCGTCGGTATTGATTTTTGGAATGGAAGAAACCGGACAAAATTTAAAGGAAATTCAATTGCTTGCGGAAAATAATGAAGCTGACAAAATTCCGGATCTTGTTGAAAAAGTAATTCAATGATTTAAATGAAGCTTTAATATATTTGACGGATTGTTGAAGTCATTAAAAATCTGTCACATTGATAATGATCAATGAAACCATTGGTTGGATCGGAAATATTCTGTTTGCCATTTGCGGAATCCCTCAGGTAATAAAAACTTTTCGGTCGAAAAGTGTAAAAGATTTAAGTGTACTTTTCTTATGGATGTGGTTTGCCGGCGAGTTACTTACTTTTGTTTATATTGTTATTGGCGATTTGGAAACAGACATTTTTCATTTCCCACTTTATTTTAATTACGTGGTAAATATTTTTATGGTCTGTTTCCTGATTTATGCCAAATATTTTTATCCGAAAAAGTTTAAGAATATTTAGCAGCTTTTCTAATTTCTGAAAATCAATTCCCCACCAATTTCATCGATTATTATCGGATTGCATTTATCAACAATTCCTCCTAAAATCCTTCTTCGAAAGTTCATTTAGAATATAACGCTGCAATATTCTTTTTACCGGACGCGCTCCAAAATGAGGCTCGTAACCAATATTAGCCAGCCAGTCAACAGCATTTGCAGTAATTTCAATTTTAATATCTGTCCCCGAAATCGTTTCAATACCTGTGCAAACTGCATTTTAACAATTTCTGTTATATTATCCCTTGTTAACGGTTTAAATACAATTGTTTCATCAATTCTATTTAGGAACTCCGGTCGAATGGTTTGTCGCAACAAATCAGTCAAATGCAATTTCAGTTTATCCATATCAGGTAACTCACCTTCAGTATTTGCCAATTCAATGCTTTCCTGAATGATTTGTGATCCAAGATTTGAAGTCATTATAATGATTGTATTTTTAAAATTGACTGTCCGTCCTTTATTATCCGTTAACCGTCCATCATCCAAAACCTGGAGTAAAATATTAAAAACATCGGGATGTGCTTTTTCAATTTCATCGAATAGTATTACTGAATATGGTTTATGTCGGACAGCTTCTGTTAAGTTGGCCACCTTCATCATAACCAACATATCCGGGAGGACTGCCAATTAACCGTGTAACCGAGAATTTCTCCTGGTATTCCGACATGTCAATTCGTGTGATCATGTTTTCATCGTCGAACAAATATTCAGCCAATGCTTTTGCCAATTCTGTTTTTCCAACACCGGTCGATCCCAGAAAAATAAAAGAACCTATTGGGCGGTTTGCATCCTGTAATCCTGCACGACTTCGCCGTACAGCATCAGAAACAGCTTCAATTGCCTCTTCCTGACCAATAACCCTTTTTCGCAATTCATCTTCCATGTGAAGCAGTTTTTCACGTTCACTTTGCATCATTTTCGAAACAGGAATTCCTGTCCAGCGTGCAACAACTTCGGCAATATCTTCGCTATCAACCTCTTCTTTGATCAGACTTTCGCCATCTTTCATCTGATCCAATTCTTTTTTAAGACTGTTCAATTTCCTTTTCCGCCTCTTTCATCTTCCCATAACGCAATTCGGCCACACGTTCATAATTCCCCTGCCGTTCGGCTTCATCAGCTTCATTGCTGATAATCTTCAATCTCCTGTTTCTTTTTCTGAATAGCATCAATTACCGATTTTTCTGATTGCCATTTGGCACGTAATCTTGATTGTTCTTCTTTCAAATTTGAAATTTCTTCACTTAATCCTGAAAGTTTTTTATCATCTTTTTCACGTTTAATAGCTTCGCGTTCAATTTCCAACTGCTTAACCCGGCGTTCAATTTCATCCAGTTCTTCAGGCACCGAATCCATTTCCAAACGTAATTTTGCAGCTGCCTCATCCATTAAATCAATTGCCTTATCAGGTAAAAACCGATCAGCTAATATATCGCTGTGACAATTCAACCGAAGCAATAATTGCATCATCTTTAATTCTTACTTTATGGTGATTTTCATACCGCTCTTTTATACCGCGAAGTATAGAAATTGCGCTCAACGTATCGGGCTCATCAACATGAACTACCTGAAAACGACGTTCAAGTGCTTTATCTTTTTCAAAATATTTCTGGTATTCACTTAATGTTGTTGCTCCAATAGCACGTAACTCACCACGGGCAAGTGCAGGTTTCAAAATATTGGCTGCATCCATGGCGCCTTCACTTTTCCCTGCTCCAACCAATGTATGAATTTCATCAATAAACAAAACTACTTCATTGTTGCTCTGGATTACCTCATTAACAACTGCTTTCAGTCGTTCTTCAAATTCACCTTTATATTTTGCACCTGCAATCAATGCACCCATATCCAGCGAAAATATTTGCTTTGATTTTAAGTTTTCAGGCACATCGCCACGCACAATTCGTGTGCTAATCCCTCTGCAATTGCCGTTTTTCCAGTTCCCGGTTCACCAATTAATATCGGATTGTTTTTTGTCCTTCTGGAAAGAATTTGCAAAATACGCCGGATTTCATCGTCTCTGCCAATAACCGGATCAAGTTTCCCTGAACGCGCCCTCTCATTCAGATTTAAAGCAAACCGATTTAAGGAATTGAATTTATCTTCTGCAGTTTGACTGTCAACTTTGGAGCCTTTTCGCAAGTCTTGAATTGCAGCTTTTAGTTCCTTTTTTGCAATCCCATTATCTTTCATCATTTGGCTGACGGAATCCCCGGCATCGAGCAACGCCAATAAAATATGTTCTACCGAAACAAACTGGTCGCTCATTTCCTGGGCAAGGCCTACCGCTTTTTGCAAAACTCTATTTGCAGTATTCGATAAATATTGTTCTCCGCCGGTAACTTTTGGATATGATTCAACTACTTTGTCTAATCGCCTGGTGAAAAACCGCGACATCAACGCCAAGTTTCTTCAGTAAAAAACCGGTTACATTTTCAGCCGAATAAAACAAGCCTTTAAAAATATGACCTGTTTCAATTGCCTGCTGATTATTCCCCTGTGCAATTTGAAAACCATGTTGAATGGCTTCCTGTGCTTTTATTGTAAAATTATTTAAATTGATCATAACTATTTCTGTTTTTCAAACCATTACCCACTCAAAATACAGACCATAAAACATTGAATGTCAGCGTGTCATTAAACATAATAAATAATGTGAAAAAATAGCCTTGATGAATAACTGATGCTGAAAAATTGTCAGTAAACAAAAAAGCAAGAATGAAATACATCCTTGCCTTTCCTAACCTAACCCAATCTATTTTCTATGAAAAAACACTTTACAACGAAACTTCTATTCAAAAATACAACAGAAAATAGTTAACTCGTATGAATCAAAGTTAAAGAATGTTAACACTTCATATTTCAGTCAAATAATCATAACATTTGCTCCTTTATTATATCACATATTAACTGTATATGAAGGCTGTTTGATGAAAATATAATCATTTTTTCAACCTAAAATTAATAGTAAAGTCATTATTTTAAGGTACAATAACAGAGTAATAAAGTATTAAGTTATGAATTACACTATACCTTAAATTCAGCATTATAATGAGCTTATCTTTTCGTAGATAAAAAAATTAGAATTACTTTAGCAGCCCGAAAATGAAGATTCAATTTTTCAAATATCAAATAACTAAAAAATACAATTTTATGGCAAAACATGTATATACCTTTGGTGCCGGCAATGCAGAAGGTAAAGCAGACATGAAAAACCTCCTTGGAGGAAAAGGAGCAAACCTTGCTGAAATGAACTTAATAGGAGTACCTGTTCCTCCGGGATTTACTATTACTACTGAAGTTTGTACCATGTACAATGAAAAAGGACAGCAAGCTACTTTTGATCTTAATTAAACCAGAAGTTGAAGCAGCAGTTGCTCAAGTAGAAAAACTTACTGAAACAAAATTCGGAGATAAAGAAAATCCATGTCTCGTTTCTGTTCGTTCAGGAGCAAGAGCTTCTATGCCAGGTATGATGGATACTGTTCTTAATTTGGGTATGAATGAAGATGCAGTTGAAGCTATTACAAATAAATCAGGAAATCCACGTTTTGCATGGGATTCTTATCGTCGGTTTGTTCAAATGTATGGTGATGTTGTTATGGATATGAAACCTGCAAGCAAAGAAGAAATTGATCCGTTTGAAGAAATTATAGAAGGATTAAAAGAAGAGAAAGGCATTCATTTGATACTGAATTTACCACTGAAGATTTGCAAGAATTGGTTGATCGATTTAAAGCAGCCGTTAAAAAAGTAACCGGGAAAGATTTCCCAACCGACCCATGGGAACAACTTTGGGGTGCAGTTGCAGCAGTTTTTAACAGTTGGAATAACGACCGTGCAATTTATTACCGTAGAATGGAACAAATTCCTGACGAATGGGGAACAGCTGTAAATGTTCAGGCTATGGTGTTTGGTAACATGGGAAATACCTCAGCAACTGGTGTTGCATTCACTCGTGATGCTGGTACCGGCGAAGATGTATTTAACGGTGAATACCTTATTAATGCGCAAGGTGAAGACGTTGTTGCTGGAATTCGAACTCCTCAGGAAATTACAATTGAAGGATCAAAAAAATGGGCTAAACTGCAAGGAGTTAGTGAAGAAGAAAGAGCTTCAAAATATCCGTCGCTTGAAGAAGCAATGCCTGATCTTTACAGACAATTGAATGAAACTCAGCAAAAACTGGAAGATCATTATAGTGATATGCAAGACATGGAGTTTACCATTCAGGAAGGCAAATTGTGGTTGCTGCAAACACGTAATGGAAAACGTACAGGAGCAGCTATGGTTAAAATTGCTGTTGATATGTTGAATGAAGGACGTATTGATGAAAAAACGGCGTTGAACCGTGTTGATGCTGCTAAATTAGATGAATTACTTCATCCTGTTTTTGATACTGCTGCCATGAAAACAGCAACAGTTTTGGCAAAAGGATTACCAGCATCTCCAGGTGCAGCAACAGGACAAGTTGTTTTCTTTGCTGATGAAGCAACAAAATATCCTGAATCTGTTCTCGTTCGTGTTGAAACTTCTCCTGAAGATCTTGAAGGAATGCACATTGCAAAAGGTATTTTAACTGCTCGTGGTGGTATGACTTCGCACGCTGCAGTTGTTGCGCGCGGCATGGGAAAATGTTGTGTTTCAGGTGCTGGTAGTGTAAAAATTAACTACAAAACACGCATCATGACCATTGACGGAAAAGAATTCAGAGAAGGCGACTGGATTTCATTAAATGGTTCAACCGGTGAAGTTTACGAAGGAAAAGTTGCAACTATGGATCCGGATATGAGTGGCGATTTTGGTAAAATTATGGATTTGGCAGAAAAATTCACTCGCATGAAAGTTCGAACCAATGCTGATACTCCGCATGATGCAAAAGTTGCACGTGATTTTGGTGCAGAAGGAATTGGACTTTGCCGTACAGAACACATGTTTTTTGAAGGTGAAAGAATTAAAGCCATGCGTGAAATGATTCTTGCTAAAACAGAAGTAGCCCGCAGAAAAGCTCTTAGATAAATTATTACCATATCAACGTGAAGATTTTGAAGGAATTTTGGAAGCAATGGCAGGTTATGGGGTTACCATCCGTTTACTTGACCCACCATTACATGAATTTGTTCCTCACGAAGAAGCCAACCAAAAAGAGATGGCTGACGAAATGGGAATTTCAGTTGAAGAAGTAAAAGCACTGGTTGAAGACTTACACGAATTTAACCCAATGTTGGGTCACCGTGGTTGCCGTTTAGGAAATACTTATCCTGAAATTACTGAAATGCAGGCACGTGCAATTATTGAAGCAGCTGTTAATTTAAAACAAAAAGGAGTTGATGCACGTCCTGAAATTATGGTTCCGCTTATTGGTACTGTAAAAGAATTAAAAATGCAGGCTGATATTATTCATTCAACTGCTAAAAAAGTTTTTGAAGAAAAAGGTGCTAAATGTCGATTATTTGGTTGGAACAATGATTGAGATTCCAAGAGCTGCAATAACTGCTGATCAAATTGCCGAAGTAGCTGAATTCTTCTCATTCGGAACAAACGATTTAACCCAGATGACTTTTGGTTATTCACGTGATGATGCAGGAAAATTCTTACCAATTTATATTGAAAAAGGCATCCTTAAAAACGATCCGTTCCAGGTTTTTGATCAGGAAGGTGTTGGACAGGTTGTTAAAATGGGTGTTGAAAAAGGCCGTAGTGTTAAACCTGATTTAAAAGTTGGGTATTTGTGGTGAACATGGTGGCGAACCTTCATCAGTTAAATTCTGCGACAGTGTTGGAATGAACTACGTAAGTTGTTCTCCTTACCGTGTTCCAATTGCACGTGTAGCTGCTGCACAAGCAAATATAAAATAAAAATCAAATAATTTGATCTATGAAAGCCGTTCAGGAAACTGAGCGGCTTTTTTCGTTTTTGATCCATAGGTATTTCTACGCATATAAATTTCAGTAGAAATACGCTTTTATAAGAATAAAATATGACTGAACTTTGAATGAATAAATTAATTAAAAACACAGTGTTCCTTTCTAAAGAATTTCTTCTCTAACACGCTCGCAACCTTGTACTAATGTTTTGTCGGAATTTTCGGTAACCTTTCCAAAATATCGTCTCTCCCGGATCCGGATTCGACAAACAGAATGAGGTTTACGGTAAAACCGTGAGGGAGTCTCGCTCAGAGGCTCCCTTTTACATATTAATCAATTTATTTTTTACAGCATATAAAACAAGTCCGGCCATATTTCTAGTTTGTGTTTTACTAAATAGTTTTGCACGGTAACCTTCTATTGTTCTTATAGAAAGACAAAGTTGATCGGCTATTTCACCTGCAGTCAATTCTTTACAAATCAGTTTTAAAACATCCAATTCTTTTGAAGTTAGATTTATCTCTGAAGCCTTTGTCCCTCTTTTATGATTCAAAAGGTCTTTCATAACAATTTCTGTAATATCGCCTGAGAAATAAAAATCGTTTCTGATCACCTTTTTTAATGCCATTTCCATTTCATCCGGATCGGCGCTTTTAAGCAAATAACCATTAACTCCTTCTTGTATTAAATGAGAAATTATTTGATGATCATCCTCCATGGTTAAAATAATCACTTTAACTTCGGGATATTTGTCTTTAATAATATTAAAAACTTCAGGGCCATCCATTTGCGGCATTCTCAAATCGAGTAAAACAATTAAAGTTTCTTCCTTCTGCGCCTTATTATCCAATAAATCAAGTAATTCAAATCCATTACCTGCTTCACCAAGTACTTCAACAAAATTTAAATCTGAAATGAGTGCAGCCACACCTTTTCTGAAAAGTTTATGATCATCAGTAATTATTACACCTGCTTTCTTTTCCATTTCAACTCGTTATTTTAAACACATTACAGCTGAAGTTCCCTTACCAATTTTAGATTTTAATTTGAATTTCGCATTTAACAGCTGGGTTCTGCTTTCCAGATTTTTTAAACCTAAACCTGTACCTGATTTTTCTTTAAGATCAAATCCCTTACCATTATCATTATATGCTACATACAAAGATTTACCGGTAAATTTAATTGTAATTGATATTTTGTTTGCTTCTGCATATTTTAAAGAATTATTCAATAACTCCTGAATAATACGAAAAACTGCTAATTCTTTTTCGGTTTCGAATCTGACATGTTCACCGATTAAATAACATTCTACAATAACAGAATCAGATTTGTTAACCCAATTTCCCAATTCCTGCAGTGCATTAAACAAACCAAATTTTTCGAGTGATGGAGGCAATAATGCCCTTGAAATTCTTCTCACCTGGTTGATTACTTCGTCAAGATAGTTTTTAGTCTCAACTGCCAGCTCTTTTGTGATGTTTTCTGAAGATTTTTTTTCCAATCTTCCAACATTAAGTTTCACAACTGAAAGCATTGCACCAACCTCATCATGTAAATCCTGCGCAACCCGCCGGCGTTCTTTTTCCTGTGATAAAATGGTATTTTGCAATAATTTTTCTTGTTGAGCTGCTTTTATCTCATTTAGCTCGATTTGTTTTTTTAACAGTCTTTTTTGGTAAGTAACAAAGAAGAAAAAAATACCTGCGGCAAGAAGAATCATACCAAATGTGCCTATAAAATAAACTATTTCTATCTCATTGCTTCTCACAACAGTAAATTAATTAAATAATAAGCCTAATGTTATGTTAGAAAGTAATGCTAATATAACCAACAAAAGCTAATTATCAGAATATAGGAATTTGAAAATGAAATTTTAGTTACATTCTTTGCGCTTTGTATTTCTGAAAATACCGGGTAACTGTCAATTTTATATTAAAGCGCCTTTTCCTCATTTTTGGCCTTTATGAAACTTATACCAATAAAAATATAAAAGATCATATTTAATATCTGATAAAACCTAAGAGCACGCATTGAAAATACATGAGAATTCTTAACATTAAGATTAAACAGAATGTAAAAAAAGAAATTCCCTGCATAATAAAATAGTATGGCAATATTAATCCAAATGATGGGCTCGAGCCATAAATTTTTTATTTCGGCTTCAGCCATTATTTTGGTAAATAATAAAATTGAAAAAACAACCATCACAATAGCTCCGGTAGCTCCTAAAATATTAGGGAATTCATGCAAACTCTGAATAAAAATGGAATTAATTATTGAAAATGAAATAAATATTAATATGAAAAAGTCAATTATCCATTTTTTAAAATGACCAGCTAATACTTCACGAAAAAATAAACTCATTAAAAAAATGGAGATGGTAATATAAAAATGACCCACTGGCATCGTATTCATCTCAACATTGGCTTTATAAAAATCTGTGATAATTTCTGTAAATCCACCAAATCCCACAAAATACAGGATTAGACGTAATTCTTTTGATAAGCTTTTAAATCTGATAATTCCAACAATCAGTACAATAAAAATAATAACAGTAACACCGTCTGTAAAAAAACGATTTACACTCATTACGGATTAAAAATGCTACGTTCATCACAATTTGGCGGACAAGGTTCTGCAAAATCAAACGGGCCACCCGGTTCTTCAGGAGCAATTGATTTCTCCACTGCAGCTTCTTCGGTGGTTTGAACTGATAACGGACTAATCATTGGGCTCATCGTCTTTGAAATACCAAAATCTACATTTAATTCATTTGAATTTTGAACGTTAAATAATTCATGAAGTTCATATTTCGTAAGTAAGAATGCATTAGGATATATATATTGTCTGTAAACAGCTTCAGGGTGATCCTTTTCTAATTCTCCCATCCTCCATTTACGAAACATTTTAATACTTTCAATTACACCTTCAACCTTATCCGAAACATTGATATTCGATTTTTCAAGTTTGAAAACCGGTGTCTCATAATCAACATAAACATCGCCACTACCCAATAAAAAAGCAGAAACCGCGAAGGCACATAATTCATATTTATCGTCTTTTTTTTCCGGCTCAAGCCCAAGATATATTCTCACCCTGTTTTCATTTTCGCCTGCAAGTATTTTGTATGTACTTTTTTGCAGGATGATGTTTTTTAGCTTTAAATTCAATGATAGTTTTTCTTCCTCCTTCAGATTTTTTTGCCAATTTGCTGCTTTCTCCAGTGGTAGCTGGTCACGTTTTAGTTTCGAAGCCATATGTTATAATTTTTGGTGATTATTTAAAGTTTAAAAATAGCGGATTAATTTTATATATAACACAATATTATTTATAATAACATAAGCAAATTTCAAAAAAATAACAGAACTATCCATTAAATAGCCCTGTTATCAACTTCAAACAATTTATGTGGAATTAGAATATATAACCGTTATTGGAAAACGATGCATTAAATGAAAAATACCTTTCCGGATAATGAATTAAATGAAATCCGAAATTATCGAATTCAAAAAACAGGTTTCCAACTCTAAAATATGGGTATCCGTTAATATAAACCCTTTCGTATTCCGTTGGAATATATTCAAATACCATTCCATATGGCATATCAACTAAAATATAACCAACACCTGAATAGAATCTGAAAAAATGCCCGTCGTAACAATAATAATTGATATAATTATGAACGAACACCATTGGCGGATTTACAAAACGACGAATTACATGTCCGTAATAAGGATGGTGATAATAATACCTGTGATACCTGTATGAATAAGGATTGTAACCACTGTAATAATCTCTCCAGCTGTTAAAATTCCATCGATAGTTCTCCCATCTTCTGTCCCAATGTGTGTAGTTACTGTAATTATAATTACGATAGAATTTTTTGTTATCACGGTTATAGTTCATTCTATCCGGACGATCATTTCCCGACCAGTAAGAACTGCTTCCTCTATAATCCCTTGACGGAGTATACCTGCGATCATTTTCATTAATCCGGTATTTTTCACGGTTACTTCGGTTTGAATTATTATCCGCTGTTTCCCTGTTCCTGTTATTTGTTGTTCCTTGATTTGTTGAACGTGTAACTACTCTTTCAGTATTGGTTTCGCGGCGGGGTTGATTTGTTACTGAACGATTGTTATTGGTATTATTTCCTGAACTTTTCACCGAACTACGATCAGACGAACTTGATGAGCTTTCACGTGTTGATCGTGGTTTCTGATCAGTTGAATTATTGATCACTCTTGTTGTTCTGTTATTCGTTTTTTCAGTACGATCCGATCGACTTGCCGGTTCCTGTTGAGTTTGCGTTCTAATCTGATTATTGCGCTGTTTTACCTGGTCAGCCTGTTTGGTATCTCTTCTATTGGAACTTGAGCTTGTATTGCTATTCCGATTTGAATTTTCCTTTTCTACTGCCTTTTTAGTATTACTTTTTTTAATTACCCGTTCGCTTCTGCTATTCTCAGAAGAAGTTGATCTTCGTTGTGCAATTGCAGGATTGGTTGTTGTTATTGTAACTGCCGCAAGAGTAATTATCGTTGCAAGCAGCCTGAGCTTCATTGTTTTCATGACTTCACTTTTATAAATTGTTTTACTCTTTTGGCGCCTTATTTTACCGGTATGATGTGATGATTGCAAAGGTTATGCCAAAAAATATTACTATTCTATTTATTTTATAAAGCAAACAATATGAGCATGTTACAAATATTTTTCTTTTTACTATATTTCTATTTACTTTTGCCGCCATTAATTAAAGTGTCTATGTCGAGAATTCTTGCAATTGATTATGGGAAAAAAAGAATAGGGTTAGCGGTTAGTGACCCCATGCAATTAATTGCCAACCGGTTAACAACAATTCCTTCACATACAATTTGGGAATTTCTTTCTGATTATTTTATGAAAGAAAATGTTGAAACAGTAGTTGTAGGTTATCCCCGACAAATGAACAACGAAGCCTCGGATGCTGTTAGATACATAAATCCGTTTCTTAAGAAATTTCAAATAAAATATCCGGGTGTTAAACTGGAATTACAGGATGAAAGATTTACATCGAAAATGGCTTTTCAAACCATGATAGATGGCGGTTTAAAAAAACAAAAAAGGCAGGATAAATCAATTATTGATGGTGTTAGTGCAACAATTATTCTTCAGGGATATTTGGAACTAAAAAGAAATAGTAAAAAATAATATGAAATATGCAGTTACAGTATACGGCGACCCGATTTTAAGGCACAGGGCTAAAGATATTTCTCCTGATAAGGAAAACCTAAAAGAAATTATTGAAAATATGTGGGAAACCATGTATTATTCTGACGGCGTTGGATTAGCTGCCCCACAGGTGGGAATGTCAATTAGATTATTTATTATCGATGCAAGTCCGTACACAGAAGATGATCCCAATTTAAAAGATTTTAAAAAGGTTTTTATAAATCCTGAAATTATTGAAATTAATGGTGAAGAATGGGTTATGAATGAAGGATGCCTTAGTTTACCTGAAATAAGGGAAGATGTAACAAGGCCTGAAACTGTTCATATCAGGTATTTCGACGAAAATTTTGTTGAACATGATGAAACTTACAGTGGTTATGCAGCCCGAATTATTCAACATGAGTATGATCACCTGGAGGGAAAGTTATTCATCGACTATTTATCGCCACTACGAAAGCGTTTGCTTAAGAGTAAATTAACAAGCATCGCATTAGGCAAAGTTCAGCCACATTATAAAATTAAAGTACCGGTTCGATAATTGTTTCTCTTTTATTATCTTAGCATTTGAATGGTTATCAAACTCCATCAAATGGTAATGAGGTAATTTGGAAAAAACAATTCAAAATATTCCCTTTCTTCGTATTGTAATTGCTTTAGCATTTGGTATCTATTTGGGTTCAGCATTTCCAGTTATTAACACCTACTTTACCCTAATTACAATTTTCATTTTTACATCTACTGCATTTATAATCAATAAAATATATAAGTTTTCCCTTCAAACCATTTTCGGAATTACAATCACCATAATTTTTATTGCAACCGGTTTTTATTTGTACAATGAATACAACCAAAAGCCAATATTTTATGAAGATGGTATTTTTGATGCAACAATTTTGGAGCAACCACAGGAAAAGGCAAATTCTTATCAAACAGTAGCCAATATCAATTTTATTAAAAAAGACAACATAGAAATTCTAACAAACGAGCAGGTTATTATTTATTTTTCAAAAGAAAATATCATTGAAAACCTCCAGCCTGGAAATGTTATTCTTTTTAACCGGAATCCGCAACAAATAAAGAACTTTGGCAATCCTTACGAATTTGATTACAAAAAATATCTTGAACGAAAAAAAATCTACCGACAGGTTTATCTTAACAACCAAAATTGGGAAATAACATCTACCAAAAAGAATTCAATAGTAATAACAGCCGGGAAAACCAGGCAGAAACTTCTCAACATATACCAAAAACTGCCGATTGATGAAAATGAGTTGGAAATTCTTTCAGCTTTAACTTTAGGGTACAAACGTGATCTTGATCCGGAAACCAAACGTGTATTTTCATCGGCTGGAGCAATGCATGTTCTTGCAGTATCAGGCTTGCATGTTGGAATCATTTTCTGGATCATAATTTTTATGTTTGGATATTTACGAAAGCAGAAGTCAGGAAGAATTATTTTCGCCATTATTTCAATTGTATCGCTTTGGGGTTATGCTTTCCTTACCGGACTTTCACCATCGGTTATGCGGGCAACAACTATGTTCACCATATTTATATTCAGTGAAACCATACAACGCAGATCAAACATTTATAATTCACTGGCGGCTTCGGCTTTTATCCTTTTAATAATCAATCCTAACAACTTGTTCGAAACCGGATTTCAACTTTCATTCAGTGCTGTTTTTGGAATAGTTTTTCTTCAACCAAAACTGAGTTCGATTATAACTATAAAAGGAAAAATTCCATTGTTTTTTTGGAATTTACTTTGCATATCAATTGCGGCACAAATATCCACTGTTCCATTCACACTTTATTATTTTGGACAGTTTCCTTCCTATTTTTGGCTCACAAACATTATTATTATACCTGCAATTACAGTATTAATTCCTCTTGGCATTCTACTACTCTTCATTTCTTCAGTTCCCATTATTGCAAATATTATTGCAACAATTGTCAATTCAATTATAAAATTCATTTTTTATCTTTTAACCTACATCGAGCAATTGCCTTATTCAGTTCTCAATACAAGCATTTCAACAACTCAGGAAATATTACTTATAATTCTCATCATTACATTCTTTATCATCTTGAAATACAAAAGAATAATCTATTTGCAACTAGCTTTGCTTTGCGTATTTTTCTTTACTTTCTATTCTGCTTATCAAAGTTTTACCTTTCGAAATAAAAATGAATTAATCGTTTACAATAATTCAGAAAATGCAACTTTAGAGTTAATTCACGGGAAATATAATTTCATTGTTACAGAAAAAGAATTGCAAAAAGACGATCAGACAACAAAAGCAATTGAACTAACATCGCGAAAAAGGAAATTATTTCAACCTCAATATTTAACTTTTAATGATTCTGTTATAAATAACCATCTATACTTACAAAATGGTGTTATTTATTTTGAAGGAAAGGTTATAATAGTTGAGAACCATGAACGTTATAATCAAATAAACTCCCCCTGCATAGTTTTAAACCCTCCAAGAAAATTAAAAAATAACATCGACATTCATAATTCAGAAATAATAATTACGAACAAAAGCTACCTAAATAATACTAATAACAATAACCCTGTCAATCAATATGCAACCTTAGAAACAGCATTTCGAAAAATTTGGTAACTTTCTACATTAATTGAATCTTTACTTCGGCAATTAAATTTTCCGATTTCTATGGTTTTTAAGAAGTTAATAGTTTATTTTGCCGATCTAAAAAATATAGGGGCTACAGATGAAAGTTGTTATTGCTGGTGCCGGCGAAGTAGGCACACACTTAGCTAGGATGTTAACCGACGAAAACCATGATATTGTTTTATTAGATGATTCGCAGGAAAAATTATCCAAAATAAGCAACGATGTTGATTTAATGGCAGTTGTTGGGTCGGCTCATTCATTCAGTGATTTAAAGAAAACAGATCTACAGAAAGCTGATCTGTTTATTGCCGTTACTCCATTTGAAGAAAGAAACGTGCTGGCCTGTTCAATGGCATCATACCTTGGAGTTGGCAGAACGATAGCAAGAATTAATAATTCAGAATACCTTCAGGAAAACTACAGGTTTAAGTTAAAAAATATGGGTATCGATGAATTAATTTACCCTGAAAGTTTAGCTGCAAAAGAAATAGTTGCTTCGGTAAAACAAACCGGAACGCGCCAGCTAATTGAATTCTCCAATGGAAAGCTTTTACTTATGGGCATTAAGGTTCGTGATAATGCGCCCATATTGAACAAAACATTTGAAAATCTTTCCACTGAGTTTAGCCAAATATTAGTTGTTGCAATCAACAGAGATAATATTACAATTATTCCAAATGGTTCTGATGCTGTGAAAAGTGGTGACATCGTGTTTTTTGTTACCACCAGAACAGAACAACAGGAACTTTTTGATTTAACCGGAAAAAAACCTTTTGGGGTTAAAAACATTATGTTTTTAGGCGGAAGCCGGATTGCACAAAAGGCGATTGAGAAATTGGGCGAACAATACCGTATAAAGATAATCGAAAACAACCTCGAAAAATGTCAGAAAATTGCTGATATGTTCAGTAAAGCACTTGTTATTTATGGCGACGGAAGAAATGTCAATCTGCTAAAAGAAGAAGGAATTGACAATATGGATGCTTTTGTTGCAACAACCGGTAATTCTGAAACAAATATTCTGAGCTGCCATTTGGCTAAATCATTTGGCGTAAAAAGAACGGTTGCAGAGGTTGAAAACCTGGCATTTATGGGATTGGCCGAAAAAATGGACATTGGTAGTATTATTAATAAAAAATTGAACGCGGCAAGTTATATTTACCGTTTCACCTTAAATGCTGAAATTTCAAAAGTTAAATGTTTAACGGCTTCTGATGCTGAAGTTTTTGAGTTCATTGCCAAAGAAGGTGCAAAAATTACTCAAAAACCTATTAAAGACCTTGAATTTCCTGAAGAAGCAAAAATAGGTGGAATTATTCGCGGGAATTTGGGGCATGTGGCTCACGGATACACGCAAATTCAGGTTGGTGATAAAGTGGTGGTATTTACTCTGCCGGCTGGTATTAAAAAATTGGAGAAATTTTTCAAATAGCAACAGTGAATCAATTCCGTTAAATGAATCTAAAAATCATTTTCAGAGTACTCGGATTTTTGCTTATCGTTGAAGGTATTGCCATATTACTGGCATTATTTGTTTCACTTATTTATAATGAACACGATTTTCCCGCGTTTCTGATTTCATCGCTTATTAATATTTGCATTGGTGGAATATTTGTGCTGGCAACGCAAAAAGCAAATAAAGACATTGGCAAAAGAGAAGGTTTTATTATCGTTTCCCTGGTTTGGATTGTCTTTTCCTTTTTTGGAAGTTTGCCCTTTGTAATAAGTAATTCCATTCCCAATTTCACCAACGCATTTTTCGAAACCATGTCAGGTTTTACAACTACCGGATCATCTATTCTTGACAATATTGAGGCACTTCCCCATGGTATGCTTTTCTGGCGAAGTATAATACAATGGCTTGGCGGAATGGGAATTATTGTTTTGTCGTTAGCTATTCTTCCTGTATTCGGAATTGGGGGTATGCAGCTTTTTGTGGCTGAAGTACCCGGACCTACTCCCGATAAAATTAGTCCGAGAATTCGGCAAACGGCTAAAACACTTTGGGTAATATATCTTGGTTTTACGGTTGCCGAAACATTGCTTTTATGGATTGGAGGCATGAGTTTGTTTGATTCGGTTTGTCATTCATTTACAACCATGGCAACAGGTGGATTTTCAACCAAACAGGCTAGTGTTGCTTACTGGCAATCGCCATACATTCAATATGTTATTACCATTTTTATGTTTTTTGCCGGCACTAACTTCACTCTATCTTACCTGGCAATAAAAGGCAGGTTTAAAACTGTTATTCATGATGAGGAATTCAAATATTATTCGATTTTTACTATTGGTTTTACATTGATGGTTTTTGGCGGATTATTGATAACCACACAGCTTGGCGTAGAGAATGCTTTTCGGGATGCTTTATTCCAGGTGGTTTCAATTATTACAACAACCGGTTATGCAACTGCTGATTATTTACTCTGGACACCGATGCTGACCATCCTGATTTTCACACTTTTCTTTTTTGGAGGATCAGCCGGATCAACAGGTGGAGGTATTAAAATAATGCGAATTGTTCTTTTGTTTAAAAACAGTTATCATGAACTGCGCCGGCTAATTCATCCTCATGCAGTTATTCCTGTTCGATTCAACAATCGATCCGTTGATACGAAAACCATTACCAATATCCTGGCATTTTTTATGCTTTATTTTATTGTTTTTGGAATTAGTACCATAATTTTCACCCTCATTGAACCTGACATGGAAACTTCGATGGGCGCTGTAGCAACTTGTTTAGGAAACATTGGGCCTGGTTTGGGAAAAGTTGGACCTGCTGAAAACTTCCTGTACATTAAACCTGTTGGCAAATGGTTTTTATCATTTTTGATGCTTCTTGGCCGACTGGAATTATTTACAGTTCTCGTGCTGTTTTCACCGGCCTTCTGGAAAAAGTAAAAGGCAATTAAAATTCAAGTATTCCTTTCCCTTCCCGGGTAATCTCAATTTCACTTCCTGTGCAATCAACAACGGTTGAAGGTGTTAATTCACCCGGGCCACCATCAATTATAACATCAACAATATCTTTATATTTTTCATGAATCAGTTCAGGATCAGTTGTATATTCAAGTATTTCGTCATCATCATGAATAGATGTTGACATGATTGGATTTCCTAATTCGGTAACAATGTCGCGAATAATATTGTTATCAGGGATACGAATTCCGACTGTCTTCTTTTTCCCCTTAAAATATTTTGGAACATTATTGTTTGCCTCAAGAATAAAAGTAAAAGGCCCTGGCAAATTTTTCTTAATCAGTTTAAAAACCGAATTATTAATTGGCTTGGTATAAAGCGACAAATGGCTAAAATCGCTGCAAATAAATGAAAAATTACTTTTTTCTACCTTAATTTCTTTCATCCGTGCAACTTTGTCAACCGCTTTATTATTGGTAATGTCGCAACCCATTCCGTAAACCGTATCGGTAGGATAGATAATTATTCCCCCATCCCTCAGAATGTCTGCAATCTTTCTGATTTCACGGGGATTTGGATTTTCGTTAAATAACTTTACCAACATTTATTTATAATTTAGCCGCACAAAAATAGTTTTTTGTTTCTATTTCAACAATTATTACGTTTTGATGAAAACAGAAGTTGTTTTAACAAACGATGGATCGCACACGCTTTTTCTTCCCGAAATGAACGAACAGTATCATTCATTAAACGGAGCAATTACTGAATCGAAACATGTTTATATTGAAAAAGGTTTTAACTATTGGAACAATAAAAATGCTATCGTTTTTGAAGTTGGTTTTGGAACCGGATTAAATACATTACTTACAGCAATTGAAGCTAAAAAAACAAAAAAATATTGTTTGTATTATACCATTGAAAAGTATCCTCTTGATTTGGAATTAATCAAAAAATTAAACTACGGTAAACTCATTTCTAAAGAAGCTGAAAATTGTTATATGAAAATTCACGAAGCTGAATGGAGTAAAACAACTCAAATAAACGAGTATTTCAGTGTGTATAAAATTGAGGGTGATTTAAAGACTTTCATTTTCAATGAGATTCCGTTATTTGGAGTTATTTATTTTGATGCATTTGGCCCCGAAAAACAACCTGAAATGTGGACCAATGATATTTTCAGAAAGATGGCTGACCAAACGTCAGAAAATGGTGTTATTGTTACTTACAGTGCAAAAGGTGAAGTTAGGCGCCAGTTACAAAACGCTGGTTTTGAGATGGAACGCCTTCCTGGCCCTCCCGGAAAAAAACAAATGCTGCGGGGAATAAAATGGGAATCATTTACTTAATTGCAAAAATTTAAGCTATCTTCGCCCCCTTTAAAAACTGTAACAAAAATAAAAATGTCAGAAAAAAAATTATCTGGCGATCTCAATCAGTTAAGTTATGCTTTGGGAATGAGTATTGCCGGAAATCTTATTCAATCGGGAGTTAAAACAATACATGCAGAGTCTTTTACCAGGGCAATTCAGGATGCATTTACAGGAGTTGAGCCTCAGCTCCAACCTCAGGAGGCGAATAAAATTATTGAAAGTTTTTTAAATGAGGTAAACAAAGAAATGGGTTCAGGAAATCTGGAAGAAGGTCAAAAGTTTCTGGAAGAGAATAGTAAAAAGAAAGAAGTTACTGTTTTGCCGAGTGGTTTACAATATGAAGTTATTAATGAAGGAGAAGGTGATTTGCCAACTATAAACGACCAGGTAAAATGCCATTACCATGGAACTTTAATTGATGGTACTGTTTTCGACAGTTCAATTCAGCGTGGGAAACCAGCTGTTTTTCCGGTAAACGGTGTTATTAAGGGTTGGGTGGAAGCGCTGCAGTTAATGTCAGTTGGTTCAAAATGGCGGTTATATGTTCCGTCGGAACTTGCTTACGGAACACAAGGCGCAGGTGGTGCAATTGGACCGAATACCACACTTATTTTTGATGTTGAATTAATAGAAATTATTTAAATAGAGAGAATCATGAAAAAAAGTATTTTTTATTTCCTGGCATTATGCGTTATTTTTGCCAGCGCTTCATGCAGTCAAAGCGGAGCTCAGAAAGTAAAACTGGAAACCAATATTGATTCTGTAAGTTACGCGATTGGTGCACTTTTAGCAAAGAATAATCAGGAACAATTAAAAACTCTTCCTGGTGAAAAAGAAATTAACCGCGATATTATGGCAGCAGCTATTTCAACTGTCTTCAGCAAACGGTGATATTATCATTTCAGACGATGAAGCCAATGAACTTATCAACAACTATGTTGAACAATCACAAAAAAAAGTAGCTCAAAAGAATCTTGAAGAAGGAAATGCTTTTCTTGAAAAAAACAAAGCAAGAGAAGGTGTTGTTACCACGGCAAGTGGACTGCAATATGAAATTATTACCGAAGGCACAGGTCCGAAACCAACTGCTGAAGATCATGTTAGCGTTCATTATCATGGAACTTTAATTGACGGAACAGTGTTCGACAGTTCGGTTGATCGCGGAGAACCAATTGTATTTCGGTGTTGGCCAGGTTATACCAGGATGGACAGAAGCTTTACAGTTAATGCCTGTTGGTTCAAAATGGAAAATTTATATTCCTGCAGACCTTGCTTACGGTGAACGTGGCGCAGGTGCTGATATTAGACCAAATTCAGTGCTGATTTTCGAAGTTGAATTACTTGAAATTGTAAAATAACACTCACTTTTTGTGGATAAAAAACCCTTTGTAAATTTTTTTGCAAAGGGTTTCTTTTTTACTTTTAACCGCATTGTAATTCCTCATAAAAAATAATAATACTTCAAAAAAGAAAAAATATGGCATTAAGTGTAAAAGGAAAAATCGATACCATTTTAAAACCTGAATCAGGCGTTAGCAAGGCTGGCAAAGAGTGGAACAAACAAGAATTTGTAATTGATACCAATGAGCAATTCTCCAGAAAAGTTTGTTTTACTCTTTTTGGTGATAAAACGTCGATGATTGAAGGGCTGAATACAGGTGAAGAAGTAGAGGTATCTTTTAATTTGGAATCACGGGAATTTAACGGAAAATGGTTCCATAATATTAATGCCTGGAAAATTGACAAAGCCTCAGAAACTCCTGTACCTGATTTGCCACCTGAATATTCAATGAATGACATTCCGCCTGAAACGAATGATGAAGTAACCGATGACCTTCCATTTTAATTGACCTGTCCTGTCATTTTGATCCTGAAGCATGAAGGAGAGAAATCTGCTTATGCACAGAGATTTATCCTTATAGTACCAATGACATATTTTTATGGGGTACTTATCATGAATGAAATAAGAAATATCTTTGATATTCAGGAGTTCGACTTTCTAAGTCGAAGACAACTCTTGCCGGACTTGAAAAGTCCGACTCCCGATCTGTCATTACCTCATTGTGCCCAATAAAAATTGGGTGGCGACTCAAAATGACATAAAGGAAATATTTGGGTGGAGTTTAATTCACGCGGGTAAATACCGGATTATCAGGCTTTGATAATCGAGGATTAAAATGGTATCCTTCCATGTCGAACGCCTGAATATCAGTTGCATTTGTAATGTTGTTCTCAAGAATAAAACGTGTCATTAACCCGCGAGCCTTCTTTGCAAAAAATGATATCATTTTGTATTCACCATTTTTCTGATCTTTAAAATCAGGAGTTACAATTTCAGCTTTCAATTTTTTCGTATCAATACTTTTAAAATATTCTTTCGAAGCCAGATTCACCAAAACATTACTTCCTGATTCAGATAAAGCTTCCTTAACTTTTTTTGTAATGGCCGGATTCCAGAATTCATACAAATTTTTTGATTTATAATATTTTAGCTGAGTTCCCATTTCAAGCCGGTATGGCTGAATCAAATCGAGTGGTTTTAAAACACCATATAATCCGGATAAAATCCTAACTCTGGTTTGCGCCAGTTCCAATTGTTCCTCCGACAATAATTCTGCCTGCAAACCCTGGTAAACATCTCCGTTAAAAGCCAATGCAGCCTGCTTCGAATTTTCAGGAATAAACGGCAAACACCAATTTTGATATCGATTAAAATTTAATTCACCCAATTCTTTAGAAATATTCATCAATTTCGATAGTTGTTTTGGGCTCATCTTTTTTAGTCGACCTGCAAGTTTTACCGAATCTTCAAGCATTTCAGGCATTGAATAATTTGATGTAACAGGTGGTGTATCAAAATCGAGTGATTTAGCTGGTGAAATAACAATGAGCATATTTCTTCTGTTTTTTTTATTTTCAAAGGTAACAGAAAAAATAAAGGATGGGTTTAAGACACATTCAGTTATTATTTTAACCACTCAAAGTGTAAAAAAGAAAAGTTTTCCTTTACATTAATTTCAATACGGCAAATCATTTTAAATTTACAAGCTAAAACCAGAATCAATGAATATTAGGGTTACCAAAGGAAATGGAGATAAAGTATATTTCAATCCGGAAAAACTAAAACAAGCGCTTGAATCATCGGGCGCCGGAAGGGCGGAACAGGAGAAAGTTATCAGGCTTGTTACACAAAAACTTTACGATGGAATTCCTACCGGAAAGATCTACCGATTGGCTTTTGAGTTACTAAAGAAAGAGTCTTACAAAATTGCAGGACGTTATAAACTTAAAAATGCCATTATGGAGCTTGGACCAACTGGTTTTCCTTTTGAAAAATTCGTTGGAAGAATATTCGAAACCATGGGTTATAAAGTTCAAACCGGTGTTATTGTTCAGGGAAAATGCGTCACCCACGAAGTTGATGTAATTGCCCGAAAGCCAAACGAAATGCTGATGATTGAGTGTAAATTTCATAGTGACAGTTTTACAAAAAGCAGTGTTCAGGTGCCACTGTATATTCATTCAAGATTTCAGGATGTAAAAGAAACCTGGGAAAAGGAATTTGGAGATCATATTCATTACCAGGGCGGAGTGGTTACCAATACCCGTTTCAGCGATGATGCAGAAAAATACGGAAATTGTGCAGGCCTGCTAATGATATCATGGGATTTTCCTGAGGGAAACAGTTTGAAATCAAAGATTGATAAATCGGGACTGCATCCGCTTACTTCGCTCATTTCATTAAAAAAAGACCAAAAACAAAAACTACTCGAAAATGGAATTGTATTGTGCAGTGAACTGGAAAATAACCGAAATATTTTAAAGGAAATCGGGATGCAGGAAAAACAAATTTCAAGAATCCTCCGTGAAGCAAATAACCTGGTTGAAAATTAATTACAAAAACTCCCGATTCCTAATTGAAACCAGGAGTTTTAAAAAAACCGTAGCTTATTTTTTTCTTTGCTATTTTTGCAATGTCATCTTTTTTGTTTCATGGTACCTTCCTAAAGAAATACTGTAAAAATAAATTCCCGCAGCTTCATTTTGTGCATTCCAGTTTACTGAATATTCACCGGGTTGCAAACTCCGGTTCAATAACACTGCTATTTGTTTTCCGTGTATATTATAAACGCTTAGTGTAATTTTTTCATTTTTATCTGTTGAAAATCGAATTTCAGTAGAACCTGAAAATGGATTTGGATAGTTCTGTTCCAATTGGAGCGGCGCATTTTGAAGGTTATTTACCGCAGTTGCATTCTCAACCATCACTACAGGGCAATTTACGTTTGCAATTCCAGAAGCAAGAATATTGGCTGACTGTGCTGAAGCCAAATCGCTTACCATATCAAAATCGGCATTGTCGTAAGCGCTTACCCACCAAAGTGGTGAATAGCTTTCATCCGAAGGAATTGTGGCTGTTACATTATGTGTCCTGCCGGTTTCCATTTCGGTTACAAAACCTGATGGCGGCCCGCCACCTTCCATGTCGGGGTTAATATTAAACGTTACATAAATCGGCGAAGTTGGAATCATATCCGATTCATTTGTCATCAGCGATTTTTCACTGAAGTTAAAGTAATATACAAGCATTCCCCTGTACCAGCCACGGGTCAGTTCAGGGCTTTCACCTCCCATTCTTAGTTTTGCTGTTGAGCCTTCAGGAACAACAGGACAGTTTACCAACATTGTAGTTTCCTCAATCGGATAATCAGCATCCATAATCTCAGAATAACTGGTCACCGTATTGGCAACATAATCCATCGGGACAGTAACTTTTTGTACTTCCCAGAAATCGTTGTAATCAGCCTCCCCCGGAATATCATCAATAATATTCATCTGACCTTCCACCGGACTATCTTCTCCTTCGCGGAACAACACAAAAATGGGGGCAGGTTCGGTTGGCATTACATCAAAATTGTAGTACGATATTAACTCGCCATTTGGTCCCAGCCCTTTGGTGATAAACGGTTCCATATCAAAATCAATGGGCTCGTTTGGTCCGGGCAATCCGTTTTCCTCAGTCCGGACAAATAGATGGCCTGCATCCATACTGAAACGGTCAACCATTACTGTTTGAGCTACTATCGGACAATTTACGTTTGCAATTCCAGAAGCAAGAATATTGGCTGACTGTGCTGATGAAATCGCTTACCATATCAAAATCGGCATTGTCGTAAGCGCTTACCCACCAAAGTGGTGAATAGCTTTCATCCGAAGGAATTGTGGCTGTTACATTATGTGTCCTGCCGGTTTCCATTTCGGTTACAAAACCTGATGGCGGCCCGCCACCTTCCATGTCGGGGTTAATGTTAAACGTTACATAAATCGGCGAAGTTGGAATCATATCCGATTCATTTGTCATCAGCGATTTTTCAAGGAAATTAAAATAGTATACAATCATTCCTTTGTACCAGCCTCGGGTCAGTTCAGGGCTTTCACCGCCCATTCGTAATTTTGCTGTTGAGCCTTCAGGAACAACAGGACAGTTTACCAACATTGTAGTTTCCTCAATCGGATAATCAGCATCCATAATCTCAGAATAACTGGTTACCGTGTTGGCGACATAATCCATTGGGACAGTTACTTTTTGTACTTCCCAAAAATCGTTGTAACCATGCCTCACCGGGAATAACGTCAATAATATTCATCTGCCCTTCCACCGGACTATCTTCTCCTTCGCGGAACAACACAAAAATGGGGGCAGGTTCGGTTGGCATTACATCAAAATTGTAGTACGAGATTAACTCGCCATTTGGCCCCAGCCCTTTGGTGATAAACGGTTCCATATCAAAATCAATGGGTTCGTTTGGTCCGGGCAATCCGTTTTCCTCAGTCCGGACAAACAGGTGGCCTGCATCCATACTGAAACGGTCAACCATTACTGTTTGAGCTACAATCGGACAATTTACGTTTGCAATTCCAGAAGCAAGAATATTGGCTGACTGTGCTGAAGCCAAATCGCTTACCATATCAAAATCGGCATTGTCGTAAGCGCTTACCCACCAAAGTGGTGAATAGCTTTCATCCGAAGGAATTGTGGCTGTTACATTATGTGTCCTGCCGGTTTCCATTTCGGTTACAAAACCTGATGGCGGCCCGCCACCTTCCATGTCGGGGTTAATATTAAACGTTACATAAATCGGCGAAGTTGGAATCATATCCGATTCATTTGTCATCAGCGATTTTTCACTGAAATTAAAATAATATACAAGCATTCCCCTGTACCAGCCACGGGTCAGTTCAGGGCTTTCACCTCCCAATCTTAGTTTTGCTGTTGAGCCTTCAGGAACAACAGGACAGTTTACCAACATTGTAGTTTCCTCAATCGGATAATCAGCATCCATAATCTCAGAATAACTGGTTACCGTATTGGCAACATAATCCATTGGGACAGTTACTTTTTGTACTTCCCAGAAATCGTTGTAATCAGCCTCCCCCGGAATATCATCAATAATATTCATCTGACCTTCCACCGGACTATCTTCTCCTTCGCGGAACAACACAAAAATGGGGGCAGGTTCGGTTGGCATTACATCAAAATTGTAGTACGATATTAACTCGCCATTTGGTCCCAGCCCTTTGGTGATAAACGGTTCCATATCAAAATCAATGGGTTCGTTTGGTCCGGGCAATCCGTTTTCCTCAGTCCGAACAAACAGGTGGCCTGCATCCATACTGAAACGGTCAACCATTACAACTTCTGCCATATCAGGATCAACCTGGGCATTTGAAATTGCTGATAAACAAAAAAATGAAATCAGCATTAATAATGTAAAAATTGTTTTCATAATACTTTTTTTTAATTGAACATTCAATATTATTTAAGAATTGATTTTCAACTCTTTACTTTCAAATTTACAAGCAGAATGTCACCAAAGTATCACAAAAGGTTAATGATTTGATCAATTATACCTGGTAATGATAAAACAACAGATTGATTGTGTATTAAGTCTTTAATCATGGGTGCTTCATATCAGTAATAGAAATAATATATTGCCTCATTATTCATCCCAAACCTGCTGTTGAAGGCAATTGCAATCTGTAACGTGAGCTGGTATGATGTAACAAAAAACGCTTTTTGTTGCACAGGTTTTGTAAAACAGCAAATAATATGAATATGACATTAAAAAAGGTTTACTTAAATCAGTAAACCTATAATTCAAATTATATGAGAATTCAATGATATTAACGAATTAATTTTGTTGGAATTGAAGGAACTTCCTCGTAATTAAAAGTAACCGGTAATACTACCCATGAACTCACCTGGTCTCCATCCACTGTGGCCGGGGTCCATTGTGCCTCAACTTCTTCTACTGCTGCAAGAGCCTCTTCTTCCAGTTTCTCAACCTGACTATCTTTATTTGAATCAATAGCCGGTGTTGCTATAGCATTCCTTACTTCGCCGTTTTCATTAACAACAAATTTTACATAAACCGTACCTTCAACTTTATTATTTTTGGCACTTTCCGGGTAATCAAGATTATCGCGTACTTCATCCCTGAAATTTTCGTAACCAATTTTAGGTTCTGCATTTTTTTCCGGTGCATAATAAATCCCGTGTGTGTCGCTGTAATTTTTCATAATGTCGTTATTACTTCTCACATTATAAATTAACATTGCCACACGCTGTTGATCATCCGGGTCTTCAATCCCTGTAATCACCACCTTTTGCAGTTCACCATTGTTATAAAGGTATTCGTAACTAAAATCAGGATATGCATCTACTATTTTATAAATATCTATTAAATAGGCCTCATTTTTTGATTGCATTTCTTTTAGTTTTTTATCATCCATGCCCGACCTATCTTGCATTTTGTGATTTTCACTCCTCTCGTCCTTTTGGGCCATCACAGTGAAATTAGCCCCAAGCAGAAGAGTAAAAGTCATTAATAACGCCAATTGTTTTTTTAAAAATTGTTTATTCAGTTTCATAACTTCTCCTTTCTTTAAAATTAAACATGTTTTAATACCACTTACGGTTTATTAAAACTTACTACCAATAATAAATAAAAGACTATGCCACGATTCTTACCCGATTTAATCCATCGTCCAATAACCGGCGTATAATCCCTGATGGAGCCCGAAAGCTAACAAACTGAACTACAAATACTAATGTGGAATAATTTTGAATGCTGTGGAAGGGCATCCACAAATAACAGGAGATGAATCTTACTTGTAAAAATACATATTCATTGTTTGTTGAAAGGAAACCATTTATATGGATTTATATAATACTATATCATAGCAAAAAATGAATTTTGGAATTAAAACCTGGCAGATATATTACCGTTAAGTTCTGAGCTTTTAATCCGGTGTTCTATAAATCAGCTTATTCATTCTAAATAAAATGAATGAGTTAATTGCTCTTATTTGTATTTACTTCATCCGGATTATCATATTTAACAGGAACGACTTCTTTTCCCTGCGAATTTATAAAGCCGTATTTATTTCCTTTTTGAACCAATGCCCAAGCATTTCCATGGCTTCCAAAACGTTCAATATGATCATAATCACATGAAACAACTTCTTTGCCCTGAGTATTTACAAAACCAAATTTATCGCCTCGTTGAACTAAAGCCCACGAAATTCCGTGATCGCCAAATTTGGCAATGTGATCATAACCTTTGATTTGAGCTAATGTGACCCCGGTAAAAAGGGAAAGAACCAGGAAAATCAGGATTAACTTTTTTATTGTTTTTGTTTTTATTGTTTCGACTAATTCAGAACAAATTATCAATTATTTTTGAGTTAACCTACTTTTTTGAATATTCTGTTTTTATACTCCGGCACTATTTATTTTGATTAAAAAAATCGCTGAAAAACAGAAACTGGTATTTAACTGAATTATTCCAGTAGGGCCAGTTATGAACACCGGGTCGAACAATAAAATCATGAGGATATTTCATATCCAGTAATTTATTATGAAGATCGATATTCACTTCATAAAAGAAATCATCAACACCACAATCAAAAATAATTTTTAGTTTACTGCCTTCAAGTAATTCAACCATATTAACCACCGAATTTTTCTCCCAGTATTCCGGATTTTCATCGAGTGTTCCAAGACGTTTTGAAATATCCCAGTTTTTAGGAAACGGGCGAATATCAACGCCACCACTCATACTTCCGGCAGCTCCATAAATATCCTGATGACGGAATCCAAGATACAGACCACCATGGCCGCCCATACTTAAACCGGTAATTGCCCTACCCGATTTGTCTTTAATTGTTGAATAATGCGAATCGATATAGTTGAGTAACTCTGTTGTAACAAAGGTTTCGTATTTGTAAGTACTATCTACAGGACTGTCGAAATACCAACTTGTAAAACCACCATCGGGACAAACAACAATCACATTGTATTGATCGGCCAGCTCTTTTACAACCGGGGCTTTTGTAACCCAATCCTGGTAATTACCGGTTGCTCCATGCAACAGATAAACCACAGGGTAAGTCTCCGATTTATTGTAACTATCAGGTAAAACAACTATGTTGCCAATGGTTTTATGCATAGCCTTACTTTCTACCTCAACAGTTTCAACCTTAGAGGCAAAACAAACGGTTACGATTAAAAGCGCAATGCAAAGAATACTTAATCTTTTATTCATTGTTTAAATTTTTAGATGCCAAATTGAGATAAACAAAAATAACAACAATGTTGAATTATGAGGAAATTGCAGCTATTAGTTTCTATTCAATTGCAAAACGTACAAGAATCGAGTATTCCAGTTTTATCTTTTCAAACTCAATGTCGGGTTGCTGATCGGCTTCCATTTTGCCAACACCTCTTATGGACACATTCGATAATCTTGGCAATTGCTGATACATTTGATTGTTCATTTCCTGAATAAAAATTGCCTTTCCAACATCTTGTCCAATGGCATTTGTTAATGATGATGCCTTTTCTTTGGCTGCTTTTATGGCATTAACCTTCACCTCCATTTTTAACTTTTCTATTTCTGAATGATCCACTTTCTCGATGGAAATATTTGATATTCCCAGTGCCTCCAGTTCCTGAATTACCCGCCCTGCTGTTTTTGCTTCGGCCACTTTTAACTGGTATTCTTTAACTGAATTGGTTTCAACACCACGTAACCAGTATTTCTGAAAATTACTGGCCATATCTTTTATTGCCAGCTGCGTCGATACGTCGATGCCAATATCAGTAAGTTTTTGAATCATTGATTTTTCAAGTTGCTGAACTTCCTGCTTTCCTTTGAAATCTTTTTCGTTAACCAAAATCCGGAGATAAATCTCATTTGGAATGACTTCCATTTCGGCCTGCCCGTTAACTTCAATGTAGTTCTGATCGATAAAATTCTTCTCACCAATCTGCGCGTATGAATTAAAAGTAAGCGCAATAAAAAGAATTAATAGTAACTGTCTCATAATGTTTCTGTTTAATGTTTAATAACATTAAAGATAACTTTTGTATTGAAATAGTTGCCTTAAATAATAGGAATGAATGAATTCATTATATTAAATTGCTTTCAAATTAGTTCAACACCCATTGAAAAAAAAAGATTCCATCTATTTGAAAAGATGGAATCCTTTTTAAAATATATTTAATTTTTATTATCCCCTGTTTGTTAAAACATTTTCAACTCTTGCCAGGTAATTATCAATTTGTTCCTTGTGTTCAAAACCAACTACCATCATATCAACGCTACCTAATCCGGTAACAAATTTAATGGCATTGTCAATTCTGTCACTTTCTGATCCGTAACGGCCAGCTCCAATTAATTTCATTCCAATTACGCCTTTACCCGAAGCATGAAGTTTGTTTATAACATCAACAACTTCTTCAGGTTCCGGTTTGTCCATGGCAATTCCATAAGGATTTATACGAACATGAATAACATCAACCCAAGAACTTGCCAAGGCTGTTTTCATTGCATCAAGCGAGTGAACAGAAACACCATGTGCCTTAATAATTCCTTTTGATTTCAGGTTATCCAGAATATCCATTTGCTTTTTCCAGTCATCAGTCCATGTTTGCGAGGTCATTAAATGAAGTTGTACCAAATCGATATAATCTGTATTTAGTTCTTTTCTGAAACGATCGATTACAACATCCGCATCCGGGCGTTCCGGTTCAGGAATACCACCCCGCTGAACCCACATTTTTGTTGTCAGCATTATTTCTTCACGTTCCATGCTTTTCATGGCTTCAGCCATAATCTGGTGCGTTCCGTATGCATCTGCAGTGTCATACATTCTCATGCCACGTTCATAAGCATAACGCAAGGTAGCCAGGCTTTCACCATGATCTTGCCTGGTGAGCGCTGCAGAACGGTTGGTTGCATTTACACCCGTGCCAAATCCGATTAATGTAGTTGAAAGCCCTGAATTTCCAAGCTTTATTTTTTGCAATGGATTTGCGGTTGCAAGTTGTGATGCTGCTGCATATAACGGATTAGAAAACAGCACATGGGCTGTTCCAAGTGAAAGTGCACCTAAAAACCTCCGTCGATTCATATTTAGTTTCATCTGCAATAATTATTAGGTTATTGGTAATATTAAAAAATAAAACAATTTATGAATCTTTTGGTTTAAAGCAAACAATTCAACCAAAATATGTTTTTTTCGATTAACCGTTTACTGCCTTTAAAGCATTTTCAACCCTGCCGATATAATTATCCAGTTCATCCGGATTTTTAAATCCAACAACCATCATATCAACAGCTCCAAGTCCAAGGACAAATTTTAATGAATTATCAATTTTATCACTTTCATTGCTGATACGGCCAGCGCCAACCAATTTCATCCCAATAACCCCTTTTCCTGATTTGTGGAGTTTTTGAATTACTTCAACTACCTCTTCCGGTTCCGGCTTATCCATTGACAATCCATAAGGATTAATACGACAATGAACAACATCCACCCACGGCTCATTAAGCGCAGTTTTCATTGCTTCCAAAGAATGAACTGAAACACCATGCGCTTTAATAATTCCTTTTGCTTTTAGATTTTCCAGAATATCCAGTTGTTTTCTAAACCGGTCATTCCAGTCTTCGTCGGTCATTAAATGAAGTTGTACAAGATCAATGCGGTCAGTATCCAGCTCTTTTCTAAACCGCTCAACAACTATATCAGCGTCGGGTCGCGCAGATTCAGGAATACCACCCCGTTCTTTCACCCAGATTTTTGAAATAAGAGTCAGCTCATCACGATCCATTTTTTTCATTGCCTCACCAACCAATGGATGTGTTCCATAAGTATCGGCGGTGTCCAGCATTCTTATTCCACGATCGTAACCATGCAACAGAACATCAATACTTTTGTTGTGATCCTGCCGGGTAAGTTCAGAGGAACGGTTGGTACCAAGTACGCCGGTTCCAAAACCAATCATCGTTGTTTCAAGACCAGAGTTACCAAGTTTTACTTTCTGTAATGGATTTAATGATGAGAAACGTGTTGAAGAAGCAGCATATAGAGGATTAGTAAACATAAGATGCGCAGTTCCCAGAGCCAGGGCGCCTACAAATTTGCGTCGGTTCATTTTTAAATTCATGGCATAAATTTTTACAGGTTAAAAAATAAAGTCAAAACAAGTACTTAAATTTGTAACAAATTATAAATCATTTGGTTTACCAATTCAGATGAAATTGTCTTTTATCTGCATCGCCTTGCCTGAAAAATGATTTTTAATCACCCTCAATTTCCTTTAACAGTTGAAATGCTTCGTCGCGAATTGGTTTGTATTTAATACAACCACAAAACCAATCCAACTACTATTCCAAACATTAACGCACCTCCAAAAATAATCTGCGAATGAATTATGCAAATTCCGTCTATTCCACAATTAAAAATTACCTGACAACAGGTATTTTTTAAAAGAAAGTTTTCTTAAATTTTAATGAAGATTAAAAAACAAACCGGAATGATGACCGGTCATGTGTTTTTTTCAAATTTTCTCCAGTTTAGAAATTTTCTGCTCCATACCTTTTCTTTTCGTGATATCGGTGAATAGCACTGCCAGTTGCTGGTTAGGTTGATTTCCAATGGGTATCGTAAAAACATCAAACCACCTGTTTCCGAGAAATTCTATCTGTTTTTCAGAATGTTCTGATTTTCCTTTTTTGATTGTCTTTCCCAAAATATCAAACCACGACTGATCAATATCGGGTACTATCTCGCGAATTCGCTTTCCTACGGCGCCGGTAAAACCGGTTAATTTTTCAAAAGCAGGATTTGCTTCAACCAAATAATAATCTACCGGTTCATCTTTTTTGTTAAAAAGAACCTTTAAAATACAAAATCCTTCACTTATCGAATCGAACAATAATTTGTACCGGTCAGTTGCAAGCCTGGCCAACTCGTCCCTCATTTTTAGTATTTCCTTTTCGGTTTGTTTTCTTGAAGTAATGTCTTCGGCATTAATAACCAATCCATCACCCATTTTTACTGCTATAATGCGAATCCAGATGTTTAGCCCGTCGCGTTCAAAATAATATTCATCTTCCCTGTTAATGCCAGTTTCAATAACCTGGCAACAGTTCATGAACACCTCTGTTTTTAAAATCTCAGGGATTATCTGTGAAATTAGTTGATCCCTGTTTTTTTTGACGCCAACAATCATTTCCGTCATTTTATTGGCAAACATAACTTCAAAATCAACAATAACACCTGAATTATTTCTTATTGCTTTTAATGCAGCGAGGCTTATTGTTTGTGCATCAGCTACACTCTTAAGTAAGTCTTTATTTTCTTTTAGTTGTGTTGTCCGTTCCAAAACCTGTTTTTCGAGCGACTGATTTAGCTCATTCAATTGTTGTTCTGCCCCCTTTCGTTGCGTAATATCTTTCAGTAAAATTCCTACCTGGCCTGATTTATAAGGAAACATACGGATTTGAAACCATTTTTTTGCCGGTGTGTTATAATCTTCAAAATCAAGTGTGATTCCATTTTTTACAACAGTCCCGCATTTTTCCAACCATTTTTTCTCCAACTCCGGAAATAGCTTGCTGATTGGCTTTTCCATTATTCCATCCGAAATTTTCATACCTGTTTGCTGTTCCCAGGCCTTGTTTACTTTAAGAGTTAAAAGATCAGTACAAATCATATTTTCATCGAAAACAGGTTCATGCAGAATGAAGCCATCATCACTGTTTTCGAACAGGGTGCGATACAACATTTCATTTTCCTGCAATTTGATTTCAGCTTTTTTGCGTTTGGTAATATCTCTGTACAAAACCCCCACATGCCCCTTTTTATAATTAAAAGCGAACAAATCGAACCACTTTTCGCCTTTTTTATCATAGCTTTCAAACCGTAACGATTTTTTTGTCTTGATAACCTTTTCAAAATTTGTCGACAGGAAATCTTCTGTCTCGGGAAATACTTCTTTTAACTTTTTGCCAATCGCATCATTCGTTTCAAGGCTGGTTTGCCGCTCCCAAACTTTGTTAACATCAGTCACAATAAATTCGCCGGAACTTTTACCGTTATTTCCAATAACCGGTTTAATCAACATAAATCCATCATCTGTATTTTTAAAAAGTGTCCGGTAAAGCTGCTCGCGTTCCTTTATCATAATTTCGGCTTGTATTCTTTGCGAAATGTCGAGAAATGTAATAACCACGCCTTCAATTTTATCGTTGAAACTACGGTAAGGAACCAACCGGGTCAGGTAAGTATTTCCGCTACTATCCAGAATTTCTTTTTCAATTGGCTGCAGTTTTTCCAGTACTTCTTTTGCGTCTCCGGTCAATTCTTTATACCCAAGTTTACTTGTAATATCGGATATCGGCCGGCCTCTGTCGGTCATTCTAATATTAAACAATTCGCCGAGTTGCGGGGTATAACGCATAATACGCAAATCACGGTTCAGAAACAGCGTAGCAACGTTTGTAGTGGCAAGCAGGTTGGTTAAATCATCGGAAAGCTGACTGAGTTCCTCTACCTTATTCTGATTTTCCTGGTTCACAGTTGTGAGTTCCTCATTTACCGACTGCAACTCTTCCTTGCTGGTTTCCAGCTCTTCGAGTGTTGAGTGCAGCTCTTCGTTGGCCGACTGCAATTCTTCATTCGAAGCCCTCATCTCTTCCCGGCTCGTTTCATATTCTTCAATAACTGCCTGAAACTTCTGCCGGTTTTCCTGCAATTCTTCTTCAAGTTGCGTAATCCGAATTCCCTTTTGAGAATCTGCCACCTCGTCCTTTTTATCTTCAAATCCGGTACGGACAGGTTTTGTAGTTTCTTCAAACATAACAAGTATTGCAGAATCGTGACCGGCCTCATCAACAAAATGACCAGAAACAATAACTTGTTTCTCCACGCCGTCAATAGAAATACCGACAGGTTTCGACGGCGCCGGTTTATTTTTTTGCATTGCAGCATTGATTGATGATCGTAACTCAACCGACAGCTCTTTGCGTATCAGCCTGAAAATATCCCTGCTTGGCTCCCCTCTTTGTATGTGCAAATATTTCCCTGCTGTTTCAGAAACATGTAGCACCTGGTAATCGGGACTGAGCAAAATACTTGGCGGGCCGTAACGCTCAAGCAATTTATGGTGTAATGTTGTTAAAGAAACGGTTACATCCGATTTTTCCTGTTTTAGATGGTGTTGATAATGTTGCTGCAATTTTGGAAATACCGGAAGCCGGGGTTCGGGGCCTGCCACATTTTTTTTCCTGTAAACAGAATAATCCTTGTTTTCGGGTACAAATAAATCTGCACCTTCCAGGCTTTCTGAGATGCCAAGCACCAGGTATCCGTTAGCTAACAATGAATAGTGAAAAAGCTCAAAAACATCGCGCTGTATTTCCCTCTTGAGGTATATCAGCAGGTTGCGGCATACAATTATATCGAGCCGTGTAAAAGGAGGATCGCCCAACATATTGTGCGGCGTAAAAATTACCTGTTCGCGCAATTCCTTGCGAATTCTGTATCCACCGTTGTTCTTTATAAAGAATCGTTTTAGCCGTTCATCGCCTATATCTTTTTTTATATCCCCGGGGTAAAAACCTTCTCTTGCTTTTTTTAATGAATTAAGATGTAAATCGGAGGCAAATATTTTTATTTCCGGCGCTATTTCCTGTTCTGCGATTTCTTCGTTTAGTAAAATTGCAAGCGAATAAGCTTCTTCGCCTGAGGCGCATCCCACCGACCAAATTCGTAATGGTTCGTCAGTTTTTTTCTTAGCTATAATTTTGGGCAGAATATTTTTCTTTAAAAAGTTAAAAACTTCCGAGTCTCTGAAAAAACTTGTTACATTGATAAGAAAGTCGTCGGACAATTGCCGCACTTCTTCAGGGTTTTTTCTCAATATTTCGAGGTATTTTTCGAGTTGCTCAACCTGGTAAATCTGCATTCGCCGTTGCAGGCGCCTCATAAGTGTCGACATTTTATAATGCGAAAAATTGCGGCTTGTATATGTTTTTATAAGTGCAAATATTTTTTGTATCAGATCCGCTTCTTCCTTGCCAGGTTCTTTTCCCTCCTCCAGAATGTTTAACCGTGGTTTTGTATTTATAAATTTAACCAGGTATCCGGGAATTTGTGAAACAGGAAGAACTATATCAACGAAGCCAGTTGAAATAGCGCTTTGCGGCATCCCGTCGTATTCTGCTTCATTGGGATCCTGCACTATGGTAAGGCCTCCTCTTTCCTTTATCTCTTTTATTCCCAGCGTACCATCAGAGCCAGTTCCGGTTAGAACTATTCCAATGGCGTCTATTTTGTGTGTTTTCGATAATGTGCTCAAAAAATGGTCGATTGGCGCTCGTTCACTGCGTTTTTTTTCAAGTTTTGAAAGCCGGAGATGGGTGTCGATAGTGTTCAAATTCGAATTGGGTGGTATTACATAAACATTATTTGGTTCAATTTTAAGTGTTTTATTTACCTGCGTTACCGGCATTTTAACATGGGAGCGTAATAATTCGGCCAAAATGCTTTTATGTTCAGTAGAAAGATGAACTACTACAACATACGCCAAACCACTGTTTTCGGGAACATAATCAAAAAATTCCTTCAATGCTTTTAAGCCACCGGCGGAAGCTCCAATCCCCACAATTTGCAGCAATTCACTGCTGCTTTCCTGTTTTTTATTTTTTCCGGCACTATTCATAATAATAGATTTAGTAAACAGATTCAATGATTATATGGCCAAAGTACACACTCATGTAAAGTTACAGCAAATACTTCTGATCTTTACCGATCTTTGTATTTTATATCAATATCTGTAAATACTTCGTACTTCAAAAAGAAGACACTTCTCCTTTTGGCGTTCTTTTTTCAATAATTCGGGTAATTGTTTGATTCCCTTATTTCTCTTCTAAGTTGTTATTGTTGGTAATTGCCTGTGATAGGTTTTATTCAGTTCGTTTAAATCTTCAATTATTTTTTCAAGTTTCGGATTATTGGAAAAGTTAACCATTTTTTCAAAAGCAATATAAAATTGTCTATAGCTTTTTATAACTGCACTTTTCAGGCTCGCTGCCGATGGACCTTCCACTGCTTTGGCATTTTTTCTTTTGTTATACAAAATCTCAAACTCAATGTTTGCACTTTCAAAGTCTGACAATAGGCCGGTAATGCCGATGGTTGCAGCTTGCATCTTTAATGTATTACCTGAATTAATACTGTTAATCATTTCGGCATAAGCAACGGTTTCTAAATTCATTGCCAGGAAGTTGGCATTCCAGTAAGGACCCATAAAATTTTTCAAACTCGCGGCAGCAGCGTTTTCAGCCTTATCACTGCTTTTGGTTTTGCTGGTAATCCTGCGTTTTATTGCTGCAAAAAGGTCATCGCGGTATATATCTGTTTCAGCCAACTGCAATGTTAGCATGTTCCTTGTGCCCATTTTTATCTGAATACCCATTGTTTTATTATCAGCATCGAGTTGCCTGTATGCTTTCCTGAGATTTCCATCGATTTCTGCCAAAAATGGTTTTGTATTATTCAGCGTCGAATTAATGAGCGAATGTAAATCCTTAATGCTTAAAAGCTCCACATCTAATTTAATAAGTGTTTTTGTTTCCATGATTTAAATTTCTGAAGGTTTTGTTATAAACAATACTTTTATTTGCGCAATTTGTTAATCATTTATATTTAAAAAGTTACGTTTATTACTGTTTTTTTTCTGATGTAACAGTATTTTGTTCCCACTGGTTTGAAACTATCTCCGACGGCAAGCCAATGTTTAAATCGGGTACCAACAAAAGCTGATTAATTATTTCATCCCAGTACCTGAACCGTTCTTCACTAAAAGGATAATTTAAATTTATTGGATTGTAACTGATGATTAATGGGAATACTTTGGGCTTTGCATGTTTAATTTTGAAAACCATTTGTGTTATCAACCTATGTATTTTCGGCAAATCAGCTGCATTTTCAAAATCTTCAATTAACCTGCTTAATTTACTATTAACCATGAAAATTTTCCCAGGTAAATAAAACGAAGGGTTTAAAAGTGATTCCTTTTCTGAATTCATACTATCGGAATAACCAGTATTTGTAAAAATGGCTTGTTTTCCTGTTTCGAGAATGGTTTTAATTGTTTCCTGCAATACTACGGTTGAATGCAGAAAAAACACCTGGGGAACTTTATTAAATTCAGATTTGATAAGTTCGTCGTGTTGATTAATTTGATCTGTTAAAGAAAAATCGCTGGAAAATGGAATAAATGAATGTGACCATGGTTCTGACAAAAACTCAATTGCCCCCTTCTTTTCCAAAAAGTTCAGTTGCGACACTACATCAGGACGCAGTCTTTGCAATAATGCCAGTGTAATTCCTGAAACCGAAATACCGGCTTTAAATTTCCCGTCAGATTCAACAAAAATTACATGAATGGTTTCGAGCAACGGAAGTATATTTTCGTTACTAAGTTTATTTACAAGTTGTGTAATTAAAATGTCATCGTAATACTTTTTATCACCCTTATTTATCATAAAACTATACCGGGTTTGCGACACAGGAATATGCATTTTAATACATATACAAATATTTCTCATTTAATCGGACGCTTTTTATTTAATTCAATGGTTCTGTGTAAAAATCTTTAAAATCTCCTGTAATTATTAATATTGAAGCAATTAGACATAATATTAATTTAAGCCGGAACCGGGTTTAATATTGTTATTCTTTCCCCGGTTATTTTTGTTTATCCCCCTTACTATTTTTTACATTGACTTATAAAACATTAGGCTACAAAATAACCTATCAAAAAGGTAACAGATCAACGAATTGTTATTCATTATTATATTTATTTTGTTCATTATTAATGCCAATGAATCTTTTTTTATATTAAAATTTTGGAAATTACCGCTGTTTTGAAGCAAACAAATCGATGCTGACAAAGCAAAATTCTTTTACCGTAAACTACTTTCAAACAAGAACATAGACCGATATAATCATAGATTTACTGGTTGTGATCAACCTATTTATCAGGTAAAAAAATGATGTTCAGCAAGAAAAATTCAGCATCTTTAATTCATTCTTCATTTTTTATTCCTGATAAAAAGTTAAAATGATTATTCAAAAAACTTCTTCCTGTAGATCCTGTTATTTTCTCTTTTTCCCTATTAAAAACAAAATAAAAAATACGAAAATAATAACAACTGCCACCGCAAGAATGGGTATATAACCATAGGAAGTTGATGTTACGGGTTCTGGCGGTAATGGCACCTTTACAGAAGTGTCTTGTAAATTCAGGCTATCAGCTTTTGTCAGACTATCAGTTTGTGTATTCAGTGTGTCCTGAGCCACTAACTGATATGGAAGATTTATTAAAAAGGAGAATATAGTAATTATAACAATAATTATCTTTTTCATTTTTTCAAATGTATAAATTGCAATACATTTTTAATATTCATCCCGAATATAAATCCTGGCATTCTTTCTTCTGACAAATAGGTTAAGAGTAACTGACTGATCGTCAATACGTACCTTATTACTTTTTCTGGCCAAAGGTTTTCTACTTTCTCCTTTTTGTACTGGTGATTCCTTTTTCATTAAAAATTATTTATCATTTTTAAGCGCTATGTTTTGCTTTAACATTTTTACACAGCTATCATAAAAATAATTCAATTGAGCTGTTTAAAGGAGACCATTTACCATTTATTATTCTTACCATTTCGTTTATTCTGCTTAAACTGCAATGCCATTTAAATTTTAATGACGTTGGCAATTTTAAATCAATTCAGAATCCGGATTCAATGTAACTATTTCAACACGGGAAAAGATAATTATGTTCTAAATGGAAGGATGCTACCTTGGTCGATCAAATGCTATTTTTAACCATACCAATTTCCTTATTGAGATAATAAAAACGAAACGAAGCGAAAAATTTAAAAAATTTAACGCTCCGTTAGGTTCTACTGTAATCTTTTAAAAAACAGTAGTAAATACTGAATTTTCCGGTAAAGAAGGTGAATGGGGACCAACATTACATAGGAAGAATAATCATGTAGATAAAATTGCGACTTTACGCCTAAAGTATTTAAAATGTTACAGTTATCTGAATTAATTTATTTCTTAAAATTTATATCCATCACTTTTGCTCCCGATGCTTCGATCGGGATTTTGTCCGTCATTATCGTCTTCAACTATTGCATTTGTATTATGCCTTAATTTCACTTTCGCCTTTATAATGTCTGTCTTCCAAACTATTTAAAAGATCATCTAAAACGCTCGAATAATTAATAAAAGCATCTTCATTACGTGAAAACGGATTGAAATTATTTTTCACAAACTCTTTATTGTTGAATTTATAACTCATATAAAAAAGGTGTTCCATATCCTGCAGCAAATCCCAATGTTCTTTTAAATGGTTTTGCTCATCCTCCTGAATTAACGTATTTACGCGTAGTTGCTTTTCAAATGCATCTTTCTGATAGACATTCTTTCTCCATTTATCGGGCAGTGTTGAGAAGTTATAAATTTTAGTTCCCAACTTTCTGCCGTTTAAATGAGTTTTGCCAATCTTTACTGCCTCTGAAGGTGAATTAAATGCAATATCCGGGTTGTTTAATAATTCAAGAATCACATTTTTCCAGGTAAGTATCCGGCTAAATGGAAATACCCCGTTTACTGCGATTGGGTCATAAATTAATATGACAGGAATTTCGGTTCCTGCGGATTTAAATCTTCTGACAATACGCCTTGCAAAGGTTTCTTTGGTTTTCAGAAAAGAGTTAAAATCAATCTTTTGTACCATTTCGCTTAATTTATAATTTATTGGCAACAGCGGTACAATTTCTGATTTACTGTTTTTACCTGCAACCATCTTCTCATTTTCATTGTTTTGAATCAGGTTCAGGTTGGTAAAAATCGCTTTTTTCCCAAGCGATGAAACTTCCTGGGGGAATTGTTTCAAATAGGAAGGAGAATGAACAATAAAAATCTCAGGTTTTTTTCCAAAGGCAGATTGCACAGCCTGATCATGCATCGTAATCTGCTTGTGCAATGCTTTCATGTTGAAATATGCCACGATGGAATGCGACCATGGTTCAGATAAAATTTCAACACAATCTGATTTTACAAGATGAGCAATGTATTCCAGCGCTTCAGGAACATATTTCTCGAATAACTTTATAGAAATTCCGGATATCGAAAGCCCTACCTTAAATTTTTTGTCCGAGCGAAAACAGATATTCCTCAGCGTGTCAAAAAAGGGTAACAGGTTATTTGTATATATATTTTTAACCTGTTCTTCCATTTGATCCTCGTTAAAATACCTGTGATCATGGTGTACATCAGAGAACCTGTACTTTGCCTGGATCGCCGGCACATGTATTTTTATGCATAAGCAAATATTAATCATTGAACGAAAATTTAATTTTTAAACTAATTTTTTCTTGTTCTGAAATTGTGTAAATCAGTACGATATCAATTTCAGGCTTCTATTCAATTTGCCAGTCTACCACAAACGATATGGGATTTTCCTGTATTTTAAATATTCTTTTTTTTGTTTGCTTTTCCCGTTTACCAATCGTAAACTGATCTTCACTTTTTTTCCCTTGAAAAGAGAACTTTGTTTTGTCTGCATTTTTTTTCATCACTTTTATAACTATTTGAGTTAATAACCTTTATCTTTTGTGTAGCTGAAAATTGTTCGGGGTTTCAAAATTCCACCTACCTTCTTTGATAATTTTCATTCAACTGAACTTTTACTATTTATTTATCTCAGCGCCAGTCAGTCGGCATGCTGGCAACTCATAATAAGAAATTAATTATCAGGATATTTTCTTTTCTTCTTGCTTTTGTAATTGTGGTTGTTTATAAAATCCGGTACTAAAAATTTCATTCCTTCCATCCCCTATTTTATTTGTTGACTTAATTATTGATCCGGCTTCGGTTAATATATCGGGGTACGTATCAAAAAAATTAAGGTAACACCATCTATACAACTCTTTTCTTTCATCCTTTTCTGCCCAGTTAATGCATTTTAGTAATTCCTTTCTAAACAATTCTTTATAGGCAACTACCTTGGGCAAAATTGTTTTTGCATATTCTATCATTTAATTAATAATTTTGTATCGTAATAATTATGTAATGCCGTCCTGTTGAGTGTCCTTCACAAAAAAGTGAAGTTTTGCTAATCAAATTTAGGTGATATAGTTACCGCTTGCTATACGATTTTCAGATCATTTTCTCTGCCATTTTGTTCATTATTTGTTCAGTTCAATAAAAAAATTGAAGTGAACAAGGACTAGTTTGAGCAAGAGTGCAATTGAAAAAAATATAATAGGCAGTAAAACAATTATTTACGTTAATCAAAAAAATAGTTTGGGAAATTTAACCCTCAAATAAAAACTAATCACTAATTTTAGTACACAATTTGCAGATATATTATAATCGGAAACAATTATCGCCCCGTAAATTGCATTTAATTATGATAAAATGCCACGGGAGCCATACGTAAGTGAGTGTACCATGAATGAAAATTTACTTCAACTGATTAAAAAAGAAATTGAAATAAAGGTGGGTAAAAAAATACTCACCGGGAAAGATTGTACACAATTGTCAGATATAATTTATAATGATACCAAACTAAAAATAAGTGTTACAACTCTTAAACGATTTTTTGGGGTTATAAAATCCGATTTTAATTTTTCAAAATTCACCATTGAATCACTTGTTCAGTATATTGGATATCAAAGCCTGGATGATTTTCGTGAATTATATAACGAAGCTAAAAAAGATTCTCCCAGTGAAAACTCATGGGAACTTTTAAAAAACAGGGTCAATATTATCACAGAGAAGAGTTTGAAGTCAATGAAATTACATACCGGATACGAAGCTGACAAAAATATATTCAGAGAATTTGCCAAAGAAAAATTTGAACACTTTACTGACTCAGATAAAACCGCGACACTTTTTTCAAGCCCCGCCGGATTCGGGAAAACAACCCTTTTAATACAAATAGTAGAAAATTATTTCACAAATAAATACGCTGAGTACAAGGATGATATAATAATTTTAATTGATGGAAAATTGTTTTTAAATTTATATGCACACAATCCTGAAAACGATTTTCTGAGTCAGTTTCTCCATTTTAAATTACTTTCAAGCTGGGCATTTTATTTCTTTAAAAATCCGGAACAAAGAAAAGGCCGAATTTGGGTATTTATTGATGATGTAGACGATATATTTTTTGACACCGAAAGCTACCTTCTCCTGCTGGAAAACCTAATGCGAATGATTATGGCTTTTAACTATGGCTGGTACAAAGTGGTATTAACCTGCCGCCCTGAAAACCTTGATTTTTTTAACCACCTGGCTGATAAATATCCGCAAATTCAAGATGTATGGTTTGAGTCAAATTTTAATAACATGAACGAAAACCAAAACCCTATAAACATACCTATACTTTCAGAACAGGAGATAAACCATATATTAAAAATGAATGAAATAAAGTATGATTACAGTTATTTTTATGATAAAAACTCTGAAATAGCTGAGCTGATAAACCAACCCCGTTTCCTGTCGTTATTTATTGCTGAATATAAGCAAAGCGGCAATTTATCTGTAATTGTTTTGTTAATGAATTTCCTTCAAAAATGGTTTTTCTCATCTCCATACAAAAATGAAAAACTGAAAATTATTAACCGGTTTATTGAACTCTGCAACAGAGGGAAATATACCGACTCAGTGAAAAAAGACGAATTACTTGCCAAAAGCCAAACTCCCGGTGCGTACCGCGAATTATTATCACTTGGCATACTTTACGAAAATTTTCACCCAAATGAATTATTGAATGAAAATACCTGGGTGAGGTTTGGGAACTTTATCATTTTTGATTTTTTTCTTCTTGAAAAGTGGCGTCAGGGAAGAGAAATGAATATTGAGTTGTATAATTTAATAAGGAGATATTACAAGGAAAATGTTCCGTTGCAAAAAAATATGGTAAAATTATTCTTCAGCTTTCTTGAATACCAAAATAAGCATGAACTGATAAAAAAACTAAGGCTTGTAAGTGCACTCGGACGAGTTGAGTGATTGTAATATTCTTATAACCGATCACACCGTTTTTGAATGAAATTCTGCTGATGAAGAAGGATTTTTTTTACCACCGGCAATTTACATGTTTTGTTGAAGCGAATTGATCGCCTTCTGAATTCCTGCCCTGTCCTGATCTGAAATTTCCTTGTTTTTTAAAGCATCCTGATATAATTTCAATGCATCCTGTTTTTTCCCGTCTTGAATATAAATATCGGAAAGGAAACCAACTGCAGTCAAATATTCAGGATGTGTTTTAATAATCGTTTTCAGTGTTTTTTCTGCCTGAACTTTTTGATTATTCTGAAACTGATAATAAGCCAGTGTGTAAGCATATTTGGGTTCATTAGGATTTGACTCTGTTGCAATCTGAGCATAATTTAATGCATCTTGCAAATTGTGAGCAGCACTGATTACGCTAAGGTTATATGCAGCCACTGCCTGTTTTGGATTAGCTTTTAAAGCCGTTGCAAGCGCTTTTGCTGCTTCATCCATTCGTCCTTGTTCCGCCAGCAAAAGACCAAGATTCAAATTTGCAGCTTCATTGTCAGGATCAACGGAAATTGCTTTTTGAAGATTTTCTTCTGCTTTAACCGGATTTCCGACATACGAATAAATTACACTGCTGTTAATAAGCGGCATCAATACATCAGGATATAAACGGTTAGCAGTTTCGTAGGAATCCAGAGCCTTGCTATTTTCCCCCTGATTCTGATAATACAATCCAAGATTGTAGTGTGAACTCCAGTCATCAGCCCGGATAACAATTGAATTAATGTATTCTTCGGTAGCCTTTGCTAACACTTGTTTATCGGCATCAGAAAAACCATTTGTGGGAAGCGCAGAAAGTGAAGCAGCCGCAGCAATTCGAACTACTTTATATTCATCGTTACAAGCTTGAAGTAATCCCATTTTTGCCTCATCAGAAAAGTCTCCAATTAATCCGGAAGCAGCTGATGACCTTACCATGGGCGATTTACTATTAAGTGCACCAATTAATATTGGCCACTTTTTTTCATTGTTAAAGCCATTCAACAAACGCACAAATGAAGCTGTTACAACTTCATTCAGTTTTTCCTCCTGAATATATTTAAATATTTTATCCGCATTTTTCCAATCGCCCAATCGTGCTTCATTTAAAACTTCTGCCCACAGTAAAGTTTCCTCCTGGTAGTTTCCGTTTTTACGTTTTTTTACGATTTGATTTGCCCATTCAGGAGTTTTGTCTGTATGACAAATGTTGCATGCATTTGGCGAACCGAATTTAATGGTTGCCTCCGGCATCGGCGGGCGGAAAGAATGATCACTGCGAACCATTTTGCCAAATTCTGTTTTTGGCATATGACAGTTAATACAAATAGCGCCGGAACTTCCAACTGCGTGTCCCGAATGTTCAATCACATTTTGCACTTTATCTTCGTGGCATTTTTTGCAGGCATCGTTAGGATTGTCTTTAAAGCGGTTACGCCCACTGGAAGTATGACACAGGACACAATTAATCTGCCCTGACTGATTACATTCATTCATCATCCAACCGGTATAAGTATAATTCTCTCCCAGATCACGTCCGTCAGGATAAAAATCGTTGTCTTCTAAACCGGTTAAATTATAATTATCAAAAAACCGGTCGCCAGGCATGTAACCCGAAGTGATCGGATGCATTTTAGCATGACAAGGTGCACACGCCCAATTCTGCTGTTCATTGGTAAAAACTTTTGTTGAAATAAGCCCAAGATTTTTTGTACTCTCACCTTCTTTTAAATTTTGAAAAATTTTAACGTGTTCCGAAGCCGGCCCGTGACAGGTTTCACAATTGATTCCCGGCTCTTTCCATGTTGATTGATAGGAATCGGTTGCCGGATCGTAATTATTTTTTAACTGGCTAACATGACAACTGTAACAGGATGTGTTAAATGTATATTGACGGTCTTTCCATGGAAGGGCTTCATCCGGTATTACGCCCTGCGGAAAATGCCGCATTGCCGATTCCGGATTATTATACCACGCTTTTTTATTTACATCGTAAGCCAGCGGTATGGTTTGTAGTTTTCCATCTTCAAGCGGAGAAAGAAAATAATAAACATTTTTACCTCCCAGTGCCCATGTCACTTCATAATTATTTTCCTTTTCATTTTCCATTTCCTTCATCGATATGGTTGATTTTCCGATTTCAACGTGATATTTTTTCCCTTCTATTGAGAAATCACTGCTTTCAGGTATCTGTGCAGTTTCAATAAAGTGTGCGTTAACAGGTTGCATCGCTTTTCCATGATGTGAAGGCGACCAAAGATCATAAAAATGCTGGTGACATTGTATGCAGCTTTCAGAACCGGCATAATCTGCATCGGCAAATCCTGTTTCACCTTTTGGCCTGCATGAAGTAATTGCAAATAACAGAGAAAAGAAAACCAAAATCAGAATGTTCAACCGCATAATCGATGATTTAATTACAAAGTATTGGATTAAAATTAAAAAGTTCAAAATATTTCAATGGACTTTTCCGACCATAAATTAACAAATTCCATCTTCATAAATTAAAATGAAGGCTAAATAATTTAGAATGATTATCCCAATTAACCGACTAAAGTCGTGATTATTCATATTCAATTTTCGTAAAATCCATTTTTGGGGTTGTTAATTTCTTTTTCAAAACTGACCCCTAATGTACTTAACCGTGAAGTAGATTCGCTTCTAGTTTTGTAAACACGATATTAAAAACGCATATCGGTCTTTTTGCCTGAATATTAACACGGATTACTCATGCTTAGTCGCAATACATTATTTTAAACAAACCAATTAATAATTTCAAAAATTCGCTGGCTTGTTATACCACACAAAAAGATAATCCTATTTTTTCATCAAGTTTGAAACATAATAAATGAATAGTTAATTATGTAAGAGAAATGTAATTTAATTAAATTGCAGTTCTAAATTGTAGAAAATATTTAGAGCTAACATTTTATATGACTTCTTTATCGAAAGAAATAATTGAGCTTTTAAATAAAAAACAGGAAGCTGCTTTCGAAGTGGTTTTCAATTTATATTATCCTCGTCTGGTCTATTTTGCAAAAGAATATGTACCGTATGAAGAAGCAAAAGGCTTAGTCCAGGACGCTTTTATTTCATTTTGGGAAAAGAATCCGGTTATATCGAATGAACTCCAATTTCAAAGTTTTCTATATACTACTGTAAAAAATAATTGTTTAATGAGGCTCAGGCATGAGAAAGTAGTAAAGAATCACAGGGATAAATCGATAAAAGAAATTCAAAATCAAATTTATTTATCTGCATTAGAACAGATGGATACTTCAGTTATGACATTTCAGGAAATAGAAATAATTATAAAAAAAACAATTGCAGATTTACCTCCTCGTTGTCGCGAGATATTTATTTTGAGCCGTTTTGAAGGTAGAAAAAATCAAGAAATTGCTGAAAAATTAGAAATTTCAGTAAAGTCTGTCGAGGCCCAAATAACAAAAGTGCTCAAAATTTTAAAAATCGCATTAAAAGATTTTTTCCCAATTATTGCATATTTATTGGTATCAAGTCATTAGGTGCCGCCAATAAATTAATTTCAGAGTAAAAAGTATTTTATACATAGGGTATTTGTTCTTTCAGTCATTCTACATTAGTGAATAAGGTAAAATGAAAAGAAAAAATCTTATAGATGAAATAACTAAAAGGAAAGGGTTACAACTTTCCGATGAGTTATTCGACTGGATTCAGCAGTCAGATGATAATCTTAATGAATATATCCGATACAAAAATCTTTGGGCATTATTACAACATGGAAAAGAATTGGATTCAAAATACATTATCAATGATTATAAAATTGTAAAACAAAAAATTCACAGACACTCTAAAAAAATTAAATTTTTAAATCCATTAAAATATGCAGCAATTATTATTGTTGCAATTATGTGTGGTTACTATTTCAATACTTTAAATCTATTACATAAAGAAGTTTCTGTTAACGAAGTTTTTGTACCCAATGGCAACCGGAGCCTAATTGTTTTACCCGATGGAAGCAAGGTATGGTTAACCAACGGTTCTAAAATTATATATCCTGAATCTTTTACCGGTAATACAAGAAATGTTAAATTGGAGGGGGAAGCATTTTTTAAAGTAACTCAGAATATAAAAAACCCATTTATTGTAAATGTGGGGGAACAACGGGTTAAGGTACTGGGGACGGAATTTGCCGTTATTGCATACACTAAAGATAATACAGTGCAAGTCGATTTAGTTTCAGGAAAGGTGGAATTTGACGTTAAAAAAGAAAATTCTAATACGTATAAATCTTATACATTAAATCCATTACATAGTCTGGTATTTGATAAACTATCCGGGAATCTGAAGGATCTGAAGATCCCGGGTAGTTTTTATAAATACTGGCAAGAGGGTATTTATGAATTTAAAGATGAAACGTTTGAGGACCTTACAAAAAAAATAGAAAGACTTTACAGTGTTGAGGTAATATTTGAAAACCAGAATATAAGAACGCAAAAATTCACAGGTGCTTTTTTTATCGATTCAAATATTTATACAATCATTGAAACTTTCAAACGTGCCTCAAAAACACCATTTGATTATACGATTGATAAGAATAAAATTCATATAAAATGAAAAAAACAGACAGCTTATGAAAGAATGTAAAACGTAACTAAAAAGAGGAAATGCTAAAGCATTCCCTCTGTACCGGAAACATTGCCGTGTTTCCAATTTTAATCAATAACAAGCCATTGGCTAAATTATCGAACTTAACATTTCAAATTTATGAAAAAAATTAAAACCTATGATGGGAGCGGTTTAAATTCCCATTTAATTAAACTATTGAGGGTTATGAAGATAACGTGTTTGTTTCTGATGATTGCCCTGGTGCAGGTTTCAGCATCACCAACCTATTCACAATCAGCTAAGTTGACATTCGCCCTGAAAAATGTAGCGCTTTCTGATGTTTTTGAAGAGATTGAAAACAATTCTGAATTTCACTTTTTTTATAATTCCAATGAAATTGATCTTTCAAGAAAAGTAACGATTAATGCCAGTGAATCTAAGATAGATGAAATTCTGAGCAGCGTTTTTACTGGTTCGGATCTTTCCTATGAAATTTTTGACCGTTATATTATTATTAAAGCGAACGAAGTAGAAAATAGCTTTAATAACAGTATTTCACAGCAACAAAATTCGGTTTCACAACAACAAAATACTGTTTCCGGCATTGTAAAAGATAAATCCGGACAGCCGTTACCGGGTGTAACTGTGGTGATTAAAGGAACTACTTCAGGGACATCCACAGACAGGAATGGAGCATATTCGATCTCCGTGCCTAATAATCAGGCGGTTCTGCAATTTTCTTCTATTGGGTTTAAACAACAGGAAATTACAGTTGGTGCACAAACAACTATTGATATTGTTTTGGAGGAATCAGCAAAAGAATTGGATGAGATTGTAATTACAGCTTTAGGTATTCCAAGGGCATCAAAAAGTCTAGGTTATGCGGCGTCAACTGTACAAATTAATGAAATCACCCAGAACCGAACCACTAACGTGATGAAATCTTTGGAGGGTAAAATAGCCGGTATGGAAATTGCTCCTCCAACCGCTGGTGCAGGCTCAAGCACCAGGATTCGTTTACGCGGTCAATCGGGTTTTGCCGGTCAGGTCAACTCGCCATTAATAGTAATAAATGGTTTGCCGATGGATCAGGGTGCACGTAGCGCCGAGGGTGCGCCAGGTATAGATCAGGGCGATAACCTGCAACTGATCAATCAGGATGATATTGAGTCAATGACCGTACTGAAAGGTGCAACGGCAGCAGCGCTCTACGGTTCAAGAGCTTCAAACGGCGCTATTATTATCACTACCAAAAGCGGCGCTAAAAATTCACAATTCGGTGTGGAAATTACCTCCAATTTTGGCGTTGATGAAGTATTGGATTATCATAATTTCCAAACTATATATGGTACCGGCCGTGGGGGTAAACGTCCTACCACGCAGGCTGAGGCGATAGCAATGGGAAACCAATCATGGGGTGAAAAACATGACGGCGTTCCTACGATACAGTATGATGGTGTTTTAAGGCCCTATTCTGCCGATGAAAACCGCATCAAGGAATTTTACAGAACCGGAACTTCGATCATCAATACGGTAGCACTTACCGGCGGCAGTGCCTCAACAAGCTACCGCGCTTCATTTTCAAACCAGGATATTACTGGTATTACCCCTGAAAATAGTTATCATAAAAGGATTTTTAATTTAGGACTTAATAGCGATGTTACTGAAAAGCTGACGCTTCAGGTGAATATTAACTATGCACATGAGAATAATGACAATCCTCCGATTGTAGGAGTTCAAGGTATCAGTTATACCAGCTTTCTTACCCGTATGCCATTAACACTTTCAAATGAGACATTGAAAACAAGTGTTGTAGATGAAGATGGCGCCGCCTTAAACATCTTTAACAGCCTTTTAGTTAACCCTTATTTTTTTATGGGGCGAATGTTTAATTACAGCACGAGAGATCGTTTTTTAGGCACAGCTTCACTTAGGTATGATTTCACTAAATGGTTGTACTTACAGGGTCGTGTAAATGCAGACTTAGGATACAATAAAAACGAAAGAAATTTTCCACATGGGGCCGCAGTTCCCTTGCGTAATGATACAAACACAGGCTGGCGCGGAACTTATAATGTTAACACGGGTTTCAGCAAACAAATAAACTCTGATTTTCTGTTAGGAACTACCCATATAATTGGCGATTTATCAATAGACGCAAGTTTAGGAGGCAATATATGGACAGTTTACAATGAAAATACAAGTCAGGGTGTAACAGACTTTGTTGTGAGAGACATTTACAGCATAGGAAATGGTGTTACCAAAAATCAGGATTATGGCATCAGCAGAAGGCAGGTAAACTCCTTATATGCTTTTGCAGATTTTGGCTTTAAAGACATCCTGTACCTAAATCTAACCGATCGTATTGACTATTTTTCGGTGCTTACGCCGCCCAGTTCAGTAATAGCTAAACCAAAAAATTCTTTCAACTATTATTCTGTTGGCGCTTCCTTCATTTTTTCCGAATTGCTGAACTATTCCATGGTTAAATTATGGTAAGCTGAGGGGATCATATGCAACCTCAGGTAATGCAAACGGCGTGAATCCCTTTAGCAGTCAGTTGACATACGCAATCCAGCAACAACAGTTCGGTGGATATCCAATCGGAACCATTGCTAACGGAAGTAATCCAAACCCGTATTTAGGGCCTGCAAGCGTTAATGAAAAGGAAATAGGCCTGGAACTCAAAACATTAAATAGCCGATTAAATTTTGATATCGCTGTTTACGACAAGAGGACAAGTGGTCAGATATTGTCTGCTGATTTATCTCCCTTTTCAGGTTATGGTAGTACATTGGTTAATGTGGCGAAATTGAAAAACTCAGGTATAGAGGTTATGGTTGACGGCACACCTGTCAAAATATCAGACTTTAGCTGGAATGTAACGGTAAATGCTGCCTATAATACATCAAAAGTATTGGCATTAAATCCAGGGCAGGACCGCCAGTTAGTAGTATATTTTAACGGAACCGGTAATGAATTTCTGGGCTCCTTGGTGTACGATGTTGGCAAAGAGATGAACCAGTTGATATCCTACACCTATCGTCGAAATGATGAGGGACAGATAATGTTAAACAGCCAGGGAAGACTTTTGCAATCAGAAGAACAGATAAATTATGGTAGCGCCAATGCTAAAGTAACCGGTGGTATTACCAACACTTTCCAATATAAGAACCTGAGCCTGTTAGTCCATGTTGATGGAAAATTTGGTGGCAAATTGTTCTCAGGAACTGCCTTGAACGGTTTAAGATTTGGTATGAGTCAGGCATCTTTAGTAGGTCGTGATGGGGTTGTTTTCGATGGTGTGCTGCCTGATGGAACTCAGAATACAATATCAGTTGATCCGAGAATATTTTATGCTGATTATCGTACGCTGCAAATAGCAGATCCGTTTGTTTTTAAAAGCGATTTCATCAAACTTAGAAATATCGTGCTTACTTACAACCTCAGTCCCCTTATGACTAATGTGAAGTTTGTTAAGGGTTTGACAATATCTGCTTTTTGCCGGAATGTCGCGGTACTGAAGAAATATGTACCTGATGTTGATCCGGAAGCTTTCGCATCATCAAGCGACACTCGCCTGGGATATGAGCAACATACTGAACCAACAACCCGAACCTGGGGGCTTAACTTAAATGTAAAATTTTAATATAAGATATTATGAAAAAAAATATTTGTTTAATAATATATCTGGCATTAATAACCTGCTTTACAAGTTGCACAGATGGGTTTGAAGAATTAAACCAGGATCCTTATGGAATTACAAGTATTGACCCGGAGTTGTTATTTACCGGAGCTCAACGGGGTATGAATGTTGGCAATTGGGATGGAGAACAAACCATTGTGCAACAATATGTGAATGCTTATAACGCAGGCGCTACGGCAGGATTTCAATTTAATGAGGACGTGGATCAATATAACACCCCGCGTTGGGGCATTTCCACAGGTGTTATCAAACCTTTGGTTCAAATCATCAGCCTTATTAAAGATGACCCGGATTCCAAAAACCTGTATAGTATGGTTCGGATATGGAAAGCCTATGCGTTTATGACCCTCGTTGACACTTACGGCGATGTACCGTACAGCGAAGCTGGAAAAGGATATCTTGAAGGTATAAACTATCCAAAATATGATAAAATGGCCGATATCTATGCCGACCTTTATAACGAACTTAAAACTGCTACGGCAGATTTGTCTGTTTCAAATGAATATGTAACAAGTGACTTATTTTTTGGTGGTGCAGGCGGCACGATAACCGAACAGGTAGACCATTGGAAAAAAATAGGCTATTCTTTATTGCTTCGTTTAGGAATGCGTTACTCAAAAATTGACCAATCCAAAGCTGCAAGTATTGTACAGGAAGCATTTGCGGGAGGTGTAATCCTTTCAAACAACGATAACGTTGTTGTCACTCAATATGATGCTACAGTTGGCAATGGTTTTTCTAACCTGCAACGGAACATCAATCCGTTTTTCTATTATTTAACTGAACCTTTTGTTGATCAGTTAAAAAGTACCGGTGATCCCAGGTTGAAATATATCGGTGCCAGCTATGCCGATCCTGGAAATATTACTTCCATGCGTGATACGACAGCAGCTAACCAATTTGGATTTCCGATAGGATATGACCAGTCAAGCGTTGAAGACTATCCCGGATACAGAGGTACCAAAGGCGGAGGACAAAACTACACGCAGCTAAATTATGATGTGGTTGCCAGTACACTTGCCCCTGCATTTTTTATTACGAATTCGCAAACCCGATTATTATTGGCAGAAGCTACATTCAGAGGATGGATCACCAGCGGCTTGTCAGCCCAGGAATACTATGAAACCGGTGTAAAAGCGGCTATGGATGAATGGAACTTATTTCCCGGCACATTTAGCCCGGCAGTATCTGACGCAGAAAAAGACAACTATCTGCTTCAACCTGACATTGCTTATAATGATGCGGACGCACTTGAGCTTATCAATACACAATATTGGATATGCTCTGTAACAAACGGGGCCGAAGCTTTTGCCAACTGGAGAAGAAGCGGATTCCCGGTGTTGCAACCCAATACGTACAACGATAACTTAAATGGCAGCTTTGTAAGACGTATGGCTTACCCTAATGCTGAGGAAGCCCAAAATCCTGACAACTATGCTGCGGCAGTTGTGAGCATGGGAGGTGATGGATTAACCCAACGAATATTTTGGGATATTCCCTGATAAAATAAATTTGCTTGTTGTTCTTAGTATAAATATCTTTATTTAATAACACATTACAATTTAAATTATGGTTCTAAAATTTTCAACAAAAAAACCATTGCGTTTAGGAATATTAACAGGCATTCTACTGCTTCTGTTTTTGTCTCTTTTAAGTTCATATACTGGCATTAAAAAAAATGATCCTAATATTAACAGGCAGAATGAGCGCCCAAATATCCTTCTCATCGTTGCTGATGATTTAGGCTATAGCGATCTGGGCAGCTTCGGAGGGGAAATTCAAACCCCCCAACTTGACAATTTAGCCAGCGATGGCGTATTAATGACTCGTTTTTATACAACTGGCAGATGTTGTCCTTCACGAACTTCTATTCTTACAGGTCTTTATCCTCATCGTGCAGGATTAGGACACATGATAAGGGATTTGGGTGAGCCGGGATATAGGGGCAGGATTTCTGATGATGCCATTACAATTGCCCAGGTTTTACAACAATCCGGTTATCGGACGTTCATGTCGGGAAAATGGCATTTGGGAACCAATGACCCGACAAAACACGGATTTGAGGAATACTTTGGTACTTTAATAAGTGCACAATCATTCTGGAATCCCAGACAATATATTCGTTTACCAGAGGGGAGTAAAGCAAGAACTTATGACGACGGCGAATTTTACGGAACAAATGCTTTAACGGATTATGCTCTTGATTTTCTTCAGGAAGCAAGGGAAACTCCGGAAAAACCCTGGTTTTTGTACCTGGCATATAATTCACCTCATTTTCCGTTGCAAGCGCCAAAAAGTGACATTGATAAGTATGCTGAAACGTATAAAATCGGGTGGGATGAAATTCGGCAGCAACGCATTGAAAAAATGAAACAAATCGGTATTTTACCAGAGGAGACGGTTTTAACACCTCGCTCTGAATACTGGGCCTGGGCTGAAGCTGATCCTGGTGTAAACCCAGCCTGGACAGATGTTCCTGAGGAAAGGCAAATGGATTTGGCCAGGAGAATGGCAATATTCGCGGCCATGGTTGACGTGATGGATCAAAATATTGGCCGGGTGGTTAGCGATTTGAAAAAAGAACACGAATTGGATAACACACTGATTATTTTTATCTCTGATAACGGGGCTTGTGCCGAATGGGATCCTTATGGCTTTGATATTCGGACAGGACCGAATAATATTTTGTACCAGGGAGACCAAATTGAAAAAATGGGTGGGCCGGAAACTTATCACAGTTTTGGCTCCGGATGGGCAAACGCATCAAACACACCGTGGAGGCTCTATAAACATTATAATCATGAAGGAGGGATTAGCTCACCTTTTATTGTTCATTGGCCTGCGGGTATAAAACGTAATGGTGTAATTGATAATCGTCCGGGGCATTTGATTGATTTAATGCCAACCATACTGGATGCTGCAGAAACAAATTATCCCGCGGAGTTTAATGGGCAAAAAACAATACCGTTGGCTGGTAAAAGTATTTTACCTCTTTTACAGGGTGATCCTGTTGATGACAGAATCTTATATTTTGAACACGAAGGTAACAGGGCTGTAGACGACGGAAAATGGAAACTGTCTGCACTGAGAGGAGAGGACTGGGAACTTTATGACATGGAAAATGATAGAACAGAACTTAATGATTTGGCTGAGAAATATCCTTCTACTGTTCACAGACTCGATAGTTTATGGAATATCTGGGCAGATGAAAATTATGTGACACCGTTACCAACAAATTACAGAATGCCTTATTTGCCAGCAGAGTGAATATTTAGATAGAATTAGTATAGTTTCCTAATGGTCAGTCTTGATCTGCTATGAATCAGCAGACCAGGGACTGGCCATTCTTATATTAACAAATACCATCTTTACAATTAAAATTATGTCAAAATAGTTTAGAATGATTATATTTAATTTTTTCATTTGCAGTTATGAAAGTTGGAATTCTGAGAGAGAGCAAAACACCACCTGATAAAAGGGTTTCGTTAACACCTGAACAATGCGCAGAGGTGCAGGAAAAGTTTAAGAACGTTTCAATTATAGTTCAACCCAGTTCAATCCGATGTTTTAGTGATAAAGATTACAAACAAAAAGGAATTGCTGTACAGGAAGATTTAACTGATTGTGATATTTTACTTGGAGTGAAAGAAGTTGACATTGACGATTTAATTCCTCGGGAAAATCTACTTGTTTTTTTCTCATACCATAAAAAAACAGGAATATAACCGCAAACTACTTCAAGCTATTCTTGAAAAGAAAATTCAATTGATAGATTATGAAACTTTAAACGATAAACATGGTTTTCGGATTATTGGCTTCGGGCGTTTTGCAGGACTTGTAGGCGCTTATAATGGTTTTCGTGCATTCGGATTGCGAAATAAATTGTTTGATTTAAATCCGGCACATTTATGTAGAGACATGAATGAAATGTTTTCAGAACTGGATTCGGTAAAACTTCCACCCATTAAGATTGCCGTTACCGGCGATGGACGTGTTGCCAAAGGTGTGCTGGAAATTATGAAGCAACTAAACATTGAAAAAGTTGAACCTGTAGAATACATATTAAAAACATATACAGAACCTGTATTTACACAACTAATTCCGCAAAATTATGTAAGAAGAATTGATTTTGAACCCTTTGATTTATTGCATTTTTTTAATTATCCGGATAAGTATGAAAATGTATTTTTACCGTTTGCAAAAACAACAGATTTATTAATTGCATCAGCATATTGGGATCCCAAATCACCCGTTTTATTTACAGCCGATGACATGAAAGAAAATGGTTTTCGCATTCGTGTAATCTCTGATATTACCTGTGATATCGAAGGTTCAATTCCATCAACTAAAAAAGCCTCAACAATTGATGACCCGTTTTATGATTATAATCCTGAAACCGGCGAGTTGGAACCTGCATTTTCATCATCTAAAAACGTTTCTGTTCAGGCAGTTGATAATTTGCCGTGTGAATTACCTAAAGATGCTTCAGAAGATTTTGGCCGCAATTTAATCGACAAAGTTTTCCCTGCACTTTTTGAAAATGATCCCGATGGAATAATTGAGCGTGCATCAATCACTAAGAACGGAAAACTAACACAACGGTTTTCCTATCTGCAGGATTTTGCTGATGGGAAATATAAAAAAAACGCCACCTGAAAAATTCAGATGGCGTATTTCAAATCAATTATGAAATTCTATTTAATAAGTTCTACACTTCGTTTAACAAATTTATCCAGATCGGCGCCTTTTAGCATTCCATTGGCAAGCAAAGCCAAATCTACCATTTGTTTGGCCAACTTATTATCCTTTCCGAAAGAGGAGAGTTTTTCACGTTTTTCTTCTTCCAGTTTTGCCAATTCACTGCTTACAGTGTCAAGTTTTTCTTTGTCAGCTTGTGGAACCTCTTCTTCCTTTTTACCTTTTTTAGCATCTTCCAAAGTTTTTGACTCCGATTTTTTTGCCTCTATTTCAGCATTCAACTTTTCGAGTTTTGTGCCCAGCTTTTTTGTTTTTGCATCCAATACTTTTTTAACCAGTGGATGTTCAACATTTACAACCAAATTCAAACTTTCAGGCATATCGCCATAAAAATTCATTCCTCCTTGCGCTGCGCTCATCTCCTTCATTCTTCGCATAAATTCGCTCCGGGTAATTACCATAGGTGAACCTTCTTCTCCCAAATGTTGAAAATCGACAATAAATGAATAATCTTTATTTTCAGGACAAACAGATTGGAATACGGGCGAAAGCTCCTGTTTTTCTTCGAATGAAAGTTCGTTTGTAGTATCATCTTTTTTAATCAGATTTTCAACCACATCCGAATCTACCCGAACAAAACGCTTGTCATTATATTTTTGCTCGAATTTATTGATCAGGTGAGGTGTTAAAGCATCATCCAGAATCAAGTACATCGTAACCTTTATTTTTTGCCGCTTCAATAAATGTGTATTGTTCTTCTGTATTGGTGGCATACAAATGAATCAGGTTTTTGTCTTTATCTGTCTGGCTTTCTTTAATCAGCTTTTCATATTCTTCAAAAGTGAAGTATTTCCCTTCGGCATTTTTAAACATAAAGAAATTCATCGCACGATCGTAGAATTTCTCTTCTGTCAGCATTCCGTATTCAATAAATATTTTCAGGTCATCCCACTTCTTCTCAAATTCAGCGCGGTCATTCTTGAAAATTTCTGCCAGACGGTCGGCCACTTTTTTATTGATGTGACTGCTGATTTTTTTTACATTAGAATCGCTTTGCAAATAAGAACGTGAAACATTCAAAGGAATATCAGGTGAATCAATTACACCATGTAAGAGAGTAAGAAATTCAGGAACAATTCCTTCTACCGAGTCGGTCACAAAAACCTGGTTACTGTATAATTGTATTTTATTTTTCTGTACCTCGAAATTGCTTTTGATTTTTGGGAAATACAGAATACCGGTTAGAGTGAAGGGATAATCCACATTCAAATGAATGTAAAACAACGGATCTTCTGCCATTGGATATAACCTGTGGTAGAATTTCTTATAATCCTCATCCTTTAAATCGGTTGGTGTTTTTGTCCATGCAGGTGCAACTTCGTTAATCTGGTTTTCTTCCGAAGTCTCAACTTCCTTCCCGTCTTTCCAATCTTTCTTCTTGCCGAAAATCACAGGAACAGGCAAAAAGCGACAATATTTTTCAAGAATTTCAGCAATTTTGCCTTCTTCCAAAAATCCTTCTTCTTCCTTACTGATATACATTATAATATCAGTTCCTACTGTTTCTTTTTCTGTTTCATCAAGATTGAATTCAGGTGTTCCGGTACAACTCCATTTTACTGCCTTAGCTCCTTCCTGATATGACTTGGTAATAATTTCCACTTTTTCAGAAACCATAAACGAACTATAAAAACCAAGACCGAAATGCCCGATAATTGCGTTGGCATCGTCTTTATACTTATCCAGAAATTCATTGGCGCCCGAAAAAGCAATTTGGTTAATGTACTTTTCAATTTCTTCAGCGGTCATTCCAATTCCGTTATCCGAAACCGTAATTGACTTTGCCTTTTTGTCAAGTTTCACTTCAACTTTCGCATTGGAAATATCTCCTGAATATTCACCTTTCGATGCCAGCGTTTTTAGTTTTTGAGTAGCATCCACAGCATTCGATACAATTTCCCGTAAGAAAATATCGTGGTCTGAATACAAGAATTTTTTAATAATCGGGAATAAATTTTCACTGGTAACTCCAATTTTTCCTGTCTGCATAATTATCGTGTTTTTAATATAATTTAATTGTATGCGCGGTAAAAATCAAACAACATGCCATTTACAGTTTGTGACGAATTGACAGAATTAATACTGTTAAAGAGTGAAAATTGGGCAAAACCCGATTTTAAAATCTGACGTTTTTATCCTATTTTTGAAATGTTCAATAAAGCAACAAAATGGAACTGGTTTTAAAACTTAATAAAAAGCAGTTGAAAATTTTTACTGATTTAGCAAAAAAACTCAACATTAAACATTTCATTGTTGATGATGAAAAAGAAGATGCTGCTATTTACAGAGCCATGCAGGATGGCGATTTCAGAATTGTGCAGGAACCTGACTTGACCAATTTTGAGAATTGGCTTAACGAATGAGAATCTCATACACAAAACAATTTATCAAGGACGCGAAAAAATACGGCCGGTATAAAAATCAAATTCAGGAGGTAATCATAAAATTTAAAAGTGCCAAAACACTTTCCGAAATTTCCAACATAAAAAAATTACAATCTGAAGAAAACGATTCTCGTTTGAGAGTTGGAAATTTTAGAATTGGGTTTTCAATTGTTGGTGAGAAAGTTATATTTAAACGTTTCCTTCACCGAAAAGATATCTATAAGTACTTTCCCTAAAATCCAACCCTAGTCAGCAGTTGTGGAATTTTATGATTTTTCCCTTGAATTTATTATTCGTAAAGTCATTTAATTTGTGATCTGTTTTAAAATCATTTCATGAGTCAACTTGAAAAATACTTTGAAACGTTCCGAAAAAAGATAATTGGAATAAATGAAACTTTTATTTCTCCTTATGGAAAGCAGAAAATTGTTTATTGTGACTGGATTGCCAGCGGACGACTTTATGCTCCAATCGAAGAAAAAATTTCAAAAACAATTGGCCCTTTTGTAGGAAATACGCATACCGAAACCTGCGAAACAGGAATTAGAATGACTAAAGCTTATCAAAAGTCACATCAAATAATAAAAAAACATGTTAATGCAGGGCCCAATGATATTATTATAACAGCAGGTTCTGGCATGACTGCTGTTATCAACAAGTTTCAGCGGATTTTAGGATTGAAATACTGTGGTAAGATTTCGGGTAAAAGTTGTATTGCGGAGCGTGAGCGGCCTGTGGTTTTTATAACTCACATGGAACACCACTCCAACCAAACATCATGGTATGAAACCAATGCAGATGTAGTTGTAATTGAACCCGGTGCAGGACTTATTGTTGAACCTGAAAATTTGATAAAAGCTCTTGAACATTACAAAGACAGGCCATTTAAAATTGGGGCTTTTACCGCTTGTTCGAATGTTACCGGTGTTCGGACGCCTTTTTATGAACTTGCAAAAATTATGCATGAATATGGTGGAGTTTGTTTTATTGATTTTGCAGCCTCAGCGCCTTACGATAAAATTGATATGCACCCGGAAGATCTGATGAAAAAACTGGATGCAATTCTATTTTCACCACACAAATTTTTAGGAGGCCCGGGTTCATCCGGAGTATTAATTTTTGATGCTTCGATGTATAAGAACACAGTGCCAGACAATCCCGGTGGCGGCACCGTTGACTGGACAAATCCATGGGGAAAATATAAATATGTTGATAACATTGAAGCTCGTGAAGATGGAGGAACACCAGGTTTTTTACAGTCGATAAGAACTTCACTTTGTTTTGACCTGAAAGATCAAATGGGAATTGAAAAGATCAAACAACGGGAACAGGAATTATTGAAACTCGCATTTAACAGGCTCGACGAAATTAAAGAATTAAAAATTCTGGCCGATAATGTTCGTGAACGATTGGGTGTAATTTCTTTTTATGTTGAAAACATTCATTACAATTTGCTGGTTCAGATTTTGAATGATAAATATGGGTTACAAACAAGGGGAGGTTGTGCCTGCGCAGGAACATACGGGCATTTTTTACTGGAAGTTTCTTATGAAAAGTCGCAGGAGATTACCGACAAAATTAACCATGGCGATTTATCAGACAAACCGGGCTGGGTGCGCTGGTCGCTTCATCCAACTATGACTAATGCTGAAATTGAACTAATGGCTGTTGCTTTAAATGATATTATAGCAAATGTGGATGTGTATAAAAAAGATTATTATCCTGTTGAACGATCAAATATTTTCAGACACAAAAACCAGAATTCTAATGAAGATGAAATAAATGCCTGGTTTACACTTTAATTTTATACATCTGATTGTGCGACACCGAAGGTTATATTAAATTTGTTGACAATTATTATTACAATGACAAAAAAATATAAAACAGGTCTTGTATTGGGCGGTGGTGGAGTACGCGGTTTCGCTCATATAGGCGTATTAGCTGCACTTTTTGAAAAGGAACTAAAACCCGATATAATTTCCGGTGTTAGTACTGGTGCCATTATCGGAGCGTTAATCGCAGGGGGTAAAAAACCTGAAGAAATATTTCAAATCTTTAAAAAGGGTGGACTTTTCAGATACTCAAAAATGCATTTTCCGATTGATGGGTTATTACGTTTGGATGGATTAAAGGAAGTGCTGGAGAACGAGATTCCCTATAAAACAATTGAAGAATTGCCAATGCCACTTTGCATTACAGTTTCAAATATTAACAAGGGAATTGTTGAGTATAAACGTGAAGGGCAATTAAGCAAAACGGTTCTGGCCTCATCATCAATTCCCATACTTTTTTCGCCTGTTAAACTAAACAATGATCTTTATGTTGATGGCGGCTTATTGGACAATGTTCCGGTGACGCCAATTGAAGATAATTGTGAAAGAATAATTGTTTCCAATATTAGCCCGATTAATCCGAAAGAGAACATTAAAAACCTGGTTCAAATAGCAGCACGTACATTTTATATGAGTGTAAATCCTAACTCACAAGAGATCAAAAATAAATCATGGTTATATATTGAACCTGAAGGAATTGAAAAATACGATATTATTGGACGGTCTCATGCAGAAGAACTTTATGAGCTGGGATATAAAACAACAATATCTCAGTTAAAAGAATATTCTTCAATTATTTGATTCAAAAAAACACTTTGATACAGTTTAAATTCACTTTGCGTTATCTACCAAATTATAGGAGCAATTTGTTTGACGATATAATTACGAGGTATTGATTTCATTAAAAACACTATTTTTATACAATAAGAAAAGGATTTCTGAATAAATGAAACGAATACTTGTATTGTTTGCACATCCGGCGCTTGAAAAATCGAGAATCAACCAGCAGATGGTCGGCGCTATCGAAAACCTTGACGGCATTTGGTTTAATAACCTGTATGAAAGCTATCCTGATTTTTATATTGACATTGTAAAAGAACAACAGCTTTTACAACTTCATGATATTATTGTGTGGCACCACCCGTTTTACTGGTACAGTGCCCCGGCTCTCTTAAAAGAATGGTTTGATCTGGTACTTCAACATGGTTTCGCTTACGGTACAACCGGACGGGCACTCGAAGGCAAAAAAGCGCTTTCAGTAATTACAACTGGTGGTCAGAAGGATGTTTATTCAGAAACCGGCAGAAACCAATTTACAATTAATCAGTTTTTAACCACTTACAAACAGTCGGCTAATTTATGTCGGATGGAATATTTGCCGCCGTTTGTAGCGCATGGTTCGCACACAATGGGAAAAATTGAAATTGATAACCTGGCAAATCAGTATAAAGATTTACTTGTTGCACTTCGGGATGAGAGAATCAATTTTGAAGAGATTAAACAACTTGAATATTTAAATGAGTTAATAGTATAAAATGTATCACCAGGATTTTTTCTTTCAGGCATTTATATACCTCGCAGCGGCTGTTGTTTCGGTGCCACTTGCAAAAAAGCTGGGGTTTGGCTCTGTGCTTGGGTATTTAATGGCAGGAATAATCATTGGCCCTTTTGTACTGGGATTGGTTGGTCAGGATTCCGACCAGGTACTTCATTTTGCTGAATTTGGTGTTGTTTTAATGCTTTTTGTGATCGGACTGGAATTACGGCCATCATTACTTTGGAAAATGCGGCGTTCCATATTTGGACTTGGTGGATTGCAGGTTTTAATTACAACAATAGTTATATCCGGAGTTGCTTTAATTTTCAACTTCAAAATCAACCAGGCGCTTGGAATTGGATTAATCCTTGCTCTTTCATCTACCGCAATTGTATTGCAAACACTTACCGAAAAAGGGCTTCTAAAAAATATTGCCGGCAAATCAGCTTTTTCAGTTTTACTTTTTCAAGACATTTCTGTGGTTCCTATACTTGCTATAATTCCAATACTGGCAACTATAGGTGCTACAACCGATCTTTCAGGAACAGAACTTGATGCAATTACAGGCGTGGCTTCTTACCCTGGCTGGTTACAACTATTTTTTATTGTTGCCGCTATTTCAGTAATTATTATTGGCGGCCGTTTTATAGCACGTCATATTTTCCGGCTAATTGCTGAAACAGGGTTGCACGAAGTTTTCACTGCCATGGGATTGTTGATGGTTATAGGAATCGCATTAGCAATGGATAAGGTAGGCCTCTCTCCTGCCCTCGGAACATTTATTGCCGGCGTTGTTCTTGCCGATAATGAATACCGCAATCAGTTGGAAACTACGATCGATCCATTCAAAGGATTGTTGCTTGGCTTATTTTTTATATCCGTTGGTGCAAGTATTAACTTCGCATTGTTTATCGAGTTGCCATTTATGATTTTGGGCTATGTAATCCTGATGATATTTCTGAAATTTATTGTTCTAATCTTTCTTGGCCGGATTTTTAAGTTGCGGAAAGGGTTCGAATTTTTATTTGCATTCCTGCTTGCTCAATCCAGTGAATTCGCTTTCGTTTTAATTTCTTTTTCAGAACAAAACAAACTTTTTGATGAGCGTACTGCCGGACTATTGTTATTGGTGGTAACCCTCTCAATGGCTGTTTCTCCATTATTATTAATATTTAATGATAAAGCAATAAGTCCATTGTTATCCAGGCGATATAACAAACAGGAATATGACAAAGTGGAACCTTCAGATAATCCGGTAATTATTGTTGGATTCGGAAGATTTGGGCTTGTTGTTGGCCGGCTGCTAATTGCCAACGGATTTGATGTTACCATTATTGACAGTAATCCGTCAAATGTTGAAATTCTCCGGAAATTCGGATTTAAACTCTATTATGGCGATGTAACACGGCCACAGGTTTTGGAAAATGCTGGCATTAAATTCGCCCGATTGGTAATTTTAAGCATGGCAGAATATGATGATTCAGTTAAAGTTGCCCGTTATATAAGGAAAAATTATCCTCGTATTAAAATTCTTGCACGGTCAAAAGATATTTATCACACGTTTGAATTTTTCAAAGCAAATGTTACTGATGTTATTTCTGAAGTTTATTATTCAGCAGCAGAATTGGGCGAAAAAGCTTTGGCATCTCTTGGTTTCAATAAATATGAGGCATATCGGTCAGCCCGCTCATTTAAGCACCACGAAGAGGAAATTCTGGAGGAGCTTTATAAACATTGGAAAGAAGACCACAATGAATTCATCCGTGAATCAAAACGCTTTTCAGAGCAGCTGTCAGAAACACTACTTGCCGAAAAAAATTACTCTATTCATGATTCTGACAGTGCTTGGGATGCCGATTCTTTGCGTAGTGAGGCAAATGAAAAAAATGAGTAACCAAAAAATATTGAAATTGCTTTAAATTAGATTATTTATAAATTACGAAATTTCAAATAATTCTGAATTTTGACATTCCTGAATTCAAGTAAATGCCTAAATTTGCAAACTGTAAATTGCAAAAATTGCAGAATTACGAAAACAGACATTAGACATAAAGGTTTTGTAAAGGAAGTAGGTGAAGATTCGCTCATTGTAAATATTGTCAATCAATCGGCCTGCTCAACTTGTCATGCACAAGGCGCCTGCACGGTTGCCGATTTTCAGGACAAGGAAATTGAAATATCTTATTTTACAAAAAGTTATTCCCGCGGACAGGAAGTTACTATTCTGTTTCGCGAGTCGCAGGGTTTTGCTGCTTTGTTTTATGGATACATTTTACCTTTTATCCTGGTTCTGACAACATTAATCATTATGACTTCTATCTCTGAAAATGAGTTACTTGGAGGATTAATTGCTCTTGCTGTTCTGATTCCATATTATACAACAATCTATTTTTTAAGACATTTATTAAAAAAAGTTTTCAAATTCGAACTGGAGGAAATTAACTGATATGAGTATTACCGTTATATATACTATTGCCACCCTGGGCATTAATAGGAACATCGGCAGCGGTTATTCTTTACTTTGTTGCACAAAAATTCAAAGTTTTTGAAGATCCGCGTATCGATCAGGTGGAGGAAGCATTACCAAGCGCTAATTGTGGAGGATGTGGATTTGCAGGTTGCCGTGCATTTGCTGAAGCCTGTGTAAAAGCTGATAAATTAGATGATCTGAATTGCCCGGTTGGCGGAAATGAAACCATGGGCAGTGTTGCTTCTATTTTAGGACTGGAAGCAGTAAAAAAAGAGCCGCGTGTGGCTTTTATCCGTTGTAACGGAACGTGTGACCATCGTCCAAAAACAAGTGCTTTGACGGAGCAACTACATGTGCCATTGCATCATCGGTTTACAGTGGGGAGTCAGATTGTCAATACGGTTGTCTTGGTTATGGCGACTGTTACGATGCATGTGATTTTGATGCTATTGACCTGCGCGAAGGAATGGGTGTTCCGCTTATTCTCGATGACAAATGTGTTGCTTGTGGCGCTTGTGTTGATGCATGTCCGAAAAATCTGATTGAATTACGAAAAAAATTCCCGAAAGACAGAAAGATAGTTGTTGCCTGCAGAAATGAAGACAGAGGAGGAGTTGCAAGAAAAGCTTGTTCAGTGGCTTGTATTGGTTGCAGCAAATGCGAGAAAGAATGTAAATTCGATGCCATAACCATTGAAAATAATTTGGCATTTATTGATTCTGATAAATGTAAGTTATGCAGGAAATGCGTTCCGGTTTGCCCGACAAATTCCATTATCGAGCTTAATTTTCCGCCACGGAAAATAGTAAAAGAAGAAAAAGAAGAGTGTAATACAGCAAATTAATAAAGGATGCTAAAAACGTTCAAACTTGGCGGTGTTCATCCCCCTGAAAATAAATTATCGGCCAATAAATCAATTGTGGAATTACCGCTTCCAAAAACAGTTTTCATTCCGGTTGCGCAACATATTGGAGCGCCTGCAACGCCGGTTGTAAATAAAGGAGATGAAGTTAAAGTGGGACAAATTATTGCAAAAAGCAGCAGTTTTGTATCTACAAACATTCACTCATCGGTATCGGGAAAAGTAAAAAAAGTAGATTTTGCTGCCGATAGTTCAGGATATCCGAAGCAAGGAATTTTTATTGATGTGGTTGGCGACGAATGGATGGAAGAAATTGATCGTTCTGAAGGGTTAAAAGCGAATTTTGATTTGGATGGTCAGCAAATTATTCAGAAAATTCAGGATGCCGGTATTGTAGGATTGGGAGGTGCCACATTCCCTACTCATGTAAAACTGGTTCCGCCAAAAGGAATGAAAGCCGAAGTTTTGTTGATTAACGGAGTTGAATGTGAACCTTACCTGACTTCCGACCACCGTTTAATGCTGGAAAATAGCGACGAACTGTTAGTAGGAATTCAACTGTTAATGAAAGCGTTAAACGTTAATAAAGCGGTTATTGGAATTGAAAATAATAAACCTGATGCCATCCAGCTTTTAACAGAAAAATCAAAAAAATATACAGGAATTAGTGTTGCAGCGCTAAAAGTAAAATATCCGCAGGGAGGTGAAAAACAGCTGATAAAAGCTGTAACAGGAAAAGAAGTTCCATCCGGCGGTTTGCCAATTGCCGTTGGTGCAGTGGTTAGCAATGTAGGTACTGCTTTCGCAGTTTACGAAGCCATTCAAAAAAATAAACCGCTTTTTGAACGGGTAGTAACGGTTACCGGAAAGGGCGTTACAAACCCCGGAAATTTTAAAGTCAGAATCGGAACATCAACTACCGAGTTGGTTGAAGCAGCCGGCGGATTTCCCGAAAATACAGGAAAAATCATCAGCGGCGGCCCAATGATGGGGAAAGCAGTTGCATCGCTTGATATTCCTGTAACCAAAGGAACTTCAGGCATTCTTTTAATGCAGGAGCAGGAATCAAAAAGAGAAGATTATATTGAATGTATCCGTTGTTCTCGCTGTGTATCGGTATGTCCAATGGGGTTGGAACCCTTTTTACTAATGACAGTTGGGCAAAAACAAATTTATGACCGTGCTGAAAAAGAACGTATCATGGATTGTATTGAGTGTGGTTCATGCAGTTACACCTGCCCCTCCAACCGTCCATTACTCGATTATATTCGTTTTGGCAAAGCAAAAGTAGGACAAATCATACGTTCAAGAAAAAAATAAAAACCTGAAGTTTAATTCATTTTAAACGATAAAATAAAAACTGAGAATGAGCAATCTGTTTACCGTATCTCCTTCGCCGCATGTTCACACGGGCGATTCAACACGGAAAATCATGTACAGGGTAGTGTATGCAATGATCCCGGTGCTTTTATGGTCGGTATTTGTATTTGGCCTTGATGCGCTTCGGGTAACATTAATTGCTGTGCTAGCCTGTCTGGCATTTGAATACATTATTCAAAAATACCTTGTAAAAATAAAACCAACCATAACCGATGGTTCGGCTTTAATTACGGGAATCTTAATAGCGTTCAATGTACCGTCGAATATTCCGTGGTGGATTATTGTAATTGGTTCAATAGCAGCAATTGGAATAGGAAAATTATCGTTTGGAGGTTTGGGAAATAACATATTTAATCCGGCGCTGGTTGGAAGGGTTTTCATGCTGATATCTTTCCCTGTTCAAATGACTTCATGGCCTGCAAACAGCAGAAGTGGAATTGATGCAGTAACTTCTGCAACACCGCTCGGAATTATTAAAGAAGGAATTTTAAATGGCACTCCGGTAAGTGAAATCTCACAAAAACTGCCATCAACAATTGATATGTTATTTGGAAATATTGGAGGTTCTTTGGGTGAAATATCAGCATTATTGCTTATTGTTGGAGGGTTGTATATGCTTTTCACAAAAGTGATAACATGGCATATTCCGGTTTCAATAATGGCAACAGTGGCTCTTGTTGCAACCATTTTCTGGGTGATCAATCCAAATGAATATATTAATCCGGTTTATCATTTATTGAGCGGCGGTTTAATGTTAGGAGCAATTTTCATGGCAACCGATATGGTTTCATCACCAATGAATCCGAAGGGGCAATTGATTTTCGGAATTGGGATTGGGATTATTACTATTAGTATTCGTCTATGGGGCGCATATCCTGAAGGGATTTCATTTGCAATCCTGATTATGAATGCTGTTACGCCTCTTATTAATACTTATGTGAAACCTAAACGATTTGGAGGACAGTAAAATGGCAAAACGTGAATCGACTTTTACAAATATGGTGGTGACACTTTTACTGGTAACGGCAATTTCGGCCACCGCACTTGGATATGTTTATGACCTGACCAAGGATGCCATTGAAGCCGCAAAGTTAAAAGCACAGGCTGAAGCTATTGCAAAAGTGCTTCCTTCTTATGAAACTCTTGGAGACTCATACAAAGTAGCTGCCGAAGATGGCGCTGATAGTCTGGAATTTTTCCCTGCCTACAATGGAAATGATTTAGTGGGTGTGGCGATAAAAACCTATACAAAAAAAGGTTTTAGCGGTTTGATTTCTGTAATGGCAGGAATTGATAAATCAGGTAATTTTTCGGGTTACGAAATATTGGAACATGCAGAAACACCAGGGTTGGGTTCCAAAATGGTTACCTGGTTTAAGAATGAAGATAAACCATCACAAAATGTGATTGGCAAAAATCCCGAAACAACCAAATTCACAGTTTCAAAAGATGGTGGTGATGTTGATGCTATGACAGCCTCAACAATTTCATCAAGAGCCTTTTTAGATGCTATGAGAAGAGCTTACGAAGCTTATGAAAAGAACAACAAATAGTTCAGAATTCAGAGATTAAAGTTTAAAGTTTAAAGTTATGGGTACGTTTAATAAATTTGAAGATATAATTGCCTGGCAGAAAGAAAGGGAACTTTGTAGATTTATTCATACCCTTACCGAAAATGAAAGATTTTCCAGGGACTTCAAACTTGTCAGCCAAATCAAAGCTTTGTCTGGCTCGGCTATGGATAATATTGCAGAAGGCTTTGAACGAGGAGGTAACAAAGAATTTATTCAGTTCCTATTTATCTCAAAAGGATCAGTTGGGGAGACTCGTTCCCAACTATACAGAGCCATAGATAATAGTTATATAAGTGATACCGAGTTCGATCATACTTATAAATTAGCAATAGAAATTGCTAATTTGGTAAGTGGATTAATAAGTCATTTAAAGACAAGTGAGTATAAAGGAGAAAAATATAGACAATAAAAATATTATGATTCGATGTCATTAAACATTGAACATTGAACCTGAAACAAATATATTATGAATCAGTGGAAGAATTTTACGAAAGGATTTATTAAGGAAAACCCGGTATTTGTATTGGTGCTGGGAATGTGTCCAACGCTGGGAGTTACCTCTTCCGCCATTAACGGGCTGGGAATGGGACTGGCGACAACATTTGTACTAATGATGTCGAACATAGCTGTATCAGGGGTTAAAAATGTAATTCCGGAGAAGGTTCGCATTCCGAGTTTTATTGTAATAATTGCCTCATTTGTAACTGTTGTTCAACTTGCAATGCAGGCTTATTTACCCTCACTATATAAAAGTTTGGGGCTGTTTATTCCGCTTATTGTTGTGAACTGTATTGTATTAGGTCGTGCTGAGGCTTTTGCTTCAAAAAACAGCCTGGCTTCGTCGGCTATTGATGGTCTGGGAATTGGTCTGGGATTTACCTTTGCGCTTGTTTTATTAGGCAGCATTCGCGAAATTCTGGGTAGTGGTAAAATTTTCAGCATAACTATTTATCCTGAAAATTTCGTTACACTTCTCTTTGTTTTGGCGCCGGGAGCATTTATTGTACTCGGGTACTTAATTGCAATTATCAACCGCATCAACAAAAAAAGTTAGGAGGAATCAGAAATGAGTTACATTATAATCATCATATCGGCAGTACTTGTAAACAACATCGTATTGATGCAGTTTTTGGGAATTTGCCCGTTCCTGGGAGTTTCCAAACGTATATCAACTGCGGCAGGTATGGCCGGAGCTGTTGCCTTTGTTATGGTTTTGGCAACCATTGTTACTTACCTTATTCAAAACTATGTATTAAACCGACTTGGATTGGCTTATTTGCAAACAATAGCTTTCATACTTGTTATTGCCTCACTGGTTCAATTGGTTGAAATTATTCTGAAAAAAGTAAGTCCGGCATTGTACCAGGCTCTTGGTATTTTCCTTCCGTTGATAACAACCAACTGTGCCATTCTTGGTGTTGCCATTCTTACTATCCAAAAAGAATTTAACCTGATGGAAGGCGTGGTTTATGCCATTTCAAATGCAATAGGGTTTGGATTGGCGCTTACCATTTTTGCAGGTATCCGCGAACATCTCGATCTTCAAAATATCCCAAAAGGGTTAAAAGGAACGCCAATTGCATTGATTACTGCCGGTATTCTGGCAATGGCATTTATGGGTTTTTCGGGATTGGTTTAAAGAGATTTAACAGCTAAAAAAGTTACAGGCAATTATTTGACTATACATCAGTCCTATAAAGAAAACATGTGATGGCTCCTAACGGGGCTATTTTCATATATAAAAAATAACTTCAGAAAAAATAAGATATCAATAATCTGTTATTTTTATTCAAAACCTGTTTATCTCAATAAAAATCAACAGATTCCCAAAGTCGAGAATTGCTACTATCGACGTTGGGGCAATGGCACGAAAAAAACATCATGTTACTGCTTTACTGGAAGTTGACGTTACTGAAAGCCGGATAAAAATAAAAAAACACAGGAAAGATAAAGGTAAAATCTCATTCATAGCCTGGCTCATAAAGGTCATTTGTTTTTCGTTAAATGAACATAAAAATGCAACTGCATTTCTAAAAGGAAAATCCAATAGGGTTGTTTTTAATGATATCAATGTTTCAGTATTGGTTGAAAAAGAAATCAATGGCGAAAAAGTGCCGATACCACTTTTAATTGAAAACGTGAATGAAAAAAGCCTGAATACAATTTCTCAACTTCTTTCTGAATCGAAAACTAAATCACTTCATAAAAACGAGATTGTTCTTCAAAAACAAACAACAAAAACGGAACAATTTTACTATTTACTTCCCGGTTTTATGCGCCGTTATTTCTGGCGTTTTATGCTGAAAAACCCAAAAATAATTTTCAAAAAGATGGGAAATGTTTCCATTACTTCAGTTGGGGCTGTGGGAAAAGTTAACGGTTGGTTTATTCCATTTTCGGTTCACCCGGTTTGCTTTGGAATTAATTCAGTGATTAAAAAACCGGTGGTAAAAAACGATAAAATTGAAATCAGGGAAATCATGAATATGACCATTCTTATTGATCATGATGTAATTGATGGTGCCCCGATGGCTCGATTTGTAAACGAATTGGTAAAAAATATTGAATCAGGTATTTTGTTGTAATTTATTTCAGCGCTAATTTCTTACATGCTAATCCAAATGAGAAAATTATTCATTATCGTATTTTCCTCTTACCCTGTAAAATGTTTTCACAAGGGTTTATTTCGGAAACCAATTCCAACAAAATAAATAAGAGTACAGTGTTTAAAGTTGCTGCTTTTACCGGAGCTTATTATGCCGGCTCGTTAACTGTACTAAGCGATGTTTGGTTTGAAGGCAAGGAAAAAGTACCATTTCATTTTTATAACGATAATAACGGCTATTTACAGGTGGATAAATTTGGCCACATGTTTGGCGGATATGTTTATAGCTATACCGGTTTTCACCTAATGAAATGCCTGGGGTTTTCGGGAAAAGAGGCTTTGATTTTTGGGGGAACTCTCGGACTTGTTCTTCAAACCCCTATTGAAATTATGGATGGAATTCACGAAGGTTACGGATTTTCGTGGGGCGACATGCTTGCAAATTCAATGGGCTCAGCTATGGTAATTGGTCAGGAACTGTTATTTCATGAACAGATAATAAAATATAAATTCAGCTATCGGGAATCAGAATATTCCAAAAATGCGAACGGTTATTTTGGCGATTCTTCACTTGATCGGTTCTTTAATGATTATAATGGACATACTTATTGGTTCTCAATTCCTATAAATCGTTTTATTTTAAAAGATAAACTGCCTTCATGGTTAAACTTCTCCATTGGCTATGGGGCAAATGGAATGTATGGTGAGTTTGAGAATATTACACAATACAACGGAATTGAAATACCGGAAACAAAACGATACAGACAGTATCTTTTTTCTCTTGATATCGACTGGACCAAAATAGAAACAAACTCAGGATTTCTGAAAACACTTTTTACTGCCATGACGTTTATTAAGCTTCCGTTCCCTACACTTGAGTACAATACTCTTGGGAAATTCAGGGGACATTGGATATATTATTAAATTCGCAAGTAAACTAAACATGTCCGCAATGAAAAAAGTAGTTCTATCTTTATTTATTCTTACAACTGTATTAAGTGCAATTGCACAATATCCACAGGGAAAAGTCATTACCGATTCGCTTTATTCAAAAAACCTTGAAAACAAATTTGGTGAAAACCCAACCAGGGCAGTAGCTGTTTATCTGCCACCGGGATATGACAAAAGTACCACCCGATACCCGGTAATTTATTTCCTTCATGGTTTTTCCGGAGACGAAAAAATGATGGGATATACTTCAAGGTTGCTCGATTTTGCTATTGCCACAAATAGAATACGACCATTTATTATGGTTATACCCAATGAACGAACTACTTATGACGGGAGTTTTTACAGTAACTCCGGTATTTTCGGAAACTGGGAAGATTTTACTGCGTACGATCTTGTGGAATACATGGATAAAAACTACCGTACAATTCCAAATAAAGAGAGCCGTGGAATTACTGGTCATAGCATGGGTGGATACGGAGCCCTAAAAATTGCGATGAAGCATCCCGATATTTTTCGTAGTGTTTATGCTTTAAGTCCCGGAGCACTTACTATTGTACGGGAATATGTACCAAACAGCGACACCTATCGAGATTTTGCAAGTATAAAAACAGAAGCTGATTTGGCTCGAAATTATTTTTGCAAAGTAATTGTTGCTTTCGGGAAATCGTGGTCGCCCAATCCCAATAACCCACCGTTTTACTGCGATATTCCTTTTGATTATGTAAATCGGGAAATCGTTGCAAAACCCGAAGTGCTCGAAAAATGGTATGCTAACATGCCAATGCACATGATCGATGATAACCTTGAAAACCTGAAAAAGTTAAAAGCAATAAAATTTGATTGGGGAAGAAATTCCGGTGAACGATTTACATTGCAAAATATGTTGTTTAGTCAGCGTTTAGAAAATGTTGGGATAAAACATTTTGCCGAAGAATATATTGGCACACACACCAATAACATTTATACTGAAGACGGGCGACTTCCACAGCAAATGTTACCGTTTTTCAATTATTATCTCGACTTTGAGTAAAGCAATAAAAAATTGAAAATAATTCATCCACTACAATTCATAAATGAATAATGAGGAGCAACTGAAAAGCCTTAGCTGAGATTTTTGAAGGAAACAGAATAGTGGAGAAATCGGTATTATCCAATTTTGCCAGCCAATTGAGTTTGAAACTCCCGGCAGAAAATAAAAAGGAAACCTTTCTCAAACAATGAATTGAAAAGCATTGTTATACCTGAAACAACATCGGTAATGAAATCAATGACTTGCAAACAATTGGGTGGTGCCTGCGATTTAGAATTTATGGCGAATACTTTTGATGAAATTGCAGATATGAGCAAAAACCATGGAATGGAAATGTTTCAAAAGGGAGATGAAGCGCATCTAAATGCCATGAACAATATGCAAAACCTGATGAAAACACAAAGCGCCTTTAACGAATGGATGGAATTGAAAAAAAAGGAATTTAATTTACTACCTGATACCGACTAAAACTTATTACTAATTCAAAGTTCTGAATCAATTTAAATAATTTACATCAATGGCATACGATATCTATTTGGCAGACCGGATAAAAACAGCATTAAAAGAAAACAAAGTCTCTTTTTTAGAGAAGAAAATGATGGGAGGTCTGTGTATTATGGTTGACGACAAAATGTGTATTGGAGTAATTAAAAACGATCTGATGGCCAGGATTGATCCTGAAATTTATGATGAATTATTGCAAAAGGAAGGATGCAAAATAATGGATTTTACAGGAAAGCCTTTGAAAGGCTACGTGCTTGTTGAGCCCGAAGCCATCGATACTGAAGACAATTTAACCCATTGGGTGCAACTTTGTCTTGATTTTAATCCTAAGGCAAAATCAAGCAAGAAAAAGAAAAGCTGACATTTTCTCATCGGTATTGAATTTTTTTGATCTTAAAGATTCGGGCAACCTAACAATTTTCAATGTTTAAATTGTATGTGCAAGTCTCCTTGCTCATGGCTCATGGCTCAATGCTCTTTGCCCTTTTGTGTCCATTATAGCTTTTATAAGAAGGTTTTTCCTTTCAGACAAACTACTTATAGCCAATTGAAAAAGAAAAATCTTAAAAATAATCCCTTGCCAAAAAGTAAATTATTATTTACCTTTGAAGTTGATTTAGAAAGATATAATTACATGAAATATTCCGAATTATTCCGACTTTTGAAAAAAGATGGATGGTATCCCGTTTCACAAAAAGAGTCGCACATTAAAATGAAACATGACCAAAAAGAAGGAATAATAATTTTTCCAAATCATGGAAACCAGAAAGTCGGAAAAGGACTTGAGAAAAAAATTCTGAAAGATGCAGGAGTAAATTTTTAAACAGAAATTATGAAAAAATACAAGAAAAAAATTAAAATAATAGTTGAAAAAACTAAAACTGGATTTTCAGCTTATGCAGAAGAATATCCAATTTTTACAACTGGGAGAACTATTCCAGAATTAATAAATAATGCGCTTGAAGCAACTCAATTAAATTTTGAAGAAGAATTTGTAATTACACATGAAAATTTGAAATTTGAAATTGACTTTGCTCAATTTTTTCAATATTATAAAGTGCTAAATTCAAAATTTCTTGCAGAAAAAATTGGAATGAACCCAACTTTATTATCTCAATATGTGCAAGGACATAAAAAGCCATCGGAAAACCAGACTGAAAAAATATTAAGTGGAATTCATCAAATTGGACAAGAATTGTCTGAAATGAATTTGATTTATAAAAGTTAAAAACACAGGCTATAAAAATGCAATTTTCATACCGGGTTTGGTGGTTAATTCATGTATTCTATATCGCTAAATATTTTGTATTTAATAGAGAAGTTGAAGTACGTATCCAGCGCTCCACCTGCACAAAACCTTTACCACATTGAAGACACTATAAATTCAATAACAATGAACAAATTAATAACCAACAGGAATTTAACAATTATAAATTTTGTAATGTGACTTACTTCGTTCTCATTTACATAATTTCTAAAAATTGATTTTGTTTTAATTGGAGTTTTCAGAGAATTATTGACTATTCCATTTCTTGGTGCTCAAATAATTTTTTTGGTGCTGGGAGTAATCCATTTCATAAATCATAAAACTCATTTATTAACAATCATCAGCATTATTGGATTGGCTATCAACACCATTTATACAATTGGATGGTTCTTTTAAAATCAGAATTAAATAAGAAAGGAAGGGACTGCCAAACCGATAAAGTAGTTTATGATAAAATCGGATAGAAATTGTGAAACTTATGATAACTTCTAAAATTTGGCTCCTGCCCTTTAGAAAAACCAGAGGCACACTCAATTTAATAAATCGTTATTGTAATTTTCTACCGGTCATAAATATGTAAACAATAAAAATTGAGTACCTCCAGGAAAGTAAAGGCTTTCAGAATGTTTGTAAGTGGCGGGAATCTAATACCTTTAAAACTATAAAATTTTAAATCGATGAAAAAAGGATTTATTCAAATTAGTTTGCTTTTAATCGTGGCATTGGTTTCAGTATTAGCAACAAAAAATTCGTGGGCACAAACCATGAGGAATGAGAGTGAAAACATTTACCGTGATTTCAAAACCGAACACATGTGGGATGCCAAAGTTAAAATTGCCAGTATGATTATGGTTGGCGAAAGTAAATATGGAACACGACGTGTAATTCCAATTACCGGTGGTACTTTTGAAGGGCCAAAAATAAAGGGTGAAGTTTTGCCCGGTGGCGAAGACTGGCAGCTGGTTCGCCCCGACGGAGATACCGAATTAAATGCCCGGTATTTGCTTAAAACTGATGACGGCGTTGTTATCCAGGTAATCAATAAAGTACTAATGCACACTCCAAAACCAGGCGAAGGCGGTCAACCTTACACCCGGTCAGTGATCGATTTGGAAGCTCCGGTTGCCAGCAAATACGATTACCTGAATCATGCCATTTATATTGGTACGCTAACTATGAATATGACACCGGGTGAAGAACCTGCAGTGGTTATTGGTGTTTATAAAGTTTTGTAATTATATTACAGAATAAATAATTATTTTTAGAACCCTCAAAACATTTTTATGTAAGTTAAATCAGTTAAACGATATCAATTTATTATGAAAAACTCATTTATTTCCCGTCGTACATTTTTAGCTATTCCTTTTTTGACGTTATTAATCAGCTCACTGTTATTTTCCGGATTCAGCACTCCTGAACCGGGAAAAACTGCCGCGGCCGAAAACTGGGTAGGAACATGGGGCACTGCACCGCAATTGGTGGAACCAAACAATATGCCTCCCGAACCAGGACTGACCAACAATACAATTCGTCAAATAGTTTGTGTTTCAATTGGCGGAGAAACCCTGCGTTTGCGTTTTACAAATGAATTCAGTAAAGAACCTGTTACCATGAAGGCTGTTCAGATTGCGGTTTCAAAAGGCGGGGCTGAAATTGATGAATCAACAGTTACTGAAATTAAATTTAACGGAAAGCCTGATGTTACTATGGAACCGGGAGTTTCTATCACTTCCGACCCGTTTGAGTTTGATCTTGACCCGAGAATGGAAGTGGCAATTACCATAGCTTTTGGTGAAACATCGCCAAGTGTTTCAGGTCACCCAGGATCACGCACAACTTCTTATATTCTTTCAGGCAACCAAACAGCTCCGTCAACCGATTTTTCGGATGCAGTGAAAACCGACCATTGGTACGTAATTAATGGTATTGATGTAGTTGCTCCTAAAAAAGCTGCTGCTGTTGCTATTCTGGGAAACTCAATTACCGACGGGCGTGGATCGGGAACCAACAAACAAAACCGCTGGCCCGATGAACTTGCCAAACGTTTGATTGCCAATAAAAAAACAAAGAACATTGGCGTATTAAATATGGGAATTGGTGGCAATTGCGTGCTTCGTGGCGGACTGGGGCCAACAGCATTGGACCGTTTTAAGCGTGACATTTTAAATCAACATGGCGTAAAATGGTTAATAATTCTTGAAGGTGTAAATGATCTTGGCGGAACCCGGAATAAAGAAATGGCCGACCGTGTTGCCGACGGATTAATTGACGCTTACGGAAAAATGATTGACGATGCACACGCACAGGGAATAAAAGTTTACGGTGCTACTATCACCCAAATAAAAGAGTTGTTTTATTATGCCGATTATCGTGAGGAAGCCCGTAAAAAAGTGAATGACTGGATTCGTAACAGCGGCCGTTTTGATGCCGTGATTGATTTTTCAAAAGTAATGGAAGATCCAAACAATCCGGATGTTATTCTGGAAAGTGCCCATGATGGAGACCACCTACATCCGAATGAACTGGGTTACCAAATGATGGGTGGAGCAGTTGATTTAAAGCTGTTCAGGTAACAATAATTTCAATATCAAAATAATTCAGCAGGTAATCAGATCACCTGCTGGATCATTTTTCTTCGCAATCCCTTAAATAATACAATTCAACACCTTTTCTTTGAACAAAACTCTACCATAATTGCTTCAATACTAGTGATATTATTTGATAGTTACCTCTTGTATAATGAGTAAAATATAAACTCATTTTCAAATGCAAAATTCAGCGTTTTGCATTAAATTTAGATGTATAAAATTAATCACTAAAACCGCATTACCATGAAAAAGATTCTTATTATTCTTACCGTTATTGGCCTGTTTTCTTGTAATCAAAAAAGTTCAAACGAAGCAGAATTGCAAAATCAAATTGACAGTCTGGAAAGTAAATTGGCAAATACCTACAAACCTGGATTTGGTGAATTTATGAGTATTATCCAGGCGCATCATGCCAAACTTTGGTATGCCGGCGAAAACCAAAACTGGGATCTGGCTAATTTTGAAATGGATGAGATTAAGGAGACATTTGACAACATCAAAAAATATGAAACCGATCGAAACGAAACGCAACTGATCAGTATGATAAATCCTCCGCTCGACAGCGTAATTTCAGCTATCAATATGAAAAATGTAGCCCAATTTAAAAACAATTATACACAACTTACAAGTACTTGCAATGCATGTCATGTGGCAGCAAAATTTGGATTTAATGTGGTAAAAGTTCCAGAGGCAATGATGTTTCCCAACCAGGATTTTAAACCCGCTCAATAAAATGTTAATACAATTTCTTTATACCGATTCGTCGAAATCAACGTTGCTGATCAGGTTAATGGTTGGTGTCGTTTTTCTTTCTGAAGGCATTCAGAAATACCTGTTTCCGGCTTTAAGGGGTGTCGGACGTTTTGAAGCTATAGGTCTACCGTCACCCGAATTTCTGGCTTACTTGGTTGGGGCATTCGAAATTGTTTGTGGAATTCTTGTTCTTATTGGTTTTTTTACCCGTTTTAGCGCCTTTCCATTATTCTTCATTATTACAGTAGCCATATTTACCACCAAAATTGAAATCCTTTCAGACAAAGGGTTCTGGACAATGATGCATGAAGCCCGTACCGATTTTTCAATGTTTTTGGGAAGCATATTTTTGCTGATAAAAGGCGGCGGATTTTGGTCGCTCGATTTGAAACTTTTTGGCAGTGGAAAAGACAGGTAGTTTAAAAGAAGTTGCCGGAGTGTTTTTCAAGCTGGGCTGCATCGCTTTTGGTGGCCCGGCTGCACACATTGCCATGATGGAGGATGAAATCGTAAAAAAACGAAAATGGATCGACCGCCAGCATTTTCTGGATTTGATTGGAGCTACAAATCTAATTCCCGGCCCTAACTCCACCGAAATGACAATGCACTGCGGACACGAACGGGCAGGTATAAAAGGGCTGTTTGTTGCCGGTGCAAGTTTCATTTTTCCGGCTGTGCTAATTACCGGAATTTTTGCGTGGCTTTATGCAAAATACGGCCAACTCCCCGAAGTTGAACCCTTTATTTTTGGAATAAAACCCGCTGTACTTGCCATTATAGCAGCCGCAATTATCAAACTTGGGAAAAAAGCGCTTAAAGGCTGGGAGTTGGGAATTCTCGGATTTCTTGTTCTTGCAGCCGGACTGCTGGGAATAAACGAAATATTTGCGCTTTTATTGGCAGGAATTATTGGCGCATTCTATTTTTGGGCAAGGCATAAAACCGATAATAAAATAAAATCAATTTTACCATTTCTGTTTCTGCAAAGTTTGGCTTCTGTAATTACAAAAATCACCGTTTTAAAAGTTTTCTGGACATTTCTGAAAGTGGGTGCCGTACTTTATGGCAGTGGTTATGTTTTGTTTGCATATCTCGATGCCGAATTGGTTTCCAATGGATGGTTTACCCGGCAACAGTTAATTGATGCAGTTGCTGTTGGACAGTTTACACCCGGCCCGGTATTGTCGACAGCAACTTTTATTGGTTATCAACTGGCAGGTTTTTGGGGAGCAGTTGCAGCCACCGCAGGAATTTTTCTTCCCTCTTTTCTATTTGTTTTGATTCTCAATCCGCTGGTTCCAAAAATGCGAAAATCAAAATTACTTGGCTATTTTCTGGATTGTGTAAATATAGCTGCCGTTGCTGTTATGTCATCGGTACTAATTGAAATGGGGAAAGATACACTGACTGACTGGAGAGCAATTGTAATTGCAGTAATAAGTGTTGTAGCAACTTTCGGAATTAAAAAAGTTAATGCTGCTTGGATTGTAATAGGTGGTGCTGCGTTAGGTTACCTGTTAAATTTTGCCGGCTGACAATTAAATCAAATCATCTATCTTTGTTTTCATAAAAACCTGTAAAAATGATGCTTGAAGACTTGGGCTACAACAATAACTGGGAAGAATTCAGAATAAAAAATCAACTCACCGATTTTGAACCGGGCAGAATTGTTGCTGAGCACCGTGAACGATATATTGTGGCTACAAAAACTGGTGAAACAGAAGCGGAAATTACCGGAAACATTCGTTTTACAGCAAAGAGCCGCGAAGATTTTCCTGCCGTTGGCGATTGGGTGCTACTTTTGGCACACACTCCCGACTTTACAATCATTCAAGAAATTCTTCCAAGGTATTCCGTAATAAAACGAAAATCGGTAAAACACTTTGGCGATATTCAGATTATAGCAACCAATGTTGATTATGGTTTTATTGTTCTGTCTGCCGGTTATGATTTTAACCTAAACCGGTTGGAACGCTATTTAACCATTTGTTATGAATCGAAAGTTAATCCGGTAATATTGTTGACAAAAACCGATTTGATTTCTGTGGAAGAAAAAATTGCTTTGATCAAAAAAATAAATGACCGAATTAAAATTGTCCCGGTGTTTCCTGTTAGTAATGAAACCCTTGATGGTTTTGATGAGTTGAAATCATTAATTCAGAAGGGTAAAACTTATTGCCTGCTGGGATCGTCGGGCGTTGGTAAATCAACATTAATCAACAATTTATCAGGTAAAAATATTATGGATACGGGTTCAATTAGCAATAGTACGCAAAAAGGAAGGCACGTTACCAGCCACCGGGAAATTACAATTTTAAATAACGGTGGAATTTTGATTGATAACCCCGGGATGAGAGAGATTGGCATTACCGATAGCGCTGATGGAATTCAAGCAACTTTCGACCAGATACTTTCTTTGTCTGACAACTGTAAATATAAAGATTGCACACACATTAATGAGGCAGGATGTGCGGTTCTTGCCGCTATTGATTCAGGTTTGATTGACAATGGCGTTTATCAGAATTACCTGAAAATGGAAAAGGAAAAACAACATTTTGTGTCATCAGTTATGGAAAAGAAGAAAAAGGAAAAACAATTTGGGAAAATCGTGAAGAACTATTATAAAAAGGATATTAAGCAAAGAGGCAAATAATCAAACCAATGCTAAACTGTTTAACAACATTGTATTGTTTTGAATTGACGATTAAACAATAAAAGCATCCAAAATATTTTATATTTGTATTTACTTTAATTATCAATAAACCTAATAAAAAAATGAAAAACTATTGGATTCATAACCGGCTGTATATTTTAGCAGCTTTTCTATTCCTGTTCATAAATTCAATGCCTCTAAAAGGAAATGCCCAGGAATTACCATCATTAAAAGGTAAGAAAGTATTAATGGTTTGGGGTGGCTGGAATGGCCATTCTCCAAAAGAATTAACCGAAAAGGTAAAAGCGTATCTTGATGCTGAAGGTGCAATTGTAACTGTTTCCGACTCATTGGGCGTTTATACCAACAGTGAAATTATGGACAACACCGACCTGATTTTCCAGTCGGTTACTATGACTGAAATTACCGGCCGCCAGGAAAGAGGATTGCTTAATGCAGTGAAAAACGGCGTTGGTTTTGCAGGTACACACGGGGGAGCAGGTGATTCTTTCAGAAATAACACCGAATACCAGTTTATGGTTGGCGGACAATGGGTGGCGCATCCTGGTGGAATAAGAGACTACTCTGTGGAAGTTACAGATCATAATGATCCGTTAACAAAAGGCCTTGGAAATTTCAACATGCATTCAGAACAATATTATATGCATATTGATCCAAATGTGAAAGTACTTGCAACCACTACTTTTTCAAAAGATCCGGCAGATTGGATTGAAGGAGCTGTAATGCCGGTTGCATGGAAAAAAACTTACGGAAAAGGGCGCGTATTCTATATTTCAGTTGGGCACTCACCTGCAGATTTTGATGTTCCTGAAGCCTGGGAGATTTTAACACGCGGAATTAAATGGGCCAGCGGTAGCAAATACGAACCAAAAGAAGAATGGATGAGTCCTGTTTATCCGGGAAAATAGAAATATAACATTATATTCAAAAAGGCATTGGAACATTTTCAGTGCCTTTTTTCTTTTACTTTCGCGAACATTATTATTTTCAAATTGAAAAAGAAAAACAAAACTTTATAATGGCTTGTTCTTAAGTTTTGTTACAGAAATTTAATATCAGTAAAACTACATGACTATTTTGAATTACAAATCATCAATGCAATACCGTAGGTTTGGGAAGACCGAAAAACAAATCAGTTGTATTACTTTGGGAGGAATGAGATTTAAACATGGCTGGAATGAGCCACGCCATGAAATACCTGAAGATACCTTAAATCAATGTATTAACTCTGTTCAACTGGCATTTAAAAATGGAATTAACCACATTGAAACTGCCTGGGGTTATAAAAAAAGTGAAACTGCTTATGGTAGAGTTTTAAATCAGGAATTAAATATACCTCGCGATTCATATTATTTAATGACCAAAGGATATAGTTTTACTGCAAGCGATATGCGAAAGATCGTTGAAAATCAGCTAAAAGATTTACAGACTGATTATTTTGATTTTTATGGCTGGCATGGTATGAATAATGCAGAATTGTCACGCATGGCCTGTAAAAAAGGAGGTTCAGTGGAAGAACTTCTGAAAATGAAGGAAGAAGGAATAATCCGACACGTTGGATTCAGTACTCATGCGCCATTACAAACCATCATTGATACGATTGAAACCGGACTTTTTGATTTTATTAATCTTCACTATTACTATTTTTTCCAAAGAAATGAACCAGCGATTGATGCTGCGGCAAGAAGAGATATGGGCGTTTTTATTATTTCTCCCAACGACAAAGGCGGCCAGTTATTTAAGGCACCTCAAAAGGTTAAAAATGCGGTAAAACCAATAACACCTATTCAGTGGAACGCTCGCTTTTGTTTGCATAACCCTGCCATTCACACCCTCACTTTTGGAATGACAGAAACATCGCATTTTGAAGAGATGAAAGGTATTTTCCAAACCAATGAACTTTGGACCGCACAAGAGCAAAGCAGCAAACAAATTCTTGACAGTTTTCGTAATGAAGATCCTTACTCCGGTTTTGATGGTTATCAATTGGAGAACGATACCAGCGGGCTCAACATCCCGGAATTATTACGATTGAGAACACTTTGGAAATGCTATGACATGCTTGAATTCGGTAAATACAGGTATAAAACAATGGGAGAAAACAGTCATTGGCTGCCTGGGGGTTTTGCTGAAAAATCAAAAATTCAAAATATCGATTATTCAAAAGTACCTGAAAATATTCCTTTAAAAGAGATGTTGAAAGAAACGCACAAGGCAATGCATAAACCTAAATTCTTTTTTATAAAATAAATGCATTCGTTGTTCATAAAATTCAATATCTTGGAACATTAACTAAATCTAAAAAAAGAATATCATGACAACCTTAAAAAATCATTTCACCCGAATTACCTCATTGGTGATTTTAATTATCTTAGGATCAGTCGCCAGCAATTCTTTCGCACGCGATTATTATCAGATCAAAGTATACACGATAAAGAATAGTGATCAGGAATCACAAATCGATAATTATCTTGAAAAAGCTTATCTTCCTGCAATGCATCGTGCAGGATTTAAAACTGTAGGGGTGTTTAAACCGGTGGCAAATGATCCGGCAGCCGGAACCAAAATTTTTGTCGTAATACCCATGAAAAAGATTTCGGATATTGAAAAGATTGAAGAAAAATTATCGGCCGACAAAGAATTGGAAACAGCTGGACAAGTATACATTAATGCTGCATATGATAATCCGCCTTTTGAGCGCATAGAGTCCATTTTGTTAAAGGCATTTTCAGGTTTCCCTGATACACAAATCCCAAAATTTGAAACATCAAAAAAAGAACAGGTTTTTGAACTGCGGAGTTACCAGGGGGCAACAGAGAAAATCTGGAAGAAAAAAGTGGAAATGTTTAATAAGGGAGGTGAGATAAATATATTCAAAAAACTAAATGCCAACCCTGTATTTTTTGGCGAAGTAGTCTCCGGTAGCATAATGCCTAACCTGATGTATATGACTTCATACAAAAATAGTGAGGCAAACCAGAAACTTTGGAGTTTGTTTGGAGAAGACCCTGACTGGAAAGAGCTTTCAGCAAAAGAAGAATATAAAAATACAGTTTCGCATATCGACAAATGGTTGTTATACCCGACTGATTATTCGGATATTTAAATAAAACCATTGATAGAAAAATGGTTCTGCCGGGCTGACATTGCAGTTTCATTTTTTTGCAACACTTGCAATTATTCAATTTAGTCCTACTTTTGGCCTCATGATTTATCATAAAACATTCAGACATAAAAAGTCGGAAACTTGGGTGGTTTTTGTGCATGGAGCCGGCGGCAGTAACGTGGTTTGGTTTAAACAACTGCGCGATTTTAAGAAGCACTTCAATGTTTTACTGGTAGATCTTCGTGGGCATGGTAAATCAAAATATATTGAATCGACAGAAACTAATTACAAATTCAATCAGATTGCGCTTGATGTGATTGGAATAATGGATCACTTAAAAATTAAGAAAGCACATTTTGTAGGTATTTCGCTTGGATGTATTGTTATCAGAGCTATTGACAAACTTGCTCCAGGGAGGGCCGAATCAATTATTCTTGGAGGTGCTGTTATTCAATTTAATTCAAGAATAAAAGCATTGGTTAACGTTGCAAAACTGCTTCATTATATTTTGCCGTACATGTGGCTGTACAAAATAAATGCATGGATTCTCATTCCATCAAAAAAACATATTCAGTCGCGTAAAGTTTTCATTAAAGAAGCCATAAAATTGGGTAAAAAGGAATTTAGAAGATGGCTCAGAATGTCAAACGAAATTAAGGATAACCTGCAGGAATTTTTAATTAAAGAAGCATCCGTTCCGGTGCTTTATATCATGGGTGATGGCGATCACATGTTTCTTCCGATGGTTTCAAACCTCGTAAAAAAACATTTGAACTCTAAACTGGAAATTATTACCAACAGCGGGCATATTTGCAATATTGATCAACCGGAGGCATTTAACAATCGATCAATCCGGTTTATCAATACTGTTTCAGCAAAATAATACAACATTGACTTTTATAATTGCAAAACCTTAACCTCCTTGTGCAGGCTTTTCATTAATTCTGATTATTTTCACCAACTGTAAATTCAAATTTTTTACAATTAAAATCTTAACAATGAAAAAAGTACTATTAACCGTATTTATTGCATTAATTGCAATAGTAACATCGAATGCCGAAGGAGTTGCCGGCAAATGGAAAACTTCGTTCGACAGTGGACAAGGAGCCATGGAACTGACTTTTAATTTTAAAGTTGATGGTGAAAAACTCACCGGTACAGTTTCAAGTGAAATGGGAGATATGGAAATTACCAATGGTAAAGTTAGTGGTAACGAAATCTCTTTCGACGTTGACGCTATGGGAAGCACCATTAAACATAAAGGCAAACTTGAAGGCGAAGTGATTAAACTAAAAGTTGAAATGCCGGAAGGTGGCCCAGGTGGAGAAGGTATGGAAATGACCTTGAAAAAAGCCGAAGAATAAGCTGATTTAAATAGCGATTTAGAAAATCCCGGTAAGTTTTTGCCGGGATTTTTTATTATACAAAAACCTTAACCTTAAACGCAAAATCCCGGTTTTCGTCGGTAAAATTCTTTAAACTTCTATTCCATTTTATAAGAAGTTGGTTCTGATTTAGATTTGAATCAAACAATTACAAAATGTTATGAAAACGAAAACTATCATTCTATTTCTGTCAATTCTGTCACCTTTTATTTTGAATGCGCAGCAAACCATCCAGGGAGGTAGCTGGAATCTTAATGATTGTATCAACTATGCGCTGGAACAAAATATTCAGGTTCGGCAGAGTATTTTAACTAATTTGTCACAACAGGTGAATAAAGAGCAGGCGGTAGCAAATAAACTGCCATCAGTTAGCGCTTCTGTTCGGGAGAATTTTAGCTGGTCGAATGTAACAAACGCTACCACCGGCAGTTCCGATTTTTCGGGTACAAACAGTACAAGTTATTCTTTAAGTTCAAGTATTACCTTGTATAATGGCGCAAGGCTTAACTACCTTATTAAACAGGCTGAACTTGATATGCAAAGCGGAAATTACGATTCGGAAACCATTAAAGAATCGGTAACCTTCAGTATTCTGAATGCATACCTGCAGGTTTTGTTTACCGAAGAACAGGTAAAAAATGCAGAGCAACAAATTGAATCGACAACCGAACAGTTGAACCTGGCACAGGAGCGTTTGAATCTTGGGATTATTTCTCAATCCGACTATTTACAGGTAAAATCGCAACTCGCTTCAGAGAAATTAAGTTTGGCCAACGCGAAAAGCCAGTTTGCTATTGCCCGCGTAAACTTGATGCAATTAATGGAATTACCGGCAAGCGATAACTTTACAATTGTAAACCCGGAGTTGGGTGAAAACATAAATAAAAACATTTCGCCTGTTGCTGCCGATGTTTATGCAGTTGCACTTGAAATTAAACCAGAAATAAAAAGCGCTGAATACAATAAAGAAAGCGCGGCATTGAATAAAAAGATTGCAGAAGCCGGATTTTATCCCACCATTTCAGCCGACGCCGGTTTGGGAACGGGTTACTCAAACCGCTCCGAAGCTGGGTATTTCAGCCAGTTAAACGACCAGATTTCACCTTCATTTGGGGTTTCAATGTCAATTCCAATTTTTCAAAAGAAACAGGTTAAAACAAATGTAACACAGGCCGAAATTAGTTATCAGAATGCTGAACTACAGGAGATAAATACACGAAACCAGCTTCGCAAGGAAATTGAACAGGTAAGTGTTGATGTAGTTTCCGCACAAACGGAATATGAAGCCAGCCTTGAAAAATACAATTCAACAACAGAATCGTATAAACTGGCGGAAGAAAAATTCAATAATGGACTAATTAATTCTGTCGATTTTCTTTACGAACGAACCAGTTATATCGTTGCAGAGAGTGATTTACTTCAATCAAAATACAATCTAATTTTCAACTATAAAATACTCGATTTTTATATCGGAAATCCAATCACATTATAATTGAAACAATTAAAAATACAATAATGAAAAAGAGAACAATCATTATTATCGCAATAGTTGTGGTAACACTCACAACTGCATTTTTCATATTTAAACCTAAAAAGGTGATAGTGAAAATATAAATATTGAAACCGCCAAAGCAGAAAAAGGCACAATCAGTAAAACTGTAACTGCCACCGGAACCTATAGAAGCCACTACCACAGTTGAAGTCGGTACACAGGTTTCAGGAATTATTGAAAACATTTATGTTGATTTTAATTCGTATGTAAAAAAAGGACAAATAATTGCCCAGATTGACACAACGAACCTTGTTGCCGCACTTGAGCAAAGCCAGGCTTCACTCGACAATGCAAAAGCAGAATTGGATTATCAGCAGGCAAATTACGACCGTTTGTCACCTTTGAACGATAAAAGGTTAATTTCTCAGTCCGATTATGACCAAACAGTTTACAATCTTAATAAAGCAAAGGCAAATTACAACAGTTCGCTGGCTCAGCATAAAAAAAACGAAATCAATCTTAATTATGCATTTATCCAGTCGCCAATTGACGGAATTGTTTTAAACCGTGCGGTTGAAGAAGGACAAACAGTTGCTGCCAGCTTTAATACTCCTACCCTGTTTACCATTGCCAACGATCTTACTCAAATGCGGGTTGAAGCCGATGTTGACGAAGCTGACATAGGCCAGGTACAAGAAGGCCAACGTGTTGAATTTACAGTAGATGCATATCCTGAAGATATTTTCGAAGGAGAAGTAACCGAAGTTCGCCTGGAGCCAACAGTAACAAATAATGTGGTTACATATACAATTATTATTTCGGCACCAAATCCGGAATTTAAATTAAAACCCGGAATGACAGCCGAAACAGAAGTTTTTGTAAAGGAAAAGAATGATATCCTTATAGTACCGAGCAAAGCACTAAGATTTATACCCGACCAGAAATTATTGCTCAGCTACATTGAAGGCCAGTCGCTCACTGAAACAGCAGAAAATATCCAATCAGAAATGCCGGACGGGATTAATGCACAAGGCAACATTACAAAAGCAGGCAGTGTTGTTTGGGTGAAAAAAGACTCAACAATCCATCCTGTTCAAATAACTACTGGGATGAATGATGACATTAATGTTGAAATTATTGCTGGATTAAATCCCGGCGATGAAGTGGTTCTTGTAATGGAAGAAGCAAAATTGCAAGGAGAAAATTCTGAATCTGGTGGTTTTTCAATGATGCCAAGACCACCGAGATAATAAGAGGTTAAATAGGCGGATAATAACAATTAATGAAAGCAAAATGAAGAAAACAATTATAAAAGTAACCGATCTCAGGAAAAACTACTATGTAGGCGAAGTTACCGTACAGGCTTTGCGGGGTATTAATCTTGATATCTACGAAGGTGATTTTGCAGCCATAATGGGAGCCAGTGGTTCAGGAAAATCAACCATGCTGAATATTATTGGCTGCCTTGATAAACCCACCGACGGAGAATATCTTTTGGATGGGATAAACATGGGCAAACTAAATAAAAATCAACTGGCTGGTTTACGAAACAACAAGCTTGGGTTTATTTTCCAATCGTATAATCTGCTACCCCGTACCACAGCGCTTGAAAATGTTGAGTTGCCATTATTTTACAATTCAACAATAAAAGCCAAAGAAAGAAGAGAACGAGCCATGAACGCATTAAATCAGGTTGGACTTTCTGACAGGTTTCACCACATGCCCAACCAATTGTCGGGAGGACAGCAGCAAAGGGTAGCTATTGCACGTTCGCTGGTTAACGACCCTGTGGTTATCCTTGCTGATGAGGCAACCGGAAACCTTGATACCCGCACTTCATACGAAATAATGGAACTCTTCCAGAAATTGAACGATGATGGAAAAACCATTGTTTTTGTAACACACGAAGCTGATATCGCCCGGTTTATGAAAAGAAATATTATTTTCAGGGACGGACGGATTCAAAAAGAAACCGATATAACCGATCGGTTTATTGCTTCTCAATTAATACAGGCTTTACCTGTTGAAGATTTACAATCATAAAATTAATAATATGAACTACATAAATCTCACAAAAATTGCAACCAATGCCCTGAAAAGAAACAAATTCAGGTCAGTTCTAACTATGCTTGGAATAATCATTGGAGTAGGTTCGGTAATCGGCATGCTTTCAATTGGCGAAGCTTCAAAACAAAGCATCCAGGGAGAAATGTCGGATATGGGTACCAACATGCTTTTTGTAATGCCCGGCACCCAACAACGTGGTGGTGTTATGATGGGGAATTCAAATACTAAATCGTTAACATTGTCAGATGTGGAGGCCATTAAAAAATAAGGCGTTAAATATTACTGCAGTTTCAGCACAAGTTAGCACAAACGGACAAGCTATTAATGGAAATAAAAACTGGCCAACAAGTATTTACGGTGTTGAAGCCAATTATCTCGAAATCAGAAAATTTGAAATTGAAGATGGAAGAATATTTACCGAAAAAGAAATTAAATCGCTTGCCAAAGTATGTATAGTTGGGCAAACCGTTGTGGAAAATCTGTTTGACGGTAATATTGATCCCATTGGCCAAACCATTCGTTTTTCTGGAATACCGCTTAAAATTATTGGCGTGCTTGACACTAAAGGTGAAAATGCCATGGGACAAGATCAGGATGATATGATAATCGCCCCTTACACAACAGTTCAAAGAAGGATGCTTGCAATTACACATATCCAGTCGATTTATGCATCGGCGGTAAGCGAAGATAAATCGGAACTGGCTATTGAAGAGGTCGAAACAATTTTAAGGCGTGAACACGGCTTAAAGGAAGGAGATGAAGATGATTTCCAGGTAAATTCCCAGGCTGAAATGGTTGAAATGGTTTCTACAATTAGCGACATGCTGACTTTGCTTTTAGGCGCAATTGCAGCAATATCTCTATTAGTTGGCGGCATAGGAATTATGAACATCATGTTTGTTTCGGTAACCGAAAGAACAAGAGAAATAGGATTACGAATGTCAGTTGGCGGCCGTGGAATTGATATTCTGATGCAGTTTTTAATCGAAGCCATATTGTTAAGTATTTTTGGAGGTATAATCGGAATTCTGTTTGGTCTTTCCATTTCCTACTTAGCCACTTCTCTTCTTAATTTCCCAATGGTGATTATGACAAATGCCATTATTCTGGCATTTGCAGTGTGCAGCATAATCGGAGTTTTCTTTGGCTGGTACCCGGCACGAAAAGCATCGAACCTTAATCCGATAGATGCTTTAAGGCATGAATAGAACAAACCAGAAAATCAAAAATTGACCGGAACAACGGTTCAATTTTTGATTTTTCGGTTAACTTTGAATAATTAGGAAATAGCAATGAATAAACAAATTTCAAAGAGAAACAGACTTCCGGTATTACTTCATATTCTGGCTTGGTTAGTTTTGATTATTTTACCTCAAATAATTATAAGTCTGTATTCAGGAAATAACAATTTTATCTCCTGGGGATTTTACTTTAACGCAGCTATTTTCGGGATCATTTTTTATATTAATTACCTGTGGCTGATTCCAAGATTTTATCTGAACGATAGAAAAGCGTTGTTTTTTATTCTCACAATCGCATTAATTTTTTGTATGTATTTTGTACTTGATTATATAAACCAGTTTACACACAATCCGGAGCGGGAAAGAGCAATAGCGGAATCTACCGAAAGAACATTTAACAGGCCACCATTCAAAATTATGCAAATATACGGGTATAGCCTTCTTTCAATTATTATTGTTGGGTTTTCATATGGGCTGCGGGTTATCGAAAAACATTCAGCAAGCGAAAAACGACAAAAAGAACTTGAAAAAGAAAAGCTGAATTCGGAACTGGCTTTTCTGAAAAACCAGGTTAGCCCGCATTTTTTCTTTAACACGCTGAATAACATTTATTCGCTGATTGAAGTGAATACCAGCGATGCGCAGGATGCTGTTATGAAACTTTCGCGGCTAATGCGTTACCTGCTTTACGAATCGGAACAGGGAATTACACCGCTTGGCCACGAAATTAATTTCATGCAACATTACATTGATTTAATGCGGCTGCGGATTTCGCCAAAAGTTGATCTTAACTTCAATTTCCCTGGAGAAGACAACAATCTAAAAGTACCACCACTGTTGTTTATTCCTTTTATTGAAAACGCATTTAAACATGGAATAAGTTACCGTGAAAAATCGTTCATTCAAATTTCAATGAAATTGGATGAAAATAAAATTTTGTTTACTTGTAAAAATAGCGTGGGTAAGAGTCATGATAAAATGGATGAAAACCACTCCGGAATAGGATTGGAAAATGTAAAAAAACGACTTAACCTGTTATTCCCATCATCACACATTCTGAAGATAGACCAAACCGAAGATGAGTTTTATGTTTTTCTTGAAATTAATTTAACACCAGAATAAAATGCTTCGAACAATTGCCATCGATGACGAACCCCTCGCTTTAAGATTGGTTAGCGGATACATTTCAAAAACACCTTTTCTTGAATTGGTCAAAACCTTTGACAACCCGCTGGATGCAGTCGAATTTTTATCGGATCAATCAGTCGATCTTATTTTTTTGGATATTCATATGCCTGATCTTTCCGGGATTGAATTTACACGGATTTTGGAAGACCGTCCCAAAATAATTTTCACCACGGCATTCGAAAAATATGCACTTGAAGGTTTTAAACTTGAAGCAGTTGATTATCTTTTGAAACCTTTTAGTTACGAAGAATTCCTAAAAGCTGCACAAAAAGCCCAAAAGCTAATTGGGCTGGAAAATGTTGCCAAAGATAAAATTGAAGTCAATAACGAATTTCTCTTTTTGAAATCGGAATATAAAATACGTCGCATCAACTTTAATGAAATTGAATACATTGAAGGATTAAAAGATTATATCAAAGTTTTCCTGCATAACGATCCCAAACCTATTCTTTCTTTAAATACAATGAAATTACTTGAAACCAAATTACCTTCAGAGAAATTTATGCGCGTTCACCGTTCCTTCATTGTAAACCTTGAAAAAATTGAAACCATTGAACGCAGCCGGATTATTTTTGGAAAAATTTACATCCCGGTGAGCGAACAATACAAGGAAAAATTCCAGGAGTTCCTCGATAAAAATTTCCTGTAAAAAAGAAATAAAAAAGTCACTGATCTTAAAAATCACCGGGAGATAAAAAATCGGGGCAGATTGCGAAATCACGATAACTTTGTACATTTGTTTTCAAACCAAAAAGTATGATTCCTGAGATAAAAATTCTGAAAAATACCGACAGCGGAAATTTCTTTTTGTTAGCCGGGCCATGTGTAATTGAAGGTGAAACGATGGCTCTTGAAATTGCAGAGAAAATTATGAAGATTACCGATCGGTTAAAAATTCCATATATTTTCAAAGGATCGTACCGAAAAGCAAACCGTTCACGACTGGATTCTTTTTCAGGAATTGGGGATGAAAAAGCTTTGAAAATTCTGAAAAAAGTTGGCGACACTTTTCATATTCCAACGGTTACAGATATTCACTCAGCAGAAGAAGCCGCTTTGGCTGCTTATTATGTTGATGTACTTCAGATTCCGGCATTTCTGTGTCGCCAAACCGATATTCTGATTGCAGCTGCCAAAACAGGCAAAGTGGTAAACATAAAAAAAGGCCAGTTTCTTTCGGCTGGCGCCATGCAATTTGCAGTGAATAAAGTAATTGAAAGTGGAAATAAAAATGTGGTACTTACTGAACGTGGCACTACTTTCGGATATCAGGATTTGGTTGTTGATTATCGTGGAATTCCTGAAATGCGTAGCATGAATGTACCTGTTGTAATGGATATTACCCACTCGCTTCAGCAGCCCAATCAAACCAGCGGTGTTACCGGTGGCAAACCCGAATTAATTGAGACCATTGCAAAAGCAGCCATTGCGGTTGGTGCTGATGGTATTTTCATTGAAACGCACCCAAATCCAGCAGTTGCAAAATCAGACGGTGCGAATATGTTAAGGTTGGATTTACTTGAATCGCTTCTTAAAAAGCTGGTCGCAATAAAACAAACGATAAATTCGATCGGATAAAGGATGGCATCCCTCAAAGGGATGCCATCCTTCGTGGGACCATATAAGTAAAGTGCTTAATCAATGAAATAAAATTACTATCTTAAAATCAAAAATGAATAGTGAAATAAAAATTACAGGCGCATTGGTTCATCATGTATTTTTCTGGTTAAATGAACCTGATAACAAAGAACACTTAAGACAATTACTTGATGGTTTAAATAAGCTAATTAAAATTGAAACCATTAAAATGAGTCACATTGGGGTTCCGGCTTCAACAGAAGAACGCGATGTTGTGGATCACTCCTATTCAGTATCCTATATCGCTTTTTTTAATGGTAAAGAAGATCAGGATATTTACCAGAAACATCCGATTCATTTAAATTTTGTAGAGGAATGTGCTCATTTGTGGAAGAAAGTTGTGGTTTATGATTCGATGGATTAAAAGGAATAGGAATTTTCAACTTTGATATTTGAGTTTGGAAACTCAAACACCCGGTTAATGGAAAAATAGATAAGCCATTAAAATAGCTGCAATAATTCCGATAAAATCGGCAAACAAACCGCAAACTACTGCATAACGTGTATTTTTAATACCAACTGCTCCAAAGTAAACGGCCAAAATATAAAATGTAGTATCTGTTGCTCCCTGAACGGTACTCGCCACGCGACCAACAAATGAATCTGCTCCGTAATTAGTCATCGCATCCACCATCATTCCACGAGCTCCGCTGCCACTCAGTGGTTTCATCAACGCCGTTGGCAATGCTGCCGTAAAATCGGTATTAACTCCTATTTTATCAAAAGCCCACGTAAAACCCGAAACCAACCAATCCATTGCCCCGGAAGCACGAAAAACGCCAATGGCAACCAGAATTGCCACCAGGTACGGAATGATTTTTACCGCTGTTTTAAATCCATCTTTTGCCCCGATCGATAAACGCTTCATAAACATTTATTTTTTTAATCAGCGCCATAACAATAAATGCAATAATTACTGAAAACAGAATTAGATTACTTGCTACACTTGATATTTGAGTTATCGCATCTTTATCCAGCGTTGAAAAATACCAGATAATAGCGGCAATAAAAAGTGTAAGTCCTCCCAGATAAGACATTACCACTCTATTTAATAAATTAATTTTCTGATAGAAAGCCACCGCAAGCAGTCCGGCAATGGTTGAAAAATAGGTAGCAAGCAAAATAGGAATAAAAATATCTGACGGATTAACTGCACCAATTGTGCCCGGTAAACCATAATACTTATCGGCAGCAAAGTCAATCCGGAAGTATTCAGCACCAAAAACATGATTTGGGCATTCGATGCCGTATTTTTATCCGGGTTTGTTTCCTGCATCTCTTTCATTGCCTGCAGTCCCATTGGAGTTGCGGCGTTATCAAGATTAAGCATATTCGCCGCAATATTCATCATTATTGGTCCGTGAGCCGGATGATTCCTTGCCCAATTCAGGAAATAGCTTGTAAAAAAACGGGCCGATAAGTTTTGAAAAAACGGCTACTATCCCACCCTTTTCACCAATTTTCATTATTCCCATCCACAAAGTTAAAACCCCGGTTAATCCAAGCGAAATTTCAAAACCCGATTTGGCCATATCGAAAGTGGCATTTACCATGTCGGGGAAAACCTGTGTGTCACCCAGAAAAATCAGTTTTACCAAACCAATCACAAAAGCAATCAGAAAAAAGAAAATCCAGATGTAATTTAATGCCATCGAACGGTTATTAGAATTCGGTATTCATTCATTTTTATTGAACGCTCCAAATTAACAAAAAACCGAAACATAAGAATAGAATTTCAACGGATATATGAATATGATAAATTAAATACCGACCAGCCTTAATTATAAAAAAGTAGCTAATATTGTAGTAAACCAAAACAGCAACAATGAAAGTAAGACCAATTTTCTTCTGGATATTAGCAGTAATAATTACATTATCTGCAAGTATTTACCAACGCAGAACAGGCCCTACCTATGAAAAAAGGGTGGAAATTAATATCGATAGCACCGACTACAAATTTGAGTTGTTGAGGAGTTTTGGAGGAGAGGAAGATTGCAAAATTGAATTGATAATTCCGGAAACGGAAATCAGGGGGATACTTGAATATCGTAAATTCCCAACCAATGATGATTGGACAACAGTTAAAATGACTCGTCAGGGTGAAACCATTAGCGCAGAACTTCCCAACCTGCCTCCAGCAGGGAAATATGAATACAAAATTATTCTCTCTAAAAACGGGACAGATTATCCCTTAAATAATGGCGAGCCGGTTGTAATCCGGTTTAAAGGAGAAGTCCCTTCCTGGGTTTTAATCCCGCATATATTCTTTATCTTTTTTGCTATGTTTCTGGGAAATCTTGCAGGTGTAATGGCCATCTTCAGGTATGAAAAATTTCGGTATTATACCAACCTTACCGTAATTGCATTATTTATTAGGGGGATTAATATTTGGCCCGTGGGTACAATTATATGCGTTTAATGAACTTTGGGCTGGTGTACCTTTTGCATGGGATTTAACCGATAACAAAACATTGGTTGCTTTTCTTTTCTGGTTATTGGCGTATTTTATGAACCGTAAAAAAGAAAGTCCGGTTTATACCGTTGTTGCAGCAATTGTTATGTTGCTTGTGTATTCCATTCCGCATAGTATGTATGGTTCACAGCTTGATCCTGAAACGGGTGAAATTATTCAGGGGTGGATATGGTTGTTTATATTCTGATTCTATTATTCAGAAACCTCATTTTCACCCTTTACATAGCCAAAATTGGCCAGAATTCCACCGTCAACATAAAGTACCTGTCCGTTGACAAAATTGCTTGCTTTTGATGCCAGAAAAAGCGCTGCATTGCCAACATCTTCGGGTTCTCCCCAACGGCCGGCGGGCGTTCGGGTCATCACCAAAACGTTAAACGGATGGTTGCCTTCGCGAATCGGCGCTGTTTGGGCAGTTGCAATATATCCCGGGCCAATTCCATTAATCTGAATGTTGTATTTAGCCCACTCGCAAGTCATATTTTTGGTAAGAAGTTTTAATCCTCCTTTTGCTGAAGCATAAGCTGAAACTGTATTTCGCCCGTAAACACTCATCATCGAACACATGTTGATAATTTTACCAGCACGTTTTTCAATCATTTTTGGCGCCACTCTTTTTGAAACAATAAACGGCCCCACCAAATCAACGTCAATCACGTGTTTATAATCTGAAACTGCCATATCGAGTATTGGGATGCGCTTAATAATTCCGGCATTGTTCACAAGAATATCAACACTCCCTACTTCCTTTTCAATTTGAGAAATTCCCCGGTCAACAGCCGCTTCATCGGTAACATCAAATTTTAGAGTATAAACATCAATTCCTTCGGCAATGTATTCTTTTTTACAATTTGCCAGATTTGTTTCAGAAGTTCCGTTAACACAAATTTTCGCACCTGCCTTTCCGAGCACAATTCCAATGGCCATTCCAATACCATGAGTGCCTCCTGTTATTAGTGCAACTTTTCCGCTGAGATCAAATAATTCCTGTATCATTTTTAGTAGTTAGTAGTTAGTAGTGAGCCATGAGCTTTGATCTTTGAGCTTTGAGCTTTGAGCTTTGAACCCGTCCGAACAGTATTATCCGGGCAGACTTTAAACTTTATTAAATGGGTACAACTTCAACATCTCAAATCTCTGTGCTATCTATCGTAGTTCTGTTGGTTTAATTTTATCCATATCGGTGTAATCCAGGTTTTCGCCAGCCATTCCCCAAATAAAAATATAGTTGCCTGTACCGGCAGCAGAATGAATTGACCAGTTGGGAGAAATTACGGCCTGCTCGTTCTTCATCCAGATATGGCGTGTTTCCTGGGGCTGCCCCATAAAATGGCAAATTGCCTGTCCTTCAGGTACGTTGAAATAAAAATAAACTTCGTTGCGCCGGCTATGTAAATGTGGCGGCATGGTATTCCAAACACTTCCTGTTTTTAACTCAGTCATTCCCATTTGCAGCTGACAGGTTTCAACCACACCATTGATTAGTAACTGATTAATATCCCGTTCATTAGAAGTTTCCAGCGATCCCATATGAAGAACATTTGCATCGGCACTGGTTACATGTTTCACCGGATATTCTTTATGCGCAGGCGCTGAGTTTATGTAATAATGTGCCGGATTTTCTGGATCATCAGATTTGAAAATAACTTTTTTACTTCCCTTTCCAATATAAATGGCATCTTTGAAATTCATTTTATATTCAGCGCCATCAACAATAATAGAACCCGGCCCTGCCACATTAATTACTCCAACCTCACGACGTTCACAAAAATAAGATGCTTTCAAAGGATCAATTGTTTCCAGTTCCAAATCGCCATTTACCGGCACTGCTCCACCCACAATATATCGTTCAATGGCCGAATAAACCAACCTTACATTATCGGCCTCCATTAGTTTTTCAACTAAAAATTCTTTTCTTATCCGGGTGGTGTCATATGATTTGAAATCTTCAGGATGATAATTATATCGTTCTTCATAAATTGTTGCCATAATAATTCATCTTTTACAGGTTAAATAATCTTCTGATCTCTCTGACAGGTTTTCAAAAATACCGATTGAAAACTGATTTTAAAAATTAATGAAGGAATTTAGAGTTAAAAAGGTATAAGCCAAGCGAATCTATCGATTTGGAGTTTTTAAAAAGATAAAAAAGACGTAAAAAAACCCGTCAGAAATAACCAACGGGTAAGCTTTTATGTTGTCCGGATCTTTTATTCGTCAAGCGAAATACATTCTACCGGGCAAACTTCTGCACATGAACCACAGTCGGTGCAAAGATCAGCATCAATTACATAGATGTCACCTTCAGAAATTGCATCAACCGGACATTCGTCAATACATGTTCCACACGCAATACACTCGTCAGAAATTTTATAAGCCATAACAGCGATTATTTAAATTTTACATGTTAAAAAAAACAAATGTAATAAGTTTAACTAAAAATCAGTATTCATCTTTTCTTAATTTACCAATATCCAGGAGTTAATAACATAAGCAACTGAAAAGCTGCATTTTAAAGGAATAATTTTTTTTAATACTGAATTAAAATACGATGATTTTTTTACTGAATTATACGAAATACAAGGATTTCCATTTTTAGCTCTACTTTGGCTGATTATAATATTTACATACAGTTGTAAGACCACATTCTCCACATTTTGGCTTTCGGGCCAAACAAACGTATCTGCCGTGTAAAATCAACCAGTGATGAGCTTTGGGAATCAACTCTTTCGGGATGTATTTTATCAATTGCATTTCTGTAGCTAAAGGCGTTCTGGCTTCGGCTGTTAAACCAATCCTGGCTGCTACCCTAAAAACATGAGTATCAACTGCCATTGCCGGTTGGTTAAAAACAACCGATGCTATTACATTGGCTGTTTTTCTTCCAACCCCCGGAAGTTTTTGCAACTGATCAATATCTTGTGGAATTTCACCATTATATAACTCAAGTAGTTTTTGTGCCATTCCAACCAGGTGCTTCGCTTTATTATTCGGATACGAACAACTTTTAATATAATCATATACTTCTGCCGGCTCAGCTTCAGCCATTTTTTGCGGTGTTGGAAAATGTTTTAGTAACTCCGGCGTAATTTGGTTCACCCGTTTATCAGTGCATTGCGCCGATAAAATAACAGCAACAATTAAATCAAACGGATTTTGATATTCCAGTTCTGTTTCGGCCACCGGCATTGATTCCTGAAAATAGTTGATTACATAATCAAACAATTCGGTTTTCTTCATTATAAATTTTATATGCCTTCAAAAATAAAATATTTGAGTGAAATTGTAACATAAACAATTATAACAAGTCTTATGTTATAAAAGTCGCTAATCGATTATTTCTATTATCCAAAATAGAAATAGTTTTAAATTAGTAATTAAACAGCATATAAAAAGCCGGTGTTGACCGGCTTTTTTATTAACACCCTGTTATCATTTTTTTTAAGTAAATCTTTTCAATAACTAAACGGTTTTTTATCTTCGCAAAAATTAAACACAGAATTTGATTTGATGAAGAGCACAAAATACTTATTTTATCCTTGTATTATTATTTTTGATTATCGCTGCTTTCACTGTAAACGGCCTTAAGGCGGATAAGCCCGAAGAAATTCCTGCGGCAGTTTCTATCTGAAATACCTGTTATTGATTATTCAATTGAAATAAATGATGTTCTGAATAAATACGACAGCCTTATCAGTAGCCAAATAAATGAAACAGGCACCATTGGAGCTGCTGTTGTTATTACATATAAAAATCAAATCGCCTTATTAAAATGTTTTGGTGTACAAAAAAAAGGGGGAAACGATTCCATCAATGAGAACACTATTTTCAGACTCGCTTCGGTTTCAAAAACCATAAGTGGAGTTCTTGCCGGTATAATGGACGATGAAAATATTGTACATTTCGATGACCATATTATTGATTATCTTCCTGATTTTCGATTGCAAAATGAAAAAAGCACAAACGAGCTAACTGTCAGAAATATTTTAAGTCATACATCAGGCCTCGTACCTCATGCGTATGATAACCTGGTTGAAGAACATGTTCCATTTGCGACAATTCTTACACGGTTACGCGATGTTGGTATTTCTGCTCCTCCCGGAGAACTTTACGGTTATCAAAATGTAATGTTTAGTATCTATGATACCATCACTGCCATTAAAACCTCTAAATCTTATAGTGATTTAATTCAGGAAAAGATTTTTGCACCTTTTCAAATGAACGATGCATCAACCGGATTTGAGGCTTTCGAAAATAGTGAAAATAAAGCCTATCCGCATTACGGATCAAATGGAAATTTCAGAGCGCTTCGATTAAATGACCGCTATTATTCTACCATGCCTGCTGCAGGGATAAATGCAAGTATATCGGACCTTGCTCATTTTATGCTTGCCGTTCTTGACACATCATCCCTGATTTTAAATAATAACATCCGAAACCATGTATTTGCTCCTCAAGTTGTTTCGCCTTTAAACCGAAACTACTTCAAACACTGGGATCATGTAAAATCAAAACAATATGCCATTGGCTGGAGAAAAGTAATTTACAAAAACCGTGATGTTGCCTATCACGGGGGTTATGTTCAGGGATATCGCGCTGAGATCGCCGTTTGTTTTGATGAAAATATTGGCATCGCTTTCCTGTCCAATTCTCCCAATACAATGGGAACCAAAACCGTTCCTGAATTTCTTGACCTGCTTTTTGAAAAGGTAGATAAAGAATATTTAGCTTCTCTTTAAAAATAAACGAACACTAAAATTCCAGTAATAATAACATGCTGAGAATTGTTCAGATCATTTCCTATTTTTGCACAAAATAATATTCCATGAAACCATTTCTTCAAGGTGAAAATCTTTCAAAACGTTGGGGTGAATTGATGCTTTTTGAAAACATTTCGCTGACCGTTTTTGAAGGCCGGAAAGTAGCACTGATTGCAAAAAATGGAACAGGAAAATCTACACTTCTTGATATTCTTGCAGGAAAGGAATCGCCCGATAACGGACTTGTTACGTTAACCAATGATATACTGATTGGTTACTTTGAACAAATTCCAAAATTAAATCCCAATCATTCCATTTTTGAAGAGATTTTTGAGTCGTCTCATGAAAAATTGCAGGTTGTTAAAGCTTTTGAAGAAGCAGTTGCAAGAAACAATCAGGATGAAATTGCGACAATTTCAGCTAAAATGGATGAATTAAATGCCTGGGATTTTGATGTGGAAATAAAACAAATATTGACCCAGCTAAAACTAAATCAACCGGATCAGAAAGTAGGTCAATTATCGGGGGGACAGCAAAAAAGACTTGCTCTGGCAAAAGTTTTAATTAGCAACCCTGATCTTTTAATTCTTGATGAACCTACGAATCATCTTGATTTAGATATGATTGAGTGGCTGGAAGAGTACCTTGATAAAACAAAAGCCACCTTGCTGATGGTTACCCATGATCGTTACTTTCTCGACCGTGTTTGTAACGAAATCATTGAAATGGAAGACAACCAGATTTACCGTTACCAGGGAAATTACTCCTTTTTCCTGCAAAAACGCGACGAACGAATTGAGATGCAACAGGCAACCGTAGCCAAAGCAAAAAACCTGCTTCGTACCGAAATAGAATGGATGCGCAGAATGCCGCAAGCCCGCAGCCATAAAGCAAAATACAGGATTGACGCTTTTTATGATTTAAAAGACAAAGCATCACAAAATTACAGTAGCGATAGCGTTTCAATTAATGTGAAATCAGCAAGGCTGGGAAAAAAAATTGTTGAACTTAACAGCGTTTCTAAATCGTATCCCGGAATTGATCTTGTTAAAGAATTTTCTTACAAATTTTCAAGAGCAGAAAAAGTAGGCATTATAGGAAATAACGGAACAGGAAAAACAACTTTTCTGAATCTTATAACACAGGCTATTCTCCCAGACAGTGGCGAAATTGAGGTTGGACAAACCATAAAATTCGGTTATTATCGTCAGGAGGGAATCAATTTCAACCCTAAAGAGAGAGTTATTGATGCAGTAACTAAAATTGCAGAATACATCTATTTTGAGGATGGAACAAAAATGAGTGCGGCTCAAATTCTCAACTACTTTCTGTTTCCGCCCGACACACAATACAATTACATTGAAAAACTAAGCGGAGGGGAACAACGAAGACTTTACCTGTGTACGGTTATAATGCAAAACCCCAATTTCCTGATCCTTGATGAACCTACAAACGATCTTGACATTATCACGTTAAATGTTCTCGAAGATTATCTGGCTGCCTTTGAAGGTTGTGTAATTATTGTTTCTCATGATCGCTTTTTTATGGATAAAATTGTGGATCACCTGTTTGTTTTTGAAGGAGAGGGGGTGATAAATGATTTTGCCGGCAATTACACTCAGTATCGGAATAAACTGGATGAAGAGGAAAGTAAGGCAAAGAAAGAGGCTCAGGCAGATGCAAAGGTTGAAGCAAAAGCCAAACTGGCCAATCTGGAGCCCTTAAAAGCGAAAACGACTGATCAGGGTAAAAGGAAGTTAACGTTCAACGAAAAACGTGAATTTGAGCAGCTTGAAAAAGAAATTGCTGATTTGGAGCAATTAAAAATTGAACTGGAATCGGGGCTAAATTCCGGGGAGCTAAATCATGATGAGTTATTCCGGAAATCGGAAGAACTGGTAAAAATCAAAACTCTTATCGATGAGAAAGAGTTTCGTTGGTTGGAGTTAAGCGAATTTCAATAAATTCGCTTTGACTGATGTTTTGTTGCTGATAGAATTAAATATCTTCAAAATCAACATTGGTGAAGTTAACCACCTTTTCTTCTTCAGCATCAAAATCATCACTTTCAACAGATGTTCTTTCCGGTTGATTTTCGACAATATAATCAACTATATCCTGCAAGCATTCCGCGAACTTTTCAAAATCCTCCCGATATAAAAAGATTTTGTGTTTTTCATAATGGAATTTACCATTTTCGCTAAACCGTTTTTTGCTTTCGGTAATAGTTAAATAATACTCATCACTACGGGTAGTTTTAACATCAAAAAAATAGGTTCTCTTCCCCGCTCTCACCACTTTGGAATATATTTCCTGATTGAATTTACTATCAGCATTTTTCATTCCGTCCTTGTTATCAGCGCTTTCCATGCCTTAAATTTTTGTTTTTTTATATTTGGTTAGTTACTCAAAAATAAAAAAATAATTATTTTAAACACGCATTAGCATCAATTTGAGCTCTGAAATACCTGATTTTCACCCAATTTATACTGATTCTAAGAAAATTAGAATAAAAAAAGACCTTTTCAGGACTTTCTGTATATAAAACAAATGTTATTTATAGATCTCTTTTTTAGCAGACAATAACGTATTCTGAAGCAAAGAAACGCGTGTCATTGGTCCAACTCCGCCCGGCACAGGCGTAATAAAAGAGCATTTATCTGCAACCTCTTCAAAAAGTACGTCTCCCTTCAATTTAAAGCCCGATTTGGTTTCGTCTGATTTAACGCGTGTAGTACCAACATCAATTACAACTGCTCCTTCTTTAACCATATTTCCTTTAATAAACCCGGGAACCCCAATTGCAGCAATTAAAATATCAGCATTTCGGCAAACTTCATCCAAATTTGCAGTTCTGCTGTGCGCTACCGTTACAGTAGCATTAATTGCTTTTTGCGACATTAAAACACTTAACGGCCGACCAACAATATTACTACGACCAACAATAACACAGTTTTTTCCATTAGTTTCAATGTTATAACGTTTCAATAATTCCACAATACCAAAAGGAGTTGCAGAAACAAAAGAAGGTAATCCAATTACCATTCTACCAACATTTTCAGGGTGAAAACCATCAACATCTTTTTTCGGATTAATTGCTTCAATTACTTTTTGCTCCGAAATGTGTTTTGGCAGAGGAAGTTGAACGATAAAACCATCGAGCGTTTTATCTTCATTTAATTCCTGCACTTTAGCCAGCAATTCTTCTTCGGAAACATCGTCTTCATAACGAATGAGAGATGATTTAAAACCAACTGCTTCGCAATCTTTAATTTTATAGGCTACGTAAGTTTCGCTGCCACCATCGTGACCCACCAGAACTGCTGCCAGATGTGGCCTTCTGGAACCATCATGAATTAACTTTTCTACTTCGGCAGCAATCTCCTTTTTTATTTCTGCTGATACTTTTTTCCCGTCAATGATATTCATTTGATAATCTAATTTACTATCTAATAATTATTTAAACTGCGACTGATCACTGTAAACTTTTTATCTTCTTCCCTGCATTCCCCCCATCATACGCTGCACATTTTTTCCCTGGGCAACCATTTTCATCATTTTTCGCGTTTCCGCAAATTGTTTTAGTAAACGATTTACCTCCTGAATGTCAGTTCCCGATCCGTCTGCAATACGTTTTCTTCGTGTGCCGTTTATTAAAGCCGGGTCCTGTCTTTCTGCCTGGGTCATTGAAAAAATAATTGCTTCGATGTGTTTGAACGCATCATCATCAATATCAAGGTTTTTTATAGCTTTCCCCATTCCGGGTATCATTCCCATCACATCTTTCAGATTACCCATTTTTTTGATCTGGTTGATCTGTTTAAGGAAATCATTAAAATCAAACGTATTTTTTGCCAGCTTTTTCTGCAGGCGTTTTGCTTCTTCCTCATCAAACTGTTCCTGTGCCTTTTCAACAAGCGAAACAATATCACCCATCCCCAAAATACGGTCGGCCATACGATCGGGGTGAAAAACATCAAGCGCATCAAGCTTTTCACCTGTACCAACAAACTTAATCGGTTTCTCAACTACTGCTCGTATTGAAAGTGCAGCACCACCGCGGGTGTCTCCGTCAAGTTTGGTAAGAACTACACCATCAAAATCCAGACGATCATTAAATTCCTTGGCAGTGTTTACAGCATCCTGTCCGGTCATTGAATCAACCACAAATAATATTTCATCCGGATCTACAGCTTTTTTAATGGCGGCAATCTCATTCATCATCTGTTCATCAATTGCCAAACGTCCGGCGGTATCCACAATTACAACATCGTAACCTTTGTTTTTTGCTTCCTGAATGGCTGCCTTTGCAATTTTAACCGGGTCCATATTTCCTTCTTCAGTATAAACCGGAACACCGATTTGTTCCCCAAGAACTTTTAACTGTTCAATAGCTGCAGGTCGGTAAACGTCGCCGGCAACAAGCAGCGGATGACGGCCTTTTTTGCTTTTCAGCATTTTTGCCAGTTTGCCTGAAAACGTGGTTTTACCCGAACCCTGCAACCCCGACATAAGGATTACTGAAGGCTTTCCTTTTAATTGAATATCAGTAAATGTACCGCCCATTAAAGCGGCCAGTTCATCTTTTACAATTTTCACCATTAATTGTCCAGGCTTAACAGAGGTTAATACATCCTGGCCAAGCGCCTTATCTTTTACATCATCAGTAAATTTTTTGGCAATCTTAAAGTTAACGTCAGCATCAAGCAATGCACGTCGTATTTCTTTTAGCGTTTCAGCTACATTTATTTCGCTAATTTTTCCTTCGCCTTTTAATAATTTAAAAGACTTTTCCAGCTTGTCACTTAAATTCTCAAACATCGTTTTTGTTCTTTTGAAAATGAGGTGCAAAAATAAGGTTAAAAGTTGAATGATAAAAGATTAATTACAGAATTAAGGATATGTTTTTTAAGGTTTCCATTTTTTAAAATTGAATCACTATTGATATAAATGACATTACATTTTTCCATATTTATCGAAATGTTTCTTGTTAAATTACCCGCTTGATTTTCATACATATATATTGTAAATTAGCTAATAAATCAAATTAAGACAAAAACATCTGATTACTTATGGGTATAAAAGAAATTATTCCATTGCTGGCAGCAATTATTGGATTAACCCCTGTATTTTTGAAATGGTTAAATGATCGCTCGTTGGAAGCGGCCAAACGAAGATCAATTGAACAGGCAAAAGAGCAGGTAGAATTCTGGCAAATTTGGTTAAAGGCTCAGCGTGAGGTTACGAATGACGAGCGTTTTGCACAGCTTAAAATGGAAATATCGCAACGTTTGGATCTTCTTCTGCAAAAGAATATTAACATTGAGGATAAAGAAAACGAAAAGGAAAAAGAGAAGGAACAGGGAATGGAAAAACACTCCTTTTTCCAGAAATTATTTCTGCTTTATATGCCGCACACAGCCACAGGATGGATTTTTCACACCTTTTTTTACATTACAATTTCATTTACATTTATGTTAACAATTGGCTTCTCAATAGAGCCGAATGACCCGGATGCAAACCCAAGCTGGGAATATTTTATGGAGAATTTTTGGGATAATGTGATTATTTTAACCGTATTACTTGCATTTGCATTTATTTTTCAGCGAATTGCGCGACGTTCAGAACGCCGCAATACAGTTAAATCTGTAACAATAGAAAATTAGACGATTACTTTCGATAAAATTCCACGGAATCATTCACTTTGTTAAGAACGGTTGCTTATTATCTTTGTAACCCGAAAACACTGTATAATGAATTCAAAAATCACCGAAATAATTTCGCAAAAACTTGGTATAAAAACAAGTCAGGTTTTAAACACTGTCTCGTTATTGCAAGAAGGGGCAACTGTTCCGTTTATTTCACGCTACCGTAAAGAGCGCACCGGAAGCCTCGATGAAGTTCAGGTAATGCAAATAAAAGAACTGAATGAAAAATTCACCGAGCTTGAAAAACGCAGGGAAACAGTTTTAAAAACCATTGACGAACAGGAAAAACTGACACCTGAATTAAAGGAACGAATTGACAATTGTTTTGATTCGGTGGAACTGGAAGATATTTACCTTCCCTATAAACCGAAACGCAGAACAAAAGCTACTGTTGCACGCGAAAAAGGACTGGAACCGCTGGCAAAAATCATGATAAAACAGGTGGAGCGTGATATTGAATTTCGTGCTAATTCATTTATTAACAATGAAGTTGAAACAGTTGAAGATGCACTTTCAGGAGCAAGAGATATTATTGCTGAATGGGTAAGTGAAAATGTAAAAGCCCGAAATATTGTGCGCCGAAGTTTTGAATTGGATGCTGTAATTTCTTCAAAACTGGTAAAAGGTAAAGAAGAAGAAGCAGCCAAATACCGCGATTATTTTGAATGGAGTGAACCACTAAAAAAATGCCCGTCGCACCGTTTATTGGCCATGCGCCGTGGAGAAAATGAAGGATTCCTGAAAGTAACCATTTCTCCAAACGATGACAAAGCAATTGAAAATCTGGATCGTTTTTTTGTTCATGGAAATGGTGAATGCGCTGAACAGGTGGCATTGGCAGTAAAAGACAGCTGCAAGCGACTGATCCAACCTTCTATTGAGACTGAATTTGCCAATCTGTCAAAAGAAAAAGCTGATGAAGATGCGATTAAAGTTTTTGCTGAAAACCTGAAACAGCTTTTGCTCGCTCCTCCACTCGGTCAAAAGCGAATTTTGGCAATTGACCCCGGTTACCGAACCGGTTGCAAAGTGGTTTGCATTGATGAACAGGGAAACCTGTTGCATAACGAAACCATTTACCCACACAAACCGCAGGAAGACAAAAAAATGGCAGCAAAAAAACTTGGTTCGATGGTTGAAATATATAAAATTGAGGCCATTGCCATTGGCAACGGAACTGCCAGCAGAGAAACCGAACACTTCGTGAAAAACCTGCGTTATAACCGCGAACTGCGAATTTATGTGGTTAGCGAAGACGGCGCTTCCGTATATTCGGCTTCTTCCATTGCCCGAAAAGAATTTCCGCAGTATGATGTTACTGTGCGTGGTGCAATTTCAATTGGGCGAAGATTAATGGACCCACTGGCGGAACTGGTGAAAATCGATCCAAAAAGTATTGGCGTTGGGCAATACCAGCACGATGTGGATCAGAAAAAATTGAAAAACAGTCTTGATGCTGTTGTTGAAATCAGTGTAAACTCGGTGGGGGTAAATCTGAATACTGCGAGCCAGCATTTGCTTACCTATATTTCCGGACTTGGGCCGCAACTTGGCTGAAAATATTGTGGAATACCGAAAAGAAAACGGCGGTTTCCACTCGCGTGATGAACTAAAAAAAGTACCGCGAATGGGCGCCAAAGCGTTTGAACAGGCAGCTGGTTTCCTGCGGATTCCTGATGCTGAAAATCCTTTGGATAATTCTGGCGTTCACCCTGAATCGTACAAAGTGGTAAAACAAATGGCCAAAGATCTTAAATGCGAATTGAAAGAATTGGTGCGAAATGAAGAGATGGTTTCTAAAATTGATTTTCAGAAATATATTACTGATGAAATTGGCTGGCCAACGTTAAACGATATAAAATCAGAATTATTAAAACCAGGCCGTGACCCACGGAAACCAATCAAAGTATTTGAGTTTGCGGATGGCATCTTCTCGATTAACGATTTACAGGAAGGAATGATTCTGCCTGGAATTGTAAATAACATTACAAAGTTTGGAGCTTTTGTTGATGTTGGAATAAAAGAATCAGGCCTTGTTCATATTTCAGAACTGGCCGATCGGTTTGTATCTGATCCGAACGAAATTGTTAAACTTCACGAACATGTGAAAGTGCGGGTAAAAGAAGTGGATGTTCCCAGAAAACGCATTCAGCTTTCTATGAAAGGGGTTGAACAGTAAAAAAGATAAAGGATCCCATCTCTCAAAAAAAGATGGAATCCTTTGCTGGAAAAATTACAATTCCTGAATATTTTTACAATTCGACAGGCTTCTCGGGTATTACCGCCCAGCAAATAACGTATACTAAAATTCCGGGGAAAGCAGCTGAAAGAATTGACAACACAACATACAGAATTCGATTAATGAAACATCTGCGTTAATGTATTCAGCAAAACCTGCCAGCACTCCACCTAAAACTTGTTCCTGCGAACGATACAGTTTTTTGGGTTTATTTTCTGTTTCCATATTATTCATCGTCCTCGTCTAACTCATCAAGCAATTCTTCATTTTCAAACTCTCGTTCAAGAAATTCTTCGGCTTCTTCAACAAGTTGGGCTATCAAATTCTTCATCGCCCGGTTCTCCGTCAATCCAATGAATTTCCTGGTTGCTCCAAAAATCTTCGATATCGGCTTCAATAATAAAACGTGGACTTTCAGTGTGAACAACAAAAATGGTGTCCGGTGTTTCCAATGAATTGTCGGCTAATAGAAATCGTGGTAACATGGCTTATTTTTTTATTAACAAATTTATAAAATGATCTGCTTTTTATTCGTTATTAAACAAAAATAAGTTTTTAATTCGATATAAACGACACATTATCAGCAACGCATATTAATATTTAGTAAAAATATTCTTTCAAATTCTCTCTTTTCATATCCTGACATTTAAGAAGCAATAATAATTCTTCTTTTTTTAAAAGCCGGAGATTACTATTTTTAGCAAACATAAAAAAGTAAAACTGCCTGTAATGAATAAACTAAACGACATTCTCTCTTTAATCGACAGTTATATTGGCGGATCGCAATGGTTCGTTTTTCTTGTTACTTGGAACCGGGATATTTTTTACAATCTATTTAAAATTTCCCCAGTTTCAGGTATTTGAAACATTCACTTCGTATTGTTCGTGGAAAATTTGACAGGGAAGGCGACGAGGGAGATACATCTCATTTTCAGGCGCTTAACAACAGCACTTTCAGGAACGGTAGGAACAGGTAATATTGCAGGTGTTGCATTGGCCATTCACCTGGGTGGACCGGCGGCTCTGTTTTGGATGCTGGTTACTGCCGTTTTGGGAATGACAACCAAATTTGTAGAAGTTACACTTTCGCATAAATACCGCGAAAAAGCAGATGACGGGACAATTGCCGGTGGCCCGATGTATTACATGAAAAACCGGTTGAAACTTGCGTTGGCTGGCAGTAATTTTTGCAATTGCCACAGTTTTTTCATCGTTTGGAACCGGAAACCTTCCGCAGGTAAACAGCATCTCAAATTCGCTGTTTGAAACTTTTGGAATCAACCACATGCTTACCGGTGGAATACTGGCCGTTTTGCTTGGGCTTTGTCATTATTGGCGGTATTAAACGAATTGCGAAAGTTACTTCACGGTTGGTGCCAGTTATGGCGCTGATTTATTTTATTGGCGCAATCGCTGTTATTCTTTACAATTATGAAAATATAATCCCTTCGTTGCAGGCTATTTTTGGCGATGTGTTTACCGGAACAGCAGCTGCCGGGGGTTTTTTGGGGGCAGTATTGCATTTGCATTTAACAGCGGAGTGAACCAGGGGTCTTTTCTCCAACGAAGCAGGCCAAGGATCAGCGCCAATTGCACATGCTGCGGCTCGCGCACACGAACCGGTTTCTGAAGGTTTGGTAGCATTACTCGAACCTTTTATCGACACCATTATTATTTGTACGCTTACCGGTCTGGTGCTGCTTTCTTCAGGTGTTTGGAATCAAAAATTTGAAAACCAATTTCAGGAAGCCGATCTTGTTGTTTTAAACGGAAATTATTCGGAACAAAGCCCTAAAGATGTAGATCAGTTGCACCGGTACCTTGTTGGTGAAAATGACCTGCCTAAGTTTACAGGTAGTTTAGATGTTGTCTGACGGGTTAATCCAAAATCAACCAACAATAATTCATTCGCGTTCAGTTGCGGAAGATGTAAAAGTGTGGATTAATAATGATCCGTTTACAGGCAGAATAGAATTTACCGATGGAAAAATTGAAAGTCAAAATGGACTTACATTAACCGGAAAATCACTACTTCACAGTGCGCCGCTAACAACGATTGCATTTACCAGCAGTTGGTTTGGAGATTATGGTAAATATATTGTTTCTATCGGTTTATTATTATTTGCATTTTCAACGGCCATTAGCTGGTCGTATTACGGCGACAGGGCAATTACTTATCTTTTTGGTTCAGGAAAAGTAATTTATTACCACATTATTTATGTTATCGGATTCTTTTTGGCATCGTTTACCGATACAACAATTATCTGGACGCTTTCAGGAATAACAATTGCACTGATGACCATTCCAAACCTGTTTGGGATTTTATCGCTGGCAAAAGAAATGAAATCTGAAGTAAAACTTTTCTGGAAGGAATATGCAGAACGTTATCCAGATGAGAAAGTACCGAAAGGATGAAGAAGTTCAGAGTGTAAAAAGGTTAAGTAAGCAGCAGCAGTTTGCAGTAGCAGTTTACAATTATTTTATCATGTGTATGGCGATCTCGTGGCTCGCTGCTCGTGGCCTAAGAAAGTTCTAAGCTTAAAGAAAAAGTTCTAACAAATGAAATAATTCTTGTGGCTTGTGGCTAGTCGCTTGCAGCTTTAAATTTTCGCATTTAAGCATTATCCCATTCAAGTATTCAATCATTTATTCATTATGGTAACTAACTTACAGTATTCGAAATTAATTATCAGTTTTAGCCGATCCTCCGGATTCCTCTTCTTCATCCATCTTTTTTATTAATTCAGCTTTTTCATCGTTGGTGGCGTAATCTTCGGGTTTCACCTTTCCCCGGTTTCTAAAATCGGAATTGGCACGTGTAAATTCGGCGCCAAAAAACACGATCATCGATGAATAGGATGTCCATAAAAGAATGAGTATAACAAACCCGGCAGCCCCATATCCTGAGCCGGGATCTGCGCGGGCAAAATAAATTCCGAGTCCCGTTTTGCCAAGAACAAACAACAGCGAAGTAAGGATGGATCCAATCCATACGGTCTTCCACTTGATTTTTGCATCGGGCACATATTTAAACATGATGGCAAACAGAAATACAATAATAGCAAAAGAAATAACGATGTTAACAGCCTGAAATAGTACCATTATATATTCGGGCCAGTTATGCCTGATGTAGCCTGAAAGAGCCGAAAGAAGCGTTGTAATTACCAGTGAAATGAGCAACAGGAAAGCAATGGTAATTATCATTCCAAGGGAAAACAAGCGGGCCTTCAAAAACTGCAAAATACCCGACTGTTTGGGATCGGGTTTTACATCCCATATAAAATTCAGCGACTTTTGAAGCTGAAAAAAAACGCCGGTAGCCCCAAACAGAATGGTGGCGATTCCGGCTACGGTGGAAATGAACGACTGATCTGCATCATAGGCGGCATTTACCACATTTTGTACCTGGTTGGCAGTGTTTTCGCTTATTGTGTTGGCAATCTGTCCGTATATATAACCACTTATACGTTCCTGTCCGAAAAAATAGCCAGCCAGTGTGATGATAACCAATAGCAATCCTGGCAGCGAGAAAATGGCATAATATGCGATAATTGCACTTTCTCTGAAAGGATCTTTATTAAACCATTGTTTAAATGATCTTTTCAGCAATTTCCAGAATATCCGCAGTGTTGTTTTCATGATTTCAATCCTGAGGCGTTTTGTGATTCGCGTAAATGTTTTCAATAATCAATACAGAAACAAACTGTTTCCAGATAAACTTAAAACGAATAAATCCGGCGGCTGTTCATTTCTGCCTTTAAAAATTCACCTTTGTTCGTTTAAAGATTAGAGTGTCAAGTTCAAAGTGTCAAGTTCAAAGTTTAGAAAAAGTGCTAACATACTTGAGGCTTATGGCTTGTGGCTTGTAGATTTAAAATTTAGCATTTAAGCATTACAGCATTATCGCATTCAATCTTTCATTCAGTCATTCAATCCTTCAGTCATTATGGTGGCTTTCTGCTTTCAGATATCAATATTATTCATCAGCTTTCGCTGATCCGCCGGATGCCTCATCTTCATCCAGCTTTTTTATTAATTTGGCCTTTTTATCTGTAGTGGCATAATCTTCGGGTTTCACTTTTCCCCTGTTTCTATAATCTGAATAGGCACGTGTAAATTCGGCGCCAAAAAACACGATCATCGATGAATAGGATGTCCACAAAAGAATAAGTATCACAAACCCGGCTGCTCCATAGCCCGAATCAGGATGTGCGCGGCCAAAATACATTCCAAGGCCTGTTTTGCCAAGAACAAACAAAAGCGAAGTCAGAATGGAGCCAATCCATACGGTTTTCCATCTGATTTTAGCATCGGGCATATATTTAAACATCAGGGCAAACAGAAATGTAATAATGCCAAAGGATATCAAAAAATTAATTCCCTGGATCATTACCATTATATAATCGGGCCAGTTGCTCACGATGTGCTCCGACAGCGCGGACAGGAGTGTGGTAACCACCAGCGAAATAAGCAACAGGAAAGCAATGGTAATTATCATCCCAAGTGAAAACAAACGAGCTATTACCATTTGTAAAATTCCCGATTTTTTAGGATCAGGTTTTACATCCCATATAAAATTCAGCGACTTTTGAAGCTGAAAAAACACGCCGGTTGCCCCAAGCAGTATGGTGGCAATTCCAATTACCGTGGCAACGAATGATTTATCGGCTTTGTACGCGGCATCCACAACATTCTGAACCTGGTTGGCTGTGTCCTCCCCGATTGCGTTTGCAATCTGACCATATAAATAACCACTTATACGTTCCTGCCCGAAAAAATAGCCGGCCAGTGTGATGATAACCAAGAGCAATCCAGGCAGTGAGAAAATGGCATAATATGCAATTATTGCACTTTCTCTGAAAGGATCTTTATTATTCCATTGTTTAAACGATCTTTTCAGCAATTTCCAGAATGTACGAAGCGTTGTTTTCATGTATTAAAGACGTTTTGTGTTTCTTCTATATTTTTTCAACATCAAAACTGAAACAAAACTTTTTCAGTATAACTTATACGAATAAATGCGGATGCTGTTCATTTCTGCTGTTAAAAATTCACGTGTGTTCGTGTAACATATCTGAGTATCAAGTTTAATGTGTAAGAAGATTTCAGAGCCCGCCTGAACGCAATAAAATCTTACTATATGATGTGTGATGAGTTGAATTTGTAAACCAAATTGTAAAAAAGAATTATTAATTCAGCCTTTACACAACTCTGCAACTTTCGTGGCAATTTGCCTTAAATCAATAATATAAGTTGGTTCTTCTTTTTTAATGGCTTTAACAGGCATGGTTTTGGCAAATGCAGTTTCAGGATTTTCAACAATTGTAATCCCTCCATAATCTTTTATGGTTTTTAGTCCTTCCGCCCCGTCACTGTTTGAACCGGTAAGTAAAATCCCAAGCAGATCAGTTTTATAAACCCAGGCAGCAGTTTCAAACAAAACATCAATGGAAGGCCGAGAGAAATTTATTTTATGGTCTGTTGAAAGGCTAAATGAAAAATCGTTTTCCATTTGCAGATGATAGTTGGGCGGTGCAAAATATATTTTACCGGCTTCAATCAACTCCTTTTCTCCCGCTTCTTTTACATTAAATCCGGTTTTATGATGTAGCATGGTAATATAATTACTTATATCGTTGTTTCCAATATGTAAGACGATACTCACAGGTATTTTGAAGCTGGAAGGTAATCCGGTCAGAATTGTTTTTATGGCCTCCATTCCGCCATAAGATGCCCCTATTACAATTGCCTTAAGCATTTGAAACGTATAATTTTTTATAAATTTTCATTTTTTTATCTACCTCTTCGTAACTTTCTGCAGTTTCAGAAAATTGAATACTCTCTTTTGTTCCCAAACATAAAAATCCCCTTTTTATGAGGCTGTTTGTAAATAGAGTAAGAACATTATTTTGTAGTTCCCTGTCGAAATAAATCAAAACATTCCTGCAAAAAACGAGATTTACTTCAGCAAAAACACCATCGGTAACCAGGTTATGATCGGCAAAAACAACATTTTTTGCTAACGATTTATCAAATATAACCGATCCATATTTTGATGTATAATAATCTGAAAACTTTCCTTGGCCTCCTCCCTTACCATAATTTTCAGCATAAAGTTCCATCTCCTTACTACTGTAAATGCCCTGTTTGGCCACCTCAAGTACATTTTTATTAATATCGGTTGCATAAATTCTGGTTCTTGAAAGTAAGTTGGCCTCTTTCAGAATTATTGCAAGTGAATAAACCTCTTCGCCGGTAGAACAACCTGCATGCCATACTTTTATATGAGGATATGTTGAAAGATCGGGGATTACGTTGTTTCGAAACGACAGGTAAAAATCAGGATCGCGAAACATTTCAGTTACGTTAATGGAAAGATCCTGCAAAAATGTATGGTAGAAATTTTTATCCCAAAGAACTTTATTTTGTAATTCTGAAATTGTATTTAAACCACTCAGTTTAAGTCGTTGCAAAATACGCCGTTTCAGATGTGCTTTATTGTAATGCTGAAAATCATAACCATATTTCAGATAAACAGCTTTTAAAAGCAAATTCATCTCAATTTCCTCGGTTTCAATATCTTCTTTTACAGCCGCTTTTTCTTTTTTTTGATTTATTGTTTGATTGCATTTTTAATTACTTTCATTAACTCCGATTCCTTGAATGGCTTACTAATAAAGTCATTCATTCCTGCTTCCAGACATTTTTGTTTATCTTCTGAAAAAGCATTTGCTGTGGCAGCAACAATATAAACCGGTTTCACAGCTTCTGATTTATTTTCATAATTCCCGAATTAATTTTGCTGATTCCAATCCATTTACCTCTGGCATGAACATATCCATTAAAATTAAATCGTAATCTTTTTGTTTGAACATTTCAAATGCCTGTTTTCCGTTTCCGGCAATTTCGCATTCGGCATTAATCTTTTGTAACATAAATTTAGTTACTTTTTGATTAATCAAATTATCTTCGGCATATAAAATTTTCAGCTTATTCGGAATTACAATTTTATCTGTTTTTTTATCTGTTGGCTCTTCATTTGTATATCCATACCACAACTTAAACCAGAATTCCGATCCTTTGCCAACCTCGCTCTCAACACCAATTTCACCTTGCATTAATGCAACCAGGTTTTGGCAAATTGAAAGTCCCAAACCTGTTCCTCCATATTTACGTGTTGTGGAACTGTCGACCTGTGAAAATTCTTTAAACAAGTTTTTTCTTTCCATCTTCAGAAATTCCTATTCCTGTATCAATTACTTTAAAGATCAATTCAATTTTATTATCCTTCTGGTTCAGTATCTCAACATTTATATTTACACTTCCCTTTTCGGTAAATTTTAGCGCATTATTAACCAAATTCGCAATAATCTGATTTATTCGGTAAGGATCGCCAATTAATGAATGGCAGGCACCTTTTTATCAATGTTTACATTTATTGAAATTCCTTTTGAATCAGCTTTGAATTTATAGAGTTTTGCAATGGTGCAAATAATTTCAGACATATTGAATTTTATTTTTTCAAGTTTTATTTGTCCGGCTTCAATTTTTGAAAAATCCAGAATATCGTTGATTATGTTCAACAGATTTTCACCTGATATTGCCAATAATTCGGATAAGTTCCGATTGTTCTTCATCTAAATCGGAATCCTCGAGTATTCTTGATGTACCAATTATCCCATTTAAAGGAGTACGTATTTCATGCGACATATTGGCCAGAAACATGGCTTTTAAACGGGTTGCTTCTTCTGCTTTATTTTTTTGTATTTCAAGCTCCTTATTGTTTTTTTCAAGCTTTTTAAGCAACTCGTTCAATTTTGCTTTTGATGGTATAAATCGAGAAAAACTGCAACTTTACCAACCAGAATTTCAGGTATTATCGGTTTGGAATAAAATCAACCGCACCGGTTTCAATTCCTTTTATAATGTGCAAATCGCTTTGATGAATTGCAGAAACAAAAATTACAGGAAGGTATTTTGTCTTCTCCCTTTTTCTCATCAGCGAAAGCGTTTCATAGCCATCCATTTCTGGCATTTGTACATCTAAAATTGCCAGCGCGAAATCCTCTTTCAAAGTTTCCCGAAGGCTTCCATTCCCGACATGAGCCCTTACAAAAGTTACTTCAAATCCTGCTAAAATTGCCTCTAAACTTATTAAGTTTTCAATTCGGTCGTCAACAATTAATATTTTTGGTGACTTCCATAATTTATTTAAATAACCAGATTTTTAATAACGAAATTAATTTATCAATATCTAACAGGTTTTGAAATAAAATCGTTTGCACCAAAATCAATGGCTTTTTGGTAATCTTCCTTCATTGCTTTGCTGTTAAAATTATTATCGGAATATTTTCAATTCCTTCCGTTTTTCTTATAATTTTCATTGCCTCGTAACCATTCATTACCGGCATCATCACATCCATTAACACAAGGTCAATATCAGGATTATTTTTTAATACATCAATTGCAACTTCCCCATTCTCTGCTTCCAAAATCTCTATTTCGCGCTCTTCAAGAATTTGCGCCATTGCAAATACATTCCTGATATCATCGTCAACTACAAGTACTTTTTTTCCTTTAAATCCAGTATCTTCCATTAAAGCCAGCTGTCTCTTCGGGGCAAAGTATTTGAAACCTGGTGCAGGAACAAATGTAACTTCATCCATTAACCTCTCATCCGATTTTACGCCTTTTATTACAATTGATTCCGAATATTGCTGAAGTTTTCGCAACTCTTTGGCCGACAACTCTTTTGCCGTATTAATAATTACATAAGGAATTGGAATTTTATTTGCCTTAAGTTTATCCAGTAATTCAGTACCCGAATAATCAGGCAAGTCCCAAGTCAAGGATAATGCAATCAAATGGTTGCGATGAAATCATTTCATAAGCCTGACCAGCGGTTTTTGCTTCGTGAATGATAATGTTTTTATCTTCAAAAAGTTTCTGAATTGCTAATCGTGCAACAATGTCATCTTCAACTACAAGCACCTGTCTGAATTCCTTTCCTATTTTATTTTCTATATTTTTTGTCCCGGCCTGAAAATCCTTTGATTCAGGAGTCTGCAGTTCCTGAATATCCTCAAACATAAAATCTTCGATTCTTGAAACTACATGCAATGGCACACGGGCAGTAAGTTTGTTGTCTTTTAACTTCGATAATTCTTTGGGTTCGTCCAATCCGGCAGAAATAATTATTGCTTGTGGCGGATTTTTTTCTGCCAGTTTTATCCCATCGGAAATGCTGGACGCAGCCAATGCATTAAAACCTTTCTTATGGCATAATTCAATCAGCATTTTTGCCTTTTTAGTGTCATCATTAATTATCAAAACGCTGATTTGATCTGTCGCCGAATTTCGGTCGTCATCAACAAAAACAGGAGGTTGGTCATTTACAGGTTTCTCCTCTTTCTCAACCGTTTTTGGTTGCTCGCTTATTCTTCATCGGGTTCAACTTCTTCTTCATCTTCACTTGTTTTGTTTTCAACCAGTTCTTTTCCTACCAGATTTTTATCTAACGGAAGATAAACCGTAAACACCGAGCCAACTCCCTCCTTACTGGACACATGTATTTCACCACCAAACACTTGTACTATTTGTTTTGAAATTGAAAGGCCTAAACCTGTTCCTCCAAATTTCCTTGAAATGCTTCCGTCGGCTTGCTGGAATGCTTCAAAAATAGCATCCACTTTGCTTTGTTGAATTCCAACTCCCGTATCTTCAACCGCAAATAAACAGGTGTTGTTTTTGTTTAATTTAGGATTTCTCAGTTTCACATCTTTTTCGGGAATTCCAAATTCAACCGTAATTCCTCCCTTACTTGTAAATTTAAAAGCGTTTGAAAGCAGGTTTTTTATTACCTGCATAAGCCGCTGGCGGTCCGTATAAATTGATTCCGGAAAATTATTAGACTTTTTAATATTAAGTGTTAGATTTTTATTTTCTGCAACCGGAGTAAAATTAATTTTAATCTCCTCAATAATTTCACTGCAAAAGACTTCGGTAAAATCGAAATTCATTTTACCAGCTTCAATTTTCGATAGATCAAGAATCTCATTTATCAATTCCAGCAGATCTTTTCCGCTGTTATAAATAATAGATACCGACTTTAACTGATCTTCCGTAAGGTTATTGTTTCTTTTATTGTCGCCAAGTAATTTTGAAAGAATTAACATGCTGTTTAACGGTGTTCTTAATTCGTGCGACATGTTAGCCAAAAATTCCGATTTGTACTGGCTTGCCAATTCCAGTTCCTTTGCTTTCCTCTCAAGTTCAATTCTTGCAGTTTCAAGATTTTTATTGCTCTTCAGAATTTCTTCCTTCTGTTGCATCCAGAATATTTGTTTTTGTTTCAAGTTCTTCATTTATAACCTGCAACTCTTCCTGCTGAACCTGCAAATTCTTTTCGCTTTCAACCAGTATTTTTGTTTGTTCGGCAAGTTCTTCGTTTGCTACTCTCAACTCTTCCTCCTGGGCATGTAACTCTTCGTTTGTAGCTTTTAGTTCTTCCTGTTGCTGGTTCAACCGCTCGTTTGACAGCTCCAGTTTTTCAGTCTGTTCCTTCAGCTTTTCATTTCTTTCCTTAACCTCAATTTCAAGCTTTTTTATTTGGGTGATATCGCGTGAAATACCAAATGTTCCGATAGCCTCTCCCAATTCATTTAACAATGGCATTTTAGTTGAAGATACATACCTGATAGAGCCATCCTTAAATGTTTCAGTTTCAATTTTCCCGATAATCGGAACTTTCGATTTTATTATTCTCTGTTCATCTTCATAAGCCTTCCCGGCATGTTCGTCTCCAAAGAAATCAAAATCTGATTTTCCGTAAAGATCTTCCGGTTTTTCAAGATTGAACAACCCGGCCATTGATTTACTAACCTTTATAAACTTGCTTTCAATGTCTTTAAAATAAACTCCATCAGGAAGATTGTCCAACAATGAATCCATCAGGTCTTTTTCACGTTTAAGTTGCAATTGCATCTTATCCATTTCCTTAATGGTTTGCATCAGCTTTTCCTGATTTTCAACCAGGCTGTCATTTCGTAGTTTAACCTCCTGTTCCAGTTTTTTTATGTCGGTAATATTTTTAGATATACCGAATGTTCCTGTGCAATTTCCGTTTTCATCAAACATCGGTAGTTTAGTAACTGATTTCCACAGTTCCTCTCCATTTTCATTCACAAACCTTTGCACACTATCAACAAAACCTTTGCCTGTTTTAATGATTTCCTGTTCTTCTTCATAAAATTTCATAGCATCTTTACGGGAATGAAAATCGTAATCGGTTTTACCAATGACATCCTGGCTTGATTTCACGTTGAATCCTTTTGCCATCGATTCGCTAACCCCAACAAAACGGCATTCCCTGTCTTTAAAATAAACATTATCAGGTAGGGTACGCATCATTGAATTAAGCAATGTAGTCTGATATGTCAGATTTTCACGAATGCGCTGGTTTTCTTCCAGTTTTTGCACAAGTTGTTCGTCACGCGCTTTTAATCCTTCGGCCTGCTCCAACGATTTATCAAGTAATTCCCGGTTACTGTCTCTTGCAATTGCTGCATTTATGTTAATCGAAACACGTTCTTTGATTAATTGAAGATAACTTAGCTTCATTTCAGAGAAGCCATTTATTGCAGCCAGTTCAATAACTGCCTGTATCTTATCATCAAATTTCAGCGGACAGAGATAAAGCTTTTCCGGATTAATTTCACCGGTTGCGCTGTAAACTTTTTTGTATTTGTCTTTTGTATCGAGAACTTCAAATTCGCCACTTTTCACCACTTTCCCGATTAATCCTTCACCGGGTTTTATTATTTTTTCAACTTCATTTGTATTTGCTCCTACAGAACCTTTTAATTCAAATTGGTTTGAACTTTCATTATAAATATAAATTGCACCAATTTCTGCACCCAAAAACCGGCACAAATAAATAATAATGCGTTCTGATAAATCGCTGACAGAGTGATTTCCGCGTATTTGATCATCAAGTCCATTCAGACCTTTTTGAAGCCAGTTTTCTTTTTCCAGATGGGTTTTTGATGCTTCAAGAGCGGCCGTCATCTGATTTAGTGCGGCAGATAATTCATCTTTATCCGAAACCGGTTGTAACCTTGATGAATAATCGCCGCCGGCAACTTTTTTAGCATGCGAAACCACGTTTAGTAATCCTGCCTGTATTTCGTTGAATGCCTTTGATAATTCGCTCACCTCGTTTGTTGAATCCAGGTTAAGAGATGCTTTCAAATCGCCCTTTGCCATTTCTTTTATCCGGGCAACCAGTTTAACAACCGGCCGTTTAATTGAATCGGAAATTCTTACTGAAATGAGTACTACAATAACAACCAATGCAATGGTAATAAGTATAATTATCAAATTCAGGTTTTTAACAAGGTAACTTGAGAACTGGTACAATTTTGCTGAAAAAGTCTCGGTATAATTATGAATACTGTCGAACTGAGCCTGAAGTTCCTTCAGTTTTTCAGGAGTTTTGTTAACCGAATAATCCTCCATATTTGTATAAACTTCCTTCCCTAACTCCGATGCGTCAAATGCTACTTTCTGGATATCTTTTACCATTTCAGGTTTAATTGTGGCAAAAAGGCTCATCTGATTCGCCAGCAATTTAACTTTGTCCCTGTCATAATCCACACCTTCTTTGAAGATATCGTACAAATATGGCATCCACTCTGTTTCAGGCATTTCTTTCACCGTAAAATCGATTTTTGAAAATTCACCCGAAATAGCGATTGATTTATTTAAATGCTCCTTTGCAAGCACAATCTCATTTTCATCTTCAGAGATTTCATATTTGTAAAAATGCTCGATAGCTGCCTGAAAGTTTTCAGCAAATATCCTTTCCTGATTAACTAAAATAGTCATCGCCTGGCTCGCTCTGAATATAAAACCTGTTATTACACCAAGAAAAATCAGACCGGTAAAAAAAACACCGACAAGCACAAAAAGCCTGGTTCTCACACCCATCCTGGAGAAACGATTTAAAATTCTACCCATTTTAGTGCAATTATGATTGGTTTATATATTTTTAGGAAAAATGATTTATCCCTCATTGCGTCGTAAAAATTTGGATAAAATGCAATTCGAGTTGAAATTGGGAAAAAATAAAGAAAAGAGAAGCGATATTTCGATAATTTATCAAACGTTCTGTGTTGATATAATTAAATATTTCCACTATTAACAGTATTTTTCGCTTAAATTAAATCTGTTATTTTCTTAATAAGCGTGAATTTTAATTCGCAAAACTATCGAAGAATGATGATAGAGAACTGAATTTATCTATTTATTTTATACATCATTTTTTCTTAATACACCCTGGGATTTTCCTTAGACAGCTGATACTATTCACATCAAATCAGTCGTTCCTCAACAAAAAAAAAGATCATAACTCTTGTAAAAAACAAAATCAAAACAGTCTCTATAAACATCTTTACTATTTTTGCCCTGAAAACTAATGGAGATGCAGAATATATATCCTGATAATTTTGAACAAAAAATTGGCTTCGACCGCATTCGTGAAATGTTGCAACAAAAATGCATCAGTAAAATGGGTTTGGAGTGGATTAATGAGATGCATTTTCAGGATTCTTTTGAAACAATAAGTTTACAGTTGGGCGAAACAAATGAATTTTGCCGGATTGTCAGAGAATTTGAAAATTTTCCTGCAAGTCATTTTTTTGATCTGAGGAGCGCTTTGCAAAAAATAAAGACAGAAGGTAGATTCCTGGAAGAATCAGAATTGTTTGATTTGAAAAGATCATTGGAATCGGTTCGTGCTATCGTAACTTTTTTCAATAAACAGGATGAAGAGGTTTTCCCGCTCCTAAAAACAAAAACCAAACAGGTTCAAATATTCCCCTATATTTATGACCGGATTGACACCATTTTAAACAAAATGGGAAAGATCAGGGATAATGCAACTCCTGAACTGGCAAAAATCAGAAAAGAAATTTTAAACCTGCAATCAGGCATGTCCAGGCGATTGCAATCAATTTTAAAGCAAGCCCAAAAAGATGGATTGGTAGAAGCTGATGCAACAGTTTCAATTCGCGACGGAAGAGCAGTAATTCCTGTTTCTGCAGGAAATAAACGAAAGATAAACGGAATTATTTATGATGAATCGGGAACGGGAAAGACATCGTATATTGAACCCAACGAGATTGTTGAAATGAATAATGAAATAAGGGAACTTGAATATGCAGAGCGCCGCGAAATCATCAAAATACTTACCGATTTTTCAAATGATATCCGGCCTTATCTCGAAGACCTTTTTTATTCTTACGGCTTTCTGGGAGAAATTGATTTTATAAGAACCAAGGCTCTTACTGCCATCGAATTTGATGCTATTTTTCCCGACATTGCCAATCAGCCTGTTATTGAATGGTACAATGCCATTCATCCATTACTTCAAAAAACACTAAAAAAAGAAAACAGGAAAATTGTTCCTTTAAATATAAAGCTGACTGAAGAAAACCATATTTTACTGATTTCGGGGCCAAATGCGGGAGGAAAATCGGTTTGCCTGAAAACAGTAGGATTGTTACAATACATGTTTCAATGCGGAATGCTGATTCCGGTTAGCGAAGGCAGCAAGGCTGGCATTTTCAACCAACTTTTTATTGATATTGGCGATGACCAGTCGTTGGAAAATGACCTGAGTACCTATAGTTCGCATTTGATGAACATGAAGCATTTTGTGAAATTCAGCAACGAAAAAACGCTGGTTTTAATTGATGAATTTGGTACAGGAACCGAGCCATTGCTCGGTGGCGCGATAGCTGAATCTATTCTGGATAATTTAAATCAACAGGAAACTTTCGGCGTAATAACAACGCATTATACAAACCTGAAACATTTTGCATCATCGGCACCGGGAATAATTAACGGGGCAATGCTTTATGATTCGCAACTCATGAACCCTCTTTTTCAACTCGAAATAGGAAAACCCGGCAGCTCTTTTGCTTTTGAAATTGCACGGAAAATTGGCTTACCGGAAGATATTCTTGATAAAGCTACTGAAAAGGTGGGAAAAGATCATATTGATTTTGACCGTAACTTACGGCAGATAAATCGGGATAAACGATACTGGGAAACCAAAAGGATGAAAATCAGGAAGGTTGAAAAAATCCTTGATGAAACGGCTGAAAACTATGAAACAGAGCTCAAAGAAATTCAGAAACAGCGTAAGGAGATTCTTAAAAAAGCCAGAGAGGAAGCTGAAATTCTTTTATCGGGAGTTAACAAGCGAATTGAAAATACCATTCATGAAATAAAACAAGCCCAGGCTGAGAAAGAAAAAACCCGGCAAGCGCGTGAAAAAATTTCATCGCTAAAACAAGATGTTACCAAAAAAACTTCTGAAACAGATGAAATGATCGACGAAAAAATCAGGAAACTTAAGGAACGCGAAGAGAAACGAAACAAAAAACGACCTAAGGATTTTAAAAAACCAATTGCAAAAGAAATTCTTGAAGAACGCATTGAATTAAAACCGGGAGATAAAGTAAAAATTGCGGGGCAAGATACCATTGGCGATTTGATTGAACTGAATGAAAAAAATGCAGTTGTTGCTTTTGGCCAGTTAATTACAACTATCGCACGAAAAAAAGTAGAGCGGATAAGTAATAATGAAGCAAAAAAGATGGAAAAGAATAAACCGCAAGGAAGGTCAGGGCTTTTAAGTGGTTATTCAGAACGCCGGTTATCTTTTAAACCGGAAATTGACATCAGGGGTAACCGCGCTGAAGAAGCCATTGGAAAAATTCAGGAATTTATTGATGAAGCCATTATGTTTGAAGTTGCGCAACTTCGAATACTCCATGGTAAAGGCCACGGAATACTAAAAGAAATCATTAGAAACTATTTACGTGCTGAACCCATGGTTCGTAGTTTTAAAGACGAACACGTTGATTTTGGCGGGGCCGGAATTACAGTTGTAAATCTGGCATTATAAAAGCCTCACCCCTGCCCGACTTTAGTGAACTCGTTTGAAACCTTAAGCAAATTAATGGACTTTTTGAGATGAAAAAAACATTTATTCTTTGTTCATTAGGTTGACAAATGTTAAGGTTTTTGATTAACAGCAGGTTTCATCTATGAAATTGAAATAAAATAAGATAAATCTGCAAGCCAACGGGCAGAAAAATCATTTCAAACAAATTATTTTTCCTAATGCTATTGATATTGATCACGAAAAAGTGTGGATTCAGACCACGGAAATTGTGAAGCCGTTCTACACTCCAAAAATTATTCTAAGAACTGATACACTGAAATGCTACAAAATCAGGGATTTAAGCTGTTTTACCAATAAAATATTCTGATTCTAAATATTTGGCATGTTATTGGAATATTTAATAGCGTATTATTGAATTTGAATAAAAAAGGAAAAAACAATGATGGAAACACATGAAAAATTTAAAGCAGAAATTAACAGAAAGTTAAGTGAAGTAAACGCAAAAATTATGGATTTGAAAAAACATGCCGGCGAAAATGCTGAGATAAAAAAAGACCTTTCTGTAATATTAAAACATCTGGAATTGATACGAAATAATATCATTTTGGAATATGAAAAAATAGACCAAATGAAAAAGGAAAATGTTGAATACCCTGAATTACAGAAAAACATTTACAGCAACTTCAATTCTTTTGAGGAAGCATTTACAAAGGCCGGATCAATATTCAAGTCAGAAAAGTTCAGATCAAGAGAACGATCCGTAGATTTTAATAATCCGACGGGGAATAAATAGTTTATTTCATCAAAATTACATTGGGAGTGAAAAGTTTTAATTTTTCTCCCATTTATTTTATCAAACCTTCTGAAGGCGCGTTATTGTGTGGCCTCCCAAACATATTGTTTTCACCTTAAATCGTTGAGAAACCTTTTTGATTTCAACATATTTTACAAAAATCCACCGTAATTCGTGTAGAAAAGGATGCTCAAAACCGTGTAAGCCATACTCATTTTTCATGCATTTGAAATTATAACTACAAACAATAACAAGTTAATCAGCAAATTATCAATCATTTAATCATTCACTGAACGAATTGGCACAATTTTCCTGTATATAAAAGCCACTTGACATAAATCTGAAACATCTGATAATAAAATGGAGTAAAACAATTTGAATTTAACTATAAGTTGTTGCCAGTTAAACAAGCCTTATTTCGTTGAACTTATAAAGCTGTTTTTTTTTGAATAATCAAATGAATCAAACAACAGAAAATATTTTACTCTGGCCCTTTGTTTTATATGCCTGTGCCGTGTTTTTGCTGGTTGTGGGTATTTTAATATTATCCAATTACTTAGGCGAGAAACATTCCGACGATGCTACCAATGAAACCTACGAATCAGGTATTTCATCCACCGGTAGCGGGCGATTGAGGTTTCCTGTCCACTTTTATATTGTAGCCATGTTTTTTGTGATTTTCGATTTGGAGGCGGCATTTATCATCGCCTGGTCGGCTGCAGTTAAAGAAGTTGGCTGGGTCGGATACATTTCAGTATTTGTATTTATAGCGGTTTTGGTTGTGGTACTTATTTACGAATGGAAAACCGGCGCTCTTGATTTTGGTCCTAACGGCAAAAAAATTCTGGATATCTATCATAAAAAAATTAAAAATAAAACAGGATATGAAGTGGTGGACAAGCAAAATTAATGACCCGACCTCGCCGGAAACCGGAAACGGATCTTTTGAAGAGACAATCCAAAAAAGCATAGCACTTACCAATCTTGAAAGTATGATTGCATGGGGACGAAAAAATTCGATTTGGCCCTTTAATTTCGGACTTTCGTGCTGTTTCGTTGAAATGGCAACATCAATTACCAGCCGGTACGACATTGCGCGTTTTGGCGCTGAAGTAATAAGAGGAACACCACGCGAAGCAGACCTGATGATTACAGCTGGAACAATTTTCATAAAAATGGCCCCTGTAATAAAGCGGCTTTATGAACAGATGATGGAACCCCGCTGGGTAATTTCAATGGGCTCGTGTTCCAATTCCGGTGGCATGTACGACATTTACAGCGTTGTGCAGGGAGTAGATAAATTTTTGCCTGTTGATGTATATGTGCCCGGTTGTCCGCCACGTCCCGACGCACTAATGGAAGCAATACTTTTATTAAGAGACCGCGTAGGAAAAGAAAAGCGTCCGCTGAGCTGGGTATCAGGCCCACAGGGAATTGTTAGGCCGGAAAAATATTCTGTAAAAGACACAAAACGTTCCGAAAGAATGAAGTATGAAAGAAATCAGGAAACCCGACAGCTTTTAGTTTTAGAATGAATAAAAAACGCAGATGAGCGAAATTATAACGGTATTGAAAAATAAATTCCAGGAAGCCATTCTGACTTTTCAGAAAACAAAGGACGAATTTCCTACACTTGTGGATTCGCCCTGCAGGAATTGCTGCTATTCTGCGTTTTTTAAAAGAAGATGTGGAACAGCCCTATAAAATGCTTTACGACATTACTGCCATCGACGAACAGGCACGGGTTAACCGGCATGGGCAGCCAGAATGCAATTTCACTGTTGTTTACATGTTACTTTCCTTTGAACGGAACAATTACATCCGGTTAAAAGTACCACTAAAATCATCAGATTCTGAAATACCTTCAGTAACTTCAATCTGGTCATCAGCCAACTGGTACGAACGGGAAATTTATGATTTATTCGGAATAACGTTTAAAGGTCACCCGCACATGAGGCGCATATTAATGCCCGACTGGTGGGAAGGCCATCCGCTGCAAAAAGCACACCCGGCAAGGGCAACCGAACTGGAACCTTTTCAGCTCTCGAGAACAAAGGAAGAAGAGGAACAAAAATCCTTACAGTTCAAACCTGAAGAATGGGGACTCGACAAAACACTGGAGGAAGATGATTTAATGTTTCTCAACCTTGGGCCTCAGCATCCGGGAACACATGGCGTTTTGAGACTTGTGCTTCAACTCGATGGCGAGGAAATTGTAAATATTGTTCCTGAAATCGGTTTTCATCACCGGGGCGCTGAAAAAATGGGCGAGCGGCAAACCTGGCATTCTTACATTCCTTACACTGACCGTGTGGAATACCTCGGAGGCGTAATGAACAACTTCCCTTATGTAATGACAGTTGAAAAAATGGCTGGTATTACGGTTCCCGATCGCGCACAAGTTATCCGGATAATGATGAGTGAGCTGTTTCGTATCTCAAGCCATTTGGTGTGGTACGGAACATTTGCACAGGATTTGGGAATGATGACACCCGTTTTTTTGATGTTTGAAGACCGTGAAAAAATATTCGATATTGTTTCCGGAATTACCGGGGGACGAATGCACCCGAACTGGTTCAGAATTGGCGGTGTAGCACAGGACCTGCCGGAAGGTTGGGAAAAACAGATTCAAAACTTTATCCACTACCTCCCAAAACGGCTGAAGGAATATGACCGTCTGGTAATGAAAAACAGCATTTTTAAAGCCCGTAATCTGGGAATTGGAATATACTCAACAGAAGAAGCAATTGACTGGGGAATTACCGGCCCCGGATTACGTGCAACCGGGTTTGAATGGGATTTCAGAAAAAAGCAACCCTATTCCGGTTACGAGCAATTTGAATTTGATGTACCCACCGGGCAAAATGGTGATTGTCTTGATCGTGCAAAAGTTAGGGTGGAAGAAATGCGGCAAAGTTTACGCATAATTGAACAGTGTATAAAAATTATGCCTTCAGGGAATTATAAATCGGAACACCCATTGGCTACACCACCTTCAAAAAAACATACATTAAAAGACATTGAAACACTGATTCATCATTTTGTGCATGTGAGCTGGGGGCCGGTAATTCCGGCAAGCGAAGCATTTTGTTGTGTGGAAGGAACCAAGGGAAACAATGGTTATTACCTTATTTCCGATGGAAGCACAAATTCATACAGAACAAGAATACGCACTCCCTCTTTTGCACACATGCAATTTGTTCCCGAAATCAGCAAGGGTTATACTGTTGCTGATTTACTCGCGATTCTCGGAAGTGTGGACTATGTGCTTTCGGATGTTGACAGATAAGTAAAAAGAATTTGAAACCGATAATGAATAATGTAATTACAGAAGATATAAAAAAGGAAATTGAAGAGTTGTATGGGCATTTTCCACACAAAAGTGCTGCCTGTATCGAAGCTCTGCAGATTATTCAAAAACACCACAGGTGGGTTTCCGATGATGCAGTTAAGGAGCTGGCCAACGAACTTGGAATGTCGCCCGATGCGGTTGACAGTGTAGCCACTTTTTACAACTTAATCTTCAGAAAACCTGTGGGAAGACACGTAATTTTAATCTGTAACAGTGTGACATGCTGGATGTTAAAATATGAGGAAATAGCTGCATTTATAAAAGAAAAATTATCGGTTGATTTTGGTGAAACCACTGCAGATAACAGGTTTACCTTACTTACAATTCAATGTTTGGGAACCTGCGACCGGGCGCCTGCAATGATGATAGACAAGGATTTACACCGCGATTTAACAACTGATAAAATTGAAAAGATTCTGGAACAATATAAATGATAAAACGGAATAATCCGGAAAAGTATGGAAAAACCATTGACGCAACATATTAAAAACGACGGTACCTGGCTCACATTAAAAGAGTACGAAAAAACAGGAGGATATCAGGCGTTGCGCAAAGTCCTGAAGATGAAACCTGAAGACATCACAAAAACGGTGAAAGATTCGGGATTGAGAGGCCGTGGTGGTGCAGGTTTTTCTACCGGAATGAAATGGAGTTTTGTTCCTGTTGGCGACGATGCACCTTTACCAAAGTATTTTGTGGCCAATGCCGACGAAATGGAGCCCGGTAGTTTTAAAGATCGTTTATTGCTCGAAGGAAATCCACATCAATTGCTTGAAGGACTGATAATCAGCTCTTTTGCTATTCAGGCGAACTACTGCTACGTATTCCTCAGATGGGCGTATCATTTTGCTGCCAAAGCCATCACACAATCTATTGAAGAAGCATACAAAGCCGGATACCTCGGTAAAAATATTTTGGGTAGCGGTTTCCAACTCGATGCGTCCCTGCATACCAGTGTTGGCCGTTACATGTGTGGCGAAGAAACAGGTTTGTTAAATGCGCTGGAAGGAAAAAGAGCCAATCCCAGGGCAAAACCACCTTTCCCCCAATCGAGCGGTTTGTTCGGGAAACCAACGGTTGTAAATAATGTGGAAACACTTTGCAACATTCCACACATAATAAATAACGGCGCCGAATGGTTTAAAAATCTTTCCAAGACCGATAATGCCGGAACAAAAATATACGGTGCCAGCGGACGGGTGAAAAATCCGGGTTTGTACGAACTTCCTATGGGAACTACATTGGGTGAAATACTGGAAGAACATGCTGGCGGAATGCAGGACGGTCTCCGGTTAAAAGGATTGCTTCCCGGCGGAGGATCCACTGATTTCCTCACCGAACAACACATGGATTTAGCCATGGATTACGACAGTGTGCAAAAAGCCGGCAGCCGATTGGGTACAGGAACTTTAATTGTGCTCGACGACCAAACCTGCGTGGTGGGAATGGTTTTAAATCTCGAGCGCTTTTTTGCGCAGGAATCCTGTGGATGGTGCACACCTTGTCGCGAAGGATTGCCCTGGACAGCCAAAACCCTGGAAGCCATAGAAAACGGAAAAGGCGAAAAAAGAGATCTGGATATTCTCGAATTTCAAACCGATTATATGGCCATGGGAAATACATATTGCGCCCTGGCACCCGGAGCAATGGAACCTTTACAGAGTGCGCTGAAATATTTTAGAGAAGATTTTGAAAAGCATATTCACGAACATTCGTGTCCCTGGAAAAAATAGAATGAAAATTTATATTGATGACATAGAATATGATGTAAAAGAAGGTAAAAACCTCCTGGAAATTTGCCTTTCTCTGGGGCTGGACCTCCCCTATTTTTGCTGGCACCCGGAGCTGGATTCCATCGGAGCATGCCGCCAGTGTGCTGTTATCAAATTTAAAGACGAAAATGATGACAAGGGGAAACTGGCAATGGCCTGCCTCGAACCGGTAAGCGAAAATATGCGAATTTCGGTGGACGCAGAACGTGCAAAAAATTTCAGGGCACACAACATTGAAGTGCTGATGGTGAACCACCCGCACGACTGCCCGGTGTGCGACGAAGGCGGTGAATGTCATCTCCAGGACATGACTGTAATGACTGGGCACAATTACCGGCGGTACCGGTTTAACAAACGTACCCACAACAACCAGTATCTCGGCCCTTTCATTAATCATGAAATGAACCGCTGTATCCAGTGTTACCGCTGCGTTCGGTTCTATAAAGATTATGCCGGCGGAAAAGATCTGGATGTTTTTGGTGCACACGATGACCTTTATTTTGGACGTTACGAGCCCGGAACCCTGGAAAGTGAATTTAGCGGTAATCTGGTGGAAATTTGCCCAACAGGAGTTTTTACCGACAAGACACTAAAAAAACACTACACCCGCAAATGGGACCTGACCAGTGCACCATCGGTTTGCCATAATTGCAGCCTTGGTTGTAATATACTTGCATCCGAACGTTACGGTTCAATACGCAGAATTCTTAGCCGGTACAACGGAGCTGTAAATGGTTATTTTTTATGCGATCGAGGAAGATTTGGATATGAATATGTGAACAGTGAAAAAAGATTCAAAGCTCCGTTAAAAAAGCAAAACAACACTTTTGTTCAGCAAGATATAAATGAGGCTCTGAGTGAAATAAAGTCACTTCTAACCCCGGGAAAAGTTACCGGAATTGGTTCACCAAAAGCTTCGCTTGAATCCAACTTTATGTTGCAGCAACTGGTAGGCAAAGAAAATTTTTATGCCGGAGTTGCTGGAACAGAAGGAAAATTGATAAAAAAAGTTACGGATTTAATCAAAAGCGGAAATATTTATACTCCTTCTCTGAACGAAGTTAAAGAGTATGATGTTGTTTTGGTTCTTGGTGAAGATGTAACCAACACCGCGCCAATGCTGGCTCTGAATTTACGACAGGCAGCAAAAAACCAACCCGCTGAACAAGCCAGAAAAATTGATATTCCGGAATGGAATGATACCAGCACCCGTGAAGTTATCCAGGAAAAAAGAGGCCCGTTTTTTATTGCTGCCACACACTCCACAAAACTCGATGATATTGCAACGCAAACTGCCCATGCTCACCCGGAAAATATAGCTCGACTGGGATATGCAGTCGCACAAAATATAAACAACAATCTTTCAGCAAGTAAATGCGAAGCGACGAAACAGACGAACTTGCAAAAACAATTGCCAAAGAACTTCAAAATGCCAAAAAACCACTGATTGTTAGCGGAACAAGTTTGTAACGATTCCAGTATATTGGAAGCAGCGGCAAACGTTTCCCTCGCCTTAAAAGAAAAGGGTAAAAATCCGGGGCTGGTAAATGTTGTTCCTGAAGTAAATTCAATTGGCCTCAATTTATTGTCTGATAAATTTTTAGACCAGGCATACCAAAATACAACACAAAACGAAACGCTGGTTATTCTTGAAAACGATTTGTACCGGCGAGCAGATAAAGCGGCTACAGATAAATTCCTTCAACAGTTTAAAAACATTATTGTACTGGATTATCTTGAAAACAAAACCACTGCAATGGCAACAAACATTTTGCCTGCAGGGACATTTGCCGAATCCGACGGCACGGTAGTAAATAATGAAGGCAGAGCACAGCGGTTTTATCGAGTTCATATTCCCAAAAACGATATTCAAAGCAGTTGGAAATGGTTGCAGAAATTATTACCCGACGATGCTGAGGAACAAAGTTTTTACCTTGACGAAATAGTTGACAAATTCACAAAAGTGTATCCTGAACTGGAAAAAATGAAACAAGTCGCCCCTCCAGAAGATTATCAGGAAAGGAACGCAAAAGATTCCGCGGGAACCCCACCGTTTTAGTGGCCGCACCGCAAAAGATGCCAACATAAATGTGAATGAACCTCAACCACCGAAGGATTCGGATTCGCCACTGGTCTTTAGTATGGAAGGATATCATGGCGTGCCGCCCGCGCCGGTTACACCGTTTTACTGGTCGCCCGGATGGAATTCGGCACAGGCCATTAATAAATATCAAATTGAAGTTGGCGGTGAACCACATGGCGGAAATCCTGGAATACCACTTTTCCAAACAAACGGGTCTGATGGACTAAACTATTTCAACGAAATTCCTGAACCATTCATGCCGAAAAATGGACAATGGACAATATTACCGGCTTACCACATTTTTGGTTCAGACGAACTAAGTGCTCAAAGTGAGGCCGTAAAAGAAAGAGTGCCTGAAGCCTATATCGCACTCAACAAAACAGATGCTGCAAATAGTGATATAAAAGAGGGAGACACAGTTGAAATTACTGTTCAGCAGAAGAACCGTAAATTCACGGTAAAAATACTCGCAAGATTAGCACAGGGAACTGCTTGTTTACCAAAAGGTTTACCGGAAACTGCCGGTATCGGATTTCCGTTTCAAACAACCATAAAAAAAGTGAACAATGAATGAAACCTTAAAATACATACTCATTGCGCTGGGAACTTTATTTGTGTTGTTTACCATCGCATCGGGATTAATTTGGGTGGAACGCAGATTACTGGCGTTTTGGCAAAAACGATACGGTCCGAACCGCGCCGGGCCATTGGGAATTTTCCAGGTAGTTGCCGATATGATTAAAATATTTTTTAAAGAAGACTGGATACCCAAATTTGCCGACAAAAAAGTTTTTATCATTGCTCCCGCTATCATTATGGTGAGCATATTGTTGAGTTTCAGCGTCATTCCGTTTACGCCACAAATTGTTGTCGTCGATTTAAATATCGGGTTGTTGTTTTTCCTTGCCATGTCGTCACTTGGCGCTTACAGCGTGGTTCTGGCCGGCTGGGCATCCAACAGTAAATATTCACTGCTGGGAGGAATGCGTGGCGCTGCTCAAATGATTTCCTATGAAGTATTTATGGGAATTTCGTTGATGGGTGTGGTAATTATGACCGGGTCGTTTAACATGACCGATATTGTTTTGGCACAAAAAACAACCTGGTTTATCATTCCGCAATTTCTAGGCTTTATCATATTTTTTATTGCGGGAGTTGCTGAAACACACCGTCTTCCGTTTGACATAATGGAGGCTGAAAGTGAACTGGTTGCAGGGTATCATTCAGAATACTCAGGACTAAAGTTCGGGCTGTTTTTTGTTGGCGAATACCTCGGAATCACACTGATTTCAGCCATTATAGCCACGCTTTACTTTGGAGGCTGGCTTGGATTTGGCTTTTTACCGCCAGTGTTTTGGTTCTTTCTGAAAACCTTCTTTTTCATCATGATTTTTGTACTGCTTCGTGCCGGATTGCCACGCCCAAGGTATGACCAGCTAATGTCGTTCGGATGGAAAATCCTGTTGCCACTGGCGCTCTTAAACCTGATGGTAACCGGTGCATTGGTATTGTATTTTGAATAGTAAAAAACGAAATAAAAGTTGTAAACATGTTTAGTAATTTGAGATCGCTTTGGGTTGTGTTTCTGAATCTTTTCAAAAAGAAAGAAACAATTCTGTACCCGGAAGAGAAACCCAAACTTCCGCCGCGGTGGAGAGGCAGGATTATTCTGTCGCGCGATCCGGATGGACAGGAACGTTGTGTGGGTTGCTACTTGTGCGCCGTTGCCTGTCCGGTAGATTGTATTTCGTTGCAGGCAACCGAAGATAAAGATGGCCGGAGGTATCCTGAATTTTTCCGAATTAATTTTTCGCGCTGCATATTTTGCGGCTATTGCGAAGAAGCCTGCCCAACCGATGCCATTCAACTTATTCCCGATTTTGAAATGGGTGAATACGATCGGCAAAACCTGGTGTACGAAAAGGAAGACCTTTTAATTGACGGAACAGGGAAATATCATGATTACAACTTTTACCGGCAGGCAGGTGTCGATTTCGGAGTTAAAAAGAAAGGTGAAGGCGAAAATGAAAACAAACCGATAGACGTGAGAAAACTGATGCCATGAGGGATATGGGCACTAGTCACCAGCCATTAGTAATTGTCATGTGGGAAACAGGCTAATTTTCAGGCTTCGGTTTTTTATGAGATAAAAATGAAAAAGTAAAAAAAGTAATGAACATCGTTTTTTATATAGCAGCATTGGCAGCCATATTCTCCACTCTTATGATGGTTGTTCGCAAAAATGCTGTGCATTCTCTGCTTTGGCTGATTGTGTCATTGTTTTCAGTTTCAGTGGTAATGTTTGTGATTGGTGCTCCTTTTATGGCTGCGCTGGAGGTAATTATATATGCCGGTGCGATTATGGTGCTTTTCATCTTTGTGATTATGATGTTAAACCTGGGAGAACAAAGCAAATACAGCAAAAATCTGGTTTGGTGGAAAATCTGGCTGGCTCCTTCAATTGTCTCGCTCGTTCTGCTGGCAGAGATGATTTATATGCTTTCGGCTCAACCGGCACATGATCATGGGCCGGGAATTTATTCTCCCGAAAGATGTGGGCACGCTTCTTTATACAAAATATATTCTAGTGGTTGAACTGGCTGCATTTCTGCTCATGGCAGGAATTATCGGGGCTTATCACCTCGGGCAAAGGGAACGCCTGTTTTATCACCGCTACATGAAAAACGAAAATAAGGATGAATAATATAATAAATGTACCAACGGAATACGGATTATTGCTGGCTGCCATTTTGTTTTGTATCGGTCTGGCAGGGCTGCTTTTGCATCGAAATGTAATTTACATGTTGATGTCGGTGGAGGTGATGCTCAATTCCGCCGGGCTTGCATTTATTGTTGCCGGCTCATCTCATGCCCAGGCCGACGGACAGGTGATGTTTATTTTTATACTGGCAATGGCAGCGGCCGAAGTAGCCGTAGGACTCGCGCTAATCATTCAGTTGTTTAAGAAATTTAAATCGGTTGATATCGATTTGGCAAGTACAATGAAAGGATAAGAATAAAAAAATATGAAGGAATTTGTTTGGTTAATTGTGGCTCTCCCGTTTGCTGGCGCGCTGATTCTGGCGCTTGCCGGGAAAAAAATGTCGCGAACGGCAGTTTCTCTCACTGGAGTAGGAAGTGTGTCACTGGCTGCAATACTTACCATTCTGGCAGGAATTGATTTTATGGGCCGGAATCCATCGGGAGCACCTGTTGTGCAGAAACTCTGGCAATGGATAGATGCCGGAGGCCTGACTGCACAATTTGCCTTTCACCTCGATTCAGTTTCACTTGTATTCATTTTTGTAATCACTTTTGTCGGTGCGCTCATTCATCTTTATTCGGCTGAATTTATGCGAAAAGAAGAAGGATTTGCACGCTTTTTCACCTATATGAATCTGTTTATCAGTTTTATGTTGATTTTGGTATTGGCCGATAACCTGTTATTGCTTTATCTTGGCTGGGAAGGTGTGGGTTTATGCAGCTATCTGCTTATTGGTTTCTGGTACAAAGACCCCGATAATGGCTACGCTGCGCGAAAAGCATTTATTGTAACACGTGTTGGAGATACCGCGCTTGCCATTGCATTTTTTATTTTGTTTATGACATTTGGCACCCTCAATATCAGCGAAATTTTAACCACAGCTCCCGAAACCTGGAATACCGGAACGGGAATGGCTGTTGCTGTCGCATTGCTGCTTTTAGGTGGTGCGGTCGGGAAATCAGCACAACTTCCGCTGCAAACCTGGCTTCCGGATGCCATGGCAGGCCCGTCACCGGTTTCAGCGCTCATTCATGCGGCCACCATGGTAACTGCAGGTGTTTATTTGATTGCCCGAACTCATGTACTGTTTAGTCTGGCACCGATTGCGCAAACTACAGTAGCTATTGTTGGCGCTGCTACCCTACTTGATGGCAGGTTTTTCAGCACTTTACCAACATGATATAAAACGAGTACTCGCTTACTCAACCATTTCGCAAATCGGTTATATGTTTCTTGCGCTGGGGGTTGGTGCATGGTCGGCAGCGGTTTTTCATTTTATGATTCATGCCTTTTTTAAAGCATTGCTTTTCCTTGGCGCCGGAGCAGTTATTATGGCTTTGCACCACGAACATAACATGTTTAAAATGGGTGGGCTTCGAAAAAAATTACCGGTTGTTTTCTGGACATTTCTGATTGCTTCGGGTTCATTGGCAGCGCTGCCGCTCATTACAGCCGGCTATTTTAGCAAAGACAAAATTCTTTGGCTGGCCTATGCCGGCGAAAATGGCTCAGTAATTCTTTGGCTTGCCGGATTGATTGGCGCATTTATTACAGCGCTTTACACTTTTCGGATGGTTTTTATTACATTCTTTGGAGAGACAAAAATGGAACCCGAACAAAAACCCGGAAATGCGATATTGGTTCCGTTGGTTATTTTGGCATTTTTCTCATTTGCTGCCGGTTATTTAGAACTACCTGAAAACATGGGTCATTTCACCCTTTTTTCCAACCTTGTGGAAAGAACACTTCCGGCTACTTCAATTCAACATGAAGGTCATTCAACAGAACTTATTTTTCAGTTGATTGCTGCAGCAACAGCGCTTTCCGGTTTGTTTGTGGCTTACCGGTTGTACTATAAAAAATCATTTTCAGCAGCCGAACCCAAACGAAATACAATGGAGCAGTTTTTTTACAAGGGATGGAACTTCGATTTTCTCTATAACAAACTGTTTGTTCAACCTTATGTCTGGTTGTCGAAAATAAATAAAAACGACGTTATCGATATGTTTTATAAAGGATTAGCCGCTGGCACTCAGTCGCTAAACCGGATGTTAAGCGCAACACAAAACGGAAATGTGCGCTGGTACGCGATGGTTATCGCAATCGGTGCGATTTTAATGCTAACAATATTATTGTACCCATGATACTAATTGCATTGATATTCATATTACTTGGAGGTGGACTGCTGGCCTGGATTGCAGGCAGGTGGAATTCGATGCTGGCTAGAATTATCGCGCTTTTGGCAACCATGGCAATGTTGGTTGCAACCATAGTTTTATGGCTCCAAAATCCTACTGAAACCAGTGATGGTAAATGGCTCGTTAGTTATACACAAGAATGGATTCCGGCGTTTGGAATTCAGTTTAAACTTGCTGCCGACGGATTGAGTTTATTGATGCTTGTACTTACCTCTGTGTTGGGAATAATGGCCGTTTTGGCATCGTGGAAAGGTATTACTAAGCGTGTTGGTTTTTTCCATTTTAACCTGCTGTTCATTCTCGCGGGAATTACCGGTGTATTTGTGGCGCTCGATCTTTTCCTGTTTTACTTTTTTTGGGAACTCATGTTAATTCCCATGTATTTCCTCATCAGCATTTGGGGGCATGAAAATAAAACGTACGCAGCCACCAAGTTTTTCCTTTTCACTCAGGCAGGTGGACTATTAATGTTCATTTCCATTATTGCACTGTTTTTTATTCACGGAAAAAATACGGGTAATTACACCTTCGATTACGAACAACTGTTGGGAACAAATCTTCCACCCCAGGCTGCCTTTTTGATGATGCTTGGCTTTGCCATCGGATTTATGGTAAAATTATCGTCGGTACCATTGCACAGCTGGTTGCCCGATGCCCACACCCAGGCACCAACGGCAGGCAGTGTAATTTTGGCGGCGCTGTTGCTTAAAACCGGGGCATACGGATTAATACGTTTTGTGCTACCACTTTTCCCGGAAGCATCAGCACAATTTGCCCCGGCAGCGATGATTTTGGGAGTTATCAGCATTTTGTACGGCGCCAAACTTGCCTTTGCCCAAACCGATCTGAAACGCTTAATAGCCTACATCAGTATCAGTCATATGGGATTTGTATTGCTCGGGATTTACGCTTTTAACGAAACAGCCATGCAGGGCGTGGTGATGCAAATGATTGCGCATGGTGTTAGTACCGGTGCACTTTTTATTTTAGCCGGCTCGCTTTCCGACAGAATTCATACCCGCGAATTGGCAAATATGGGCGGCTTCTGGTCGCTAGTTCCCCGAATGGGCGCGATGGGGTTGATTTTTGTTTTGGCTTCGCTGGGTTTACCCGGTCTTGGAAATTTTATTGCCGAAATATTGATTTTAATCGGTGCATTTCCTGCCAGTCAGCTGTTAACAATTATTGCCACAGTTGGTCTGGTTTTAGCAACTGCTTATTCTTTGCGGATTATGCAAAAAGTATTTTTTGGCAAAATACATTCTGATGTTCAAATGCCCGATTTTGGATTCCGCGAAATGATCATTATGAGTTCACTCGCTGCGATTATCATTTGGCTCGGTTTATTTCCATCGTCGGTTTTAAAAGTTTCCGAAAAACCAGTCCAAAAAATTATCCAACAGGTTGATAAATCGGCTTCATTCAAACAGGAACAAAACAACACGAAGACCAAATATCTATCGGAAATAAACGGGAGAAACGAGGAAACGAATAATAAAACTGTTAACAAAAAGTGATGTCGCAAAAAGATTTAATTAGCATATTACCTTTACTAATACTGGCTGGAGGCTCACTGCTGACCATGCTTTTAATCGCGTTCAAACGTAATCATAAGCTGGCTTTTGTTTCCACATTATTATTTCTGACCGTTTCTTTTGTAACGGGCCTTTATATTTCAGGATTACCTCATTCCATTGGCGACCTGTTTTTGGTTGACCGCTTTGCAATTTACTTTCAATCACTAATTTTACTGGCAACCATACTGGTATCGATTTTCAGTTTCATCAGTATTCAAAAACATTTTGCTGAAAAACGAAAGGAAGAATATTATCTGCTACTGATGCTGGCTGCACTAGGCGCTGCGGCTGTGGTTATCAGCACCCATTTTATTTCGTTTTTTGTTAGTTTGGAGTTGCTCAGTGTTTCACTTTACGGATTAATAAGTTATTACCGCGATAAAACAAAATCAATTGAAGCCGGATTAAAATACCTGATTATTGCAGCAATGGCTTCTGCTTTTTTACTTTTTGGAATGGCGCTTATTTACAACATTGTTGGCGACATGTCTTTTCAAAGCGTGGCTAAAACAATTCCCGAGCTGAACGATTCACCAGAAATGATGGTTATAGCCGGATTGGGACTAATGATTGTGGGCATTGGATTTAAACTTGCTGTTGTGCCTTTCCATATGTGGACACCCGATATTTACGAAGGCGCTCCTTCGCCTGTAGGTGGGTTTGTGGCCAGTGCATCAAAAGGCGCTATTGTAGCGGTACTTATTCGTTTTTTTATGATGGCCGACCTTTGGCAATTTCCAAAAATAACTGAAGTGTTCGTGGCAATTTCAGTTTTGTCGATGTTAATTGGGAATATCCTGGCTTTGATGCAAAACAATGTAAAACGTATTCTTGCCTACTCATCCATAGCACATTTTGGTTATGTGCTTGTGCCACTGGTTTCCGTTAATGCTGGGCCAACGGCAGCTACATTTTACATTACCACTTATATGGTAGCAATTTTAGCGGCATTCGGAATTATTACACTTTTTTCAACAACGGAAAGAGAAGCAGCTGATGTAAACGATTACCGGGGGTTGTTCTGGAAAAAACCTTTACTTTCTGCGGTTTTCACAGCCGTTTTACTTTCGCTTGCAGGTATTCCATTAACTGCAGGATTTATGGGAAAATACTTCATACTTACTTCCGGTATTGGTAGCTCCAACTGGCTTCTTGTATTTACGCTGGTGGGAACAAGTGTTATCGGGCTTTTTTATTACTTAAGGATAATAACAGTAATGGTTAAAAAGGTAGAACAGCCAAAATCCGGACTTTTGAAATATTCATTGTCAGGAATTGTAGTTTTGGCATTGTTGGGCATGGTAATCTTGTGGCTTGGTATTTTACCTTCATGGTTGATTAATTTGACAATCAGCTTTTTCTAACATTGGATTTTTATTGTTAAAGCAGATTTCACCAGTTAAATTCTTATAAATTTTGTGGATTCCCTGCGCATGTTGAGAATTAATACAACAAAAACTTCCAGGATTTTAACTTCATTTCTGAGAGCTTCCACATTGGTAATTCGATTACAGCTTATTTTTTAAACATTCAGAAAATTATTTCTTTTCTGCTGCCACTATATTTTCAATTCCTTTTGCCACCGCATCTGGAGTAAACGAAATGCTGTCGATTCCGCTTTCCACAAGGAATTTTGCAAATTCGGGGAAATCGCTGGGCGCCTGCCCACACAAACCAATTTTCCGGCCTTTGTGGTGCGCCTTATCTATGGCCCATTTAATTAACGTTTTAACTGCATTGTCCTTTTCGGTAAACAGTTTGCTCACCAATTCAGAGTCTCGGTCAATTCCCAGGGTTAGCTGGGTGAGGTCGTTTGAGCCAATTGAAAAGCCATCGAAAATTTCGGCAAAATCTTCACCCACAACTATGTTACCTGGTATTTCGGTCATCACATAAATTTCGAGCCCGTTTTTACGTCGTTTCAACCCGTTTTCGGCCATCACCCGTTTCACCTCTTTTCCTTCTTCCACAGTGCGGCAAAATGGAATCATCAATTTTACATTTGTAAGGCCCATGTCATCACGCACTTTCCGCATAGCTTCACATTCAAGTGCAAATCCTGCTTTATATTTTTCGTGGTAATAGCGCGATGCTCCACGAAATCCAACCATCGGGTTTTCTTCCTCAGGTTCAAACTCTTTTCCGCCAACCAATTCGGCATACTCATTCGATTTGAAATCACTCATCCGAACAATAACATCCTTCGGGTAGAATGCAGCAGCAATGGTGCCAACCGCCCTCGACAGCTTTTCGGTAAAATACGCTTTCTTGTCATCGTAACCTTCAGTAATCTTTTTGATTTTCTTTTTTGCTTTTTTGCTTTTCAGTTTATCAAAATTTACGAGGGCCATCGGGTGCACTTTAATGGAATTGTTAATTACAAACTCGAGGCGCATCAGCCCAACGCCGTCAACCGGAAGCATGGCATTGCTAAAAGCCGTTCCCGGATTTGACAAAATAAGCATGACTTCCGTTTTGGGTTTTCCCAGTTTTTCGAGGTCTATTTCATCTTCATCCCACTCCAGTATTCCGTCGTAGATGTTCCCGTCGTTTCCTTTGGCACAGGACACGGTAATTTCCTGTCCGTCTTTGATTTCATCCGTTGCATCTTTTGCACCAACAACTGCCACTGCGCCCAGTTCACGTGCAACGATTGCGGCATGACTTGTTCGACCACCACTTTCGGTAATAATTGCCGATGCCTTTTTCATTATCGGGTCCCAGTCGGGGTTGGTAATTTCCGTAACCAGCACATCCCCTTCTTCCAGCAGATCAGCTTCATCGGGTGAATCGAGTATTTTTGCCTTGCCCGCAGCAATTTTATCGCCAATACCTATTCCAGTCAACATCGGTTTTGCGGAATTATCTTTCAGGCTGAACTTCTTTAGTTTGCCGGTTTTTTCTTTGGCAGAATGAACCGTTTCCGGACGCGCCTGAACAATGTATAATTCACCTGAATTACCATCTTTGGCCCATTCTATGTCCATAGCTTTATCATAGTGTTTTTCAATTTCGAGACACCATTTCCCGAGTTGAATCAACTCCTCGTCGGTTAGCACATATTTCTTTCTTGATTTAACCGGCGTTCGTTTATTCCTTGTGGTTTCCCCACTTTTATTGTCTTTTTCAAAAACCATCATTTTCCGTTTCGAGCCCAATTTTTTTGAAAGGATTGGATCATGATCGTTTTTCAGTGCCTCCTTAAAAAGATAAAATTCGTCGTTACGCACCTTTCCCTGCACAACGTTTTCGCCAAGCCCCCAAACACCGTTTATTAGAATTACATTTTCAAAACCACTGTCAGGATCGATGGTAAAAGCCACACCTGCCGAAGCTTTATCAGCCCGCACCATTTTCTGCACCCCTACTGAAAGCGCTACTTTCATGTGTTCAAAACCATTTTCTTCGCGGTATTTAATTGCACGGTCGGTAAACAGAGAAGCCACACATTTTTTCCAGGCTTCAAGCAATTCATCTTCATTTTTAATGTTCAGGTACGTTTCGTGCTGCCCGGCAAAACTTGCATCGGGCAAATCTTCGGCTGTTGCGCTGCTGCGTACCGCCACACTTTCAAGAGCTTTTTCGCGTTTCTTCAATTCTTTATAACTTTTCAGAATTGCTTTTTCTATATCTCCCGGAATGGAAGCTTGCAACACCAAATTACGGCACTTTTCGCCAGTCTGTTTTAGCTCTTCAGAATCATCAGTTTTTACAGAAGTAAGCAAGTCTGAAAGCTTTTCTTCAATTTCATTTTCCCGGATAAATTTCCAGTAAGAATCGGCCGAGGTGGCAAAACCATCGGGTATGTTTATTCCCTTTGAACTCAGCTGCTGAAACATTTCTCCCAGTGAAGCATTTTTACCGCCAACTTCCCTGACATTTGAATTATCAAGTTCTTCAAGTTTATAAATAAGTTTCATAATTTATTGCTTTAAAATTTTCAGGTCCAAATATTTTGTCATCAGTTCGATATATTTTTGGGCATCACCGAGTTTTTTCTCATTACCGGTTTCATTTAGTTTTTGAATATTTATCAGGGTAACTTTTGCCCTGACATTAGCCCGGTAACTTTTATAATACCGAAACAGTTCCAGTTCATCGTCATTCTCCTCCATCCCGTAATATTCCATGTATTTTTTATAGAAAAATTCACTTAAATCTTCGCGACCGTAAAAATCGAGGTCAACGCATAAAAAAGCGATGTCATTCAGTACATCGATATGTCGCAATTCCTTGCTGAATTCAATACAATCAAAAATTACCGGATTGTCGTCGTAAAGGAAGATATTGCGTGCATTCAAATCGCCGTGACAATCGCGTTGAAATCCGGAAATAACGCGCTCGTTTGAAAAGCTCCTAATTTTATTCAGGTAATTGAAAGAATTTTCGATGCATGAGCTGATTTTCTCTTTGAATTCGTCTCCCAATTTTTCTGAAATGAAATCGTAATGGTTTGCGATATCTGCATAGTCTTCATGAAATTTTAGCGTTTGAAAAGTATTTTTAATAATTCTGGCATTTTTATGAAATCCTGCAATTTTCCTTGCCAGCTTATCAATATGAAGATTTGTAACCTCATTTCTATCCAGCACCCGGCTCATTTCCCTTTCGTTATCCATTCGCTTCATTTTCAGCGCATAATCAATAATTTCAGAACCTGCTTCCTGTTCCACAATTTTCAAATCTCTGGTAACATGTAATACATCGATGTACATTTCGGGTTCCATCCGGCGGTTTAAATTAAGCTCTTCCGTGCAGAAATATTCTCTTTTTTCAAGCGTGGAAAAATCGAGAAAAGAAAGTTTTACGGGCTTTTTAATTTTGTAGGCAAAATCGCCGGCAATAATAATCCAGGATATATGTGTTTCAACCAGTTCAGCATCTTTGCAATTTTCAGGAAGACTGCAATTTTCAATAATTGTATTTATTTGATTTCTATTCACTTATGTAATCTTCTGCTTTTTTAATCATGCTTTCTATTGCTTCTTTATCCGACCATAATTCAAGAAAATCTTTATTAAAAGATTCAAACTTATCATTGATCTTTTTGTACACGTCAATATCAGCCACGCTGTGCTTCCTTTTTTTACTTAGCCTTTTCCGTGCTGTTTCCTCGCTGGCCTTTATTTCAATAAAATAAATTTTATGGTGCAACTCGGCAACCAGTTTTTCAAGTTGTTCGCGCCAACCGCTTTTATGAAATGTACCATCAACAATAACATTCGCACCTTTTTTTAACTCCATTTGTGTTTTTTTAAAAAGCTCGTTATATACCTGCTGTTTCGTTTTTTCGTCGTAGCGACCTTTTAAACTTAATTTTCCGCGAATAATATCTGTGTTTAAATGAACGGCATTTTTTCTTTCCGCCAATATTTCTGAAAAGAATGTTTTGCCTGTTCCGGGTAGCCCAAAAACCAGTATGACCATATCATTTTCTATTTTAATTTATCATCTATTCAAATGAATTCATTCAACAATTAGCTTTCCTTTCATGCCCGCCTGAAAGTGTGCCCTAAAAGTGCAAACGTATTCATATTCACCTTTTTTCTGCGGCACTGTAAAAGTTACCGAATCCTCTTCACCTCCTCCAACCATTTTGGTTTTTGCAATAATCTTACCTGTTAATTGCGGATCGATAAAGTCATTATCAGGATGTTGTAATCCTTTCGTAACGAAGTCAAGCGCATCGGTTCCCTGTTTCAACAAAACCCAATTGTGTGCCATTTGACTTTTATCCATTTCACTTATTGTTTTCAGTCGAATGGTTAACTTTTCACCCGGTTTGGCATGAATGGTTTCCACAGAATATCTCAACTTATTTAATCCTTCGATATATACCTCCCGCTGTCCGAATGTATTTGTTCCTAAAAAGAGCATTAAAAACACCTGAAGCATTACTAATTTTGTTTTCATTTTATTCATTTTTATTGTTTGTTATTTCAAATTTATTGGCAGATGCAGATTCACAACCCATATTCTGCCTTGAATCAGATTTTTCATGTCGGTTCCAAACCGGCAGTCTCCACCTCCCAGTACTTTCGTATTCGAGATACAAATATTTTGGGCTTTTCCACGTAAATTTTATCACCTAACACAAGCGCTTCTTTTCTTTTCTCATTGCTGAAATTTTCAATAAAATGTTCCTGTTCATTCAGCCACTTATCATATTCTTCGCTATGAAAAATATGTTGAAGTTGATTTTTAAACTCGTTTAAATCATGATCGTTACCCAATAAATCTGACAATTCATGTAATTCTTTGATGTAGCCTTTTAATCCTCTGTACCATACATTTTTAAGGATGTGCAACTGGTATCTCAAATATTTTACCCGTTTACGCCATTCGTGATAATTTTCCGCTGAAGATTCTTTCATCACATTTTGTTTTGCTTTTCTTCCGCGCTTATATACTCGTTTCAGGCCATCGGCAAAGGCATCAAAACCATCGGCTTCAAAAGACAGATTTTCGATTTCAAGCTCTAACTCATGCAACCTGAGTACTGTTTGTGCATTAAAATTTCCCTCCCGGTTTAATTTGTCTTTCAAATCCTGATGCCTGATTTCCAGGGTTTGGTATATAGACGGATAAAACCGACTGGCTTCTTCATCGTTGAAACGTTCTTTCATTTTATGCATGGTTTCAATCATCACATCGTTTTTTCGTATTTCAGCGGCGGTACGCGCAATATCTCGGGCAGCAATATTCTTCTTTATGTAATAGTCTTTTCCTGTTACGTCGCGAACAAGCCGCAAAGCTGCACGTACTTTTTTCATATTTTTTCGTAATTCATGCACTGAATAATCGAAATCTTTCTCCTTGTCGCTAAATGCCAAATACGATTTTTTTAAACGCGCTCTTATAATTCGTTTAATTTCATCATTCGGGTTTTCTCCTAAATAAAACCGGTAACTCATACTTTTTAATTTTCTATTACTATCTGAAATTTCCGGCATCGTGCTAATTTCAGTTTCATCCAATCTTGTTTAATTCCTTTCCAGTAATTTCTTTAATTCAAGCCATTCAAAGGTATTAAGCACATCATCTTTTTCGAGCCATCCACGTCGTGCCTGTGCAATACCATATTTCATAAAACTTAAATTACCAACAGAATGCGCATCGGTTGAGATAGAGAGTTTAACACCAATTTCTTTTGCCATTTTCGCATTTTTATCGTCCAGGTCCAGCCGGTCGGGATTTGCATTTATTTCAAGAAAACACCCTTTAATTTTTGCCTCTTTCAGAATTTGCTCCATATCAATTTCATAGCTGCTTCGTTCATTAATTAACCTGCCGGTGGGGTGTGCAAGAATATTGAAATTCCGGTTTTCCATGGCTTTCAAAATTCTTCGTGTTTGCTTTTTTTTCGAAAGATTACGGTTGTAATGAATGGAACATATAACGATATCAAGTTCTTTCAAAATACTATCGGGCAAATCAAGTTTCCCGTCTTCCAGAATATCAACTTCTATTGATTTAAGAATGCTGAATTCTTTGAGTTGTTTATTCAACGCATCAATTTCTTCGATTTGTTCAGCCAGTCTTTTTTCATTCAGGCCGCCTGCTATTGTTACTTTTTTCGAGTGATCGGTTATTGCATAATATTTGTATCCTAAATTCTTGGCAGCTTCCGCCATTTCAGCAAGGGAGTATTTGCCATCGCTCGCATTTGTGTGTGTATGCAAGTCTCCTTTAATGTCGTCCAGTTCAACTAATTTTGGCAATGTACCATTTTTCGCTGCTTCAATTTCACCTTTGTTTTCACGTAATTCAGGTTCAATGTATTGTAAACCGAGGGCTTTGTACATTTCTTTTTCCGTTTTTGAAGCCAGCCTTTTTTTCCCTTTGAAAATACCGTATTCGTTTACTTTCAAATTGTCGGTCATGGCAAGCTTTCTTAATGCTACACTATGTTCTTTCGAACCGGTAAAATAAAGCAGGGCAGCGCCAAATTCATTTTTAGTTACAATTCTTAAATCAACCTGCAATCCTGAATGTAATTTTATCGATGATTTTGTTTCTCCAGCGGCCAGTATTCGTTTTGTTTCTTCAAAGTCAGTAAAATATTTAATTGCATTTTTCGGATTTTTGTTTGTGGCAAGAATGTCGATATCGCCTATCGTCTCTTTTTTTCGCCTGAAACTTCCGGCAACGGTCACATCATCCAATTCTTTTTCGAGGTAGGTAATAAGCGATTCTATTTCTTCTTCTGCCCGGATAAATTTTATTCGTTCTGAACCACCTTTAGCTGAATATTCTCCGATTTCACGAAGGATATTTTGTGCTGTTTTTTTTCCAAACCCATTTAACTTTTCAACTTCACCTTTGCTGGCCGCTTTTTTCAAGTCTTCAATGGAACGTATTTTAAGTTTTTCATGCAATTTTTTCGTTCGTTCAGGCCCCATTTGTTCCAGTTTCATTATTTCGATTAATCCGGCTGGCACCTCCTTTTCCAATTTATCGAGTTGTTTTAATTTTCCTGTTTTTACTATCTCCTGTATTTTTTCGGCTATACTTTCCCCAATGTCTGGCAAAGTAGAAATATCTTCCCCTTCAACTACCATTTCGTTCAAACTTTTTGTAAGCCCTGAAATAGTATTGATTGCATTTCGGTATGCACGCACCCTGAATGCATTCCCGCCTTTTATGTCCTGCAGATCGGCAAGCCGGGATAAAATTTTTGCTATTTCAGAATTATGTACAGCCATAAATTTTAATCCTAATTTTTACCCTGTTGTAATTTCATCAACCACATCTACTACTCCTCTAGTATAAAGAGCAATATCATGAATTTCATTCCTGATGATTTCATTCGCAACGGAACCAGACAGATAGATAATTCCCTTTTTTACTTCAATGAAAATTTTGTTTAAATCAATAAGCGGATTTCTTTCAAGGGCATTTTTCACATCATTCTCAATCTGCTTATCAGGGCGGATTGCCGATGGTTCTGTTACAATTTTATTTTCCACATCAACAACTCCTTTTGTAGAACTTGCAATATTTTCGGCTTTATCCTTCTCCCGGGTTCGGGATACTGTTCCGGATAATGTTACTTTTCCATTTTCCGCTTCAACCTGAATATTTATCGGATTAATGCTGTCATTCCACTTTAAAATATTCTGAATGTTTTCTATAATTTCCCGATCATTTGGCAATTCTTTCCTGGAATTAAATTTAACTTTTAGCTGGTTATCTATACTGTAATTACGGGCCGCAAGAAGTGTTTCACGAGCGGCTTCCAGTTTACTGCTGTGGCTATTAACCGTTCCTTTCAGTATCACAGTGTTGTCCTCAACATCCACAAAAATATCGTTAATATTAAGGTTGTCGTTCCAGGCAAGTTGCTCAATAACATTCTTTTTTATTATTTCATTTGGCTGTGGTTTCATCTCAATAAAATTGTTTACTTCATTTGTATTCGATATAATTCCTGATGAATTTTAATATGCTTGTTTGTTTATTTTTGCACCTTAAAATTCATGTTCGTTTCATATTGTATTTATTTAATTTTCACCTAATTATTATAAAGCCTTAAAACCCAAACAACCATTATCATACCAAGAAATTGCTACCGAAAGAGATATTCAACAGCCAACTCAAACCACTAACTATAAACATTTTAAAAAGGCAATCCATCACAATTATGTACCTGAATAAAATTCAGTTTCTGTAGATTTGTTATACAACGGGGAATTTATTCTACATGATTGGAAGCATACAAATCAGATAAAATTTCTCATCAACATTGAAAACTTTGAATTTGGGATACAAAAACAATAACTAATGTCTACTTAATTTTGATATTTTACAAATTGCGAACATCCAGAAATGAACCGCTTTCGAAGTTTTTTGCCTTTTCAATTCCATCAACCACAATTTCTGCAGCCTCTTCCGCGTCGGGCATTTTATCTGTTCCTTTCGCCTCTTTAAGCTTTTTCACTGTCGGAAATTTATTTTCATATTTTTCATCCAGACTAAAAATATAATCCTGCATGCCCGTGTCAACTAATCCGGGTGCAAGTGCACAAAAATGAGTTTGCGTGTATTCTTTTGCATATAAATTAATGAGCATATTTAGTGTGGCTTTTGAAAGCGAATAAGCATTCCAACCTCTTGAACCACTTACCGAAGCGCCCGAAGAAATGGCTACAATCTGATCTATGACCTTAACTTGCTTAAATAATGAATCAATAATGACTTTATTGGCCAAAACATTGACATCCATAACTTTTTTAATTTCATCAATGCTGGTATCATTCAAATCTTTTATTTCATTCAGTATTCCAGCATTAAGAATAACCAGATTCAATTTATCAACATCTATCAAAAACGATATTAGGTTAGTTATTACTTCATTGAAATTTGCGATGTCCTGTATTAGTAATCTGAAATTACTGTAATTTTTCAGTTCGTAATTCATACTGCGGCTAATTCCATAAACCATATCGCCTTTTTCCAGATAATATTTTGCCATTCCAAAGCCCAGTCCGGAGCTTGTTCCTGTAATTAAAACATTCATCGTTTTCTAATTCTTTTCCTTACTCATTTCTGAAATAATTTCATCGATAAACCTCGGAATATCACTTACACCCTGCGCCGTAACAAAATGCCAAAACTTAAATACTCCCTTATCAATGTAATCAGCACCGGCATTTATCAAATCGGTTTTTATGGCCGGGTGAGATGTTAATGAATTGCCTTTTACAATATCGGCCTCTATTAAAAGCTGAGGCCCGTGGCATATGGCTGCAATAATTTTATTCTTTTTATCAAATTCTTTAATAAAAGCCACTGCATTGGTATTACGGCGTAACTTATCAGCATTGATAACTCCTCCCGGAATTACAAGGGCATCATAATCCGACTCTTTTACATTTTCAAAGAGCCGGTCCACTTTTAATAAACTTCCCCAGTTTTTTTCTTTCCATGATCTTATTTCAGATTTTTCTGATATTAAATGAACAGTTGCACCTTGCCCTGAAAGTGCAATTCTTGGTTCTGTAAGTTCCGACTCCTCAAAACCATCTGTTGCAATAATTGCAATTGTTTTACCCGTAAGTTTTAACTCTGTCATAACTAAATGTATTTTTTTGATGAATTTACAATTGAAAATATACCATAAACGAGGGCATAAATTCCGATTAAAACGGTTATCATCCGGGTGCTTTCAAAGGGATTAAAAATTATGATACCACCGGAAATAATCGATAAAATTCCTATTATCAGGGTAATAATATTTATAAATCCTGCACCATTCTTTCTAATTCTCAAGAAATAAAAAATCATAATTATCCCAATAAATAAAGCCCAAATTCCAATTATGGTCACAAAAAAAGTTGCAACCACTTCAGGTCGTAATAAAATTAAAATGCCGAGTAATATTCCGATTATTGCTTCCGGCAATAACAAATACCATGGTAGATTATTTTTTTTGAGCTTAATTGCGCTTCCAAGCAAGGCAATGCCTCCCACCAAAATGGTAAATGCAAAGTAAATACCGAGGGCTGCCAATGTAATTCCCGGCAAAAAAATAGCAACCAACCCGAAAATAACTGCTAAAACCCCATTAATATTTATATAATATCGTTTAAACATATTTCAGTTATATACCAATTTTTTTAGCTCTTCACTCCATTATCCAATTTATGGCTTCAACAATTTCCTCCTGCGCAAAATATTTTATTGTACCCGAAACAAAAGGATTTGCCAGATTTGTCCATATTTTTTGCCACTCATTTTCGCCCACAACGGCAATTTTTTTAAACTCGTGAAAATATTTTATGTAGGTCTTCACATCTTCTCTGAATGCTGAAGGTTCAATACCATCAATGCTATCAATTTGAATATAAAGTTTAATCTTGCCAAAATCGCGTATCGTTTTTTCAAGAAGTGGAGTAATCTTATCATAATCGTTTTTTACAATTTTACCATCCACTTTAATGGCAATTAAATCTTCTTTTGTAATGTCTAATAGTTTAAACATGGCGTATTTTTTATTATTGATTTTTATATCAGGCAAATATCCAGGTTAACTTCAAGTGAGGACAGTGCTTTTCCAGTTGACTCTATTGATTTTGATTCGTAACCATCATTGGTGAGTGAACCTGAAAATGCCATCGAGAAGCATTCTGCATGTGTTTCAGTAATTAATTTTCCGGGAATTAAACCTATTCCGTTTTCAAATTTTGAAGAGAAATTATTCTCCAATTCCTTTCCCGGCCGATCAAGCTCGATAGATCGGTTGCTTTTTTTCAGGTTTTTCTGCCAGTTGGCATGTGATTTATAAGTTTTCATGTTAACATTTTTATTCAACATTCAGAACATTGTGTACAGGGAAACCCAATTCATTCCATATTAATCTCTTTTAAATACAATTACTGCTTCGGGAGTTAAAACGCGAAATGTAAACGATGATGTGAGGTAAAGTTTTACATTACGGGTAGAATGACTATCATAACCAAGTGTGATATCCTGCCCCAAATAAAGTTCATAATCGCCACCTCGTTGCGAAACCAGGAACGAGTTTTTATTTGTAATGTTTACTAATACTTTCCCACCCAACATTTCCTGCAGCTGTTTTTGAATTGGGTACCCCTCAGTATGTTCCACCATTTTAAGCCATTCATTTTCATTTAACACAAGCGTATATGGCCCTTCAACACCTTTTCTTTTAAGTTTAATAATTTGATTTCCAATTTCTTTAAGAAAGTAATGCGTATCTTCCGGAACAGGAATTGGAGTTCCCTCTGCAACTTGCTCCAACCCTTTAATATTTACAGGTTTAAATCCTTCGTAAATTGCCTTCTCCTCGAAAGCAGCGATCTCTTTAACTGCTTCTTCAAGAGGAGACAAATCTACATCTTTAGCCCCGCGCTCAATATTATCCAATTCCCAAAGGTCAAGTTCAAAAGGTTTTCGAACTTCTACCATTGGCATAAATTCCCTTATTCCATAATTCACACCTTCATCTGAATGATTTTCAGGCATTATTAAACGACCTGTTGAAACACCACCTTGTTCCAAACCATTCGGTCCGTCGACATCAACAAAATTACGCGCTGTTAAATACGAACCGAGAATTTGTTTTGTGTGGTGAATTATTTCGTCCCATGCTTTATCTGTTATTGGTGCAATAGATTTCTTTAATATATTCATGGCTTAAATTTTTATTTTATTCGTCTTCAATTTTAACTATGTCTTTTTCGGTAAAAAGATATTTTTTCATCTTTACGTCCCACCCTTCCATATTTCTTCGTAACCATTCAAGGGCCATGCAGGCATGTTCCATTTCTTCCTTTTGGTTATGTATTAATATTTTTTTTAACTGCTGATCGGTTGTAACTGTTAGTCTTTGCTGATACCAGTCGATAGCTTCAATTTCTTCTTTTAACGAGACAAGAGCCCTTGTAAAATTTCTGGTTTCCTCGGAAAGTTCCGTTGGAGGTTCATGATAATTTTGCATTTTGTATCTATTAATTGTGATTAATTATTCTTTTTTCTTTTCTAACATTTTGGTTAATTCCAATCATTCGAGGTATAAAAATCTCTTTTTAAAAACAGCGAAATCCCGAACTACATTATCAGGTTCCATATCTCCGCCGATTTATTATGATATTTATTTCATCAAGCAATTGTTTCCTTGTATTACCTGTGTTAATCTGCAGATTATTTAATAACTCATTCTCATTTCTGTCGAAATAATTCAAATCTCCTGGTTTTAACCATGGATAACGAAACTGTAATTGCCGTTTAATTTTTGTCCAGTTTCCTTTTAGAACAGAATTTGTTTTCATGACATTATTTTTAATTTGAAAAGCCTGGTAAATTTTTACCAGACTTTTATCTTTTTTCTTTTGCCTATGGTGTATAAAAAACAATTAAATCATCTTTATTATCAGTTGGCTCATCTTGTGCAACAAGATTAACTGAAGTAAAAAGCATCAGGAAACTTCTAATTAAAACAGTTGGTGTAATTTTCATTCTTCTAAAATTCATAACTCCTCCTCTTTAATTTAAAGTTTAACAATCTGCTCCATTTTTAGCAATGAAAATGTTGTGCCGTTCTTTCATTAAATCAGAAAATTGCTGAAGACAGGGCTATACAAAAGGTTTTGTTAAATAAATTTCGGAAAATTAATGTTGAAAATTTACACAAATGGAATTTAAATCCACATTTTGAGCAATACAAAACGGGATATTATTATTTTGTCTTGCAAAGACAATAAAGTTAATAATGCTCTGAATGTGCAATCATTATCTCATTTGTTGCGAAATCGAAATGGTTAGCAAGATTTAATCTTCTAATACTTTAATTCGAACTATAAGAAGTATTAGTAATATTCTTTGACATCACATGACGTGGTTACAGTTAGCTTTTTCTCAAAGTAAGGTTTTTATGAATAACAAAAGATGTTCTATCACAGATTTGCATTCTGTTTCATTAATAAAAACTGACTCAAAACAAAATTGACTTTTAAACATGGTTTAATCGTCAATCAGATACTCAATTATTTTTTCTTTCGGATTAAAAGGACGCAACTCATCCAGACCAAGAGATTTTATTGCAATCTTAATAATCTCTTCCTCAGCAATTTCTGTTGACTGATTTTGTTTATGTAGAAAATATATGCCTGCATCAATCATAGCTTGCAGTGGAATCAAACCTACCAACTCTGATCCGGTAACTCTAATTCCTCGCACTCTTGCTTTTTCACAAACTTCATCAAAAGCTACGTGCAAAGGAGTAACTGAAATATCTGTAAGGTTCATCGATATTTGGGCAATTCCGTACTCTTCAATGAACCAGCCAATTGCACGGGTCTTTTTTAGCGTTCCCGGAGTGCGCAAAGGTTCACCATTTTCGTCAGTTATAATTTTTCCAGTTAAAGCGTTTCCTTCGCGAATTAGTCTGCCTGCCTCCCGAACATCAAAAGCAATGGAATTCGCTTTTCGCGTTGAGGTTGTGTTTAAATTAATGTTGTAAGCAACTAAAAAATTACGAGCCCCAATTGCCACCGCTCCACTTTTTGCTATACTTTCATTCCATACTGACGGTCCAAAATCAGGCATCCATCGCTTGTTGTTTATTCGTTCTTTTAGGGCTTCATACTCTCCTGAGCGACAAAATGCAAGACTTTTTCTTTCCTCAGTAAATGCTGCATACTCATAGCAAAAAACCGGTATACCTAGCTCGTCTCCTACTCTTCTTGCCAAATTCCTTGCATACTCAACAACTTCTTCCATTGTAACATTGGCAACCGGCACCAGCGGACAAACATCTGTGGCGCCAAAACGCGGATGTTCGCCGAAATGATATTTCATATCAATAATTTCAGCAGCTTTTTTTATTCCCCTGAAAGCGGCTTCCACCACATATTCCGGCTCGCCAACAAAAGTTACTACCGTTCGATTTGTTGCTTTACCGGTATCAACATTTAGCAATTGAATTTCCTTTACGGTTTCAATAGCATCAGTAATCTGCATAATAATAACCTGATTTCTTCCTTCAGAAAAATTGGGTACACATTCAATAATTTTTTTCATTACCTAAAGTTATCCGCTTTAATTTTGAACGAAATTTAAAGTTTATATGATATAAGTAAATGATTTTTTGACAGAAGTTAAAGAGATTGAATCTCACCATTTAAAATAACAGTTTCAACCAGGTTTGAACCAAAATGATACGGAATACTTGTTATTCCTTCTATTTCGCTGGTAATAAATAAATTGGCAATTTTTCCTTTTGTAATACTCCCCAGACTATCGCTCACACCCATGGCATAAGCTGAATTTAGTGTTGTAGCATTTATTACTTCTTCGGGCAGCATATTATATTTAATACATCCAAGTGATGAAATGAAATTCATATTTCCACTTGGTGATGATCCCGGATTAAAATCAGAAGCAAGAGCCACAGGCAAGCCCGCATCAATCATTTTACGGACGGGAGAAAGTTTTAGATTCAGGAAAAATGCTGCGCCCGGCAATACGGTTGGCATTGTTTCAGAACCTTTTAAAATATTAATTTCTTTGTCGCCAATATACTCTAAATGATCTACAGAGAGGGCATTGTATTTAACACCAACTTCCACACCGCCGGAAAATCCCATTTCGTTTGCATGAATTTTTGCCCTTAAACCATATTTCATTCCTGCCATCAAAATTCGATCTGAATCTTCTTGAGAAAAGAAACCATTATCGCAAAAAACATCGATAAAATCCGCTACCTCTTCTGCAGCAACCTGAGGAATCATTTCGTTAATTACAATATCAACATAATCTGAAACATTTCCCCGAAATTGTTCCGGAACAGCATGCGCTCCCAAAAAGGTTGACCGAACACAAATTGGGGCAGTTTCCTTAATTTTTTGTATTACTCTCAGTATTTTCAATTCAGCGTTTGTATTCAATCCATAACCACTTTTTATTTCAACTGCACCTGTCCCTGATTTAATAATTTCGAGTATTCTTACCATTGAACTTTCATACAATTCATCTTCTGAAATTTCGTCAAGGAATTTGGCCGAATTCAATATGCCACCCCCTCTTTTTGCAATTTCCTTGTATGAAAGACCTTTAATACGACCAACAAATTCTTTTTCTCTTGTTTGTGGAAATACCAAGTGTGTGTGCGAATCACAATAGCTGGGGTAAACCAGCCGGTTTGAGCAATCAATTTCAATAATCAAATCATCATCAATGTATTTATCTTTTAACTGGTCCATGCGGCCAAATTCTTCAATTACTTCATCTCTGATGATAAGAAATGCATTTTTTATGGTGGTAAGGTTTTGCATTTCAACGCCAGCTCTGAATAATATTGAATCATGTGTAACCTGCACTAATTCTTTAATATTTTCAAGAAGTATTTTCACTTGAATTATTTTATTTAATAAGATACGAAATTGAATCGATAAATAATCCAATGGGTTAAAATTATACTTCTCTAAATTAGAATACATTTTGATAGTTCTCATTCAATTGCTTTTTAAACAAAAAAAGCTGTGACAATTGCCACAGCCTTTAAACCCTTATTTTTTATCAGCTAGTTCATCTCTAATATTTTAAATTCTGTTCTACGATTCTGCTGATGTTCCTCTTCTGAACAATCAACACCGTCATCGCACCGGTTAACCAATTCTGTTTCTCCGTAACCTTTGGCAATAATTCGATCACTGTTAATTCCATGTTCTACAATATATGTAACTGCTGAATCAGATCTTCTTTGACTTAATTTCATATTATAATCATCGCTTCCTCTACAATCGGTGTGTGAGCCAAGCTCCACCTTCCAACCCGGATTATCTTTCATTATTTTTACCAACTTATCTAATTCAACCGCCGAAGCAGGCAAGATATCTGATTTGTCATAATCATAAAAGATGTCTTTCATCACGAATTTTTGTCCTACTTCTACTTTTTCAATATCGATACTTTCTTTTATTATTCCATAGGGTTTGCCCACAGTTGTTATGGTAACAGAAGAATTCTGATATCCATCAATTTGTGTAGTTGCTGTTATAGTGGAATTTTCTGCCAAAGGACGTTCAATGACAGCACCATTAAAAGTGCCTGAAATGTTATCGCTAAACCTTACTTTTGCATTTGGAATCTCCTGCATTGTTTTCTTATCAATAACTACCAGTTGCAAGTTATATTCACCGGTAAATACAACTTTATAAATATCATCGTCTCCCAAGCCTCCGTCTCTTCTGGATGAAAAATAGCCGTATTTTCCTTTGGGTTCAATATACAATCCAAAATCGTCGGCATCAGTATTTAATGCATCTACTTTTACAGGTTGTTTAAACTCATTACCTGACAGGCATGAATAATATATATCAAGATTTTTTGGCTCTGCATTTCCTCTGTCAGATGCAAAAAACAACATCTCTCCATCAAAATAAAAAGGAAACATATCTTCACCATTTGAATTCACTTTTGCGCCAAGATTTACCGGTTGACCCCAGGTATCATTTTTGCGAACTGACATATATAAGTCAGTTTCCCCAAATCCTGAATCAGGTTTATTTGATGTAAAAAACAACGTATCTCCGGTTGCAGAAATTGAAGGATGACCAACAGAATAAGTTGGATCATTAAAAGGAAATTCTCCAACAATCTGCCATTCATCATTAATGATTTTGGCAACAACAATTTTAAGACGTACCTCCGCTTTTCTGTAAACCCGGTTTCGAATTTCCGGATTGTCAAAATTGCTTAATGTAACAAACAACTCATTGGTTTTTTCACAATAAGAAACAGGACCGGCATGATAACCTGAACTTATTTCCTCTAATTCCGGTTGTTTATTTGAACCAATATTCCCATCTTTATCTATTGGCGAACTAAACATATTGTAAAATACATTCCTTGAATTTCCTTCTGAAAGTTTTTTTATTTCTTCCTGAGTATAAGCGGAGTACCATAACTGATTTTTTACAATAATGGGACTAAAATCGCTTTGTGGGGTATTAATTTCGGTTTTTTCAATCTTGATTTTTCGATATTCAAAAAAATTACAATCATCTTGTGCTGCAAGCAACAAGGGCAATGCAGCAAACAGCATTACAATTATTTTTTTCATTTTTGTTTGAATTTAGGATATCTGTAAATTTAATTTCATCCTTATGAGGCAAAAAAAATGCCAAACAAAAAATGGGTTTATATTTTGTTCAATTAAAGTCCGGAATCAACATATTCTGAACTTATCATTACTTCAAAATAATCAGTTTAAAATAATTGTTTTACTTTTTTTCAAGTAATACAACATTTTCAACATGATGAGTATGAGGGAACATATCTACCGGTTGAATTTTCGATACATAATAATCATCATCCAACAATGCAAGATCGCGCGCCTGTGTTGCAGGATTACAGCTTACATAAACTATTTTTGATGCTCCTAATTTTTTGATTGTGTCAACAACATCGGTATGCATTCCTGCCCTTGGCGGATCGGTAATTATGACATCTGGTTTTTCGTTTTCATTAACAAAATTATCATTAAGTACCGTTTTGATGTCACCGGAATAGAAGAACGCATTATTAATATCGTTGAGTTTAGCATTAACTTTAGCATCTTCTATTGCTTCCGGAATATATTCAATTCCTACTACTTTCCTGGCTTTATCAGCAACAAAATTTGCAATGGTACCGGTCCCTGTATATAAATCGTAAACTACTTCATTTCCCTTTAACATGGCAAATTCCCGTGCAACCTTGTACAAATTATGTGCTTGTTCTGAATTTGTTTGATAAAAACTTTTAGGACCTATTTTGAACTGAAGATTTTCCATTTTTTCCAAAATAAAATCACGTCCATGATAAAGATGAATTTCCTGATCAGTTATTGTATCGTTTCCTTTTCTATTTATCACATACATTAATGAAGTTATTTCAGGAAAGTTGTTTACTAAATTGTTGAGAAGGGCATTTCTTAATTCGGAATTTTCGTAGAAAAATGACAAAATCACCATTACTTCCCCTGTAGAACTTGTTCTTATTATTAACGTACGCAAAAATCCCTCTTGTTTTTTGATATCAAAAAAAGGCAGTTTATTTTTTAATGCATAATCATAAATAAAATTCCGAATCCTATTCGAGGGTTCTTGTTGAAGCCAGCACTTTTTTATGTTCAACACTTTGTCAAATAGTCCTGGTATGTGAAAACCAAGACCATTAAATTCTGTCTCATTTTCAAACCTTTCATTTTTTTCAAGCCAGCGTTTGTTTGAGAAAGTAAATTCAAGCTTATTTCTGTAAAACTCACTTTTAGAAGAACCTAAAATGGGCATTATATCGGGCAACTTTATTTTCCCGATACGTTTTAATTGATCAGCAACCTGTTTTTGTTTATACGATAATTGTTTTGAATAAGGAAGGTATTGCCATTTGCATCCTCCACAAACTCCAAAATGCTCACAAAAAGCTTCAACTCTGTCAGGTGAAAACTCCAAATATTTAGTAACTACAGCCTCTGCATACTTCTTTCTCTTTTTTGTAACCTGTAAATTAACAATGTCTCCAGGAACCGTGTACTTTGTGAATATTACCAAGTCATTTACCCTTGCCAGGGCTTTCCCTTCAGCACCAATATCTTCAATGGTAACATTTTCAAAGAATGGCTTATTTTTTTTCCTTCCCACAATTTTTTTCGCAAATATAATGCTTTGAAACTACCATATAATGTAAAAACACATCAGATCCTTCCCATATGAAAAATGATTTTCCCATTTAGGGAAAAGAAACAGCATTTAGCTTAAATTCCTAATTTTATGATAAGAATGATTTTCAGGGACGGATCATTTTTACTTATATTTGCTACTGATTTAATGGTTGGTTTTATTTCTATAATAAAACTTAAAAGGGGAAAGTAACTTCTGTATTTATGATTGGTTTTGTGTTTAGGGGTTTGTAAATCATCAATCATCTTCAAAAAGCGTCCATAGTTCTTTCCCCTTCCTTCTTTTTATAAACTCAAGTTTCCACGCTAAAATCTCAAAAATCAAAAATTATTTTTAAATCACAGGCTTTTGAATTTTCATTATCTTTGCCCACTTTTATTAGTATTTCAATGATTTCTCTTGACAAGATTAGTTTAAATTTCGGTGGGTTTGAATTACTTAAGGATATTGGCTTTTTAATCAATCCTAAGGATAGAATTGGGCTTATTGGTAAAAATGGAGCCGGAAAATCAACGTTGCTAAAACTCATTTCCGGGATAGAAACTCCGACCAGTGGAATTATATCAGTTCCCAAAGACACAACTATCGGTTATTTACCACAGCAAATGAAACTTTCAGATTCAAGAACACTAAAAGACGAAACTGTCCTGGCGTTTGAAGAATTAATTTATCTTGAGAATAATATCAAACAACTCAATATTGAAATAACTGAAGAAGAGGATTATCATTCGGATGCGTTTTTAAAAAAATTAGATAAACTCACCGAGTTAAACGAACGATATACTTTGCTGGGTGGAGACAACTATGAAGCTGAACTGGAACAAACATTAGTTGGGCTTGGGTTTGAAAGATCGGATTTTAACCGACCTACCTCGGAATTTAGTGGCGGATGGCGAATGCGTGTTGAACTGGCAAAATTACTCTTAAAAAAACCGGATGTTTTTCTGCTTGATGAGCCAACAAACCATCTTGACATTGAGTCAATTGAATGGTTGGAGGACTTTCTTAAAAATTACAGAGGAGCCATTATTTTAGTATCTCATGACAAGGCCTTTCTTAACAACATTTGCAACAGAACCATCGAAATTTCCCTTGGAAAAATAACGGACCAGAAAATGAATTATTCCAGGTTTATTGAATGGAAAGCGGAACAAAAGGAAATTCAACTGGCAGCTTATACTAACCAGAAAAAGATGATTGATGAAACTGAAAAGTTCATTGAACGCTTTAGATATAAAGCTTCAAAAGCAGTTCAGGTACAATCCAGGATAAAGCAACTGGAAAAGCTCGACAGAATTGAAATTGATCCGGAAGATAATGCAACTTTGAAGTTAAATTTCCCGCCAGCTCCCCGATCAGGAAAAGTGGTTGCAGAAGCAAAAAACATTTCGAAAAAATATGGCCAAAACCTGGTTTTAAATGATGTTGATATTGCTATTGAAAATGGCGATAGAATAGCATTTGTGGGAAGAAACGGAGAAGGCAAGACTACACTTGCGAGGATAATTATGCAGGAACTTGAATACCAGGGAGAATTAAAACTTGGACACAATGTAAAAATCGGGTATTTTGCTCAAAACCAGGCACAACTGCTTAAAGAAGATCTGACTGTTTTTGAAACAATTGATGAAATTGCTGTTGGTGAGATAAGAACAAAAATAAGAGATATTCTTGGCTCTTTCCTATTTTCAGGTGAAGACGCTGACAAGAAAGTAAAAGTTTTAAGCGGTGGAGAAAAAACAAGGTTAGCAATGATTCGATTAATGCTGGAACCTGTAAACTTTTTAGTTTTGGATGAACCCACTAACCATCTTGATATTCGTTCAAAAGAAATCCTAAAAAATGCCTTAAATAATTTCAATGGAACAATTTTAGTTGTTTCTCATGACCGTGAATTTTTAGATGGACTTGTAACCTGCGTTTACGAATTCCGAAATAAAAGGATAAAGCAACATCTCGGAGGAATTTATGAATTTCTGCAAAAAAAGAAGATGGATAATTTGAGGGAACTTGAAACCAGAAACAAAAACAATCAAAAATCTGCAACAACAATAAAAAATACAAATAGTAATTTTAGCTTTGAAAAGCGAAAGGAGATTAGCAAAAACATTTCCAGGCTTGAAAAACAAGTATTAAATACTGAAAACGAGATTCATCATTTAGAAAACGAAAGTGAATCACTGCACCAACAACTCGCCATGCCCGAGCAATTGGATGATTCAGTATTTAAAAAATACGAACAATTAAAAAATCAACTGGAAAAAATGCTTGAAAAGTGGGAGTCTGAAAACGAAGAATTGGAGACCTGGAAAACAAAAAAGAACTGGTAATGAGTAATGATGACTTTATTTTTGGTACCAGAGCTATAATTGAAGCTATTAATAACGGACGCACCGTTGAAAAAATATTGGTAAAAAAAGGATTAAGCAATGAATTATTTCAACAACTTCAACCGTTAATTAAAGAACATAATATTCCTGTTCAGCAAGTTCCATTAGAGAAAATAAACCGGCTTACGCGAAAAAATCACCAGGGCGTACTCGCATTTATCTCACCCATTGAATATAACAATATCGAAGTTTTACTTCCCGGACTGTTTGAAATGGGAAAAGATCCATTGATTCTTGTACTTGATCAAATAACTGATGTTAGAAATTTCGGCGCCATTACACGCTCTGCTGAGTGTGGAGGTGTTGATGCTATAATTATTCCTGAAAAAGGTATGGCCAGAATAGGTGCTGATGCGATGAAAACTTCGGCGGGAGCTTTACATTATGTGCCGGTGTGTAAAGTTAAAAATCTGGTTAAATCGGTTCAATATCTGGTTGAATCAGGAATAAGGATTTTTGCAGCCACTGAAAAAGGCAATAAAATTTATACAGATACAAACTTTAAAATGCCTGCTGCAATTGTAATGGGCTCAGAAGAAGATGGTATTTCACAGGCTATATTAAATCTGGCTCATGAAAAAGTGAAAATCCCAATTCTTGGGAATATTGAATCACTGAATGTTTCAGTTTCAGCTGCATTGATGATTTATGAGGCGCTACGACAGCGACATCACTCGTGAACCTGAATGGTTCTTTTGAAAGATTCTTCAAGTGAAATAAAAGTTTCTGTACTTGCCACACCAGGTATTTTCTGAATCTGTCCGCTCAAAATCTTCTTTAAATGCTCGTTATCTTTTGCATAAACTTTAATAAATATTGCATATGCACCCGTAGTATAATGACATTCAACAATTTCAGGAATGCTTTCAAGCCGTTCAACAACTTCGGTGAAAAGTCCTCCCTTCTCCAAAAAAATACCAATATATGTACACGTTCTGAAATCTACTTTTTTAGGATCAATATGATAGCCCGATCCAACTATTACACCAAGGTCCATCATACGATTTACACGCTGATGAACTGCTGCCCTTGAAATGCCAACTTCAACAGCCACATCTTTAAAAGGAATTCGTGCATTTTTTGTAATAATATCCAGAATTTTTAAATCAACTTCGTCTAACTTATTTCGCAATGTCATAATGTACAAATTTCCAATAAAAATACAAAAAGTAGCTATGAATCTAACTTTTTTCCAATTCATTTCCCTTTATGTGACAATAATGAATACAATTATTTAATAAATGACTATTTCACAATATTTGTTATCAAAATGTTAATATCAATACATCTATTTTTTCTTTTTTCCAATTTATTTTCATAATAATTGATATTTGACACATTAATATTACTTTTACACGCAGACAGCAAATATTTAAAACTTAAATCGATGAAAAATAACACGAGTTGGTGGCTCATGTTGGCACTTTTAATTGTGGCAGCAATACTGGGCATTATTATTCCTTCGGGACTTGCAAATCAGGATACAACTAACCTGAACGCTGGTGACACAGCATGGATGTTAACTGCAACCGGACTTGTGTTGCTTATGACACCCGGCCTGGCATTTTTTTACGGCGGCATGGTTCAACCAAAAAACATTATTTCTACCATGCTTCAAAGTTTTATAGCCATGGGAATTGTAAGTGTTTTATGGGTAGTTGTAGGTTTTAGCATTGCTTTTGGAGAAAGCATTGGAGGAGAAGGTACCGGTTTGTTTGGAAACCCGGCTACTTTTTTCATGTTTAAAGGCGTAGGCGCTGGAACACATCCTGATTTTGCTCCTACGTTTCCGCTGGCAGTATTTGCAATGTTTCAGTTAAAATTTGCCATTATTACACCTGCTCTTATTACAGGCTCATTTGCAGGAAGAGTCAGATTTAGAGCATACATGTTATTTATGGTTTTATTTGTTTTGTTTATATATGCTCCTCTGGCGCACTGGACCTGGCATCCAAACGGATTTTTAAGAAATTGGGGCGTTCTTGATTTCGCTGGAGGAACAGTAGTTCACATGTCGGCTGGATTTGCAGCATTAGCTGGGGCCATATTTTTAGGAAGAAGAAAAGACGCCAATAAAGAATTTAAACCGGCAAATATACCTTACATATTATTGGGTGCCGGAATGTTGTGGTTCGGATGGTTTGGATTCAATGCAGGTTCTGCTCTTGCCGCTGATGGAGTAGCTGCAACTGCTCTAATGAATACGAACACTGCATCAGCAGCAGCTATGTTAACCTGGATATTTTTTGATGCAGCAAAGGGAAAAAAACCATCGGCCGTTGGCGCATCTATCGGACTTGTTGTAGGGTTAGTAGCAATTACCCCTGCAGCAGGTTTTGTAAATGTTGGTTCGAGTATATTTATAGGTGTAATTGCTGCTATTATAAGTAATTATGCCATTACATTAAGAAGCAAATCCACGCTTGACGATACCCTTGATGTATTTCCGGCACACGGAATGGGTGGAATTGTAGGTATGATTATGACTGCAATATTTGCCAATGATGTAGGATTGATTCATGGTGAAATCAGAACATTCTTGTTTCATTTATTGGCTCTTGTAATTGTCGGAGTATTTACTTTTGGAGGCTCACTGTTAATGTATAAAATCACTGATCTTATCGTTCCCTTAAGAATCTCGCCTCACGGTGAGAAAATTGGACTTGACTTAAGTCAGCACGATGAGTCTTATGATTTTGTTTACAAAGACGAGCAATAGATAAAATAATAAAGAGCTGGAAAATTCCAGCCCTTTATTATTTTATTGGCACTTGCCTCTTAAAATCAAGTTCTAAGGAAATAAATGTTTCTGTTCTTGCAATCCCCTCTATTTCCTGTAATTCATCGTCAATAATTCGTTTGAGGTGTTTATTCGTTTTTGTCTGAATTTTAATAAAAATAGCATATTGCCCTGTAGTATAATGGCATTCAACTACCTCTGGAATATTTCGAAGCGCCTGTACAACCTGTATGTGATACTTTGCTTTGTCAAGATAAATTCCCATGTAAGCACAGGTTGTATATCCTAATTTTTGTGGACTGACAATAAACTCACTGCCCGTTAAAACACCCATATTAAATAAACGTTGAACTCTCTGATGAATTGCTGCTCCTGAAACACCACACTCACGTGCCACTTCAAGAAACGGAATACGAGCGTTTTTTGTGATCAGTTTTAAAATTTTCTCATCAAGCTCATCAATTTCCGCAGCCAGTTCCAAATACTCTTTATTTATCATTTTTACTGTTATCCGTTAAATTACAAATTATAAAACAAAAGTATCAAAAATCTACAAATGTTAAATATTCATGCTTAAAAACATGGTATTTATAACAATCTGTAACAAATCATTCAAAATCAGTAAAAATGAAATTGGTAATTATATAGGGGTTCTATTTCTCAAATACCTTCAAAAAGTCTGATCCTGATGGTTCCTGATATGCACGCAACTCAAATTCAGGAATAACAGCGAAAATATGATCAAAAATATCAGCTTGTATTGATTCATAGTTCGCCCAGGCTTTATCTTTACAAAAAACATAAATTTCGATAGGCAATCCTTTTGAAGTAGGATGTAGCTGACGTACCAAAAATGTCATTTCCTGGTTAATCATCGGGTGCTGTTGGAGATATACTTCAAGATATTTTCTGAAAACCCCAACATTTGTCTGGCGCCTTCCACTTATTACGTCTTCATCAGCTATGTTTTTCTTTTCATTAAATTCTTTTATTTCTTTCTCCTTTTGCTTCACATAGTCGCGAATAAGCAGAAACTTTTCAAACCGACCTAACATTGCCGTATCACAAAGTTTAATCGTACCTGTATCAATATAAACGGCACGTTTAATTCTTCTCCCACCCGATTCTTCCATTCCTTTCCAATTATTAAACGACTCGGCAACAAGAGAATAGGTAGGAATTGTGGATATTGTTTTATCCCAATTTTGAACTTTAACCGTATTTAAAGTAATGTCGGTCACTGTTCCGTCTGCACCGTGACTTTTCATTTCAATCCAGTCGCCAATTTTTACCATTTCGTTGGCCGAAAGCTGAATTGATGCAACAAAACCAAGAATGGTATCTTTAAATACCAAAAGCAAAACTGCTGCTATTGCTCCCAAACCTGCAAGTAATACAGTGGGATCGCGGTTAATTAAAACGGAAACAATCATAATTCCCGCCATAAAGAAGAGCAAAATTTTAATTAACTGAACATAGCCCTTTACCGGCCGATGGTGAGCATACTCGGTAGTATTATAAATTTCCATCCCGGAATTCAATATCGTGTTTCCAACATAAACAACTATTATGGTAAAATAAAACTTTGCTATTTTCAACAGAATTCCCTCAAGTCCAAAGTAATATTCTTTTGATAACTCTGACAAAACCGACTGGCTTAATTCACTTACATCCTGATGGATTGGAGGATATGAAAAGCCGGCAGTATAATATATTATTAAAGCCGGAACCAGGTGAGCCAATCCATTAAAGACCTTGTTTTTAACCAAAATATCGTCCCAGTCTGTTTTGGTTTTCCGGGCTATTCTTGCAACAATTCTTAAAATTACCTGACGAGTAAGAAAATGAGAAAACCATGCTATAATTACAATAATTATTATGCACAATAATGCTGAAAACGGTTTTGCAAATTGATTTACACCTTCAATTTCACGAAAATATTCAAGTAAAAAATTATAAACGTTATTCATTTTAATTTTGATCTTGCATGAACCTTCACACTTAAGCAAATAATAGATTAAATCGAACCTGGAGTTAAATTTAAATTCCGGGAGAGTTCATGCCGTTAGCCGATTATTATTATTTTCATCCAAAAATAGTAAATGCTACCGAAATGAAACTGAAGATCCTTATACTTTTGCTCATTTTACCTTTTTTATCCATTTCACAGAACGATTACAGTAAGTATTTCAAAAATCAATCACTTCGTTTCGATTTTTTGCTTGGCGGAAATAAAACTGAAGTTGAAGTTTACCCGGTACAAATGAAAAAGGAATCTTTCTGGGGCGGTTCGAAGAAAAATTTGATCGACAGTTTTAACTATGGGAGTTACCGATTTAGGGTTTTTGATTCGAAATCTGACAGTCTACTATTTTCTAAAGGTTTTAACACACTTTTCCAGGAATGGCAAACTACGGCTGAAGCAAAAAGTACCAACAGAACATTTTACCAGGCAGCAATTTTTCCATTTCCCAAACGCAATATAAAACTTTTGATAGATGCCCGACAGCGAAACGGGAAGTTTGAAACCATTTATTCAACCGAGATCAACCCGGATGATTACTTTATTCTGGATGAAAAACCATTGCAATATGAAACACAACAAGTTTTAAAAAATGGTAAACCGGAAGTAAAAATTGATATTGTTGTTCTGGCAGAGGGTTATACTGAAAACGAAAAACAAAAATTTTACGACGATGTGAATCGAACAGCAGGTTATTTATTTAGCGAAGAGCCATTTAAATCTGAAAAAAATAAATTTAATATAACCGCCATTTTTACACCATCTGAAGAATCGGGAACAGATGTACCTGGCGAAAATATTTATAAAAACACCCATTTCAATTCTTCTTTTTATACATTCAATTTACCCAGATATTTAACAACAACTGACATGAGCAAAGTTTATGACGCTGCATCGCTTGTTCCTTACGACCAGATATATGTTTTAGTGAATACTGAAAGGTACGGCGGCGGGGGTTTTTATAATTTCATAACCGTTTGCACATCAGATAACAAATTGACAAAAGAAGTTTTTGTGCATGAATTCGGACATGGATTTGCAGGATTGGGAGATGAATATTACAGTTCAACAGTTGCTTATGAAGATTTCTATAATCTTGAAGTGGAGCCCTGGGAACCAAACTTAACTACGCTTGTAAATTTTAGTTCAAAATGGAAAAACATGGTGCCGGATTCAGTGCCAATTCCAACGCCACGCATTGAAAAATATGACAAAACCGTTGGTGTTTTTGAAGGCGGAGGTTATATGACTACAGGAATCTACAGTCCGTTTATGGATTGTAGAATGAAAAGCAATATTGCTAATGAATTTTGCCCTGTTTGCAAAGAATCCATAAAAAAGGTAATTGATTTTTACACGAAATAAAAACACTTCAAGTTACACCTTATTTATTTCATTATTAACATGTTGTTGCAAACAATAGTAAATGAAGAAAATCCATAAAAACATAACAGCTGCACTTATAATTGTTATTCTTGGAATAGTTTTTCAAAAAAATTACATCAACGAATTTCCCTCACATATTCATGCATGGGCGCAGGCCGACAGATATGCAATTGCTTTGCGTTTTGCTGAAAATGATCTTAATTTTTTTAAGCCTGAAACATTTGTTTTAAATCATCAGTTTCCTAACAACTGGAAGGTTCCCTCCAAAGAGAGTATTACAGCAGTTGATTTTCCGATTCACGATTATATACCTGCTATTTTTATGAAATTAACCGGAAAATCTTCACCTTGGATTTTTCGGTTATACCTGCTACTTTACAGTTTTGTTGGTCTGTTTTTTCTTTTTCAGTTTGCTAATGTGTTAACCCATAACTTTTTAAATTCCTTACTAATTACTATTCTTGCTGCAACCTCACCGGTTTTCGTTTATTACCAGGCCGGTTTCTTACCAACTATTCCGTCACTTTCAAATGCTTTTATTGGAATTTATTTTTATGCCCGTTTTTTACAGTCAGGTAAAAACAAACATTTCAATTTAACTTTATTGTTTATTACACTTGCAGCGCTCAGCAGAACAACATTTGCAATTCCATTAATTGCACTATTTGGGTATGAATTTATTCGCCTGTTAAAAAGAGTAATACCAGGTTAAAACCTAAAATTATTCCGGTACTAATCTCGATAGGGACACTGCTATTTTTCTTTTTCTATAATGGTTATTTAAGAGAAAAATATGGTTCCGTTTTTCTGAATTATTTTATGCCAGCTTCAAGCTTTCAAAGTTTTATTGAAATAGTACAAACGGTAAAAGAAAAATGGAGCACACAATATTTTTCAACCATTCATTATATCGTTTTTCTTTTGTTAATTGTTTTTTTCTTTTTCGCCATAATCATTAAAAAAGCGGACTTTTCGCGTGTCTCAAAAGAAATTTTACATCTTACCTCCATCATCTTTATTGGCTGTTTTTTATTTACAATATTGATGATTCGCCAGTTTCCGGCACACGATTACTATTTTCTTGATACATTCTTTTTGCCGGTAATCATGCTGTTTACTTTCATTTTGTCTGTGATTCCGAAACCACAAACAAAACTTGCAACAATAATTTTTACGGGTTTTATTTTAATAGTTGGAATAATGCTCGCTTATAATGCTGTTGGCACGCAACATACCAGAAGAAATACTAATTCCGGCGATAAAACAATGGCAACCATCAACAACTTTACGGGAACAGCAGCTTATTTAGATTCGTTGAACATTCCCGAGAATGCTAAAATGCTGGTTGTTCCGGGATATGCTCCAAATATTCCTTTTATACTAATGAACAGAAAAGGTTATTCAGTAATGAATATAAACGGCGAAAACATAAAGAATGCATTAAAATGGGATTACGATTATATTGTGATGCAAAATGAGTTTTTCATTTCTGATGTTTATGCTCATTATCCTGAAATAATATCAAAAATCAGCCGGGTATGGGATAATGGTAATATATTAATTTGCAGACACAACGAAAAAGATAACGATCAGAATCTTGGTCAATTTCTTGGATTAAACGAAATGACTCCTGTTTTGGAAAAAATTATGGATTACGAAACGGCGGCATCCGAAGGCTGGAGTAATGTAACATCAACTTCTGATGTTTTTTACTCTGGCAACCACGCAGGAACGTTAACACAAGATATGAAATACGGAATAACATATTCAACAAAGAATTTACCTGAATTAAAAGAAAAGGAACGACTACTTTACTTTCAATCCTGGTTTCGTTATGATACAATTAATGATGTTAAACTTGTTGTTGACGTAAGAGAAGGTGATGAACATATTTATTACCAAACAACTGATTTACAAAACCTTTTGAAAAACAAAAATACCTGGGAAAAGATTAGTTTACTGTTTAAACTTCCGAAAGTTAACAGTGATAATTACGAATTAGGATTGTACTTATGGAACATTAAAGGATCATCGCTTTACATTGATGATTTTGAGATTAGAATATATTAGGGCTGAAAATAAATCAGAAACAGGTTTCTGTCATTAAATATTTAGCAACATACTGTTCTACCCCATATTCCAATTCAGTAAAATCTTTTTTGTAACCAATTCTTCGGAGTTTTTCAATTTTGGCTTCGGTAAAATATTGGTATCTCCCCCTCAAATCAACAGGGGTATCAATAAAAGATATTTCGGGATTCAGCTTCATGCTATTAAAAACCGCTGTGGTTAAATCAAGGAATGAGCGTGCCTTTCCGGTACCAACGTTATAAATACCTGTATCTCTCTGGTTTTCCATGAAAAACATCATCACATCAACAATATCATCAACAAAAACAAAATCGCGGCTTTGTTCTCCATCTCCATAATCTTTATGATGAGAACGGAATAACTCCATTTTCCCTGTTTCCTTTATTGTTTTGTAAGCATGTAAAACCACAGAGGCCATTCTTCCTTTATGATATTCATTCGGGCCATAAACATTAAAGAATTTCATTCCAGCCCAAAAAGGAGGAGTACGAACCTGTTTCAACGCCCAAACATCAAAATCATGTTTCGACCACCCATAAAGATTTAATGGCCGTAAATTCGATATGTTTTTGTGAGCATCAGAGAAACCCACCTCCCCATTTCCATAGGTAGCAGCCGATGAGGCGTAAACTAAAGGAACCTGGATTTCAGAACAAATATTCCAGAGGCGTTGCGAATAAATTAAATTAAGTTGCTGGTACAAATCTGGTTCCTGCCCAACCGTATCTGTTCTGGCACCCAAATGAAAAATGAATTTCACTTTGCTTGAATTGTTTATCAACCATTTGAAAAAATCATCACGATCAATAAATTTCTGATACTTTTTATGCAACAAATTTAAATCTTTATCGGGTTCATCAAATTTGTCGACTAAAATTAGGTTATCGAAACCTGACTCGTTGAGTTTTCCAACTAAATAACTGCCTATAAATCCGGCTGCACCAGTAACAACTATCATTATTCAAGTGGTTTTGTTTGAATCAGTAAAAAACTGCTTTCTGAAAATGTGGCCTTACAGTTCAAAACTTCTTTCTTCATTTTTTATTGTACTAACAGCAAAATAAAATGATCTTTTTTATTCCACAAAAATATTAACAGTATAAGTTACAATAATCTTAATCTTTTATCATTGGTAATTTGAGGTTTTGTACAATAAATTTCATATAAATGATCTGAAATAAAAGTCAACTAACCGGAACAGTTAGTTTTTTCAATCCTTCCAATACCGATTTTTTAAGATTTTCAAGCGCTAACGGTATATTCCATTGTGCCGAATCACGTGGTTCAACATAATTTGAAATTGCCCTGATTTGGTAACATGGAATACCAAACCATTTACAAACATAGATAACTGCTGCCCCCTCCATCGATTCAACCTGCGCAGTATATTTTCCTTTGATATGATCAATGCTCGATTTGCTGCCGTGGCTTTTGTTACTTGTTATGCTTTTCACCTTCTTTAAATCGAAAATGCCGGTTGAATTTGAAGTTTTAAGAACTCCGTTTTCAAAAGGAAATTCATCCAATTCTATATATCCGGTTTCGAAAAGTGTTAGAAACTCATTTTCTTTTTCAATTCCCAGGTCGGCAAACTCCTCCGAAATAACATTTACAACATCGCCAATTTTTAGTTCGCTGGTAAGGCTCCCGGCAATTCCAATATCAATTACACATTGATATTGAGTTTCTTTTAAAGTATTAGTTAAATGAAAGGTTGTGAATGTGGTACCAATTCCTGAAATCAAAATATCAACTACACAATCATCAAATTTAAACTCTTTCAGTAAATGACTTTTTTCATCCACCAATTTCATCTCTTCCAACAACAATTTCACTTCCATCCAAGTGGCAGCAACAATTAATATCTTCATATTATAAGATTAGTATATCTCTCCGAATTCAAAAACCATCTAAACTTTCATACTGATTTCAGCAAAAAAAGTTAATCTTTGTATGAAATAAAATCATAAAAATATGTGTTCGCCTAAAATTGATAGTGCAAATAATTACGAGAAGATTGAAGTTTACGACGAGTTTACAACCAGCGAACTTTCGAAAAATTATGCAGGTATATTAGAACTAATTGGTGAAGATATAACCCGCGAAGGACTTGATAAAACACCTGAAAGAGTAGCCAAAGCGATGCAATTTTTACTGCAGGGATACAAAACCGACCCGGTTCAAATTCTTCAGTCGGCTATGTTTAAAGAAGACTATCGCCAAATGGTAATTGTAAAGGATATTGAAATTTATTCGATGTGCGAACACCATTTATTACCTTTTTTTGGCAAAGCACATGTTGCTTATATTCCCAATGGAACCATTACCGGGTTAAGCAAAATTGCGCGGGTTGTTGATGTTTTTGCCCGTAGGTTGCAGGTGCAGGAAAGACTCACTTTACAAATAAAAGAGTGCATTCAGAACACCCTCAACCCGCTTGGAGTTGCGGTGGTTATTGAGGCACAGCATTTATGTATGCAAATGCGCGGAATTCAAAAGCAGCATTCAATTACAACCACATCAGATTTTACAGGTGCTTTTCAAAAAACCGCTACACGAGACGAGTTTATCAAACTTATTAGTACGAAATTCAGTTAAGAATTCTTTCGGAAATATTCTTTACCTGCATTACAAATCGGACAGCGATAGTCATCAGGTAAATCTTCAAATGGTGTTCCGGGAGGAATTCCTTCAGTTGGATCACCTTCTTCCGGATCATATTGAAATCCACAAACACCACAGGTAAATTTGGTTAAGTTGTTTTCATTCTTAGTTTCTGATTTTTCTTTTATATCAGCAACTTTCTCTTCTTTATCTGGCTCCGGCTCAGCATCTAACTTATCTTTTTCAATGTACGTTGGCGAGTTTTTTGGTGATAACATCTTGTATTTCTCGCGATAGTATGCGTAAGTTAAAGGCTCTTCTCCCGAAATCAGTTCACTATCCAGTACTTCACCAATAATAAGAATATGCGAGCCTACATCAACGGTTTGGGTAACCTTGCAATCAAACCAGGCTACCGATGAATCTACTATAATAGGAGTTCCGGTAACAGAAGTTATTGTTTCAATATTGCGGAATTTATTTATATCAGTTCCCGACATAAATCCAAATTCACCAATAAGCGAGGTATTTACTTCTTTTTTCAAAATTGAAACTGAAAAATTCCCGCTTTCGATAATTTTATCTGTCGTGAAATTTTTTTTATGGCAACTTATTGCAATTTGTGAAGGTTCTGACGTAACCTGAAATACAGTATTCCCGATGTATCCATATTTATTTTCACCAATATTTGTTGCAACAATGTATAACCCGTATGCTAATCTGTGAAATGCCTTATACTTCATCTTTTATTTCATTTTTCTGAGCCTGTAAAATATGAATTTCTTTTTTAAACAATAAGGTTTAACTGGTAAATTTGGCTTTGAAAAATAAGGGCATTTTAGCTTTCCACGCCACATTGCACCGTATCCTGATGTATTTTTATCACTTACAACACTAAACATCAACACCTTAAAAGAATGATTTTTTATATGTGTTTTTGTTGATCTCCAATAAATAAAAAATTTAATAAAACTTATCAGTAATTTCCGGTTTAAATTTCATATCTGCCAAAAACCAATAAAATGAGTTTAATGGTTTATGATTTCTTTGAAACAGGCCCCAATTAAATTGTAACATCCCGATAATTGCTTATCATAAGGTAATTGTACTAAAATTTTGTATTTTTAGCTTTTAAAATAAAAACAAACTACTCCAATAACAATATGAGATACAAAATATTTGTTGTTGAGGACAATGTCCTCTATGCACAAATGATAAAGAAACAACTGGTTGACGATGGTTACCAGGTAAAAATGTTTCATAACGGGCGAGATTTTTTAGCACATTTAGATGAAAATCCTGATGTTGTTACGCTTGACTACACCCTCCCGGATATGACAGGTTTTGATGTACTGACTAAAATTCAGAAAAGAAGACCAGACACCAATGTTATCGTTATTTCGGCGCAGGAAAACATTACTACCGCAATAGACCTGATGAAAAACGGTGCTTATGATTATATTATGAAAGCGCCCGATACCAGGGAAAAGTTGACCAACATCATTAAAAATATTTATCGTTCTGACCAGTTAAAAACCGAAAATATACTTTTAAAAGATGCGGTTAAAGAAAAATATAACTTCAGAAACCTTATAAAAGGTAGCAGTCGTGAAATAGAACATGTTTTTGAATTGATGGACAAAGCTACTCAAACTCAGATATCTGTATCGATTTCAGGGGCAACCGGAACCGGGAAAGAATTGGTAGCAAAAGGTATTCATTACAATTCAAAACGAAGCAATAAACCATTCGTTGCGGTAAACGTTTCGGCTATTCCTGATGGGTTAATTGAAAGTGAATTATTTGGCCATGAAAAAGGCTCTTTTACCGGTGCCGATGGACGTAAAATTGGAAAATTTGAATTGGCTAATTCTGGAACCCTTTTTTTGGATGAAATTGCAGATCTGGATATAAATTTACAGGCTAAATTATTACGGGTAATCCAGGAGCGGGAATTGGTTCGTGTAGGTGGAAACGAAACGATTCCGCTTGATGTTAGAATAATTACTGCAACCCATAAAAACCTGAATAACCTTGTTGCTGAAGGAAAATTCAGAAAGGATTTATATTACCGTTTACTTGGGTTGCCAATCGAACTTCCTCCGTTAAAAGACAGGGGAAATGATATTATTTTGCTTGCAAAACATTTTGTAAACGAATTTTGCAGAGAAAATGAAATGGAATCAAAAGACATTTCTGACGAAGCAAAAAAATTATTATTATCATATCATTTCCCAGGTAACATTAGGGAATTGAAAGCGGTTATGGAACTAGCCTGTGTTATGACAAACAAAAGTGTTATAAAGGCGAATCATCTTAATCTGAATATTGATGACAGTGTACAAAATTTACTGGCCAGCGAAAAAACCCTTGAGGAATATAACAATGAAATAATAAAACATTTTCTGAACAAATACAATCATAATGTGCGATTGGTAGCTTCGAAATTAGGAATTGGAAAGTCAACCATTTACAGGCTACTACAGAACAAAGATTTTGAATAAAAAAAATCCCGGAGATACCGGGATTTTTTTTATATCTATAGAATCAATTTTACTCCTGAAAATTATTTATTCCAATTGTAGTCATACCCCTGTCAACTTTTTTAACCAGCCCCTGCAATACCGATCCGGGACCAACTTCTGTAAATGAAGTAGCTCCATCAGCAATCATATTTTTTACAATCTGAGTCCATTTTACAGGTGCAGTTAGCTGAGCAATAAGATTCTTTTTAATCATCTCCGGATCTGAAACAGGCAATGCATCAACGTTTTGATAAACCGGACAAATTGGATGGCTAAAATATGCTGATTCAATTGCTGCGGCTAATTCTTCGCGCGCCGGTTCCATAAACGGAGAATGAAAAGCACCTCCAACAACCAATTTTAATGCACGTTTAGCTCCTTTTTCTGTAAGTATTTCACAAGCTTTATCAATTCCGGCAACTGAACCCGAAATAACCAACTGCCCGGGACAATTATAATTAGCTGCAACAACAACCTCATCTATTGACTTGCAAACTTCTTCTACAATTTCATCTTCCAATCCAACAATTGCAGCCATGGTTGAAGGTTCAATTTCACAGGCTTTTTGCATTGCCAAAGCACGTTTATAAACCAATTGAAGCCATCTTCGAATGTTAAAACGCCATTTGCAACCAAAGCTGAAAATTCACCCAGTGAGTGGCCGGCAACCATTTCGGGTGCAAAATCTTTCAAAGTTTTGGCAAGTAATACTGAATGCAGAAAAATAGCAGGCTGCGTTACTTTTGTTTGCTTTAAATCATCAACCGTTCCTTCAAACATAATATCTGTAATTCTGAAACCCAGAATTTCATTTGCCTTTTCAAATAAAGCTTTTGCTTCTGCTGAATTTTCATACAAATCTTTTCCCATACCGGGGAATTGAGCTCCCTGACCGGGAAATACATATGCCTTCATCTATTTTTTGTTTTAAATTTTTTCAGAGTGCAAAGATATATTTATTTTTTTGCGGTAGTGAAAACCTAAAATGTGGTTACTTTTTTTAGAATTACCCAGTCCAAAACAATAAAAATAATAAGAAAAAATACTGAGATTATGCTTAAAAATATTTATTAAAAAATGAAACAATAATTAGAACATAATTGTTTCATAATTAACTTTTTGATAATAATAAGATTAAAGCGAAAAGCTATTAATATGTGCAAATTTAGCAATTTGAATACAATTAAATTTGATCTGAATAGTTTGTTCCCTGAACAAATTAAAATTGTACAACTTGATAAATTGCCACACAATTTTTTACAAGAAAATTTCACTCAATCACCACCACAAATCTTCAATTCTATTTCTGAAGTGGAAATGGAAAAAATAGCCATAGAAATCGCTGGATTTTTATGTAACAAGGTAAATCAGAGTGAATATAGTTTTTTCTCCCGCACTTCCAACGAATTAGATACAGATCCCGGCTGGCTTCTATATTTTGCCAAACTAAACTTGTCGGATGAAGGTTTCCCCAAAGAAATTGTTCTTTTTTCGTATAACCTGAATCTCCTTGGCGATGTTAAAACAAAATTGTACCGGATTTTGGAAAACGAAGAATTCTTTAAAGAAAATATGACCCGGGTTTCCGCACTCACAAAAAAAGAAAAGGAAATTATTGGTTTATTAACTAACGGAATGAACAGTGCAGAGATTGCAGCTTTCACATTTACCTCGATAAATACTGTTTTAACTCACCGGAAAAACATCCTTAAAAAACTCAAAAATCCTGGTTTTGCAGGTTTGTTGAAGTTTGCAGAAGTATTTGATTTGACCACAAACAGCATGAAGAATGAAGACACATTTTACAAACATCGGGATTTCCGGTAGTTTTAGCCAACAAGTATTTACACTTGAAAGTAAAATTCACAAGGGTGAATTTTCAATCGAATCGGTTGGAGATGATATTCCCGGAAATGTTTTGGTAACCGACCTGAATACTATGACAACTGTGTATATGAATAAAAGCGGGTGCAACATACTGAAACTTAGTGTTGATGAATTGGCAAACCTGGGCCCCGATTATTTCCAGAGTTTCTTTGTTGCTGAAGAGATGAGCGTTGTAATACCCACTTATATGCGCATGTTTAAGTTACAAGATCCTTCATTCGTATATAACTTTGTGCATAGGGTAAAGAGCAAAAGCAATTCAACGTATAAATGGTATTTTGCTTCAGCTAAATTATTGTACGAACCGGGCAAGTCGGTTGCTAGTAAATTAATATTAATTGTGAATGAAGTTAACGCACTCAACCACATTGCAAAGAAAATTAACAGCGCGCTGGATGAAACGGACTGGATGAAAAAGCATTTTCAGAAATTTTGCCTCCTAACCCGGAGGGAAAAGGAAATCATAGTTTTATTGGTGCAGGGAAAAACCAGTTCCGAGATTTCCGAAGCCATGAATATATGCCGTTTAACAATAAATACTCACCGCCGTAATATTTACGAAAAGCTTGATATTTCAAACTTTTCAGGTCTCTATAGGTATGCCACGGCGTATGGTTTAATTAGCTGATTTCCAATTACACATAATTCTTCTTGTTACAATAAAAATTTTATTTCATTCAAAAATACCCAGTTGTAGGTATTTTTTCAGGATTTACACTACCATACCTTTATTGAAGATTTAAATGTCTTATTTTCTCTTATAATTTATAAAAAATGGGTAAAGCGATAAACAAATCGGAATTGAAAGTTTTAAACCTGGTGGCAAAATGTTTTACCAGCGAACTCAATCGGGCAGAAACTTGAAATTACAAAAAGTACCGTACAAACCCACCGCCGGAATATGCTGCGAAAAACCGGGTTTAACAATACGCAGCAATTGGTTGGGTGGGCAGTGAAGGAGGGATTGGTGAAATAAATTGAAAAGTAGTATTATCAATTAAAATTATAGAATAATGAAATCAAAATTTACCTTTTTAGTAGGATTACTTTTTTTAACAACAAGTATCTATGCTGCAAAGCAAATTGATGAAAAGAAAGATAGCTTTTCGAAGAATCGAATCGGGATGTTTGGAAAAAGCAAAGAACATAATTCGTTTCAACGAAGAATTAATTTTAAAAACCAGGAGGTTCAATTGAAATCTGCACAAGCCATTAAACAAAGATTGGACAGTTTCACAAATGTAGAATGGGATGATTTTACAAGTCAGTGGATAACAGACTATAAAGCGGAGTTTATATACGATGGAAACTGGAATGTGATTCAGTCGCTTGATTATGAATTGGACGAATCTACAGACCAGTTAATCCTTTATTATAAATCTGATCTTTCCTACGATACCCAAGGGAATATAATTCAGGATATTTATTACGAATTGGATGAAAATACAAATCAATTTGCTGTTAATGGAATGTATAACTACAGTTACGATGCCAATGGAAATATGACCCAATCAAAATCGTATCATTCAGATAGCGACAATATTTTAATTCAATATTCCCAATATGATCTTATATATGGTACCAATGGTAAACTGCTACAGGAAATCGGTTCATATTTAAATGAGAACACCAGTCAACTGGAAGCGCAATATAAAACTGATTATACATACAATGCCAATGGCAAGGAAACACAAAATATAAATTATTACTGGGACAGTTATACTTCTAATCAATGGCAACCAAGCTCAAAAACTGAATCTACTTACGATTCTCAGGGTAACTTAATAATATCACTGGAATCATCAGCAAACGATCTAAACAACACTTTGACATGGGATCTTAATAGAAAAGATGAAAATACCTACGATATAAAAGGGCAGTTAATACAAAACCTTAATTATAATATGAATATTAACGGTATTTGGATGATTTATTCAAAACAAGTTTATGTATTTGATGATAGCGGAAATAATATACAATCGTTAGATTATTATGATTGGGACAATGAAACCAACCAGTGGAATGAAATTTATAAGGAGGAGACCACTTTTGACAACAGATATACAAGAAATGACCTCCTTCTTCCCTTTGGTGAAGACAATGACTTTTTCACTCACATGATAATCGAAATGAAAGGATTTAACTGGGATTCATCATTGGGAGAATGGACATCAGATTATCAAAGCACCTTTGCATATTCTTCACAAAATGTAACAGCTGTTAACCAGATTGATGCGGGATTAGTAAATGTTTATCCAAATCCCTTTTCAGAATATGTATCAGTTAGTTTTCCGGGAAATTATTCCCAGGTTTCTTTTGAGTTGTTCGATATGCAGGGCAGAAAGCTCATTTCAAATGCAATAGGCAACAATGAAAATGTAAATATGGAAGGCATAAACAGTGGTATATATATATACAAACTGAATTTAGATGGTAAGGTGCAGAGTGGGAAATTGGTAAAGGAGTAAAACTCTCCCAAAGCAATTGAATAACGATTGCTATCATTAGCTCAGGACTAAAAGTGTTATCGCTGTAATTTACAACAACAATAAAAATAGATTGGTTATGAAAAACAAATTTACACTCACTACATTTTTGATTATAGCATCATCATTTACATTTGGGCAGAATATTGACCTTGAAAATTTTGAAAAATACCGAAAATCAATACTGAAAGTGCATTTAGAAGGATCGAACTACGATGATAATCGAGACTATAAAGTTCCATCATTTCAAAAAAGCAGAAATATTTCTCAAATTCCAGAACTGAAATCGACTCAAAATATCAAGCAAAAACTTGATTCTTTGCTTGATGTTGAATATGATGAAATTGCCGGTCAATGGATAAATACTTATAAGAAAGAATTTTCATACAATGCAAATGGCGATTTAACCCAGTTGATCGCTTCATACTGGATTACTGTAACAAGTAATTGGATCCAAAACTATAAATATGAACATAGTTTCGATACAAATAGGAACAGAATTAAGGATATTATTTTTAGATGGGAAATAAGCACAAGCAACTGGACACCTAGTGATAAGACTGAATATAGCTATGATGCAATTGGGAACACAATCCAGCTCACAAATTCAAAATGGAATACTGAAGTTGGAAATTGGACTCCTAGTGAAAAGCATGACTGGATCTATGATGCAAAAGGGAACAATATTCTGCATACTAGTTCGGAATGGGATACTATCATCAGTTCGTGGTTACCTGTTTATAAAAACGAAATGACATATGATATAAATGGGAATAGTAGTTTGGATATTGCTTCAATTTGGGAAACTGGCACAAGTGCATGGAAAGCGAGCAATAAGTATGAAGCACCCATGATTAAGAAAGCACAAACAAGCATGAAAATAGGTAACTTGTAATTAGTATCGAACTAATTACAAGTTATTATGGAACGGAGCACAATTGAATTTGAACAGTTAATTGAAAGGGGCTGTGGTATTGATGTCCATAAAGAAACAGCAGTTGCCACAGTCAATGGTAAAGGGATAAAAGAAGAGACAAAAACTTACGACACCTTTACAAGTTCTTTGAAAGAGATGAAAGAATGGCTAATGAGTAATGGGATTACACATATTGCCATGGAAAGTACGGGGGTTTACTGGAAACCGGTTTTTAATATTTTGGAAGATTCATTTGAGATTTTGCTAGTTAATGCCCGGCACCTGAAAAATGTACCAGGCAGGAAAACCGACAAAGCAGACAGCCGTTGGATTTGCAAATTACTACTTAGTGGATTATTAAAAGGAAGTTTTGTTCCACCTGAGAACATCAGGGAACTTCGGGATTTGAGCAGGTACAGAACCAAGTTGACCAGGGAGGTAGCTTCAGAGAAAAACCGGATTCAACGTATTTTGGAAGATGCCAATATCAAATTATCAAGTGTTGTTTCCGATACTTCAGGTACGGTTGCCACAAAACTGATAGATGGTTTGATTTCGGGGCGAAAAGATTTGGAAGCATTAATCAATGAATGTTACCATGGTAAACTGACTGCAACCAAGGAAGAATTAAGACAGGCATTGACAGGGCGTCTTACCCCGCACCATGTTTTTATGCTAAAGCAAATGAAAGCCCATATCGCCTATCTTGAAAGCCAGATTGTATTGATTGATACAGAAATGGATAAGAAGCTGGAAGAGTTTAATGAAGAGCTAGAGCTTTTACAAACGATTCCTGGTGTAGCAAAAGATGGGGCAAAAAGGATACTTTCAGAAATAGGTGCAAACATGGATGTTTTCCCTGATGAACACCACCTTGCATCGTGGGCAGGGATGTGCCCCGGGAATAATGAAAGTGCAGGTAAAAAAAAAGTTCGCGGACAAGACATGGAAACCAATACTTAAAACCTTTATTGGTTGAACTGGCATGGGGCGCAACCCGGACAAAAGGGACTTATTTTCGGGCAAAATATGAAAGCATGATAGGAAGGCGGGGCAAAAAAAGGGCTTTATTAGCCATAGGCCATAAAATATTAGTTGCCAGCTATCATATAATACAAGAGAAAGTACCATACCAAGAATTGGGAGCCAATTATCTTTTGGAAAGGAAAAAGAAAAACAAAATAGAGTATTTAAAACGCCAGCTAAAAGAGTTGGGATATAACATAGAAAAAATAGAAGAAGCAGCTTAGAAAAAACAAAAGGCCGATTTTTACTGGTGGAACCTTTATGGAACCCCGAGTATGAAACTGGCTTCAAAACAGGTAAGCACAAACAATTGTTGCCATGAGCACGAAGATGAAATTTTAATTTCTTATCTGTTTTCTAATCTGTTACTAAATAGAAATTTATAAATTATTTACAGATGAAACCCGGATCGCCGGGATAAAAACTTTAAAGGAGCAGCTGCAAAAGGACATGTAATTTGTGGTCTGCCAGCAAAATAGCCCTTAGCTTAGAGTTGCGAAACAAAATTGCTAAGAGCTATGAGAGAAAAAGAAGTTATAGAATTTGAACAAGTCGTTGAACGCGGCAGTGCGATGGATGTACATAAAGACATAATAGTGGCAACCATCCAAGGCAAAGGTATAAAAACACAGACAAAAAGTTTTAAGACTTTTACGAGTTCTTTGATAAAATTGAGAGAGTGGTTATTGAAAAACAAAGTTACCCATGTTGCAATGGAAAGCACAGGCGTTTACTGGAAGCCAGTTTTTAATGTATTGGGAGACGATTTTACGATTCTGTTGGTTAATGCCAGGCATGTTAAAAATGTACCAGGTCATAAAACTGACAAAAAGGACAGCCGTTGGTTAGCAAAATTACTTTTAAGTGGTTTGCTAAAAGGTAGTTTTATTCCAGAACGCAGTATCAGGGAACTGCGAGATTTGACCCGTTATAAAACAAAGCTTATCAATCAAATCTCTGCAGAGAGGAACCGTTTTCAAAAGATACTTGAAGATGCAAATATTAAACTTTCAAGTGTATTAAACGATGTATTTGGAGCTACAGGCACAAAAATTATCAACCATATCCTGGCCAGCGAAAGTTACCGTCCAGAACAACTTCTACATTATGTCCATGGCAGGGTAAAAGCCAGCCGGGAAGATATCAAAGAAGCTTTAACTGGTTACATTACACCCCACCACAAGTTCATGTTAAAAACCATAATGGGAAACATTGCCAAGGTTGAAAGTACAGTTTCGGAAGTTGAAGCCCAGATGAAAATTGCATCGAACCCTATAAAATTGAACGGGAACTTTTAGAAAGTATTCCCGGGGTTGGGAAAGATGGGGCAACCAAAATAATTGCAGAAGTTGGTGTTGACATGGGGCAATTCCCTGACCAAAACCATTTGGCATCCTGGGCTGGGGTTTGTCCCGGGAGCAACGAATCAGCCGGAAAGAACAAAAGTGGACGCATCACCTACGGGAATAAATATTTGCGCAGTCTTTTGGTCGAATGTGGCTGGGCTGCATCCCGGACAAAGAATACTTACCTTAGTGCAAAGTACAAAAGCCTTGCAGGACGAAGAGGAAAGAAAAAAGCAATAATAGCATTGGGACACAAAATATTAATAGCCACCTATTTTATCATAAAAGATAAAGTTGCTTTTAATGAGCTCGGGCCAGACCATCTAAATAATTTTAGAAGAGACCGCTTAATAGCCTATTACAAGCAACAATTAGAAAAATTAACAGCAGCATAAGCTGCAAAAAATATAAGGTCGATTTTTACTGTACGCTATAACAACGCGGATGAAACTGACCTAATCAGTTAAGGACAAAAGAGTATTGCCAAGAGCATGAGAATGAAAATTTGAAACATCCTAACTGATTTTATACAATACTGATATTTAGAATATTAAATTAAATAATTACGAGATGAAACCCGGATCGCCGGGATAAAAACTTTAAAGGAGCAGCTGCAAAAGGACATGTAATTTGTGGTCTGCCAGCAAAATAGCCCTTAGCTTAGAGTTGCGAAACAAAATTGCTAAGAGCTATGAGAGAAAAAGAAGTTATCGAATTTGAACAAGTCGTTGAACGCGGCAGTGCGATGGATGTACATAAAGACATAATAGTGGCAACCATCCAAGGCAAAGGTATAAAAACACAGACAAAAAGTTTTAAGACTTTTACGAGTTCTTTGATAAAATTGAGAGAGTGGTTATTGAAAAACAAAGTTACCCATGTTGCAATGGAAAGCACAGGCGTTTACTGGAAGCCAGTTTTTAATGTATTGGGAGACGATTTTACGATTCTGTTGGTTAATGCCAGGCATGTTAAAAATGTACCAGGTCATAAAACTGACAAAAAGGACAGCCGTTGGTTAGCAAAATTACTTTTAAGTGGTTTGCTAAAAGGTAGTTTTATTCCAGAACGCAGTATCAGGGAACTGCGAGATTTGACCCGTTATAAAACAAAGCTTATCAATCAAATCTCTGCAGAGAGGAACCGTTTTCAAAAGATACTTGAAGATGCAAATATTAAACTTTCAAGTGTATTAAACGATGTATTTGGAGCTACAGGCACAAAAATTATCAACCATATCCTGGCCAGCGAAAGTTACCGTCCAGAACAACTTCTACATTATGTCCATGGCAGGGTAAAAGCCAGCCGGGAAGATATCAAAGAAGCTTTAACTGGTTACATTACACCCCACCACAAGTTCATGTTAAAAACCATAATGGGAAACATTGCCAAGGTTGAAAGTACAGTTTCGGAAGTTGAAGCCCAGATAGAAAATTGCATCGAACCCTATAAAATTGAACGGGAACTTTTAGAAAGTATTCCCGGGGTTGGGAAAGATGGGGCAACCAAAATAATTGCAGAAGTTGGTGTTGACATGGGGCAATTCCCTGACCAAAACCATTTGGCATCCTGGGCTGGGGTTTGTCCCGGGAGCAACGAATCAGCCGGAAAGAACAAAAGTGGACGCATCACCTACGGGAACAAATATTTGCGCAGTCTTTTGGTCGAATGTGGCTGGGCTGCATCCCGGACAAAGAATACTTACCTTAGTGCAAAGTACAAAAGCCTTGCAGGACGAAGAGGAAAGAAAAAAGCAATAATAGCATTGGGACACAAAATATTAATAGCCACCTATTTTATCATAAAAGATAAAGTTGCTTTTAATGAGCTCGGGCCAGACCATCTAAATAATTTTAGAAGAGACCGCTTAATAGCCTATTACAAGCAACAATTAGAAAAATTAACAGCAGCATAAGCTGCAAAAAATATAAGGTCGATTTTTACTGTACGCTATAACAACGCGGATGAAACTGACCTAATCAGTTAAGGACAAAAGAGTATTGCCAAGAGCATGAGAATGAAAATTTGAAACATCCTAACTGATTTTATACAATACTGATATTTAGAATATTAAATTAAATAATTACGAATGAAAAAGATTACGAAAGACAATCCGGTAAATGATAATGAAATTAACCTACCCAAAACGGCTGAATCTCCAAAAGAGAAGGAAGAGATTAAGAAAATAGTTGTTAACCCATTTCAGGAGCCAACCCGTTTATACTTTTCTTCACCCTGCCTTCTTTCCGAGATCGAAGATGATGAAGACGTCCTTAATCGTTAGTGCGACCTTCAGATGCGTTAGATACCAAACGATTGTTGATGGCTCCAGTGGTAATCATTTGTTTTCGGCACATTAGTCACCACAAAGAACAATTAACAAGTACGAGCGGAACAGATTGTTATAAGAATAACAGGCTTTTATCCCGTGTGGGGTCCAATGGATTTGTCGATGGTTTTATAAATAGAAGTATTTCCAACAATATGAAAAGTGAATTTTATCTCACCTAAAAGTTGAATTTTTTTAAAGTATGTGTAATTTTAAACGATTGTAAAAAATAAAAATCATGGCTATAAAAAAAGTTTGGATAGAAGAAGGATGTACTGCATGTGGTTTGTGCGAAGATATATGTCCTGAAGTTTTTAAAGTAGAAGACATAGCAACTGTAATTGAAGGCGTTAACTTCGCTGATTTTGAGGAAAATATAAAAGAAGCGGCTGATAGCTGCCCGGTGGAGGTTATCAAATATTCCGAGTAGCATTATTTTAATTGTGAAGGAAATGAAAAAACTTGTCAAGAATAATGTTTATTGGGTGGGCAAAAACGATTGGGAATTGCGAGGCTTTCACGGCTACGAATATTCTACCCATCGGGGCTCAAGTTATAATTCATATCTGATAAAAGAAGAAAAGATTGTATTGATAGATACTGTTTACCAGCCCTTCTCAAATGAATTTGTTGAGAACCTTGCAAATGAAGTCGAGTTATCATCCATTGATTATATCGTTTCCAACCATGCAGAACCTGATCACAGCGGAGCTTTAATTGAACTATTAAGAATCATACCAGAGACTCCAGTATTTTGTACCGAGAACGGCGTAAAATCAATCAAGGGGCATTATCATAAGGAATTGAATTTTAAAACTGTGAAGACCGGAGATAAGCTTCCGGTGGGGAACGGAAAGGAGTTGATCTTTATCCAGGCACCAATGCTTCACTGGCCTGACTCGATGTTTTGTTATCTGACCGGGGATAATATTCTGTTTAGCAATGACGCATTTGGTCAACACTTTTGCTCCGAAATGTTGTTTAACGACCTGGTGGATCAGTATGAACTATACGCAGAGGCCATAAAATACTATGCCAACATTCTTAACCCATTTAGTAAACTGGTTACAAAAAAAATTGACGAAATTGTAAAGTTAAATCTTCCAATAAACCTGATCTGCCCAAGTCATGGAATTGTATGGCGGGATAATCCTTTACAGATAGTTACAAAATATTCAGAATGGGCCAATAGTTACAATGAGAACCAGATAACCGTAATATACGATACCATGTATAACGGGACCCGTGCAATTGCCGAAAATATAGTGAAAGGAATAAATGCTACAGACAAGAATATTGTGATAAAATTATACAATGCAGCAAAAAATGATAAAAATGACATGATCACGGATATTTTTCGTTCAAGAGCAGTACTGTTTGGATCGCCAACCGTAAATAACGGCATTTTGTCTTCAATTGCTGGTTTACTTGAAATGGTAAAAGGGCTGAAATTTAAGAATAAGAGGGCTGCTGCTTTTGGTTGTTTTGGCTGGCATGATTTATCAACAAAAGTCATTGAGGGCACATTGAAAGAATCCGGTTTTGAAATTTTACTCGAACCTCTCCGGTTTATCTGGTCACCTGACGATGAAGCATTAAAGAGGAGTATCGACTACGGACGGCAATTTGTGACTTTATTGAATAAGGAGACACTTTCTGATTAACTTTTCTTATACTAAATAGTACTCATGTAGTTCATTGTTTGAAGTAATTAAGCTTCTTATAGAGCTGGGTATTTTTTTACTTCTACCTCTTGAATCCTTTGACATATATGTTGTTATAGCTCTTTTTTATTTCCAAAAATTCCGAAATGTGCCCTTCCGTTGTGAACATCTCGTCTTCCCAAAAGGCTTAACTGTCGGCTCAATTGAACCAGATAATAATTATGTAGTGCGTTTTTTACTTTTTCTGTTCCGGTTCCTAAAAAGATCTGCCTTCTCATGTTAAAGGAGCCTTAGTTTAATTTAAAATGGCGTAGTCTATAATGGTCATAAAAATCAGATGCAAGCTTTTGTTGGTTGATGACAGAATGAATAAAAAAAAGAAAAATAGGTAATTTTATCCGATGGAAATTAAAACTCAATTCTGCATTCGATTAAAATTTCAACTATTTTTCTTTCTATTGCTTTCCGGCAATCGAAATTTTGAGGCAAGAATTCATCCTCAGGTAAAAATGAATTTTCTGATGTCGCCCATGCTTGTGGTCGCATATGCCAATGCCGGCCGTGTCGATATCGATTTGATAAGCGAGCCGATAAGTTTCGATTCCAACCAGGAACCGGTTTTCCTGAAAGACATTTGGCCTGCCGACGATGAAATCAATGAAATATTAAGCCAGGTTTTGTCGTCCGGTGATTTCGCAAAGAATTACGGGGAGATTTTTGAAGGCAACGAGACCTGGAGAAATCTGGAAGTTCCCGGAGGCAAGTTGTACGACTGGGATAAGAGTTCGACCTACATCAAAGAGATTCCATTCTTTAAAAATATTTCGGAAAACCCTGAACCTCTGCACGATATTTTGAATGCACGGGCTTTGTTGGTTTTGGGCGATAGTGTTACCACCGACCATATTTCACCTGCAGGCGCATTCGACGAAAATTCCGCTTCCGGGAAATATTTAATGGAGCAGGGAGTTGTAAAAGAAAATTTCAACTCCTATGAGTCGCGCAGGGGAAATGATGAAGTAATGGTGCGCGGCACCTTTGCCAATGTGCGCATTAAAAATAAATTGGCCACGAAAGAAGGTGGCTATACTTTTTATTTGCCTTCCGGAGAGGAATTATCTGTTTATGATGCTTCGGTAAAATACAAGGAAACGCAAACTCCATTGTTGGTTTTAGCCGGAAAAGAATACGGCAGTGGTTCTTCCAGAGACTGGGCTGCTAAAGGAACTTTCCTGTTAGGTATAAAAGCCGTGTTGGCCGAAAGTTACGAACGTATTCACAGGAGCAACCTGGTTGGAATGGGTGTACTACCGCTTCAATATAAAAATGGCGAAAATGCAGAAAGTATTGGGCTCACAGGTAAGGAAATATTTACAGTAACAGGAATTGCAAACAACGTTAAACCGCTTAAAGAAGTTCAGGTTACTGCCTTAAACGAAAAGGGCGTGGAAGTTAAATTTATGGCAATTGCCCGCTTAGATTCGAAGATTGAAATTGAATACTATCGCAACGGCGGGATTTTACAATACTTGTTGCGGCAATTTCTGAAAAAAGATAATGAGAGAACTCACAATTAAAACTAATGTAATGTCAATTGTAATATGACGTAATATTTGTATATTTACCAAAAACGATTATGATAAAGTACAAAGTAACACTGACAAAAGATGAGCGAGAAGAATTGGAGTCTATTATAAATAAGGGCAGGCACACATCTCAGAAATTCAGAAATGCCTACGTTCTTTTAAATTGTGATGAGGGGGAATACTCGGAAAAAGCAACCAACTCAGAGATAAGCAAAATTCTTAAGATTGGAATGCGAACCATTGACCGCATTAAGAAACGTTTTATAGAAGAGGGGTTTGATGCCATTTTGGAACGAAAACCAACAAGCCGGGAATATGAGAAGAAAGCAGATGGGGACTTTGAGGCTCGTTTAGTAGCATTAAGCTATAGTGAACCGCCGAAAGGGTTCTCCAGGTGGTCACTCAGGTTACTGGCAGACAAAATTGTTGAGTTGCAAATTGTTGATTCCGTTTCACACGAAACGGTACGTACCGTTTTAAAAAAACGATTTAAAACCCTGGAAAGTAAAAGGGTGGGTAATTCCACCAGGTTCCGACAGTGAGTTTGTCGCCAATATGGAAAGAGTAATGGATGTTTACAAACGGCCATACAATGAATTGAACCCTGTGGTTTGCATGGATGAATCGCCAAAACAATTAATAGGGGAAACCAGGGTTGGAACTCCAATGAAGCAAGGAAAAGAAAAAAGGATTGATTACGAGTTTGCCAGAAAAGGTACATGTAATATATTTATGGTGAACGAGCCATTGAATGGAAAACGACGTGTTTAAATAACGAAAAGGAAAACAAAGGTTGATTGGACAATCCTTTTAAAAGAGATAGTGGACGAAGATTATCCCAACGCTGAAAAAATAACTTTAGTGATGGACAATTTTAAAACCCATTCTCCCGGAGCGTTTTATGAAACCTTTGAGGCAAAAGAAGCAAAAAGGATTTGGGACAAATTTGAATTTGTATTCACTCCCAAATATGGGAGCTGGCTAAATATGGCTGAAATTGAATTAAACGTTCTTAACAGTCAATGTTTAAACAGGAGAATTGACAATATGGAAGAAATAATTACATAAACAAAAGCATGGGAAATCCATCGCAATAATAAAAATGCCAAAATAAATTGGCAGTTTACAACTAAAGACTCACGGATCAAACTCAAAAAACTTTATCCGTTAATTTTGACTTGACATGACACTATATTAACATTAAAATGGAAAAATATTTAAATAAACATAGCAAGACCATCACACAAGACGAAAGTTTACCAGCAGCACAAGCCATGCTCTATGCCATTGGAATGAGTGAAAGCGATCAGACGAAAGCGCAAGTTGGCATTGTTAGCACTGGCTTTCAGGGAAATCCATGCAATATGCATTTGAACGATCTGGCATCAATTCTAAAAAAGGAAATTGATCTGCAGGAGGATCTCTATGGGTTAATTTTTCATACGATTGGTGTGAGCGATGGAATTACCAATGGTACCGAAGGAATGAAATATTCTTTGCCTTCACGCGAAATCATCGCTGATTCTATAGAAACGGTGGTCGGCGCCCAATTTTATGATGCAGTAATTCCAATTGTTGGATGCGACAAAAACATGCCCGGTGCCATGATCGCGTTGGCCCGGTTAAACCGTCCTGCCATACTGATGTATGGAGGAACGGTAAAAAAAGGTCAATGGAAAAATCAGGACTTGAATATTGTCTCGGCTTTTGAAGCCTATGGAGAACGAATGGTGGGAAATATCTCTGATGAAGACTACAATGGAATTATTAGAAATTGTATCCCCGGCGCTGGAGCGTGTGGAGGGATGTACACGGCCAATACAATGGCAGGAGCTATTGAATGCCTTGGAATGAGCTTGCCCTATTCATCATCGAATCCGGCAATTAGCCGGCAAAAACAGCAAGAGCCACAATTATTAGCTCAGGCCATCAGAACGGTACTCGAACGGGATATCAAACCGCGTGATATAATGACGAGGGAAGCTTTTGAAAATGCCATTACCTTGATTATGGCACTTGGTGGATCAACCAACTCAGTAATTCATCTTATTGCCATGGCTAAAGCTGTGGACGTTCCACTTACAATAGATGATTTTCAGGAGATCAGCAACCATACACCATTATTAGCCGATCTTAAGCCAAGCGGTAAATATCTGATGGAAGACTTGCACCATGTTGGTGGCATACCTGCAGTAATGAAGCTATTGTTAAGAGATGGGTTTTTGAATGGGAATTGTTTGACTGTAACGGGTAAAACGATTGGGGAAAACCTGAAAGAAGTAAAGGATTTGACCAAGGGACAATCGATAATTCACGATAAAGGACAGCCCATTCGGAAAAGCGGGCATATACAAATCCTCTACGGCAACTTGGCCAAACAAGGCGCAGTGGCAAAAATTACCGGCAAAGAAGGTGAATTATTTAGGGGCCCTGCCCGTGTTTTTGATAACGAATATGCTGCCAACGAAGGAATTCACAACAATGTGGTTCAACCGGGCGAGGTGATTGTTATACGTAACAGTGGCCCGAAGGGAGCGCCAGGCATGCCCGAAATGTTGAAACCTACCGCGGCAGTGATGGGAGCAGGATTGGGAAAAAAAGTCGCATTAATTACCGATGGACGTTTTTCTGGGGGATCTCATGGTTTTGTTGTGGGGCATATTACGCCGGAAGCCTACGAGGGTGGTTTAATTGGAATGCTAAATGATGGCGACATAATTACGATTGATATCAACAAGAACCGGATTGATGTGGATCTGTCTGAACAAGAAATCGAAAATCGACAAAAGACATGGAAACGACCTAAAAATGAGCTATGTTCCGGTATTTTGAAAAAATACAGAAACACCGTCTCCTCTGCCTCCGAAGGTTGTATAACCATTTGAGCCGCTTTCCACGCAACAAAATTGCGTTATGCGTAGAAAATAATTATTACAAAAACCAATGCCTGGGATTTTTTGTTTATTTACCCTTAATTTATTGGCCGATCGAAAGCAAATATTCAACAATAGCCATCCTGTCTTCTTCAGACATTGCTTTTGTTATTGCTATTTGCGGTTCCATAATTGCATGCTGTGCCGGATCGATGATCGATTTGGAATTGCCTTTCAAAAAACTGTTTAATTTTTCTTTCTTGCCAGCATAAGTTTTTGAAATGACTTTCAGTGCCGGACCGACCAATTTTGTGTCCAATTGATGACAAACAGCACAGTTTTTTTCTTTAAATAATTTTTCTCCTTTACTCACATCCTCCGATGCAACTGGAGTACTTGCTTCTAGGGCTGACGTGCTTGATTCAGCTAACATTTTCGGTTTCGGGCTATCAGCTTGAACTGTTTCAGTAGTTTTTTGACTATCGTTTTTTGCGGAACTGTATGATGCATTAATTACAAAGATCATGACCAAACATAGCGTTATAAAATTTAATGTTTTCATCTTGCTTTAATTTTAATTGTTAAAATGAATCAGTTATTAATCAACTTGTACATTGCAATTCAGACAAGCCAGGGCATATGCATCATATTCATCATATGCAGGTCCCGGTTTCCCGTTTACAGTGATGATACGGTCAATGCGGACTTCGTCGCCTGAATCAAAACGTAAATACTCTTCAAAATCGTTCTTTTTTATCAAATTTATAATTTTACCCTTTACTTCCTCTACGTCGCTTCCATTGCCGAAATAGAATACTCTGCTGAGTTCTTTTTCCTGTTCATCTGAAAATAGATCGTAATAATCAGGATGTACCGGACTAAATTCTGTTTCCATAATTTCTGTATTTATCATTCATACTTAATAACTTCAGCAGGACAACTCTCTGCGGCCTCTATAATTTGTTCCTCAAAATCGTTATAGTTTACTCCTTCAATTACAGTAGCTTCGTCTTCCACTTTATACACTTCGGGGCAAATTTCTTCGCAGAGCCCACAGGCTGTACATCCTTCTTCTATCCATACTTTATTGATTGCCATAATTTTAGATATTATTTAAACAAATTTTTACATGTATTCTGGTGGTATTTAGCATTGGAATACCTGCATAAGTCTCTCCGGTAAGAATTAATGGAAACTCAGTACACCCTAAGATGAGGCAGTCGATGTGCTGTTCCCTTACCATCTTTTCTATAATTCCAATCAAGATTTCGCGTGTTTCATCTCTAAAAATACCTAATTCAATTTCGCTGAACAATTTATCATTAATCAACTGCTGATCTTTAAGGTCAGGCATAATTACTTCCATCCCCTGTCTTTTAAATACGTCGGGGAAGAATGATGCTTCCATGGTAAATTCTGTCCCAATCAATCCGGCACGCTTTAGCCCCCTTTTTTTTGCTTCTTCGCATGTAGCTTCAACAATACTAATCAGTGGGATGGTTGATTTTTCTCTTAACTGATCGAACAATTGATGCGGGGTATTTGCACTAAGTACGGCAAAATCGGCACCTGCCTGTTTTAAACGCTCTATTCTCTCGGTCAGATAAGCTGTAGCCTGTTCATATTTTTCCGCTCTTATTAATCCAATAAATTCTGACATGTTCACGCTGTAAACAATAATTTCAGGATAATTTAAATCACCACTTTTATTTTTAAACGCATCGATTATTTTTTGGTAATAATCAACTGTTGCCTCGGGTCTTAATCCTCCAATAATTCCGATTTTTTTCATGTCTGATGTGCATTTATTTTCTGTTTAAAACTGCTTTATGTTCGTTTATTTTATTGGCAAGCGACTGTATTGTCTTTTCATTAACAATTTTAAAAAAGGTTTCTCTCACCTGTGAATAATCGTCGTGCATAGGGCACGGATTATCTACATCACATTGTTTCAACCCGAACCCGCATTTTGAAAAGTACTCTTTGCCTTCCAGAGCCTCTATTACTTTAAATAAAGTTATCGGGTTTGTTGGTTCACCAAAGAAAAAGCCTCCGCCTCTGCCTTTCATCGAAGACAATAATTTAGAGCGAGTTAAGTTCTGTAGAACTTTAGCCGTAAATTGTTCAGGAGAATCAATCTCTTCCGCAATTTCCTTATAGCCAGGCCTTTTGCCTTTAATATTTTGCATATAGACATAAACCAAAGCCCTGATGGCATATTCAGTAGTTTTTCCCAAGCATAGCAGGTACATTTTAGATTTTTAACCGAAGTTTATTGTACAAATTCAATATCTGAATCCTGTGACATTATTACCAACGCTTTAAATTTTGCCCCTCCGGAAAGAGTATGGTTTTGGTGAGCTGGAATGATAAATGTACTTCCTTCCTGAAGCAGATGTTTTTATTACTTTGGTTGGATTTTGAGTTGTGCAGAGCCTTCCTGAACGATTATCACCGCTTCTTTAGTGCTGTAATGTAATGGCATTTTCATGCCCGCATGGCCGGTTACCTGATAAACCTTCAATAATTATCCGGATTTAAGCGTAACTAATTTGGGTATATTTTGTGTATTCATTTTGAAATTTGTTTTTCGAGTTCAATTGCTTTGGGGAACAAAATGTTATTCTCCAAATGGATATGCCTGTGCAGATCATTCTCAAAATCCCTGAGTCTTCTAAGAGTTACCTCATAAGTAGTACATGCATCTTCTGGAGGCTGATAATTTTCTGTAAGTCCTGATATCTGGTCAAAACGTTCGCCTTCAACCTGATGCTCATTCATCATCATTTCAATTGGATTTGATACCGAACCAAACGGTGAATTTGGTAGTGGAGAATTTTGCCCT
>CAWKIX010000002.1:0-145761 GCA_963849775.1 uncultured Prolixibacteraceae bacterium | reverse complement strand
CGGTTAAAGCAGGTTTTCAATTTTCTGAACCTGGTTACGTTCCCCGGAGAGAAGAGACTTGACCAGGTATAACAAAACAAAAGCAAACCGATTAAATGAATTACCATGCAGAAAAAGACCTTTAATTTTTATTGCGACGAAAGCACCCACCTCGAAAACGACCATTTTCCGTTTATGCTTATTGGCTATGTTAGTGCTGCATGGAACCAGGTCAAACTGCATTCACAAAATATACTTCGGTTAAAGCAAGACCACAGATATAAAGGAGAGATTAAATGGTCAAAACTATCGGAGTCGAATTATCCGTTTTATGCTGACTTAATAGAATATTTCTTTGCAACCGATTTAAACTTCCGGGCAGTTATTGTTAACAAGTCAAAGATTGATAATCATCGCTTGGGCTTCACTTACAACGATTTCTATTACCGGATGTATTATCAGTTGTTACACCATAAAATAAATATGGAGCATACCTACAACGTGTACCTAGACATTAAAGACACCTGTAGTTATGAAAAAAACAGGAAGTTGAGGCAAATTCTGAATGTGGATTATGGAAATGTCCGGAATTTACAATTCATACACTCACATGAAAGCGCCCTTTTGCAAATGACCGACGTATTAATGGGAGCAATCAATTATCATCTCCGCGGTGGGGGTAAGGTAATCGCCAAGCATAAAATAATCCAAAAAATACAGGCACACGCCAACCGTCCGCTCAACTGTTCAACGCCGCTTGGTGCCGAAAAATTCAACCTTTTTTTCATCGAACTAAAATAACCCGGCATGCCATTAAATCTAATAAAAAAATATCCAGAGCTTTTAGAAATTGGGCACCTCCCGGAGCCGGAAAGAAATCGTTCGCTAAAAGGAGTTTTTGAACGCGATATAGAGAATAACCAAAATCTTAGATTTCGGGAAAAAGCCATTCGTCCCATAAAAGGCGAAGAACCGGCCATGCAACTCTTATTCCGCCACCTCACAACCGAAGAAGTGGAGGAAGAGGATGAAAATGGGAAATCGTTCAAACGTAGAATTTTCGAAATTCATCGTTCCCAACGTTTGCATTGGGTAAAATATCATATCGATGAAAACCTGAAAAAGAATATGGAAATTTTCAGCACCGAGGAGCGCATTAACGGCAAAAAGAAATACAGGACTTATATTTATGATTTAGCTCAAAAATATGTAATCGTGTTGGAGCCACAACGTAGCGGGACCGACTATTATTTACTGTCGGCTTATTACCTGAACCGGAGTTACGGGGTAAAGAAAATGAAGAAGAAAATGAAGAATAAATTGACTGAATTATTATAAAAACGCAGAGGACGGTACATATCCAGATGTATCGTCCTCCGAAACTCCTTCTTCCTAATTAAGGAAAGATGAGCGCAACAAATATATGACAATCAATTGGAAAAACAATAGTTATTAACAGTTTTAACAAATGAACAACCAATATTACACCGAAAAAGGGTTTGAAACATATATCGAAGAAAGCCTGCTGGTTAAGGGAGGTTGGCAACAAGGCACGAACAAAGAGTGGAACAAGAAACATGCTTTGTTTCCGGAGAGGATAATCTCATTCTTAAAAGATAGCCAGACTGAACTGTATGAAAAAATGCAAAAACTGCATGGCAACGAGTTGGATGATAAAATTGTCGATACGCTTATTAAAGAGCGAAATACAAAAGGCACACTGCATGTATTAAGGCACGGATTCCGATTTTTCGGTAAAACGTTTAGTATGGCTTATTTCAAGCCTGCACATTCATTAAATTCTGAAATAATTAAGCTTTACGAAAAAAACCAGTTGACTGTCACGCGTCAGGTTGTATGCCATACCGTAAATAACGATACCATTGATTTAGTATTTTCTATAAACGGATTACCAGTTGCAACCTGCGAATTAAAGAATCCTACCACGGGTCAAGGCTGGAAAAATGCTGTAGTACAATACCGCAAAGACAGGGATTGGCGCATGCCTTTGTTCCGGTTTAAAACTGCCGCCGTGGTTCATTTTGCTGCCGACCCCGACGAGATTCACATGACTACACATTTACGTGGAGATAAAACTTTCTTTTTACCTTTTAACAGGGGCAGCCATCCCGGAGAGATTAAGTGCGGTGCAGGAAATCCGCAACACAAGTCAGGCCATCGAACAGGTTATTTTTGGGAAGAAATTTTACAACGTGATTCTTTCCTCGAAATCATCGGACATTTTATGTTTCTGGAAACCAAGGAAGAAACCAGGCTCGATGATAATGGAATAAAACAGAAGTACACAAAGGAAACGCTAATTTTTCCGCGTTATCATCAGTTGGATTCAGTACGAAAAATTATTGCTGCAAGCCAGGAAGAACGTACCGGCAATAATTACCTGATTCAGCATTCGGCTGGGAGTGGTAAAACAAACAGTATTAGCTGGCTCTCCCACCGTTTGGCAAGTTTGCACACCAATGCCGATGAAAAAATATTCGATTGCGTAGTTGTAATTACCGACAGAAAAGTATTAGACCGCCAGTTGCAGGATGCCATTTACCAAATAGAACATGCACAGGGCGTTGTTAAAGCCATCGACCAGGATTCGAAACAGTTGGCAGAAGCCCTGGTTGACGGAACCAAAATTGTAATTACCACACTTCAAAAATTCCCGTTTGTATTGCGGGGGCTACTGCATGTTGCCGGTGCGGAGAATCTGGATAAACCTGACGAAGAATCCTTAAAACAGGCAGAAAATTGGCAGGAGCAGATTTCAGCAAGAAACTATGCTATTATCGTTGATGAGGCTCACTCTAGTCAAACCGGGGAAACAGCGAGGGAATTAAAGGAGATTTTAGGCGCAGGAACTGATTTAGGTTCCGATGAAGGTGAATCAGACTGGGAAGACCGTTTGAATCAGGTAATGGAATCACGTGGGAAGCAGAAAAACATTAGCTTTTTCGCATTCACAGCCACTCCAAAAGGCAAAACATTGCAACTCTTTGGCCGAAACGATGAACCATTTCACGTATACGCTATGCGGCAGGCTATTCAGGAAGGTTTTATCCTGAATGTTTTGGAAAACTACACCACCTACGACACCTTTTATAAATTAGTAAAAGCGGTTGAAGAAGACCCGGAATTGCCCAAAAAGAAAGCCACAAAAGCTTTAGGGAAATTTATGAGCCTCCACCCGGTCAACGTCGAGCAGCGAACCGAAATCATGGTGGAGCATTTCAGGAACCTGGTAAAAAAACGCATCAATGGGAAAGCAAAAGCCATGTTGGTAACCAGTTCTCGCTTGCATGCCGTGCGTTACATGTTAGCCTTTCAACGCTACATCGAGAAGAAAAAATACACGGATATTCGTCCGATGGTGGCATTCAGCGGCAAAGTATCAGACCCAGAATCCGGTGTTGAATACACAGAGCCATCAATGAATACAGACGTTGTAACAGGTAAACACATAAGCGAAAGTCAGCTGCCGGAAAAATTTGATACTCCGGATTATCAGATTTTATTGGTCGCTAATAAATATCAAACTGGTTTCGACCAGCCGCTTTTACATACTATGTATGTTGACAAACGTTTGGATGGCGTTCAGGCAGTTCAAACACTTTCCCGGTTAAACCGGATTAGTCCGGGAAAAGAAACACCTTTTGTATTGGATTTTGTAAACAGCGCAGAAGATATTTACAAAGCTTTCAAACCTTATTACGACCAAACCTCTTTGCAGGAAACCACCGACCCGCAATTGCTGGAAACTATTAAACACGAACTAAATGCGATGCAGGTATACTTCTGGTCAGAAGTGGAAGCATTTGCGCAGGTATTTTATAAGGATTTAAACAAGCAAAATCCGACCGACCACGCCAGGATGCAAAAACATGTGCAACCGGCCGTTGACAGATACAAATCTTTGGAAGAAGAAAAGGCCAGCTTATTTAGAGACAAAATAACGTCATTTGTTAATGCATATGCTTTTTTAAGCCAGATAATTCCTTACGGTGATTCCGAAATGGAAATGTTGTATAGTTTTAGTCGGTTTCTTATCCCCCATTTACCTCGTGAAAGAGATTATGAAATAATTAAACCCGAAGATGACGTTAGTCTTCAGTATTACAGAATTGAAAAAGTCACTTCCGGTTCTATCGTGTTGGAGGAAGGAGAACCTTACGGTGTAAAAGGAATTACTGAATCAGGCACCGGTAAAGCAGAAGATGAGAAAAAACCTCTTTCTGAAATTATTGAAGTACTGAATACAAAGTTCGGAACCGATTTTTCTGAAGAGGACAGGTTATTTTTTGAGCAAATAAAAGAGAAAGCAATTAAAGATACCAAGATTGTCCAAACAGCCGAAGCAAATACGCTGGATAAATTCCAGTTAGGTATTAAGAAAATCATTGAGAATCTGATGATTCAGAGAATGTCGGAAAACGATGAAATTGTTTCTCGGTATATGGAGGATATTGATTTTCAAAAAGCGGCCTATGGTGTGCTATCGGAAGAGATTTACAAAAAAATACTTAGTGATGTAAATGAATAGCTTGCTGTATTATGAAAATATACAATCTGAAAGGTAAAATATCAAATGGGATATTGATAACAATCTTCATTGTTATTTTAATTCTGGCAATTAAACTATTCATGGACTCTACTGGTGGTTTTGTATTTTGGTCTGCAGATACCAAAATCTGGGCTGAATTTGGGTCATTTTTAGGTGCCATTCTTTTAGCATTTACATTGCTTTATCAAATTCGTGCATTTCGGAGACAACAGGTGGAAGCAAAATTCTTTGAGATGTTAAAATATTACAGAGATAATATTTCAGAGATGAGGTTTGTTAATCCATTCTCTAAACAACTTGAAATTATTGATGGTCGTAGAGTAATAGTTTTAATTCTAAAACAATATTTCTTTGCCAGAAACATTATTAAGTCAATAATTAATCAAGGTAAATGGAGTAAACTTATATTAAATGCTGATACTAATGCGAATAAGGAATATAATACCCCAGCATTTTATATTTCGGACATTGCTTATCAACTCGTATTCTGGGGTGTTGCATCCTGAAAATATTGACGATTCAACAGAGAATTTGAAAAATCTGTATAATCCCGACCTAATTAATGAAATAAGCAATCATTTAATGAGCATACCTGTTTTTAGTTCAAAATTATATTCAAAAATAAAAGTGCATATTGATGAACTAAGAAAATCTGATTTATCGAAAACTAATTCCTTAATACTCTTAAGCGATATTAAAAAGGAAGCAGACAATTATAACAGCAAAAAGACTTCATTCAATAAATTTTTTGGTGGGCATCAGTATCATTTGGGGCATTATTTCAGACATTTGTTTCAAACAGTAAACTACATTTACCAGCTCAATCTTTCTGGAGACAGATTATTTCTATTAAATCGCTAGAGAAAGCAAGTATAATTATTGAGTAAAAACATTAAGAAGCACAGATGTCAAATTATTAACAAGCATTATTATTCATAAATTCTTTGACTCAAATGGGGAGAAGATGGGAATTTGAGAACGAATATGATAAGAAATTAATAAGCAAATACAATTTAATAAAAAACCTTCCAAGAAACTTTATTCCTGAATTAGAGCCTAAATGTTTTTATCCAAAAGTTAATTTTGAATGGGAAAGAGACTATCAACTAAAAAATAATACTCCTATGAAAAAACCAGCCACTATTCGAATGGGCAATGATGAATTTATTCTTTACATCAAAAAGAAAAACTTCAATTGTAAAACATCAAATCCGGTACTGGGTAGAAGAATTTGGGAGTGGATATTATCTGAAGACCCCCATGCCAAAGAAATCAAAAAAGATGAGGATTGTTTATGGGGAGAAAATACTCCGAATACAAATCCTGAGATTCTACCAAAAACTGCTACTCAGTTTGAATTTGACAGAGCGATTTTACCCGATTTATATTCTTATTTAGATGATTTAGCATCAACCTAGACAAACAGGTATGAAACTATACAAAAAAACCAAAAACAGCATTACGCTTCTAAAAGAAATTCCTTTCAAACTTGAGAAGGATATTCAAAATCTTTTTGAAGGTCAACTTTCAGAATTAACTGGATTGCAATTGGTTAAATCTGAGTGTACAATCAAGAATAGGAGAATTGATACTTTGGCTTTTGACCCACAAAGTAAAGCTTTTATTATTATTGAGTACAAACGGTCAAAAAGCAACAGTGTGGTTGACCAGGGATTTACCTACCTCAATCTAATGTTGGAAAACAAAGCTGATTTCATTGTTGAATACAATGAATCATGCAAAGGCAACCTTCAGCGAAAAGATGTTGATTGGTCGCAAACCCGGGTAATTTTTGTATCTACAAGCTTTACCGAAAATCAAAAACTGGCTACCAACTTCAAAGATATTGCCATTGAGCTATACGAAGTAAAACAATATGAAGGTGGTATCATTGCTATTAATCCAATCAAAAAATCTTCATCCGCAACAAGCATCCAACCACTAACGGAGAAAGATGAGGCTATCAAAAAAGTTACCAGGGAAATCAAAGTTTATACAGAAGAAGACCATCTGGCAAATATATCCGGATGAAATTACAGAGCTTTACGAAACATATAAGGATGCAATTTAGAATTTAGCAGATAACATTGAAATAGTACCAAGAAAGCAACAAATTGGATTCCGTCATAATGGTATTATCTGCGACATACATATCCAAAAGAAAGGACTGAAAATGTGGATTAACCTTAAAAAAGGTAATCTGGACGACCCTAAAAAAATCACCCGCGATGTTTCCCAAACCGGTCATTGGGGCAATGGTGATTACGAGCTACTTATTACAAATACGAACAACCTTGAATACATTATGAGTTTAGTGAAACAAGCATTATAAAAACCATTGCTATGCGCACCCCAGCGCCTATACTTCAACATATAACTTAACCTACCCATGAATAACGATTCAGTTCTTAAAATAGCCCAATTAATTGAGCAACACCGAAAAGGTGAATTGAAGATGAATGCAAGGAATAATGCCATAGGTCTTGCGAATGTACATTATATAAAACAAGAAAGAAAACTTTGGTTAGTCAATAATCCTAACAACAGAGGTAATAATATAAGAAAGGATGCCTTTGGCAATCCTGTAATTGTTAGTGGTCATAAAACTACGTATGAAAAAGATGGCTACCCAATATTTAAAAATTCAATAATTGGAGGTGTTATAATCCGAAACTCAAAAGGCACACACGATGTAAAAACACCAACCGGCATTCATCAATTAACAATATTCAATAATTCATTTTATACGCCGGAGTACCAACCGCAATATGCAAAAGATTTAAAAATTAACCTTAACGAAAAGAAGCCCAGATATTATAGTCGTTTAAGCGATATTCTTCAACAAATTGATAAAATTGACCAGGCTATTCTCGAGGCTGAAAGACTAAAAAAGGAAGAAGAAAAACGCATTGCAAAAGAAAAAATAAAAGATACAAAACGTAGAGATGAACTCATTGAACAAATAAACAAAGCAACGCGTGAGAAAGAAGAGGCCTTGAATAAAATGCAATCATTTATTCGTAAAAGTGCCGAATTGCGCTATCAGCCTGTGCTAGACCCTTGGCAGGAAGAAGTTAAACGTTCCTTTTTGTTTGATGCCACAATGGCTATTAATGGTGGCCCCGGCACAGGGAAAACTACTTCACTTATTCAACGAATGAAATTTTTAACCGATTCAAGTGCAATTGAAGACTACCTTCCTAACTTGACAATAAAACAAAAAGAAAAACTATACAATCCCAACAACTGGATTTTTTATTCTCCCAGCGAATTACTAAAGCTCTTCCTTAAAAACAACATGAGTCGCGAAGGACTATTAGCAAATGATGAAACAGTAAAGGTATGGGAAGACCAAAAAAGAACCTTATTAAAAAAGTACAAACTAATAAATTCTGAGACTCCAAACCCTTTCCTTGTATTAAGAAAGAGAGCCGATGAAGAGTTTCTTCCGTATGATGGAAAAAAATTGAAACAAATAATTTATGCTTTTGAGAAATTCTACCTAAACCATCAAAATGAGAAGCTAACAAAATTAGCCTCTATTGACATTGCTCCCTTCAAATGGAAAAACGAAGGAAAATCAATGCAAGATTATATTACAAGGCAAGAAAAAGCATTGAATCTTGAAGGACTACTTCGATTATACTTCAATATTGAAGAGAACTTTAGTACCGAGGTAAAAGAATATTCTAAACAGTTTTCAAAGATACTAAATGATTCTTCTGCTAGCATTATGGTGGAATTAGAGAAACACTCAGATACTATGGAGGCTCTGGAGAATTTATTTGAAAAATGGAAACAAGAAACGAAGGAAGTTGAAGAGGGAGAAGAAAATATTGACATTGATGAAAACATTGATGAAGAAAACGAGCAAGCTGAAGATGAAGGAGATTTTTACGTAATTTTGTTAAGAAGAATAAAATCACTCGTACGTAAAAAGGCATTAATAAAATTCGATAAAAAACAACGCCTCACAAAACGCGAAAAAGCGTTGAACGAAATAGTATTAGACACATACAATATTGAAAAACTCACTGAATTTGACTCAATCGGTCAGTTGGCCTTCTTTATAAATTATTTCGAACGTGTAACAAAAGGAATTAGGACGAACCTAATTGCCGAAATCCCTCCGCTATACAAAGCCTTTCGGAAAAAAGCTTTAAAGGATAAAACACTTCCTTTCAACATGAGTTTGTTAAAACAAATAGTAGAAAAGGAGAACGACAGGAACAAACGCATACATCCTCAGGAACAAGCTTTTTTAATCTATTTCATTAACAGTATGATTAAAAGAAGTCATAATGTTTCAAAAGTTAAAACGAGTGCAATTAATCATCCATATTTCGAAGCGTATAGAGAAATGTGTAAACCGGTAATTGGAATAGATGAAGCAACCGATTTTCACTTAATTGATTTGTTATGCATGCACAGCTTGGGCGACGTAGAAATCTCTTCTGTTACATATTCAGGTGACCTTATGCAGCGATTAACATCTTCCGGGATAAGAGACTGGAATGAATTAAAAAGTTTCATACCTAAATTCGAAGTTAAAGAGCTTGCTCTGTCATATCGCCAAAGCCCAACACTGTTAGAAATTGCACAACATCTATATCAAACTGCAACCTCACATGAAGCGGAATATATAAGCTATATGGACCGGGATGATAAAGAGCCCAAGCCTTTACTTTACATTAATGAAGATGAGTCAGAGTCAATTGAATGGATGGCCAAAAGAATAATTGAAATTTATAAAGCTTATGGTAATACAATTCCTTCAATCGCAGTATTCCTGCCTGACGAAAAGCAATTACAATCTTTCGCAAGAGACCTGGGAGATATTGATGAACTTGCAGATGTGGATATTAAAGTAATGGCTTGTAACAATGGTCAGGTACTTGGAGATGACAATACCGTTCGGGTATTTTCCCTTGACCACATAAAAGGATTAGAGTTTGAAGCAGTTTTCTTTCATAATATTGATGATGTAGTGCATAACTCCGGCACCGATTTAATGTTTAAAAATCTTTATGTAGGTCTATCCAGAGCCTCTTTCTATTTGGGAATTACGTGTAAAGAGGAATTAGAAGAAATCAGTACACTACCCAGCATAAACAAACAGAAGAATGCCAATTGGAAAATAAATTAGTAAAAACAAATCCCTATGAACACCCAAAATCTATACTTCAACATCTTAACGTTCGAATTTCCTTCGGAAAATCAAACGTTCTATTTCACAAAAGATGAAAATGGGAAAGGTCACAAAATCCACAAAACACTTTTCCCAAATGATATAGATTCTGTTTTCCCCGGTGTAAGTAATAACGGAACCGATTTTATTTACACCACATTCACAGGCGAAAAAGAAGGGTTCAAACCAATAGAAATCAACTTTCTCGGAAGAAAATGAAGACTTGATAAAGCGATACTATAACCGCCAAATCAACTTCTATTTCAGTCGTATTAAGGAAAAGATTGTAAAGGTTGGATTTATCAAAGAGAATCAGGTATGGATTTATTCAAAACAGCTATCAACCACTCAGTTTGATGTGTACCTAAAATTCTCATTAAAGGTGCAGTTGAAAACGGTAAGTAACTATCCCGAATTATTACTTTCCTTCGATGGCACTTCCAAAGTACTGAAGAAGTCAGTAGCAGAACTGATTGACCAGGTATCGCCTACGAATTTTAATTGGGTACTTAAAGGCAAAACATTACGAAAATGGAGTTGGCTGGAAGAAGATGAGGAAATACCCGACTACACCAAATACTACCCAGTTTTAAATAAAGGATTGGAGAAAGCTTTAAACATTCCTATGGAAGCACCTCCACGAGATAACCGCTATCCAAAATACTTTAAATACATCGATACTTTTTACAAACGCTATTTATGCGACCCGGAGTTTATTAAATTGTGCCCTCTACATTCTGATGGCTTTTTAGATGTTGGTTCAACAAGAATTAACGCAACAACCAAAGAAAGCAACCTATTGGTTTATGGTAAAGACAAAGATGGTCAATACCAGACTGGCATTGTGCCTAAATACGATATAAAGAATTTAAAACCCATAAAGGTACTACATATAAAACAGTACATCTGTTCTACATTTTCCATGAAGATGATTATCAGGAAACGGTTAAAATAAATAGTAGTTTTAAGACTGGTTTTAAATGGTTTAAAGGCTTATTGCAATATGCAAATATCCTGTTTCACACAGAAGATGGATTCAGTATAAAATTTAAAAACAAGGAAAATCCAATTCCCGAAATTGAACAAACACTTTCAGAACGTGACATTAATCCTGATATAAAATACATTGCCATTTATGTAACACCCTACGGCAAATTTGAACACAACCTTGAGCATAGGGAAATCTATTATAAAGTAAAGGAACTATTACTCAAACGTAAAATGACCTCACAAGCCATCGACCCAGAAAAGATGAATGCTCAGGGCGATGGATGGGTGTATAGTTTGCCTAACATTGCTGTCGCAATATTGGCAAAACTCGATGGTATTCCCTGGCGTTTAAATACACCCATTAAAAATGAATTGATAGTTGGTGTAGGTGCATTTAAGCACATCGAAGAAAACATACAGTACATTGGCAGTGCCTTTAGCTTTTCTAATGACGGTAAATTCAACAGCTTCGAATATTTCATGAAAGACGAAATAGAATTATTCGCAGGTAAAATCTCAAAAGCTGTCCGCGACTATGCCACCATCAACAACCAACCTGATAGGCTAATCATTCATTTCTACAAAACAATGAATGAAGAAGAACTGGAACATATTGAAGCGAGCTTTAAACAGTATGAACCTGCCGATTCCTGTGTTTATTATTACCATCAATAAAACCGAATCAAAAGACATTGTAGCCTTTGATAGAGGATGGAAAGAAATGATGCCCGAGAGTGGTACATTTATCAACATTGGAAACAACAAATACTTACTATTCAACAATACACGCTACCCAGATGGAAGTTTCAGCGCAGCCGATGGCTTCCCCTTCCCCATCAAACTAAACATCGATTGCACCGACAAAGAGCAGCTAAAGGACATCAAAGTAATCCGTCAGCTTATCGACCAGGTCTATCAGTTTAGCCGCATGTATTGGAAATCCGTAAGACAACAAAATTTACCCGTAACAATAAAATATCCCGAAATGATAGCTAAAATCGCCCCCCACTTCGATGGTGACGACATACCAGAATTTGGGAAAGATAATTTGTGGTTTTTGTAATAAAAAAAATAAATTTGAAGAATATTCAACCATAATATTTGGTTATAATTAACCTATAGCTTAATTTCGCATGAAAAGGAAAGCAGTTATTGTCGATAAAAACATACATTCTACAACATTTATTATGGTTGATATTGGCAATGCGAAAGATATTTTACCTTATATAATGTGCGAAGGAGTAGATAAAGAGTTCAAAGAAATACGGTCATTATTAAAGGAGAACATACGTAATAAAGAAAAATATTGTAAAGCAGATGTGTCAGATAAGGCAAAAAATATGTTTGAAATGCGCTTTATCAAAGATAATAGGAATGATAGAATATATTGTCAGGAATTAAGTATAAGTAGCAAAAGGTTCATTGTCATGGTTGAATTATTTCAAGGCAAGAAAACTCAAAAAATTCCTAAAACGATGAAAAGTAGAATCGAAACTATGGGAGGATATAATTATGAGCTCGAATACTAACAAAGAATTAATAAATGATTTTAAGAATATAATCTCTTCATTTGATTCTGAAGAAGATATATTGTATGAGAAAAAAATGATAATGTATCGCTTTTTAAGTGAAGTTGAACGCATTACAGAAGAGAAGAATATAAGTAGAAAGGATTTAGCTAATTTAATAGGTACATCTGCTAGTTATATTACTCAACTATTTAGAGGTCATAAAATAATAAATTTAGAAACTATTGCTAAAATTCAAAAAGCATTAGATTTTAAATTTGAAATCAAGGCAATACCCAATATTGCAGTTAATTCATACGCATCTTTAAATGTCGAAGGTATTTATGGGAATCAGGAACAAGCTAAAGGTTTTTGGGCTTTTCATAGGTTTTCTCCATCTTATGATAAGCCATATAGAAAACAATCATTTAATGAATCTAATCAATTAACTGCTTAGAATGAAAATTAAGAAATCTCCATTTTTATTAAAGAATTTTCTGTTGTTAAACAGAATGTTGAGTTTATTCCTCCACCTATAATGAAAAAGTAAATGTAAGTGAGATTTTTGACACTTATAATATTGATATTGACTTTGCGGTTCAAGATGCATCCTTCTTCTCTTTATCAAGTATTTATAAAAATAATGATTAATGTTGATGAGCAAAAACAAGTAGGATATTCTATTTTTTCAGAAGGTGTAGGAATTTTTGAATTTGATAAGAATGAAAAATTGTCTCAAGAAGAAATAGGAAATTATTTATATTTATCTGGAATACCAATTTGTATAAGTAGTTTACGTTCAATAATATCTAATCTTACATGTCATAGTCCTTTTGGGAAATTTACATTACCATCTGTTGATATCAACTCATTATTAGAGGATAAAGGCGTCATTCCGAATAAGAAATTATAAAAGTGGTATCAGGCACTTTTGCCCTTTTGCTTTATTTCGGAATTGATTTACCAATTCTTAATGGTCACTGAAGTATAAAAATGACTTTCACTATTAAATCAAGAATTGGTTGCCACTCTTTATCAGCGTGCCTGCATTAGGCTCATTCCATTCGTTTAACCCGAAATTCTTTCGGGACCACTCATTGCATTCACCAACTTCGGCACCGCACACAAGAGTAGCTTGGCATTCCATTTTATTCCATGCCAGGCTACCCTTGCTTTTGCCCGCACACGGCAGCAACCGCGCCACTACTCAATAAATTTAAATGCAGTTGAAATTTACTTTGCTTATGTCCCTTCGTTTATCGGAAGTAACCCTAGCATTTGGTTGATGAATCCAGTCAACATGAGCATTTAGCTGTTTTAATTCAAGTTGAAACAGTGTAAATATGCTTTTACCGATAACCAAAACATTTTCAGGTTGTCTCTTCCAATAAAATAGGCTTACAGTAATTCAGATAGGAAGTAACTAAAATATCATTCATGTCATTGATTGATGGTTTCTGCCCGTTTTGATATAAGCCAACAATACTGCAATCGAGCAACCAAACACCCTTATCCTTTAAAAATTGAAGCAGTTGGATTTTTTGCTCAAGCTTATCCTTCTGATTTAGATTATTAACGACCCGAAACTTGTTTCCGGCAATTTCATTAAACAACTTCCAAAACTGAGGTGTGCCGCCATTGTTGGGAACTCGATCAGTCAAAGTATCACTTTGCCCGTAAGCCAGATTATAAACAAAACGCACATAACTGGTAGGATAATCAGATAGATTTATAGTGTGTTTAAATGCTGTTTCAAGTTCATTTGTAAAAACATGGGATTCCGCAAAAAGGATGGTTTTAACTCGTTGAGGTTTCCAGTATAAACGATAATCATTCACAAGCTTGACAACAGGATAACTCTCAAAAGTTAAATTGGGATGTTCCTGGATAATTTTATCATAGGTCGATTGTAGTGCAGTCATTAATTCAATAGGTATTGATTGTTTAGCAGACCAAAGATAACTAACCCCTCCCACAATTCCACACAGGAAAAGCGGTGTTCGTCCGCCTCCTTCGGCAAGCCCGGTGCCAGCCCGTTTAGCCCTTTTTTATAAGCGTTAATTTTTAATGGTATAAAAAAGACTAAACGCCCTGCGGGTTCGCTGCGCTCAGGCTGTCACAGTTCTTGCTGCTCAGTCGTTGTCCTCACGGCAGCCTACTCTGTCCTGCAAGCCGCTTCACTCATTTCACCGCTACTACGCTCAGAGCTTCGTACCTCAACTACTTCACTCCGTATCAGTTCCATTCGTTTCAGCCGCTCGCAGTCCACCGGCTGCCAGTGTTAGGCTCGCCTGCTGGTCGCTGCGGGCTGCGGCTGAATTGTTTGATTTGCCTCCGCTTCGCTCTGGCATTTTTCAGCGGTAGCCTTGTGTACTCGTTCCACGCCGTGTTTCCTTCCCTGAAACCACCCCAAAACACGACGTTCCACTTCGCACATATGCCGCAAAGGGTTATCGGATTCTCAAACCATCTCTTTGCACCACCCTTGCTCCACTCGCAGGCGGCTCGCGATGCTTGGTCAGTGTCCGCAAACCATTCCGCTACGCTCCATTCATTGCAGCCACCGCCCAGCCGTTTGACTCAAGGCTGTTTCTCCTGTGTGAGATTTTTCCGGACGCACCTCGTACAAAAAATATAGTTACAGCATTCCGAAACCGGTTTGAACCAATTAAAAAACATTCCCCTCAACCCTACCCGGTTTAATTGATTGCGCAAACAAATTTAAAGTCGGTCTGAAACGCCCAAAAGACTACGGCATAAACCCCGCCTCGCCAATCCATTTATTCCGTTTCCTTTTGTCCGTTTCATCCCTTTGATTTTTTTGGTGTTTACGCATTCAATTAAGCCCCATTGAATCATTACCTTCTGACAGTTTCAATATTGTCAGTCAACTGAATGAAAAACGATGCAAACCACCTTGAAAAACCTTGATTGCCCAATTTTTGCCTGTACCATTCCGACAGTCGCATGGTTTGAGCCGAGTTTCCTCCGTGCCAACTCCAAGTGACAATTTGTTGAACACTTAAATAATAAAGAAAATGGGAAAGATTTCTCAAGGTATTTTAGGAGGGTTCTCAGGAAAAGTGGGAACTGTAATCGGTGGTAACTGGAAAGGTATAGACTACATGCGTAGCAAAGCATCTAAAGTTACCAACCCGAACTCGAAAGCTCAAAAGGACCAACGGTCCAAGTTCTCTCTGGTTTTGTCTTTTTTGCAACCAATCACTGACTTTGTTAAAATTGGTTTTAAAGACTATGCCATTAAGATGACGGCATTTAACAGTGCCATGTCTTACAACGTGAAGAATGCTATAACCGGCGCTTACCCGAATTATAGCATGGATTATTCCCAGGCATTGGTTAGCCGTGGCTCTCTTGCAGGAGCATTGAACCCGGCTGCAAACTCTGCCGCTGCCGGTGAAGTTACTTTCACCTGGGATGATAACTCAATCGAATCAAATGCCAATGTGGACGATTTGACTATGCTTCTGGCTCTGAATCCAGATAAAAAGGAAGCAGTATTCACGACCGAGGGTTCTACCCGCGATGCAGGAACCCAAACGCTGACCGTACCGGACAGCTATTCCGGTGACTCTGTTGAATGTTTTATCGCTTTCATTAGTGTTGACGGTGACGTTGCTAACAGCAAGTATATTGGTTCGGTTGTAGTTGCTTAGCAGTATATTTCGGATTTCTATTAAAACCGCTTCATTCGAGGCGGTTTTTTTTGTTTCTTTTATGGAAAAAATTGTCATGGAGAAAATCGTTTTTACCAGAGAGGAACTATATGAATTGGTTTGGAGTGAACCACTATCCCGATTAGCAAGAAAATATAACATCTCCGACAATGGTATCCGGAAAAGATGCAAAAAGATGAAGATTCCCTTCCCAAATCTGGTTACTGGTCAAAAATACAACATGGGTACAAAGTTTCAAAACCTAAACTACCTGCTAAGTACGAAGGAGAAAAAGAAACTATTCTATGTTACCGAGATAAAGATGGTAAATATGTTGAAAAAGTGGATGAGGTCTACCCCTCTTACCAAACTAAAATATGAATTACAAAATGACCCCAAATTGCCATTAACCGTGCCTGAAAACATTACTCGCTTTGATAGTCTAATTGCCCAAGCAAAGAAATCACTACACAAGAAAAGTTCGGAAGTATACAACTATGTGGGTATGAGAGCTACTGAAAGTGGATGAAATTAATATCATGGTATCAGAATCCAATATTGACCGGGCATTATATTTTATGAATACTTTGATAAAATTATTACGGGCAAGAAAGCACGATGTAATCATTGAAAATAATACAACGTATGCGGTCATTTTTGGAGAAAAACTACCAATCAAGTTTAAAGAGAAGGCAAAAATATCTTATGAAACTGATAAGTATGGCTGGAGAAACCGCACATACTATCCAAGTGGAATACTTGCTTTTGTGCATGACAAACGCCCGTATAATCAAAAGGAATGGTTAGACGGAAAGAAGCCTTTAGAATCGCGTTTAGCTGAAATTTTAGCATATTTTGAGACATATGCGAAGAAAGAAATTGAAGAACGAATTGAATGGGAAAAACGCCGTAAAATTGAGGAAGAAGAACGAAAAAGGCAACGAGAACTCCAACGCAAAAAAGATGATGAGAAAAGAAGAATTAAAGTGCTGATTAATATGGCCAACAATTGGAAACAAGCACAAATTTTACGAGAATATATCACTGCACTGGAAAACTCTGAAGGATTAGATTTTAAACGGATGAATTGGATTCCCTGGGCAAAACAAAAAATCGAATGGTTTGACCCGTTCACTCAGGGACCTGATGAAATACTAGACGATAATGACCGACAAGAACTGATGGAAGAACTCAATAAGAAAGAACCCAAATCAAATTCCTATTGGTGAGAATTGCAGTAACAATATTTAGTTCGTTCTTATCCTTTAAAAGTCGTTTTACCAGCTGGAAAGTTTTCAATATATTAGCACAGATTTCGTCATTCATTAGAATCTGAAACAAAGCCTATTTTCTTATTTTTGTTCTGTGATTTCGCATGTTTCGATAGGTTTTGTATCCTATTTGTTGCCCAATCACTGTAAGTAATTGAATAATAATATACAATCACTTTCTGTATCGGAAAATAATACCCAAACAATTCTTTTAAAATCAATAGTAAGCAATCGGTAAACCGCGTCTTGTTATCAAATACAAACATCATACTGCTCTGAGAGTTTCTCCCAAACATTCGGAGAACTTTGATAGGTTTAGGAGACAGTAATGTTATTATTTTGGTTTTGTGGTTTAAAATTATGGGGTAGCAACTCGGCCAGGTCTTTTGTGTAATCTTCATCGTAATTGTGGATGTTGTTAAAAAAATAGACCAGCCAGTCACGGAAGTTTACTTCGTGTGCTTTGCAACAGCCCAGCATGGAATACATAATGGCAGCATTTTCGGCCGACTCGTGGTTGCCGCAGAATAACCAGTTTTTCCGGCCGAGTGCGATGGGCCTGATCGCATTTTCGCCAAGGTTGTTGGTAAGCAATCGGTAAACCGCGTCTTGTTATCAAATACAAACATCATACTGCTCTGAGAGTTTCTCCCAAACATTCGGAGAACTTTGATAGGTTTAGGAGACAGTAATGTTATTATTTTGGTTTTGTGGTTTAAAATTATGGGGTAGCAACTCGGCCAGGTCTTTTGTGTAATCTTCATCGTAATTGTGGATGTTGTTAAAAAAATAGACCAGCCAGTCACGGAAGTTTACTTCGTGTGCTTTGCAACAGCCCAGCATGGAATACATAATGGCAGCATTTTCGGCCGACTCGTGGTTGCCGCAGAATAACCAGTTTTTCCGGCCGAGTGCGATGGGCCTGATCGCATTTTCGCCAAGGTTGTTGTCTATCTTCAGCCTACCATCCATGTGATAGCGCGTGAGTTTGTGGTAAATGTTATAAGTGTACCGGAGGGCTTTCCCGATTCGTCCTTTTGGCAGGACTTTGGGATATTCACGGAGCATCCATTTTTCAAAAGCGACCATGATGGGGTAGGACAACCGGGAGCGCAGTTCTGACCGCTCTCCGTCCGACAGCTTCTCCTTATCGGCACGCCTTTCCACATCATAAAGCAGGCCGATTTGTTCAAGTGCATACGATGCCCTGGCTTTGTCTTCTTTTAAAGCTTCTTCAAATTTACGGCGGGCATGTGCCCAGCACCCAATAGGTAGGACACCCTTTTTATTTTCGTAAATGTCGTAAACGGCATAACCATCGGTTTGGATCACCCCCTGATAATCCTTGAATAATTGCAATGCCACTTTTTGTGCCCGTGAACCATGATCGTAATGAAAGAAAACCAGGCCTTCGGTTACTGCCCTAATCATCCAGATGTACCCGTTTATCGTTTTGTGTTTTTCATTGTTTATAATCGGAATGGTGGTTTCATCGCTCTGGATATAACCGGAAGCCAAAACCAGTTCCTTTAACCTGTAATAAGCAGGCCTCATCAGGTCGGCCACATCACCGAACCAGCCATTGATGGTTGCCGGGGCAATGAATATGCCCTGCTGTTTGAACATCTGTATCTGACGATAAAAAGGAAGATGGTTCACATATTTGTCAATAACGATATCGGCCAATAAGGTTGCCCCGGCATAGCTCTTTGCAATGGGAAGCACAGGCATGGGGGCTGTGATGATTTGCTTTTCAGTATCCTGAACCAGGCTTTTATCCTTCAATACATATTTGTGGCGAATAATCCGGCGCACATACCAACGGGAAGGGTCGCGTTCCAACACTTCTGTAATCTCCGGTTCAAGTTCGGTCCAGTTTTCAGGATTGATATTTTCAGGATAAATATGAGTTTCTTCCCTGGGAAGGCTTTGGGGCAGCGGTTTGCGTACCGGGTGGTTTTTGTCTTCTACTTTTACACGGATGGTTTTGTACTTTTCTATTTCCTCTTTGGCGCTGGTGGCCAGTTCTTTTTCCTCGGGGAGCAAGTCAAGACCGTCAAAATCGAGCCTGCGTTGCTGCGGGTCTTCGGGAATGTATTTCTCGCTCGATTTGCCCCAAATCTTTCGCTGGAGCATCTCTACCTGTTGTTTGAGCTTAATGATGATCTGCTTATTTTCCTCAAGTTGCTGTTGATAAGAGGCCCTTTCTGATTCGAAGTTTTGATAACCGGAGAGCTGGCTTTTCAGTCTGGAAGTTTCCCGGTAAAGTTCGTCCCGGTTCTCCAGTATCTGTTGTAAAAAAAGCTCTTCTTCGACTGTCATTTTCTCTTGTTTTGAATGGCTCGAAGATACTAAATATCAACCGAATAGCCAAACAAAAAGCGAGATAACATGCATTATTTTGAAGGTTTTTTCCACCTTTTTTTGTTCACTTTTCCATCAGAGGAAACACCTTGTACCATCATCATCAAATCATGCCAATTGGTTTGAAACGTATTCGTGTTTTCATCAAAAACCGGTAGTTTGAAAGCGCCCGATTCCAGTTTCATGTGATAGATCACAAGACCGCCACATTCCATGTGCAGGATTTTCATACTGGTACAAGGGCGGTTTATAAATATGTAAACATCCCCGTCCTGCACGTTGCGCCCCATCAGGTTGGTCACCATTCCACTCAGGGTGTAAAAACTCCGGCGCATATCTGTTGGATACGAATACAGATAATATCGCATCGACGATGTGAGGCTGAACATCCTAACGGCAGGTTAACAGCAACAACGATTGCAACACCTGTATATCCGGGAAACCGTTCAGCTTTACTGAAACTCCGTTGGGGTAGTTTATCTCGCACGAAATGGTTTTGTCAACGGTGGCCGGGTTTAAAAAGGATTCTTTCCTGTCCTGCACTGGAGCCGGAACCTGTGATGGCCGCGTGTTTTGTCCATCTCCAAAAACCACCGGCACAAATCCTCTTTTTGGCGGAAGCTGTCCTTTCAACTTGTTCTGCCAATAATAAAACTTCGCCTCGTTCATTTGCTGGTTGGCACAGTAATCACGGATGGTCAATCCGGATTCCAAGAACTCACTATAAATTACCTGGAATTTTTTCTCGTTTAGCATGTCGCTTGTCTTTAAAATCACAACCAACAAATCTAAAGGCCAATAAAAAGATTTAAAACACGGGGTTCAGCGAATGCTTACAATCAATATTATATTCTTTCAGCAGTTGTTGTAACTTCCATTCCAACGCCAACACATATTGTAATAAAACAGCTTTTGAATCTAGTTTTTGCATTCCGGTAAGAGGGCAATAAAAAAGCCAGATTTCTCTGGCTTAAATTTTTTGGTACCCCGGACGGGATTCGAACCCATGACCTACTGCTTAGAAGGCAGTTGCTCTATCCAACTGAGCTACCGAGGCATACCTTATTTTGATGACCTACTGCTTAGAAGGCAGTTGCTCCCTGCCTACCGGCAGGCAGGTATCCAACTGAGCTACCGAGGCATCCTTATTTTGCGCTGCAAAAGTATAAATCAATTTTCAAACTCCAAATAAATGAAAAATTAAAAATGCAATATTATAATATCGCCATCCTAAATTGTAATATTCGTTCCGCTTGAATTCAACTTACAGCAATTGTATTCCGTTGACTTTACATTTGTCAATCATTTCATCGGGCCACAAACTCGACTGTATCTCGCCAATATGTGCTTTTCTTAAAAAATACATGCAAAGCCGCGACTGGCCAATTCCACCTCCAATAGTTAAAGGTAACTGACCATTTAAAAGCATTTTATGCCACATAAGTTCCTTTCTATCATCAACGCCTTTTAGTTTAAGCTGATCAAGCAATACTTTTTTGTCAACCCTGATTCCCATTGATGACAGTTCGAACGAACGTTGTAATATACTGTTCCAAACTAAAATATCGCCATTTAACCCTTTAAATCCATTAACTGTTGATGTGCTCCAGTCATCGTAATCGGGCGCTCTGCCGTCATGCATTTCACCGTTAGGCATTTCACCTCCAATGCCAATTACAAAGAGTGCCCCATGTTTTCGGGTTTCCTCATTTTCCCGTTCGCGCGGCGTTAATTCCGGATATTTTTTTGCCAGTTCTTCAGAATGCACAAATGTGATTTGCTCCGGCAATTGTGGCTCGATTTCCAGGTAATTTTCGGAAACATAAAACTCGGTTCTTACCAATGATGCATATATTTTGCGAACAACGTACTTGAGAAAATCAAGATTTCTATCCTTTTCACCAATGACGCGTTCCCAGTCCCATTGATCAACATAAAGCGAGTGAATATTATCCAACTCTTCATCTGGTCTGATTGCATTCATATCTGTATAAATACCAAAACCTTCCTGTATGCCAAGTTCAGCAAGTGTAAGTCTCTTCCATTTTGCCAATGAATGTACAATTTCGGCAATATTATCATTCATATCTTTAATTGGAAATGAAACGGGCCTTTCAACTCCATTTAAATCGTCGTTTACACCAGTTCCACGTTTAACAAAAAGAGGAGCCGTAACCCTTCGCAAACGTAATTCAGATGACAAGTTTAATTGGAAAAAGTCTTTTATCTGTTTAATTGCCTGTTCGGTTTGGTTTAAATCAAGAATAGATTTGTAGTTTTTTGGTATGAATAAATTCATTTTATTAAATTTTATTTTGAACAGCAAATATATAATTCTGTATTTATTTAAAATACAAAAATCTGAATTCAAATAAGGAATAGTGACTATTCAATACAAACAATATAAAAAATGTGCTTTTTTATTAAGAATTAAATGTTGGCAAAATTCAACCAAAAACTATTATCCTCATAATCATCAATAACTTCCTTCTCATTTTTAAAAGAAAACACGGATATCAATGCTGATATTTCCTGTTGAAGTGTGGTTATTCCTATATCGGCTAAATCTTCACGAAAACCTTTATCTTTTATTTTCAACACCTGGTTCATCGAAATTACTCTGCCAATTATTTTACCTAATTCCACCAGTTTGCGTTGTGGCATTTGAAAATTAACGTTAAAATTCATATTTCTTTTATAAATTCAGACTGCATTGCTTGTAAGATCAAATGTTTTTCAAAAACTGAAACAAGATTATTTTCTTTGGCACGTTTCATTAATTTAACAAGTCCTCTCTGAAATTTGCGCATAAAGAATATCGTTTGAACCTTCGAATATCTGAAATGGCCGGCTGTCAGCTGTTCCGCGACCAGCAATATGATTTATTTTATAAGCTTTTGCGCCAACTAACTGCAATAACGACTGAGCGGCATCCTGCATTAAATCGGTAACCACACTTTTAACCGCATTTGCTTCCATCCCATGCGGTACAAGATCATCATCTAATCCAGCTTTTTCACTGCTATTGGCACACATTGCCGAACAAATTGTATATGCATGCCTGCAGTTTTGATCAATCGTTCCTGTACCTGGTCGTAGCTAAATAAGCTTTTCCCGCCTACAAATCTTTGTTTGCAATGTTTAATCGCCTCGTCAAGCATTCGTTTTATAAATCCCATTCCCATTCCCGGAAATTGCATTCGGCTGCGATGCAATATATCCAACATCATTTTTACTCCTGTAGTTTGCGGCTCTAATTTTTGTATTGCGGGAATTTTTACATCAATTCGGTTTCTGCCATAAGGAATCATATACAGATCCAAGGTTTTCAAAAATTTCCTCCACCTCTATTTTCTGTCCCGGAGCGCTTACGTCGCAAATAAAGAAATCGATGTCGCGTTGTAAATCGCCCGAATTAGATTGCTGTCTGGCTGTTAAGAACCAAAAATCTGCCCATCCGGTTAATCCGGCCCAATGTTTTTTTCCTTTAATATAGATATGTGTTATTTGCCTCTGTGTAAAATGTCTGCATATTTAATGCATCGCTGCCGAAATCAGGCTCGGTGATCATTAACCCACCCATATTTTTATCCTCAATAAAACGTTTAAAAACCGATGCTTTTACCTCTTCTTTACCATATTTAGCAACCGGCTGCAAAAACAAGGCTGAATTTATTCCAAATGTCAATGATAATGCGAGTGATTCATATGAAGCTGATGAAAGCAAAGCAATATTTTCATGCATCAATCCTCCCCTACCACCATACTCTTTGGGAATCCCAACAGATAACGGATTTGCCGACATGATTTCCTGAAATGCCTTTTGAGGAAGTCCGCGTTTAAGGCTTAAACTATTAATATCATTTTTTTCATGAAATGCACGCTTCATTTTTGTTTTAAGCGTATCAATAAATTCCGACAAAGAGGGAATATCATTTTCCACCTCAATATTATCGGTAGCTATTTCTGAACCTTTATACTGGGTCATAGATTTAATTTACGTTTTAGTAAATCTCCCTGGCGGGAGAATATTATTTACAGAAGGTCAAACATTTAATTGACGTTAATGTTTGTTAGTTGGTTATTTATATTTTAAAAATAGAAACTTTATAAAATAAGCAGTTTCCTAATTTCATGGGTTCTGAGGGAAACAAACTATTTTTATTTTAAAATTCAGACTTGGCAAATTTCAATAAAAATATAGCCCGGTTATACCTGATTAAAATCTCGAAATGGTTTAATTTGGTAATGCCCATCATTGTTCTTTTTTACCTTGACAATGGTTTGGACATGCAAGAAATTTTTCAGCTCAAAGCAATTTATTCGGTTGCTATTGTTGTAATGGAAATTCCGTCAGGTTGGATGGCAGATGTTTGGGGGCGTAAAAAAACGCTTTTATTGGGAAGCATTCTCGGCAGTGCAGGCTTTTTAATTTACAGCTTTTCTTTTGGTTTTTGGGCATTTGCTGCTGCTGAAATCATTTTGGGAGTAGGCCACTCTTTTGTGTCAGGGGCAGATTCGGCTTTGCTTTTTGAAAGTTTAAAATCCTCAGGAAAATCAGATCAATACATAAAACATGAAGGTCGAATAACGTCAGCAGGAAATTTTGCAGAGGCGATAGCCGGAGTTTCAGGAGGATTACTTGCTGCCATTAGTTTGCGGTTGCCTTTTTATTTTCAATTCGGAATTGCAGCAATTGCTATTCCGGCGTCATTAACTTTGGTGGAGCCAAAAATTCAAATCGCAGAGCATATTCATTCCATAAGAAAGCTGGCTATGAATATTGGAAAAACATTAAAAAGCAATCATAACCTGCGAATTGCCATTTTATTTTCATCGATAACAGGAACTGCAACATTAACTTTTGCCTGGTTGGTTCAACCCTTTTTTAAGGCAATAAATTTACCGGTTGAACTATTTGGTTTATTTTGGACGGTCTTAAATCTTACGGCTGGCGTATCCTCCGTTTTTGCCCACGTGTTCGAAAAAATGATGGGGAAACGCTATACCTTTCTCTTAATTATACTTTTGCTTTCAGCTGGTTATTTGCTTTCAGGAATATATATAAGTTATTGGGGCATGATTTTTTTATTCCTGTTTTACCTTGTGCGGGGAATAGCATCGCCGGTGCTGAAAAATTATATCAACTTCTATACTCCCGGCGAAGTCAGGGCAACAATGTTATCAGTTCGGAATTTTATTATACGAATTATTTTTGCTGCATTCGGGCCATTTTTAGGTTGGTTAACCGACAAAGTCAGTCTTGAATCTGCATTTATTTCTGCAGGTTTATTTTATCTTATCTCTACGTTGATTGTCGTTTTTCCGTGGTTGCGTAAAGAAAATAACGAATCTGAAAATTAATGGCTTTTCAAACAGTCATTCTCCTTTTCAGTACATCAGCTCTTTATTCAATCTGCATCTTAAGCCCGTCATATCCCACAAAAACGTTTTCAGGAAGCTCTTTCTGGATGTTTTCATGTGTCCCAAAAGTATGGCTCAAATGCGTTAAATAAGCTTTTTCAGGTTTGATTTCGTTAATCACTTCCAAAGCTTCCTCCAGATTAAAATGTGAAATATGTTTTTCTCTGCGCAGTGCATTTATAATAAGTATTCTTGTTCCTTTTATTTTTTCAAATTCTTCCGGCGGGATAAAATTTGTATCTGTGATATAAGTTAAACCGCCAACCCGAAAACCTAAAACCGGCAATTTATGGTGAAAACAGCGTATAGGGGTAAATTTAATTCCATCTATTGAAAATGCTCTTTTACCAATAGTATGTAATTTCATGCTTGGCACACCGGGATATTTAAAATTAGCAAAAACGTAATCAAATATTCTTTTTATATCTTCCTGCACACGTGGTTCAGCATAAATATCAGTTGGCACGTTTTTGCACCCAATTAAACGATCGTATATCATCAAGACCAAATATGTGGTCGGCATGCTCGTGTGTCAACAAAATAGCCCGTAATGATGTGACTTTTTCTCTTAGCATTTGGGCCCTGAAATCGGGTCCTGCATCAATTACAAAAATATTTCCGTTAATTTTTAACAGAAGTGAAGATCGCAAACGTTTATCCTTTGAATTTTCAGATTGACAAACGTCACAATCGCAAGCAATTACAGGCACTCCCTGTGAAGTTCCTGTTCCTAAAAATACGGCTTCAATTCTTTTATTTGTTGATTCTGACATCGTGCAAATTTAACAAAAGCAATGGTGAAACCGTGAATATTGGTATTTTTACAGAAAAAATGAATGGCAAAATTAATACTCGTCCCAAATGTTTTAAGTGAAGGCGACTGGCAACAGGTTTTGCCTGCCGGTATCTTTTCAGTTATTTCTGATACCAAATACTTTATTGTTGAAAATATACGAACTGCACGACGATTTATGAAACAAGTAAATCGGGATGTTAATATTGATGACTGCACCTTTTTTGAATTAAATAAACATACTTCAGCTTCTGATATTCCAACTTATCTTAACCCAATTGAGAATGGATTTGATGTTGCGGTAATCTCAGAAGCTGGTTGTCCGGGTGTTGCAGATCCTGGCGCTGATGTAGTAAAAATTGCACATCAAAAAGGAATAAAAGTAGTTCCGCTTGTTGGTCCCTCTTCTATTTTGCTTGCATTAATGGCTTCAGGTTTAAACGGACAAAATTTTGCATTTAAGGGTTATTTGCCTGTTAAACAAAATGAACGAACCCGGGCAATCTCGGAATTGGAAAAGAAAGCAAAAAATGAGCATCAAACACAAATTTTCATTGAAACACCTTATCGTAACAACCAGTTAATTGAAGATGTACTTAAAACATGTGCTCCTCAAACCTTATTTTGTATTGCTGTAGATATTACGGGAGAAAATGAATTTATTTCAACCAAAACTATTCAACAATGGAAAAAACAAATTCCTGATCTACACAAAATTCCTGCAATTTTTTTATTGGGTTAGTTGGCTTGTAAAATCAACGGTTTTCAGATTAGTTTCATTTCTTTTAGCAGTTCAAATTCATACTCAAAATTAGGAGTAAAAATACCTTGCCTCAATTGAGTTTCTATCTGTTTTTTAGTCCAAAACCGGGCCTCTTCCACTTCATCAGAATGAACATGATAATTTTTATGATCGTAGGTTACAAAAAGGTAAACCAGTTCTGATTCCACTATGGAATCCCATTTATACGTTTTCACTAATTTTGCTGAAAAATCAGTTAACCCGATTTCTTCCCAGGATTCCTTTTTTAGCGCCTGTTCCAACGTCTCGCCAAAAGAAATATGTCCACCAACAGCGGTATCCCATTTTCCCGGCTGAATTAATTTTGACTCAGGCCGTTTCTGCAACAAAATTGCTTTGTTTGAACTTATAACATGCATGTGAACAACCGGATGAAGTATTTTGCTCCCATCATGAACATGGCTTCTCGGAGCCTGTCCGATAATGTTCCCTTTATCATCAACTATCGGTAAAATTTCCTCCTGTAATATCATTTTCTTTTTCTTTCGTTGCCTGATAATTTCAAATAAAAAATAAACCCCAAAAATGATGTAAAAAAGTCCACCGCTAATAAATGCCCATGCTTCCTTACTCATATAAAAGGTGGAATAAAATACCAGTGCGGTGTGTGCCGTAAAAATATAAAAGAGAATTTTAATGCTTCTTCGCATTTGAATTTCCTGATCGCTGGTAAATTTTGCTCCTTTCAGGTATCGTTGTCCCATTAAACCAACAATGTTTTTTGAGGAAAATGCAGAAATTGCCAGAATTGTTACTAATATAATTTCAATTAACCCCGGTTTTAATTTAAAAAAGATGTCATTATTGAGTGCAATTGAGATTGCCCCGAGCACAACCAGCAGCAGTGTATCAAACAAAATGAATTTATCGAAACGCTTTTCTTTATAACCAACCCAGCCCATTTCAAGCAAACCAACGCCAATGGCTACAAATAAGCCGGTTTTAGTTCCCCAAATCTCATCTGCTGCAATAAATACAAAAAGTGGGATAAAACCTGGCAACAACTTCTTTAAAAGCTCTGCCCTGTTCATTTCAAAAAAAAATAATAGTAATTACTAATTTGCCTTGTAAACTTTATAAACTTCAAGGCGCATTAAAATGGTTGAAAACCCTGAAACGCCAAAGACTCCTCCGGTTCCGAAAGCTATTTGCGAGGGAAGAACAAGATCTGCAACAGTGCCCTCACGCATGTAGGTTATTGCTTCATGCAATCCTGGTGTTTGCAGAATTGTTGTTGCCGATTCTGCACTTAGCTGTGATGCCGGATAAACAATAAATTCTTCCGGTTCCAAACGGAATCCTTCCATAAACCCGTAAGTTTCTTCAACAAAAGTACTGTCAGTGCCGCCATTTACCCAATAGGAATAAAATATCTGAACACGGTCGCCAATTGCAATTGAATCTCCTGTGCCCTGAACTTCTTCAATATAATATAATCCTGAACGTTTTGGAATCGAATCACTGTAATGTATATTAATGAACTCATCCAGTTTTTCCAACTCGTATTTTCTTAATTTTTCCTGGCTGTTTTCCTTATTACACGAGAATAATGCAAAAGTGACTGCTGCTCCTATTATTGCAATGGTGACAAATCTCTTCATTATCAATGGTTTTATTTGTTTTCTGTTTATTTAATGTTTTCGTTTAAAAAATCGGTTTAAATATAATCATCTCAAATTATTGTTTCACGTAACTGATTTTCATATTCAGGCAGAAGCGATGTAAAAAGTTTTATGGTTTCTTCAAGTGAGAATTTTGCTTCTCCGCCTGCCGCATTCATGTGGCCGCCGCCTCCAAAATGATTTTTTGAAAAATGGTGCACCGGAAAATTCCCTTTTGATCTGAACGATGCTTTAACCCAACCATCTTTCTCAATAAACAACGCACTGAAAACAATATTATTTATTGAAAGCGGGTAATTAACAAATCCTTCGGTATCTCCGGTCTTGTATTTAAAATCATCCAATTCCTTTTTGGAAATACTAATAAAGGCTGCACGGTATTCAGGAAATACCTGCATTTTTTTGTTCAGGCAATGTCCTAAAAGCTGCATTCTTTCAGCTGAAAAATTGTGGTAAACTTCCGATTGAATTTTCTGTGTATCAACACCAAATGCAACTAATTCTGAAGCTACCTTAAATGTATTCGAATCTGAAGTATTATGGCTAAATGAGCCTGTATCAGTAAGTATTCCTATAAATAAAGATTCGGCGGCAACCAAATTCATGTTTTTAGTTAAGCCGGTTTCTTTAATCACATCATAAATCAATTCAGCTGTTGAACTGTAATTTGGTTCAGAAATAGTAAAGTCACAAAAATCTGTTGGATACGGATGGTGATCGATTAATATTTTTGTCTTACCAAATTTATTTATCTTTTTTTCAAGCTTTCCGGCCCGACCGCTATCATTAAAATCAACACAAATAATTAAATCTGAACTTTCTATAAATTTAGAGGCCTTATTTTTTGCTTTTCCGTAAATAAAAATTTCAACCTGTGTATTTATCCATTTTAGAAAATCAGGGTATTCTGTTGGAGAAACCACCTTTACACTATGACCTGTTTCTGTTAATATTTCGGCTAATCCAACAGCAGACCCAATTGCATCACCGTCAGGGTTTTCATGTGGAATAATTGTTATTTGTTTCTTAACCCCTTTAATCAGGTCTCCAACAGTTGTAATAATCTGTTTTTCAGTAGTTTTCAAAATAATCTAAATTTGAATGGGCAAATATAATAAATCTGGTTGCGGGTCAATGGTTAAATAATTCAAATTTTTATATTATTGTGGAATAATAACATAACAAATATTAAAAAATGGCAGGAAAACAAACTTTCACCATGATTAAGCCAACAGCTTTTAAAAATAATCATACAGGTGCAATTTTAAAAATGATTAATGAGGCAGGATTTGTAATTAAAGCAATGAAGATTGTTATATTAAGTACTGAACAGGCGGGAGCTTTTTATGAAGTTCATAAAGAACGCCCTTTTTACTCATCGTTAGTTAATTTTATGTGTTCAGGCCCAATTGTAGCTGCTATTTTGGAAAAAGAGAATGCCGTTGAGGATTACCGTAAATTAATTGGAGCAACAAATCCGGAACAAGCTGCAGAGGGAACAATTCGAAAACTTTATGCTACCAGTTTGCAGCAGAATGCGGTTCATGGATCAGACAGTGATGAAAATGCGATTGTTGAATCTGATTTTTTCTTTTCGAGAATCGAAAGATTTTAGATTCCTGAAAGACAAAGTTTATTGAAAGGCTGTTTCTGAATTTTCAGAAGCGGCTTTTTCTTTATTTAAATATTATTGTTTTAACGATTTCCTCTCCTGCCCTTTCATTCATTTTTTTACGAATTTCTTCCCGCATCATAAATAGCTCATTCTTTACAACCGAGGAGGTTATCTCAACGAATAAGACCTTATTTTTAATGGAAATATTCTTTGTGTAACCGGCAACTGTTTTTCCAAGTAATTCTTCCCATGATTGAATAACATCAGTCTCCTTAAGTTTGCCCTCGATACTTGAGCCCTTAACAAACTGACGGATAACTTCACTTAAAGTTTGTGTATTGCTTCTTCTCATTATGTGCGTTTCACTATTCCCGATTCAACATTAAAAATAAAAAAACCGGCATCCATCTTTTTTATTATTGCATCCAAATGGCTGCGATTGGTGTCGGTTATGAAGATTTGTCCAAATTGTTCGCCAGCCACTACTTTAACAATCTGTTCAACCCTGAATTCATCTAATTTATCAAAAATATCATCAAGAAGCAAAATAGGTTTTAGCCCCGATATTTCTTTCACAAAATCAAATTGCGCCAGTTTTAAAGCTACAAGGTAGGTTTTCATTTGCCCTTGCGAGCCCAGTTTCTTTATTGGATAATCACCGATATAAAATACAAGATCGTCTTTATGAATACCCTGCGTAGTAAACTGAAGAGTTCTATCTTTTTGCAAGGCGTTTTTTAACAGCAATTCAAGGCTCTCATCGTACAACGCCGATTGGTGAACCAAACTTACTTTCTCATTATCTTGCGAAATGAAAGAGTAATAACGTTGAAAAACAGGAATAAGCTTTTCAACAAATTCTTTTCGATGCTCATGAATTTTTGAACCAAATTCAATCAACTGAAGATCCCAGATTTCAAGTAAATCCCGATCGAAATAATGCTCAGTCGCAAATTGTTTTAATAGATTGTTTCGCTGGGAAAGCGCCCTGTTGTAGCTGACTAAATCATTCAGATAGTGCTGGTTATATTGTGAAATTACGCCGTCAATAAATTTACGTCTTTCATCGCTGCCACCTGAAATCAAATCAACATCACTTGGGGTTATCATAACTAAAGGCAATAATCCAATATGTTCAAGCAATTTTTTATAAACCTTTGAATTACGCTTAAATTGTTTTTTTTGACCACGTTTTAAACCGCAGGAAATATTTTCAATCGCATCCATTCGCTTGTAGTTTCCGTTAAGCATAAAATAATTTTCCTCGTGATTGACATTTAGCAAATCAATTGAATTGGAGAAACTTTTGCAAAACGAGAGATAATAAACAGCATCAAGCATGTTAGTCTTTCCCGATCCGTTTTTGCCGATAAAGCAATTCAGCTTTGGAGAAAATTCTACATTTACTTCTCTTAAATTTTTGAAATTAACAATTGAAATATCTTCGATGTACATAAGCTTTGTATATCCTGTATTCTGCAAAACTAATTAAATTCAGTTGAAGATTTTGCGACAAACTAAAAAAGCAGGTAATAACAGGTTCATGTTGATTAAAATAGAAAATTATACTCCTATTAATCATTCAGTTTTGAAAAAAAAACTATTTTTGCGGCACAATTTGAATTTGAACAAAATGGCTAAAAAGAAAAATCAACAAGAAGATAATTTACAGGAACTTGAAAGCGCGTTGACAAAAACCGAACAATTCATAGAAGATAACCAGAAAACGATCGTCTATATTATTGGTGGAATCATTCTCGTTGTTGTAGCCTATTTAGGAATTAACCGTTTTTATTTACACCCAAAAGAAGAAGAGGCCTTATCACAAATGTTTATGGCTGAAAATTATTTTGAAAAAGATTCATTCAATTTGGCCATTAATGGTGATGGGAATTATTTGGGTTTTCTTGATATTATTGATGATTACGGTATTACAAAATCGGCAAACCGGGCAAAATATTATACGGGTATTTCATACCTTTATCTGGGGCAATACGAAGATGCAATTGATTACCTGGAAGATTTTAAAACCGACGATTTGTTGCTCGCTCCTATTAAAGAAGGATCTATTGGCGATGCATTTCTCGAACTTGGAGATCAGGAAGAAGCATTGAAATATTACAAAAAAGCATATTCTTACAATGATAATGAGCTAACCACTCCGGTATATAAAATGAAAGCTGCAGAATTGCTTGAATCAATGAATGAATATGATAAGGCATTGGCATTGTACGAACAAATTAAAAAGGAATATCCAAATTCAAATGAAGGTACAAGCGTTGACAAATACATTGCAAGGGTAAAATTAAAAATGAGCTAAAAGCTTTTTAATCAGCCCCTCTTAGTAACTGTTAGAAATTTATCCTTCTATTTTATTATGCATCTTTTTCGTTTATACTGCGTTGAAATTTCCTTAAATAGCTACGGCTATTCGCGTCAATTCCGCTTTGTCAAAACAAAAAATACAAGATAATAATTCTAAAAAACAAATATCCTAACAGTTACTTAAAGAGGGGTTTTTATTTGTGAAACTCTGATTTTATTCGTATTAAGAATAATAAAACCTGTAAATTGAACGAATCCCGATAGCAATACTCATCGGGATTATTAATTAACAAACAATAGTTATGGCAACAAAAGATCTTTCATCCTACGATTTAAATAAAGTTCCTTCCGCAGAAAGTATGAAATTCGGAATAGTAGTGGCAGAATGGAATTTCAAAATTACTTCGGCACTTGCTAATGGTGCAGTTGAAACGCTAAAGCGCCACGGTGTTCATGATGAAAACATACTGGTTAAATATGTACCCGGAACATTTGAATTATCGCTTGGAGGCCAGTTTTTTGCTGAACATGAAAATGTTGATGCAGTTATTTTACTTGGTTGTGTAATTCAGGGTGAAACACGTCATTTCGATTATATTTGTGATGGAGTGACAAAAGGAACTGTTGATTTAAATCTAAAATACAATAAACCGTTTATTTTTGGTGTTCTTACTACCGATAATGAAGAACAGGCATTGGATCGTGCGGGTGGTAAACATGGCAATAAAGGTGACGAGGCTGCTGTTACTGCAATAAAAATGGTTCACCTAAAAAATTCCTTTTAAAATAGTAATCTTCAGAAATAAAAAAAACACCCGTTTTTGGATGCTTTATGATTCTTACATTTTCAATTTCTTTTCAATTTCCTCTACATACAGCCTGAAATTCTTGTCAGTATCTTTCAGGTTATTCACCGTTTTACAGGCATGTAAAACAGTAGCATGATCTTTACTTCCAATTTGTGCGCCAATGCTCGCCAATGAATATTTTGTAAGGCTTTTCGAGAAATACATGGCAATTTGTCTTGCCTGAACAATTTCACGTTTTCTTGTTTTGGCCTGTAAAACATCAACCTGCATATTGAAATAATCGCACACAACTTTTGAAATGTATTCAATTGAAAGCTCACGTTTTGAATTTTTCACCAACTTGGTAATAAGTTTCGCTGCCAATTCCAGTGTAATTTCACGCTTATTAAGCATTGACTGTGCCAGCAATGAAACCAGTGCACCTTCAAGTTCACGAACATTATTGGATACATGCGATGCTATATATTCAAGAACTTCATCTGAAAGTATTATTCCATCCTTATAAACCTTACGACGGAGAATATCCATTCTGGTTTCAAAATCCGGAATTTGCAGGTCGGCAGTCAAACCCCACTTAAACCTGGAAAGTAACCGCTGTTCCATTCCTTTTAATTCAATGGGCGGTTTATCTGAAGTAAGAATCAATTGTTTCCCCATTTGATGCAGATGGTTGAAGATATGGAAAAAGGTTTCCTGCGTTTTTTCTTTTCCAGCAAACTCATGTACATCATCCAGAATCAGAACGTCAATCATCTGGTAAAAATGAAGAAAATCATTCCGGTTGTTATTTCTTGTTGCTTCGGTATATTGTGTTTGAAATTTATTTGCATTTACGTAAAGTACAATTTTATCCGGAAAATGTTCCTTGACTTCAATTCCAATTGCCTGAGCCAGATGAGTTTTCCCAAGGCCTGAATTTCCATAAATCATTAACGGATTAAAAGCTGTTCCTCCTGGATTTTGTGCAACGGCAAAACCTGCGCTTCTCGCTAAACGGTTACAATCGCCTTCAATAAAATTTTCAAATGTATTATCCGATTTTAGTTGCGGATCAATCTGAAGTTTTTGAATCCCCGGAATTACAAATGGATTTTTGATAGTTGTTTTTTCTTCCGATTTAAGAGGAATTGTTAAAGGATTGTTTTGAATTTTTGTATTGTTATTGGTTGGGTAATTAACAGTGTATGGTTCATTTCCGTTTTTATTTCCCATAACCACATTGTATTCAAGCTTTGCACCATTACCCAAAACCATTCGAAGAGTACGTCTTAATATATCGATAAACTGTTCTTCGAGGTATTCATAAAAGAATGCACTCGGAACCTGTATTGTCAGAATTTTATCCTGAAGTTTTACCGGTTTTATTGGTTCAAACCACGTTTTAAAACTACTGCTTGGAACGTTATCCTTAATCACATTAAGACACTTCTCCCATGCAGATATATATTCTTCGCTCATTAAAATTTTAGGTTTTTTGAGGTTCTACAATATTTTCCAAATCTAATTCCCGAGCAACAAAAGTTGCGAAAAAAAAGTTAAAAAAAAAATTAAATCTCTATTGATTTTATAAGATAATTTATATTGTTTTCGTTTTCAGGCAATTAAAATAATAATAAATTTCTCAAATTAATAATCCACTTACAATCAGACGATTACGGTTAAATAATTGAAGTTTAGAACAATAACTGGTTGGTAGTGGTAGGTTATTTCATTCTATTATAAAATATATCGCTAAAAAGTTCAAATTTAGCGTAATGACTTTAGTGCTTTTTCTAATTTTATTAACTGCCCGTTTTTAAAAGCAACAACAGTTGCATCAGGAAATTCTTTTCTTGCTTTTTTCTGAATTTTCATTATCTCGGAATATGAACTGGTTGATCCAAGTAAATAAGAGTATGCTCCGCTGGCATAATACTCTTCTACTTCGCCCAGGCCATTAAAAATATCGGAGTTTAATGGAATTTGCGTTTCAGTGGAAACTAAATGAACTTTAAACTGAATGTTTTTTGCAGACAAATCTCCGGATGCATTTATATAATATTCTTTTCCAAAATCGAGTGCTGAAAATTGTAAATAACGCTTTGGATTTGCCTGGATGTCGGTGGCGAGATAACTTAAAGTGTTTGAAAGTGCACTTATTGATTCATATAATTCAGGATCGTTCAGTAATAATCCGGCAGTGCTTTCATCGCTGTTAAGCTTTTCCAACGTAGCTAAAATTTCGTCTGTTGCTTTTGAAATATTCATCACTATTGGCGAAATAGAAATAGCAGAAAGTGAATCAGAAAATGCGGAGAGATTTTTGATTGTATTATCTAATTCTTCTGAATTATTTTTAAATACTGTTGTAATTTCTTCGAAATTCTGCACAATTTTCTGAATACCTACTTTTTCTGTTGATACTATTTCCTGTAAATCGGAGCTTGTTCTTTCAATATTTTCGATGGTTTGATTTATGTTCGCAAAACTTTCTGTCAGATTTTTTCTTGCATCTTCATTAAAAATTACGGTTAATACAGTTATAGCCGAATCAACAGTACTTAGTAACTGTTCAGCTTTGTTTTTAATTGGTAAAACCTGCATACTTACCTGTTCTTTTAAATCTGCCTCCACAGCACCGGGAATAGTATCGTTAGACCTGTAATATTCATTTTCTTTACTAATAACCAGTTTTATCGAACGTGTCCCCATAATATCACTGCTAACAATCTGAGCCACACTGTTAACAGGTATTTTAAATGAAGCATCAATCATTAATGTCACTAAAAGATTTCCGCTTTTGTTGGGCGCAAATTCAATATCTCTCACCTGACCAACCTGGTAACCATTTACTGTTACCTTATTTGCTTTCAGCAATCCGTCAACACTGTTATATATCACATAATAAGAATTACTTCTGGAAAAGAAATCATTCCCTTTGAGATAGCTTAATCCCCAAACCAAAACGGTTATTGAAGCAACAATTAATAAGCCCAGTTTTGTATATCTTGAAATTTTCATTTTATTTTTTTGGATTTTAACAGATGTTTCTGAATTGTTTATAGTTGTCTTGTTCCGTTTTTATTTTGTTTAATGGTAAAATTAGGCATTTTACATCTTAATTTTAGTTTTCAAGCGCCATTTTTACAGAAATTAATTCTTCATTTTTAAACGCAACAACAAAAGCATCCGGAAATTTTTTTACTATTTCCATTTTTTCATTTTGCGCTTCTTCATAACTTTTAAACGATCCTGTAAAATACTTATAAACATTGCTAAAATCTTTCCTGAATACATTTTTAACCCCTTTAAAATTTACAGATGTAGGTTTTAATTCTCGTGTTGATGCGCTAATTTGAACCGAATAAGTAATATTCTCTTTTATTTTAAATTTATTTTCGGTTACAGTGTTTTGAACAGAAGTAACCGTTTTGTCATCTACTTTGTTTTCAGTTCCTGCATTAAGAGAAAACCTGCTTTTGTCTTCAATTCTTTTTTTGTATGCTGAAAAGGCATTGAAAATTGCGCCGGATAACCCGTTTTGTCCATTTTCGCTGTTCATATATTTCCTCTCTTCAGAATTACTAATAAAACCAATTTCAACCAGTACACTTGGCATAGTTGTTTGGCGAAGGACTAAAAAACCAGCCTGTCTTACACTTCGATCGGAACGATTTTCGGCATTTCTGAATTGATCCTGAATGGTTGATGCAAAAAGTACGCTTTGTTCCAGATACTCATCCTGCACTAATTCAAACATAATATACGATTCCGGATAATTTAGGGTCAAAACCTTCATACGTTGTATTGTAATTATTTTCAAGTAAAATTACAGCGTTTTCTTTTTTTGCAACTTCAAGATTTTCTTTACTGCGATGCTGTCCCAGCACATAAGTCTCAGTTCCTTTCACATAGCTTTGTTCAACAGAATTTACATGGATAGAAATAAAAAGGTCGGCTTTATTTTTATTCGCGATTTCAGCACGTTCATAAAGAGGAATAAAAACATCATTTGTTCTTGTATAAATGATTTTAGTGTCAGGAAAAGCAGATTTAATTTTTGCTCCCAGCTTCAACGAGATAGCCAGTGCAATATCCTTTTCATAGAGATTACCTGCCGAAGCGCCAAAATCTTTTCCACCATGTCCCGGGTCGATTACAACAATAGCAACTTTTTCATCGTCTTTACTCACAAAATTGATGGATTTTGCAAATGTTTCTGAAAAGGAAACTATGATGATAAGAACTATAAGAAAATAAAAAGCCGATTTTTTCATTTTACTAATATTGGTATTTACTTATTAAAGTAATTCTACAACAAAAACAACGACTTGAAACATGTTTATATTCTGTATTTGCCACAAAAATAGAAATATTAAAATTATTTTGCATTTGTTAGCTTTATAGTACAGCCCTAATTTCTATTTTTGTCGAGCCGAATTGCAGGTTATAATTCAGAAAGCATTTTGTACAAAACTATATTTACATATTTACTTGCCGCAATACCATTTGTTTTACTTGGCCAGGAAAACGAAAACATTTCAATGCCGGTTTATTCTGAACCTGTAATGGAAACCAATAATGCCCCAGTTATACCTGATACAATACCTGAAGATTCGATTCTTACCGATACAATAATAGTTGATTCGTTGGTTAATGATACTGTACAAGACCAGGTTATTGATGCTCCAATAATTTATAATGCTGAGGATTCAATTATTTTTTCGGTTAACGGGCAGGAAGTATACCTGTATAATAACTCAAAGATAAATTACCAGGACATTGAATTAACAGCCTATTATATTGAATTAAACCTGGAAACAAAGGAGATTTTTGCAAAAGGGATCGAGGATAGTACCGGGACACTCATACAAAAACCTTTTTTCAAGCAAGGCACCGAAGAATTTGAATCGGAAACCATGCGTTATAATTTTAACACGCAGAAAGCATTGATCACAAAAGTTGTTACGGAGCAGGGAGAAGGTTTTATTTTAAGCGACAGGACAAAAAAAATAGGAACAGATGTTTTTATTACCGAAAAGGCAAAATATACAACCTGTGATGCTGATCATCCGCATTTTTGGATGCAACTATCTAAAGCTAAGGTAATTTCTAATAAGAAAATAATAACTGGTCCGGCTTACATGGTGCTGGAAGATTTCCCGATTTATTTTCCGTTTCTCCCATTTGGCTATTTTCCAAATGCTCCAACATATTCATCCGGAATTTTGATACCAACATACGGAGAAGAACAAAACAGAGGGTTCTTTTTGCGGGAAGGAGGATATTACTGGGCTGCAGGAAAATATTTCGATCTGGCCGTTCTTGGTGATATTTACTCAAAAGGATCGTGGGCATTGCAGGCACGAACAAATTATGTGAAACGGTACAAATTCAGCGGGAATTTAGATGTAAGATATACACTAAATAAATATGGGGAAAGTGGTACTGATACATATACAAAATCACCACAGTTTATGATTTCATGGTCTCATCGTCAGGATCCAAAAGATAACCCAAACAGAAATTTTTCGGCAAGCGTTAATTTCTCTACCAGCGGATACGACAAACAGAACTCTTATAATGGGCAATTCAGAAATGATAATTATTTAAGAACACAAAAATCTTCAAGTGTTTCCTACACTCAAAAATTCGAAAATACGCCATTTAACATGTCTTTAAACCTCAGGCATTCGCAAAATTCGGTTGACACTACCATAACTTTATCATTGCCCCAGTTAACGTTTACCATGGCAAAAGTTTATCCTTTCAGAAAAAAACACCGAAGCGGACCCATCAAATTTTATGAGAAATTTGGTGTAAATTATTCCATGGAGATGCAAAACACGATATCTACCAAAGAATATGAATTGTTAAACCAAAAATTTCCGGGTGACTGGAAAAATGGAATTAAACACAAATTACCAATTGCATTACCAGGTTTTAATCTTTTTAATTATATCAACGTTAGCCCAAGCTTCAGCTATAACGAGAAATGGTATTTCCGGAAATATGATTACACGTATAATGAGAATGAAATTTATTATGATGAAAGTGGAAGACAATCGCATGTTAAAAAAGATACGATCAGAGGGTTAAGCAGGGTTTACGATTACAGCTACTCATTAAGTGCATCAACCAATATTTACGGAACATTTCTTTCAAGAAAACCGAATTCAAAGATTTACGGAATAAGGCATAAAATGACGCCTTCATTTAGCTTTAGCTACCGGCCTGATTTTGGTCAACCACGGTTTGATTACTGGGAATATGTTCAGGTAAACGACAGTACATTCCAGTATTTTGATGTAAATGCCGGAGGAGTTTATGGAGGGTCGCCGTCAAGAGGAGAATCCGGTGCTGTATCATTTAGTCTTAGTAATAATCTGGAGATGAAAGTTCGCGATACAAAAGACACAACAAATACTGAAAAGTACAGAAAAGTAAAACTTATTGATAACCTGAGCTTTTCATCGTCGTATGATTTAATTGCCGATTCTTTTAATCTGTCTCCAATAAGCATTCGGGCAAGAACTACAGTAGCTGGTGTTAGCATTAATATGGGTACAGTTCTCGATCCTTATTTAGTTAACGACGATTATCAACGTATCAATAAATATGCCTGGAAAGAACGGTCAGGTTTTAAAAAATTAGGGAGAATAACAAGCGCAAATCTTTCTTTCGGTATGAATTTCAATTCGAAACAGGGAACCACTAAAAAACAACCGGAAACTCAGGTTTCGGATGAAGAGCAACAACTTGAAGAAAAAATTACTCCTCCGATATATTCTGAATATACCAATTTTCAAATACCATGGAGTTTAGGTTTCGATTATAACTTAACTTATTCAGGACCAAGTAAAACATATCCTAAAGGAAAAGTGAATCAAACGCTGGGGTTAAGAGGCAATTTAAGTATTACAAGTAAATGGGACATCGGGATGAATACAAACCTTGATATAAGTGCTGGTGAATTTGCTTACACGCGTTTAAATGTAAGCCGCAATTTGCATTGTTGGAGCATGTCGTTTAGTTTTGTTCCGTTCGGTTTCATGAAAAGTTATAGTTTTACCATTAATGCAAATGCGTCAATGCTAAAAGATTTGCGGATACAAAAGCAACAAAGTTTTTATGATAATTTTTAAACTCGCCTAAAAATGAAACGAATAATCAATACATCAAAAGCGCCAAAAGCAGTTGGCCCGTATAGCCAGGCAGTAGAAATAAACGGAACGCTCTATCTTTCAGGACAGGTTCCTTTAAATCCGGAAACAATGAAAGTAGTTGATGGTGGCATTAAGGAACAAACTTTACAGGTAATGAAAAACATTGAGGCAATTCTTGAAGCAGCCGGATATTCGTTTTCTGATGTTGTTAAATCAACCTGTTTTTTAAGCGATATAAAAAACTTTGTAGCAATGAATGAAGTTTACGGAAGTTTTTACCCTGAGAATTCTCCTGCCCGAAGCGCATTTGCTGTTAAAGATTTACCATTAGGTGTTCTTGTTGAAATAGAAACAATTGCAGCAAAATAGTATTTTCGGTTTAATAATGTAATTTTTTCTTGTATAGATTAATTGCATTAACCAAATTGCAAATTCCAACATATCATAAATTTATGAAGCCTTTTTTTACCAACGATGCTATTGTTTTTGGAATTTTATGTCTAATTCTGGTTGCCATTTTTGTTACTTCAAATAGCAACCAAAAATTTTTCAAAAAATTTTATACTTATGTTCCGGCGCTGTTATTATGTTACTTTATACCGGGTATATTTAATTGGCCTTTGGGGTTAATTTCAGGAGAAGAATCGCAGCTTTACTTTGTAGCTTCCCGATATTTGCTGCCTGCAAGCCTTGTTCTTTTTTGTGTAAGCATTGATATTAAAGGGATTTTAAGATTGGGGCCTAAAGCATTAATCATGTTTTTTACAGCAACTGTGGGAATAGTTATCGGGGCTCCTGTTGCGCTTTGGATTGGAGGAATAATTTTTCCCGAGATGAAACTTGCAGCACCTGGCGAAGAAGTTTGGCGAGGGCTATCAACAGTTGCAGGAAGCTGGATTGGTGGTGGGGCAAATCAAACCGCGATGAAGGAAATTTATAACTGCAGCGATTCAATGTTTTCAACTTTCATAATTATTGATGTTGTTGTTGCTAACATCTGGATGGGATTTTTACTGTATGGGGCTGGGATAAGCGAAAAAATAGACAAGAAATTAAAAGCCGATACTTCAGCAATTGAAGCGTTAAAAGCGAGGGTTGAAAACTATCGCTCCAAAATTGAACGCATCCCTTCAACAACCGACATTTTTGTTATTCTTGGAATTGGTTTTGGTGCAACGGCACTGGCGCATTGGGGAGCCGGTATTATTTCTGTAAAAATGCAAAGCCATACTGATTTTCTGAATAATTACAATTTAAACTCGTTAACTTCCGATTTTTTCTGGATGATAGTAATTGCAACAACTATAGGTTTGATGTTGTCATTTACTAAATTAAAATCCTATGAAGGCGCTGGTGCATCACGCTTTGGCAGCGTATTTATTTACATTTTGGTTGCAACCATTGGAATGAAAATGAATATTCTTGAGGCGGTACAAAATCTTCATTATTTTTTAATAGGAATTATTTGGATGTTGGTGCATGTATCCTTGTTATTAATTGTGGCTAAACTGGTTAAAGCTCCTTTCTTTTTTGTCGCTGTTGGAAGTCAGGCAAATGTTGGAGGTGCAGCTTCTGCTCCGGTAGTAGCGTCTGCATTCGGAACTGCACTGGCTCCTGTTGGAGTACTACTGGCAGTTTTGGGTTATGCTCTTGGAACCTACGGAGCAATAATCGCTACACAATTAATGCAGTGGGTTCATTAAGCCGGTTTCGAATTTTATTATTGACACAGTACCAATACTCTCGGAATGACTGATACATACAAAACTATTGATGCAGAAAGTCAGGGATACTTTAAAGATAAAGGAAGCAAGTTTCTGGCCTTTCTTTTTCCTGTAAAAACAGAAGATGATGTCAAACAAATTCTGATTCAGATAAAAAAAGAACATCACAGTGCGCGACACCATTGTTATGCATGGCGTTTAGGAACTGAAAATATTACTTTTCGTGCCAATGATGACGGAGAACCATCTTCAACCGCAGGAAAACCTATTCTGGGACAACTGCAAAGTTTTGAAGTTACCCAGGTGCTACTTGTGGTTGTTCGATATTTTGGGGGAACTTTACTCGGTGTAAGCGGCCTTATAAATGCATATAAAAGCGCTGCTGTCGATGCTTTGAACAATGCAAATATTATTGAAAATATCATTGAGGACGAATATTTTCTTGACTTTACATACAATGAGTTAAATGATGTAATGCAAATTATTAAGCAGGAAAATTTATCTGTTAAACAAACATGGTTTGAAGAAAAATGCAGATTATTGATTGCTGTAAGAAAATCTGAAACGGAAAAAATTGTGCAGATTTTTCAAAATTTTTATGGTGTTGAAATCACTAAAAATGAACTGTGATTATAGAAAACGTATGACTTATTTATGGTTTAGTTCAATAAATTGATGCACTTTTGTTGATAAAATAGTGATAACTCCAATTTTGATGTTACGAATATATATTGCAAACAATATAATTTTGAAACCATGATGAAGCATTATAAAAACCGGTTCATTTTGTCCAATGGAGTACTTCACTTCTTCGACCCGCTAACTATTAATTTCCAACGTTTCATCAGTTTAATTTGGTCAAATAAAATACGGAATGAAAAAACTGATACTTTATGTCAGTCATATAAGAACCAACATTTAGAAAAGATGTTGGTTTTTTTTTGTATTAAAAACAAAATGGTTGTTCGCAGTCAAACTTTTGATTTCATAAACAGTGTCTCTCCTTCCCGAATTATAAAAAATTTTACCAAAATTCCACCAGCAATTAATATTAATATATATGAAAAAGGATTTAATATCAATTACGGATTACACAAAAGATGAATACTTGAAAATAATGGATTTGGCAGCAGAATTTGAAGCCAATCCAAATCAGGATTTATTAAAAGGGAAAGTAGTTGCTTCGTTATTCTTTGAGCCATCAACACGTACAAGACTAAGCTTTGAAACGGCGATTAGCAGACTTGGTGGCAAAATTGTCGGCTTTGCTGATCCCGGAAGTTCAAGTGCAACAAAGGGGGAAACGCTTCATGACACGATAAGGATGGTTAGCAATTATGCCGATCTGATTGTGATGCGTCACCCGCTGGAAGGTGCTGCTCGTTATGCCGCCGAAATTTCATCCATACCGGTAATAAATGCAGGCGACGGAGCCAATCAACATCCAACGCAAACCCTTCTCGATATGTATTCCATTTTAAAAACACAGGGACGATTGGACAACATCAATATTTTTATGGTGGGCGATTTAAAATACGGAAGAACGGTTCATTCGCTTTTAATGGCTCTGTCGCAATTTGAAAATCCAATTTTCAATTTTATTGCACCTAAAGAACTTCAAATGCCGGAAGAATATAAAATCTATCTGCAGGAACAGGGTATCAGGTATTTTGAGCACGGGGAATTTACAGACATTATCAGCGAGGCAGATATTATATACATGACAAGGGTACAAAAAGAACGTTTTTCTGATCCAATAGAATATGAAAAAGTGAAGAACGTTTATATCCTTCGAAATTCGATGTTAAAAAATACGAAACCAAACGTTAAAATACTTCATCCCCTCCCCCGCGTTAACGAAATTCACACTGATGTTGACACAAGCTTTAAAGCATATTATTTTGATCAGGCTCGCAACGGAGTCTTTACGCGTGAAGCCATAATTGCCCATACCATGAACCTTAAATAGAAAAACGATGAGCGACGATATAAAGAAAAAATTAAAACTAAAAGTTAGTGCAATTAAAGAAGGAACTGTAATAGATCACATTCCGGCACAAAATTTATTCAAGGTTATATCTATTCTGGGACTTGATTTTATTGAGAACCAGATTACTTTTGGTACAAACCTCGATAGCGGAAAACTGGGTTCGAAAGCAATTATAAAAGTGTCTGATAAGTTCTTTGAAGATGACGAGATCAATAAAATTGCATTAATTGCACCGCATGCCAAGCTAAATATAATTCGCGATTATGAGGTAGTGGAAAAGAAGATTGTCGAAATTCCTGATACTATAATTGGGATTGTAAAATGCTTTAATCCGCAGTGTATTACTAACAATGAACACATAACTACAAGTTTTAAGGTAGTAGACAAATCACCAATAAAACTAAAATGCAGGTATTGTGAAAAAATTACCGGCAACGAACAGATGCGGATGTATTGAATTAAAAAACATTCTTTAAAAACCGCATTTAATGTGCTTTTAGAAGCGGTTTATTTTTTATATTTGCCACGCAAAAAAAGCAGAATAAAATTTTTATTTCTGTATTGAGTTCTAAAAATATTGCCCAGATGGTGGTCCCGAAGCGTCGGGAGGTAGACACGCTGAAAAACTTAAAATATTGCCCAGATGGTGGAATTGGTAGACACGCTAGTTTCAGGGACTAGTGAGCGTAAGCTTGTGCAGGTTCGAGTCCTGTTCTGGGCACAATTGAAATATTCATTATTGGCCTGAATCCAAAAAGATTCGGGCTTTTTTGTTTCTAAAATATTAATAAAAAAATCCTCTGGCAAAACAAATTACCAGAGGATCTATTACTTACGTATTTCTGTTTCAGAATATGTGTTTATCTAATTTCTTAATTACTTCAATCCACTATTTGTGATGTGGAAATAATCAAACGACACATTAAAAGGTGTGTCAGGTTTTGTTGTTGAAGAATCAAAATAATAGGTACTTGTCATGCTTTGAGTGATAACTCCGTCACAAGCAATTAAACCTACTTTTATGTCTTTTAACAATGCTTCGCTGGTTCCCAATGTTTCATATTTTTCACCATCCAAAGAATAATACGCAGTATAAATGCCACCTTTTTTCTCCAGTTTCAGATATAACGAATTGTCTCCTACTATTTCCTCTCTGAGGTTAAAACTACCAGCTGATTTGGCAATACCATTTTCTTCAATCAAAAAGTCAACAGTTCCGGGTTGTGCTTCTCTTTGTCTGGTTGTTTTAATAACTGCACGGAACATAAGTTTCACAAAATTGTCATCATCAGCATAAGCTAAAATCCCTGCATTTTCAGGTTGAGCCGGCGCTCTTGAAGCAACCAGTTTTGTTTCAATTACCCAATCGTTATTTGCACTCTGCAATAAAATGTTTTTGGCATTGTTACTTCCTTCAGAAACATCTCCTTTTTCAGTTGTAATAGTGAGTGCACCTTCTTTCGATGTTAAACTATAATTTGCTTTATTTTCACGTATCCATTCCCACTGATTTCCAATAGCTCCGTTAAATTCATCACTCGCTGAACTTACATCAAAATTCACATAATAGGTATTCAGTTCAAGCGTGTTATTATCTATAAATTTAATAACAGCCGTTCCCGGAATACTCTCAGCTTGTGTGATGTTAACTTCAACGGCATCATCAATTGCAGTAGCATTAACAGCCGGAACTTTTGATTTGTCTTTCAACAGATAACTGTAGGCATTAACTTCTTTATCGAAACCTTTAATTTTCTTGCCATTAACTGTAATTTCCTTTGGAGTAAGATCGGGCATTACTTTTACAGGATAACTGTTTGACGCTGTTACTCCTTCATAGGTAACATAGGCAAAAACTGATGCTACGCCTGCCTTAAGTGCCGTTACGTTTCCGTTTGCATCAACACTTACAACCGATGGGTTATTACTTGTATATTCAACTTTTGCTTTGCTAACATCAATGAAGCTATCGTCAGATAAACTTGCCGTTAAACTTGAAGTTGTTGTTTTTCCAGGGCGCAAAACAAATTTGTCAGGTTCTGCAACAACTGTTTTCAATATTTCTTTAAAATCTCCACTCATTGTAGCTTCAACCTGTCCTTTTATATCTTTTGAAGAAGCGCCAATTTCAAAGATGTATTTTCCTTTATCGAAAGAAATCTTATCATTTTCCGCATCCCAGAACCACAGATTAGCGCAATCAACATCAATTGAAACTCTTTTTGTTTGTCCTGCCGGAATTGTAACACGTTTAAATCCGTTCAATCTTTTGATTGGTCGTTGCAAAGAAGCAGGACTATCAGGAGTTTTCACGTAAACCTGGGCAATTTCGTCGCCATCAACTTCACCTGTATTTTTAACATCGAATGAAACTGTTACAATATCATTCGGAGTAATGCTTTTTTTATCGATGTTGAAATTACTGTATTCGAATGTAGTATATGATTTTCCGTACCCAAATTCATAAGATACATCTTTATTGAAATACCAATAAGTTCTTCCCGGATTTCCGTTACCACCGCGAAGATTATAATCACTGAATTCAGGAAGATCTCTTACTGACTTATACCATGTAATGGCAAGTTTTCCTCCGGGATTTACATCTCCGAATAAAATTTTAGCCATTGCTGCACCCTGTGCCTGGCCATTATAACCAGTCCAAATCATTGCCGGAATATTCGGATCATTTTTGAATGCTTCAACCTCAACCATTCCCATACCTTGCATTACAACAATGGTATTCGGATTTACTTTGGCAACCGCCTGAATCAGCTCTTGCTGGTTCCCAGGTAATTTCAATGCAAACCTGTCTGATTCTTCTCTACCGGTTGACTGGTCTGTTCCAACAAAAATTATGGCTACATCAGCAGAAGCTGCCATATCCAGCGTTTCTTTATCAGTTGCCGGAGCTTCAGGTTCGTGATAAACAAATACAATGGTTTGCGGACCCGTGATTCCCAACGTATTCACTTTTGTTGTAATGTTTGTTGTACTTCCGCCTCTGCCAAAGCCACCAAAACCGCCAAATCCTCTGTTACCGCCACCTTGCTGTTCAGGTGCTTCAACTTTTTGAGTTGCAATAATATTGCCTGTTGCTGAGCCTACTCTGGCTTCAATCATACCACCCGCAGCAACTGACATACTGAATTTGATAGAATCAAGATTTGTAAGATCAATATTATCATAAGCAGTCCAGTCTCCATCTTTAATACCTCTTATTGAAGCGCCACCAAATCTTGAATTGGTAATAATGCTGCTTACGGAAGAATCGAATTCAACAGCATTGTATTCCTTTGCAGTGCCATCTTTCTGGATGGTAGTAAAGTTTCTTAGGGTAATGAAATCTGTATTTCTGTCGGTATTACCGCCGGAACTGTGAACAACTTCCACATCCAGGTCATTTTCTTTAATATAATTTTGAATTCCTTCCAGTGGTGAAATTTCCAGTTCAGGTTCCACCTGCCCTGAATAATCTCCTAATTCAACTTTGTCGGCCTGTGGGCCAAGAATAGCAATCTGTTTGATACCATCAGCATCAAGTGGCAAAGCAATTTTCCCGGTTTTTGTTGCAATTTCGTTTTTCAGTAAAACGGGAGTTTTAGTTGCAACTTCAAGGGCAAGGTCGTTGTGCGAAGGATCATTGATAATACCTGGTTTGATACCAGCATAAGGAACAATACTCTGTGGATCAAATTCACCCAACCGCATTCTTATGGAGAATATATTAATTAATGCCTTGTCGATATCAGCTTCTGTCATTAATCCGTTTTCAAGCGCTCCAATCGCATTAGCCTGATAAACACCTCCACAATCAGTATCAACTCCGGCTTTCAAACCCATTGCAGTTGCCACCTCGCCATTTTCAGCAAAATTGTGGCTTCTTATCATGTCATCAATTGCACCACAGTCGCCAGTAACATAACCATCCATTCCGTATGTTCGCCGAACTACTGTATCTATCAAAAACTTGCTGGCTGAAACCGGAGTTCCGTTCACGGCACTGTAGGCAGACATTATAGCAGGCAGGTTATCGTTTTCAATCATTGAACGATAGGGTAAAAGATAAAATTCCCTCATATCGCGATCATCCATGTCAGCACTTCCATTGTGGCGGTTAAACTCAGTATTGTTAGCAATAAAGTGTTTTCCACAAGGTACTGCCTTCAAATAAGTTGGATCGTCACCCATTAAGCCTCTAATAAATCCACCACCTATTTGAGATACAAGGAACGGATCTTCGCCAAATGTTTCAGCAGTTCTACCCCACCTCGGGTCTCTTGTAGGTTCAACAACCGGCGACCAATAAGTAAGTGTAAAAATCAAATCATGGTTAAATCCTCTGGCTTCGGTTGCAATTACTTCGGTTTCTCTTTGAATTAATGCCGGATCCCATGTTGATCCAACGGCAACACTGTTTGGGAATGAAGTGGCAGTCATACCACTGTTATTATTTCTTCCCATAATACCATGCAGAGCCTCGCCCCAAACATCGTATTTATTTACCCCTAAACGAGGAATAGGAGGCATTGTATTGCCCAGTTGACTTTGTTTTTCTTCAAGTGTCATTCTTGAAACCAAATCGGCTGCTCTTTCCTTAAAAGTATAAGATGTATTAAGGTAGATGGGTTGTTTTGCTGACTGAATTCCCGGAAGAAAGGCCATAACAGCAAAAGCACTAAGAATCAAAAATATGACTCTGGTAATTTTGAATTTCATGATTAAGTAGTTAAATAATTATACATTAATGATTTTATAACCTGGTTTTTTATGTTGTCGTTTAGTATATTTCAATTTTAACCTTGAAGAAATACTTTATCAACTATTCTCAGTTTAATACAAAAATTCGGAACTAAAAAATAGTATAAATAACAATTCAATTTTCTGATAAATAACTAATTTATGTTACTTGTTAGATTTGAATTTGTAAGCATAAAATTAGAGTTAAAATATGAAAAATGAAATGCTTCTTTTTATTTTGAATCGATTTTAAAATTCAATATCAATCTATTTGCCAGATAATGAACACTTAGCTATGAAATAAAATATTAGCATTAAGATCCTCCCAATATTTTGATTCATTTAAACCATATTCAATATTTATATTGGCTCATAGTTTCAATATCCTTTGTTTTATTCACAGGAACAAGTGTAAAGCTATATTTATAACCTTCACTGTCAGGTTTTATTAAATACTGCTCGTAGGGTCTTGCACCCCAACTGTTATCGCCAGCAAGTCCCATCATTCGGTAGTCAATATGAACTTCAACCAGGTCTCTTGGTTTTATGTCGTTAACATGCATGAGTTTGTCATCTTTATTTGGCCCTGCATCAAAATCTTCAACAATATTATTCAACGCATTAAATTCAATTAACGAATCTGCAACGATCAATAATCCGTTTCCATTCTCACTAGTTAATGCCAGCCAGCGAACATCGGTGCGGTGTCCGTTTTCCTGCGGACGAATATATGGCACATACAAATCAGCAACTGTTGTATTATATTGACCTACAAAAGTAGATGAGTTTCTATCTGTATAATTTTCCCATGGGCCTCGTCCAAAATATTGTAACTGAGTGAATTCAACAGGCATTTGCATTTTCATTCCAACACGAGGAATAACAGGTGTACTGTTATCTTCGCTTATCAGCGTGTTATCTATGTTAACAGCACCATTTCCCAAAATAGTATATATCGTTTTCCAGGTTGATTTCACGGGTTCAAGATTATATACTACTTCAACTTGTACTGAGTTATCATTTTGACTTGTTTTTATGCTTTCAGCAACAAAATCCTGTTCAGTAGTTTCTTTCCATGGAGCACAAACACGTGGCATCCTCCATCCATAATCGTTATCGGTTGGCGCTCTCCAAAATGCAGGGCGCGGACCAAAGCCATTCAGTATCAATTCTTTTCCTTTAAATTTATAGGAAGTAATAATACCACTTTTTGAATCAATAGAAACTGAAAAATCTTTTCCGGCAATGTCGATTGCAGTGCCTTCCTTGAAAGTTACTTTCCCAGCCTTTGCAACATCAAATGAAGTTTTTTCAGCTTCAACAGGTAATTTAAACTGTTCTGAAGCAATTTCCCATCCGGCAGTCAGCAAATCTTCATCTTTTGTTGTTTTTGCTGAAATTGTTACAAAATACTCCACTCCCGGTTTGTCCTGTATTTTTCCTAAGTCGATTGAAATCTGTTTTGATTGTTCAGGCGCAACATCTATAACGGGCAATTTGCCACTTTTAACCACGTTCCCGTTGGCAGTAACTTCATAAGAAAAAGCGTATTTTTTAAGGTTTGTAAAACGGAATTTATTTTCAATTGTGAATAATCCTGAAGAAAGGTCATCTGCTTTAAAACCAACATTTTGATACACATGTTTCACTTCCAGACTATGTGGTTTTAGGCTCCTGTCAGGAAAGACAACACCGTTAATCAGGAAGTTTCCGTCCGACGGTGTTCCTTCAGGTCCGTAATCTCCGCCATAAGCCCAAAATTCGCCTTTTTCATTTTTATCGGCAAGTCCCTGGTCAACCCAGTCCCAGATAAAACCTCCCTGTAGGTTTGGATATTTTTCTATAGTTTCCCAGTAATCCTTCATGTTTCCTTCACTGTTACCCATGGCATGTTCGTATTCGCAAAGTATAAGCGGACGGTCGTTGTATCTTTGTGCATACCGTTCAATATCGCGAATTCCCGAATACATCGGGCAATAAATATCAGTATTCCATTCAAGCCCAGCCTGCTCATATTGAATAGGGCGCATTTTATCGCGACTACGTATAAGCAGGTATGTTTCATAAAAATTATATCCATTTCCAGCTTCGTTACCCAGCGACCATATAACTACTGATGGATGGTTTTTATCACGTTCGAACATATTTCGGGTACGAAATAAATGAGCTTTTGTCCAATCGAGATTGTTTGCCAGGCTTTTACCTTTTGCGCGATCGTAGCCTATTCCATGCGATTCTATATTGGCTTCGTCAACAAGATAAAAACCGTATTTATCTGCCAAATCATAAAAATAATCAGGTTGTGGATAATGACTTAATCGGATGGCATTGATGTTGAGTTGTTTCATGCGTTTAAAATCGAGCATTGTCAATTCTTTATCAATGACCTGCCCGGTTTTGGGGTTAAACTCGTGCATGTCGGTACCTTTTATCAGTACACGTTTTCCGTTAATAAGAAATAATCCGTCTTTAATTTCACTCGTACGGAAACCAATTTTAACAGAAGTTGATTCGGTTGTATTTCCTTGTGCATTTTTCAATGTTAGCACTAAAGTATAAAGATCAGGTGTTTCAGCTGACCAGGTTTTAACAGCAGGAATATTGGCTTTAAAATTTATATTTTTAGTACTGTCTGCTACTTCAACTACTTTTGTTTCTGTTGCAATACCATTTCCTTCATCGTCAATAATTTCATAAGTTACTGTTGAATTTGATTTTCCAATAGTATGTTTTTTAAGTTCAACATCAAGATTAAAAATACCATTCGTGTAAGTTTCGTCTAAAGTAGCTTGTGCAAAAAAATCGCGGATACGAACTTTGGGCTGAGCATAAACATAAGCGCTGCGTGGCAATCCACTTAAACGCCAAAAATCCTGACATTCCAAATAAGATGCATCACTCCATCTGAAAACTTCAACTGCAATCGAATTTTTCCCAGATTTTACATATTCGGTAATATCAAATTCCTGGGGTGTTTTACTATCCTTGCTCATCCCCACTTTTTGACCGTTAACCCAAACATATCCAACTGATTTTATGGACCCAAAATGGGCAAAAATCTGTTCCCCGTTCCATGTTTGAGGAATTTCAAATTCACGACGATAATAGCCAATATTTTCTTTTTCGAGGTCATTTATATAAGGTGGTTTAAAATTCCATTCGGGATAGAATTCGTAGCCGGTATTTGTATAAATTGGAATTCCATAGCCTTCCATTTCCATATTTGAAGGCACTTTTATATCGTTCCACCCAGATAAATCAAGTTCTTGTTTAGCAAAGTCTTCGATACGATTGGAAACTCCTGTAACAAATTTAAATTTCCATGTACCGTCTAACGATAAAATACGTGAAGACTTACTTTTATCTCCTGTAAGTGCATTTTCACGACTTGTATAACTAAAAAAAGATGCTCGTGGATCTTCTTTATTGATTCCCTGAATAGCGGGATTTTCCAATTCAGGATGCGGTGGACGGTCTTGCCCAAAAAGTGATGCAGCCATTAAAAAGCCGCAGATAAGCATGGATATTTTTTTCATTTTTATTTTAGGTTTATGTTGTACTATTTTTGAAAAGTTCAAATCAAGGCTAAAGATAATTTCATTATTTTAAAAGCAGGCAATAGAACCTTTCTATTCCTTTTAAATCATCGAATTAATTTATTTCTTAACAAATTTTTGCGTTGCATAAAAACGATTACTTTTCACCGAAACAAAATAAACGCCTGCTGTGAGTGAAGATGTATTGATATTAGACGTTGAATTCCCTTCAAAATTCATCAGTGTTGAAATTATTTCTCTTCCAGTTTGATCAATAATAGTAATTTGAGTTGGCTCCGAAATTATTGATTTGCATTGAATAGTTAAGACATCAGTTGCAGGGTTTGGATATAATTTAATTTCATCCGATATTTTTTTAATACTATGTATACCTGTTGGCGTTGGATTTAAAATTACTGCTGTAATTGAAAGTTTTGGAACCGAGATGGAGAATGAATCTGAATTTACTGTAACGATATTCTCCTTAAGCGCATTATTTGAGTGCGATTTAAAAGTTTCATTGGCCGGTAAAGACGATAGTTGAAATGTAGGATAATCGCCATTTTTAGCTGTATAACCTTCAATATTAACGGTAACATCTCGGCTTGAATTCATATCACGGTTAACAATAATAACTGTCATTGAATCAGCTGATTCGTTGACCGTAGAATAAGCAGAGACTGTATTTTCGAGCGATGAAACACTGGAAACACTATATTCCTGTGCATAACTGCTAAACAGATGCATTGTTTCCCACATGCCTACTTTCCAATTCCAAGGTGTTAGTAATTCAACACCGTGGTTGGCGAAAGTTCCAAGAATTGATGAATATACCACAGAACACACATTCGGATCATCCGAAGATGGGCCCCATTCGCTTATTCCCAATGTTATTCCATGATCTTCGCCAAAATATTCATTCAGCCAGTCTTCAATTCGTTGAAAAATGTATTCTTTTGTTTGTGAATTGTCCCAACCACCATTTATAGTTTTAACACCATTTGCTCCCGGAAAATTATAGGTTTTATCGTAATACATGCGGTGTGCCTGTAGCGCATCCTGATCTGATTGTACCCAAGGATAATTATGCAAATCAAAAACATCAAGCACTCTGATTCCACTCGCCTTTTCCTCGTCAGCAATTCGTTTAATAAAATATTCAAGCCAACAATAGTATTTCCCGTCAATCCGAATACTTTCTTCGCCCCATTTGTACCATTGCCATTCACTTGTAGTAACCGGGCCACAAATCTTAATTTCAGGAAAAACTGCGCGGGCTTTTTTTGCGACCTCAATAAACCGGTCCACAAATTCAGAAGCTGGCAACAAGCCATTCGACATTACATCATCATGAGTGCCGTTCCAAACATCCACCTCATTATCCATGTTCCAGTACAAGAATTGATTCTTATCAAGTCCCAAACCACCATCACCGAACCAGTGATTTAAAATTCCGACAGTTGAATCGGCAGGCCATTCTTCGGTATATAGATTAATATCACCCTCAACCAGCGCTTTTCCCCCGGGATTATCTTCATTTGGAACGCCGCCACCTGCTAAATTCTGATTGACTCCTTCCCACCATTGCGAATTATTATAACCCCAGTCGTTAAAATTATATTCGGTACTCGACGCTACTCTACCAAGCAATTGAAATGCCCACATTACCTGCATTTCAGGATAATCTCTTGCTATATCCAGTGAAGTTTTGTCCCAATTAACGCTATAAACATTGTTGTACCAGTCGGGGTGACTTGTAATTTTTTTACGCCAGTTATATTTCGTTGCATTATTACCACCACTCATTCGAACAAAACGCAAACCGGCATCTTTATAAAATTGAGCAGGTTTATCAAATGTGTTGTTGCGTCCATAAATGTTTGGGGAAACGGCTATTTTGTTTTCATCGGCATTTACTGAGATCTCAACATCCTGCGCATGACCTCTGGCAGATACTAAACAAAAAATTACCAATACAATGAAATAAAGCTTTGTTTTCATAATCATGGTATTTTTATAAGATTTAAAATAAAAACTCGTTAACAAATAATGTATTAAAATTAATAATCAATTCGTAATTACATCAATTTCTGCATAACCAATATTATTGTTATTCTCTGTATTACGAATCGCTTATAGTTTAATATATCTGGCATTTATTGAATCAAATTTCTTTGTTTGCCACAATGGGTTATTTTTAATATTCGAAAATTCCCCATCGCTAACCAACTTCCAGGTTTTGTTTTTATCAGAAACATAAAATTCATAATCGGTTTATTTTGGATTGTTGATATCAACTGTCATCTTTTTTAGTATTTAAATACCTGCTCAGTCCACGTCGGACCATCAATATAAAACCTTCCATTTTCATAGTAGATGGGTTCGTATCCCATTTGAGGAGTCAATTCCCAGGATTCAAAAGTTTGACTGTATGGATAAGGTCTTTTTTCGTACATCATGTAATGGCAGGAACTCCAAATGTTACCATCCGGTCCTTCAAACAATGCATTATGCCCGGTTTCGCAATACGGGTCTTCTGTATCGTTAAATTTCAAATTATCGTATCCTCCTTCAATGGCAAGTTCCGGGCGATACCCTTTTTTACGTGTTCCGAAAATTGGTTCCTCCGATACCAATTCCCATGGCCCCAATGGATTTTTTGATTTCAGAAGCCCCACTTCGTACCCACGAGTCCAGGTCGAAAAAAACATAAAATAGATACCATCGCGTTTGATCACAAAAGGACCTTCAATACCGCCAACCATCCATTCTGGCCAGCCCGGTTGATTTTTATCCAGAAACTTTTCAATGGGAGTCGTGAGTTTTCCACTTTTCAGATCAATTTTTGCCTGAAACAAACCACCACCACTACAATAAAAATATACCTGACCGTCTTCATCTTCAAACAGCGTTGCATCGTTATTATATTGTGGAGTAAGAGGACCATTAACCAAATTATACGGACCAGTAACTTCGTCTGAGGAAAAAAGCCAGACACTATGAGTTTCCATTCCTTTAGGATCTTCTTTGGTTACTTTGCCACTATTAATGGTAAGCCAGTATTTTCCCTGTATAAAATGAATTTCAGGAGCCCAGAACCTTCCGTTGTAAGGGCAATCAGCTGGTAATTTGCTTGCATCAATAAGCCATGAATGTTGTTTCCAGTGAATCAAATCATCGGAAACCAATAAACGAACTCCTGGATTTGGCCCTGTCCAAACCGGATTTGAAGTACCGGTACAATACCATTTATCACCAACTTTTATGATGCAATGGTCGCGCATTGAAAGTGCTGTGTCTCTCGTAATCGGATTTGTATATCTGAACTCATGTGTTTTGACTTCTGGTGCCTGACTGACACTAGTATCTTGATTGACACTATTCTTTTGGGTACAAGATGCTATTGTTACACCCAAAAGACCAACAACCAAGAGTTTTTTTATTTTTTTCATATACTCTAATAAATTAGAACCAAGACACAAGTATCAAGACGCAAGACTAAGAATTTTAACCATTCTTATTTGTGCTTAAAATCTTACCTCATGGTTGTTTCTTTTTTAGTTCTTTTTATTTTATGGATTATCTATTATATGGACTTTCATTCATTTTTAAATAGGTACGTTCGTAACCTCCATTATCCACTACTACTTTATATATAACCACACCAGGATCAAGCGGACGTATTGTTAATTCGTATGTGCCATCTTCGCTTTCCGGTAAAGTAAGTATTTTGGAAGTTTCAATCATTCGGGCAGCCCCGGCGGGATACATTTTTGAATAGTTATTTGCCCAATTTAAGTCTTTATTAATGTTCCAGACTTTTTCTTTTCCACCTTTAAATGATGCGGCAACATTTTGGCCTCCATTTTTAAATGGAAGTGTGCTATCAAAGAAGACCCAAACTTTTATGCTGTCGGATTGAGGTTTCATTTGCATTTTGTAAGTGATACCGGCATTATCTGTTTTTTCGGTGTAAGGCATTAATGCAATTCCGGATAGTGTTCGTCCTAAGTCGGGTATAACTGTCCATTTTGTTTTTTCGGTTGCTTTGGTTTGGAAATAGTGTTCCCCTTCCATTACCACAACACCATTTTTTTCATTGAAAACATAATCGCCTTCTTTTGCTTCTTCCTGAGTTACACGTGTTACATTTGGCATCACATTACCTCCACGCGGCTCGTCCCACGATCTGTATCCAATATGCGTCTGATCCATAATGTGGTTCCATTTCCCGCCTGAGACATTCAAATTATAATCTTTGGTAAATTCAGCATCTAATGCAAAACACTGCTCAACACGGTCGGCCCAATAATTGGCTTTCAGGTCTTTTTCGGCAGCCAGTTTTTTGTTCATCGCCAGCGAATAATACATGTCGTAAAGATTGGCCATGGCGCGTACCGGATGCAACACCAATTGCATATAAGTATCTCGGTATTTAACAGGCAACTTGTAATACTGCCGCATAGCGCGGGTTTCAAGCGCCAGATAAGCATCTTTTACCTGAAGGAACTCACCACTTTCCAGATTATAAGTTCTTTGATCGAGCATTTCAGCAGTAATGCGGCTTGCATATTTACAATGCAGACTCAAGATTTCGGCAGCTTCTTTGGCTTCATTTTCGCCAAATTTATCTTCACAAAAATTTATTGCATAGTCATCCAAATTATCCTGATTGTAAGCGGTAGGATCCCATGCCATATTAAGAAAGAAATCCATTGGATATTCATTGGGTTTTAAGTCACCCACATTTAATATCCATACTTTGTCAACACCGTAACTGTATGTTAATTGTAACTGTTCCCACATGTGGGGAATCTGTGTCATATTAAGCCATTGATAGGCCCGTGGGAGCGCCATGCAAATCAACATGATAATAAATTCCGTATCCCCCGGGATGAGGTTTTTCTCCCAATTCAGGAAGCCGGCGAATATCGCCCCAGTTATCGTCACAAAAAAGTATGGTCATATCATCGGGTATTTTTATTCCCTGATCGTAATAGTCCAAAACTTCGCTGTATAATGCCCATATTTGGGGTGTTTCTTTAGCTGGTTTTCCTGTCACTTTTTCAATGATAGCACGTTGGTCAGCAAATATTTTTTCCAACAGCCTGAAATTCTCTTCAGCACTTCCGGCATCGGTCATCGGCAGGTCGCCATCGCCACGCATGGCCATGGTAATTACCTGTTCGTAGTTTTTATTTCGTTCAAGTCCGTCTTCCCAAAATTTCTTCAATCCTTCGGCATTTGTTTTATAATTCCATTCACCATTTCCATACTCTTTACGGTGGTTGCCCCACTCTTTTTGTGCACGCATCATGGGTTCGTGGTGCGACGTTCCCATTACAATCCCATATTCATCAGCAAGACGAGGATTCTCAGGATCATCTTCGTTAAAAGCGTTACCCCACATGGCTGGCCAAAGGTAATTTGCCCTCAATCGAAGAAGTAATTCAAACATGTGCGTATACATTTTACTGTTTACGCCACCAAATTTTTCGTTCGTCCATCCTGTAAAACAGGGCGCTTCATCATTTATAAAAATACCACGGTATTTTACTTTAGGCTCGCCGGAAGCATAAATCCCTGATTTGACATAAGCAGAAATACGTTTTTTAGCAGGTACATCAGCCCACCAATACCAGGGAGAAACACCCAATTGTTTTGACAATTCATAAATTCCATAAATTGTTCCCCGCTTATCGCTACCAACGATTACAAGACTGTTTTTACTATTTTTTGTTGGATTGGGTACGGTAGCAATTACAAAGCTTTCCCATTTACCTTCAAGGTTTTTTACATCCAGTTTTTTTGATGAAACCAGTTTGTTAATTTGCTTGCTTTTACCCAGTGTTCCAATGATAATCTCAAAATCAGCTGATTCGTTATTTGTAATAAGCGTTGGCTTTTTACCTGTAACACTGTCAATATCGTTCTGTAAATCATGAATGGCTCGAATTACACCAGGAAAATCGGAATTATCGTATGAAATGACAGATGCTGAACCGTTAACAGAAACTACAGGAAAGTCAGCTTCATTTAACGGATTGTCGATAACAAAATCCAAATAAGCCGGATCACTTGTTTGTGCATTCGAAATTACTGTACAAGTTATGAATAGCAGAATAACGTGATTTAATTTACAGAAGTTTCTTAACCACTTATTTCTTCTTAAAGCTTTTGTAAAGGATTTAACCATTGTAAAATTCTTTTCTATTTATTTAATCAATTGTTTTTAATGCATCAATCGCAACTTTTCCGGAGCCACGATTTATAATTTTTAGGATATGTTTACCGGAACCTAAATCATTTAATTCACATACAATCTGCTGTGGTTTACGTTCTCCGGTGGTTGATAAATCAACAGTGGCAAGCGACTTATTGTCTATCTGAATCTCAATTTTCCCTGCTCCTATTTCTTTAGGAGCAATAACAGAAATGTTATTCCCTGAAAATGTGCAGTTCCAAACATCTCCGGCTGTTTCGCTAACTGTTAAGTCATTATTATAATCACCTGTTCCCAGATTACTAACGCGAAACCAACCGGGGGCAGTTACACCCGGGTCATCATCATTAAACCAGCCTTTATCATGTTCAATACGCAAAATACGAATTCCACCTGCCAACGACTTATTTTCAATATTTGGTATCGGCTTTGGCCACGCCTTCAGGTGTTATGGTCAATCCATTTTCATCCTGAGTGAAATTCATTTTTATATCAGATCCCAAGAGCTCAACTTTTGTTACTTTGCCCAATGTGCTACCACCTGTACTTAAAGCATCAATGGTAATCGTGCTGTCTTTCCAATCAAAAACTGTTGCATAAACATTACCGTTATTTCGGGTAAATCGGAAGTTATTTTCAGTACACAACTCAAACGGACGAGATCCGTAAACGGCTTCACCGTTAATCTTCAGCCATGCACCAACGTCTTTTGCAATACGAATTACTTCAGTATCAAGATCTCCCCGACCGTGCTGCGTTAGGTTAAGCAACATCGTACCATTCCGGGAAACATTCTCCATTAGCAATTCAACCACCTCTTTTGCATCCATGTATTTTTGCCCGGTTAAGTAGTGCCATTCAGCAATACTGGTCTCGGTTTGAAACGGATAAGCCATGATCTCAGGTTCAATAATTTTCTCACTACTCTTTACAAGAGCACGATCAACAAATGGTAAAATTTCGGGACTGTTTTGAAAGCTGTTATAACGACCACCAACACCTTTAAGGTTAACAACCACATCCATTTTTCCCTGATTCCACTTTAGTGATTTATTGTAATAGTTGGCAATTAATTGTGGAGCCAAAAAACCCAATCCCATGTGCACACCCAAATCTACCTGCGAATCTCCTGCATGTTCATCAAAATAAATCATATCCGGATGATATTTTGTGATGGCATCGTCCACTCTCCACATAAACTGATTGGCGAATGGCGAGAGCAACGGATCGTTTCCGGGAAGCGAGCGTGCCCCGCGTTTCATGGTGTGCGGTGGCCCGTAAAGATCAACCGGATCCATGCCTTCCCACCAAAGTCCTTTTCCATCAGCTATCGTTTGTAGTGCATCGTAAGGAACGCCTTCCATCGGACCACTTTTATCGCTGGTGTAACGCACAGTCATAAATTGCCCCCATGTGCGTCCCGGAGTGTTATGAAACCCAATACCAAAGCGCAAATCGTGCTCGCGGGCAATTTTTTCCCAGATTCCTACAATATCAACCTTTGGACCAACATTTACTGAATTCCAGGGTTGATATTCTGAATCCCAACAATCGAAATTATCGTGGTGAACGCCCATTGCCATAAAGTAGCGTGCACCCATTTCGACATACAAATCCATTAATTCTTCCGGATTCCATTTATCGATGACCCAATTATTACTAATGTCTTTATAACCATATTCAGATGGATGCCCGAAATTTTCAACATGAAAATTATATTGCTCTGTTTCCCTGCATGTACATTCCACGTGCGTACCAGTCGCCCTGCTCAGGCATTGACTGCGGATCCCAGTGCGACCATGCACCAAATTTTGCTTCACGCCACCAGGCAGGCACAGTGTAAATTGTGACTTATTTCTTCCCAATCTGACTTATAAGGGCCATCGGCAACCGGTAAATCAGGCAGGTTCCAAATATCAGGAGGTGGTCCCAAATCTCCCTTACCAACTACTATATGATCAATGTTTATTGCTACGTCACTGGATGTCTATACTTGACAGTTAGATTTGAATGGGAAGGAATTGTGATGTCAATAATCGCATAAAGATAATAACCTGTTAAAGCACCTGATGAATGAACATTCACCTTTTGCACAGGTTGGTTGTTAACCGCAACACTTAATGTGCCTACATTTACTGAAGCATATCTAATGGCCACTTTGCTTGCAGCAGGCAGATCTGACAACTCGATATCCATCACCAGGCTTTGTCAAACTAATAATCTGACCTCCCGAAGCACCTTTATCAGCAATTTTTAAAACCCCACCAATTAATTCGGCTTTTTCTGCCTCCAATATCTTTTTTCTTCCTGGTTCTGGGCAAATAATGTTATTGAACAAGACCAGTTGAATTGCTATGATTACAAAACTTAAAAGTCGATTCATTTTATTTGTTTTACTCTTTTACTTCTATAAATTCAGGTTCGTACGGAGCTATGGTAAAATTACCTGAATATTCTTTATCAAACAAAATACTCCTTGAACTGCCATCCATTTTAATCTCCTTTGGTTCACCACTTACATTCATATATAAGAAGTGATTCTCATCAATTTGCCGCGCCATAACACCCGACGGAGCTTCCGGCCCCTTTTTAATTCCAAGTTCAGCAATTAAGTCATCAAGCAAACCGTTAAGCACCTCTCCTTTTGCAGGTAACCCAACATAAATTGCTTTTCCTTTACCATATTTATTTGATGTAATAATCGGATAATCTTTATCCAGACTTGTAATTGTTCCAATAGTTTCTGCACCTTTTAAATCAATGATATCAAATCGTGTCGATTCTGTATTTACAGCTTCACCTTTATAATTCACTTCAAGTCTTTTCCCTTTATATCCTAACCGTGAAATTTCATTCATTGATTCGGTTTCTTCGAAGCTGCCTAACCTAATGCCAAATACATCGTTTAACATTCCGGGTCTTGTGGTTTTAAAAACCTGCCCAGTGGTATCCACAATTGCTGAATTGCTTGTCATTATTACTGTTCCGCCATTTTTTACATAATTCCTGATTTTGTTTGCTGTTAATTCATCCATAACAGCCACTCCCGGAACAAAAAGTAATTTGTAATCCAACGAACTATATTTTATATCCAGAACTCTGGAATCCATATTTCGCCAGTAAAACATGTCCCAACAAGCTTGTAATTGATTTTCATGTTGTTCGGGAAAATATTTACTGGCAATCTGGCTTGGAAATGAAAATGCCAGCCCAACCTCAGCTTTAAGTTGATAGGGAAAATATTTCTCTATCTTTTTAAATTCAGTTGCAATTTGTTTGTATTCATCCAATTTGCGGTTTGGTATTCCGTCCCAATCAAGCATTCCAATTAAATATTGCTCCTCTCCTGCCCACATACTTTGCCAGGTCCAACCACAAATCATTTGATTGCCATACATTAAGCTGGCATACGCCGATTTTCTTATTGATTTAGGAACGGCAGTCATTGTGGTAAACTCGCTACACCAAAAAGGATTTTCACTTTCAAACTGAATTCTTGAAATTCCAAAGGAAGCGTTCATTACTCCCCAGTTTGTTGTTAAAGAAAGTCCGGGATAAAAGCCACATCCCTGGCGGGTTAATTTTCCTGAATAAGCGATTTCTGCGTAATCAAAATATTTTAATGGACTGTAATACCATGCATTTGTATTTGTAAGAACATTAGGTGCATTCGTGTTTACTACATCAAGTACTTTAAATAAAATCCCATTGATTTCATCAGAAATAAATCGTCTGAAATCCAGCATTTTCTCAGGTACATCATTTGAATTTATTGAAGGTGGTAAACCAATTTCATCCCAATTATTTAACCATCGCGACCACCTTTGATTCCGCCCAGGCTTTGTTTACATTCTCGATGGTTGAATATTTGTTTTGCACCCATTTTATGAATCGTTGCCTTACTGTTTCTGAATAGGATATACGACCGTCGCCCGATTCATTATCAATTCCAAAAGCCATTAAAGCAGGATGATTTGCGTATCGTTTCGTTATTGCATCGGTATAACGAAGCGCGTATTTTTGATAATTTGGGTCGCCAACATCATCCATATACCGATGATTTGGATATTGAACATCGCCATTTTCATCAACAATATCAATTGAAGGGAATTTTTCGTGAAGCCAGATTGGCGCCGGGCGAATAGCAATATCCAATATTACCTTAATGTTTGATTCGCCAAACAAATCCATTACTTCATCGAACCATTCAAAATCAAACTGACCTTCTGCAGGTTCATAACTATCCCAGGCTAAATGGCCCAACCGAACAACATTGAGACCGGAAGATTTCATCAAATCAATATCCGATTTTATTTTTTCGATGTTTTTATCGTCATGCGGATGATAATTTGCTCCTACATATAATACCTGTGCATTTATTGTGAAGCCGCTAAAAATCAGAATCAAAATATATAATGCAGGTAAGTTAGGTTTCATATTTAGTCAGTTTATTGAAATATTCTTTGTTTAATCTGCCACCCAATTGAATGGTTCTTTAACCTCAACTTCATAATCAAATCAATCAAAGTCGGCTGGATTTGCATTTGCTTTTCCATTTCCTGATGCGTACATTCCGATATAAGCACCAAAAAATCCTTCAATTTTCTCGGTTGAAATATCTTTGGTTAAGGCTGTGCCAATTAGATTTGCATTTTCATCATTTTGTTTTACCCAGAATCTATATTCAAGTTCAGTCGCACTAACTCTCAAAAACAAATAAAAACAATCTAACCAATTCGTTTCATTTTGATCAAATAATCATATAAAATGATAATCATTTCAACTGCCACCAATCGAAATTAAATATTTCGTCGCCATCACCTTTAAAAACAAGGTAAACATCGTGTACTCCTTTAACTTTATCAAGTTTACACGACTGTGTTTTCCAATTTTGTTCTCCACCTGTACTTTTCACGTCAAGTGTTCCCAACAATTCACCTTCTTTATCATCAAGCCTAACTTCAATTTTTCCTGTTGAAGATGAAGATGCAACACTTGCTTCGAACTTTTTAGCTCCTTTTTTCAAATCAACACTTCTGACTTTTATGTAATCGTTGCCTGAAATTTTTGTAACATAAACAGCCGCACTTTCACCCTCAGCAGTTTTCAATCCTTCCGACCATGCAATGGTTTCAGCTTCCACCCTTTTATATGGGTTTAAATTTGCTGCACTTTCAGTTACACCTTCTTTTGTTGGTGTAATTAACGGGATCGAGCCATCAGCATTAAATTCAAATGGTTCAATACAAACAGAACGTTTAAAACCACCACCACCAGGCAGATCACCGTTATGATAAAACAAATATGATTTTCCTTTGAATTCAATATAACCCGGGTGATTTGTAAAAGCACCACCTTTTTGAATTACGTGCATAATTGTATCCTGGTAAACCCAGGGTCCGGTTATACTTGAACTTGTTGAATATGCCAAATGCTCAGGAACACCACCGGCTGGATAAAGCAAATAATATTTACTACTGCGTTTAAATAACCATGGCCCTTCTTCATAATCAGCAGTTCTGCCATCATTTTTCACTTTTCTGAATCCAAAATTTTCATCTTTTAAATCCTCCTTAACAATGCCAAGTTCCTTATCATACGAAAGCATGTCTTCATTTAATTTTACATGCCAAAGATTCGGATTTCCCCAATACAAATACGCCTGACCGTCATCATCAATCCAAACCGTTGGATCAATATATCCGTAACCTTCTAAAAGAGGTTCACCCAATGCATCAACAAACGGTCCGGTTGGACTATCGGAAACTGCAACTCCAATTGCATTTCCACCATTCTTTTTATTTACAGGAACATAGTAATAAAATTTACCATTTCTGTGAATAACCTGTCCGGCCCATGCATCGCCTCTCGACCATTCAAAATCGGTATAAGCCAGTGGCGAACCATGATCTGTCCAGTTCACCATATCTTTTGAGGAGTAACATCTCCAGTCATTCATGGTAAAGAAATTACGAACGGTTACATCTTCGTCGTGCGAAGTATAAACATAAACAGTACCTTCGTAAACCATTGGCGCCGGATCGGCAGTGTAGCTGGTTTGAACAATCGGATTTTGTGTGAATCCTGTTTTTAGGATCAGGATAAAAATGAATATTAAATTCAAGTATCTAAAAATATTTCTCATAGTGATTATTTATTATTTTTTTCATTAAAAATTTTCTTTGTAACTGCGCTTCCATCAGAATATGTTTTTTTCTCAATGTATATACCTCGCATATTCTCAATATTTCTGATTCTCTGTCCGGTTAAAGTGTAATAATCGGTTGCGATGACAGATGCACCCGAAGCAGGTGTTTCAATTCCTGTTACTTCTTCAACCATACCTGATAATACTATTTTTTTTGCCGTAGCTCCCGTTGAAGTAATTGTGATTTCTCCAGCCCATGGTCTTGCCGGAAGCCCTGTTTTCAATCGAACATACACAGTGGTTTCTGTAACACGGCCTTTGGTTTGCTGAAGTGTTAGATTGGAAACAAAAATTTGAGTGCTGTCCATAGCCAATTCAAAACCATTAGTGGTTCGTACCACAATGTCATTATCAAGTGAATCTCCTGAAACAGTGAATGATTGAGTTGCTGAAGGTCCAAATCCTTTTTGATAGCTGAACTCCGTCATTTCTTCAATTTCAGTACCATTCAATGCTTTTGCATATATAACAGGTGGATCGTATTCTCCGGAATTTGAAAGGAATACCGTATCAACAACAAAAGGGTTCCCTCCGCTCGACCAAAAACCTACAATATAAATATGACTGGGATCAAGTTTTGTTGTAGCACCTGCCTTTACCATATCTGCGATTGGTACCACTACTTCACGTGTTCCACCAAAATTATACTCAGCAGCTCCCGACCAATAATTGTTCTCGTCAAATATTCGAAATGATACACTGCTCGTATTATCCGATCCAAGTCTGGCGACCAAATATTTATATTCCGACAAATCAACTCCGTTGCTATACGACCAACCGCCAAAACCATACTGCCCCGTGTGCAGCGTATGTGTTTCTTCATCAAAAGTACCTGTGGCGTAAATTGAAGGATCAAACAATCCGTCAACCAATGGGAATGTGGATGAAATAACTTGAATTTCTTTACTGATTGTATTTCCCAATAGACCTTTATAACTTATACTAAAGCTTGCTTCGCCATCAGCTTTTGCAATTATTTGTCCATTACTAATCTGAATAATATCTGAGTTATGATTTGTGTAAGTTGCTCCAATACTCACATCTTCGCTATGTTCATCAGCATAAATTGCCCGAACATTAATACCAGCCGTACTTCCGGTTAATAAATACAATTTTTCAGTATCAATTTCGAGATCAACCAATGTAATTGCATCTTCACTATATCCGGTGAATGAATTGTCGTAAAAATTATCTTCAGAAAAATTTTCTTCTGTAGTAAACCAATCAAAATCAACAAATCCACCGGTTTGCTGAGTTGCAAAATTAAAGAGACAGAATTTATTCCCTGTAAATATTGTTAGTTCAAATTTCATATTCAGATCGGTTCCTAATTTTGTATATGTTTCATTATCGAAACTATAATAGAAACCGGCTTTACTTGTATTATAATTAGCTACTGCTCTCAGATAAATAACTGAATCAGGAACTGCAGGTCCAGATGTTACAACACCATCGTTATACATTACCAATTCTTTTTGTCCGCCCGCCATTTTCACACCGATATAGGCATACGGATCCTGAAAAACTGCTAACCCCGTAATATCGCCTTCCAACATACTATCGATTTCAATTTTTACTGTTCCGTAAGAATGGTTCAAATTATCAGGATATCCGAGTATTCGTTGTGTTAAGGTATTTTTTGCCAGATGAAAACTGTCAGTAACATTTACAGTTCTTAGTCTCAAATAATCAGGACGTTCGAACAATGACCACTTTGAATTATCGGGATTATGGTTCCACCCCCACTGCATTCCTAGTTTATAGTTTCTGAAATTATCGTTTGTCGGTAATGATGTTTGTTGAAATTCCCTGCCGACATTGGGTTTATAAAAAGTAGAATTTCCTAAATCGTTATTGCCAATTACCGGCCAGTTATCAACCCATTCAACCGGTAACAAATAGGGTAATCTTCCGTAGGCTCCTTTATCAGCAAAAAGTACTGTCCACCACTCGCCGGTTTGTGTTTCAACGAGCGCTCCCTGATGAATGCGATCTTTATTATACACCTCTTTTTCATCGTACGGCCCAAAAATATTTTCTGAACGATAAATTACCTGTGTTGCATAGTAACCGCCGGTTGTAGCGTAAATATAGTAGTACCCGTTAATCTTATATAAATGACTTCCTTCAGTCGCAGAATTATCGATACTATCTGTATTTCCTAAAGTAATTGCTTTATCCTGAACGACATTAAAATTGGTATCCAACTCAGCAATATGTAAGTTGTTAATTCCTGAAACGATATAAATTTTATCATCATCGTCAAAGAATAAGCCTGCATCGTAGAAAGATGATGACAGTTTTGTTTTTGTCCATGTACCTTCAGGATCGGATGTGGTTAGTAAATAACTTCCTTCTCCCAACACATTAAAATGAAGGTAAAACGTGCCGTCATTATATTTTAAACTACTTGCCCACTGGCCACGACTATAAATATCACAACTCATCAAGATTGTAACATGCTGTACTTTCAATTTTCTCCAAAGGATTTGCGCAATATTCCCAATTTACCAAATCATTCGATTTTAAGATTGTCGCTCCCGGAAAAATGTGCATTGTTGTGGTAACCATGTAATAAACATCGCCAACACGAATTACATCCGGATCGGGAAAATCACCAAAAATCATTGGGTTAGTAAATGTACCATTGCCATTATCGCTCTGTGTTTTATAGGTAAATTCAGGACGTGGATAATTTTCCTCCGCATAATCCTGATACCAGTGAAAAGTTGGCCACGGACAAGCTTCGGGATCGTTCCAGAATGTGTAATCTTCTCCTTCAGCAGGAGGTATTCCGGTAAAATCATCCAGCAAATCGGGACCGGTAAAAATTAACCAGCTCACATTGCCACAATCATCGGTAATTTTTTTGAAGTTGGCACCGAAACCATCACCGCCTGCAGTTCCTGTTGTAGCTTTTCCCCATGATTTATTGTATTTTTCGGGTGCCCAGTCCATTTCTGTAACAATAATTGGTGCAAAATCAGCAACCGGTTTTACCTGATTATTCCATCCAATTTGAAAATTCTCATATCCTTCTCCGCTATTAAACCAGCCCGGATAAACATGCACAGCATAACCAATATTTTCACCTTCAATAGGGTTAACCGCGTATCCCTGATATTGTGATTGCCAACCCAGTCCCGGAATCCAAAGGATATTATCTGCATTTACACGAACAGTATCAACTACCGCCTGAAAAAATGTTTTCAGATTATCAAAATGACCTTGTGATCCTGAGCCATAAGTTCCATCAGTTCCCAATATATTCACAGGCTCATTCGCTAATTCAAACATTATGTTGGGATGATTTTTCAACACAGGGTGTTGGGCAACGTATCCCCAAACTTTAATCAGATACTCATTATAATCATCACCAACAGCTATGTCTTCAGGACAAACTCCGGGAGGCCGCATAATTACATACATACCTTTAGAAACAATGTATTCTGCCATTGGAACAAAAACTTCATCGAGGTATTTCTTAAATCTTGTAAAGTCGAAAGCAGATATATCAGCTTCACCATCAACATGCCACCCCGGTTTATTCGACCAATATGGATCCATGTGCACACGCACAAAATTCACTTTCCAGCCAGCATCCAGTATTCCATCAATAATTCCCTTATTATAATTCAAACAGGCAGCAACATTATAGTTACTCCACTTACTGCCTTGTTCATTAAACCAGGGTGAATAGGTTTGTGCAAAACCGTGCAAATTCACAGTATTTCCATGTGTATCTTTTAAATATCTACCTTCAACATGCAATCGTGGCATTGGCATTCCTTCCCATGCAAAAACGTGTATTTAGTTGAAATAAAATCGCGAATAGGAAAAATATTTTTAGTCTGTTTTTTTTCATTTTAATCTGTTGTTAGTTTAATATGGTTTTTAAGATCAATGAGTCTATGCCTCTTTTAACCTCTACTACTATGAAGCCTGAAGTACCTTGAAGTAAAACTTCATTAGACTGCGCATTTATTACATTTATTTTCTGACCTACACTATTATAAATTGTAATTATATCACCCGGTTTTGTTCCATAAAGATATTTCTGATCAAATTTCGAAACAATAACTAATTCAGAATTCATCTTTAAGCTATTTAACGAACTGATAATTGGATTAAAGCTCCACCAGTTCATGTTAAACAAATAGCCACTTCCACCTTCAAATACAAGGTAAATATCATGGATTCCGGTAATTTCAGAAATAGCGCAAGAAACCGTTTTCCAGTTTTGCCATCCGCTGGTTCCGGCAACAGTACATGTACCAACTAACATTCCATTTCTGCTATCCAGGCGAATTTTAATATTTCCACCACTAGTTGATGAAGCAACACGTGCAAAAAATTCCGAAGCACCATTATCGAAATCAAGGGAATTTATTTTAATCCAGTCGCCATTTTCAATAAATCCAATGTTTTCGCCACCACCAGAATCGCTTGTATTTTCAGTTTGAATTCCTGACTGTTCACTATAATTTTCGGCTTCATTTTTAATGTATGGACTTCTGCTGTTTACTTTTACAATTACTGAAGTTGATTTGGATTCACCCAATTCACCTTTATAACTGGCAGTAATTTCAACCTCCCCTTTATTTTTTGCTGTAATTATTCCATCAGAAATGGTTGCAATTTCAGCATTTGGGATTCGATATTGTTACATCACTGGTTACATCTTCAACGTGGCCATCGCCATACTCAGCGAAAAAAGTCACAGGCAATGTATTTCCGGTTAAGAGTTCAACATTTTCAGGATCAACTGTTAGTTCAGCAACAGATAATTCACTTGCAAGATTCTTGACAATTATTTTTATTTCATCCGAAAAAATACCGTATTGAACTGTCAAGGTCACATCGCCATAACCAATCCCGAAAATCATGTTGTTTGTTATTGATATTTTTCCCTCCTGATTTGGGTTAAAAACGGACTCTGTTGTTACATCTTCAATCGATCCATCGGAATAAATTGCATTTACAATCATACTGGTAGAATTATTTCCTGAAATTGTATCAATTTTATATTTATCCGTAGTTACATTAATTGCAGCAAGTTCTTTAGGCGATGTTTTCTCTGTAAAACTCCACTTATCAAATCGAAATAGATTTTCAGATTCACCCCTAAAAACAAAGTAAATATCATGCACTCCTGTAACATCAATATTGGTAACCTCAGTCATCCAAATATCCAATCCGCCTGTATAAGCAACTGGCAATGTACCAATTAGCGAACCATTTTTATTATCAAGATGAATTTCTATAGATCCACCATTATCAATACCAGGTTTAGTATCGCTCGAAACAGATGCACTGAACATACTTGCACCCAAATCGCCAAAATCAACACTGCGAACTTTTATATAATCACCACTTTCGATATTGGTGACAAAAACTCCCGTTTCAGGATCAACATCAGTTTCAATACCATCTTCCCAGGCAATCATTTCTGCCTGATGCCATAAATATGGATTTACATTTGAAGCACTTTCTACAACGCCAGCAGTTGTTGGCGAAATCAAGGGAATAGAACCATCTTCATTAAATTCGAATTCTTCAATGCAAACTGAACGTTTAAATCCACCACCTCCGGGTAATCCTGCATTGTGGTAAAACAAATAGGAATTTCCTTTATAATCAATTAATCCGGGGTGATTTGTAAACGCTCCTTTATTTGAAATAACTTCCATTATCTTACCCCCATATTCCCATGGACCTGTTGGACTGACACTTGTTGAATAAGCCAAATGTTCAGGCACCGGACCTCCCGGGTAAAGCAGGTAATAAAGTTCGTTTCGTTTGTATAACCACGGACCTTCCTCATACGAAGTTGTTCGGTCGTTATTACTGCGAGGACCAAAACTTTCAACAGTTAGCGGAACCTGAACGATTCCAACGGTTTCGTCATACGTGATCATGTCCTCATTTAGCTTCACATAAAATAGGTCAGGATTTCCCCAATATAAATAGGCTTGCCCATCGTCGTCAATAAAAACAGTTGGATCGATATAACCGTTGCCGGAAAACAGCGGTGCACCAATAGCATCTTCAAACGGTCCGGTTGGACTATCAGAAACAGCAACACCAATTGCGGTTCCTCCATTTTTTCGATTTACCGGAACATAAAAATAAAATTTTCCATTTCGGAATATACACTGTCCTGCCCATGCATCACCCCGTGCCCAATCGAAATCGGTATATGATAATACTGTTCCATGATCGGTCCAATTTACCATGTCGGTTGATGAATAACATTTCCAGTCATTCATTGTAAAGAAGTTATTAACTGTAACATCTTCGTCATGAGTGGTATATAAATAAACAGTATCATTAAATACCATTGGCGCCGGATCGGCTGTATAATTGGTTTGAATTACAGGATTTTGAGAAAATCCGGCAAAAACAAAAACCAACAAGAAAAAATAAAAACTAAGAATCCATTTACAAATCATTTGCTCTAACTAACCGTTTATTTAAAAAGTACTTTCTGTGTTGTAACGTTATTTTCTGAATCCTTAATTCTGATTAGATACAATCCCTCGTTAAATTGTTTCACTCCAAAACTAAACGATTCACTATGTGACATTTCAGTATGAACAAGTATACCAATACTGTTGTAAACAGAAACCTGATATGGTGCATTATCATATTCAATATTTAAAATATCGGTTGCAGGGTTTGGATAGATTTTCAGTGTCCGGTCGTTATTGAGTGAAACACTTACTGAGTTATCAGGATTTGCAATTGCTTCCGGTCCAAAAGCGTCAGCTTTACTACCGTCTGTTGCCATCATATTTCCAGGGAAATAAGATACTGATATATAGTCTCCTTTTGTAACATTTTTACTTAATGAAAGAAGCACCGCATTTTCATTATCAGGATCTCTTTCAACAGATAAGAAGACCTACTTCGGTGTTTGAGAAAAATTTGAAATTACTTCGAACTAATGAACTAGCGTCAATTGGTTTATCTAAAAATACTTTTACCGTGCTATTATCAACCAATTCAGTACTAACAAACTGAGGCCCTTTCAACTTTGCATCACCTTCATTTAAAATAAAAACAGAATCAGCATTTTCTTTCAAACACGAAATTGTAAAAACTTTTACCGTATCATCAAAAGCTACTTCAATTTCGTAATCACCATAATAGGCATTAAAATCCATTGAATTACTGTTGCTCATTACCGAATCAAAATTAGTAGCCCACAATTTTTGGGTATAATACAATAATGTATCTGCAGCAAGTTTTGGTTTATGTTCTGCATCAAAATAACCGGTATTTTCGCGCCATGCACCATCATCGCTTAATGCCCAGGAAATAAATCCGGTAATTGACGGATGAGAAAATGCAACCGTAAGCACTTTAATAAAATCTGAAGCTTGATCAGCCTGTGAAATATCTCCGGAATAATCGAACTCGGTAAACCGGATAGGCAAACCTGCTTCGGCAACAATATTTATATTTTTTACCAATTCATCCACATTTGGCCGGCAGCATTCCCAAAAATGGGCCTGCATTCCTGCGCCTGTAACCGGTGCACCCATTTCTTTCATTTTCAAAATCAAATCCCGATACTCGGCAGCTTGTCCCCAGTTATATTCCACATTATAATCGTTTACAAACAATTCAGCATCAGGATCAGCAGAACGTGCCCATTTGAAACTATTCCATATTACTGAATCACCCACAGTATTTCTTAGCCAGTCTGCATGTCCTGTCAACGGTTCATTCATTACATCGTATTCTTTAACAATACCTTTGTAGCGTGTCATTTCGCGAACTACTCTCATTTGACAGGTATCCATTATGTCTTGCGCAGTTGGCAGATTTCTAACCCAGTCGGGCATTGAGTGGGCATCATTTCCACCCCAAAGCAAAGTATGTGCTCTTAAATCCCATCCAACTTTTTGAGTCCAGCGAACAGCATTATCAAAATTGTTATAATTTGGTTTTGTATGATTTGGTTGAATACCACTCCACTTAAATGAATTTCCGGAAACTCCATAATTGAAATATTTATACATTGCAGCCTGCATCCATTGTTCTTTGCTTGCTACTGTGTTGGCTTCGGGATCAAAAAAGCCGGTTTCGGCAATATAACTGTTACCATCAGCAGTGGTTAATGCGTTACCCCCACAATTAATTCTATAAATAACTTCGCCGCCAACTTCTTCTACAACAATACCTTTTATAGCTGCATTATCTTTTGTTCCATTCAATTCAATATTAATTGAGCCATCATTTATTAAAACGACTATGCTAGTATCAACGGCAATATTCTGTCCACCTGCCTCTTTGAACATATCATAGTCATCAAGAAACAATTGTCCTTCAACAAAAACATCAAATAACCTGAAATCAATTTCGGTTGCATATATCTCAGCAAACTTTAAAGTAAGCTTATATTCCTTTCCATTATCGACTGGAATGGAGTACCCTAGGTTTTTATTCCAACGCTCCACCTGATATATTTCACTATCAGCTTCGGACTGAACTGCACTACCAGTAGTATAGCTATTACCCATGCTTGCCGAACCTTCGAAAAAATCGAATGCAATACCAAACGGAAACTCGTGCTTTTTCATTCGCACAGAGACATTTCCTATAAAAGGCTGACCGTCTTTATCAAATATCTGAATTCCAAAATCTCCTTTTCTTAACGTGTCAATTCGTTGCTGGGCATTTTTATACCAGGTATAATATGACTGTGCTTTTGATTCGTTAATTCCAAGCATTAATAATACCAACACCAATAAAACAAGTAACTTCATTTTTTTAATTTTCTCCCTCATCTTCATTATTTTGAATTTTAATAGTCTTTTAGTTTTTTGATTTTATTCTTATTTATTGAATATTCACTGTAATCTTTTTTAAATCTTCTGTATCCGAACTGTTTCCATAAAATATTTCATATTCTCCGGGAATAACCGCCATTTCGAGTTTTGACCAGTCGTAGAATTCAAATGATGATGGTGGCAAATCTATCAATGCCTGTTCTGTTTCTCCATTAGCAATTTCAATCCGTTTAAATCCTTTTAAAGTTTTTATCGGGCCATCATCATCATTTACTTTTCTGACATAAACCTGCACAACTTCAGTTCCATCGCGTTTTCCAGTATTTGTAACAGGAACAGAAATCTGAATCGTTTCATCAGATTTAAATGAAGATTTGCTAACTGTTGCCGTACCTATTTCAAAATTGGTATAACTCAATCCGTAACCAAATGGAAATAACGCATCTTCCATGTAACGATAAGTACGTCCAGTCATCGAATAATCTTCGAAATCTTTTAACTGATCGGAACTTTTATAGAATGTGACGGGTAATTTTCCAGCTGGATTATAGTCGCCGAACAGAACATCTGCAATAGCTTGCCCGCCAGCTTCGCCAGCATACCAAGCCTGAAGAATAGCATCGCATGATTCGGTTTCAGGTGTTAGTGCAATTGCTGCACCTGAGCAGTTTACAAATACAATTTTCTTACCAGCTGCTTTTAAAGCTTTCAAGCAATTACGCTGCGATAATGGCAATTCAATATCAGTTCGGTCACCACCTTTAAAACCGGGGAATGTAACCGGCATCTCTTCGCCTTCAATTCTTGTTGAAAGACCACCGGCAAAAACAACCACATCAATTCCTTCGAGTTTTTTCACGAGGTCGTCATAATTTACGTTAACCTCTTTACCGAAATCAAATTGCAGGCTTCCCTCCCAGGTATAAAGCTGTGCGTAACGAACTTCAATATTATACTTTTTGCCTGCTTCCACTTTGTAAGGCAAACGCGATTTCAGTGTCCGGTGATAATCGTATTTTATTAGTGATTCGCCATTTACCAATAATTCAAACCTGCCGGTCGCCCCCGTAATAAAAACAATTTCTTCTGTTTCGGGCGCAATAAATTCGGTTTCATATTTTGCAGAAAAACCTCCGCGGTTCATTCCGGGAGCAAATGTTTTTCCTCCGGCAGTTGAAAGATTTATCGGTTCAACAATTTGTTGAGTTGTTGCAGCATTTCCTGAAAGTTCCTGATTATTCCAATAGGTAGCTTTAAAACCGGTTTTTCCATCAATCGAACATTTTGTGAAATAGCTTTCTGTTTTTTTATCCAAAACAATATCACATCCTTTATCAACCAAAATTTTTCGTTCAGGAAGTTTTGTTTTTATTCCATCCAGAATAGTAATCGTACGTACCGGAGTTCCATTATAATTTCCCCATAACATCTCAGCATCATCAACATTCGGGCCAACTAGAGCCACTTTTTTTATTGACTTTTTAAGCGGAAGAATATCATTTTTATTCTGAAGTAAGGTCATTGTTTCGCGAGCCATATCAAGTGCAAGTTGCCGGTGCTCTTCGTTGTTCAATACCGATGCAGGAATTTGTGCATATGGAACAATTGCATCATCATCAAAGTCACCTAAATCAAACCGGCCGATTAAAACACGCATTAAACTTTCGTCTATGTCATCTTCTTTAACCAAATCTCTTTCAACGGCTTCGGGTAAATTACTAAACAGGTAATTTTCCCAGATACATTCCACATCAGTTCCGGCTAAAACCGCTTTTGATGCAGCATGAACCTCATCAGACGAAACTTTATGGCTGGTATAAAAATCGGATACCGCACCACAGTCAGAAACCACCATATATTCGTAACCCCATTCATCGCGAAGAATTCGTTGTAATAATCTTGTATTTCCGCAACACGGCTCATCATCCAAGCGTTGGTATGCGCACATCACCTGTCGTACATCAGCATCCTGAACCAGCGATTTAAAAGCCGGCAAATAGGTTTCGTATAAATCTCGCGGATTTACATCATTCAGATTTAGTTCATGTCTGCTCCATTCCGGTCCTGAATGAACGGCATAATGTTTGGCACAAGCCAGTAATTTTTTGTATCTGGCATCCTCAGGGCCTTGCAAACCTTTCACTACTGAAACTCCCATGCGAGAAGTCAGGTAAGGATCTTCGCCATAAGTTTCCTGTCCACGCCCCCAGCGAGGATCGCGGAAAATATTCACGTTTGGCGTCCAAACTGAAAGACTTAGAAAACGTTTGTTTTCATTTCCTTCTGCCAGCCATTGATTATATTTTGCACGAGCTTCGTCAGAAACAGCATCGTAAATATTCAATAATAAATCGTCATCAAATGAAGCTGCCATTCCGATTGGCTCAGGAAAAACGGTAACATTATCATTATTGGCATAACCATGCAAAGCTTCACTCCACCAGTTAAATTTTTTAATCCCTAATCGCGGAACCGGCTCCGACTGATCAAGCATTAATCCCGCTTTTTCCTCTAGCGTTAACCTTGAAATTAAATCTTTTGCTCTTTCTTCGGAACTCAAATTAGGGTTTTGGAAGGGGTATTGTTGTGCCCATAAATTTGCCGATATCAGCAAACAAAAAGCAAATTGAAAAGTTATTTTCATCTGATTAAAATTAAAACAGTTTTCAAGAGCAGTATGATTTTGAATTCTTGATCCCCTTAAATCTTTAACCGTGGACTCGTTTCATTATAATTCTATTATAGTTTTCTCCCCTATATAAGTTATCGTGTCATTAAATTTTTCAGAAATTTCTGTACCTGAACCGTTATTCTCAGATACCAACATAATATTGAATTTTCGTTCGTTTATCATTCCCGGGAAAGAACCGTTTCTGTCGCTGACGGTTAATGTTTTATTCGTATTATCCCAATTAAATGTAATGGTTGAATATTTTCCTTCTTCGTAATTATAACTATCATTCTCGTCTTCATACAAAGTGAATTCTCCATCAGCTCCCTCATAAATACGAATTTCCAAAGGTTCTGCAGGTTTTTCTCCGGTGTATTGTATAAATTCTCCCATTGGAATAACCGAACCGGCCTTTACAAACAAAGGTATTTTATCCATTGGAGCATCAGCTTTAACCGTTTGTCCGCCATCATAATTTTTACCTGTCCAGAAGTCGAACCACTTGTTTGTATTTGGCAAATAAACATCCCATTCGCTAATTCCAGACTCAATAACAGGTGCAACCAAAAACGATTTACCAAAAAGATATTCATAAGGTTGAGCCACTGCTTTTGAATCTTCATTGAAATCCATCACCAGTGGGCGCATTATTGTTGAGCCATTATTTGTAACCTGCCAAGCTTCGGAATAAATATAAGGTAGCAAACGGTAGCGTAGATTAAGCATTTTACGCATATTGTCTTCAACAGTTTGTCCGTATTTCCAGGGCTCTGTTTCAGTCATGTATCCATGAATACGGAATATTGGGCTAAATGCACCCCACTGAAACCAGCGTGTTAACAGTTCCTGAAAATTTTCATCGTTGTACTGCGATCTGCCCGGACGGAAGAATCCACCGATATCTGTTGTCCAGTAAGGCAACCCGGTAATCGTGAAGTTTAACCCGGCAACAATTTGTCTTTTATAGGTATCCCAGTCTCCGCCAACATCACCCGACCAGTTGATTACTCCGTAACGTTGCTGACCTGAAAAAGCAGAACGTGTAAGAATACATACCCGTTTATCTGACGAAGCTTCGCGTTGCCCTTCATAAACAGCTTTGCTCACCATTAACGGATAAGTTAAACGATAAAAATCACCAATTCCGGCGTAAGTATTCTCGCCTTTTAATGCATCATTTTCAGGTTCAACAGCATCCATCCACCAGGCGTCAACACCGTTGTCGAACATATTTGTTTTTAGCGTATTCCAATATTCATTTCGGGTGGCAGGATTAAAATAATCCAACCATTTGGATTCTCCAATGAAGCGGTTTTTATCTACGTAAGCTTTTCCTATTTCAGAATTTTTATCTGGATTTGACCAAATTGATATGGCAAAATGCGCATTTAAATCATGAATTTGACCAATAAATTTTGAAGGATTTGCATAATTTGTTTTATCGAATTCTGGAACACCCCAGCCATTATTTCCCCAGTATTGCCAATCCTGAACAATCACGTCCATTGGAAGATTTCGTTTTCTGAACTCTTTCACAGTTTCTACCAATTGATTTCCTGAAGAGTAACGTTCACGACATTGCCAAAATCCATACGCCCATTTTGGTAATAAAGGTGCATTCCCTGAAAGATTTCGGTAAGATGCAATTACTTCATCGGCCGATGGTCCGTAAAACACCACATAATCAATCATTTTTGTAACCGGCGACCGGAAGGTTGTTGTGTTTTCTTTTAATTTCCAGGATAACGTTGGATTGTTATCCGATTTGCACAATATCTGAACCTGATGTTCGCCTGCCCTTAATTTAAGAAGTGTACCGGCTGTTGGTGGCAACCACATATTACTTTGGTCAAGACAAGGTGTACTGTCAATTACCACAAAATGCCGGTTTCCCATGTCGCCTAAATCAAGAAATATAGAATATTCTCCATCTTCAGGTACAGAAAAACTACCGGTGTACAACGACTGATTTCTAGCTACTCTTTGCGTTCCCGAAGTAGTTGTTACCTCAACAACTTCTTGCTGATCGGCTTCTTTTTCCTGTTTGTTAAGTGTGACAAAATTATCATTTGGATTAAAATCTGTCAATCCATATTGATGCCATAACAAACCATAACCCTCACTTGAATAAATAAACGGAATTGCAATTTGTGAGTTTACCTGTGTTAGCCGGCGGCTTATTCCTTTCAAATTATAATTGCCATCCTGAAATTGTCCCAACCCAAAAATAGATTCATCTTCAGGTGAATTGAAAGATTGCTCTGCCAAATAGCATTCTTCGCCCATAATGGAGTCCTGTTTCAAAATTCTTGAACCGGCTTTTTCGCTAAGAAATATTTTACCCGATGAATCAGAATAAGATAAACTTCCGGTTTTCTTATCCACAATAACATGAATTTTATTTCCTTTCACTTCAATTGACGATGAGTTTTCAGTTACTTCAAAATCAGGTGTCTGAAGATCAGAAGTAAAAATCAATTCCGGCAAAGTTTCCAACGAATCCTTTATATACTTGATACGCATGGCATTATCGGTAACCGGATAAATACCAAGTGTACCATCAATTGTATTAATGACTACTCCTTCTTTTACTTGTTGAAAGCTTTTAACCGTTTGTTGCTGACAGGACGCAACTGCAAGACAGATTAAGATTATATAGATGATTTTCATTTCTAATTTCGTATTTGTATTGACAATATTATTTAACCGGACTGATCCGGTAAAGCCCAGCCCCATGTTGTTTTAATTCCTTACTAAAAGATTTTTCGAATTCTCCCAAATCCTTGTGGCTCCATAGATCACGCACTGTTGCATTTCCGTTTATTCCAATTTCATTAAAATTAACAATAACATCACTTGTCTCAGGCATATCGATTGAACCATTATAACTATGCACTTCAAAAACAGCAGACCCTTGATTTTGAGTTACTACACCTTTGGCTGAAAATGTATCATAACCTTCAGGTAATTCATATAAGATTAAGGATTTTGAATGCGTTCCTATACCAGAAGCAGGCTGGCCATTTATACGCAGCGGCCGGTTATCGCAAGTACGATCCACGTGCGGTTCACCCCAACCAGCGGTTGCGATTGACCATTTTAAATCGGTGAGTTTTAATTCGCCTTTTGGTCCGGTTAGCACAGGATCTACCCATGACTGACATGATCCCAGTCGAAACCATCCCCACCGTCGTTTACATAAAGAATAAGATTTTTAGCACCTTTTATCGATGCTTTAATGTCTTCTGAAGCTCCGCTGCCTGCGAGCAACTGACTCTTATAAATCGGATCATTTAATTTAATATTATCTCCCTTATTTTGGGCATTAAAAAGTGCAACATATTTATCATCGCTATTAGGCACATCGGCAGTCCAAACAATCAGGTTATTTTCATTTGATACCTGATGATTATTTGTACTTGACTGATTTACTTTTAACATTTCAGGATTGGTCAGCATTTCTTTCGTGAAATCATCAAGTTTTGTCATATCGCCTCCATAAATAAGTGGCGACCGGCCAATTGCCCAAAGACTCATTAAAGTATACTGTTCGTCTTTTGTGAAATTTGTCTGGCGACCAAAATCGATAACACCAATTGGTATCATATCGGCATCAGGGTAATGGCCAGTGCCACGGTATGGAGTCCAAACATCCAATCGCTCAAACATAGCGTAAAGCAGGTTCCATTTGTCCCAAAAATCATCGGTGATGCGCCAAAGATTTGCATGATTCATTACATGTTCACCCGCAGTTATTGGTGTTGCACCCGGAGATAAACTCAACACTATTGGCCTCCCGGTTTTGTCAATTGCATTTCGTATCGCTTCTATTTCAGCTTTTTGAATGTCATTGTACGGGCGGGCAATATCATCCACTTTCACATAATCAACACCCCAATCGGCATACATTTGAAAAATTGAGTTATAATACGCCTTTCCTTCCGGTAAGGTTGCGTCAACTCCATACATATCCGGATTCCAGGAACAGGTGGAGTTAGTCAATGCAATATCCTGCGCACGAACATTTGTTCCAAGCACCGGAGTATTCTTTTTCACTGCTTGCCGAGGAATTCCACGCATAATGTGAATACCAAATTTCAAACCTTTTGAATGCACATAATCGGCAAGTGGTTTGAATCCTTTGCCATCGGCAGCCGAAGGAAACTTCTTTAGTCCCGGCGTTAAACGTCCATATTCATCCATCGTAAGCACAGCATTTGGATTATATGAATGTCCTTCTGATTCCGGCTCATACCATTGTATATCAACTGTCAGATATTTATATCCACTCGGCAACAGGTTTTCGGCCATTGCATCAGCCTGATCTTTTATTTGCTGTTCAGTAACTGTTGTTCCGAAAATATCCCAACTGTTCCAGCCAAGTGGTGGTGTTGGTGCATATTGCCAGTATTTCGGATTGTTTTGTGCATTTATAACACTTGCTGTTATAAATAGAATTAATGCAAAGATTTTAGCTTTCATCTTAATTTAGTTATAATTTCTTTCCGTGTTTTCTTATTTTAACATCCACCAGTCGAAGTTGAACAGGTCTTTTTCACCTTTGAAAACAAAATACAGATCATGCACGCCACTTACGTTAGTAACCGGTGCCGTAAATGATTTCCAAATGCCCATTTCGCGGTTTGTGTTTACTTCAACCGTTGCAATGATAGGTCCATCAATTTTATCGGTATGGATTTCGATTTTACCACCGTAAATTGAGGAGACACTTACTTCAACAGATTTTGCACCGTTTGACAAATCAACTCCTTTCACTAAAATATAATCACCATTATTTATGGAAGTTACAAATCTGCGATCGGCAATTTTTTTTCCTCTTGCCCATTCAAAATCACCTTCCCATTCGGTTTCAAACATGGTTTTTACCCCCTCACTCCAAGCCATTGTTTCAGCTTCAACCCGTTTAAAGGGATTTAATGTTCCAACTTGCTGTGGACCATCTTCTGAAAAGTAATGACGGCTCTGAATTGTACCATCAGGATTATAAACCATTTCATCCATATCCACCGAGCGGCGTTCATAAAATTTAGAAGTAGATTGTTTTATCAAGTCGTAACTATGCCCAAAACAGTACCATTTGCCTTTGAATTCAATAATTCCGGGATGGTTCCCACGGGTTAATTCTGATGCATCGATAATCATTCCTTTATATTCCCATGGGCCAGTTGGCGACTTACTCATGGCGTAGCCAATTCCTTCAGGACAACAAGTAGAAGCATAAGCCAGATAATAATTAGAGTTGCGTTTCCATACCCAAGGTCCTTCCTGATAATTTTTTGGAGTTGTTTGCTCCTGATGTATCTCGCCTGAGTAAGAAACCATGTCTTCATTCAATTTTACGTAATAAACTTTAGGATTTCCCCAATACATATATGCCTGACCATCGTCATCGATTAATACGGTAGGATCAATATCATGACTACTATTTTTAATCAAAGGTTTTCCTATTGGGTCTGTGAAAGGTCCATACGGAGTATCGGCAACCAAAACCCCAATACCAACTCCTCCCGGCATTGGACAGTATAGGTAGAATTTTCCATTACGTTCAACGCATTGTGCTGCCCAGGCACCATTTTGGTGAGGCACCCAATCGAAATTTTCTAACGAAGCAACTTCACCGTGTTCAGTCCAGTTTACCATATCGGTTGAAGTATATAACAACCAGTTGTACATTTTAAAACCCATTGCATCATCTTCATCGTGGCCAGTGTATAAATACACAGTGTCATTGTATACCATCGGTGCCGGATCAGCTGTAAATTTTGTTGATATAATTGGTTTTTGGGCAAAACTACTAACCCCGAGTGTTAATATTCCAATCAGAATTATTAGGTGAGAGGTGTATTTAAATTTATTCATTTTCAATTTTTTTATTTTATAGTAATAACCACTTTCGGTTATATAATTTGTATGTAAACTAATTTTTTGCAATAAGTGAAAGCACAGTTAACGATTGTGGCTGCACGGTAACTGAAATATTACTTCCCGATACGCTGGCTTCAATTTCTTTTGGAGTTACATTATCAGGATTTTCAAACGTATTTACCGCATCAATTGCAGATGCGTACAATGTCTCACCATTTACACTTTCGATAGAAAGACCATCAAATGAAAGATCAATTGAAGCTGTATTTTTTGCATCGATATTGGTAATTGCCACATAGATATTTCCATCTTTTCCTTTTGCTGCAATGGCATCTATACGAGGCAAACTAATACTATCAACCTGGTAGCTGCCAGCATTAAAATCAATTGGTAACCTCGTGGCATCCTGAAACGGAACATACATTCTAAAAGCGTGATATGTTGGTGTTAGTACCATTTTTTCATCTTCAGTAAAAATTATTGACTGCAAAACATTGATCATTTGAGCAATATTTGCACCATGCACACGCTCAGCATGGCGAGTGAAAATATTAAAATTCAAAGCTGCCAGAACAGCATCGCGTATTGAATTTTGCTGTTGCAGAAAGTCTGGATTAGTGCCTTCTGTAGCTTCGTACCAGGTCCCCCATTCATCTACCATTATTGAAACAAGCCCATCAGGATCATAATGATTCATAATCGCCTCATTATCTGCAATAAACTTATCCATCCCCAGTGTTTCTTTAATTACCGAAGCATATTGTAATTCTTCGAAATTGGTCGCTTTAATCACCGGTGGCCAGCCACCACGAGTGTAATTATGTAATGATAATCCCTGAATATCCCATGTCCATGTTTTGTTTTTCCAGGCCTCCATTATTGCATCAGTATATCCAAAACTGTATTCATCATATGAATCGGGACCGACAGCAACAAATTTTGTTGGTACATCTGTATTATAATTGGTGGTAAAAGTTGCAAATTGTTTCAACTGGGTAATATATTCTTCAGGAGTAAAAGGACCACCGCAACCCCAAACTTCGTTGCCAATTCCCCAAAGTGGAACATCGTATGGTTCAGGATGTCCGTTTCTTGCTCTTTCTTCAGCCAACGTTGATCCGGTTGCAGTAAGGTATTCCAGCCAATCAGCTGATTCCTGAACGGTTCCTGAGCCCACATTTGCCGAAATAAATGCCTCTGAACCAATCATTTCTATAAAATCAAAAAACTCTTCGGTTCCAAATGTATTTGGTTCTAAAGCTCCGCCCCAATTCACGTTAATTCTTGAGTGACGCTCTTCAGGATTACCAATTCCATCACGCCAATGATACTGGTCGGCATAACAACCACCCGGCCACCGCACATTTGGCACTTTAAGTACTTTTAGCGCTTCAACAACATCGTTTCTTATCCCTCTTGTATTTGGGATATCTGAATCTGGTCCTACCCAAACTCCTCCATAAATTCCAAAACCGAGGTGTTCTGCAAAATGACCAAATATGTTCCTGTCGATTTCTGGTCCACCACGATTTGGATCGACTGAAATTTTTACGACACTCTCATTGTTTTGATTCTGTGCCTGCCCTTTTTCAGAATACAAACTAAACAACAATGACAGTGAAAATACACTTGAAAATGTTAGAATTCTTTTGAAGTTGAAATAATTTCTCATAATATTCTAATTTGTTTTCTCCATAAGTAAATCCCATTTGCTAACATATCGGAAAGTTAAGATGTAAGATTTATTAATTATTCTTTACAATGATCTTTTTATTTAAATATCGTTTACCATCACTAATTCTAACCATATATATTCCATTCGACAGACTAACCGGCAAATGTATCTCAAAATAAAAACCTGATAATTGGTTATATACTACATTACCGGTAATATCAAAAATTTCAATTCTGTTGAATTGTAAATTCGGTGAACCTATAATGATTTCCGTCGATACCGGATTTGGGAAAATATTAAATTCACTATTATTAATATCGTCAACATTGGTTGCAGTACCTTTAAAATCAATATAATTTACATTAAAACCACCGTTTGTGGCAACTAATTTAAGGTAATGTTTTCCGGGCCTTATGGAAATATTTTTCGTAATTGACTGCCAAACCTGCCAACTTCCGGTATTAGGAATGCTAACAGCACCTACTTTTTTGTTATTAAGATAAAAATCAAACCCGGTATTATTGGAAGGTGATGCAATTCTAAAAGTTATTTCTCTTATGGTATTTGATGAAGTATTTTCGATGGCATATTCTAACCAATCCCCGGTATCAATCCAGCCAACATTTAATCCTCCTCCTGTGTCACCGGTTGATTCATTATCGGTCCCCGACTGTAAGGAGTAATCTTCTGCTTCAATTCTTGCAGGAACATCCTGCCATTCAGGTTCACTAAGTAGATTTTCAATGCTGAAGTTACTGAAACTTTCAAGTGCACCTTGGTCAGTTGCCATGATATTTCCTTGAGTATAGCTGACTTTAACGCTATCATCAAAATGCAAATTATTTTGTAATGTAAATCTGATTGTGCTATCTAAAACTGAAAATTCTCTGAGATCGGCTGTCGAGCTATTTACTTTCAGTGTAAAATATTTCGATTGCCCCACTGCAATAGCCAACGGTTTTGAGCATTTCAAAACTACAGAATACCCATCCGCTTCAATTTTTCCTGATAAAATTTGCACCGGTAATCCTTTCGCAACAATATTTACAGGAACATTTGAAAATTCTGGTAATATCCCACCATCAGATGAAAGCAGGTTATTTCCTGTAAAAGAAATATCAATCCCATAATCAGCATAAACCTGTTCTGTTAAACCTAATGCAATAAGGGTAGAATCCTCATTATAATATGAACTACCAAGAATTGGAATATCAATGTTTCCTTCGTATTCAACATTTAGCGTAAAATCTGAAACAGTTGATAATGGCTTCATTTTTTTATTGAATTTGATCAATATTGAGTCGCCATTAATGTTGGTTGTTATACTAATTATTCTTGGTGGGGCTCCGTCCAGTAAATTCTCAACCAATTTATTCTCAATAACGCCCAGGTTTTTATCGTAAACTGATAAAACATTGCCATTGCTATACGAGAGCAAAATTTGGTTTTCGATTAAAATACTATCCTGTAAAAAAATGGTTAGTTGATTTGTGGAATCACCCAAAACGACACTATCTATTTCAACAATCTGACTGTCAACTTTAACTGTAAAACCTTCGATGGAATCTGCATTTTCAATTGGATGATTAAAGAAAATATTTATTTGTTTCGGATTGCCATTGGTAACAGTAGCAATCTCAAGTTTTGGTGTACCATCATCAGGTCCATGTTCAATATAAGTTGGCTGCCAATTAAAAAATGATCGTGCGCCTTCGCGTGGACTCAGATCACAATCTGCTGGCCTGCTATCGTTTAGGTCATCAAGCAGATCGCTCAAAAAACCAACTATGTATGAAACATTTCCCTGGTTATCCATAGCCTTTTTAATCGCATTTCCGAAGCCTTCAGATGATCCATTTACCAGATTCCATGGATCATCAGGATAAGGAGTCCAAAATAATTCAGTTATAATCATTGGCCATCGGTCGGCTGCCGGTTTGTATTGCCTGTCCCATAAATCCTGAACTGCAGTTGGATTGTCGAACACGCCGCCATATGCAGGATAATAATGACATGCCACACCTATATTTGTCCCGGTGAAAGGATAAAGATCCCATTGGTAAGGAGATCCCTGCCATTCAAGCGTGGGAACCCAGATAATATTTTCGGCACCAGTATTACGAATATCATCAATTATGGGCTGAACCCAATTTGTAAATGCCTCGAAATATTTATTTTGGTGGTTACCCCAATCGCCATTCCCCGGCGAAGATTCAATATCAACCGGTTCGTTCATCAGCTCAAACATAATGTTGTTTGCACTTTTAACCCCAGGTGTATTGGCTAATCTTGACCAGAAGGTACGCAAACGTTGTTGCTCTGTAACACCTGCATTGTGAGTTCCGTTATCAGGCGTGTTTATTGGGCCTGTTGCGCTAAGAACCAGGTAAAGTCCTCTTGATTCCAAATGTTTTGCATATGGAATGATAAAATTATTAATCCAGGCATCAAACTGGCTGGTATCTAATAAACCAGCCTGTTGGGTCCAACCACCAATGGCATCTGTATTCATTCGAACAAAATTGGTATACCATCCATGATTTTGGCCATATCTCGGACTGGTATCGCTCATTAAATCAGCAATTTCGTTCATAAAATTTAAAAACCCCGCTACGTTATTTGTGTCTTTCCAGTTGGATGGATCATTGTACCATCTTCCACCACCACTAAACCAACTTGCAGTAGGTTGCATCCAGCCATGTAACAAAACTTCTTTACCCGTCGGATCTTTTAGTTTATTTCCCTCTACATGTAATTGAGGTGTTGGCATTCCTTCCCACGCGAACGTCTCACCTGAGAATAAACAAATGGACAGTAAAACAGATAAGCATAAATATTTTAAGAATTTCAATCTTTTTGTGGTATAAAAAATCATTGTTATATAGTTTAAATTTTTAATAATTTCGAATTGTCGCATAAACACCATACGATTCATTTTCAATATTATATAATGGTGTAAGGATGAATTTCCTATTATCATTTGACAACTCAAAATTATCATCATCAACTTTTGAAATTTTATTTAATATTGTGTTTGTATCTCCTTTTAAAATAAGTTCTGACGGATCTTCAAATGCCAAAAGTGTGGCGCCGTAAAAAATAGCAAATTCATTTCTATTATCAGGCATCGATTTGATGTAAAAATCATAATTAAATACAAGTTTAATTTTGTCATTATCCTGCCACTCTCTATCTAATTCTATATAAGATTCAGGTGTGATTGCGATGTTTTGTTTTTCACCATTTATAAACACTTCTGCGCGTTTTGCCCACGAAGGGATAAACAAGTTGATTTGAAATGAAGGATTATTTTCTGATGACACTGTAAACTCTATTGTTGGATCTTCCGGGAAATTTCCGGATTGTTCCAAACTGATTCCTTTTTCAGCCCAATCTACTTTTGAAGGAACATAAAGATTTACCCATAAACTATTATCGTTGTGGTAATAAATACTTGAATTCAATAATGTAAAAGCTTCAATAGTAGAGCCATTGCAGCACCGAAAATCGGTTTCATTTAAAAATACTTTTTCACGCGGGGAACCTAATGGCAAATGATAAACACATTGACCGGTGAGCCCGCTTTGCAATGCCATAATAGAATTGTAAAAGGTGTTCATATATGCATCGGCATATTTAGGATCAGCAGTCCATTTAAAAAGCGAAGAAGAAAGTTTTTGTGTGTTATGAGACACGCAGGATTCAGCAATTTGCTTGGTAAGTGTTTCACTTAACTGACCGGGCTCTCCCCAATGTTCTGCCGTACGAGAAGTTGGTGTAGTAGGGTTTGGACGCGGTCCACTACTTGACCCATTTACGTAAGCGTGATCGTGCAAAAGCATATTCCAGAAATTAACAACTGCATCGTGATACTTTTCATCATTGGTTGCCTCGTAACCTTCTGCAAAACCATTAACAAGAACGATGTGGGTATTGGAATGCAAGCCAGATAGAATATCTTCATTTTCAACCAAAGGATTTAAAAACCAATCCCTTGAAAAGATTTTTGCCAACGCTAAATGTTTTGGGTTTTTAGAAACCTTATATAATTTAAACAACACTTCATTCATAGCGCCGGCCTCATTTCCCGGGTTTGCCTGTGTGGTATAAAGTACTTTCTCAATGGTTTCATCATCCAATTTCGACATGCGCAACTCAACATACGATGCCATATCTTTTACCATTTCAAATGCCTTTTCATTTCCTCCGCGAACGTATGCATCCAAAAGTCCCTGCATTATTTTATTATAGGTGTAATATGGAGCCCAAACCCCACCAAAACGAGTTTCCAGCACATCGAAATCTCTTTCAGGAATTGCCATCAGATAACCGTTGCCCAATGCCTGTTGACATTTATACAATTCGTCGATCATATAATTTAACCGTTGTGTAAACAGAGGATCTTTATACTTTTCAACCAGACTGGAAATGGCAGAAAGGTAATGTCCGGTGAAATGCCCCCGAAGTCCAATATTTGGAGACTCCCACCCTTCCAATGGCTCTGCATCTGATGGCAACCCTGCATTAACCCTGAAATTATGCAACAATCGATCAGGATCAAGCGATTTTAAATACGCTGTATTCAGGTCTTCCCGATGTTTTATCCATGAATCAGAAAGTGTTACCGATGCGTTTGAAAATGGTAACGCTTTTTCAACATCTGATTTGTATGTATTACTCTGACAAAAGGATATCGGGTAAATTGACAGAAAAAACAATAAAAGCAAAATCTTATTCATTTTATTTTATAATTCTCTTGTTTTGGTACAAATTAATTGGAAAGCAGTTTTAAACCAGAATTCAGTTTATAATTGGCTCCTTTCTTTGTTTCAAAAATCACTTTTTCTCCATTGTATCTAAGCACACAACTATTCCCTGCTTTTGATAAAACTTCCAGTTCAGTTAGCAATCCATCATTCCAATTCATGGATATTTCAAAGCCACCACTGGCACAAAGACCTGATACTGATCCAGATTTCCATACATCAGGAAGAGCAGGTAATAAAAGTATTCCTTCATCATCAGATTGCAATAACATTTCCACTACGCCGGCAGCTCCTCCAAAATTTCCATCAATTTGAAATGGTGGGTGTGCATCAAATAAATTTGGATAAGTACCACCGCCTCCACCGTAATTTATATCTTTTGCTCCATCCGGCGGAACGTATGATAACAACTCTCTGAATAATTTATAAGCCCGGTTGCCATCCCACAATCTTGCCCAAAGATTTATACGCCAACCTTTCGACCAACCAGTAGTTTCATCGCCTTTAATTTCAAGGGTTTTTCGGCAAGCTTCGGCAAGTTCAGGTGTTTTATCAGGAGTTATCTGATGTCCGGGGAATAATCCGAATAAATGTGATTGATGACGATGAGTTGGCTCAGCATCTTCCCAATCGTAATACCACTCCTGTAAATTTCCTTTTTCCCCAATTTGGTAAGGATACAATTTATTTAATGCAATAATTAAACTATCTCTGAATCCGGGATCAATATTAAGTTCTTTTGAAGCCTTTATTGTTTGTTTAAAACATTCCCTGATCATTGCCAAATCAGCGGTAGAACCATATAAAGTAGCTCCCCGAAAACCATCAGGTGTTATATACAAATTTTCAGGCGATGTTGATGGTGAGGTTATAAGATACCCTTGTTTATCTTTTACAAGCCAGCCCAGACAAAATTCAGCAGCACCTTTCATTAGTGGGTAAGCATAATTTTTCAAAAATTCGTGGTCGTTGGTAAACTGATAATGTTGCCACAAATGGGTAACCGCCCAGGTTCCGCTCATGTTCCAGCATGCCCATGCCGGATCGCCCTGACCAAACTCGCCAACGGGATTGCTCATGGCCCAAATGTCAGAATTATGGGCTGAGGCCCAACCTTTGTCAACGCCATAAAATGTTTTTGCCGTAACTTTTCCTGTTTCTGCAAGGTTTTCAATAAAAGAGAGAAAAGGCTTGTGCATTTCTGAGAGATTGGCAATTTCTGCCAGCCAGTAATTTTCTTCCACATTAATATTCATCGTGTAATTACTGCTCCACGGCGGGCGAATGTATGGGTTCCAGATTCCCTGTAAATTTGCCGGCACCTCTTCTGTTCTCGAACTGGATATTAACAAATACCGTCCATACTGAAAATAAAGAATTTCAAGATTTTTATCATCGGCTCCCTCTGTGTATTTTTTTAGTCGTTCATCGGTGGGTAAATCAGGAACCGAAGTTTCGCCAAGATCAAGTTTTACACGGTTAAAAAAAGCTTGGTAATCTTCCAGATGTTCCTCTTTCAATTTTTGAAAACCTTTTTTGTAAGCTTTATTTAATTGAGCCTGTGCGATTGCTTTATTATCCAACCCATTTTTTACAGGATCCTTGTCGAAGCCGTTAAAACTGGTTGCAATTGACACAAATATAATTGCCTCATTGGCTCCAACGACATTCAATGTACTGTCTGAAACAATAACCTCACCTCCATCATTTTTTATTTCAACGTAGGATGAAAACCGTATTCCCCTGTTCTCATCAAAGCGCACCGGATCGGCTACATTTTGGTAATTAGGCTCTGCATGATAAGGTGCATAGCCATCAATTTTCAAAATTTTATCGTCAGAAGAGCCGGCATATTTTAACAGGCTCTGAAACTTTACCGTAAAATTTAACGCCTCCTTTTTGCTTGCTGATAATTTTATAACCATTATTTTATTCGGGTTGGAAACAAAATATTCCCGTGTGAAATCCACCCCGCCAGCACTATATTTTACACTCACAATGGCTTTGCTGATATCAAGTTCCCGATAATAATTTTTATAATTGTTTTTATGATCAAACTCCAAAAACATTGTCCCGAGTGGTGCATACGATTGCGAAAACTTTCCCTCAATTTTCCGGTTCAGTTTTTCTGCCAGGCTGTAATTTTCGTTGTTTAAAGCTTCCCTTATTGCAGGAATGTTTTTATACGCATCCGGGTTCATGTAAGGATCTACCGGTTCACCACTCCACAAAGTTGCATCATTCAAATAAATCTGATCTGAATCAACTCCGCCAAAAACAGTTGCTCCAGTTTTCCCGTTTCCTAAAACCAATGCCTCCTCAAAATACGATGCAGGCTTGTTATACCATAATTTAGTATTTGATTGTGCTAAAACTGAACTGGAAGCAAGAAATAGTATAAAACTGATCACTAAACAAAATTGAGATTCTGCTTTCCATTTCAAATCCATCGTTTTAAAACTTATTGGATTTGTAGATTTATATGATGATTTGTTCGTCATTATTTTAAAGAGAATTTTGCCAATGTAAAGGATTATCAGTTCTTTAAAAGTTCAATCAACATCAACAAAAAATCTCAACAGTTCTTTAGTTAATTCGTAAAATCAAAAATTCAGCTTTTGCAAGAAATTATTCAAGTGGTTCAAGATGCGCAGCAAACCCACCTGATCGAAGCATTCTAACATCTACTTCACTGTTTTTATCAACAGCTAAATATTTTGTTGTAAATGCTTTATCATGCTCACCATCTGAAATTAAGGTGAGTTTATAGGATTTTCCTTCCGGTAAAAAATCAAATTTTACATTCTGAACCCGTTCTCTTCTTCCGCCTGCATTTATTCCACCAATGTACCAGTCTGCTCCTTTTTTTCTTGCAATAACTGTATATCTTCCCGGATATCCTTCCAGTAATTTTGTATCGTCCCAGGCAGCCGGCACATCTTTCAGAAACGATTTTGCAGCATCCGGCAAATTATAATATCCTTCAGGTCTGTCGGCCATATGCTGAATTCCTGATTCAAAAACCACACTTAATGCAAGTTCATGCCCGTACGATGTTATATGCGGATATTGTGAATTGGTAAAAGTAACCGGTGTATAATCCATTGAACCGACAACATTTCGTGTATATGGCAATGTGTTATTATGTGTTGGTGCTGCCATAGTTAATTCCGGTCCATTATTATACCATTCTGCACCTCTAACCGCTTCATAAGTCATTAAATTCGGATAAGTTCTCGACCATCCGCGAGGAATAATACACCCATGAAAATATACCATAATATTATATTGGGCAGCATCATCTAAAATATCTAGGTAAAATTTTACCATATCTTGCGTACCGGCTAAGAAAAAATCAATTTTTACCCCGGCAACTCCTAATTCATTAAGTTTTGCAAATTCTTTAACCCTGCTTTCATGTGTTAACATTCGGTCGCGGGGTGTATTATTTACCCATTTATTTGCCCCAGAATTGTACCACATAAGAGGTTTCACACCAATTGAGTGAATATAATTTAAAGCATCTTCGAGGTTCCCGCCATTTTCCATCTGATCCCACTCCCAGTCGAGAAGCGTGTATGTCCAACCCATTTCGGCGGCTAAATCAGCAAACTCGCGTACCACCTGAAAATCTTTGGTTCCATGATTGTGTGACCAGTAATTCCATGATGCAACACCAGGTTTTACCCAATCGGTATTCGGTAAAATTGAGGGAGTAGCAACATCATCGATCAGTGTGGACTCTACAATATCAGCCAGACTTCCTAAAATAATTACCCGCCATGGCGATTTCCAGGGCAATGTAATTGTTGGCAATGCGTCGTCGGGAAATGCAAGCTTATAACTTGATGCTTTATTGCTGTTGCTAAGTTTTGTGGCACTATAATTTCGGGTGACATCAGATTCGTGGATGAGATACCAGCATGAATTATCATTTGCATTAAAAAGGGCAGGATAACTCCAGTCCTGCTGGATACTGTCATCTTCCATGCCATCATAAAGACTTTCGCCACCATAATCGTATTTCTGCATCCAACGTTTTGCATCGTTTGGAATTGAATAGGCAGTTAACTCATCATTAACAACAAAAGTTCCATCTTTTTCAGGAAATTCGTAACGAAATACAACACCGTCGTTATAGGCTCTAATAATCAGATTTAATTTTGCTTTCGAAGGATTTTCAAAATACAAAACCATTTCATTTGCAGAATTGATACAAAGCGATCGTTTCCCATGCAATGCGGTATATTCTTCATTTATTAACAGTGGCTTACCTTTCTTTAGTAATTTAAGTTCTTTTACAAAATCCTGATCCTCACGAGAAATTCCTAAATCTATTCTTGGAATTACTTCTGAAATTTTGTTGCTATCCAAATAATTTACCTGTAAATACCAACTTCCTGTGTTATTTTCCTGATCGCAAAATACCTTTACTTCAATCTTACTATTTGGAGATTGGACTACTGTATTTTGAGCAATTGCAAATGAAGAGGCAAATGCAAGGATTGCTACTATAAGATTTTTTTTCATGTTAATCAATTCAAAATTTCAATGCATCATACGAAAATAACCGAATCATATCGATTTATTTAAAATCTAATTTTAGCTACAACTTAACAACTACCTTCTTACCATTGTAGCTAACTTCCTTATCGAACTTATTGTAAGTTTCCATTCCGGTACCATTATTTTCCGAAACGAGTACAATATTGAATTTACGATCAGCAAGCATTCCAGGAAATTCTCCCTTTCTATCGTTAATAGTCAATTCTTTTTTGGAGTTGTTCCAGGAAAAAGTAATGGTTGAATAAACTCCCTTTTCATAATTGTAATTGTCGTTTTCATCTTCGTACAAGGTGAATTCGCCATTAGCACCTTCGTAAACACGAATAACAAGGTTGTCCCATTTTTTCTCCAAAGCATATTGCACTTTTGGGCCAATTGGTATAATTGAACCTGCTTTTACATACAAAGGCATAATATCCAGCGGAGTTTCTTTGCTGATGGTTTGTCCGCCTGCATAATTTTTCGCCAGTCCAGAAATCGATCCAGTTGGTTCCTTCGGGAAGATAAAGCTTCTTTTGATTTTATCTCGCCAAAATCTTCTTCTGTATTTTTTGAATACATCGGTTCTGTAACCGGGCAAACCAGAATTGATTTTCCAAACATGTATTCATCGTTGATATCCAAAGCATTTTTATCATCAGCAAAATCCATCACCAATGCACGCATCATTGTTGATTGATTGGCTGTAATATCCCAGGAAGCCGAATAAAGATATGGTAGCAAACTATAACGTAGGTTGATGTATTTCTCAATGGCATCGTAAACTTTATCTCCTTTTTCTCCAAATTGGTAAATCTCACGAGGAGCATCGGCACCATGAGAACGCATCATCGGACAAAATGCACCAAACTGAATCCAGCGTGCGTAAAGTTCACGATAGCCGGCATCATCCAATTTCTTTCTAAATCTGCTTAAGAAGAATCCACCTATATCGCTGTTCCAGTAAGGTATTGCGCTTAATGAGAAGTTTAAGCCGGCAGAAATCTGGTTTCTTAAAGCATCCCACGATGCTGTAACATCGCCCGACCATGTATTTGCGCCGTAACGTTGCTGCCCTGCAAAAGCCGACGAGTAAGTATAAATACTCGTTTATCAGAAGTCACTGCACGCTGATGTTTATATAATCCGCCCACTGTCATTAATGGGAATGCATTTCGCACTTTACGGAAAGAGCCCATAGTATGTTTTATTATCTAAATCCGATGGTTTGAAATCCAAATGGTCAGGTTCTGATGAATCCATCCACCAACCGTCCATTCCAAGCTTAAAAATTCCCATCATTCAAATATTTCCAGTAAATATCACGTGCTTCAGGATTGTATGGATCGTAAACTCGCACACCTGAAGGATAATCGCGTTTTGGTGGCCATAATGTTGAACCCGACTGCGGCCAGGTAGAAAATCCATTAGTGCATTAATCTTCTCTAACTCTTTGTATGGTTTTGTTTGTGGCCCAAACGAATTCCAAATTGATATTATCATGTGTGCATTCAGGTTGTGAACATCGTTAACCATTTTCTGCGGATTAGGAAACTGATCATTTAAGAATTCCATCGCATTCCACAAATAATTACTTCCCCAATACTGCCAGTCCTGAATAATTCCATCAAGTGGCACTCCCAATTCACGGTATTTTTGAACTACACCAACCGTTTCATCCTGACTTTTATAACGCTCTTTACTTTGCCAAAAGCCAAATGTCCACAATGGGAACATTGGAACCTGACCGGTGAGGTCACGCATTTCTGCAATTACGCTGTCAGCATTTTCTCCAACCATAAAATAGTAATCAATACACTCTCCCACATCCGATTTAAACGAAGTACTTTCGGGAGTATCTTCAAAAACAGTTGGCGAATAATTATCCCAGAATAATCCGTAATTTTTTGTTGAAACGAGAAATGGAACATAATCATCTGTATTTCCCTGGATCATATTCAGTTTAATGTTACGTTGAACCATTTTCCCTTGCTGCTGCTGGCCTAAACCATAAATAGCCTCATCGTTATCCAACACAAATGATTGAGTAACGGTGAATGTTTTATCTCCCGCATCTTCAAAATCAGTAAATACTGAACCATCTTCCTGTTCAGTTAAAAGTGATTTGTTTTTAGGAGTGGCAAAAGAAACTTTGCTACTTTCCAGGTTTAAAACAACCGAAAGACTTTTACTTTTTAGTGTTAGTTTATTGCCTTGTTTTCTTACATTAAAATCTGTTTCCTCAGGAGCCTTAACAACCGAAAGGCTGTTCTTTTCGAAAGTATTACTTTCCGGTGATTTTAAAATTCTAACTATAGAAGGACTGAAAAACTGAATTTCAATTTCTTGTGAATTTATTACTGATTTAACCCCTGTTTCTGTTTTCTCATAAGATTGGGCATTGGTGTTAAAACAAAAAATCAGCACAAATGAAACTACTATTAAGATTATCTTCTTCATGGTGGCATTAAATTTAGTTCGTATAAATATTTTAAGTTAATTTTTCTGTAGTACTCTTCTGCAATTTTCCACGGTGGAATACTTTTTAACAAAGCAGAAATTTACATGAATATATTTTAAATATCCAAATTAAGCATCTTTTCTATTTGTATCATAAAAAAGATAAAACAAACATTAGTGCAAAGCTTTGCGAAAACCTTTGCATAAGAAAACTATGTTGAAAAACATTACTCAAAATGAATATTTTTGAAACTAACCTGAACTATGGGAAACTAACCTGTTTCATTAAAAGATTTAGCAAGGTTATTGCATGTGTCAATTTCTACCGTTTCTCGTACCCTTATCATCCGGATAATAGCCGGCCGAAAGTAAAAAGGCTTACAATATTCAAAGCTTGCAATTACACGCACAACCCACTGGTCATGGGACTTATGAATCAGCAAATATGAATGATTGTTATAATTGTCCCCGATGTGATAACTCATTTTTAAGCTTCAGTAATTTCTGGTATTGAAAGCTTTGCCATGAAATGTTTTCTTTTTACCAGCAATGATTAATCTAAATTACTGGATATTTGAACTGATTTTTGTGCGGCAATGTTGTAAGTTTTTGTCTTTTCTCCATACCTAACTACACATGGATTACCCAGTAATGACTTTATTTCGGCACTTGTTAATTCCCCATCTTTCCATTCCATGCTGACTTCAAAACCTCCCCTTGCTTTAAGTCCTGTTACCGATCCATCTTTCCAACTTGTGGGTAGTGCAGGTAATAATGATATTTCACCTGCATGGCTTTGCAGCAGGCATTCAGCTACTCCGGCGGTAAAGCCGTAATTGGCATCCGATTGATTACTGCTTGTATTTTGAAAATTATTTCCAATTCCTCTTCGCGTATCATTGCTACGGAAAAAATCAATCATAAATGTATCAATTCTGGCACCATTTTCCAATCTTGCCCAAACACACAAATCCCACGCTGCTCCCCAGCCGGTTCCTTCCCGCCTTGGTTCAAGCCATTTCTCAATTGCAGCAGCCAATTCAGGATTACCTCTTAATGTGATCGAGTTACCCGGGTAGAACCCCCAGTTTGGTGACTCATTGTGCCCTTCATTCCCTCTCTTCCAATCTTCTATCCATGTCTGTATAAAGCCATTTTCACCAATCTGATAAGGAGGTATTTCTTTTAAGGCTTTAGTAAGATTTTCTCCGAATTGCTGGTCTGTATTTAATACTTGCTCCGCTTCGATACAATTCCCAAACAGGTCTCTTATTATTGCCTCATTTATGGTGACAGAGGGAGACAGGAACATTTCTACCTCGTTACCATCAACGTAGAATCCCTGTTCCGGAGATATTGAAAATGGCACTACCAGCCAGTTGTGTTTAGGTTCATAATCCATAATATCCATAAGAAATTGTGCAGAACCTTTCATAACCGGATAATATTTTTTCAGGAATTCCACATCTCCAGTGAACTGGTAATGTTCCCAAATGTGCTGACAAAGCCAACTTCCACCCATAGGCCAAAATCCCCACCGGGCTGAATCAACAGGGGCTGTACCAAGCCACATATCTGTATTATGATGTAAAACCCAACCATCGGCATTGTAATATGCTTTGGCGGTTTTCGCTCCGTTCTCTGCTAAATCCTTCATCATATCGAATAGTGGAAGGTGGCACTCCGAAAGATTCGTTACTTCTGCCGGCCAGTAATTCATTTCAGTATTTATGTTCACTGTATATTTACTTCCCCAGTTGGGAAGCAGGTCTTCATTCCATCTCCCCTGAAGGTTGGCTGGTGCGCTGCCTTCACGGCTGCTTGTTGCCAGAATATAACGTCCAAACTGAAAAATTTTCGATTTAAGTTCCGGATCAGGCTTACCATTTTTAATATCGGCTATCCTTTCGTCGGTCGGTTTTTCATTCATCGTCGGGTCGCCAATTTTTAAATGAACCCTGCCCATTAATTCACTAAAATCTTTCAAATGTGTATTTTTTAAATCTTTATAATTTTTACCTTCAACTTCTGCGAGTATTTCTTCACATTTGGCTGCCGGATTTCCGCTTATATCGTCGTATTTCTCATAACTTGTAGCCGCTGTAAGTACAAATGTTACCGAGTTTGCATCAGTAATAACAATGCTTGAATCGGTGGTTTCCATATTTCCCTTTTCTGGCATTGCTACCAATGATGTCTGAAAATCCATTCCGGTTCCATCAACTTTTTCAATCAGCCACATTTGTCTTTCCGGAACATACTTCCACGTTCCATTTAATATGAGTTGATTGTTGCCATTTGCTTTTACCTCTTCCGTAAACTCACTTCCAAGTTTTGCTTCTACAGATATGCTGCCCGGTTTATCGGCTGCCACTTTCATAACCATTACATGGTCTGGATAGGACATAAAAACTTCCCGTGTCATTTTTACATCTCCATCCATGTAGCTTACTTTTACTATTCCTGTTTCCATATCCAGCTCGCGATAGTAATCTTTTATCGAATCACCCGAAACAGAAAAGTTCAGGAGAAGGTCTCCAAGCGGTTGATAGGCCTGTTGCGCTCCGGGTATGCCGTAGAAATGATCATTTACCATTTTCTCAGCCTCCTTGAATTTACCTGAGAAGACAAGTTCCTTTATTTTTTCAAAATAATTGTGCGCATCATAATCATTATAGTCATGAGGTTTTCCCGACCAGAAAGTTGATTCATTTAACGCTATTCTCTCATTCTCCACTCTTCCAAATACATTGCCCCCCATATATCCATTCCCGATAAACAAGCCATCAAGCCAGACATCTTCTGCTGGTTTGTTGTACCAAACAACCATTTCCTTTGATTCAGAAGATTTTTTCTGTTGAGTTGAACAAGCTGAAAATAAAATTGCAAGAATTGTTAACAATACAATTGCAGGTTTAGAGAAATAGGTTGTCTTTTTCATAATTTGTTGTTTAAGTTTCTTTAAAAAATCCTGCTAAATTAATCTCATTAAATCTCCGAGATATTTTTTAGCGCTGTTTGAGAATGGTTCAAACAATTTATTCCTCACCATTCTGCTATTTTAAAATAAATATCCATAAAAAAACGCCAAAATACAACCGGTTGATTCATAGCAATCTTAACGCAAAGGTTTGCGGAAACTTTTATTTTTAAATAAATGTTGAATAACATCTATTTAACGAAACAATAATTGCTTGAATTTTGAAAACTTGAACAGATTATAATTCTGATCTAAAAATTATCCACTTTTTAGATTTTAATGGGATTGAAATTATTATCTTATTGCTTATCGCAAATAAGCTGATGAATAAAAGTAGATTATGATAAAATATAATATAACCATTTTGATTTGTTTTGTTTTAATTGGCAAGTCAGTTTACTCCCAAAATAAAACGGAAGCAGTTGTACAGGATGAAATGAGCTGGTGGTATAATACACCGGCAACAAAATACTGGGAAGGACTTCCCATTGGTACAGGACGATTTGCAGGAATGGTTTTAGGTAAAACTTTGGATGAAGTTATTCCTTTTAATGATGAAACATTGTGGACGGGCGGCCCATACGATCCAAATAATCCGGATGGCCCTGAAATCGTAAAAAACATTCGAAAATATGTTTTGGCAAAAGATTGGGTGGCTGCAAATACAGAAGCAGAAAAACTTTCCAGCGACCCGATGAGTGTACAACACTATCAGCCAATGGGAATACTTCAATATTCAATTCCCCGGACATGATCAGGATAAAGTGAAAAATTATATCCGAAAACTAAGCATGGACAGTGCTTTGGTTACTGTTTCCTACCAACTGAATGGAGTGAATTATAAAAGGGAAGTTTTTGCCAGCTATCCTGACCAGGTAATTGTAATGCGCTTAACAGCCAGCAAAAAAGGTGCAATTAATATTAATACATGGTTATCCAGCATTCAACCATCGGCAACCACACATTTGGAAAACAATGACATTGTGATGGAAGGAACAACCATCGGGAACACCACTAATTCTTATAAGCAACGATTATTGCCTGCTGAAATGAAATGGCAATCGAGATTAAAAATCATTCAGGAAGGTGGAAGTATAACGCAAACTCTGGATAGTAATATCAATAAAGTTACAGTTAAAAATGCCAATGCTGTTACATTGATTTTAGCTGGAGCCACAAACTGGAAAAGCTGGAATGATGTTTCAGGAAACGAAAAGGAAAGGTGTAACAAATTTATTTCAAGGGCATCGAAATACAACTTTGACCGGCTAAAAGAACGGCATATAAAAGATTATTATCCGTTGTTCCATTCATGTAAAATTAATTTGGGGAAGAATGAAAATTCAAACCTAAATACAACAGAAAGGATGGACAAGTTAAGGGAAGGAGAAGATGATCCGCTTTATATATCGCAATACTTTCAATATGGCCGTTACCTTTTGCTTGCTGCAGCCCGGGAAAATACACTGGCTTTCAATAATCACAATATCTGGCTGGATAATTTGGAAGGAAGATGGCAGGGCAGATGGACATTAAATATAAATATTGAACAATGTTACTGGCCGGTTGAAAGCACTAACCTTCCCAATGTCAATGAATCATTGCTTTTATTTGTTGAAAATTTAGCCCAGGCCGGCGCCAGAACTGCCAAAGAGTTATATGGTTGCCGGGGTTGGGTTGCCCATCACGGAACAGATGTATGGTTTAATACGGCGCCAACCGACGGAAACCCGCAGTACGCAACGTGGCCAATGGGAGGTGCATGGCTCATGCAGCAATTATTCGATCATTATAATTATACACTCGATACAGCTTACCTAAAAAGAATATACCCTTTATTAAAAGGATCAGCCGAGTTTTATCTCGATTTTCTAATGACAGATCCTGAAACAGGTTGGCTTGTAACCTGTCCGTCAACCACACCTGAAAACAGTTTTGTTACAGATGATGGAAAAGTTTGTTCTGTTTCTATGGGTACTACAATGGACAATGAAATTATTCGCAATCTCTTTCGTAATTGTATTACAGCATGTAAAGTGTTAAACAGGGACGGTGAAATGCAACAACAACTTGAGGCCGATTTGGTAAAATTGCCTCCTTATCAGATTGGCAGCTTTGGACAATTGCAGGAATGGTTATACGATTTTAAAGAATTCGAGCCTACTCATCGGCATCTGTCGCATCTTTTTGCAGTATATCCTGATGATGATATTACATTACGCAAAACGCCGGAACTGGCAAAGGCAGTTGATGTGGTTCTTGAAAGACGCGGAGATATTAACCTTGGGTGGTCAGGTGCATGGAAAATAAATTTACATGCAAGGCTGGAAGAGCCTCAACCTGCATATAACATCTTAAGAAATATGTTAACAGAAGTTAGTCTTCACCCAAGACCTGAAGATAGCCGGATTACTCCGTCGTTTGAAGGAAACCAGGCAATTCAGGGAGTGACCGCCGGTATTACAGAAATGTTAATGCAAAGTCATTCTTCCGAAATATCTCTTTTACCTGCATTGCCTAAAGAATGGAAAGACGGAGGTATTCAGGGGCTTGTTGCAAGAGGTGGCTACAACGTATCTATCTTATGGAATAATGGGATATTAACCAAAGCGTTTATTGATTCTAAATTCAACAATAAATGCAGGATACGAACGAAAACCAAAGCAAAAATTCTTTCTGACGGAAAAGAAATTAAAACAAACAGCCCTGAATTAAATGTATTGGAATTTAATGCAGAAGCTGGAAAAACTTATGAAGTGGTTAGTTTATAAAATTAATCTGAAATAAAATTCAATTTGAATTTCGTTGGAATACCAGATTCATAAATTATATTGGTTGAATTTAAAACAAGAGAAACTAAAAAATGCGTAGAAGAAAATAACTAATCGAACCAATAATGGAGAAACGTATATGTGAAAATTCTGGATTAAAATTATCTGTTATTGGAACAGGTTGCTGGGCCTTTGGAGGAGGTGAATATTGGGGCGAACAAAACCAGAACGATGTTAACGAAGTTGTTCATGCATCTGTTGATTTAGGTATTAATTATTTTGATACTGCGGAAGTTTACAATGAAGGTAGGAGCGAAATTTCATTAGGTAAGGCAATTAAGGGAATTCCAAGAGACAAAATAGTAATAGGTACCAAAGTAAGTCCTTCAAATTGTTATAAAGAAGTGATGATTGAGCATTGCAATGAATCATTAAAACGATTAGAAACAGATTATATCGATTTGTACATGATTCACTGGCCGATTCATGCTCATTCAATCAGACATTTTACTTCGGATCAGCAAATTATCGAAAATCCTCCGCTAATTGAAGAGGCATGGGAAACTATGGAACTTTTGAAAAAACAGGGTAAAATACGTCACGCCGGTGTTAGTAATTTCAGCTATAGTCGTCTGAAGGATTTACCGCTTGACAAAGTTGCAGCGAACGAACTTCCATATAATCTTTTATGTAGAGCCATTGAATACGATACCTCGGCAGCATGCGAAAAAAACGGGATTGGAGTGATTGGATATATGGCGCTGTTGCAGGGAGTTCTGGCAGATATTTACCCAACATTGGACAATGTACCTGTGTGGCGACGACGTACCCGGCATTTTAATTCCAAATCGAACAGCGAATGCAGGCATGGAGAAGAGGGAGCCGAAGAGGAAACAACAGTTGCGCTTGAGGGCATCCGGCGTATTTGCCTCGAAACCGGGCTTTCCATGTCTGAACTTTCCATTAAATGGATTCTTGAGAACTCAGCAATTACATGTACAATTGTTGGTTCTAGAAATTTGAAACAATTCGCGGAAAATGTAAAAGCGGCAGGCAATTCGTTGGCAAAGGATGTAAAAGAAGAACTCGATAATATTACATTACCACTAATGGAAAAATTAGGGAATCATTTTGATTATTATGAAAGTGCGCAGAACGACAGAACTAAATAAATACAACGATTAAAAAAATGAAAACATTCGATTTGATTCTATGGATTTGATAAAGAATAAAATTTCCCTTGCTAAAAAGATCTGGCTAATGATGCTGTCGATAGGGCCAGGTATTTTCTGTATAGGATATACCATTGGCACAGGGAGTGTTACATCTATGATTAAATCCGGAAGCCAGTATGGAGTACAACTTTTATGGGTTTTGTTTTTAAGTGCCTTTTTTTCATGGTTACTTATGCAGGCTTTCGGGCATTTTGCTGCAGTTACAGGAAAAACGGCAATAAATAGTTTTAAAAATAATTTAAAGTGGGGAAAAACCTGGGCAGTGCTGACGATCATTGGTATTGTTATGGGTCAGTGGAGTGCCTTGTCGGGTATTCTTGGACTAACAAGTAATGCACTTTACGAGGTAATGCGGCTGTTCTTTCCCGGGTTAAATGAAAATAATTATTGGTTTGTTTTAGGTATTGCTGTTGCACTTATTTTCATAATGTATGCCTTTTTGCTGGTAGGAAAATATTCATTTTTTGAAAAGGTACTGGTAATTTTTGTAACTATAATGGGGATTTCATTTATTTTATCCATGTTTATTACCCTTCCATCACCGTCTGAAGTTGTAATGGGTTTTGTGCCAAGTATCCCGCCTGGCGGAGAATTAATGGTTGCAGCGTTTGTTGGGACTACAATGGCCGCTCCTACATTTGTCGTCAGGACTTTAATTGTGAAAGAGAAAGGGTGGAATAAAAATCATTTGAAAGAACAAAAAAGAGATGCACTGATTTCAGGGATACTGTTGTTTATTATTAGCGCGTCCATTATGATTGCTGCTACAGGAGCCCTTTTCCATGAAGGTAAAATTGTTACAAAAGTACTTGATATGGTTTATGCCCTTCAACCGGTTGCAGGTAAGTTTGCCGTTGTTATTTTTATGTTTGGAGCAATGAGCGCCGGACTTTCTTCCATATTTCCCATTTTAATGGTTTTACCATTATTAATCGGTGATTATCGCCAGGGTAAAATGGATTTAAAATCGAAATCGTTTAAAGTACTTGCGGCAGTTGCCTGTTTGGTTGGACTGGTTGTTCCTATAGTAGGGGCAAACCCGATAATGGCACAGATAGCAACTCAGGTTGCAAGTGTTTTTATTCTTCCGGTAGTGATCGGTGGTATCATCATATTAATAAATAATAAGTCGTTGATGGGCGAATACAAGGCAAATAACTTGTTGAATATTGGCTTGTTGGCAGCATTTGTTTTTTCACTTTTTATTTCATATACAGGCATATTGGGTTTACATGAATATATTATAAGTTTGAAATAATTTCGGACACTCCTGCATGGGAAGATGTAATTCAAAAACTTGTATGTAAACAGAAACATTTTGAAATTAACTTATAAAATCTAAAAAAAATGAAAGCTCTAGTTCTTGAATCATATAATCAGTTAAAATTTACCGATAACTTTCCTGTTCCTGAAACTGAAGAAGATGAAGTACTGATACGTGTAAAAGCATGTGGTATTTGCGGTTCCGATGTGCATGGAATGGACGGAAGTTCAGGACGGCGCATTCCTCCGCTTGTTATGGGACACGAAGCCTCCGGAGTGATTGAATCGGTCGGGAAAAGTGTTGTTAACTGGAAACCCGGTGATCGCGTAACTTTCGATTCAACCATTTACATGCTTAATGATTGGTACACTTTGCATGGCCATTATAATCTTAGCGACAACCGAAAAGTGCTGGGGGTTTCACCAGGCGAATATCGGAAACATGGAGCTTTTGCCGAATATGTTACAGTACCTCAACACATAATGTATCGTATTCCTGACAATGTAAAATTCGAACATGCTGCAATGGTAGAACCTGTTGCTGTTGCCCTGCATTCTATTTTGTTATCCGGTATTCAGTTGGGAGATACAGCAACTGTTATCGGAGCAGGTATGATTGGTACATTTATCATCAAATTACTGAAGCTTTCGGGTATAAAAGTTATCGCTGTAGATTTGGATAAAACAAAGCTGAAACAGGCCAAACACTCGGGAGCTGACCATGTATTAAATGCTCAAAATGAAAACATTGAAAAGGAGGTAAAAGATATTTGTAACGGGCGTGGAGCTGACTTTGCTTTTGAAGCGGTTGGAGTAAATGCTACAGTTGGAACAGCAATCTCCCTGGTTAGGAAAGGAGGAACAGTGGTTTTAGTCGGAAATCTTTCACCCAAAGTTGAATTTCCGTTGCAAAAAGTAGTAACGCAGGAATTAAAAGTTTTAGGCAGTTGTGCCATTAATGGCGAATATGAAAAGGTACTTCATTTGATGAGTGAGGGTTTGATTAATGTAGATGAGCATATTTCTGCAATTGCTCCGCTTAATGAAGGTGCAAGCTGGTTCAAACGACTTTACAATAAAGAAGAAGGTTTGAATAAAGTTATACTTGTTCCTTAAAAAATCATCACGTTCTGATCATTCTGAACAAATTCCTTGTCTGCCTTTAAAGCAGAGATTTTATTCCATACGAAACAGATAATACTATTAAAATGAAAAAATATAAAATCGGAATTTTGGGTTGTGGAAAAGTGGCCCATCTCCATGCAAAAGCAATTCTTGAGATACCGGACGCAGAACTGACTGCCGTTTGGAGCCGTACGAAAAAGACTGCTGAAAATTTTGCATATCAGTACAGTGTTAAAGCGTATGATTCAATTACAAAGATGGTTTCCGAAAACCAGATAGATTTGGTAATCGTTTGTACACCACATCCTTTTCATAAAGATCCGACTGTTGAAGCAGCACAGGCGGGTGCCAGCGTATTGGTTGAAAAACCGCTGGCTTCCTCTCTTTCCGACTGCGACGAAATGATTAGTACCTGTCGTAAAAATGGTGTCAGGCTTGGTGTAATTAGCCAACGTCGCTGGTATGCACCGACAATACGGGTGAAACGGGCCATTGAGGATGGAAAGATTGGGAAACCGATTTTGGGTACAGCAACAATGCTAAGTTGGCGTAGCAAAGCCTATTATGATGCCGACGAATGGCGGGGGACCTGGGACATGGAAGGAGGTGGAGTGCTTGTAAACCAGTCGCCGCACCAACTTGATGTTTTGCTTTGGATGATGGGAGACATTGACGAATTATATGGAATATGGCGAAATCTTAATCATCCGTACATTGAGGTAGATGATACTGCAGTAGCCGTTATAAAATTTAAAAACGGCGCCATTGGAAATGTTCTTGTAAGTAATTCCCAGAAGCCGGGAATGTATGGAAAAGTGCAGGTGCATGGAGAAAATGGTTCGTCTGTGGGCGTGCAAACCGAAGGTGGCGCTATGTTTATTGCCGGAATGACAGGAATATCAGAACCACCTGTAAACGACATGTGGACCATTCCCGGTGAAGAACATTTGCTTGAGCAGTGGAAAAAGGAAGATTCGGAATTCTTTCCAAAAAATTGATGCTACAGTTTATTACATAAAAGAACAAATTGTAGATTTTATTGAAGCGTTAAAACAAAACAGGGAACCCTTGGTTACAGGAGAACAAGGTAGAAAGACTGTCGAGTTATTTACAGCAATCTATCGGTCAACAAGTAGTAATTCACCTATAAAATTTCCGCTGATCTAATAAAGAATCTTACCCAAAAATACACTTTACAGAATTATTTTGTAAATAACTAATAATCAGACTTCCCTGCCTGTCGGCAGACAGGGACTGCGCTCAGTCTGACTGTCACAGTGAGCGTAGTCGAACTGTGAACCAACTACATATAAAGTAATTTCGCCAACACGTAAAAAATATAATTTCTAAGGTGCCTGGTTTAATGTAAGTTTTATGGCCCAGTCTGTTTCCGACCGATCAGATATTATCAGGAAATTGAGGCAAAATAATTTGTCCTGATTCACCGGTGATAACAGGCGCTTCCACATGTATCCACTGACCATTTCGTGGATCAAACCAACTTGCATCGTATTTTGTATTTGGTTCCATTCCTGAAACCACAGCACGTGGACAATCCTTTTCAAAATACATTAACAAAAGATCCTGAGCCTGTGTTGCTGAACCATAAGCCCAGCCGGTTGTAACATCGTTTCCTCCTGATTTATTGGGTTGGATTCTCTCCGTACATGGAACTAAATCCTGGTATTTCGATCCTTCCGAAAGAATAAACGCTTTTAAGTGTCGCATTTGATCACCCGACGGCCACTGAAAAACTTTCCACATCGGAAATCTGGAAGCTGCTTCTACCTCTCCGCTCCACACTCCTCCTGCCCATCCGCCTGCGCCATAAATATGACCTCCAAGTCCTCCTGAAAGTACACTTCCATACATGGCTGAACGGCACCATAAAGCAGCCTCATCAGAGCCCCCTTCAGCATTTTGCATACCGTCGTAATATGGTTCGCCATTGATTGCCGGAACAGGAGGTTTGGTATTGAATATTTCTGTCAGCAGGGAAAAGCTGTCGTGGGTGCGGAGGTTACCTATCTGATGAAAACCAAGCCAGTGTGCCTTGTCGGTATGCCCCCAGTTATGCAACGATGAACCGGTTGGATTTGTGCCAGCCAGTGTGCCAAATGGCGGATGTCCGTATTCTTCAATGACTTTATTGGCAGCAGCATTCCAATCGTCAACAGGAATGGTTTCCTGGTCATAATCAAAATGGATGGGACTGAACAAACAAACGTTAGCCTGATACCGGCTCCATATATATTGAATGTATCTTACATAAGATTCCGGCCAGGGATAATATTTCTTCCATACTTGCCCAACATCCCTTCTGGCTACCTCAATAAAAGGCACAAATCCTTGTGCGTTTAAGTAATCCATCTTTCTGTCGAGGGATTTAAAGTATGCCGGATTGATTCGCTCTACATCCGGGAAGTACGATTCATATCCGGGGACTTTGCCAGGGAACAGAAAAGCTGTGTTGCCCTCTTCATCCGTCATTGTTTTTGCGCTGTTTGTTCCGGCCTGCCGCCATCCTGATCGAATGATCGTTCCATCTTCCATTGTCAGTTTTGGTGGTTTATCGTCATTCGCCCAGTTTGGTAAAGCTGCAAGGATTGCTACACAGTTGTACTCCTGTTTTTTCCGGTAATCGACATATTCCTTAAATCCTGCTTCCGGTCCGAGTGGACGAATAGTATCATCATCCAGCCAGAGAAACCGAAAAGTTGGTGTGGCCCACCAGGTATCTCCAACCAGAAAAAAGGGAGTGCCGTCGGCATACTGAAATGCATGTCCGTTGGCAGAAGGTTGAATCATACCTCGCCGTGACGGATTCTCTGCCTTCTGCGCTTCTGTCCAGTCAATGGCAGTGAAAGATCCGCTTACTCCATCCAATCCGGAATCTGCCGGTTGCGATCCGCTGCTCCATGTCCAGGTTCCGGGTGCCGTTGCCATAACCCGTACACGAAAAGTATCACCCCCGTCCCAGAAACCGTAGCAGCGTTTGTCAAAGCCCGGGCCTTTCAGATCAACCCAAACTGTTGCATCAGTATAAGGATTATCGTATTTAGCCTTAGCCTTAAGGGTAATTTCCACCTTTTCCCAGACATGATGTGTTTTTCCTTCTGTTTTCTTGGAGGTGCAGGATTCTGTAATTACACTCGATACAAGGAGAGTAATCCAAATTGTAATTATTCGTAACTGAAAAAATAGTTTGATCATAATTTAGTGGTAATGTGATTAAAAATTAAATCAATATTAAAGCTCTTCAGTAATTTGGATTGAATTTCCTTTCGTGACGTCATAAGTTTTTGTTTTTTCTCCATAACGAACGACACACGGATTACCTAACAATGATTTTATTTTAGCACTTGTTAATTTTCCATCCTTCCATTCCATATCGATTTCAAATCCACCTCTTGCCCTAAGTCCGGTAACCGACCCATTTTTCCAACTTGCAGGCAATGCCGGCAATAATGATATCTCTCCTGCATGGCTTTGTAACAAACATTCCGCAATACTGGCAGTAAATCCAAAATTAGAATCTGACTGATATGCTGCCGAATTTTGAAGATTATTTCCTAATCCTCCTCTGGATGTGGTGAAGAAATCCCTGATAACCGTATCAACCTTTTCACCATTTTCAAGTCTTGCCCAATCACAAATATCCCAGATGTAATTCCACCATCCAGGGCTTACCTTACGCGGGTCCAGCCATTTCTGAATAGCTTCAGCCAATTCAGGATTTCCACGTAATGTAATTGAGTTTCCCGGAAAGAAACCAAAATTGACAGAGGTATTATGTCCTTCATTTCCCTTTTTCCAGTCTTCAATCCATACCTCGAGAAGACCGTCTTTCCCTATCCGGTAAGGTGGTATTTTTTCCAATGCCTCAGCTAAATTCTTACCGAATTCCTGATCTGTATTTAATATTTTCTCTGCTTCAATACAATGAGGGAAAAGGTCCCTGATTATGGCCTCATTAATTGTAGTTGAGGAAGATAAAAACATTTCTTCCGGGTTATCGTCAACAAAATATCCCTGCTCAGGAGACATTGAAAACGGAATAACGAGCCAGTTGTGTTTCGGTTCATAGTCCATAATATCCATAATGAATTGTGCCGAGCCTTTCATTATAGGATAATATTCTCTCAGAAATTCTACGTCCCCGGTAAATAAATAGTGTTCCCAAATGTGCTGGCACAGCCAGGCGCCTCCCATCGGCCACATACCATAACGAGCCGCATCAACAGGCGCGGTTCCCAGCCACAAATCGGTATTGTGATGCAAAACCCAACCTCCTGCATTATAATAATCTTTGGCAGTTTCAGCTCCGTTTTCAGCCAAATCCTTTAACATATCAAATAAAGGCAAGTGGCATTCGGATAAGTTGGTTACCTCGGCAGGCCAGTAGTTCATCTCTGTATTAATATTGACGGTATATTTACTCCCCCAATTAGGTAGTAAATCCTCATTCCACCTCCCCTGAAGATTGGCTGGTTCACTGCCTTCACGGCTACTTGATACCAGAATATATCGCCCAAATTGAAAAACCTTCGCTAACAAATCCTGATCAGGAATGCCTTTCTTAAGGTCTGCAATCCTTTCATCCGTTGGCTTTTCATTCATTGATGGCTCACCTATTTTAAGGTGTACCCGTCCCATCAGGTTGGTGAAATCTTCCAAATGAGTGTTCTTAAGTTCCTTAAAATCTTTTCCTTCAACATCTGCCATTATTGTTTCACATTTGGCGATGGGATCTCCACTAATGTCTTTATAGTTTACGAAACTTGTTGCTGTTGTTAAAACAAATGTCACCGAATTAGCATCGCTGATTACAAGGCTTGAATCGGTGGTCTCCATACTTCCTTTTTCCGGCATAGCTGCGAGCGATACCTGAAAGCTCATTCCCTTCCCGTCAACCTTTGCAATAAGGTCATATTCCCTTTCAGGAAGATATTTCCATGCACCATTTAACATGAGTTTATTATCCTGAGCTTTTATTGCTTCGGAAAATTGACTCTTCAGTTTCGCTTCAACTGAAACCTTACCTGGTTTGTCAGCCGAAACTTTCATTACCATCACATGATCGGGATATGACATAAATACTTCGCGGATCATCTTCACGTCTCCATCCATGTAACTGACTTTCACTACACCTGTTTCCATATCCAACTCCCGGTAGTAATCTTTTATGGAATCACCACTTACAGCAAAGTTCAGAAGAAGATCTCCAAGCGGTTCATAAGCTTGTTGGGCGGCAGGTATCCCGTAGAAGTGCTCATTCACCATTTTCTCTGCTTCCTTGAATTTATCAGCAAAGACAAGATCCTTTATCCTTTCAAAATAATTGTGTGCATCCGGGTCGTTGTAATCATGGGGCCTACCTGACCAGAAAGTAGATTCATTCAACGCAATCCTTTCATTTTCTACCCTTCCAAATACATTGCCGCCCATGTAGCCATTCCCTATAAACAACCCATCAAGCCAGACGTTACCGGCCGGCCTATTGTACCAAAGTACCATTTCTTTTGATGTAGTAGATTTTTGTTTCGGTGTTGAGCAAGCTGTAAACAAGAAGGCAATAACTGCAAACGCTACAACTGCAAAAGTTTTAGATGGATAAGTTGTTCTTTTCATAAATCAGTTCTTTGTTAGTTCGGTTAAATTTTAATTTCAACTATGTGTAACAGTTAAAATATTCTTGAAGTGGTCTGTCATTACAACGGGTACCAAAAATTTTAGTTTCAGTAAAATACTGAATAATTCTAATCAATATTTTTTACAAGATAGATATAATACCAATTCTTAAAGAGGCTGTCTAAAAAGATGTCAGCCTCTTTTTTTATTTATTTTTCTGTGTTAACTCAATGATATTTAGTAAATTACTGTCATATTTATCATTGAGTACAAAAAAATGAGAAAACCGGTTTTTAAATCAAATTTACAGGACCAAATTTCACTTTTCCCTGCCCGTCTGGATCAGAATATAACAGAAGAAGCCCCGGTTCGGCTGGTCAATCAAATTGTTGACAAACTTGATATCTCAGCCATAGAAAAGACCTACAAAGGAGGGGGCACTTCTTCGTATCACCCAAGGATGATGCTGAAAGTATTGTTTTACGCTTACATGAACAACATATATTCGTGCCGGAAAATTGAAAAGCATTTATTGGAAAACATTCATTACATGTGGCTTTCGGGTAAACAAACGCCTGATTTCAGGACAATCAACAATTTTCGTTCTCTGCATTTGAAGGACACCATCAACCAACTTTTCACACAGGTTGTGTTGATGTTGGTTGAAATGGGTTACATCAGTTTACAAACCGTTTATATCGATGGTACAAAAATGGAATCCAGGGCTGGCCGTTACACTTTTGTATGGCGTAAGACGGTTGAAAAGAACAAGGCAAAACTCGAAGCAAAAATCAGGGAAATACTAAAAATGATAAACGAAGGGATTGCACAGGACGACCTTCCCAACGATGAGCCGCCCACTCCAATCGACTCCGATGAATTGAAAAAACGTATTGACCAAATTAACCGCGAAAACCTTTCGAAGCAGGAGCAAAAGGCAGTAAAAACGCTGGAAGAAAAGCACCTGCCCAAGTTACAGGAATACGAAAACCATCTTCAGGTTTTAGGTAACAGGAAAAGCTATTCCAAAACAGACCAGTCTGCTACCTTTATGCGGATGAAAGACGACCATATGCAAAACGGCCAGTTGAAACCTGCTTACAACCTTCAGATTGGTACCAAAAACCAATTTATTACCCATTTTGATTTTTTCCCAAATCCAACAGATACGCTAACAATGGTTCCCTTTTTTGAAGGTTGGGAAGAAAGTTACAGCGCCTACCCCCAAAAAGTTATTGCCGATGCCGGGTATGGCAGCGAAGAAAATTATGGTTTTATGGAAAATAACGAAATGGAAGCTTTTGTAAAGTACAATTATTTTCATGCTGAACAGAAAAAGAAGTTCAGAGAAAACGCTTTTACCTCCCAAAACCTATACTACAATGCAACAGATGATTACTTTGTATGTCCAATGGGGCAGCATCTTGAGAACAAAGGGATTGTCATTAAAAAGAACGGTCATGGTTACGAGTTGGAAATAACGGTTTACCAAGCAGTAAACTGCGATGGCTGCCCGCTTAGGTGCCTATGTTATAAGGCAGAAGGAAACCGAAGGATAGAAATCAACCACAATCTGCGACGACTGAAAGCAAAAGCACGAGAGCTTTTATTATCAGAAGAAGGCATAAAGCACCGGAAAAAACGATGTGTAGAACCGGAGCCTGTTTTTTCGCACATACGTTATGACGGGGGCTATCTCAGGTTCCGGCACTTCGGGCAAGACAAAATTGAAATGGACTTTGCCCTGCTTGCCATTGCCCTGAATCTGTCGAAATTGGTCCGAAAACTGGCCTTATCAGCTAAAACTACTGAAAAACAACACCAAAAACGGCAATTCATTGCGTGTTTCCAGGGTTATATCATCGAAACAAAAGGCAGGATAGAAAACTTGGAGACAAATGCAAACATTGCCGCATGAATACAAAAAAAGCCACCTAAAAAATATCTTGTTTTTAGACAGCCTCTTTTGATTTTTATTATTTATAGTACTTCCTTTTACGTATGGAAATAATCACTAACTCACCTGATTAATCCAACTTAGCGGTTTGTACCAGCCAAGTTTCAGTTTAATTTCTACCGGTTCATTTTCAGGCAAATGCAGTTCACAGTCCGCATTATCCTTCTTAAATTTTCCTAAAACTCCCGATGGTGCAGAAATATCTTCAATTCCATAACGCGCAATCAATGTAATGTCCTGTTTTTTCAGAGAAGTGATCATAAGGTCTACAGTCCGTGTTTCCATATTCCAGGCCAGTTTGTCAATCTTTGCAAAAGTACGTGCCAGCATCCCGTTGATTGTTCCTTTAACTAGTGAAGGAGGAAGTGCGGGAAGCACCTCAATCACACCGGGGCGGGAATAGGCAAGCATTTCCATCATGATTGCGGGAATCCCTCCCTGGGCATCCGGTATAGGAATGCCATAAGTTTCGCGCGAACACCGAAGTGCTGTGCTAACGTGGCCCTGTTCCATCATTTGCCTCAATTGAGTATCCACGATGATGTTGTCTTTGAGCCGGGCACCAACCAAAGCCCGATGACAGCGGGCATAAGAAGCTACAGTTTCACCGGCAACAGCGGTGGACATGGTATCAAATGTGCGTCTCCTGTTGGCAATCTCTGCAGCGCGGGCCAGTTGCGGCGTTCGATCCGGATCAATTTCATCGCCCGGCCAGGCGCCGTATAGATGAGAAATATGCCGATGGCTGTAATGCTCCTCTGCTGTCGGCCATGCCCATTCCTTCAGGGTGCCGTCTATTTCAAGAAGGTAAGGCGGCAACTTTGCCAGCATTGCTTTCCATTTTGTCACACTGTCCCCATCGGTGCCAAGAAGTTCACAAGACTGAATTAAATTGGTCAGTACTTCCCGGCAAACTGCAATGTCCATTGTGGCATTAATCAGTCCCGGACCAGACTGACCAGTGCTGCGGGACGTGTTCTCCGGCGAAATGGATGGGACAAAAATATAATTTCCGTCTTTGTCGGTGACAGTCAGAAAATCTTCATAAAACTGTGCTAATTCTTTATAGGCCGGAACCATTCGATTGCGGAGAAATTCCATGTCTCCTGAAACCAGATAATATTCCCAAAACTGGTGCATCAACCACCCTCCGGCAGAAATCCAGTAGGGCCAGATTCCAAGTTCAGAGGCGTCGGTATAATAAAAATTGACACCGAGTCCTTTATCCGGAAAAAGGGGATACGAAGTGCCCCGAAAACCAAAAATATTCTTTGCGTTGTTTCGACAATCCGGTGCGATTTCCTCCATCCATTTGAAATAGGCCTCCATGCCTTCTTGCAGGTCGCCCTGTACAGCACCAGCAGTTTGCAAATTTATGGTGGAATTAATTTCAGCTGCGATGCTTGGATACTTGCCGCTGTTAAGAATAAACCAATGCCGTCCCATTTCAAAAATCTTCTCCAGCAATGCAGGTGAATAATCGGGTCTTGAGTGCTGGTCAGACAGCAGTTCTTCAGAGGCCATGCCGTATTGCGAACTTCCGCCAAAATCTACGGTAACACGGTTAAGCATTTCCGACTGAACTTTTTGATGTCGGTTAAGTAATGTCTGGTAGTCAGGGCTGATTTCATCCACCGCCTGTAGAAGCGTTTTGACGTTATTTTCACTGTATTCCGGAAAATATTCAATTCGGGTAATAAGCATTACTGAAGATGCATTCTCAATAACCAGGGTATTTCCAACCATCCTGGCTGTACCACCATTACGAACCATCCGGGTCACTCCGGCGTAACCACTGTTATCCACCGAAGGATCTAAACGGCATTTGTAAATCAGTCGCTGATCATTAGAGTCCTGACGAACTTCACCAGCTTCAACACCTTTGGGAGCCAGTTCTTTTTGTATTTCTGTCAGATTTACAAATGCTTTCATATCCGGATCTGTAGTGCCAATTCCACGACGTGCGCCCCAATCCATCCCCGATGCCATGCTCCACTCAGCAGACTTTTGCATAGAAATCCGGACATTCAACGTCTTGCCTGCCGGGGCAGTGAGCCATTGGACGACAACATTATCAGGCCGGGAAGTGAAAGTTTTACGAACCCAATCACCGTGTTCATCAGTCCAGATAACTTTTATCTCGCTGTTCTCAAAATTAACGGTGCGAATGTAGTTTTTGACCGATGCAGATTCAGAAAGGTCGAGTTTCATCAAAAACGCCGGAATAGTGAGGTGTGGTTCTGTGTCTTGTTTTATCTCGCTTTGATTCATGTGTTGAAGCGCGAGAGCAATTGCCTCACTGTTTTTTCCATCAAGTGCTAACTGTCGCACCTGAGAAAAAATATCTGCAACGTTCGGAGCCCCTAATGGTTTCTTCCAAGGCATTAGCAGATTTTCGTGATGGAAAAGAATTCGTTCTGCATATGGATCACCATTCAATTCGATATTCATCGTACCATTGCCAGATGTGAGTGCTTCTCTCACCGTATCACCAGGGGCGATGCTGCAAAAACCCCGCTCCGGTACAATCTTCTTACTAACCCGTTCATCCAATGGCATGGGTGTGATCGGATATGTTCTCCCGGGTTCAGGTGGCTTGGGCAAAAATGGTACCCCTTGCACGCGACTAAGATATTCAGATGAGCGATTATCAGCTAACGGAGTTCCCGTTTTTGTTGTTTCCTTTTGAGCCTCAGTGAGCAATGGCAATAACTCCAAAGAGCCCACCAGGCCAGCAGCGGCTGCACTTGTTTTAACAAAATTTCTACGTTTCATATTATTTTATTTTGATTTTTGCTTATTGATTATCCCCAATTAATCCAATCGAGCGGATTGCGTTGGCCAATTTTCAAATGAATTTCCACCGGTTTTCCTTCCGGCAAATGCAAATTGCAGGTAGCTACATCGGATTGGGGCTTCTCCGTCAAAGCTCCGGAAGAGACTGAAATTTCTTCAATACCATAACGGGCAATTAATGTCACATCCTGTTTTTTCAAAGAAGTAACGGTTAAATCAACTGTCCTGGCATTCATGTCCCAGGTCAGTTTATCCAGTTTTGCAAATGTGCGAAGTAGCATCCCATTAATTGTTCCCGTACCCAGAGACGCAGGAAGAGCAGGTAGAACTTCAATCACACCGGGACGAGAGTACGCAAGCATCTCCATCATAATCGCAGGAATCCCGCCTTGTGGATCTCCCATTGGCCTGTGGGTGTAAGGATCGTGAGAAGCCAGGAACGTAGAAGCTACAAAACCTTGTTCAAGCAATTGTCTTAACTGGGTATCCACAATAAAATTATCTTTGAGCCTTGCTCCAATTAAAGCACGCTGACAACTGCTATGAGCAGCCAGTCGTTCCGGTACACGCTTCCGGTCAGCCATCACCGTAGCTTTGGCTAGTTGTGGTGTACGGTCCGGATCAATTTCATCACCTGGCCAGGCTCCGTAGCCTGTAGAAATATGCCGGTGATTATCCCTATCTTCCAAATCAGGCCATGCCCATTCCTTCAAAGAACCATCCGGATTGAGAAGATAAGGCGGCAGCTTGTCAAGCATTGCTTTCCATTTTGGTATATTATCAGCCTCAATACCAAGTAGTTCGCATGACTCTATCAAATTGACCAGGACCTCCCGGCATACTGTAATGTCCATGGTGGCATTAATCACTGCCATACACCCGGGGTTCAGGTTGAGCGGATTATTTTCCGGAGAAAATGACGGGACAAAAATATATTTTCCGTTTTTGTCCGTAACTGTCAGGTAGTCCTCGTAAAACAGTGCAATATCCTTATAGATCGGCACCATACGATTGCGGAGGAAATCCAGGTCGCCGGTTACAAGATAGTGGTCCCAGAACGGACGCACAACCCAACCTCCGGCACTTATCCAGTAAGGATGTGGCCATGTTTCACCGGTATTATCAGCGTAATCGAACATATTAAAAACGCCTGTATCTTGAAACGGCGCAATGGGATAAAATGTGCCACGAAAACCGTATATATTCTTTGCATTAGTGCGGCAATCCGGAACTAGACTTTCTATCCAGTCAAAATAGGCCATCTCGCTTTCGAGGTAATTGCCTATGCTTATAGGCGCAATCTGCAGGTTGATATTAACATTGGTCAGTGCCGACAGATTTAAATACTTTCCGGTAATAATAATGAACCAGTAGCGGCACATCTCAAAAAATGTCTTGAGAAAAGCGCCCGAATAGCCTGTGCTGGAACGTTGATCAGACAAAAGTTCTTCTGATGACAGCCCATATTTGGAATCGTCTCCAAAATCAACAGTGACGCGATTTAGCATCTCTGATTGTACTTTTCGGGCCCGCTCCAACATTGCAGGATAGTCAGGGGTAAGTTCTTCCAGCGACTGGCGGACAGCTTCCACCTTTTCTTCGCTGTAGTCAGGTAAATATTCATAGCGAGTGAGAAGCATTACGGAAGATGCATTTTCTACCACCAATGTGTCGCCATCCATGCTGGCTGAACCGCCGTCGCGGACCACACGGGTAACGTTGGCATAGCCCCGGTTGTCAAGCGATGGGTCCAAACGACCCTTGATAATCAGACGCTGCTCGTTGAAGTCCGTCTGGGTATTGCTGGTTTCTTCGCCGTTTCCACTCTGCGCCCCTCCCCTGCCACGTATTCCTGCAAAATCCTGACCCCCACCACCCATACGGGGTGCTCCACTACCTTCCGACACAGTGATACGAACATTCAACGATTGTCCGGCCGGTGCTGTTAACCTCTGGACAACAACATTGTCCGGTCTCGAGGAGAAGGTTTCGCGAACCCAGTCTCCGCGTTCATCCGACCAGTATACCTTAACTTCTGTACTCTCAAAATCTACCGTTCGAAGATAATTTTTAGCTGATTCACTCGCCGGAGATTCCAGAAGTATGGAGGATCTTCCGCCGCCAAAACCACCCCTTGACTTTGTGACAGGATTTTTTTGCCATTCATTATAGCCTACCATTACAGCTTCGTGGTATTTTCCGTCCATTATCATTTTCCGGACCTTCGGAAAAACATTTGCAATCTTGGCTGTCTCTGCCCTGTTACGGGATGCAAATAAACTTTCATGACTGAAAGCGATCCGTTCGCTATAGGGATTACCTACTACCTCTATGGTTACGGCTCCATTGCCGGAACGATAAACATCACCACCAGGAGTCAGGCTACATAAGCCGCGCTGCGGCACAATCTTACGACTGATCCGTTCCTCTAAAGGCATTGGAATAAATTGCAGGTTGGCAAATTGTGGTAATTTTGATAAATAAGGATCAGACTGCGCACGGCGAAGATATTCGGCAGAACGAATTTCTTCCAAATCCACTCCTGCCATCTGCGATACATTTTGGCTACATCCATCTGATGTAGTTAATAGCAGCGACGATGAACCTACCAGTCCTGCGGTAATGGCGCCGTTTTTAAGAAAAACTCTTCGTTTCATAATAATATTTTTTGGTTAATTTCAGTTTAGTTTCACTTTAACATGATAATCAAGTTTTAAATGACGAAACAGAGCATCTTTAATTTATAAAGATTCCATCAGTGTTTTGTAGCACTTGTAAAGTATTTTACAAAAATTATAGAAATTCATTGTTGCACCTTTGATTTCATTGTTAGGTTTCCATGAAAGTAATCTATAGTGGTTTGGGTTATTGAGCCTTAACACTACGATTTGCTTCTGTAAAAAGTATTCTTGATGTAAACAAATATATCATTTCATATATATCCATGAACTTTGCCACTATTGTATTGGCTATAGCAATTTCTTCACCTGTTTGTGCCAGGGTTTCTATTATAAAACAAAAATTGAGTTCTGTTAAAATACGAAGCAACACTTTTTTCATTACAAGCATTTTATATAGATCCCAATTTATAATAGGAAATGTCTTTAAACTAATTCATTAAATCGAGTTCAGGTATTTTTCAATTCTTTCAACATATTTAATTTTAAAAAGAAAGATCATGCTGATTATTAGAACAATTACAGGATATTGAAACAAGGGATATCTCGAAAAAATTCACAAAAAAGAAATTTATGATTAAAACCAATAGGAAAAAATCCCCTACTAATTATATAATTAGTAGGGGATAATTATGTTTTCAGGCGTAACTACCCGAAAACACAACTATGATTATGGTATGTTAAATTTATTGCTGCCAACCTTCTGTCTGCGTTAAAGTGCCGTTAGTCTTAAGAATTTCATCTGTTTGTATTGGTAGCAAGTACATTTTAGGTAAAAACGTCCTGTCAAGTAATTTAACCGGATTATAGGTTTTCTCCCCTGTAGCTACATCCTTTATAATTTCCATACCGTAAATCGGCCTGTTTTCAACATCTTCGGCAATTTTCCATCTCCGAAGATCCCAAAATCTTTGTTCTTCAAATGCCATTTCAACCCTTCGTTCCTTGTAAAGCCTTGCTCTAAGTTCTTCTCCGGTAACTGTTTCCGGTATTGGTGGCATATCTACGCTAGGCCTTGCTCTAATTTTTGAAAGATATTCACGACAAACATCTTCATGTCCAAGTTCAAATTCAGCTTCTGCGTAATTCAAGTAAATTTCAGCTAATCGGAAAATGGGCCATGGCTGGGTATAATGATATTGCCAGCTAAGAGGTTCATCTTCCGGCATAAATTTTCTGAGAATATAATCACCACGTGGATTATCACCACTTTGTTTATAGGAATCATATCCCCAGCTATTACCATCGGATGCAATCCACATTTCATGTAAATCTCCATGAAAGACAGCACCATCATGTATTACAGTGGCTTCTAACCGAGGATCACGATCTTTATACGGTTGCTGCGGATCGTAACCTGAAGCAGGATTATCTGTTTTAACACCGTTAACCCACTTAAAAGGAGGTTCACCATTAGTCATATCATAGTCATCCACCAGATTCTGAGAAGGCCCGTTACTTGCCCACCATCCTCCGTATGCGCCATAACGGCGACCCAGATTATGCATTGGTGCCTGTTGAAAGTTTGTGGATGAAAAAGTTCTTGCAAAAATTAATTCGTCGTTTGCTGTTCCGCTAGGTTGGTTAAAAAGCTTACTATAATCTGGATATAGCGAATACCCGCTGTTTAAGAGCGCTGCAGCAGCATCAGCAGCTTTTTGCCATTTCTGCAAATCGTGTGATGGATTCCAAAGTGGTGAAGCAGCGTACAGATATAAGCGGGAACGTAAAGCTTTGCAGACATCCTGAGTAGCCCTGCCAAAATTTGCATCACTTGCCATATATTGCTCCGGCAAATCAGGAATTGCTGCAGTCAGGTCGTCATCAATAAACTGAACACATTCGTCGAATGTATTTCTAGCTACAGTAATTGACGTCGCTTCAGACAATTCATAAGATTGAGTGATAATAGGCACTCCGCCAAATCTCTTGATAAATTCGAAATAAATAAATGCCCTCAAAAATTTTGCTTCAGCTACCAGTCTTTCTTTATTCTCAATAGGGATTGTAAGATTTTCCATTTTATCAAGAAAGACATTGATCTTTCTAACATATGTCCAACCTGTACCCCAATAATAAATATTGCCTCCATGATTCCACGCAGTATTTTCAACACTTGTAATATTATCAGCATTGATAGAACCTGCAGGCAACTGGCCAATATCCCATGTTATAGTGCAAATTGCTTCATCAGTTGCTTTTGATTGCATGTGTATTTGTAATCCATGCTGAATTGCATTATATAATTCATTCTCGTATGCATCAATGAGTTTTTCGTCCGACCATACTGCATTTTCGGCCACACGATCCTTTGGTGAAATATCAAGGATATTGTCACTACAGGAAAGAAGTGCCCACATTAATGCAGTTATTATAAGTATCTTTTTCATAATTTTCAATTTTAAAATTTCACGTTAATACCTAAATTGATTGTACGTTGCTGCGGATAATTAAGGTAGCCACCACTACTTTCAGGATCAGCCCATTTTATTTCCTTAGCCCAGGTAAGCAGGTTGTATGCGCTTGCAAACACTCTTATATCTCCCAATCCAATTTTCGAAGGTATATTTTCGGGCAGAGAATATCCAAATTCCATGTTTTTAAGCCTTACAAATGTAGCATCCAACAAAAAGAAAGTTGAAGATCCCGGTTGATATGCATCTGCCCGAGGCATCGTTCCATTTGGATTATCAACTGTCCAGTGGTCTTTTGCACGTTCAACAACGGAATTACTAAAATCAGCGCCACCCAGACTTGCAAAATTACCATCATAAGTCCTAACGCTGGTTTGTCCCTGAAAGAAAAGTGTCAGGTCAAAATTCTTGTATTGCCATCCCATGTTTAAACCAAATACAATTTCAGGTGTATTTGATTGGTCAATTCTGATCCGATCTTTTGAATCGATTACCTTGTCATCGTTCACATCAACTATTTTAACATCGCCAACCTGGGTCGAGCTTTGATGGGGATAGGCATCTAATTCTGCCTGTGTGTGAAAAATCCCATCAGCCTTATAATATAAATTTGACCCTACCGGATGACCAGTTTGTGCTTGATATGGTTCAGCCGGTGGAGTTTCATCCATAAAAATGATTTTACTTCGGGCGAACGACATATTTCCTTCTATAGTATATTTCAGTTCGTTGAAGTTATTTCTATGGCGCAATATCAATTCAAAACCATGGTTATCTACTTTTCCAATATTTTCAGGAGGTAATCCTGGAAAACCTAAAATGGCTGGTATTGAAAGCTGTCTTGATGTCAGGATATTTGACCTTTTTTCCTTAAAATAGGTTATTTCCATTCCCAGCAAACCTTTCCACATTGAAGTTTCCAGGCCTATATCGGTTTTTTTACTTACTTCCCATGTAATATACGGATTAGGTAATGTATTTGAATAAATACCAGGTACATCATTCCCTCCAAATACATAACTATGGCCAAACGAATATGCCTGTAAATACTGAAAGCTTCCCACACGGTCATTACCTATTTCACCATAAGAAGCCCTTAATTTTAACTGGTCAACAAAAGAAACACTGTTTTGAAAGAAATCTTCTTCAGACAAACGCCATCCCGCCGAAACTCCCGGAAAGAATCCGTAACGTTTTCCTTTAGGGAAAACCTGTGAACCATCGTAGCGGAACAAGAACTCAACCAGATATTTTGACTTATAATCATAATTCACACGGCCAAAATAGTTATTGTATGCTCCTTCTGATGCCGAACCGCCATTGTCTTTATCTTCGGGGGCTGTACTTCCTACGTTAATCTGGTCGATGGCAGGACTCACAAAATTTTTCCTGTAAGCGCTTGCATAACTATAATTATTCTTCTGTTGTTCCTGACCCACCATGGCTGTTATATGATGATCGTCGAAGGTATTTTCATACGTAATTCTGTAGTTATATAACATAGTCGTCCACTTGCTGTATCTATCTGTAAGCTCAACAGTTGAGGCGCCTGTTCCCTGTTTTTTGTCGTATTCTCCACTAACTGTATTATATTCATAATAGTAATAAGGCAATTGGAATATTTTTTGAAACTGATTTCGCAGGTCATAATTGAAAGATGCATCAATCTTCAGTCCTTCAACAAATGGCACCTTATAAGTCGCTGTAAATGTTGATGACAGTGGAGTATTTTCAGTGCGATTATAACCTCTTTGATCAAGTAAAAGCGGACTTTCTCCTAACCTTCCGGGAGCAAGTAATCCGTTTGGATATACTGCAGGTAAAGTAGGATTGGCTAATAAAATGTTTGTGAAATTGGTGTTATTAGCTATGTGTGTGTAATTGCTGTTTTCGATTATAGCATTTATATTGGCACCAACACTTAAATACTGATTTAAATTTACATCCACCTTTACACGCATGTTATATTGTTTATAATCGGTAGGCATGTGCTTAAAAGCGCTTCCCTGATGCAGACCTGCAAATGAAAGCAAATACCTTACGGCTTCTGTTCCTCCATTCACTGATAAACTTGCGCGTTCCTGAAGTGAATATGGTTTCAAAACTTCTCCCATCCAATCTGTATTAGGATATAAAATAGGATCAGAACCATCTTTAAATTTCTGAATAGCATCCGCAGAATAAAATGGGATATAATTGTCAGGCCGTCCTTGTCGGTACCAGTCTCCTTCATTATAAACCTGCGCATAAGCAACAGCATCCAACATATTCGGAACCTGGGTTGGATGCTGGAAAGCGGTATTATAGGATAAACTAAATACAGGCTTACCTAACTTTCCTGTTTTTGTAGTTACAATAATAACCCCATTTGCTGCCCGTGCACCATAAATGGCTGCAGAAGCATCTTTCAAAACAGAAACACTTTGAATATCTTCAGGATTTAACCTGCTTATTTCATCGCGTTCCACACCGTCAATAATAATAAGAGGCGAATTGTTGTTTAATGTCCCGCTTCCGCGAATTAAAATATTTAAACTTTCCCTACCAGGTTCTCCTGAACGTTCGTTTACAATTAATCCCGGTAATTTCCCGGAAAGAGTAGAAGTAATATTTGGTACAGGGGATTTTTCCAGCTCAGTGCCAGCAACATTTGAAACCGATCCGGTCATGGTTTCCTTTTTCTGTGTACCATACCCAACGGCAACCACTTCTTCAAGACCGATAGTTGACTGTTCCATTGTAATATTGATACTATTTCTGCCATTAACCTCAACTTCCTGAGTAGTCATACCTACAAAGGAAAATTGCAATGTTGCATCTGTCGGTACATTATTCAGTGCGTACTTTCCATTTGGATCAGTAACAATACCATTATTAGTACCAACTACCAGAACAGTTACGCCGGGTATTGGTAATCCAGACTGATCGGTTACCACACCGGAAACAGAATTTTGTTGCTGTTCAACTGCCTCGTTATTTTCATCTAAAAGACGAGTTTCTGCTGCTATAACCTGGCTCAGGCTAAACGCAATGCAGAATATTGTCAAACATGTAATTCTGAAAAATTCTTTACGGGCAAAACCTTTTCTCATGAACAGGACTTTTTGCACCCATCTGCTTTGACTCTTTTTCATCATAAATTTTGAATTAAGTTAGTTAAAAATTTCAAAATATAATTTTGCCGATTCAACTTGAAAGGCAATCCATTTCCATTGATTAATCATTTTTTTTCATATTTATTTTTTCATTTTAACAATAATTTAAATCCATTAATTAATTATTTATTCACTCTCTAAAATTCTTTACTCATTAATGTTTTTGAAGATTGTTTTGCCAGCAGATGGCAAACTCCCTTTTTCCGATATATCGGGATAAATAGATCTTACATGTGAACAACGCTGCATGCTTGTTTCATGTAATTCTCTTGTACTGTTATTATTCATTTTTGTTTCATCAGTTCCTAAAAGTTGTATCCAATTTTTTCGATAATTTTATAGAACAATATATTTTGTGTTAGTATTACTGAACTTATTATTTAACTATAAAAATTAAAGTTCTTACTTACTTTTATTTAAAGAATTTTATACCCAATAAATAATTATAAAATACATTTCAGTTTATTAAAATTTCTAAGAATCCAGCCATTTCATTGGTATTAATAGTGCTTAACAAAAACCCTTAGAAACAGTTAGCCTAAAAAAAAATGTAATTCCGAAGGCCATTTTTCTTATTAAAAAAAAGAAGGAGGGATTGATACCATGAACAATCGGATAACTAATCTGGTTCTGACCAGGAACCTACAAAATCCTGTGTTTTTAGTAAAAAGTTTTCAACTCCAACATTATTAATCATACACCCTGCATTATTTTGGTTATAATTAATCAACGGGGGTTTAATCCCTCCATTTAAAATTGCCTACCTAATTTTATTTTTAGTTTATTTAATCAAGATTCACTCCATTCGCATAGTGTAATTATTTTATCTCGCTGTATTATAAAATCCATCTGTTATTTAAATTCAGTTTAATTTGAAGTTAAATTATCTATTTTAAGTGTTAATTCAAATCAATTTCTTCAGGGGTTTTCTGAGAAATTGAGCGCAAAGCTTTGCGAAAACCTTTGCATTAATAAAAACATGTTTTAAAACATTTTAATAAAATGACTATTTTTGAAATAAATTTTGGGTATGGGGAATAAACATGTTTCATTAAAAGATTTAGCCAGGGAATTGAATGTTTCTATTTCTACTGTCTCACGTGCTTTAAGAGATCATCCGGATATTAGCGCTGAGGTGAGAAAAAAAGTGAAACAATTAGCTAAAGCCCGAAATTATACACCTAATCCTTTGGCAATGGGACTTCTAAGACAGGAAACAAGAATGATTGGCGTAATTGTTCCAGACCTTGTAACTCATTTTTATGCCTCGGTAATTTCGGGGATTGAAAGTTATGCGAATGAAAAAGGTTTCTTTACAATCGTTGCAAGTTCAGAAGAATCATTTAAAAAAGAAGCAGAAGCGCTAAACAATCTTTTAAATGCCCGAGTTGACGGAATTATAGCATGTTTAAGTAAGGAAACAAAAGGATATACGCATTTTAAAAAACTTGTTGAAGAGAAAATCCCTCTTGTGTTTTTTGATCGGATTTGCCTGGCAGATCAGGTGCCATGTGTGACTGTAGACAATAAAGAAGCTTCTCAAAACGTAATTAAACATCTGAAATCGCATGGATATAAGCGAATTGCATTTATTGCAGGGCCAGCACATCTTAATATTTCAAAAGAAAGATTATCAGGTTATCTTGAAGGAATTAAATTATGTGGATATCCTGAATCACCTGATTTAATTGTAACGTGCAATTTGGACTACAATTCTGCAATTACTGCCACAAAAAATCTTTTAAACCTGCCTCATCCACCAGATGCCATATTTTGTGTAAACGACACCGTTGCATTTGCTGCAATGAAGGAAATAAAAAGCAGAGGATTAAATATTCCAAATGATATCGGCCTCGTCGGCTTCACCGATGAATTTCATGCAACAGTTGTTGATCCGACGCTTACATCGGTTACCCACCCAACCAATAAAATTGGAAGAAAAGCAGCCGCTTTGTTTTTCGAAAAACTCAATGATATTAAAACATCAAAGCTAATTGTGTTGAAAACCAAACTTGTAGTCAGGGAATCATCGAAACGTTCCAAATAAATGACTTATTCTATACGTTCCAAAATAAACCCGTAACTGTAAGATTGATTACCGGGAATTGTATATTTTTCCAAAGTTCTTGCTCCCCATGCATCATTTCCGCCTACTCCATGAATATTCAGATCGATGTTCAGGTTAATAAAATTTCGCTCCGGCAACTCAAATGGATGATTTGCTTTTTCCAAATCATCTTCAGTATAAGTCCATGCACGGAAGCACAATGGCTGCAAACCTGTGACTTTTATTCCTGCTTTTTCATTATTAGAAAATGAAAACCAACGAACCTCTCCCCTGTTGGAATTATCCTGCGGCGCCACATAATCAACCTCAAAATTTGCAAGTTTTAATTCGTTCAGACCAATTAAATAGCCTGTTTTTCTATCTGGATAATTTTCCTCAGGTCCGCGGCCATACCAGTTAACTGTGTTTAAATCTGATGGAATTCTCATTCGCATACCAAACTTTGGTATCAACGGAATATCGTCGGCTTCAGGAGAGTAATCTGCCTCCACCTGTAATTTTCCATCACCATTTACTGAATAAGTTAATTTATAAGAAGCACCAATTTCCGGAAGTTTCATATTGAAGGATACAACTGCCAGTCCATTGGATTCTTGTATTTGATAGCTTTCCACCATTCGTGTTTCATCAGCGTTTTCCATTTTCCAAGTCTCCGATCATAACCGTTTCGTTTTTGGTTGTCGTTGGCCGGTTTCCAAAAATAGGGTTCCAAAGCACCTTTTAAAAGTTCATTTCCTTCCAATTTCCAACTGGTAAGCGCTCCATTAATTGTATCAATAGCAAACCTGAAGTTTTTTCCTTCAATTACAATATTTGATTTATTCTTAACTACCATAACAATATCAGAAGTTGCCCTAATTTTCTGCGATTGAGTTGTTTTGACAACAAATTGCTCTTTAGCCACAACAAAACCAGTTTCTGCCCACAATGTTGCCTTTTTCAATTTGGCATACACGTTTAAAATAACTTCTCCGTCTGTTGAATTAATTCCTGCGGGAAGTTCTATAGAAACAATTTTTGATTGACCGGGTAATATTGTCGGGCAATTTATTAAAGCTGTTTTTGTAATCTTTCCATCAACAAGAATATCAAAAATAAAATCAAATTTATCGGTTGTTGTAAAATCGTAACGGTTCAAAACAGTCAGTTTATCCGGATTAGATTTATCCCATTTAAAATCAATATACTGATACACTTTCTGAACCTGGTAATAATGTGGGTGCGGTGTTCTGTCGGCTGCTACTAAACCATTGGTTACAAAAGCTCCATCATTGGGCTGGTCACCAAAATCGCCGCCATACGCCCAGAATTCATCATCTTTCAAACTTATGTTAGCCGGATTTTCATCATACTTCAATGGCGAACCATCAATCTTTTTTGCTATTCCCTGATCAACCCAGTCCCAGATTGCCGCACCTGTGTTACTTGAATCAGCATAAATCAACTCCCAGTATTCATCTAAATTACCAACTGAATTTCCCATTGCATGAGCATATTCACGCATAAAAAACGGTTTGTCGGTAATATTTTCAGCTTCTCGTTTCATGCGCTCTGGTGGCAAATAACTTTCATCATAAAGGTCTGACAAATCACGTTGCGAATCAGAAAAAACAGGTCGTGTAGGATCAAGTGAACGAACGGTGTCAAACATTGCGACGAAATTCTGCCCAGTTCCACCCTCATTTCCCATCGACCAGATAATAATACTTGCATGGTTTTTATCACGTTCAACCATTGAAACTGCTCGTGACACATGCGCTTTTTTCCAGGCCGGATCATCGCCTAACGTTTTACTTCTTATTCCGTAACCATGCGATTCCTGGTTAGCTTCATCCATAACATACAAACCATATTCATCGCAAAGTTCATAAAACAACGGATCGTCAGGATAATGGCTGGTACGAACCATGTTAATATTGGCCTGCTTCATCAAAATAATGTCTTTTACAACCGTTTGCCTGTCAACATATTTTCCAGTTCGCGGATGATGTTCGTGGCGATTAACGCCTTTCAGTTTAACCGGCATTCCGTTTACATAAAAAATTTCGCCTTTAATTTCAACCTTTCTAACTCCAAATTTCCAGCTGATGGTTTCAAGTATTTCACCTTTTTTACTTTTTCAATTTGATTTGCAACGTGTATAAATTCGGATTCTCTGCCGACCATAAAAGTGGATTTTTAAATGATGTATTTAGTATTAATCACATTTTCAGAATTGACTTTTCAAGGTTTTCAACATCAGCTGATAATTTCTATATTAATCAATTCGCCTTCTTTTGAATATCCTGAAATTTCAGCTTCAACTTTCAAGCCTTTAATTGTTTCATCCGATCGGTTTTCAATGTTGAAATTAATATCGACCAATGCATTTGTGAAATCATTAACCGGCTCAGCAATAACTTCAAAATCGCGGATGTATGTTTTAGGTCGCGCAATTAAATCAACATCCCTGAAAATTCCGCTTATTCTCCACATATCCTGATCTTCAAGATAACTTCCATCACTCCAGCGGTAAACTTCAACAGCCAGTTTATTTTTGCCCTTGTGAATGTAATTTGTAATGTCAAATTCAGCAGGTGTCATAGATCCCTGGCTGTAACCAACTTTCTCTCCGTTGATCCATACATACATTGCAGAACGTACGCCGCCAAAATTCAGAAATACTAGCTTATTATTCCAGTTCTCAGGAACAGAAAAAGTTGTTATATAACTACCTACCGGATTTCGGTTTTTGTATGCAGTAAAATTTGTGGGTGGTTCGCTGGTTACTTTGGGTTGATCTCGTTTAAACGGATAATTTATATTCGTATAAATGGGAATTCCGAATCCCTGCATTTCCCAGTTTCCGGGTACAACTATATTATCCCAGCTTTCAGTGGAATAATCATTCTTATAAAAATCTGCGGGTCGCGACTGTGGATCGGGTGACCACTTAAATTTCCAAATTCCATTTAATGAAATAAGGTTCGGATTATTTGCTTTATCAGTTGAAAGAAAAAGCGTTGCATGAGGTTTTTCCTTGTTTATTCCAATTATTTCAGGATTTTCCCAATCCCTGGTTTCTTGAGCATGTAATGTATTAAAGGGGAAAAAAATAATCAAAGAAAAGATGCAAAGAAAGATTCGATTTTTCATTTTACGGAATTATTGAAACAGGTCGGTAATTTAATCATATTTTAAAAATTTCTTTTAAACAGAATAATTTTTTGATAGCGAATTTGGTTCAATTATAATTTGACATTTTGAACAGGTTGATAAATCTCAATATATAGTAGATTTCCTGCCCGTCCGTTCAGGCGGGCTCACCTTCGTACCTCAGATTTGCCAATAACAGATTTTCAAACCAGACCCTGAAACCCCACCTGACCTTTCGGGCAGGGAGTTCAGGGTGACGTTCATAAAAGGCTCACCAATGCCGATAAAACGTCCTGCTGAACTTATTTCAGCATCTCTGTCATTTATTCATTATGCCCAAAATTTTTGGGTAGTAACTCGAAATGGCAGAAGCTTAATTTTTATGATTGACTCCATAATTTAATTCATTTTAGCAATTTCAATGTCGTGTGCTACCCAATCTGTTATTTTTATCCAATCAACATATCCCACACGATTGGTCCACAATGGATTAATGTTTTGTTGCATAGCAGTTTCTGTATATTCTTTCCAAAATTCCAATGCTTGTGTTAATTGGGAAACTGCTTCATCCTGGTATTTTTTATCTTTTGTTTCACGGTAGAGTGCAACATTTGTTGATCCGGAAATTTTATAAGCATAGTATTTCCCAAGCAAAGCCATTGTTTTAATATCGTTCAATGTAACTTTAAGTTCTTTATTGTCTGTCGAATCAATTGATTCAAGAATTGTTAAAGCTTTATCGGCATGTGTATTAAGTTTCTGTGAAACATCAAAAGGCGTTAACAAATCAGAAGTTTTCGAAGACTGTGTCATTTTTACAAAATCGGGAATAGACTGAAATCCTGATGTTGGATGCGGGGGCAGATTAATAAATCGATTTACATCGTGAAAACCTGTCTCATTTTGAGCATAGGAAGGATTGCTCTTACATGCCTCAATGTACCATTGGAAATCCAATGACCCCCAATGAAATCCGGTTGTTGTGGGGTAAATCATGGAAGCTTCCTGCCAGGCTGTAAAAAACTTCTCTCCGTCAACTCCGGGAAAATGTGCCTGTAATATTTGAATAAACCGTTCATTAGATAAATCTGGATTATAACCTAAGCGTCCCCACATCATCCAATGGTACCAGTGTTTTACAATTTCCAGTTGACGCGGTGATTCCGGTTCCTTCATCAAAAATTCGCGACCCCAGATCCACTGGTCGGAACCATAATAAAAACCACGTGAAACATCGTAAGGAATATTTTTTATAAACTGCCGGGTGAAATCAGGCGCCCCCCAACGGAAGTAGTAGTTATCATCATTCCGCAGTGTCCAGAGTGTTTTCATCCCTGCAATATCTTTTACAAATTCTTTATGAAAAGGCTGAGTTGTGGAGCTAAAAACATGTGCCTGGGCATATTTAAAACTAAAAAGAAATTCTATATTTTTATTGTCAAATAGCGGCTTAAATTGCTTAACCATATCCTGGGCAGAAGTCATGTGCTGGCGGTGGATAAAAGTAATTTTACGATCGGGCATTTCGGCTACTGCATCCAAAACGCCTTGTGCATACGTCTGATAAATCCACTCTTCCTTTTCTTCATCAGTTGATCCAAACATGTTTTCACCCGCGGTTATACCAATACCTGCCAAATCAGGATAAGTAACAAACATCTGTTTTATGCTTTTCCTGAAATAATCACGAGTAACCGGATTATCTAATTTTATCGGTAATTCCGTATTTTCCGTTAGTGCCATTAACAAAAATGTTCCATGTTACCACATAAAAATTTATATTTCGATCTTTGGCATATTTCATTACTTTTTGCCAAAACTCTATTTTTTCATCAATGGTCATCTTTTTCAACACCTCAACATTATTAATAATATCAGGTGCATCAAACCCGACACCATATCCGCTGTAAAATTCTTTCCATTCTACAGTTGAACGCTGAACATCGTCCAGTGCAACATCAGGATAATCAGGTACTTTTACCATGGAAGGAAAGGGATGAAGGTTCCACAACGAGATGTAGTTATAACGATAACGCGCCAGGTTGTCGATGTATTCTTTCCAAAAATCAAAATTCCACATTTCTGCTATGTTATTTTGAGCGGCATCACAAGGATCAGTATAACTTGGTGTCCGAACATCAAGGGGAATGTTGAACTTTGTTCCCCGTATTTCCATATATGGATTTTGGGTCGTTTCTTTTACATCCTGTAATCCAAATAATTTTATTTGTTCTGCCAATTCAAGTCCACCATACATGGCACCTGCATCATCCGCCCCAACAATATCAATCCTGTTTTTTTCTTTTTTCAGACTGAACCCTTCTTTTTTTAGTTCACCATTTTCAGGTTGCAGTGAAAAAACGATGTCTGCATTCTTGTTTTCTCCAACCTTGGTTTTTATTCCTTTTTCGGCTAACAAAGATTTGATTTCATCAACAGCAAACTGAATTTTTGGATTTGTTGAATCAAACGAAATTGTAATTTGACTTTTTTGATTTGAACAACCCTGGAATGCAATCAGGTAAAGGCTTAAAATAATCAATTGACAAAGGAAAAAGATTTTTTTATGATTCATAGTTATAGATTTAGTTACATTGAAACAGCATAAGCGAATACAAAATATGATAAAGTTAATTGTATTTATTTAACATGTGAAGTTGAGTTTTATTTAAATGTAAATTCGATTGCCCATCTGAAGTAAAATTTATTGATCAACAAATCTATTCCAACTATTTTGTCCAAAAGTGTATTTAAATAAAGGTCGATCACAATTATTTTTTGCATAATGTGATCATTGTCAGCGCCAAAACAGATTGAGCTATAATAAAAAATAAAAAAAACCGTTCAGGATATGAACGGTTCTGTGTCAGCATCAATCATTATAAGCGTCCAAAATATAATGATTACATCAAATATTTATAGTTGGATTTGTGTATAAGCACTATTTAAGGAAGTAAATTATTCTCTTTTTTTCTTGTAGTCAAACAGAAATAATAGATTTAATATTACTCCAAAAGAATATCTCCGTTTTATCAAAATAAAAATTATTTATGGTTAAGCGTCGTCTCTATAGTTAATTCCGAAAAACACAAAAAGGTAACCCACAAGAATAAAAAATAAAGAAATTGGGATTAGATTATGAGTAATACATTCTAAAAAAATAGAGCGGGAAACGGGGGTCGAACCCGCGACCCTCAGCTTGGGAAGCTGATGCTCTACCACTGAGCTACTCCCGCAAAGTGGTGCAAATTTAAAAATAAATCAATTCAGTAATATTATTTATTCTAACTTCTCCCGAAAAAATGTATAAAGAATTTTACCTAAATGTCTGACTATGGCTTTTTGGGTTTTTTAGATGGGAAGAGTTGGCTTTAAGGATTATAAACTCAAAAAATCGGTGATCGTTAATGATGATTTAATTATTTCATTTTTAAACTGTTTTCGGTTTAACTTTAGTCACCTTTTTCTTCCTGCTGAGAAAAGTCGAGTTTATTATCTACCCTTTTGCTCAGCGCTTCGACAAATGCATTTTTTAAAATATTCCACAAAGTTGGCATTATACCTAATTCAACATTATCCAGGCTACCATTCAGTGGAGCCTCGGTTGCCAATTGTTCCTTTGGCTGGTTTTCAAAGATTTCAGTAACACCGGCGACAATCGATTCCCAGACCTTTTGCAAAAATTTTCCCTCTTCCTTATTCCACTTAACAACTTTAAGATTTTCGATGACAGGTTTAACATATCCGCTAAGTTCCTTATCATCAATTACCACTTCAGAATACAAACTAAAAATTCCTTCTTCCACATCAACCTTGGTATATGCCTTTATAAAATCATTTAAAGCAGTTAGCTGAATGTTTTCAAATTCCAGGTTTAAATCAAGATCAGGAATTTTTTTCAGGATATTTAATTTGGCATCTACATTAAATTTTCCTTCTCCCAATGTAGTTCCGGTAGCATTTAATGTTGAAGGTAAAGTTTTGTCTTTTGATTCGATGTTTGTAAGATTGGTAGCTAGTAAATCCAGATCTTCAATGTAGATGTCAACTTTTGGTGATGAACTAAAATCTTTGTAGTAAATTTTCCCATCGATAATTTCGAACCGATTGATCCTTAGTGGAATTAATTCTTTTAAAGTTTTAGTCCAGTCAGCTTCTGAGCCATCCTGATTTGAATTGCCTTCACCTTTTGCGAAATTTACAATGGGGCGGACAAAAATTGCTTCACCCACAATAGAACCATGTAACAGCGCTTTCCAGTGAACCGATAAATCTATCCTGTCAACAGTAACAAAAGGAACCGGAATACTGTCGCTTTCTTCAACAATTTCAATATTCTTAATTACATAAGCCCCACGAAACAGTCGAATTCCTATGTCTTCCACAGAACCGCTGTATCCTTCCATTTCTCGCAAAGTCTTATTTACATAATCCTTTACAATGAAAGGAAGAGCTATGCGGAATGCCACCAGTATTCCTACAATTATCAGTACCCATAACCATTTCTTCTTCATACACTTTGCTTATTTTAAACAATCACAATAAGTGCATGAATAATGCCTGGTATGTATCCTAAAACAGTGAGCAATACATTAATCCAAAATTGTTTGCCAATACCAAATTTAAAAGCTACTCCCAAAGGTGGTAATAGAATGGCAAGTATAATTTCCAATATTTTCATGCCGGGTGTAATATTTTTGATTTCATTTTCAAAAAATGAACAAATTCGTTTGCTATAAATCAAACACAATGCGCATACATTATAAGTTGCTTATTCTTAAGAAATTAATCAAAAAGTAAAAGATATTTCAAGAATTTTAGTTTGAACTTTAAATGTAGAGGTTTATACCCACGGTTGGGTAATGATATAGGCAAATCACCCTGTATTCCAATGTTTAAATACTTCATTTTTATTTTACAGTTAGTTGTAATTCCTGGTAGGCGCATTTTGTAAACTTACTATAAATCAAAAGGTATTTTTACTGATAAATATTCTTAAATACAATCGAAAAAGAATCTTCTGTAATAATTTAATTTCCAGAAGATTCCGGTTAAATTTAAATATCATGAAAAATGAAAACAATAACTATATTTTAATGTTCTAATTCTACAGAAACTTAAGTAAATATTATTATGGAAAATAAAAAAATAATTGCGGTTGTGGGTGCCACTGGCTCTCAGGGAGGTGGACTGATTCGGGCAATTTTAAATGACCCTGAAAGTGGATTTTTGCCAAGAGCAATAACCAGAAACAAAAATTCTGACAAAGCAAAAGAACTTGAAAAACTTGGTGCTGAGGTTGTGGAAGCAAATGTAGATGACAAGGAAAGTCTAATAAAGGCTTTCAAAGGGGCTTACGGAGCATATTGTGTTACCTTTTTTTGGGATCATTTTTCACCCGACAAGGAAAAGCAACAAGCCAAAAACCAGGCAGAAGCAGCTAAAGATGCAGGTATAAAACATGTGATTTGGTCGACCCTGGAAGATACCAGAAAATGGATTCCATTGGATGATGACAGAATGCCAACACTTCAGGGTAAATACAAAGTACCGCATTTTGATGCCAAAGGAGAATCAAATGTTTATTTTGAAAAATCAGGCGTTCCCTTTACCTTGTTGAACACTTCATTTTACTGGGAAAACTTTATCTATTTTGGGTTGGGGCCGCAAAAAGGACCTGATGGAAAATATGCAATTACCTTCCCGATGAAGGACAAAAAACTACCAGGCATATCATCAGAGGATATTGGGAAATGTGCATTTGCAATTTTTAAAAGTGGCGAGGAACACAAAGGAAAAACCGTAAATATTGCAGGTGAAAAGTTAACAGGGCAACAAATGGCCGACGCATTCTCAAAGCATCTTGGAATTGATGTAGCTTATAACGATGTGCCGGCAGAAATTTACCGGAGTTTTGATTTTCCAGGAGCGGACGATATGGGAAACATGTTTCAGTTTAAAGCCGATTTTGAAAAAGATTTTTGTGGCGCAAGAGATATTAATAAAGTAAAAAAACTAAATCCTGAATTGTTAGATTTTGACTCGTGGCTTGAAAAAAATAAATCACTTATTAAAGTTGATTAATAGTAGATGGATAAATAAATTTCAACACAACGACTCATGTTTAGAAAGTAAAAAATGCAGATGAGTTTTTCATCTGCATTTTTTACTGTTATAATCTGCTATTCTTCAAAATGATTTGTGCTAAAATAGGCCATTTCCTGTACAATTTTTCCATCCTTGTCAAACGTGTGTGATAACATGATTGGAAATTCGGTTACTTTACCTGTGGCAACCGACTTTGCAGAATGTATCCACCATGAATAAACTACATAATCATCGTTCAACGCATAATAAATACAGTCAGGATATCCTACCTGTGTCATTTTTATATCTTCATACTGTTCAAATCTATCTGCCAGTATTTCTTTTTGAGCTTCTAAATCAATCGATTCTCTCCAATCCATAGACATATCATTAAAAGTTATATCCGTGTTGTAAATTTCCAACATACCATCCAAATCCTTAGCACAGTATGCATTGGCTAATTTACGTACAGTAACAATATATGGATGATTAATAAAAACCTTTCCATTCTCTCTAGTTCTAAGGCTGTTACTAATTTCCTCAAAAACATCATTGTTGAAGTAGAAAAATATTACTGTTATTTTACCATCTTCATTGAAATGATATAAATGGTGTTCCTTAAGATTTAAGTTAATCCCCGTTTCTTTATGCGTTCCTTTAATTAATAACCAATCCTGAACCCAGTTTCCACCTGATTTGTATTCAATGGCATCGGCATAAGCTGGTGCATCTGCAACTACTTCAAGATTTTCAAATTCTTCAGCCCACCGATCCAATCGACTAACAGTGGCTTCTTTTTTTTGTGGATTTTCTGTATTGCCATTATAAATTGCAACCATACTGTCGGCAAGCATTGCAGCATATGCATCTTTGTCTCCACTTTCAAATGCTTTCCAAAGTTCCTGAGTCTTATCAATGAGTGGGTGCTCAATAAACACAGTTCCGTTCTCTTTTTGTGCAAAAGATGTGATTCCAAATAGAATCAAAGCAGTTAGTACTAAAATTTTTCTCATCATGTTTTACTTTAATAGTTATTTTTATTTAGACTATATTAAAGTAATATATTTTATGATCATTTACAATTAATTTATACTCAATTAGTTTTAAATGTTCATAATTTAATTTTTGACATAATGTGCAAAAGAAAATTATTTATTGAACTTGTAGAATGTTTTTGCGAGATTTTAATATAGCGGCCAAAAACGTTTTAAATAGTACTGCTGATAAACAAAATAAGACATCAAAACAATGTACTCATTCGATAAGAATTCAAATCGTTTATTATACTTTGGGTAATTTCCACCTGTTATTATATTGAAGCTTTGCCAGTTGATTTGCTTCCTCTTCAATAAATCTATCCTCTTTCGAGTTCCAATGAATACGATTTCCTAATCTGTATGCAATATTTCCCATTTCAGAAACAATTGCAGTTTTAGCACCAACTTCCACAGGTGCATTTAAGTCCTCGCCATTGCGAATAGAATTCAAAAAATTCTGCACATGTTCATCGAGTCCATCACCATAATTTGATTGTTTTTTACCTTCAAAATACGGTTTACGTTCCCGTGCATTAAAATCAGGTATCGTTTCCCATCCGTTCCGATCAACAACTAATGTACCTTTTTTACCAATAAATGCGACACCATGACCTCGTTGATACGGGCCAATTCCGGGATTTAATCCACACTCCCACACCATACTATGCGTTGGATAATTATATAGTGCTTGTTGGATATCAGGAGTTTCTATTGCTCCCGGCTCATGGTAATAAATTCCACCCCCTGGCGAAATTGATTCCGGCATATCTGCATTCATGGCATACAATGCAAAATCGAGCAAATGTACTCCCCAGTCGGTCATTGCACCACCTGCATAATCAAACCACCAGCGGAAATTATAATGGAACCGGTTCAAGTTAAAAGGTCGTTTTGGAGCTGGCCCCAGCCACATATCATAATCTACATAATCTGGAGCATCGGTGTCAGGTTTTACTGGATAAGGTTCATCATATCCCTTGTAAATCCAGGCTTTTACCAAATGTACATTACCCAAAATGCCCGATTGAACCACTTCTGATGCTTCAAACCAATGTTTTGAACTGCGTTGCCACATTCCTACCTGAACCTTCAAATTCGGATATTTTTTTTGTGCTGCAACCATCACATTACATTCTTCAATGCTATGCCCCATTGGTTTTTCAACATAAACATGTTTCCCGGCTTCCAATGCCATTATCATCATAATTGCATGCCAGTGATCCGGAGTGCCAATAATAACTGCATCAACTTCGGGTAATTCAAGTACGTTTCTGAAATCAGCAAAAGTTTGTGGTTTAATTCCAGTTATTTTTTCAACCTGATTCGCTTTATCATTAAGAATATTTGAATCAACATCACACAATGCAATACAAGCTACATTATTGCCTTCTTTTAAAAAACTCGTTAAATTGTTAAAACCTTGCGAACGACATCCAATTAATGCAACATTAATCTTATCAGTTGGTGATGTACAAGCATTTAATATTGTTGGAGCCACTCCTATTGCAGATGCTGTTATTGCTGTATTTTTTATGAAATTTCTTCGGCTTGATTTCATTTCCTCAATGATTTATTTGATTTTAGTTTTCAGGTGCATAAATATAACTTTACCTGATTAAAAACAGGAAAAATCGTTAAAAACTTTATCAAAAATTCTCAAATTCCATCCACTGACCAATCGGTCATTTTTAACATTAATTTAACAGTCAGAGTATTGCATAATCCAAAAAGTGATTTTAAATTTGACCAACCGTTCAGTCATAAAAATAAAATTAAAACAAAATATCATGTCACCTCGCAGTGCGAAACAATTAGACGACATTAGAAAACAGAAAAAAGAACTTATCATGGAAACTGCATTGGAGCTTTTTGCCGAAAATGGCTTCCATGCAACTTCAATAAGTCAGATTGCTAAAAAGGCCGGAATTTCAAAAGGCCTCGCCTACAATTATTTTGAAAGCAAAAATGATATTCTTGAAGAAATTATAAAACATGGATTCGAGGCTGTTTACGCTGAACTTGATTTTAACCAGGAAAGTAAAGTTACAAAAGACGAGTTTATTCATTTTATCCGTCATAGTTTTGATTTGGTTCGCGAAAATACACAACACTGGAAGCTCTTCTTTTCTCTTATGGTTCAACCCCACGTAACAAATACTTTTGCCGATGAATATAAAACAAAAGGTGAACCGGTCTTTCACATGATGTACAACTTTATAAAATCGCAGGGAAGCAAAGACACTGAAGGCGATTTAATGGCTATTAGTGCCATGCTTGAAGGTGCATTTCTCTATTCTATTGCGGCACCCGATGTTTTTCCAATGGATATTATGGAAGAGAAAGTAATTAACGCTTGTTTCAAGATTATAAACAACTAATATATTTTACCATGAAAACAAAATTCCTACTTCTGATATTCACATTTGGCGCAATTGCTTCAAGTGCTCAGGATATCACTGAAATAATCAGAAAAGCCGATGAAAAATTCCGTGGTGAATCGAGCCAGGGAACAATGACAATGATTATTGAACGGCCAACGTGGTCGCGCGAGGTTACCATGAAAAACTGGACAAAAGGAAACGATTACTCTTTGATTTATATTACAGCTCCCGCAAAAGAAAAAGGACAGGTATTTCTGAAACGACAAAGCGAAATGTGGAACTGGGTTCCAACCATTGAGCGGATGATTAAAATCCCGCCATCGATGATGATGCAATCGTGGATGGGCTCCGATTTTACTAATGATGATCTGGTACGGGAATCGTCGTTGGTTGAAGATTACAATCAGAAATTAATTGGTGAAGAAACCATCGAAGGTTACGATTGCTATAAAGCTGAACTTATTCCAAAAGATGATGCACCTGTCGTTTGGGGAAAGCTGATCATGTGGGTTTCAAAAAAAGATTATCTGTGGTTGAAAGCGGAATATTATGATGAAGACGGCAATTTGGTAAATACCGAAATATTATCTGACGTAAAAAAAATGGATGACCGTTTAATGCCTACCCGACTGGAAATGATTCCGGCAGATGAAGAAGGCAATAAAACAATAATGATTTTCAATGAAATAAAATTCAACGTTAATCTTGATGAGTCATTTTTTTCGCAGCAAAACATGAAGAGGATAAGATAGCTTTGTCACTTTGTTCCTCGCTAAATCTTACTAAAAAACAGATTTGAGGGCAGGACTTTGCGAGCGACAACGAAGCGTGGCAAACTTAAGAATTGAATACAAATTACATATGAAAACAAACATAAAACTGGCCTGGAGAAATTTATGGAGAAACCGGCGGCGTACGCTTATTGCGATTTCATCCATAATTTTTAGTGTATTGCTGGCATCCTGGATGCGATCAATGCAGGAAGGCTCCTACGACAGTATGATTGATAACACCGTGAAATTTTACAGTGGTTATCTGCAAGTGCAAGACACGGCATTCTGGGAAGAACGCACACTCGATAATGGTTTTGAGGCTACCGATAATTTGAAATCGGAAATTAAGAATATTAAAGACGTCACACTTGTTTCCGACCGGCTGGAATCATTTGCACTTGCCGCAAACCACTTGCACAGTAAACCGGCAATGGTAATGGGAATTGAACCCGATGCTGAAGACCAGATAACAAAAATCTCCAAAAAAATTACAAAAGGGAGGTTCCTGAATAAAGGAGATAAAGGAGTTGTTATAGCGGAAGGTTTGGCTGGTTATTTAAATCTTGATCTTGGCGATACATTGGTAATGATTAGTCAGGGTTATCATGGAATCAGTGCCAACGGACTTTATGAAATTGTTGGAATAATGACAAGTCCTAATCCTGAGTTCAATAAACGATTGGTATATATGGATATTGATCAGGCACGGGAATTTTACTCAGCTTACGGAATCTCAACAGCACTTGTGGTTATGACCAACGACCATTACAAAGTAAATCATATAAAGAAGGAAATAATTGACCTGCTTCCTGCAAAAAATACGGTTATGACCTGGGAAGAAATGCAACCTGAATTGGTTCAGCTCATTCAAAGCGACCGCGGAAGTGGAATTATCATGCTGGGAATACTTTATATAGTAATTGCATTTGGGATGTTTAGCGTGGTAATGATGATGGTAAAAGAACGAAAAAGGGAATTTGGAGTAATTCATGCCGTTGGAATGAAAAAGCAAAAACTTTCAGTTATTGTATTCCTCGAAACTATTTTTATTGGTCTGATCGGTTGTTCTATTGGATTATTAATCAGTTACATTTTTTGTACCTATTTCTTTTATAATCCTATCCCGCTTTCTGATAAAATGGCTGAAGCTTACGCTCAATACGGAATGGAACCTTATATGTTTTTCTCATTAAAATCATCCTTGTTTTACAGTCAGATGATACTTGTATTTATTATTAGCGTATTCATTTCAATTTTTCCAATATTAAATATCCATCGTTTGAAAATAACCAAAGCGATGCGCGCTTAAGAAGTATGCAGTTGACGGCATCAGTTGGCAGTCGAATGCATAAATGAAATAAATGTTGAATTCAAATTAGAAAAATAATGAAGGGAAAAGATCAAACAAGAAACCAACTCCCAGCTTCGATCTTCCAACTTCTGACAAAAAAATAAATCATGATAGGATCAATTGCATGGAGAAACGTTTGGCGCAGCAAATCACGCAGTTTGGTAATGATTGCTGCCATTGCTATTGGATTATTCGCCGGAGTATTTGTTATGGCGTTTATGCAAGGCGCTGTTGATGCACGAATTGAGTCGGCAACAAAATCAGAACTGGCACATTTACAAGTACATGCTCCACGTTTTCTGGAAAACAATAATACTGAATATTACATTTCTGATTCAAAGGAACTACTCAGCAAAATTAAATCGCAGGATATGGTTGTAGCCGCCTGTCGCCGGTTAATTGCCGAACCATTTATTATGGCTGCCCACGGAACTGGCGGAGGTAAACTTCTGGGAGTTGACGTAGAAAACGAAAAACAGGTAACCGACATTTGGAAACATCTCGTTGATGGAACATATCTTGAAAAATCGAGCCGGATGCCACCTGTTGTAATCGGTCAGAAAATGGCAACAAAACTGCAACTAAAAGTTGGTTCAAAAATCAATGTCCAATTGGTTGATATGCAGGGGAATTTATCTTCCAAAGGTTATCGTGTTTCAGGAATTTACAAAACAACAAACACTGGTTACGATGAAAGTCACTTGTTTGTAAATTATTCTGACTTGCAAGCTCAACTGGGAATTTCAGATGATAATGCGCACGAAATTGCAGTGCTTCTTGAAAATGGCGATGAGGCATCACTGGTAAAACCTGAAATTCAAAAATTAGTTGGTGATAACGAAGTGCAAACTTGGAAAGAAGTGAGCCCGGAGATGTCGCTGCTAACCGATTCAATGGATCAATACATGTATGTTTTTATACTAATTATTCTGTTGGCACTTTGTTTCGGAATTATCAACACCATGTTAATGGCAGTTTTGGAGCGTGTGAAAGAAATAGGAATGTTAATGGCCGTTGGAATGAACAAGCAAAAAGTATTTTTAATGATCATTCTCGAATCGATAATGCTCACGTTCTCTGGCGGTTTGGCAGGAATAATTTTGGGAACTGTTGTTACTAAATATTTTGAAACCACACCAATCAATGTTTCCATGTTTGCGGAAGGTTTAGGACAATACGGATACGGATCTCAAATCTACACTTCATTACAACCGCATACTTTGGTAACCATTGGTATTCTTGTAATTATTACCGGAATTTTATCAGCGATTTATCCGGCAAGAAAAGCGTTGAAATTAAATCCTGCGGAAGCCACCCGCTCGGAATAGTGCATGAATGATGAATACCTCTGTGAATCTTTGTGAAAGACTTTGTGTTCTCTGTGGTTAAAGAAAAAGTAAAAAGTAAAAAAATATAATACCATTCAACATGAAAATAATAGAGATAAAAAACCTGCACAAAACGTACGACAGTGACTCAGTTCCTGTACATGCAGTAAATGGCGTTGACCTAAGTTTTGAAGAAGGCGAATTCGCAGCAATTGTTGGTCCATCGGGTTCAGGAAAAACAACTCTACTGAATATTATCGGAGGTTTAGACGACGCCTCAGAAGGAGAAGTAGTAATCAATAATGTTAAAGTTACTGAACTATCCTCGAAAAAATTGACCGATTTCAGAATGCAAAATATCGGGTTTGTATTTCAGGCATATAATCTAATACCCGTTCTTACAGCAAAAGAAAATGTAGAATTTATCATGCACTTACAAGGGGCAAAAAAAGAAGCCCGCGAAGCACGTGCAACCGAACTACTTCAAGCAGTTGGTTTGGGTGAAATGATTAATCGCCGTCCATCGAAACTTTCGGGTGGTCAGCAACAACGTGTTGCAGTTGCACGCGCGCTGGCATCTAAACCAAAATTTGTTCTGGCTGATGAACCAACGGCAAACCTCGATTCAAAATCAACAGAAAATTTGCTCGATATAATGGAACAACTTAATAAAGAGGAAAAAATAACGTTTATATTTTCAACGCACGATCAGCGGGTTGTGAATAAGGCACACCGCGTAATCACACTCGAAGACGGCAAAATTATAAGCGACATCAAAAAAGAATAGCCATGGTTCAGAACGTAATTTCAATCCTGTTAATCGTATTTCAATTTGGAATAATTTCCTCATCCGATAATATTTTCACAGAAGAAAATAATAATTTAAATACAGCAGCAGGAGCGAGTTATCTGAATTCATTTGAAAAAGAACTGGTTCTGGAGATGAACAAATTACGCACAGACCCGGCAGGATACGCTCAAAAATATATTGCTCCATTTAGCAAAAAACTATAATGGAAAGATTCTTCGCTATCCGGGAGATAAACCATTAAAAACAAAGGAAGGAGTAAGTGCTTTAAACGAATGTGTTCGCGATTTGAAACGTGCCAACCCTGTGCCAATATTATATCCAAGTGCAGGACTTTCGAAAGCTGCCAACGACCATGTAAAAGACCAATCCCAATCAGGCAGAACTGGTCACATTGGAGGCGATCGTTCATCAGTAAAAAGCAGAATTGACAAGATATGGCAAGTGGGGTGTTCGTATTGGAGAAAATATTGCATACGGTGGAAAATACGCGCAACAGGTTATCATTTACTTGTTAATTGATGACGGTGTAAACGGGCGTGGCCACCGCTTAAACATGCTAAATCCCGATTTTAAAATTACTGGCGTTGCATCAGGGAAACATCCGGTTTATGGCTCGATGTTCGTGATGGATTTTGCCGGATCGTTTACAGAAAAAACAAAATGAAAAAACAACTTCTACTAATATCAATCATCTTTATTTCCACATTTACTTTTGCACAAAGCAAAATAGCTTTTAATGGTTATATAAAAGAACTAACCATGTATTACAAACCGCCGGAACCAATGCCGGTTAGTGCTACCGATTCTATCGATTATTTACTGCTTAGCCAGATTCACAACCGGCTCAATTTTAAATGGTTTGCAACCGATAATTTAACGGCAACACTGGAAGCACGTAACCGACTTTTCTTTGGGCAAATGGTGAAAGAACTTCCTGATTATTCAAAAATGATTGAAGTTGATGATGGATTTTTCGATCTCAGCAAAACACTTATATCGGAAAACAGTTGGTTTTTACACACAATGATTGATCGTGCATACCTGGATTATATAACGGGAAACTGGCAATTCAGAGCCGGTCGCCAACGCATAAACTGGGGAATTAATTTGGTTTGGAACCCCAATGATGTGTTTAATACCTTTTCTTATTTCGATTTTGATTATGAAGAACGTCCGGGAACAGATGCAGTTAAAATTCAATATTACACAGGAGTAACTTCTTCTGCCGAACTGGTTTATAAACTTGGGGAAAACGCCAATCAAACCGCGATTGCCGGAATGTACCGGTTTTCAAAATTTATGTACGACTTCCAGTTTATGGGCGGCTGGGTTGGCAAAGACATGGTTTTAGGTGGTGGATGGTCAGGCGACATTAAAGGCGGTGGTTTCAGAGGTGAAATGACCTGGTTTATTCCACGCGACAAAAGCGATGTAACCAACTACGAGGCTTTTGTCGCTTCCGTTTCAGGCGACTATACTTTTAAAAATAGTTTGTACCTGCACGGAAGTGTTTTGTTTAACAGTCACGGAACAACAGGCAATGCCGGAGGACGAAGTTTTTTCACCCCTGACATTTCTGCAAAAATGTTATCATACGGTAAATACAATTTATTCGGTCAAATCTCCTTTCCTTTCACACCGTTATTTTCTGCAAATTTCACAACAATGTTTAATCCTTGCGATAAATCAGCGTACTTTGGTCCGGCACTCACCTACTCTCTTGGAAACAATTTGGAGTTAATGGTTAACGGACAACTATTTACAGGCAAAATAGGAACTGAATACGGTGATTACGGAAAAATTATTAATGGCAGAATAAAATGGTCGTTTTAATAAACATTTGTTGCTTATGAAAATTTTAAAACTTTAATATTTTTGTTTACCTTTAAAGTAAAAAATCAAAAATGCTACCTCAGGCCATAGTTTCATATCGAAATTTACTCGTTGCAGAAAGGTTCTGTTTCAATGCTAATTTAGACCTAAGATGGTCAACCATTATATATTTCGCAATAATCACAACCTTTTATAACTACTGTATAAGTTTTAACTTTTACGAACAAATAACAAATAATAATCAAATCACAACTAATGAAAAATTTAACTACCCTTTATTTTGTAATGATCCTTTTTCTTGTCGTATCATGTGAGAAAAAAGAGGATATTCCAGAAGATGTACCGGAAACTTATTTGAAAGAAAATATTAACGGGTTAGTTCAAAAGGGACCATTTATCAATGGCACATCAATTACTGTTTCAGAATTAACTGAAGATCTTGCTCAAACAGGGAAAATCTTTTTAACTGAGATTTCTGACAACACGGGCAGTTTTGAATTAAAACAACTTGAATTATCGTCACAGTTTGTGGCGTTGCGGGCTAACGGATTCTATTTTAATGAAGTATTAAATGAAACTTCAGCCGCCCAGTTAACATTAAATGCATTATCAGATTTGTCAGTCAAAAGCAATGTAAACATTAACATTTTATCCAGTTTGGAAAAAAACAGGGTTGAACATTTAATTGCTAACGGAAGTGATTTTCAACAAGCTAAAAAGCAGGCACAATCCGAAATACTTAAAATTTTTGAAATTGAAAAATCTGATGTCCCTGAATCAGAAGAATTAAATATTTCTAAAGATGGAGAAGATAATGCAATTTTATTGGCAGTTTCATTGATATTGCAAGGATATGGCACAACATCTGAACTTTCTGAGTTACTTGCAAATATAAGTTCCGAAATTAAAGAAGATGGCACTATAAGTGATCAACTTGGCACCAACTTAATTAACAATGCAAAAGCAATAAAACTGAATCAAATCAGAAATAATCTTGAATCGAGATATGAAGCGCTTGGAACAAATGCAACAATTCCGGATTTTGAATTCTATGTAAATAATTTCATTGAAAATACTGATTTTGATTTTACAAATATCATTGAGTATCCTGAAAATGGCGCTTACGGGTCCAACATATTGTATAAAGAAACAACGGAATATACGGATGGCGATTACTCTTTATGCGCAATATTGCCGGATGGCTCTTCTTTAAGAGTAAAAATAGCCGGAGAAAATTGGGGTTATTCTGTCGCTCAGGATTTCTCCGGTTGGGAACCATCATCCTGGAATGATGCAGAAAGTTCAAGATTTTTTACCGCAAAACATACCGGCGAAATTAACCTGAAAATTGTCTTTCTTCCCTGGATTGCTTCAGGAAAAATTAAGATTTATGTTTACGAAAACGGTGATACAGAACCTACCTGGACAAAAGAAATAATTGTTAATGGCCAGATTGAAGATGATGGATTCGATTAATTGTTTCAGTTTACATCTTTGTGATTTTCAGAAATGAAATAAAGTGATCGTTTTAAAACGGGGTGCGTAGGTTTCTAACCTCCGATTTAATCGCAGATAGAATCCGCGATACCCAAATAAAAGAAAACCGCCCTGAGTTTTCAAAGCGGTTTCTATGTTGGCGTTGAACAAATTG
>CAWKIX010000001.1:0-22748 GCA_963849775.1 uncultured Prolixibacteraceae bacterium | reverse complement strand
TTTCACAGTGGGAAGAGTTAAACAACCAGTATAAAAATGACGATTCATTAAATCACATTTTTGAAAAAATTCAATACAACATTTTACTGGAAGAGAATAAGGAGACGAAGAAAATAAATATGTGGCGCATTTACCAGCGGGTTGCTGCCATTCTCTTAATCCCTGTACTTGCATTTTCATTATGGTATTATTTCTCGGCAAAAAATAGTGTTAATGTTCCTGCACAGGAACTGGCTCAAAGCTGGATTGAAATTAATGCACCGGACGGCGCCAGGGTGGAATTTTTCCTGCCCGACAGTTCAAAGGGATGGTTAAACAGCGGCTCGAAATTGAAATACCAGGCAGTCTTTAAAGGAGAAAGAAAAGTAGAACTTACCGGGGAGGCCTGGTTTAATGTTAAACATCTCGATAATTCAAGGTTTATGGTAAGTGTTCCGGATATGGATGTGAAAGTATTGGGGACTCGGTTCAACATTTCTGCTTATCCCGGCGATGAATTTACCGATGTCACTTTGGAAAAAGGAAAAGTTGAGATAAATGGTAAAGCAGCAGCATTTAACCAGACGATATCGCCAAATGAAAAAATTACATTCAACCGTGAAACAAGAAAATTAAATCTGGCTGAAGTGGATGCAAGCCGTTTTTCTGCCTGGAAAGACGGCTACCTGATTATCGACAACGAACCACTTGGGCAGGTTATCAGTCGCCTTGAGCGATGGTACAATGTAGAGATTACCATTCAGGATGAAGTGCTGAAGGAATACCGATTTAAGGCCACCTTCAAAGATGAACCCCTGGAAGAGGTGTTGCGGTTAATGGCCAAAACCACTCCTATCATTTATAAAATTGAGAACCGAACCAGCGATATCAATGGGGTAATAAAACAGAAAAAAGTAACCATGAAACTAAAATAATAAAATGCAAAACAGGAAAGTGGTACCAGCACTTTCCTGCACGATTGCAGAGCGAGATCAATAAAACTATTTATTCACTCTAACAAGGTAAATTTATGAAAAAAATTCGAGAACAAAAGACCCCGGTAAACATTCCCGGAAGGGATAGCCAGGTCTTCAAAAAACTTGTACTTATGACTAAAATTACGGTTTTCTGCTTTTTCCTTAGTGTCATGCAGGTGATGGCGGTTGATTCGTATGCACAAATGACACGCATTTCCATTAAGGCGAATCAGGAACGCCTTGAAAATGTGTTGGGACGGATTGAACATGAATCTGAATTTTTCTTTTTGTATAATAAGGATTTAGTCGATGTTGAACAGAAGGTAAGCGTTGATGCGCAAAACGAAACCATTAAAACCATACTCGATGAAGTACTGGAAGGAAAGGATATTGCCTATACCGTTTTCAACCGGCAGATCGTTCTTTCAAACATCGATATGATCAATGAGATGGTTGGGCAGCAAAAATCAGTCTCAGGAACCGTTACGGACGAATCAGGACAGCCGCTGCCTGGTGTTACTGTGGTGGTAAAAGGCACAACACAGGGAACAGTTACCAATGCGGATGGGAATTATTCCTTATCGAATATTCCTGATAGAGGCTACGCTGGTATTTTCGTTTGTGGGGATGCTGACGCAGGAAATTGAGGCCGGAACCCAAACAAATGTTGATGTTACTATGACTGTGGATGCCATTGGAATTGAAGAGGTTGTAGCTGTGGGATATGGTACTCAGAAAAAAATAAATTTAACTGGGGCAGTAGCAAGCCTACAAGCAGATGAGATTGAAAATAAAGTTGTTTCTCAATCTTCACAGGCATTAGCTGGAGAATTAAGTGGTGTTACAGTTCAGCAAGGGACCGGTAATCCCGGAAAAGACGGAGCAAGGATCAGGATTAGAGGTATAGGTACTTTTAGCAGTGCAGGTAGTGACCCGTTAGTATTAATTGATGGTATCCCTGGCTCGATTAATGATGTTAATCCTAACAATATTGATAATATTTCAGTATTAAAGGATGCTGCATCAGCTGCAATTTATGGATCTAGAGCAGCTAATGGGGTGATATTAATTAGCACCAAAAAAGGAAAAGAAGGAGTTCTTCAGGTTGAGTACAATGGATATATTGGTGTGCAGCAAGCAACTGAAGTAGCTGAATTTGTTGATTCTTGGGTATATGCTGAAATGCAAAATGAAGTACTATTGAATGAAGGGGGAAATATTAGATATACACAGGAAGAAATAGAAAAATTCAGACAGGGAGGAGATCCGGATAATTTTCCAAACAATAAACGATATGAGTGGTTAATAGATTCAGGATCAGGCATTCAGAGTGATAATAATTTTAGATTTACAGGTGGATCTGAGAACGTTCGATATGCTTTGACATTACGATATTTGCATCAAGATGGTATAGTTAAGAAAAACTCATATGATAACTATAATGTTCGACTAAATTTAGATAGTAAAATAAATGAAAAACTAAATGTAAGTTTACGTCTCTCCGGAAGTCATTCATTACAAAATGAACCAAATCCTTCTCCAAATTCACTTTTGTCAACTGCTATTAAATTGCCGCCTACTCTACCTGGAAGGAGATCGGATGGAACATATGGTAATATTGCTAATCAGAATGTTGAAGGTTACTTGGATCATCAATTCTTTAGTAAAGAAAGGGATGACGTCGTTTTGGGAAATGTGGATTTAACCTATGAAATAGTAGATGATCTTACTATTACTGGAGTACTTGGTGTAAGAAACACCAATTTTGTTGAAAGAACATTTAATTCATATTTAGAATTAGAACCTGGAGTTGCTCTTACCCCTTCGAATCTTACTGTCCTTAGAAGAAACGACACCTATTTAAATTTACAAGCTTATTTAAAATATAATAAAACTTGGGTTGATCATACTATAAATTTCCTATTTGGTTTTTCTGAAGAAGAATCCATAACGGAATGGGATCGTGTTTATCGGGATAATTTCCCAAATAATAATCTTCATCAGATTAATGCTGGCTCTGAGGCAAATATGCAAGCATTTGGAAGTAGGACAGAGTGGGCTTTAAGATCCTTCTTTGGTCGCATAGGGTATTCATTTAAAGATAGGTATTTGTTGGAGGCTAATGTAAGATATGATGGTACATCCAGATTTCCTGAAGGGAATCGGTTTGATTTATTCCCTTCATTTTCTGCAGGGTGGAGAATTTCAGAAGAGAAATTTTTCAATGTCTCCTGGATTGATAATTTAAAATTAAGAGCATCCTATGGTGAACTGGGTAATCAAAATATTGGTCTTTACCCATATCAACAGACACTTGAATTAGGAAAAATATACATTTTTGGAGACCAAGTTTTTCCTGGAGCGGTTGCAACTACTTTGCCCAACAGGGATTTAACATGGGAAACCACAAAAATCACAAATGCCGGCTTAGACCTTACGATATTCAACGGCAAACTAAATTTTACTACCGATTTTTATGTAAAAAGGACAGAAGGTATTCTTTATAATATTTCAACATCTGCAATTTTAGGTTTGATTCCTTCTGAACAAAATGCAGGAATTGTAGAAAATACAGGATGGGATTTTCAATTAACATATAGAAACTCTATAAAGAATTTTAACTATTCAATAACACCCAATTTTTCAATAGTGAAAAATGAAGTGATATCATTATATAGTGTTGAAAGAGATATTGCACAAGGATTATTTGTTGGTGAATCATTAGCTGCAATATACGGATACGAAGCTGATGGGTTATTTGTTTCAGAGGATGATATAGCTGCTTATCCGGATCAACCTTTTGTGAGTAAACCAGGATATATCCGACTAAAGGATATTAGCGGTCCTGATGGTACACCTGATGGGGTGGTTACACCAGATTATGACCGAAGAGTAATTGGAAGCGAATTCCCAAAATATAATTTTGGAGCAAGACTTTCTGCAGATTATAAAGCATTTGATTTTTCAATTCAGTTACAGGGTGTAGCCGGTGTAGATGATTTATTGGATTCTCACGAGGGATGGGGATTTTTTGATAGTAGTACTCCTCAACAATGGATGGTGGATAATAGATGGACAGCAGACGATCCAGATCCAAATGCCAAATATCCCAGAATGGAAAATATGAAGGGGAATCCTCTTACTACAACATCTACTTACTGGCTTAGAAGTGCAACCTATTTGAGAATCAATAATCTTCAAATTGGTTACTCTTTACCAACAGGTATATTAAATGATATCAACATGGAAAGGCTCAGAATATACCTTAGTGGCTCTAATTTAGTTACTTTTGATAATTTTTATCCGGGTTGGGACCCTGAAATGCAAACTGTATCAAATAGTTCTTTGTATCCACCTACACGAGTATTAAGTGTTGGTATAAATGCTAGTTTCTAACCTTAAAATAAGAAAAAATGAAAAAGAATTTTGCTATTAGAATATTTCTAAGCTTAATAATATTTTTACTAGTGTTATCTGCTTGTGATGATAATTTTCTTGACAGACAACCCACCGATCAATTGTCAGATGCAACATTTTGGCAATCTGAAGAGGATGCAATGTTGGCTTTGGCCGGAGTATATAATGATGGACCACGATACAGCGATGGACCATACAGATATACATTTCAGAAGTCATATGCTTATTTAGTTTTAGATGGAATGACAGATAATGGTGATGATAAAGATTCAAGAACGCAACCTTTTACTAATGGAACTTTGGATCCAAGTTATTTTGCTATTACCTGGTTTTGGAATAGCTCTTATAGAAACATTACCAAAACAAATAATTTTTTGCAAAACATTGGCTCAGTAGAAATGGATGAAGAAAAGAAAGCGGAGATGATCGCTGAAGTTCGATTTATTAGAGCCTACTACTATTTCTGGATGTCCCAACTGTGGGGTGATGTACCTCTAGTAACAGAAGTTCTGGATATTGATCAAGCTAATAGTATTTCACGTACTCCTAAAGATGAAGTAATAGAGTTTGTGCTTTCCGAACTTTCTGTGGCAGCTGAATCCTTACCCGTAACAAGGCCCTATGCAGAAGATGGACGAATAACAAAAGCAGCAGCTCTCGCTATAAAAGGAAGATTATTAATGTCAGAAAAAAGATGGAGCGAAGCAGCCAGTGTATATGAGCAAATTATTGAAATGGATGTTTACGAAATAGATCCTCGCTATAAGGAGTTATTTGAAGATGATGGAGAAATAAATAACGAAGTTATTTGGGCTTTGAAGAGAAAAGCAGGTAGTTTCGGAGATAGAATAATTCAGGAATCAACTCCTTTTTCTTTTGGAGGTTGGCATAATTGGAATATATTTAAAAATTTAGTTGATGAATTTGAAATGATTGATGGAAAAACCATTGATGAGTCCACTCTTTATGATCCTGATAAACCTTATGAAAATAGGGATCCAAGACTCTATGCATTAACTTTTATACCTGAATATACTATATTTCAAGATAGATTATATGTTGCTCATCCTGACTCTAGCAGTTCACCTGATCGATTACCAAGAAGAAAGTGGACAGGTTTTGCACTTGGAAAATTTTCCGACGAAGATTACGAAGGAAATATGACTGATTATGGTGCAGATTTTCCTGTTATAAGATATGCCGAGATTCTTCTAAGTTATTTAGAATCAAAATTAGAAGCAGGTGATCCTATAACACAGGATTTGCTCGATCAAACTATAAATCAAGTTCGACAAAGAGAAGCTGTTAATATGCCTCCTGTGACAGAAACTAATCCAGAAAAATTAAGAGAAATTTTAAGAAGAGAAAGAAGGGTTGAGCTGGCTTTTGAAGGTTTAAGATTATTTGATTTATTCAGGTGGCGCACAGCTCATATAGAACTTCAAGGGCCGATATATGGTATGAGAATCACCAAAGATCCAGAAAATTATGACGGTGGATATACTCTTAATGATGAAGGCTATTTTTTCTTTAGAGAATTAAGTTTCAGAGAAAATGTAGATTACATATGGCCAATACCACAAGCTGAAATTGACATTAATCCTAATCTTGAACAAAGTCCAAATTATTAATATTTTCATCCAGAAAGGGATATTTTTTGTCGAAATCTTATTTTGTGCTTACAAGATAACCATTGAAGATCCCTTTCTGTATTTTTCGTTTAATCGTTTGTTCTTCTATAGCAATGAAATTGGATACCAATAAAAATTATCAATAATAATGAAAAGAAGGAATTTTATACAATTAGGGGCTTTAAGTCCACTTCTTTCTATTCCTGGAATTAATAAATATAGTCAGAAATTACCAAATGGTAATTCTGTTTGGGAGCCAGAAAGAAATGTACAGGTTATGGGGGAATATGAGGTAGTAGTGAGTGGAGCTGGTCCTGCTGGAGTCTGTGCTGCTATTGAATCAGGTAGGAATGGGGCTAAAACATTATTAATCGAAGCCCATGGTTGTCTTGGAGGAGTTTGGACATCTGGTTTATTAACGTGGATTTTAGATCAAGCGAATAAACCAGGACTAATGCGTGAAATTGAAGATCATTTATTTACCAGAAAGGGGGTAAGTAAGGACATTAATACTGGTTCAATTCTTTCATTTGATGCTGAAATTATGAAGTTATTGTTAGAAGAATTATGTCTTGAAGCAGGTGTTGACATTCTTTTTCATACAAGAGTAGTTGCCTCCGTTAAAGATAATAAAAACCGGCTTACTCATATTGTGACTGAATCAAAATCAGGAAGAGAGGCTTGGAAAGGAAAGGTATTTGTCGATTCTACTGGCGATGGAGACCTTGCTGCTTTAAGTGGTTGTGGTTTTGATTTTGGAAGAGAAGGTGATAATGCCCTTCAGCCATTTAGTATGCTGGTTCTTGTAAGTGGTATTAATTTTGATGAAATACGTGAATTTTCAAGATGGGCCGGTGACAAGGGTTCAAAGAAAAGGTTATTGGAGGAAATAAAGAAAGGAGGATTTAATCCATCCTATCTTAATCCAGGACTATATCCGATTCGTAAAGACTTATTTATGATGATGGCGAACCATGAATATGGTTATTCACCACTTAATGCTGCTGAGGTGACTAAAGCAACGTTAATAGCAAGAAAAGAAGTGAATAATATTATTGATAGTTTAAAGTCTAATGGTGGTTTGTGGAAAAATATAAGATTGGTGGCAACTCCTGAACAGATTGGAACCAGGGAAGGTCGAAGAATACATGGTTTATATACGGTATCAAAAGAGGATCTAATTAAAGGTTCTCGTTTTAAAGATGCTGTTTGCAGAGTTACTTTTGGTGTAGATGTTCATTCTGTTAGTAAACAAGATGAAGAATCTAATGATATATCTTACAATCAGAGAATAAGAAGTAAAGATTACGATATTCCATTAAGATCATTAATTGCAAAAGATGTTGGTGGTTTAATGATGGCAGGGAGGTGCATTAGTGGTGATTTTATTGCACACTCAAGCTACAGAGTGACAGGTAATTCAGTAGCTCTAGGCCAAGCAGCAGGAAGAGTATCCGCTATTGCAGCTAAAAAGAATAAACTTCCTCAGGAAGTTACTCTGGACTGGTAATAAATATCATCTGCCAGGTATCGAATATAGTTCTATATTAATTAAACTATATAAAAATGATTAAATGTATCTTAATATTAGCTATAGTATTAAAATCACTAACAACTTTCGGGCTTTGTGCTCAAAATGAAAAATATGATGTCATTATCTACGGTGCCACACCATCAGGAATTGCAGCAGCAGTAAATGCAGCAGGAGAAGGTGTAACTGTAGCTTTAATCGAAGAAACAGAACATATTGGAGGGCTGACCTCCAGTGGATTATTACATACAGATTTCCTTTCCTATGAATCCTTGGGTGGTACCTGGCGTGAATTTATGAGAAGGGTTGAAAAGCACTATATTGACACCTATGGTCTTAATTCGCAACAAGTAAGAGATTGCTGGAAAGGAGCCTATTATGAGCCGAAAGTAGCCAAAAAGATTTTTTTAGAAATGTTAAGGGAACATGAAAATCTGGAAATAATCCTGGAGCATAGGTTAGTCTCTGCTAAAACCTTAATTTTAAATGGTACCAAAACAAAAGTACAATCGATTAGAGTAAAAGATTTAAATAACAATCGATTAGAAGAATATTATGGTAATGTATTTATTGATGCTACTTATGAGGGAGATTTAATTGCTGCTGCAGGGGCTGAATATACGGTAGGTTCAGAGGGGCCTGAAAAATACGGGGAACCTTCTGCTACACCTAAAGATTGGCATGTTCAGTGTTATAATTTCAGAGTAACATTGACTAAGAACCCTGAAAATAGCCTGCCGATTCCTAAACCTGATAATTATAATCCAGACAATTATCAGATATTAATAGAGGGTATGAAAAATGGTGAAATAATTGAACTGGATGATATTATTAGGGGACCAATACGACAGGTGCCTAATGAAAAAGCTGACTTCAATGATAAAAAAGGTTCTAAAATGAGTTTCAAAATCTGCAATGAAACTGATGTGTGGCCAGAAGGATTACCAGAAGTGCGTCAGCAGGTTTGGGAAAAAGCAAAACAACATACTATAGGATTGTTTTATTTTCTTAAAAATGATGAACGGGTTTTATCTAAAATTCAAGAAGAAATTAGGCCTTGGAATTTACCAAAAGATGAATATGAGGAATATGGACATTGGCCACCATTATTATATGTAAGAGAAGGAAGAAGGTTAGTGGGTGAGTATGTTTATACAGAAAAGGATGGTAAAGTCGAAAAAGGAAGTGTACGAGCTCCTGCTTTTGAAAAAGCAGTTGCCATAGGAGACTACAGTTTTAACAGTCATGGTACATACTATACATGTGGATGTAATGATTGTGAATTATTAGGTAACACTAGTTCAGCAACCAGACCATGGCAAGTGCCTTATCCTGTGCTATTACCAAAGGATGTGGATGGTTTGCTCGCTCCAGTTCCTGTATCAGCAAGTAGAGTTGGATATGGGGCAATCAGAATGGAACCAACCTGGACAGCTTTGGGTCAGGCAGCAGGACTGGCGGCCGCCCAATCAGTAAAAAATAAAGTAGAACCCAGAAATATAAATATCAACCAATTGCAAGATAGGTTGCATGATTTAGGTGCCTTAACATTTTATACCTCTGATGTTCCACCAGGCTCACCTTATTTTAAAGCTGTTCAATATTTTGGCAATCTTGGTTTGTTCCAGGATTTATACGATCCTGATAAAGTTAAGGATTTATATAAACGTCCTGAAAAGCTCAGTGATTCTAATGAAAACCAATGGACTGAAGCTTTCCCATATCATGATATTCAACCAGAAAAGAGAATTGAAACGGCCTTGGCTGAGAAATGGATAACGAGACTGGATATTGAGGATGAGAAGCTTATAATGCAGGCCAGGAGAATGAATAGAGGAGAATTTTTAAACAGATTGTATCAAATAAAGCGTTCAAACATTAAAAAAAATTGAGCGAAATGTATTTATTTTGATGTTAGACTAAATACATATAGAGGATTAAAAATGATAAGATGAAATTTATTCTTTTCTTTCTGGTTACAATTGGAATTATGATGTTTACTGGTTTTTCAAAGCCTTTCCCGGAACGCCCAATAACTGGTTTCTGGGCCATGGAAGGCACATTGATTACTCATTATTTTGAAGACCAAACCGATTCCCTATCAGGACCAGAAATTTTTGAATTACAGAATGAAGATGGATTAACCATTTGGTTTGGCCGCCATATTTTTAAAGATGTTTGTAAATCCGGTGAATGTAAAATGATTAGTCTTTGGCTATTTTGGGATGGTGTGGGTAATTATCTTGGAATGCACATTCCGGAAAATGAACCACTCACCAAATCAGACCACACAAAATTTGCACCGGAAGATTTCTACAAGCTTGATGGCATCCTTCGGGATACAGCTTCAATTTTAAAGTCGCTAAAACAGGAAGATTTGGTTTTCATTCCGGATTCAATAGATCCATATGAAGCATACAAAGTAGATGGATATACTGCTGCTACTCAACCTGCCCTAGCCGACGTTGTCGTAAAAAATGCTGTTTATACTTGTTATACCTTGTGGCACACAGTTTACGGGCCGGTACAAAAAGCAATTTTTGAAATCCTTGAAGACAGATTGGATAATGATTTTCTCACTTTAATGTTCAACAATCCAAATCTTGCCTACCATTTCTGGGCGATTAGCAGTGTGGAGAAATTTCCGGAATACCACAATGCTTTCTATCAGCAAATAATAGAGAATATAAAATCGGAAAATACCGCACTCGCCAACAAGGCGCTGAATTATTTTAAACCTGAAATCTTAACTGATGCAGTTATTCAGAAGCAACTGGTTAATATAATGCCGAATGTTGAAATGAATATTAAATATGAAATACTATGGAAATTTATTGGTCTTGGAGAAGTTAATGATAATGTAGCAGTGGGATTGCTGAATTTGTATAAAGAAAAGTCGCTAGGTGTGGGAATGCTCAATCTGATTTTTAGGTTGATTTCTGAAGAACATCTTGAGGAGGATAAAGAAATTTATCAAATAATAAAAAATCTTACCAATGATGAAAACCAATATGTCCGAAACCTGTCACAAAGATTATTAGATAATAAAGGAACATCAGTTTCAAATTGAATACAAATTATGGTGTCAAATTAAAACAGTCTGATAATTGATGGTTACATTTATTCCAAATACATCGAGCGAGTGTTTGGTGCTGACGGAACCCGGGCAACTCCGGCGGTTACCATGACAGATGGCGTGGACTACATTCCTATGCCATGGTGGAGAGTATTTCTTATTCAGTTTCTGAATATTGCCGGCTTAGGACCTATTTTTGGTGCTGTTGCCGGTGCTATGTGGAGACCGGTGGCATACATCTGGATTATTTTTGGTTCTGTTTTTGCCGGCGCTGTCCACGACTATTTTTCCGGGATGCTATCCATTAAGGACTGCTATTCTCATCTTAAAACATGGAGAATAAAAAGAGATCCCATCTTACCGAAAAAATGGCATCCAGGGGAAGCAGGGTAATCATAAAATATAGTTTGGAAATCATATTTAATTTCATATCCGGGTGTCATAATTCTATTTATATTTGAACTGGAAAAATTTAATATTCTTTACGAATGATGATAACCGCCATCAACACAAACATTCAAAAATTGGTTTGTTAAACAATGTACAAAAGCCATTATGTTGAAAAAACTTCCTTTCTTGATCAGCGTATTAGTCGCGCTAAACTGCAGTGCCCAGTTTAAATTAATCCATAATTACTTTGAAGGCGAAGGTGGTATTGAAGGTTTAAAGTATCCAAATGAATTGGAAATCGGCAATAATGGGAACATGTACATTGTCGGAAATTCATCATGCCTTCATTTGTTTATGCCAGGGTCAACTGAAAATCCGGAATTTGTGGAATTGAAAACTGTGTCGGATATTCACGGTCTTGCCAACGACGATGAAATTAAAGCGACACCTGACCAGCGTTGGTTTTATATTGTTGCCGACAATAAACTTTTACTTTTTTCGGGTAATTTGCAATCTGGCCGATTGGATTATGTGAAGACTTTCGAAAATACTATTGATTTTGAATTTGGATATGGGGCTTTTACCGATATGGCAATTTCTCCTGATGGTAAGAATCTTTATCTGGCAAGAGAAGATGATACGAAACAACATGCTTTGAAAGTTTTTGCCATCGATTCAGATTCGGGGAATTTGACCTTAAAAGAAAAAATTGAAGGAATAAAAAACATCAACAATATTGTTTGTAACAATCAGTTTATCTACACAACATCGCGTGGCAACTATGAAAATTCGGTTTGTGTATTTAAACGAACTGAAAATGACAGCCTTTTATTGGTCCAGAAAATAAATGCAGCCGATACAATTTCGCAAATAAAAAGTCTTACGCTATCTGCCGATGGCAAGTTCTTGTACTTCTCCGATCATAATTCGGTTTTTACTTTTAAAGCTGACCAAACAACCGGAGAATTAAAATACAGTGATAAAATTACAATCAGCGATTATTACGAGCATTTCTGGAATGAAACCACCCTAACCGCCAGTTCCGATAATCAGAACCTGTATCTGACAGATTTTACAGGGATAATGGTCTTTAAGAGAAATATTGAATCAGGTAAAATAACTTTTGTTCAAAAAATACAGGAAGACTATAATTTTACCGGGTTTTACAGCCTGTCGGCTTTAAAAATATCAGAATCAGGATCAAAGGTTTATGTGTTAAGCAAATACAACAGTTCACTCATTATCTTCGACAGAAACAATACCGACGGAACACTTACTTATTCGAAGAAGATTTCGAACGAACAGAATAAAATAAAAGGCCTGACTGATATCAGAGGTATTGTTATGCCCAAAAACGGAAAATTCCTTTATACGATAGCCGAATCAGGGTACAACACAATTGGGTTTTATAAACGCCTTCAGGACGGAAGTCTTGATTTTCAGAAAAATATTTTATGGAATGAACTCGGGCCGGAAATTGGTGCAGTCAAAGATATTCAGCTAAGTCCGGATGAAAGAACCGTTTACATTTCATCAACGAACATGTATGGCATACGGGTTTTAAACCGGGATACTGTTTCGGGCGAGTTGTCCTTTTTTAATTCGTACACCGCACCTGATAATATGCAGGACGAAGTAATCTCGGAAATTGTTAATCCCTCTGACGGTAAAAACTTATATGCTGCCACCTACTATAACATTGTCAACTATAAAGTAAACAGCACAACCAATGATTTAACTTTCAATTCGAAATTATTAACCAACGGACCGGATAATGGAGGCCTTGCAGGTTATAAAAAAATGATTAGCAGCAACGACAGTAAAAATTTGTATGTCTTTTCGAGTACAGCTTTTTCCACGAATGGAATTTCGGTTTATAAAAGAGGCGAAAACGGCAATCCCGAACTCGTAGAAACCCTTTTAAATACTGAATACCCGTTTATGGTTGACAGGAATTTTTCGCTTGCCATCAGTCCCGACGACCAATATTTGTATGCAGCCGGCACTTCATTATTCTGTTTTAAACGAAATCCCGAAAATGGCAAACTGACGTTTGAGTTTGAAATGAATTATGACAAATTAAACATCGAAAATTTGTATAGGCTGGGTAGTATCTCAATAAGCCGCGATGGAAAATATTTTCTTGCAGTTTCGAACGAAAACAAGTTTGCACTCTCGTTTTACAGGTCGGTTTCAACAGGGAAATTGAAGCTCAAACAAGTGGCGCATTTTAGCACTGATGATAATTATAGCTCGGGAGATCCTTTTTCAGTCTTTTCAAACGACATGAAAACAGCCTATATTGCTTCGCCTTATGATGGAAGCCTGGGAGCATACGAAGCCAGCATCCCGCTGGGATTGGATACAATGTCCGGTTTCTGCGAGGGAGACAATGCTTTAATTCAGGTTGACGAAGGATATAATTATCTCTGGTCGAACGGAAGTACTGATAATTTTATAACAACCACATACCCAGGTGTTTATACTGTACAGGTTAGCGACGGAACCGGAAGAACCGGCGCGGATACAACGACTGTCGTTTTTCACCAGCAGCCAGATTTTACTTTAACTGTCGAAGAATGGGGATCAACCGACAGTTCTTTAATAATTAATTCCTATATCAACAATGGTGAATTCCCGTTTACTTATTCGTGGAATGACGGGTCAACTTTAGAGTTTATCAATGCCAGCAAGCCTGATTCGGTCAATCCGAAAAAGGATTTTTCGCTAACGGTAACCGACAAATATGGTTGTTTCAGTTCCAATACGATAAGCCTGATTTTCACTAATTCGGAAGATTTAACATCTAACGTTGATAACCTGATTTCAGTGTTCCCCAATCCATTTGACAAATATTTAAATATCAATCTTGAACAGGATGTAAGAGACAATATTTTGGTAAGAATCAGCAATTCTGAAGGCAAAACTGTTTTGGAAAAATTACTGGCAGGAGAAAAATTGTATCAGTTGGATGTGGGTTTTCTGAAACCGGGAATTTACGTGATGCAGGTCACAAACAATAAGCTTACCCAAACGGATAAAATTTTGAAATTAAAATCAAATTAGGAGCACCGAAAACCGACTTGCCGAGGTTTGTTGTTGGGATTATTACGTTGTTAATTATCTTTTTGACCGTTCATAAATATGGGTTGACATTAAGTTTTGTTTTTTAAACTTTCTGTGAATAACATATTTATTTCCTTTTCACTAATTCTGTTTATATTTCATTGTAAGGACAAACGGAGATGGGCTCTGCTGGGGAGCAACCTACCAAGGGATATCTTTACCAACTGGAAAAGTAAATAGGTGTTATGTTTATGCATGCCTCTATTTTTTGGTTTAAATGTTTGATCAGTATGTATGCTTTATTGCTTGAAATGTGTGGTGATATCAGCTGAAATGTTTTGATCTGAAAATTATTGGAGTGCGAATTGAATTTTGAAGGACATCTGATATGTCAGTCAAATAACTGTTTGTATATGATGATGGGATTTGTACAGAAACCAACAATTATTCTTACCAAAGCAGGTATCTCATAACCTTAGATGGGGGGGGAATTTAAATACTTTTAATCGCTCCACACTGAGAATGATTTTTTTTTAATTGTTAGCAAACATACAAAGAAACATCCTACATGAAAAGTTCCCAAATTGAGAATTTTATTCTATCTTTGTTCATAGATTGCGAACTATGAAAAGGATATTTGCAAAAAGTACACTGAGAGAGTTTTGGGAAAAACATCCTGATTCAGAACAATATTTAAAGACCTGGTATGATACAGCAATGAATTCGGATTGGAAAACACCCAATGATGTTAAGCAGAGTTATATTAATGCAAGTATCTTAAAAGACAGTAGGATAGTATTTAATATAAAAGGCAACTCCTACCGGTTGGTGGTAAAATTCAATTTTGAACATCAATTAGCTTTCGTCCGGTTCATAGGTACTCATTCTGATTATGACAAAATTGATGCTAATAGTATTTAAAATTGATGATTATGGAATTAAAACCGATTAAAACAGATGCGGATTATAGAGCAGCATTGAAAAGATTGGAAGAAATTTTCGATGCAAAGCTCGGTACTCCGGAGAGTGATGAGCTGGAAATACGTGGACTTATGGTTGACGATTATGAAAACAAACATTATCCAATCGAAGCTCCTGATCCGATTGAGGCAATCAAGATACGGATGGAAGAAATGAACCTTAAACAAGTGGATTTGATTTCTGAGATTGGTGGCAAGAGCCGGGTTTCGGAGATTTTAAATCGTAGACGCAGATTGACAGTTGAAATGATTCGGAAATTGACAACCAGACTAAATATTTCAGCAAAAGTATTGATTAGTGATTATCAAATAACCCGAAAATATAATTATATAGGATAACATACAAAATTGATTTTATATCTATTTTTATTGAAATTGATTCTTCCTCAATATTATGTTCGGGTATTAGCATGTTTCCTCTTTATGTTTTTTAAGGCATTGCGCACTTAAAGATAATTCGCTTGAACCGTTCAAGTAATTTGCATTGTCCTTAAAACTACATCTTCACAAACTTTTTCTGCCAGGTTTTACTATTTGAGATAATCACAACTACATAATTTCCGACAGTAAGGTTTTGGATGTTCAGCCGGGTATTATTTTCTCCCGTTTCGCATAAAACTTCCTGGCCCCGGCTGTTTAAAATCCTTATTTCATATTCGTCATTCGAATGAAATTGAATGTTTAATTCTTTTGAAGCTGGATTGGGAAAAATTCTGGGTGAATATAAATCAAAATCGTTGATAGTGGTAGTGAGGCAATCGTCGGAGCTGGTGGAAGGAATAATTTCTGTTGTTCCACCGGGTGTTTGAATAGTTGTCAATGGAACATGTTATTCCGGCTGTTTGGTCAGTATATATGCTTTTTTGCTTGTAATGTGCCGTTATGACAACTGACATGTCCTGAACTGAAAAAATTACCTCTGCATTTGTTGCAAAAGATGTCCCGTTGTGTTTTGATTTTGCTGCGTAGAAAAATGGAGTTTTTTGCGTAGCTTAAAAAATGTACTGTGCAGTAGATTGTGATTTTCTGTGCAGAAGAAGTGAAGTAATTTTTGTAACCTTGTAATGGATATTAAGTTCCAAGTTTACAAAAAACTTTTTAATTAAACATTGTAAATCAATAAAAAAAATATATGCCAATTCAGTATAAGGTAGTTAAGAAAGCCCAGGCAGGCGTTAAAGGGGGCGGGGAGTACAAATACCATGATTCATTGCTAAACCGGTTACGAAAAGCAGCAAATGCTGAACAGCCGTAATATTTCAAAAAACCAGGTCATTCTCGATGTGGCCGAAGAATTTTTTTTCGAACCGGAATCCGGTTTCGACTTTAATCAGTTTCAGAAACGATTTTGAAAGAGGGAATGGGATAGATGATTTCATGAATGACCTGCTCAGGAAAGAGAAGAACAGGATCAACTGTCTTCCGGGCATCATACTGAAAAATAAAAGCGGCAAAGGAGTGGTTATTTTGGGATACCATCCTTATGATTTACTTGAAAATATTTTTATGGATTTCTTAGGAAAAACAGAAAATGAACCTGCCTAAATTCTTATCAATCAGCACCAACACGTTCGGGTGCGAGGTGCAGGTAGATATTTCCGGATTAACTGCAAGTCACTTCATTTGGTTGTATGCTTTAATTTTTTTTAATCTTATTTTTTGTACAAAGAAAATGCTCATTGAAGCAATTGACAAGATTGGATACAGAACGCAAAATATGATAAAGTTTATTTCATAGTAAGATAGATTTAAAATATTTGAGAGATTGATAATAAACTCTGTACAATAAGTATATATGAACTTTCCTAATTCAGTAAATTCATTCATTGTTTTCGTTCTAACTTTCTAATTTCATCCTGCATATTCAAAGATTTGATAATAAAAAACCAAATGAATAATGGCACCAGTATTATAAGAATAATTACGTTTGCTAATCTGTAATTTCCCATTTTCTGCAATAAATTAATTATCCCAAAATAGGCAGTATCAGTGTATTTGTAAAATGGGTGCAAATATTTCACATGGTTCTCTTTGCAAAATCGAGTGTTATCATGGCAGATCCAAGTGCATTTGTCTGCGTTCTTATCAATAGAATTTATTACCGATATGGAATACCCTGAATGTATTTTTTCCTTCATTGTTGCTCGTATAATTTCATTTACAACAATTATTAGCAAAAAAGGAACAATCAATAGTGCAATATTTCTAATGTATCGTTTCTTCATTGTCCAACTAATCGGTTTATGCACCTGCGAATTGTACGCGCAACTTTTATTGGTTACAGCACATACTTTACGGCTGACCCTACAAATTATGCCCGGCTGATTATTCTATTTTTTAAAATAAAAAATCCCGGCAATCGAGATGTCATCCTGGCTCCCTTTTGCAGAAAGCGACGGCAAATAATTTTGCAATTCTTTTATGCCCTCCGGTACTCCCTTTTCGGAAAATAGTTCTAATACTGTTTTATAAAAATTATGTAAACCCTCATCTGTCCCAAAAGTATCGTCAACTCCGTCAGTGCCTGTGAAGATGGCAACCGGAAGGTTTTTATCATCAAAATAATATCGAAAACGCGACAATGCCTGAGTATCGCAAAGTGATGTTGTCTGGTTCAGAAAACATTTTTCGTCCCAGGGAATGGGTTGTGAATATTCCCCGCTTTCACTCACAGCAACACATTTTCCATCGCCAATATGCAAGCCAAACCAGAATTTTTTGGCACGAACGACTGCAATTAATGTGGTCCCATAGGCTTTAATCCATCCATCATTTTTTTCAAGATCAGTTACTTCGACTGGTGAAAGAACTGACTTTTCCTTCTCGGTGAAGGGATTAACGGCCAGGTCTTCTGCAACTGCTTCCCTCCATTTAAAGATGATATTGGCGGCCAGTTGATTCATGAATTTTTTAGGCTGTGCCAATAAGGTGTCAATTATTTTTCCTCCTTGCGGATTTTTAATGAACCGGCTTTTCATAAATTCATGAATTGCAGCCAACGCTTGTTCGGCGGCAAGTTTTGACCCACTTTCGCTTCTGAAATATTTGTTTCCGCCATGACCATCGCAAACGACAGCCACCGCATATTCCTTTCCCACTGAAGTGAGTGCAAAATCCTGGCAGGGTTTTCCATCTTTTATATGCGAAGCTCCTGTTTCCCTTACCTGAAAAACTTCAAATTTTGACATGAGTAAAATAATTTATCTTACCATCCATCCTGAATGTCGGTCAGATCAGTATTGTCTTGTTGAAAAGTTTTCATTTGGTCGGCAAAGTCAAGTGCTTTTTGATTTGAATCTGCTGACGTATCGGTTCCAATTCCTGAACTTTTGCTTCCAATTTGTGAGGCTGTTACACTTGCAAAACGAATCATTTTTCGGAGTGCCTGAGGCGAGCGGACTGTCAATACGCATTCTTCATTTCCGGTAAATTCTTTGAGAATATCGGTATTTGCATCAGCACCAATTGCAACAGCTACTTTAATAGCCACTTTAAACCACTTGTTTTTACGCAACTCTTCCAGGCCTTTTTTATAGTCATCCGTGGGTTCACCGTCCGACATCATAAAAATTGCCGGCGCATAAGAACCAATGGCATCAGCCATAAACTGGTTACGCGATAACTTTTCATTCAGCGTTTTAAATGCTTCGCCCATGTCGGTTAATCCGCCGACATCAAGATTGTTCCATACAAATTGGTCCGAGTCAACCGGTTTTTCGTACAGCCACTGTGCCCCCGATGAAAATTGCAATACGGCAATCTTAATCAATGCATCCGCATTTTCTTCTGAAATATCCTTGATCTCTGGAATCACTTCCCTAATAGCTTCATTTACCGATCCAATTTTATCACCGTACATACTGCCGGATGTATCAACCATAAAAAACAGTACCATTGTCCGGCGGGGAATAGATACTGCTGATAATAAATCATTCATGTTTTTATTTCTTTATACTATAATTAATTTCATTTCCGATAATGTCAATGTATCTCTTAAACAATTTCTCCCTTTACGCCTGCTCCAAATCCTATTTTAATATCTTTTAAAACAGGTACCACCTCGTTGCTGTTAATGTTTTTTTGCGCTCCGTTCGGTAATTCACAAATCCAGGTGTCCATAGACAGGTTTCTTATGCCCCAGAGATTGGGATTCTTTTTATTTCGGATTACTTCACCAGTAATCGTAGTAAAGTCGTCGCTTAACTTTGTGTGCAGGTTGTAAATGTTTTTACCGGGAAACATTACCACCTGATTTCTCGATATTTTTAAAGTTAGTGGCTTTTCTATTTTTTTGCCGCAGCTAATGCATTTCGAATCCATTTCATCCGGATCAATAAAGGTTTCACCTCCACATGTGCAAAGTACGGTTTGGTCGCGCAGGCGAAGGAATAGTTTCTGCCATTCATTTTCGGGATTTCGCCTATTTGGGTTATTAATGAAATCGGATGAAAATGCCTGGATAAATGCCTCTTGAATAAACTTTGGAAAAAGCGGCCATCTTTTGATGGCGTTACTATGAATACCCATAACCGGGCGGTTACTGTCGTTTGACGGATCGAATATAAAAACCGGACTGCTGCCATAAAACCGGCGTTCCATCTCGTCGGTTAAACAAGGCACCGAGGCAACCAGCCTGCCTTCGAGCGGATGGTTGTTGAACAGCAACATAAAAAGAATGACAGCCAGCGAAAAACGGTCGGAATCTGAATCGGGTAAACTTTTACTGAGCACCACTTCGGGAGCCATGTACCTGCATTTTCCTGCGATGCCGAGATTTTCGCCATAAGGCGCCACATTATCATTGTCGCAGATCAATACATCTCCGGTTTTTGGATGGATAAAAAAGTTGCCGTCGTTCAGGTCCTGATAACTGTACCCTTTACGATGTAGCTGCCTGAATGCATTGCTGATTTGAAGGGCTGCGTTAATCATGGCCGACAGGCTGGCAAAACGAATTTTGGCCAAAAGTAAATGCGAAAAATCATGATACTCAGGCGGACGTACATCCATTATATAACCGAAACGATCCTCTTTCCATGCGGTTAAATATTGCGGCCAAAGAAATGCATCTGTTGGCGCCCCGGTTTTAATGTTGTTTTCCAGGTTGTTATAAAACGCTTGTGTACAATTTTGAGTATACCATTTTAACGCATAATTTTTTCCGTTCAGTTCCACCAGGTAAACAATTCCCTGGCCACCTTCACCCAATTTCTTTTTAATGGTAACGTTTCCGCCCACTTTTAATTCTATTCTTTCGTTTGGTTTGAATTCTTTCATAATTTATTATTTTATCCAATTTCCTTGTCTGTCAATAAAACCAATTTTACCATCAAATTTTCACTTGCTTTTCCTTGATAAAAAACAGCACCTCTTTCATATTTTAAAGGTATAACCACCTTTCCAACTTTGTTAATATATCCCCATTTTGAATTAAATTTAACCTTTGCCAATCCTTCATTAAAATAAAAAGCATCATCATATTTCACTGGTATTATCAACTGCCCATTTTTATCAATAAAACCTACTTTACTATTTAAAGTGACTTTTGACATTCCTTCTCTGAACCTATCAACAGAGTCATATTTCAATGGAATAACCTCGTTGCCTTCTTTATCAATAAATCCAAATTTATTATTTAGACCAACCCATGCTAATCCTTCCTCGAAAACTGCTGCTGCAAAGTCATATTTACGTGGGATTATTTCATAGCCGGTATTGTTAATGTATCCACGTTTATTTAGGCCAACCATGGCTAATCCCTCATAAAAACCATAACATTCATTATATTTCAATGAAATGACTTCTTTACCTTCTTTATTAATAAAACACCATTTATTTTTTAAACTCACAAGAGCAATTCCTTCATTGAAATTAAATACTTTATCGTATTTTATTGGAATAACCACTTTCCCATTTCTGTCAATAAATCCGGAGTTGTTATTTAGTTCTGTACTCGCGCCAGCCCTTCACAAAACATTTCAGCCTCATCATATTTCAGTGGTATAACTAATTGGCCGTTTTTGTCAATAAATCCCTATTTGTATTTTAACCTTACACACTGCCAGTCCTTCATTAAAACGGGACTTTGATTATATTTAGCTTCTATAACCTCGCGTCCGCTTCTGTCGATGAATCCATATTTATGATTTAATTCAATGCATGCCAATCCTTCATTAAAATATCCACCGTAAGAAAAGTCAAAGTGGGTAACCAATTTTTCACTTTTATCTATAAATCCTGATTTATTTTGGCATGAAACATATGCCAAACCTTCGCTGAAGGTTTGCGCATAATTATATTTCAACGAAATAACCTCATTACCTGAACTATTAATATATCCATATTTGCCTTCTAATTTAACCCATGCTAATCCTTCATTAAAATTACCTGCATCATCATACTTAAATGGAGTTATCATTTCACCATTTAATTTCTTGAAGCCGCAGTACCCACGGTGCCAAACAATTTCAAAACTTTCTTCCGGTTCTTCCCACTCCATGGCTGCCCGCCAATACTTTATAATCCGGGAGATTGCCTTTTTTTCAATAATTCCTTCGTTGAAAAATTGGTCTGAATTGCATTTAATTTAAGTTCCCTGTCTTCCAAATCCAGCAATGCCGCCATTTGTTGAGGTATTTTTTCTTTTACCGAAAGCATAAGGAGCTTCTTGCTTTTTTTATCGTGGGCAAACAGGTCGGCTATCATTGCCGACAAACGTTGCTCTTGTTGCATGATTTCCTTACCGTAAACAGTAATGATATTTTTTAGAATTTCTTCAGTTGGGAACTGTTTTTCTCCTTTTTAGGAATTGGCAATAATCCGGTTTTGCAAAAAGGACATTTACTTAAAGAACATTTTTGGGTGGAGTCCATTCTCCATCACAGCTCGGGCATTTCATAAAAAACAATTTTATTTGGATTTTTTGCCCAGCAGGATGTTAATTATAATACTACCTAATTTACGTTGAATACCTGTTTTTGTTGTAGGAATGCCTGTAGCACGGGCTATTTTTGTTTTGGCATTGGTTATACCTAAAAATCGGTTTTTAGAAAAAATAAATCCCCTCATTTGGTTGTTGTTTTTGGTTAAATTTCATTTCAAAAAGCGCGTAAATTTAAATACTGATTATGAATATTACAAATACTTTTTAGATACATTCTGTAAATTGTGAAGGTTTATTTTTCTAAAAAATAAAAAAGATTGGATCGTCGGTGAATTCAGCAACTATTTCCGTGTGAAAAAGCCGGTAGTGTGGTCGGCATTCATTTTTAGTATCACAAATCTCCAATTTCGTTGCTATTTCTTTTCCAGAAATTTATCTGTTGTACTTCACTCGATAAAAGTTATTTTTATTGAGTTAAAAATGAGCGTTAAATATTTTTCTAACGATTATTAGAAAGGAATATGTTGTTTAATATATTGTTATAATGAACATTTTGAACTTGCAAACCAAATTTAATCTGTAAGAACAGGTTGTTTGGGATAAAAGAACCTGTTCTTAAAAATAACTTCTTCATATTTTACAAAAGATTTCTGGCATCGGCGCCTCATGAAAATGTTCGGTAACTTAACGATACCTGATTTATGAGTAACAGGCTTTTGGAACTTTATCATGAAATTAAAACTCCTCTCCAGGTCATTAAACAACAATATGCTCCGAATATTTACATCTTTACAAACTTTTCCTGTCAGGTCTGATTA